>CANKCB010000027.1 GCA_947480335.1 Gammaproteobacteria bacterium | reverse complement strand
ACCCGACAGCTGACTGCTGGTGCCACCGCCGGCCGAACCATAGTTAACGCCGCCAGGCTTGCCCTTGGCGTAGGCAATGAAATCTTTCAGGTTGTTGGCCGGCACCGAGGTATTCACCGCCAACGCGATGCCGGAGACTGAGAGCAGCGTAATCGGCTGAAAGTCCTTCACCGGATCGTAATTGAGCTTCTTGAAGAGGAACTGCGGTGCCGCATGCGTGCCGATGTGTCCGACGGTCAGGGTATAGCCGTCAGCTGCGGATTTCGCGCCGATTTCAGTGCCAATAATGCCGCCTGCGCCGGGCCGGTTATCCACAACGATCTGCTGTCCCCATACGCCGGCCAGTTTGCTGGCGAGAAAACGCGGCACGATATCGGAAGTACTACCGGGTGAACCGGTGATGATGCGCACCGGACGGTTCGGATAATCGCGGGCCTGCTCGGCGGCATGGGCCGCAGACAGAGACAGCATGGCGAAAACGACAACCACCGGAAATTTGACTAAACCCATGAGAACTCCCAACCAGTCGAGTGAATTTTAGGATGATTTGAATTATGGCACCTTAAACCGCCGGCTGCGTCACCAAAACCGGTAATTGACAGGCTGTCAGGTTGTTTCTATCGTGGACCAAAATCACAACAATAGAGGAGCCAGCGATGGAGATGAGCGAACGTGTTCTTAGCGCGGAACAACGGATGATGCGCGACACCATCCGACAGTTTGTCGACCGTGAAGTCATTCCTTTCATCCGAAAAAACTGGAAACTCGAATGGGACATGACGCCCGAACGCCGTCCGTCCCGTGAACTACTCGAAGGCGCCCACCAAATCGGCGTGCGTACACTGGGCATCCCCGAGGAATTCGGCGGCACGCCAGTCGATCCGCAATCAGAGGTACAGACCTTCGCCATGGTGGCCGAGGAAATCTCGCGCGGCGATTCGGGCCTGGCCGACAAGCTCGTACAGATCTGGAAAATCTCCAAACTGCTACAAAACATCGCGCCACGCCATCTGCAGGAAAAATGGTTTCCGCGCATCGTCGAAGATCCGGGCTTTCTGCTCGCCCATGCGCTGACCGAACCACGCGGCGCCTCAGACCGCTGGCTGCCCTACGATGTGCCGGAGGCGATGATGCATACGAAAGCGGTGAAGAAAGGCGACCGCTGGGTGCTCAACGGGCGCAAGCAGTTCATCACCAACGGTTACGATGCCAGCCTCTACGTGGTCTACGCCACCACCACACCGGGCGCGGGCATGACCAAAGGCACGTCGAGCTTCCTGGTGCCACGTGATACACCGGGCCTTTCGGTGGCGCGCTGTAACGAAACGCTCGGCGGCCGTTACATGAACAACGGCGAAATCGTGTTCGAGGATTGCGCGCTACCACTCGACCATTGCCTGGTCGAAAACATTGCCCTCACACGCGCTGGCATTTACTTCCGTCCCGGAAAAATCATCGTCGCTGCAAAGAACCTCGGCGTCGGCGTCGGCGCTTTTGAAAAGACCGCCGATTATGTGCAGAACTACGTGCAGGGCGGCCGCATCCTGATCAAACATCAGGCGGTGGCACTACGGCTTGCGGACATGGCAACAAAAATCGCCGCGGTGCGCGCACTGCTCAACGAAGCGGTGCGAGCGGTCGACAGCGGCGCCCACGACGCCGAGGCGCTATGCCTGATGGTAAAGATGTTTGCGTCCGAAGAAATCTTCAAGGTCTGCCAGCACGCCGTCGAACTGCACGGCGGCAATGGCATCATGCTTGATTTCGGCATCGAGAAATACCTGCGCGACGCTTCGCTGTTCCTGCATCGCGATGCAACCGTCGACATCTCGAAGTTCAAGATCGTGAAGTCGATGTTTCCGCAGACGGCGGGAAAATACGCCGGGCCGGAGTTGTAGCCTGATCGGGCTGTGGTCGCAATCGAGAGCCGATGGGATGGGCCACACCAGCCCCCCCCCCAGAGGTAAGGGCGTCGGCCGGTCTTCATGCCGTGACCGGCAAACCGCAGGTCAAACTCGTCAAAATTATTGACCCCTGGCTGATTAGCAAAGTCGCCCACTTTGTGACCACTGACATCTGCGGCGGTCCAATACGCTCAACCACGCTCCAACCCGGCGGGTCAGGGCCAGAGCTCGGATCCACCGTCTTGCCACGCCTTGGGCAAGCGCTTAATCGACACTGATGCCTACCGTCTCGATGACTTTGCGATAAAGCGCGCTCTCGCGCCGCACATGAACCCCCAGGTCGTCGGGCGTACCGCCCACCACCTCGGCGCCCTGGGCGACTAGACGATCACGTACATCGGCTCGGGCCAGTGTGCGGGCCATATCGGTCTGGATGCGCACAATCAACTCACGCGGCGTTGCCGCAGGGGCGAAAATCCCGACCCAGCTGCTGACATCGAAGCCGGGGTATATCTCGGCGATACTGCCGGCGTTTGGATAAGCTGGCGAGCGTTTCGCCGAGGACACGGCGATCGCCCGCACGCGTCCCGCCTGCACATGCGGCAGCAAGCCGAGGATATTGATCAGCGTGGTATCGACATGCCCTGCCATGATGTCGACCAGCGCGGGTGCCGACCCCTTGTACGGCACATGATTGAGCTTCACCGCCGCCGTCACCGCCAGCCACTCCATGGCGATATGACCAAGGTTGCCTACCCCTGCCGAGGCATAATTAACCTGCCCGGGACGGGCTTTTGCCAGCGCCACCAGTTCGCGCACGTTCTTCGCAGGCAGCGAAGGATGCGTCACCATCACCAGCGGAACAGCCACCAGCATGGTGACAGGGGCGAGTTCGGTAAGCGGGTTGTAGGACAGGCGCTTTTGCAAATTAGGCAACACCGTCACCGGCCCAGGGTTGCCCAGCAGCAGCGTGTAACCATCGGGGGCGGCCTTGACCACCAGCTCAGCAGCGATGCCACCGCTGGCGCCGGGCCTGCTATCGGCAAGCACCTGCTGTCCCCACCCCTCGGTCAAACGCTGCGCCAGCACGCGGATAAACTCGTCGAGCGGGCCGCCCGCGGCATAGGGCACAATGATCCGTACCGTTTT
>CANKCB010000026.1 GCA_947480335.1 Gammaproteobacteria bacterium | reverse complement strand
TAACTTTCCCAGTTGCGGCCAGAAGCACCGGTGACGCATCCTTGCGCTGCCAGCTCGCGCACGCCAGCAATCAGCGGCATGCGCGACCAGTCCAGGCGAATTTGCACTTTTGCGCCTCTGGCCAACTCCATCGTATGTCCTGCCAGGCCAAAGCCGGTGATGTCGGTCAAAGCGTGCACCCCATCGAGGGCGGCCAGCGCGATGCCGGGTTTGTTCAATTGCGTGGTCACTTCAATCATCTTGGCGTAGCCTGCGGGCGGCAGCATTTCTTTTTTCAAGGCAGCAGACAAAATGCCCACGCCCAGCGGTTTGCTCATGACCAGCACATCGCCCACTTTGGCGCCGGAGTTTTTCTTGACCCTGGACGGATGCACCAGGCCCAGCACCACCAAGCCATAAATCGGCTCGACTGAATCAATCGTGTGGCCACCGGCAATCGGGATGCCAGCATCGCGGCACACGTCCTGCCCGCCGCGCAAAATCGCGCCTATGACGTCCAGCGGCAGCACATTGATCGGCATGCCGACCAGGCCCAGCGCCATGATGGGTGTGCCGCCCATGGCGTACACATCGCTGATGGCGTTGGTTGCGGCGATGCGGCCAAAGTCATACGGGTCATCGACGATGGGCATGAAAAAGTCGGTGGTGGCAATCAGCGCCTGGTTTTCATTGAGCAGGTACACCGCCGCGTCGTCTGCGGTCTCAATGCCCACCAGCAGTTCCGGGGGAATCGGCAGATTGCTGGAGTTTTTCAAGATTTCACTGAGCACGCCTGGCGCAATCTTGCAGCCACAGCCGCCGCCATGGGACAGGCTGGTCAGGCGCGGAGCCACAAGCGAGCTGAGTTTTTCGGGGGCGTTCATGGCGATTCCTTGATGACAGATGCGAGCAATTTTAAAACATGGCGCTTTTCAACAGCCGGCTCAAACAATTCGGCCCGCAACGCGCACTGGTTTTGTAAATGTGCCAAAAAGGCAGGCTCAGTTGCGCAGCGTTTGACCAGCGCTGCCAGTCCAGCGGCATCGCCCACATCAAAATAGCCCGCGTAGTCAGCCCCCAGCATGCCCAGATTGCCGCTGATGCGGGATGCCAGCACCGGCGTGCCCGACTGCACGGCCTCCAGAATCACATGCGCACCGCCTTCCATGACAGAACTGTTCACCAGCACATGGGCGCGTTTGATGCGTTGGCGCGTCAGGGGGCGGGGCAGGCCGCCCAACCAGCGGTAGTGGGGAAGTTGGTCTGCTGCCAGGCGCGCCGCATCAGCCAGCGCGGCATCCAGCCCAGCGCCGATCTGGTCAAAGTACGCAGCACCTGCGCACAGCCTTGCCGCTTGCATAAACGTCACCGGGTCTTTTTCGTCGCGCAAATGGCCCACCATCACCACCCTGAAACGCTGACTGGATTTAACGGCTGGGCTCAAGCGCGGTGCAGACTGAAAAATCACGCACGCTTTGCGTTGCAGTTCTTGGGAAAGTTCTGCCAAGCCTTCCTCTTGCAGCACCACCAGTTGGGTTGCCAGCCGCAAAGACTGCTGTGCATCGGCGCCCCGGTGAATGTCGCGGTACAAATCGGTGCCGGTCAGCACAACGATCAAAGGCTTGTGCGGATGCTGCGCCGCCCAGGCGTGAATAGCCGGTGCAGAACGCCGCGCATGCAGCGCAATCATGGCATCCGGCGTTTCACCGTCCGCGTTCCATTGCTGTGTGACTGCAATGTCACAATGTCCAGAGAGAAACTTTGCCCAGCGGTGTGCGGTATGCCAGTTGCCATTGTTGGCCTCTCTTGAGGCTGGGCTCACCAGGACTATTTTTGACTTCAAGCAAAACACCTTTTCATGCCAACTTTGCAACGGCAACCAGCATGGCCGGCCAGATCGATTTGCCCACCATGCGTAGCGGCGGCCGGGCGATGCTGTCGCTGGCGTTGATGGATGCGCGCAATCATACGCTGCACCTTTTTGCGCAGTATCAAAACGCACTTGAAGCGGCAAATTATGTGGTGCCCCAACTGGCCACGGTCAACCCGCCTTTGTGGGAGCTGGGCCACATCGGCTGGTTTCAGGAATGGTGGATTGCCCGCAACATGCAACGCGCACTGGGCCCGCGCTGCGAGCCGGCGCACACGCGGCTTGCCAGTATTGAGCCCAACGCCGACCGCTGGTGGGACAGCACCCATGTGGCGCACAGCACACGCTGGCAACTTGACCTGCTTGATGCCAACAGTATCCGCAGCTATTTGCTCGACACGCTGGAAGGCACGCTGGATTTGCTTGAAAAGGCCGGCGACAACGACGACGCCCTGTACTTTTACCGGCTGTGCCTGTTCCACGAAGACATGCATGCCGAGGCACTGGTGTACACCGCCCAAACGCTGGGTTTGGCGTTTGACAAACCCATGCAGCAGGCTTTCACTCCGGCTCCCATGAGCTTGCGCGAACCGCTTTTGGTGCCGGCTTGCACCTGGATGTTGGGCAGCAGCCCAAGTGACGGGTTTTCGTTTGACAATGAAAGACCCCAGCACAGTGTGGCTGTGCCGGAATTTGAAATTGACGCCCAGCCTGTGACCTGGGCGCAGTACGTCGAGTTTGTCGACGACGATGGCTATGACCGTCAAGAACTCTGGAGTCCGCAGGGTTGGACTTGGCTGCAAACCATGGCAAAGGGCGAGGGCCATTACGAGGGAAGAAGGGCGCCACGCTACGTCGACCAGATCGGCGTGGCCAGTGGCGCCGTCATGCAAACCCGCTTTGGCGGCGCCCGCCGCATGCACGGCAGCCAGCCCGCCATGCACATGAGCTGGTACGAGGCCGACGCCTGGTGCCGCTGGGCCGGCCGGCGGTTGCCGTTTGAAGTGGAGTGGGAAGTAGCGGCGCACACAGCCGCCAGGCGTGGCTTTTTGTGGGGCAATGTGTGGGAATGGACCGGCACGACGTTTCGGGGCTATTCGAGCGAAACAGCCGGCTTTGTCGCCGATCCGTACCAGGAGTATTCGCAGCCCTGGTTCGGCACCCACAAGGTGCTGCGTGGCGCATCAGTTGCCACCCGGGCCCGCATGAAAAGCCCGAAGTACCGCAACTTTTATTTGCCTGAACGCGACGACATATGTTGTGGATTCAGGTCTTGCGCGTTGTGACTTTTTGCTACTGATACAGGAGCTGCTAGACCAATGATTTATTGGGCTGCAGCCCCAAAAGGCACCTGAAATGCTTTGAGCTATTTGGGGTGTTCTCAGACCGCTTTTGGCTTGCGGTAATGCCACCATGGCAGCACAGCGCGCAGGCTCAGTACTTTTCCGGTTTGCAGGCCGTCCAGGCTGTAGCCTGGCAAAGCGCTCAAGGTGCTTTGCCAGTGGCTGCTTTGCAGTTCGTTGAGCAAAGCCGCAACCGGCGGCGAGGCCAGTTCTGACTTCAGGCATACCAGGTGGTAGCGCTCTTGTGTCAAGGGCACAAAACCCAGGTTTTTCTCAAGCGCGGCGGCTTCAATGCCCAGGCCTGCGTCGGCCATGCCGCTGGCCACGGCCTGCGCTACTGCGGTGTGTGAAGGTTCCTGGCTGTCGTAGCCCTGCACATCGGCGGCGTATAAGCCCGCGCTTGCCAGCAGTTCGTCGAGCAGCACGCGGGTGCCTGTTCCTTCGGCCCGGTTGACGTAGCGCACCTCAAGCCGCTTTAAATCTTGCAGACTGGTGATGCGCAGCGGGTTGCCCTTGGCCACCATCAGCCCCTGGGTGCGGGTGGCAAAGCCGATCAGCTTGTGCAGCCCAGGTTTGAGCAAACTGCGGTACGTACGCGCAGCCACTGACTGGGCATGAGGCTGGTCCAGCGTGTGAAAGCCGGCCATCATGCAGCGCCCGGCGTTGAGCGCAGCAATCGCGTCCACGCTGCCCATGAAGCGAATGTCAAGGTGCAAGCCCTTGGGGGCCGTCTGGTCGCGCAGGGTTGATAGGGCGTTGTCGTGGCTGGCGTACAGCGTCAGCAGGTGCGCGCTGTCGTCAAAGGCTGTTGAAAATGCGCGTTCAATGTCGCCGCGCAGGGCTTCGATTTGCGGGGCCAGCCGGGCCTGTGCCTGGCGCTCGGCCCAGAGCAGCTTGTCGCCAAATTCGGTGAGTTTGGCGCGCTGGCCTTTGTCCCACACGATCAGCTCACGTCCCAGCGTTTGCTCCCAGTCTTTCAGTGCGCCCCAGACGTGCCGATACGAAAAATCCAGCGACTTGGCAG
>CANKCB010000025.1 GCA_947480335.1 Gammaproteobacteria bacterium | reverse complement strand
GCTATATTCGCAGTTACAGCAAACTTTTAGGTGCCGATGCGGATGGACTGGTCAAACTGTATGAACAACACGGCGGTAATTTTGAACCGGAGATCATCCCGGAAATCCGCCATCCTTCACAAACCAGCAGTAGCGATAAACCGGTCAAGGCGTTTACCTACCTGATCGCACTGATTCTGGTGGTGTTGGTGATTGCCTGGTGGCAAAGTAATTTTGTTATCAATACACCGGTCGACAACACCACAAGCATTACTTCTGCTTTGCCGGTTCAACCGGTTACTCCAGATATTGCAGAACTGACCACACCACAACCATCCTACACTTCGACTGATACATCTTCGTATACAACTGATATGCCACCCTCAACAATGGAGATGGCTCCTGTTAATACGAGTACGGAACTGCCCGGTGCCATGCCACCGTCTGGCACCGGTTTTATACCAACGGACAATACATCAGTAAATGCGACCAATAGCTCCTCACTACCCGTAAACCCAGTCAATGATCCGGTCAGCGGTATGCCGTCTGCCCAGACAACAACGTTGGTGAATAACCAGATTCTAAACACGGCTGAAACACTGACAGTCGTTACTCCTTTGCCGGAACAGGGCGCTACCACCTCGGCACAGCCCACGGTGTATCAAACTACCGGTCCGGATTTAATCGTTTTGAAACTCACGGCTTACTCCTGGATTGAGATCGTGGATGCGACCAATACCAAGGTATTTTTTAATCTGGGACGACCGGGGGATGTCTACAATGTGCGCGGCAAGGCACCCTTTAATGTGCTGCTAGGTTTTGCCCAGGCTGTCAATATTGAGTATAACGGCAATCCCTTTAATGCCGCGCCATTTTCACGCGCCGGCGTTGCCCGTTTTACACTGGGACAATAACGTAACCATCGACAAGCGCGTAGTAGCTCCATCCAGTTTAAATTGAACAATCGTGTTTCCATCCATAAGTCAGGGAGTGAGCAGTGACATCAACAATTAAGACTGTGCGCGGCATGCATGACACTTTGCCTGATGCCTCTCCAACCTGGCAGTTCCTTGAACAAACTGTCAGCCAGACGCTGACCGGATATGGCTATCAGCAGATTCGTATGCCTGTGGTTGAAAAAACTGAATTGTTTGAACGTTCGCTGGGTGAAACTACGGACATTGTTTCCAAGGAAATGTACACGTTCACTGACAAGAACGGAGAAATGCTCACCTTGCGCCCGGAGGGCACCGCAAGCTGTGTGCGCGCAGGCCTCGAACATGGCCTGTTCCAGACGCCAGCATTACGCCTGTGGTACACCGGTCCCATGTTCAGACATGAGCGCCCGCAGAAGGGCCGCCTGCGAGAGTTTCACCAGTTTGGTGTTGAATGCTATGGCCTGTCCGGACCAGATATTGATGCTGAAATTATTGCGATGAGTGCACGAATCTGGAAGCAACTGGGTCTGAACAGTCTGGAACTGCATCTGAACTCACTTGGCAGCAATGAAGCCAGAAAACACTACCGGCAGGTGCTGGTCGATTATTTCCAGAGCCACCGTGACCGTCTGGATGATGAGAGCATAAACCGTCTGGACAAGAATCCGCTGCGTATACTGGACAGCAAAAACCCGGAGATGCAGGAACTGGTACGCCTTGCCCCCAGCATGAGCGAATCATTGGATGCGGAGTCTGCAGATCATTTCGCCATGCTGCAACAACAGCTGGATGCTGTGAATATCCGCTATACCATCAATACCCGTCTGGTACGTGGTCTGGATTACTATAATCGTACTGTTTTCGAATGGATTACCAATGAGCTGGGAGCACAGGGTACGGTATGTGGCGGCGGCCGTTATGATGGACTGGTCGAGAAATTTGGAGGCCCTGCCACCCCGGCTATTGGATTTGGTATGGGGATAGAACGACTGGTCAGCCTGCTCGAAAACCGGCCTGAGGCGCGAATTGACCATACTCCACACATTTATTTTATCGTCGCAAGCGCTAATGCCATGCCGACCGCCTTGGCGCTGTCCGAGCAGATTCGCGATGAATTACCGAAAATTCGACTGGTAATGCACTGTGGAGGCGGCAGTTTCAAGAGCCAGTTTAAAAAAGCCGATAAATCCGGCGCTGATCTGGCCCTGATTATTGGCGACAATGAACTTGTCCAGCAACGTGTCGGTCTGAAACCCTTACGTACCGATACAGGGCAGACAGATGTCAGCTGGACCGACCTGACCGCAACCCTGCGTCAGATATTCAGCAGATAGCAATGCTTTTTCAGGCAAACCGGGGGTATAATGCCTCCTTTTACCCGCGTATAAAATCTGTCATACGCTCATTTCAATAAAACAGGAGAATCCGTTTGGACGGATACACTACAGAAGACGAACAAGTCGAACTGCTCAAAAAGTGGTGGGCAGAAAATGGTAAATCCGCCATCTTTGGTGTGGTACTTGGACTCGCAGCCATATTTGGCTGGAGAGAGTGGCAGATTTATAAACTGACCCAGATTGAGTCTGCTTCAATCATTTATGAACAAGCATTGAAAGCATCAAAAGAGAGCAAGATTGTAGAGGCCAAAGACAAGGCCAACGCCATTCTCAGTAACTATGCAAATACCGGCTATGCTGTATTTGCACGTCTGATTCTGGCACATCTGGCCACGGAAGAAGCAGACTACGTTACCGCTGAAAAGCAACTGACCGACCTACTGGGTACGGTTGATGACGCCTCACTCAAACATGAAGTCACCCTGAGACTGGCACGGGTTCATCTTGCCAACGACAAGGCGGATCAGGCGCTGGCAGTACTTAACATATCCGACACTGGTGCATTCTCCCCTGTTTACAACGAATTGAAAGGTGATGCCTATGCCCAGCAAAACAAGCCGGACGAAGCTCGCCAGGCATATCAACAGGCCATTCTGGAGTCCCAGTCGTCGGCCAGTGATCTGTCATTATTGAACCTGAAGCTGGATGCACTCGGCAAATAAAATCCTATGATTCTGCGAATACTTTTACTTTCTGCGATAGTTTGCCTTGCTGGTTGTGGTAGCTGGATTGGTGAAGATGAAGAAATCATTGACCCACCGGCCTTGCTGGTCGACTTCCCGCAAAGCATTAAAATTAATCGCCTTTGGAGTCGTAATACCGGTAGCGGTACCGATGACCAGTATCTGTTACTGGCGCCGATCGTTTCCGGGCAAACCATTTACATTGCAGATACTGATCTGAAAGTAATGGCGCTGGATACAGCCAAGGGCAAGGTTTTGTGGAATCATAAAATCAAACTCGGCGACACCGGTTTCTGGTCTGGCGGCGATGAAGTACATCTGACTGGCGGCCCCGGGTTCGGCAACAATCTGGTATTTGTCGGCTCGAGCAAGGGCGACGTCATTGCCATGGATGCAAAAACTGGTGATGAGATCTGGACATCCAAACTCTCCAGCGAAATCCTGTCAGCACCTATAATCGCTGAAGACGGAACAGTAATCGTTAGAACGCTGGACGGCAAGATTTACGCATTGAACGGTACCAACGGCAAACGCCTGTGGTCATACGATCAGACCGTCCCATCACTGACATTACGTGGTACCAGCGCACCGACCATTGAAGGCAATATTGTGCTGGCCGGTTTTGATGGTGGACACCTGGTCGCACTGGAAACCAGCTCGGGTCGCGTCATGTGGGACACCAGCATTACCACGGCAACCGGACGTTCTGAACTGGACAAGATGATCGATATTGATTCTGCTCCGGTAGTAGTCGATGGGATAGTCTATGTCGTCACTTTCCAGGGACAGCTTGCCGCATTGACCCTGAATACTGGTCGCATGTTATGGAACAAGGACATGTCTTCGTTTGCCGGCTTCACCATTGATGGTAATAATCTGTACATCACTGATTCGAAAAGTGTGATTTGGGCATTGGATCGCCTGAATGGCAGCCCGATCTGGAAACAGGAAGGGTTATTAAACCGCCAGGTCACTGGTCCTGCCAGCGTCGGCAATTATATCGTCGCGGGTGATTTTGAAGGTTACCTGCACTGGATGGACAAAACCACAGGCGCCTTTAGCGCCCGACAAAAACTGTCCGGAGATCGTATTATCGCCGCACCGGTTGCTAGCACTGAAAACGTAGTGTATTCGTTTTCAACTAATGGCAGCCTTGCAGCGCTAACCTATCAGTAATTAAACTGCCTGCTGTTAACCGACTGCAGGAAATTTCAGCGGACTGTCATGCATCATGATTCCAGTAATTGCCATTGTTGGTCGTCCTAATGCGGGTAAGTCCACCCTGTTCAACCGTATCACCCACACCCGCAATGCACTGGTAGCCGATCGTCCAGGCGTCACCCGCGACAGAAATTATGGCTTTGCCAAACATGAGGACAGGAGTTTTATCCTTATCGATACCGGCGGCCTTGATGACGACTCAGCCGAAAATAAATCCATAGCCAAACTGGTATCTGATCAGGCGCTGCTGGCTATCAAGGAAGCCAATGCCGTGCTCTGGCTGATCGATGGTAAATCCGGACTAGCTGCAGCGGATGAAATACTCGCAGATAAGCTTCGCCTGCTGACCCCGAATATCTATGTGTTGATCAACAAGACTGAAGATCTGGATCCGGATATCGCCATTGCTGATTTTCACGTACTGGGTATGGGTGCCCCTTATCCTGTTTCAGCTGCACGCGGCAAGGGCCTCAATACGGTACTGGATATCGTACTGGCTGCATTTCCGGATTCAATTTCTGCGTTGGACAATGAAAAGAGCGGTTTACGTATTTCAGTCATTGGCAGGCCCAATGTGGGCAAATCGACACTGATAAATCGCATGCTGGGTGAAGAACGCATGCTGACATATGATCAACCGGGCACGACTCGTGACAGCATCACCGTTCCATTTGAACGGCTGGGTAAAAAATACGAACTGGTCGATACAGCCGGTGTGCGCCGCCGATCACAACTGGAAGACCCGCTGGAAAAATCCAGCGTGATTAAAAGTCTGCAGGCACTCGACAGTTCGGACGTAATCATTGCGGTGATCGATGCCAGTGAAGCGCTAACGGACCAGGATCTGCATCTACTAGGATTGACCATGGATAGTGGCAAACCGTTAATCATCGCCGTCAACAAATGGGACCATCTGAGCAAAGACCAGCGTGACCAGATCAAGAATCAGCTCGACCGCAAACTGGCCTTTATAGACTATGCGGTTATCCACTTTATCTCGGCCTTACATGGCAGTGGCGTAGGTAAGTTGTTCGGCACAATTGACAAGATAGGCCGCAATATCACTATCCAAATCAAATCATCCCGTGTGACCGAAATTCTGGAAGCTGCCGTGACAGCGCATGCACCACCGCTGGCAAAAGGACGACGTATCAAGCTGCGCTATGCCCATGTTGGCGGCCACAGCCCGCTACGAATTATTGTTCATGGCAACCAGACTGCGAGCGTACCAGCTAACTATGAACGATATCTTTCAAATTATTTTCGCGAGAGATTGCGACTGGTGGGTACACCGGTCATGATCGAGTTCAAACACAGCGAAAACCCGTTTAAAGGCAAAAAGAATGAGTTAAGCGGGCGACAAATCAAGAAGCGGCGAAGAATGATGCAACATGCCAAACGCTGAACTGATGGCAGACCACTCCCAAGTGAGAGTCTGCCGTCAGTAGCTAACCTTGTGGATTATTTCATACCCTGGGTAACGTTATACTGGGTCATGATCGTATTCAGTAACTGATCCGATTCATCTGTCACTTTCCACTCTCCTTTTGAATTCAGAATCACCAGCTCGGACTTGTCACCTACTCCGGTCACACTGATGACATAACTGGTTTTCTTGTTGGTCAGGAAAGAGAACCAGCCGTCACCTTGTGAAGGATCTTCATAGATCACTTCAAAGGTACCCTTGTTCTGGTCTTCAGCACCTATGGTCATTCCTGCGACGCCGGTCAGCGTTTGCTTGATCTGTAGCCAGGCCTGCGAGAACTCCAGTGGTACTGATAACAGAATCTTGTCATTTACAGTCTGAATCTGTGCCTGTTTAGGCAGCGGAGTATTGGCTGTCTGCGTACTGACGGTCTTACCCTCCCCCGGAATTGCCATCATATCGCTGATGGAAGTACCGGCTGTCAGGTCGGGTGGAATTTCCAGATCCGGCATGGCCTGTGCCTGCTTGTAGGATGTGCGGGTATCCGGAAACAAACTGTTAAATGTTGAACAGGCTGACAAGGAAAACAGTGCAAACAGTATTAAAATTATCTTTTTCATTTTGTTATCCATAAGATTTAAATAACTCCCGCCTGACGCATGGCGGCTTCTACATCACGGGTATATATATCCGACAGCCAGGTCAGTGGCAATCTTATACCCTTGTCTATCAAACCCAGTCGGTGCATTGCCCATTTTGCCGGTATTGGATTCGCTTCCACAAACAATTTCTTGTGCAGTCCACGAAGGGTGGCATCTATCACTTCGGCTTCTGTCCGGGCACCTGCCGTTGCCTTCAGACACATCTGCTGCATCGCTTTGGGCGCTACATTTGAGGTGACTGAGATGACTCCATGGCCTCCACGTAACATAAATTCGCAAGCCGTTTCATCATCACCGCTTAGCAGATTAAATCCTTCACGACAGTCTGCGCGGAGCTTATCCAGTCTACTGACATCACCGGTCGCTTCCTTGATGCCGGCGATATTTTTCACTCGCGACAGTCTGGCAATGGTTTCCGGAAGCATGTCACAGGCAGTTCTGGTAGGAACATTATATAGTATTTGCGGGATGGATACTGCTTCGGCCACTACTTTAAAGTGCTGAAACAGGCCTTCCTGGGTCGGCTTATTATAGTAGGGGGTAACCAACAGGCAGGCATCGGCTCCGGCCTCTTTGGCATAACGGGTATAGTTGACTGCCTCTATAGTCGAATTTGAGCCGGTTCCTGCAATTACCGGAACACGCCCATTCACAATCTCGACCGTCCGGCGAATGACCTGCACATGTTCCTGCTCGGTCAGGGTGGCTGATTCACCGGTTGTACCGACTGAAACAATCGCATCCGTGCCGTTTTCTATTTGAAATTCTACCAGTCGCTCCAGTGCGGGCCAATCGAGTTGACTGTCCGGCATGACGCCGCCCTGCATAGGAGTAACAAGTGCTACGATACTACCCTTGAACATAGCTGCCCTTCTGTTTGTTAAAAAACGTTCATACTGGCGTACCGGTATGACAGGTTCAACCGGGCTTTATATCCCGTACCAATACCGGAGCGCGTATGGTACTTGTCCGTATCTGACCTGACAAGAAATTCAGCGGCCGGTTACCCCTGCAGAGGGCTTGCGCATGCCGTGCTAAAGACGGAGAATCCACCCTTCGTAACCACTCAAGACACAGAATCAATGAAACAACAGCTCGTCCTGAATATCATAGCCACTCACCAGAGTGGACTGGTCGAAAGATTGACCCGGACAATCCGTGATAGCGGTACCGGGATTCTGGACAGTCGTATGACCACAATGGGGAATGAATTCCTGGTCATCATGCTGTTGTCTGGCAGCTGGGATTCCATCGCCAAGCTTGAGGGTTCACTACCCAAGCTGGAAAAGGAACTGGATGCCAGGATTATCAGCAAGCGCACGGAAAAACGACAGTCCAATAACAAGCGTATCCCTTATACAATAGAAATTGTCAGTACCGACCGCAGTGGCGTCATTCATGATGTAGCCAAATTCCTGACAGACAATCAGATTGAAATCTGCGAACTGTATACCAGCACCTACCGCAGCCCACATACTGACCTGACCATGTTTTCGCTGCATATGATAGTCAACATACCGGTTGAAGGTTCCATCGCCAGCCTGCGTACCGAATTTATGGATTTCTGTGACCAGATGAATCTGGATGCGGTCATGGAACCGGCCAAATGAGTGCCAGAGGACAGTCAGGGGTCCTGAATCACACCTCACCCGACACCGCTCACTCCTCACTATTTCATTTCATTGAAACACCAGGAGAATTCTAAAATGAGTAAAATAGCCGTCGGGAAAAAAGTACCGAACTTCAAGATAGCCGCAACCAGTGGCCATACCGTCAACCTGTCAGACCTGAAAGGCAAGGTCATTGTTCTGTATTTTTATCCAAAGGACAGCACGCCGGGATGCACCATTGAATCCCAGAATTTCCGCGATGCTATACGCAAGTTTCGCGCACGCAACACCACGATTCTGGGTATCTCCAGAGATACGCTGAAGTCTCATGAGAAATTCAAGGCCACGGAGTGCCTGCCCTTTGAACTACTGTCTGACGAAGACGAAAAGCTGTGCACCCTGTTCGATGTCATCAAAGAAAAAAATATGTATGGCAAAAAGGTCATGGGTATAGAACGCAGCACGTTTTTGATTGATGCTGAAGGGATTTTGCGCAAGGAATGGCGCAAGGTCAGTGTACAAGGGCATGTAGACGAAGTGCTGGAGGCAGTGAAGGAATTGTGAGGGGTGAGGGGTGAGGGGTGAGGGGTGAGGGGTGAAAAAAGCGTAATCTGACCTGATGAAATTACAAGCGTTAATCTATCGTTTTATAAAGTATATGAATCTTCTTCAATGGTGCTGTTTATAATCAATCGTTATTACTCCTCACACCTCACCTGTTCATGAACTACACAGAGCTGGCAATCCAGATAAAAACATGGGCAACTGAACTCGGCTTTCAGCAAGCCGGAATCACCAGCACTGATTTGTCAGCCGATGAAGTGCATTTGCTGAGCTGGCTGGATCAGGGCATGCATGGGCAGATGGACTACATGCAACGACATGGCACCCGCCGCAGCCGTCCAGCAGATTTGGTGCCTGGCACGGTCCGAGTCATTTCACTGCGTATGGATTACCTGCCTGCTGATGCGAGTCACCCGGCCAATGTACTCGGAAAGCCGGCGCTTGCTTATGTGTCCCGCTATGCTACAGGTCGCGATTATCACAAGCTTATTCGTGGCAGATTACAAAGTCTTGCTGATCGTATTGAACAATCCGTGGGCCAGTTTGGTTACCGTGCCTTTACTGATAGCGCACCGGTACTGGAAAAAGCGCTGGCACGTAATGCGGGCCTCGGCTGGATTGGAAAGCACAGCAATCTGATCAATCCGAAGGCTGGCTCCTGGTTCTTTCTGGGTGAGATCTATACCGACTTACCCTTACCAGTCGATCCGCCATTCAATGAACAACATTGTGGCACCTGCAGCGCCTGTATCGATATCTGTCCAACCGGTGCCATTATTGGCCCGTATCAGGTTGATGCACGTAAATGCATTTCCTATCTGACAATCGAATTACGCGAAAGTATCCCGGAACATTTACGACCGCTTATCGGCAATCGCATTTACGGTTGTGATGATTGTCAGCTGGTTTGTCCGTGGAACCGGTTTGCGAAAAACACGGAGGAAAAAGACTTTCGGGTTCGTCACGGACTGGACGAGGCAAAACTGACAGACTTGTTTGAATGGACCGAACAACAGTTTCTGCAAAGAACAGAAGGCAGCGCAATTCGGCGTATCGGTTATGAGTGCTGGCTGCGTAATATCGCGATTGCGTTAGGTAATGCACCAACTTCAACTCGCATTATCGAAACGTTATCCCTACATGAGCACCATCCGTCGGAACTGGTGCGCGAACATGTGAGGTGGGCATTGGAACGACATGTTACTGTTTAACAGTCGATTTAATCTCGCAATTTCATCCTTCAGTTGCAGGACGATAAACAAACATATGGATTCTGGCCTTCGCCAGAATGACGACTGCTAAAACCTTTACATCTGCATCACCCTTATGCTGGTCATCCTAAAAAACCTTCCGCTGTCATGCTGACGACTTCTTAAATTTCTTCATATCTCCCGCCGCCATGCTGGCGACAGCTTAAATTCCTTCGTATCTCCCGCCGTCATGCTGGCGTAGGCCAGCATCCAGTAAAGGAATTTCGCCGAAGGTGAATTATTAATAACGGACGTTCAATTTTTTATAGACAAACGAAAGCCACCACAGCGGACCAATTAGTAAAAATTGTACGTCTTTAAAAAAGGATGGTCGTTTGCCTTCTATCGTGTGGCCGATGAATTGGCCTACCCAGGCCAACACAAACACCAGTAACGCCAGCTTCCATACAGGCAGACCCGCCTGTTCCATCAGAGCAAGCAATAACAGCATTGCAGTGAGTACAATCAGGATACCCACTGCCAGACCTGGAGCAACCCGCAAATAGTAAATCATCGACAAAGCGGTCAGGACAACGGCCCAGTTCACAGGCAAAACTGCAGGCAAGGACCAGAGCATCCCCAACAGACTCCACACAATCAGGGGGACACAGATCCAGTGGATCAATTTATTGATGGGGTGCTGATGACTTTCGCTATACTCTGTCAGAAGTTCATCAATTTCGACCATACATAATGTGAGTGTAGGGCTTATCGAAAAAAGAGAAACGTGTACGGATATCGATAGGAAACGCCGTCGTTCGCATTGATTGAAGCAATGATGGTCATAATCAGTGCGTAGATACCAACTGCAGCCACCAGCACAAACCCGATTAACACCAGCATCAGCAGAAAACATACAAACACAGCGATCGTTACGGACAGCTGGAAATTCAACGATTCCTTGCCCTGATCGTCAATGAACGGACTGCTGTCTTTTTTGATTGCCCAGACGATCAACGGACCCAGTACATTACCAAACGGAATAAAGAAGCCGGATAAGGCCGACAAATGACAGAACATGGCCCAATTACGTGCTTCCTTGTCCGGGATGGTAACGGTAACACCTGTTTCCTGATTCATACTTCCTCCATGCACGGTAAACCCGTAAGTCTGATACAGAATCATAGTGTCCGACCAAATGCCGCCGTAATCAATCAGTTTGCATGACAGACAGAGCGGACAATCAGTTTGCAGCCGAATAATGTGCCAGTCGGTGCGGGATTTAGGCTGAAATGACTGCATACATACCGATAGACACCGTGCCACCGCCCGATACGACAGCGCTATTGGCGATGCTATCGCCGATCGGGTAAAGTGCGCACATCCAACCCGATTCAGGTTATTTACTGTATATGAACGATTTTGTCATTGCCCCATCCATTTTGTCTGCGGACTTGTCCAGACTGGGAGAAGACGTCAAGGCAGTCGTGGATGCCGGCGCCGATCTGATACATGTCGATGTGATGGACAATCACTATGTACCGAATCTGACTTTTGGACCGGTGATCGTCAAGGCCTTGCGTAATTACGGCATTACCGCCCCGATGGATGTGCATCTGATGGTCAAACCGGTTGACCGCATCATTCCGGAGTTTGCTGAAGCGGGTGCGAGCTACATTACCTTTCATCCGGAAGCATCGGAACACATCGACCGTAGCCTGCAATTGATACGTGACTGCGGCTGCAAGTCTGGTCTGGTATTCAATCCGGCCACGCCGCTGGACTACCTGCAACACGTGATCGACAAGGTTGATATGGTGCTGCTGATGTCGGTCAATCCTGGATTTGGTGGACAAAGCTTTATTCCTTCAGCACTGGCCAAACTGGCCGCTGCCAGAAAAATGATTGATGCCTCTGGCCGATCTATACGCCTTGAAATTGATGGTGGCGTAAAGATTGATAATATCCGTGAAATTGCTGATGCCGGGGCGGACACCTTCGTGGCCGGTTCCGCCATCTTCGGCAGCAAGGATTATGCCTCTACCATTCGCGCCATGCGCGACAAGCTGGGCAAACCAAAAGCGTAACACCGGGCTGGCTCACGTTATGTACCTTACCTCTGCAGAAAAATTCCGGTCATTCGCTGACCAGGGTTACAACCATATTCCGGTTGCCAAGGAAATACTGGCGGATCTGGAAACTCCGTTGACCGCCTATCTGAAACTGGCTGATAGTCCCTACACTTGTTTACTCGAATCCGTCACCGGCGGAGAAACCTGGGGTCGTTATTCCATCATCGGTCTGCCGGCCAGTACCGTGATTGCGGTATATGGTAACGAGGTAACCGTGCGTCGCGATGGCAAGGTTGTTACCCGCGTTGAAACCGATGACCCGTTTGCAGAGATCGAAAAATTCAAGGCGCACTATCGCACTCCAGAACTGGCTGAACTGCCACGATTCAGCGGCGGACTGGTGGGCTATTTTGCCTATGACTGCACCGGTTATATCGAACCGCGCTTGCGCAAGGACGACAAGCATGACCCATTACACACACCGGAAATCCTGTTGATGGTGTCTGAAAACCTGGTGGTGTTCGACAATGTCAGTCGCAAGGTTATTCTGATAGTGCATGCCGACCCGGCCGTAAAGGACGCTTACCAGCAAGCACTGGACAGACTGGAACAGATACACACTAAGTTACTGGCGCCACTGCCGGCACAGACACCAACCGACCCACTGCAAGTCAAGGAAACCGATTTCAGTTTTGCCTTTGCCAAAAAGGATTACTTCAATGCGGTAGAACGTATCAAGCAATACATTTTTGATGGTGATGTGATGCAGGTTGTGCTGTCACAACGCATGTCGATTCCGTTCCGGGCACGGCCGTTCAATCTCTATCGTGCCCTGCGCAGCAGCAATCCTTCTCCGTACATGTATTATCTGAACCTCGGTGATTTCGATGTGGTCGGCGCTTCACCCGAAGTGCTGGTCCGTCTGGAAGACAATGTCGTCACGGTTCGACCGATTGCCGGAACCCGTCCACGCGGCAAGTCTCGCGATGAAGATATTGCGATGGAAAAGGACCTGCTCGCCGATCCGAAAGAACTGGCGGAGCATCTGATGTTGATCGATCTCGGCCGGAATGACGTCGGTCGCATTGCGGCCACCGGCACAGTGAAGGTCACGGAAAAAATGGTTATCGAACGCTATTCTCATGTAATGCATATCGTCTCGAATGTAACCGGTAAACTAAAGGACAACTGCTCTGCACTGGATGTGCTCAAGGCCACCTTCCCGGCCGGCACACTGTCCGGCGCACCGAAAATCCGTGCGATGGAAATCATCCATGAACTGGAACCAATCAAACGCGGCATCTACGGCGGCGCGGTCGGTTATCTGTCCTGGGGCAATAATATGGACACGGCAATTGCGATCCGTACAGCGGTGATACGTGACAATACCTTGTACATACAGGCCGGCGGCGGCATCGTTGCCGACTCTGTCCCGGAAAACGAATGGCAGGAAACGCTGAACAAAGGCCGCGCTATTTTCCGTGCTGTGGCGCTGACGGAGAGGGAGTGAGGGGTGAGGGGTGAGGGGTGAGGGGTGAGGGGTGAGGGGTGAGGGGTGAGGGGTGAGGGGTGAGGGGTGAGGGGTGAG
>CANKCB010000024.1 GCA_947480335.1 Gammaproteobacteria bacterium | reverse complement strand
GTGAGGAGTGAGGAGTGAGGAGTGAGGAGTGAGGAGTGAGGAGTGAGGAGTGAGGAGTGAGGAGTGAGGAGTGAGGAGTGAGGAGTGAGGAAAGTGTAATTTTCAGTTTGAGCGTGTCAAGATAATAGTTAGTTTTTTTCAGGTGTCATTCCCTACCCCACATATATAATTGCAGTTTTACATTAGCAGAACGACCCGAATCCAGCCAACCAAACGTAAATGCAATTTTCTAGTTAGTATTTTTTCTCTTTATTTTTTTAACTGATGGTACTTATTCCGGGAAGACGGAAAATATCTCTCTGCCCTTCCCCTCACCCCTCACCCCTCACCTTTTGCTAATTGCCACAACTGTTCCATTTCTTCCAGCGTGGCCTGCGATGTGTTCCTGCCCTGTCTGGCCAGTTCGGATTCGATATAGGCAAACCGTTTTCTGAATTTGGAGTTGGTCGACATCAACGCTGTCTCGGCATCCACTTGCAGATGCCTGGCCAGATTGACACAGGCAAATAATACGTCACCCACTTCGTCCTGTAATTTAATCCGGTCAGCTCCGGAATCTATTGCTTCGCGGATTTCACCCAACTCTTCATTGATTTTGTCGATGACCGGCGCCAGATGTTCCCAATCAAATCCGACTGTGGCGGCCTTTCTCTGCAGCTTGGTGGCACAGATCAAGGCGGGCATCGCGGCGCTGACAGAATCCAGTAGTCCAGTATCTGTTTTACCGGATTGCGCACGTTCCTGTGCCTTGATGGTTTCCCACGACATGGATAACTGCGTTGTGGATTCGAACTTGTCGTTTCCGAACACATGCGGATGTCTGCGTTTTAATTTCTGGTTAATACTGTCGGCAACCTCAGCAAAACTGAATTGTTTGTTCTCGTCTGCCATTTGTGCGTAAAACACAATCTGAAATAACAAATCGCCCAGTTCATCGCGAATGGAACGGGTATCTGCTTTCGCAATGGCTTCAGCAAGTTCATACACTTCCTCGATCGTGTAAGGCAAAATTGTACTGTTGTTCTGTTGACGATCCCACGGACAACCGGTATCCGGATCACGCAAGGCGGCCATCGTCTGCAATAGTTCATCGATTTCTTTCATGACTTATTCACCAAATATTCATTCTAGCTACTTGATTTTTACAGTGTTATCTAATAAAAATGTGCTGACTGGGGAGATCGTATAGTCTCCCTGTACGTTTCTGGACTGGGATTAGAACATGACACCCTTGATCTTGCGACTTGATATTGCCGGTATGCCGGTAACCTGGATGTCCTGGCAGGACGCAGTTAATCTGTACTGTCGGGATATGGTTGCCTGGACTGCCGGGAATCACCAGTTCACCTTTCACGGTGGTGTGTCGCGCATGTCCGGGTTACGGTCGGCTGTCGAAATCAATTCGATTATTGCAGTCAAGCGATCTTCAGATCATAAACATGTGCAACGTTCCATTCCTCCGCTGACCAATCGCGAACTGTTTTTGCGTGATGCACATTTATGTATGTATTGTGGATCTGAGTTGCATGCTAGCGGCTTGACACGTGACCATGTTATTCCGTTGTCGCGTGGTGGACGGGATCGCTGGTCAAATGTGGTGGCTGCCTGCCGTCAGTGCAATACCCGCAAGGGCAACCGTACTCCGGAACAGGCAAAAATGCCGCTGCTGGCTGTACCCTATGTACCTAACTGGGCCGAGTTTCTCGCACTGTCGAACCGGCGCATACTGATGGACCAGATGGAATTTCTGAAATCGCAGTTTTCTGGTCGTCCCATGCCATTTTACAAACTGTAATTGCAATCGTTTTTGTTAATTCCGGTTAAAATGAGCGTTCAACTCAGCCGAATATAGGGGGCTGGTTCACAAAAATGCGGTTTTTCGGCCTGTCGTATCAATGAAACAGCATCAAATCGTTGAATCTTTGGATTAAATACGTCATGATTACGCACACGATACCTGGGGATGTCCAGAACGTTATATTAATGCAACAGGAGACTTTTCAATGAAAATTACAACGATGAAAGCAACAATCATTGCTATGGCAATTGCTCTGGCCAGTGGATGTGCTACCACCAAGCAGCTTGAAGAAGTACGTACAATTGCTACAGGTGCCCAGTCAACCGCTAGCAATGCCGCTTCACAGGCCAGCAGTGCATTATCGACTGCAAATCAGGCTCTGGAAGCTGCTAAAGCCGCTCAGAGCGCTGCTTCAGCTGCCCAGTCATGCTGCGATGCAAACACCTCGAAGCTTGACAAGGTATTTGAGCAGGTAATGAAGAAGTAATTTCGAGTCAAATCGAAATAAAAAAACCCGTGTTTTACACGGGTTTTTTTTTGTCTGTATTTTGGATGTCAGTCCAGATTACATTAGTCCAAGTAAGATTATTGTACTCTTCTGGTCTTGTCGGCCGCTGTATATTCCTGCACGGCTTCAGGCAGGATACGACCTATCTTCACAGGTATACCATCGCGCTGATCAATCAGCTTTTTCGCTAGTTCCCAATCCACTTCATATTTCTGTCCTTTGGATACACTGACCAGCATGCTGACCACACTGGTCAGGTTGCCATCAAATTTCTGCGTGTCTTCTTCCAGAAAAGGACCGGCTTCCAGATAAACAACGTCATCGAGAATTCCAATTTTATACGGCTGATTGATAATCCGCACCGTAGTCCCTACCGGAACCTGGGCAAATAGGGACTTGATGTCTTCCGGGTACATACGGATACAGCCTGAACTGACACGAATTCCGACACCATAGGGTCGGTTGGTACCGTGTATCAGATAGGACGGCAGACCAAGGCGCATCGCAAACGCTCCTAATGGGTTTTCCGGTCCCGGTTTGACTATCTTGGGCAGGATGTCACCCTGACGTGCATGTTCGGCACGGATCGATTCAGGTGGGTGCCAGGCCGGATCCTTGATCTTCTCCATAATCCGGGTAGTCACATACGGTGTGGCCCAACCTTCGCGTCCAATACCGATTGGGTGAGTCACTACGGTCTTTGCGCCGCCGTTATTTCCTCCCGGAAAATAATACAGACGCATTTCCGGGATATTCACCACGATGCCGGATTGTGGAGCCACCGGCAATATAAACCGTTTGGCTAGCAGCACTTCAGTCTTGTCACCCGGAATCCAGGTATCCACTTTCAGATTCGCCCGTTTGATATCGTTAAAGCCTAAATCGTGTATACGGGCAATATCCGGCAGGGTCTGATCGAGGCGCGAACGAGTTTTGGCCATTTCGCCTATTACCGTGTCATTCTCGGTCAGTTCATAGGTTTCAGCCTGACTCAGGCTACTGAACAACACCAACACTACTATTAATAATCTTTTAAATTTCATTATCTTACGTGAATTCTGAATGGATTTGATGCGCTATTATAATACTGTTACAGCCTGATTACCGCATGATTTAGCGTTCTTTTAGTCTGGGCATCAATTCAACCAGATTACAGGGGCGGGTGCGATAATCCAGTTGTGCGCTGATGAGCTTGTCCCAAGCCGTTGAACAGGCCGAAGCCGATCCGGGCAGACAAAACACATACTTGCCATTACATACCCCAGCCATTGCCCGCGATTGCAAACTGGAAGTGCCAATTTCCTCAAACGATATCATCCTGAATACTTCACCAAAACCTTCAATCTGTTTATCCATCAGGACAGCCACCGCTTCCGGCGTTCCGTCGCGACCGGTAACCCCGGTACCACCAGTGGTCAGAATCACATCCACATCAGCATCCGCGCACCAACTGGCCACCACGGCCCGGATTTTATAAATATCATCCGGTACAATTTGCTTGTCATGCAAACGATGACCGGCTGCCTGCACGCGTTCGACCAATAGTTTTCCAGATTTGTCAGTCTTTTCCGTTCTTGAGTCGGAAATGACCAGCACCGTAATATTCAGTGGTCCGGGATCGCGGTTATTGTCTTTCACACAGTCTCTCCATCATTTGGCGTGAAGTTCGATCATAAAGCACAGTTGTGATAAAACACAGTCTCATGAGTGATAACAAGACCAATTCATCCGAACCGGTACGCGTAGACAAATGGTTATGGTGTGCCCGTTTCTATAAAACCCGGGCACTGGCTCTGGAAGCGATCAAGGCGGGCAAAGTCAAACTGGGTGGCAATCGAGTTAAACCGTCCAAAGCCGTGCATCCGGGTGAAGTGTATACGCTGCGTATTGATCCTTATCTCTGGACGATTACCGTACGGGCGATCAGTCACCGGCGCGGGCCAGCGAGTGAGGCAGCTTTATTATATGAGGAGATGGCCGAGAGTCGCGAAACTCGCCAACAATTAAGTGCACAGATTAAAATCAATAACCAATTGTTACCGCAAACCATTGGTAGACCTACTAAACGTGATCGTCGCAAACTGGTACGTTTTATCCAGAAGACTGAAAGCTAATCTCAGCCTGTGATGGGTGTACCCCAACTGGCTTCAAAAAAATTTTCTTCGAGCGGTCGACGTACCCTCGGTGCCATTTCCCGTTCTTTTAGTGCATCCGGTATGCTGTCTACCGGCAACTGGTAACCAATCGAAAGGATTGCCATCGGCGTAAACGTGTCCGGCACATTAAAACTGGAACGCACCTTATCCGTGTCATAGCCTCCCATCTGATGCACCATCATTCCCATCGCAGTCGCCTGCAGACACAGTGACATCGTTGCCGCGCCAGTATCATAGTCTCCCCAACGGTTGGGCTTGCCATTGTGTTTCATCACAGTATTGGCAAAGCCGAGTATCATCACCGATGCCTTGCTGACCCATACCCGATTGGATTCGTTCAGCGCGTCCAGTGCCATTTGCCAGGCGGCTGGATGGGTGACACGGTTACAAACTATATAACGCCAGGGTTCATCACCAAAACAGGAAGGGGCCCATCTGGCCGCTTCGAGTAAGCTTATAATCTGTTGGCTGGTCAGGGTTCGATCCGGATCATAGGCACGACCGCTCCAGCGTTTGCCTATCAGTTCGTTAATCGGGTACCGTGTACTTGCATTCTTGGCAAACATGATGTCTCCTAGTTGAAATTCCTGAGCAGAGTGGTTGCAACATTCTGGCTATTTTTAATGCAGTTTAGAGATAAACCCGAATTCGGACAAGACGTGATAGAACAGATGACCAACCAGCCAATACTCCGTGCCATTTCCAGCAATATCGCATCAGTAATAAAGGGACAGGATGCTGCGATACGTCTATTACTGTCTGCATTTATCAGCGGCGGCCACGTCCTGTTGGAAGATGTACCGGGCACCGGCAAGACCACATTGGCCAAAGCACTCGCCAAATCGATTGATGCCGAATATCACCGCGTTCGACTTTCTGGTGGGGTTTTGAAGAGGAACCAAACCGCGCTCATTGTTTCGGCTGCGGCTCCGGACTGGATCCACGCAAGCCGACCAAGATCGGTACTTTTAGTGCCAATAAGTTTGGCGTATTTGATACCGCCGGTAACGTGGCAGAATGGGTACGTGACTGCTGGCATGAAAATTACAATGGCGCACCGACAACCGGTGAAGTCTGGGAAGGTGGCGATTGTATTACCCGTGTGGTCAGAGGCGGCTCGTACAGCAGCCCACCCCAGTCTATCCGTACTGCCAAACGCGACAAGTTCAAGTCTGACTCGCTCTACGACAATATCGGTATCCGGGTAGTACGCGAAGTCAATTAACGACCTGACTCAACAGAGTCAGGTCGTTGTTTCAGGCTGATGATACGATTCAATCAATGGTCGTAAATAAACCAGCATCAACAAGCTGGGTATGGCCACAATGAACGTGACCATAAAAAAGCTGCTCCAGCCTATCGCTTCTATCAGATAACCCGCCGGTGGACCGATGAACACGCGTCCGACAGCAGACAATGCCGATAACAAGGCGTACTGTGTCGCGGTATAGCGGTTATCACACAGCGCAATCAGAAAGGCCAGAAACACCGCCGTAC
Organism: Gammaproteobacteria bacterium; assembly: GCA_947480335.1. GTDB lineage: Bacteria > Pseudomonadota > Gammaproteobacteria > Eutrophobiales > Eutrophobiaceae > Eutrophobius. Next base: position 10,324 of record CANKCB010000024.1, on the reverse strand, counting down.
CCATGCCACCAACCAGCTGATCAATGGCGACAACCGCCACCATGCCGACATACGACTTGCCGATCAATGCCAGCACCATATAACCGAGATTGGTCACCGCCTGGGCAATACCAAACCAGAGCAAGGGTTTATAGAGTCCATGGGTGACCACAAAACCACCACCTATAAACGCACCGAGTATGGTCGTGGTGATACCCAACCATTTATACAAGATACCGGTTTCAGTCAGCGTGAAGCCCTGCTCGCGTATGAAAAACAGCGCATTCAATGAAATGGCCGAAGCATCACCCAGTTTATAAAGAACTATAAAGACGAGTATGAGCCAGCCCTGCTTGCGCACCAGAAATTCATGAAAGGGTAAATAGACAGCCTGTTGCAAGGAAACCGGTGCCGCCTTGTCCCAGACTGGCTCCGGTCCGATCACGGCCGCCACAGTACACAGACCCAACAGACCGGCCATCAGACAATAGGTAAATTGCCAGCCGGCATAGTCCGCAATGATCCAGGCCAGACCGCCGGAGATTAACATCGCCGTTCGATACCCGGCCACGGTCACAGCACCGCCAAAGCCACGTTCTTTCGGTTTAAGCAAATCAGCTGTGTACGCATTAATGGCTATGTCCTGCGAGGCCGAGCAAAAAGCGAGTATCAATGCCAGCACGCCCATCAATACGATTTGTTCATCGGGTACGGTGAATGCCATTTTAATGATCAACACAATCAACAATGATTGCGTCAGCAAAATCCAGCCTCGACGTCGACCCAGAAAGGGCGGGATAAACCTGTCCATGATCGGGGCCCAGATGAATTTAAACGTGTAAGGCAGTCCCGTCAGTGAAAAAAAGGCAACGGTTTTGATATCAATACTGGTGGTGGCCAGCCAGGCTTGCAGAGTACTGGTACACAGCGCAATCGGCAGACCGGAGGACAGGCTCAGCAGCAACACGATAAACATGTTTCTGTTGGCCAATGCGGCCCATATATCCTTGTAGCGTGCAATATTCATCAGCAGTGTACTACTGGTCTGTTTTGTAGGCGGGGATAATAACACACTCAGCTGCACACATCGTCACGCTTCCAGTTGGCTAATATGCTGGATATCGCCGCTAAAGCTCACTCAATGGGCAGGCTTTGACCTGTACACGCCACCTACGTAGAATGGATTTCAGGTCGGGTGACTTTCATCCCTTCCCCCCCCCTCACACAGGTTCAGGTCATGCAACAAGCGGGACGACAAACAGAAACACTGGTTGATCAGTTCGGACGAACTATCAACTATATCCGTTTGTCCGTCACCGACCGCTGTGATTTCCGCTGCGTGTATTGCATGGAAGAGGAAATGTCATTTGTTCCGCGCGAACAACTGCTCAGTCTGGAAGAGATGGCGTTCATCGGTAAGGCCTTTGCTGAACTGGGCGTCAGCAAAATCCGTATTACCGGCGGCGAACCGCTGGTACGCCAGAATGTGATTAAATTATTCCAGGATCTTGGCAGCTTGCCCGGACTGCGCGAACTGGTATTGACCACAAACGGTTCACAACTGGCCAGACTGGCCGCGCCCTTACGTCAGGCTGGCGTGGCTCGCATCAATATCAGTCTGGATTCGTTGCAGTCGGACAAATTCCAGCAGATCACCCGCGTAGGCGAACTGGACAAAGTACTGGCCGGTATCCAGGCCGCAAAGGAGGCCGGGTTTAGAATCAAACTGAACACCGTTATACTGAAAAACCGCAATCACGAAGAGATCACCGATCTGGTCCGGTTTGCTATCGATCGTAATTTTGATATCAGTTTTATTGAAGAAATGCCGCTCGGCATTATTGGCGATCACGACCGCGCCGAAGCGTATTATTCCAGCGATCAAATCCGAACCGATCTTGAAAAAATCTGGTCATTAATACCGACGACCGAATCAACCGGTGGACCGTCGAAGTATTTCAGAATCCCGGAGACAAGGACAAAGGTTGGGTTTATCTCGCCGCATAGTCATAACTTCTGTCATGACTGCAATCGGGTACGGTTGACTTGTGAAGGCCGATTATTACTCTGTCTCGGACAGGAACATTCGATTGATCTACGTCAGGTGATTCGCAGTCACCCCGGTGATATAGATATATTGAAACAGGCCATACGCGATTCCATGCAGATCAAACCGAAAGGCCATGACTTCAATCTGCAGGAGAAACCCATCATCTTTCGTCACATGAACGTGACCGGTGGTTAAGCAAGCCGTGAGCGACGCTGTGCTGATCACTGAACCGGGCTGTATGGATGACAGCGATCCGACTTCGCTGCCGTATGAGATTGCACTTAAAAGAATCATCGCCAGCATCACATCGATCACAGATACCGAAACAGTGATAATCGATCAGGCACTGGATCGGGTATTGGCTTCCGATTTTATCGCCCTGATGAATGTGCCACCGGCAGCAAACTCTGCGATGGACGGTTATGCCGTGCATTCGTCCGATATCCCACAAACCGGCACACGGCAATTGACTCTGGTCGGTAAATCACTCGCGGGCAAACCGTACACCCAGTCCATAGCGCGTGGTGCTTGTGTCCGTATTCTCACTGGCGCGGTATTACCGGAGGGTACCGATACGGTCATCATGCAGGAACATGTGATGCTGACGGCTGACACGATCACGATCGATGCACGCACCATCAAGGGTGACAATGTGCGACCCATCGGGGAGGACTGCAAACGCGGCGAGGTGTTACTGCGGGCAGGCACACTGTTGACACCGGCATCACTTGGCGTGATTGCCTCGATGGGAGTCGCAGAAATCACCGTCACCCGTAAACTGAAGATTGCTGTGTTCATGACCGGCGATGAACTTCGCTCCGCTGGGGAAAAACTCGCGCCGGGACAGATTTATGACAGTAACCGTTACACGCTGCATGGCATGCTGACCCGGCTCGGCATCGAAATTCTTGATCTCGGTATTATTTGTGACGACAGACAGGCAATCGAACAAGCACTGATAACCGCGGCAAGCTCCGCTGATGCGATCATCACTTCCGGCGGTGTCTCAGTCGGTGATGCGGATCTGGTTAAGGAGCTGGTTGAAAAACTAGGGAATATCAACTTCTGGAAAGTGGCGATGAAACCAGGACGACCACTGACATTTGGCAAGATACAGAACGCCTGGTTCTTTGGCCTGCCCGGCAACCCGGTGTCGACGATGGTGACCTTTTATCTATTTGTACAGCCTGCCCTGAAACGCCTGATGGGACAGACCCCCACCGATCCGGTCAGCCTGAAAGTCACCTGCACCACCACACTGAAAAAACGCCCGGGCCGACTCGAATACCAGCGCGGCATCCTCACACGCAATCAGAATGGCGAGCTGACCGTCAGCAAAACCGGCGCACAGGGCTCGGGCATTTTAAGCTCAATGGCACAGGCAAATTGTTTAATCGTGTTGCCTGTGGAGAATGACGGGGTAATGGCAGGAGGATCTGTCGAGGTAGTGCCGTTTTATGGGTTGGTGTAGTTGTTATTGTGAGGAGTAAGGCATGAGGGGTAGTGACGAATTTTTGACTCATGCTCCAACTCCTTACGCCTCACTCCTCACTTTTTGCATACCCCGACGTATTCCCCTCCACCCACGCCTCGCCCTCGTCACGGATTTCCTTCTTCCAGAACGGGGCTTTTGATTTCAGGTCTTCCAGGATGAACTTGCAGGCATCGAGTGCATCGCCACGGTGGGCCGCCCAGACGGCAATGACGACGATGGCGTCATTGATGCTGATTTGTCCGGCGCGGTGGATAACCAGATAATCGATCAGCGACCAGCGTGTGCTGGCCTGTACACAGATTTGGTCGATGTTTTTTTCGGTCATGCCTGGATAATATTCGAGTGTCATGCCATGCACTGGTTGGCCGTCGTTATAGTCCCGCATGGTACCTACAAAGCTGGCGGTGGCCCCATATTGTCCAGCAGGCAAGGTTTCGTGTTGATAACGGGCGATTTCGCGGTAGGGATCAAAAGGCTGTTCACGGATTTCAATCTTCATGTCTAGCCTCCGGTGACCGCAGGGAAAAAGGCAACCTCGTCACCATCCTGTACTTTTGCATCCTTGCGGGTGTATTCCATATTTACCGCCATCATCAGATTCTCCGGCAACCCCTGATCTGGCAAGGCGCGCTTCCAGACGTCGAGCACGGTCATGCCGGGTTCAAACGGTACGCTATCACCTGCCCGACCAAAGCGTTCACGTAATACCGCAAAATATTTGATGGTAATGCTCATTAGCCGTTTACATGCTGTGTGGATTTGCTCATATTATAGGGTAACTACAGACCAAGAGCACAGCAGATATGTCCGGACTAACCCATTTTAACCAGCAAGGCGAAGCGCACATGGTCGATGTTGGCGACAAGCCAGCCACGCACCGGGTGGCGATTGCCACAGGCAGGATCACGATGCAGGCAGACACGCTCGCATTGATTCGTCAGGGTGGGCACAAAAAAGGCGATGTACTCGGCATTGCCCGGGTGGCCGGCATCATGGCAGCAAAGAAAACTTCCGAGCTGATTCCCTTGTGTCATCCGCTGGCCTTGTCGCATATCAGCATTGACCTTGTACCGGAAACCGATCTACACAGCGTGCTGTGTACGGTACGCGTGGAAACCACCGGCCAAACCGGCGTGGAGATGGAAGCCTTAACCGCGGTACAAATCAGCCTGCTGACGATCTACGATATGTGTAAGGCTGTGGACCGGGGCATGACCATTGACCAGATTCAATTAGTGGAAAAGTCTGGTGGTAAATCGGGCCTGTGGCAACGTAAGACTGATGCGCAGGGTTGATGGAGACACCCGCCCGATTAAAGGCTGATATTAATCGTATTTGATATAAGTATACCGCGCATCGTCCGGGGTTCCGTCCAGTACAGACTGTTTATCCTTCCCCGGCTGCCAGCAAATGAGCTCTTCAATTTTTCTGGCCAGTTCAAAATCCTTGTCTGTGATGCCGTGGGCAGAATGCGTCTGTAACTTGACCAGTACATGCCCATAGCTAACCTCCAGCTCAGGATGGTGCCAGGCCGCTTCGGCGAGATGACCTATTGCATTCACCACCAACAGCGAGGCTTTCCAGCCACCGGTTTTATAGCGCCGCTGAATGTGTCCGGTCTGCTCATACCAGTGCGGTAACTCGGCCTGTAATCGCGCACGAATGGCCAACGCGTCATAAACCAGTTCAGTGTTCGTGATGGGTGTGGTCATCGCGTTGTCTCCCTTGCATGATCTTCCAGGTCACATCAGCGGTCTGACAGTTGGCGCGTACATCGTGTACGCGAAACAGGCTGATGCCAGCCAGTACGCCGAGCGCCGTGGTCGCGCAGGTGGCACCGACCAGATCAATCGCTGAGGTCTTTTCACAAATTGCCCCCAGAAATCGTTTGCGGCTGGCACCGAGCATAATTGGATAGCCGGTGTCGGTAAAGCGGTGCAGATGATTCAATATCTGGATATTGTGTTCGAGTGTTTTGCCAAACCCGATGCCGGGGTCGAGGATGATCTGCTCCTCACCGACACCTGCCCGCATGGCGGCATTTGCACGTTCGAGTAAAAAAGCACGGACTTCTTCGACGACGTCGTCATATACCGGGTTTTGTTGCATGGTTGCCGGGGTGCCTTGCATGTGCATCAGGATCAGTGGCGTCCGTCGTTCTGCCGCCAACGCAAACAGTTGCGGATCGTCGCACCCCGCTGAGACGTCATTAATAATTGAAGCGCCTGCCAAAAGAGCGGCCTCGGCCACCTCGGCACGTGTCGTATCGATACTCAGTGTGACCTTATCGGCCAGCCTGGATCGAATTTCAGTGATAACTGGCACAACCCGCTCGATCTGAACCGAGGCACTGAGCCGCTCTGCCCCGGGCCGTGTTGATTCGCCACCGATGTCAATAATATCAGCGCCTTCTGCGACCATCTGCACGGCATGGTCTATCGCTGCAGCAGGATTGGCCCAACAGCCACCATCAGAAAAGCTGTCCGGAGTTACATTCAGTATGCCAACAATGAGCGGGTGCAAGCCGGGGTGTGTCATGCGGGTATCCTCCTGGCCATCGTATTGGTTGCCTGAATCAGTGCATTGATCATGACAGGTTCACTGGCCAGATGTCCGCCATCACGCACAATGACCAATTCGGATCCAGGCAATGACTGATGCAAGGCCCAGGATGCATCCAGTGTGCAGGTCAGGTCCCGGCGTCCATGAATAATTGTGGTCGGTACATTCGGAACCTGGGTGATGCGATCCAGAATTTGATTCTCTTCAATAAAGTAATTGTGTCTGGCGTAGTGGGTTTCAATCCGGACTTCATTCAGTACGCGATCCATATCTATCGGGTAATCGCTAGAGTCCAGCATCCAGCCAACAACCGTTCCAGTCCAGCTTGCCCAGTGACTGGCGGCCGCACGACTGAACTCTGCTTGTTCATGATGGACGATTTCATAATAGGCGCGGACCAGATTATGTTGTTCCGCTAACGTAATAAAATTGCGGAATTTGTCCCAAGCCTCCGGAAACAATCGATTCACCCCGTTCTGGAAAAACCAGTCCTGATCGCACTGACGTGCCAGAAACACGCCACGCAGGATCATGCCAGTCACGCGCTGGGGAAAGGCTTCAGCATACAACAAGCACAGCGTTGAACCCCAGGAGCCACCAAATATCAGCCACTGTTCCAGGCCCAATCGTTCGCGGATCAGTTCGATGTCTGCCAGTAGTTCTTCGGTTGAATTATTGCGCACGCTACCCTGCGGAATGGAGCGATTACAGCCACGTTGATCAAAATTAATGATGTGATACAAGGTTGGATCAAAATAACGACGATGTTTTTCCGTACTGCCGGCACCCGGCCCACCATGAATAAACAAAACCGGAATACCGGCCAGATTACCGCTTTGTTCAAAATAGAGTGTGTGTACAGAATCCACCTGAACGCGGTGCTGGTTGAGGGGTTCAATTGGTGGATACAAGGTGTACATGGGTAATAGGTTTGATTATCTGGACGAAATCAGGTTTCTCATTTCGGCTATGGTCGAAACATTCAGTAGGCGTTTTATCTGCTTGCTGGTTTCGGCCACCTCGTGATAGCTGATACTCAAGCGTTTGGAAATTTCACTGACCGACATTCCTTCCAACAGAAACCCTGCAATCTGTCTTTCGTTTGTGGACAACACATCCAGCGGATTATTTTCAACGGGCATGGCCATAAATCCGGAATGCTGACTAATAAAATTCCTTTTCGGCCTGTTCCAGATCCTGAATCAACTCGGCAGCAGTCTGGTAACGGTCATCCGGATGCTTGGCCAGCGTCCTGTCGATCATGAACTGGTATTTTTGCAGTTCCGGCGGCAAGCTGGGTAAATTGGCATGCACATGCTGGTAAATCAATGCGGCCGGTGTCATCGCCGTGTACGGCTTTTCACCGGTCAGTAACTCATATAGCAATATACCGGCACTGTATAAATCGGATCGGTAGTCGACTGACATCCCTTCGCCCTGTTCCGGACTCATATAATGCGGAGTACCCAGCACCTGACCAATCGTGGTCATGGTACTGTCACCCTGTATGCGTTTGGAAATGCCGAAATCAGCCAGCGCCAGACTGTCATCACCGCGGAACATGATATTGGCCGGCTTCAGGTCACGGTGTACCACACCGATATTGTGGATCGCCTGCAATCCATAGCCGATATGAATCATATATGTAAATGCCACTGCCGGAGGCGGCTTTAATTCCATACGTTGTTTCAGATCGCCTCTAGAAAAAAATTCCATCGCGATGAAGCCATAATTATTGGTAACACCATACTCATTGATTTTTACCACGAACGGGGAATTCAGTTCGGCGATTAATTCTGCTTCCTGAATAAAGCGTTTGATAAGCTTCTGATCCTGTATCTGTGACAAATCAATTATTTTAAGGACTACAGACATAGAGTCACTGGTGCGTTCCGCCAGATAGACCTTGGACATACCACCTTCGCCTATCAGTCGTACAAACTTGTACCCTATATTGAAATCGTTATCCGGCAGGCGATTCTTTACCTTATGAATATTCTTGATAATCTGGGTAGCATCATTCAACACTGCCTGTTTCACTTGCTCTGGTTCTTCCGAGTAATCCAAAGCATCATGAATCAGTTGAGCCAGCCGTTTCGGAGAAATATCCTTCTTGTTGATATATTCAGCCGCACCCAACTTGACCGCACGGACAGCAATATATTCATCGCCTTCCGCAGTTAACACGATAGTGGGAGGAAAGCCGGGGGATTTACGAAATGACTTCAGCCATTCCAGACCGTCTTCGTGTTCACCCAGCTTGTAATCAAGCAACAGCACATCGTATCGGGACCAATCATAGTTATCGGGCGGACGGCCAAGCAAATCGAACTGATATTCCTCGATTTCAGCCCCCTTGATTTCAGACTTCAGATACACCCGCAACAGGGCACGAAAATCCTCGGAATCATCTATGATCAGTATTCTCATTTACGACCTGTGGTAAAGACTGCTGAATATGGTACGACATGATGTGTCTGATGATTATAGTGGAACTGGCGGTATTACGTCTAAAATACTGCCAAGTTACGCTTTAAGAACCGAGTATCGGTATTTCGGACGTACAACTTTAAAATTTCTCTTGTATTCAGTCGTTTATTAATTTAATTTCCCTCCCGCTTGGGCAGGGAGTACCTTAATATTCATGCCCGGCAGGCAGTCGTGATATATTTGCCAGTATGTCGGAATAGCTCAGTGGGCGAACAAGCAACGCTTGTGAGCGCGTGTCAGGGATGACGAGCCGGGCGATGCACCAGGGAGGGGTCGGTCGTGATATATTTGCCAGTATGCCGGAATAGCTCAGTGGGCGAACAAGCAATGCTTGTGAGCGCGAGTCAAGGATGACGAGCCGGGCGATGCACCAGGGACGGGTCAGTCGTGATATATTTGCCAGTATGCCGGAATAGCTCAGTGGTAGAGCAACCGCCTTGTAAGCGGTAGGTCGTGAGTTCAAATCCCACTTTCGGCACCATTTCCAATTCCGCTGTCACGCAGTCCGGATAAATCGCTCTGGTCTATCTGACCAGAGACATTACTTCTGATAGCGCCTTTTCCATTCCTCATATGGCATGCCGTAAATGAGTTCTCTGGCCTGGTCAGAGTCCAGAGCAAGATTTCTATCATCTGCAGCGGCCTTGTACCATTTCGCCAGACAATTACGGCAGAACCCGGCCAGATTCATCAAATCGATATTCTGCAATTCAGTGTTGTTTTGCAGATGGTTGACCAGCCGTCGAAAGGCGGCAGCCTCCAGCTCAATTCGTGTTTTATCGTCCACTCTGTACCCCCTGTCTTAAATGCCGGAAAGGATGTTTTACCCTGTCAATATGGATTATACTTTTAAATGTGTCCAGGGAGATGATTTGAAGATGTTGCACAGGAAATACAAGTTAATTAACCTCAAGCTGTCTGGTTTGATTACCGGCCTGTTGTTAATCTCACTTTCGTTTATGGCTGCACCCAGGGCCGATGAAACAGCATACAGTCTTGAAGTCAGTAAATCCTCACAGGAATTAATCGTAAAAGAGGGAGAGCAAATCATCAAGCGCTTCCATATCGCTATTGGTCGGGGTGGCAATGGAAGTAAACGTCAGTTAGGTGATAATAAAACCCCGACTGGCACGTATAAAATTCTTGATTTCAAACCAAACAGTCGATTCCATTTTTTCATGTTGATTAGCTACCCAAATCAAGTTGATGCCTGGCATGGCTATATTGATAATCTGATTGATGCAAAACAATTCAAACAGATCATTGTTGCCAACCGGAACAATACCCTGCCGCCACAGGACACCGTGCTCGGTGGATATATCGGTTTGCATGGTATCGGAGAAATTACTGAAGAAAAATTATCCATCCATAAAAAAGAAAACTGGACCGAGGGTTGTATTGCGTTAACCAATGAGGAAATATCCGAATTGCGTAACTATGTTGCAGTCGGTACCACTATCCAGATCAGGGAATAACCGGACGCCAACCGTTGCTTATCTGTCCAAAATATTCTCTACTGTTTAATCGAGCTTCCGTCACATCAAAATATTCTATTTTATTTCTACTCAGATCCTTCCTGTTCGTTTTTTGCAGCTATTCTCTGTATAGTGGACCCCTCGGTCAAGACAATAATGCATCGAGTTTAAGAGGGTAACCTTGCTTCATGCAGCGGAACGGCGCTGCCCCGGTTTTCGGTTTCTTTTTTTGTTTCTATTTCTGGGTGAGCTTTTTCTTTCTCACCATATTTG
>CANKCB010000023.1 GCA_947480335.1 Gammaproteobacteria bacterium | reverse complement strand
ATGCGCTCAAGTTCTATGCTTCGGTACGTATTGATATACGCCGTATCGGCGCAATCAAGAAAGGCGAGGAAGTGGTTGGTAATGAAACCCGCGTCAAGGTGGTAAAGAACAAGGTGGCGCCGCCATTCAAGGAAGTGATATTTGACATTCTCTATGGTGAAGGCATTTCCAGAGAGAGCGAAATTATCAATCTGGGGTCGCAGCATGACATTATTGAGAAGTCAGGTGCATGGTACAGTTACAATGGTGAACGAATTGGCCAGGGTAAAGATAATGCGCGGCTGTTTTTGAAGGACAATCCGAAAATAGCACAGGAAATTGAGGCCAAGCTTCGGGCAAAATTGCTGCCGGATGTGAAATCGGTCGTTACTGCTGACGCAGAGGAGATGGACGCCTGAGCAGTGATCTGAAACAGGCCAGCGAATATGCGACCGGCTTGTTGGCAAGACGTGAACATAGCCTGAAGGAACTACGAGCGAAACTGAAAGCAAAAGGGATAGCGCCGGAACTGATTGATACGGTTACGACCCGGTTGGCTAATGAATGCCTGCAGAGTGACCAGAGGTTCACAGAAAGCTATCTCCACAGTAGAATCCAGAAAGGCTATGGTCCGTCGCGACTGGAGCAGGAGTTGTACGAACGCGGTATTGATGAACAACTGGTACAGTCTTGCTTAGAAAACCTCGCAATAGACTGGATGGAAATACTGGCTTCAGTAAGATCGAAGAAATTCAGACAGGCTTTGCCAGTCGGATATAGCGAGCAAGCCAGAGAATCACGTTTTCTGCAATACCGTGGGTTTACTACGGAACAAATCAGACACTTTTATAAGAACAAGAAAAATGATGACGAGTAACGAAATCAGAACAGCGTATCTTGATTATTACCGGAGTCAGGGACATGAAATTGTGCCTGGCAGCCCGCTTATTCCTGCAAATGATCCAACCTTGTTGTTTACCAATGCAGGTATGGTTCAGTTCAAGGAGTTATTTCTGGGTAATGAACAACGATCCTACAATCGTGCGGCCACAGCGCAACCCTGTATACGCGCAGGGGGCAAACACAATGATCTGGATAACGTTGGTTATACCGCCAGGCATCATACGTTTTTCGAAATGCTGGGTAATTTCAGTTTTGGTGATTATTTCAAGCGTGATGCAATCCGTTTTGCCTGGGAGTTCCTTACAGGTGTGATGAAGATCCCGCAAGAGCGCTTGTGGATTACCGTATTTGAATCCGACGATGAAGCAGCAGATATCTGGCTTAAAGAACTGGGAGTCAGTGACAAACGGTTCAGTCGATGTGGAGAAAAGGATAATTTCTGGGCCATGGGTGACACAGGTCCTTGTGGTCCATGCAGTGAAATTTTTTATGATCATGGAGCAGAGATACCCGGTGGGCCTCCCGGTAGCCCGGATGCTGACGGGGATCGTTATGTTGAAATCTGGAATCTGGTTTTTACCCAGTATGATCGCAGCAAGGACGGTACCCTGAAAAAAATTCCAAAACCATCAGTCGATACTGGCATGGGATTGGAGCGCATCGCGGCGGTCATGCAAGGTGTGCATAATAATTATGAGATTGATACATTCAGTAAACTGATAACCGCCCTTCAGCAACTGCCCGGGTTCACCGGCAAGGACAATATTGTTTCCCAGCGTGTCATCGCGGATCACATTCGTTCCTGTGCATTTCTGGTAGCCGACGGGGTGGTACCTTCAAATGAGGGCAGGGGATATGTGTTGCGCAGGATTATCCGACGTGCAATTCGCCATGGTAATAAACTCGGATTTACACAACCGTTTTTTTACAAACTGGTTCCCGCACTGATTGCGGTGATGGGTGACATGGCAGCGGGATTGCATGAACGTTCAGAATTTGTTCAGCGTACCTTGAAGCAGGAAGAGGAACGTTTTGCTGAAACGCTGGAACACGGATTAAAACATCTGGAAGAGGCGCTTGCCACTTTGTCTGGTGGTAACTTATCCGGTGAGGTTATATTCAAGTTGTATGATACTTATGGCTTTCCGGTGGATTTGACAGCAGATATTGCCAGAGAGCGACAGTTCAGTCTGGATATGAACGGGTTTGAGCAAGCAATGGAGCAGCAACGTACGCGTGCACGTGCGGCAAGCAAGTTCGGAGTCGAGATGTCTGTCAATGATGGGACAGTCAATTTTCAGACGCGATTCACTGGTTACGATTCACTTGCAGGCCAATCAGTTGTTACCGCAATTTATCAGGACGGTGCTGTTCGCAATGAAATTAGAGCCGGTTCGCAAGCTGGGATCATACTTGAAGCTACCCCGTTTTATGCCGAGTCAGGAGGACAGGTTGGTGATACCGGCAAGCTTATGGCCGACAGCGTGGTATTTACTGTGACAGACACACAGAAACAGGGCAAAGCATTTGTCCATCTGGGCACTCTGGAACAAGGGTCGATCCGCACTGGTATGCAGCTTCGAGCGCATGTTGATCATGCCCGTCGTACAGACATAATCCGTAACCATTCAGCAACCCATTTATTACATGCAGCGTTGCGTCAGGTACTGGGGAATCATGTTTCCCAGAAAGGATCGCTGGTTGCACCGGATAAGCTACGTTTTGATTTCTCACAACCCGAAGCCTTGACGCATGAACAACTGAAATCTATTGAGACCCTGGTTAACCAGAAGATTCTGGATAATCAGGCTACGCAGATTCGGTTAATGGCTCTGGATGACGCCAGAAAGTCAGGCGCGATGTCGTTGTTCGGAGAAAAATATGAATCCGAAGTAAGGGTTCTAACCATTGCGGATGGTTTTTCCGTCGAACTCTGCGGAGGTACCCATGTCGGTCATACCGGAGACATTGGCTTGTTTAAACTGGTATCCGAATCAGGTGTTGCGGCTGGAGTACGCCGGATTGAGGCCGTAACCGGTTTTGCCGCATTGCAATGGGTGTATGAAAGTGAGGCACAGATGAACAGACTGGCACTAATGCTCAAGTCAGAGCCTGGAAATATAGAATCCAGACTTGAACAGTTGCTGGATCGTGCCCGCAAGCAGGATAAGGAAATTGAGCGCCTCAAATCCACTCTGGCAAGTAATAGTGGCAGTGATCTGGCTGGTGATGCCATCGTCATCAACGGTATAAATGTGTTGGTAAAATCCTTGCCAGATACAGATTCAAAATCGTTACGCGAAATGGTCGATCAATTAAAAAATAAACTGGGTACAGCCGTGATTTTGCTGGCCACTGTTGAAGGCGACAAGGTTAGCCTGATTGCCGGTGTTACTAAAGACGCAACCGACAGAATCAAGGCTGGAGATTTGGTCAATTTTGTTGCTGAAAAGGTAGGTGGTCGGGGCGGAGGCAGGGCAGATATGGCCCAGGCGGGAGGCAATAATCCGGCGGGATTGGCTGGTGCCTTGCAACACGTGCCTGAGTGGATAAATCAGCAATTATCTGCCTGATGCAGTTGTGATTATCCCGGAATAAGTTAGAATTTCCGCCTTTTTCAGATAACCCCAAGGATTTATGGCACTCATCGTACAAAAATACGGCGGTACATCGGTTGGCTCAGTAGAGCGAATACGTGCTGTCGCTGACAAAATTATTGAATCCCGCAAACAGGGGCATCAGGTTGTAGTGGTGGTATCGGCCATGAGCGGCGAAACAGATCGTTTGCTGAAGCTGGCCCGTGACCTGGCGCCACAACCTGACAGTCGTGAGGTAGACGTACTTTTGTCTACCGGTGAACAGGTAACAATTGCCCTGCTCAGTATTGCATTGCAGGCAAAAGGCTATCCTTCAGTCTCCTTTACCGGTGCTCAGGTACATATACTGACCGATAGCGCTTTCAACAAGGCTCGCATTATTGATATTGATGCTGCCCGTGTACAGAAAGCATTGCATGAAGGCAAGGTGGTTGTTATTGCCGGTTTTCAGGGTATCGATAGTGATGGCAATATCACAACACTCGGCCGTGGTGGATCAGACACCACAGCAGTGGCAATGGCCGCAGCGCTGAAAGCGACTGAATGTGCCATATATACGGATGTGGACGGAGTATATACCGCCGATCCCAGAATCGTACCGGATGCGCGGCGCCTGGATCGCCTCAGTTATGAAGAAATGCTGGAAATGGCGAGTCTTGGTTCGAAAGTATTACAGATCCGCTCGGTTGAATTTGCGAATAAGTACAAGGTGCCTGTCAGGGTGCTTTCCAGTTTCAAGGAGGGTGCGGGCACATTAATTACAGATGAGGATGAAAAAATGGAACAGGCATTAATCTCTGGTATAGCCCATAACCGTGATGAGGCCAAGTTAACGATCGTTGGGGTACCGGATCGTCCTGGAGTGGCTTACAGTATTCTTGGTCCGGTGGCTGAGGCGAATATTGAAGTGGATATGATTGTGCAGAATGTCAGTGCAGAAGGTATGACGGACTTCACTTTCACAGTTCACCGTAATGACTACGATACGGCATTGAAGATTCTGGAAAAGACCTCGGAAAAAATTGGTGCGCGTGGTGTGACTGGCGACAAGAAAATTGCCAAACTGTCCATTGTCGGTGTCGGAATGCGTTCGCATGCCGGCATTGCCAGTAAAATGTTTAAGGCGCTGGCGGACGAAGGTATCAATATCCAGATGATCTCCACCTCCGAAATCAAGGTATCAGTTGTGGTGGATGAGAAATATCTGGAACTTGGCGTCAGAATCCTCCATTCTGCATTTGGGCTGGATAAGCACGGTTTTATCGAAAACTGAATCACGGTAGCAGTCTGCACGCCGGACTGATAGTGGGTATTCGATAACATTACCTGAACCTGAGTTTAAGGCTGGATGCTCAAAGTTCGTTATATGTGTAATTTGTTATATATAATACATGCCGCATTGGTTAAAATCGGAAAACTCAGGGATACTTTTTAAGGAGTGATTGGCAATGTTGATATTGACACGCAGGATAGGTGAATCACTGATCATAGGTGACAACATTAATGTCACTGTCCTGGGAATCAGAGGCAACCAGGTTCGTATTGGCGTCAACGCCCCGAAAGATGTAGCAGTCCATCGTGAGGAAATCTATGAAAAGATTCGTCATGAACAGGATGGTGGCCAGGGACAAGCTAAGGCTGTTGATACTCAGGACGATTATGATGTGGGATGTCCGGAATAACTGGGCTTTGTACAGAGGCATTGAATTTTGACGATCACACCTATTTATTTTAAATTGTATTAAAAACAAAAGAGTAGAAGAATAAATCTATCCAGCAATAGAACAGAATTTAAAGATTCTGGCTACTCGCTGGAAGAGTAACTACCAGGTCATATAAGATACTGGCACAGTACTGGACAGTACAATCGGCACGCAAGAGCCTGATTTTACAAATTAAGAACACGAAATACCGGAATTTTCAATTTCGGAGAGATGGCCGAGAGGACGAAGGCGCTCCCCTGCTAAGGGAGTATGGGTCAAAAGCCCATCGAGGGTTCGAATCCCTCTCTCTCCGCCAAATGTCAAGTGCTGGTGAGGGTTTCAGGGCGTCAGTAGGTGCTATTCCCTCATCTGTTCCCTCATCACTTTAGTGCTGGTAGGCCGAGTCTAGCGGTTTTGTCTGTTCTGCATAGTTCCTGCAGTAAGGGAAAAGACGCTAACCTCGTTCATCCTGAACGTGTAGGCTAATCCAAAAGCAATCCGTGTCAGTACGACCCCAACCGGGGTGGCACCCCCCGTATTTCAGTTTGATGGTACCTAGCTGACGTATACTCTGTAATGTGCGCTGTTAATGGGTACTTGTGTGAGGAAATGATACTAGCCACTTAAAACCGAATGTGGCGTAGAACCCCTAAAACGCTATTTATCGGGTGCTTATAATTTCACGCCATAAATCTGGTCTCCATAACCATTTCTTAGCCCAATATATATTTTCTGTCCTGCTCCGTATATCAATTTCGCCGGTGTAATCAGCATTGCTATATTTGTATTATACGCGTTCACTCTGCTCTACTGCTGACACCCAAAATAAGCACGAGCTTTTTCAAGATTTACTTTTTGCATACAAATGACATTAGCGCTTGTAAAAACTCAGAGTTACCTCACCAAGATTAATTCCAAACTTACTCATCTTCGCTTTATTGATCATGACTTTAGGTGTCACTAAGTACATCCAATCATTAAACTGCACGTGGTAAATAGATTGATCAACTGGTAGTGCAAGGGTATAAGCCCAATGTAAGGCATTGCCTGCAGACTCCCCAATTGCCTCGCCAATGACATCATCTGCAGTGCCAATATACCTACCAGGGGAAGTTTCTACCAAAGTCCAAATTCGCTTTTGTTTTGTGCCATCGGAGTATTCAAAACTTTCGTCTAAGATGCCGGTTTTCTTACCATCCACTACCGACCACTTGGCGACCATCAGCACAGTAAAACTTTTTTGAACATTACCGCTGCGATCAGTGAAGATACCGTAAGCATCGATCGTGCCATTGAAATACCCGCTGAGATCTAACTTAGGTGTCTGCTGCGCGTATTGCTTCACCGTTGGAGATGAGCAAGCAAAAACACTCAGGGTCAGAAGAAAACCGATTAGGCGCTTCGATGTAAGGATGATCATATGCATTTAACAGACTCCAAAAATCAAGGGTGGTGGACTGAACATCCACTATTTAAATAGACAGTCATTTAAGCATGTCTTTGTTTATCTTCAAATACTATCATTACCTGATAGCCAATAACGGAATGTCGTTGATGATTGTCATTTACTTTAAGGAACACTTATAACCATAATATACCCCACCGTCTCGGTGAATTGGAAGCAAACATGAGTGATGAGGTTGCTACTGCTCTCCGTTATGCCTGTAATGAAAAATTCCCCTCAGAAAGAGTCCTGAAAGGAAAAAATGAATAAAGCAAATCTCCAAAAGCTACTCAACAGCAAATAGACAGCTCAAACTCCACAAAATAAGGAAAAACATTTTATCGTCACCAATATATGGTCAGGCAGGCTAACGGTGCAGGTATCACGCAAGACCGGGTGCGACGTCGCCCCTCACCCCAGATCACTAATAATGAGGGGGCACTTCATCGGACTGTTTATTCGATGACTGCGGTGGTGTGACCTGTTCCAAGCCTTCGACCAGAGCGCTCACTTTTGCTTTCAGTTGCGAAATTTGTTTTTGTAGCCAGTAAATCTCATCGCTCATCTTCTCGATAGAATGCTCCTGATGTGCGAGTCGCGCCTCCAACTCATTGACGCGTGCTTCTCTATCAACTTCTGCCAATCGAATTACTCCCACCTAGTAGTCACGTATATATTTTCTTGTTTATCAAACAAAGAAACCCAATAATCCCAATATACCCACTATCACTTAATCTCGCTACTTCCTGCCTTCCTCCCCTTGTTCTTGCACCATGCAGTACCCCTATAGCTAACCGCACTTCTTCCAGCTCCGCTAACTGGTGCCTAGTTAATTGATGTATAGTCTGTAATTACAGCCTAATAGCTACTAAAAACCACTCATGCCAAAAACTATCATTTTCGATACGGAAGCTACGGATAAGGACAACCCAGTCATCATTGAGGCCGCCTGGCTAGAACTTACTAATCTTGATCCTTTCACAACAGCTAATCCCTGGGTACAGCGTTATAACCCTGGCAAGCCTATTAGCCTTGGAGCACTGGCTACCCATCACATACTTGATGAAGAATTAGTCGATTGCCCTCCTAGCGGCTCATTTGCACTACCCGTCGATACTGAATACATGATTGGGCATAACGTGGACTTTGATTGGTTGGCTATTGGCTGTCCCGATGTGAAACGTATATGCACATTAGCTCTGGCTCGTAAGCTATGGCCTGATTTAGATAGCCATAATCAAAGCGCCCTGCTTTACTTTTTAAAACGTCAATCAGCTAAGGAATTGCTGAAGAATGCACATAGCGCTTTAGCTGATGTTGGAATTTGCGCTGTTATCTTACAACATGCTATTGAACAGATTGGCGTGAAGACTATTGAGGATTTATGGAATCAATCCGAACTGGCTAGAGTTCCTAACGTGATGCCATTTGGAAAATACAAGGGATTGCCTATAAGCGAAGTGCCTGGCGATTACAAACGCTGGCTACTGGGGAAAGGGGATGTTGATCCGTATTTGAGGTCTGCGCTTGAAGTGAATGCTAGTAACTAAGTCATAAGAATTAATTAATCGCCGTCCTGCCAGCATCTTAATCGCACCCAGCCAGACCCCACCGGGGTGGCACCCCCGTATTTCAGTTTGATGGTACCTAGCTCACGTATACTCTGTAATGTGCGCTGTTAACGGGTACCGAGTGGACAACCATACTGCCCACCCAAAACCGTCCGTGGAAACGGGGCAGAACCCCCGCAGTTAATATCAGAGAAGGCGATCTGGTCAATGAGGGCGATGTATTATTTGTAATTGAATCACCTCTGCTAGAACAGGAAATTCAACAACAAAAAATAGAGATTAATGTAATTAATTACAGGATAAATCGTCGTGCTGCCAATCCGGAAGATCTTGCAGAGACCCTGTTATTGGTTGGAAATATGCAGGAACTGGAATCCAGCTTGAAAGGTTTAATGGAGTTACGGGATACCTTGACGATACGTGCCAGTATTTCTGGCAAGGTAGTTGATGTAACCAGAAACCTGCATCCAGGCAGGTGGATAAATGAAGAGCTGCGATTGGGTGCCATAATCAGTCCTCAATCAGCCGAATTATCTGGAATAATTCAGGCGAATGATTACAGCCGAATAGAACTAAATCAGAATGCCGTATTTTTACCAAACGAAGCTGAGATAGATAAAGTTAACGCCACTATTTCTGAAATAGAAGATACGAACGTCGATAATATCAGTGATTTGTATTTGACTTCCTTGTATGGGGGCGATGTTGCAGTACGCAAGGGGCGTGATGGTAAATTAATCCCGGAGGAAGCCTCCTATCGTGTAAAATTCCATGTCAATGCGGATAATTATCCCGTCAATAAAGTAATTGTTGGGCATGTATTCATTTCAGCCAAGCAACAAAGTCTTATCGTCTATATTTATGATAATGTCATTTCAGTGCTAATTCGCGAATCAGGATTCTAGTATTCAAGTTATATTGATATAGTGGTTCAGTCTGCAAGATAGAGCGTTAACTTGTAGATTATTCTGTGTATACAATAAATCAGTATTCCGAGGTAACCCTGAATGTTTAAATTTATAACACTGATTTTTCTTGCCTTTGTCAATATATCAGCTTTTGGCCAGGAGTGGCATATGCCTTCTGATGCCAATCGATGTCCATCTAAATGGGGTGCAGGGGATCAACGGGGATCAGCCAATATGATAACGCCGGAATCTGTAATGGCGGCACTACGTCTTGTTAAAACCGGCAAGATTTATGAGTTGGGTGACGTGCTGACTACGGATGCAGATAAATCCTATATTAATCGTGGCAGGGTTTTTAATATCTATACAAAACCTGCCATGCCGATTCCTGACACGCGAGTTTCACACGAAGAGTTGGTAATTACGGAGTTGGGACAAGTCGGAACTCAGATGGATGGCTTTGCTCATCAAATGTATGGCGAAAGTTTTTATAATTGTTTTCAGTACAAAGATATTTCTACTCGAAGCGGGTTTGCAAAACTGGGTATCGAAAATGCAGGTTCATTAATATCACGTGGAATTTTAATTGATATTGCAGCCTACAAGGGGGTGGATATCCTTCCACAGGATTACGAAATTACAGATCTTGACCTGCAACAAGCTTTGAATAAACAGTCGGTTTCATTGCAACCAGGTGATACGGTATTGATAAACACGGGTTGGGGTAAACATCGTGGTAAAGATAATAAATTATACGGTTCAGACACACCTGGACTTGGTATCGCCGCTGCAAAATGGCTGGTTGATCAGCAGGCCATGATCGTAGGCGCGGATAATTGTTGCGTTGAATTCAGGTCAGAGACCCAGGATAGTTTGCCGGTTCATTCCATGTTGTTAATCCAGAATGGTGTGTATATGGTTGAAAATATGAATTTACAGAATCTGGCAGAGTCCAAGGTGTATGAGTTTTTATATATTATGCAGCCACTGAAATTAAAAGGGGCCACCGGCTCTGCTGTCGCACCTGTTGCGATCCAGTAATTCCATTAGCAGGATCCTTTATAGAGGAACATGACTATGATCGCGCGGGTTAAGCATTTTTCCTTTTACCTCTGTATCTGGTGTTTGCCAGGCTGTTTGTCTGGTCAAACAATTTCTCAAGCTGTTGGCACCAACAATGACGTTGAAAGCCATAATATGGCGTTGGTTGGTTATCATGACTTACAGGGGCGTCCAGCTTATCAACCAGAAATAATACATCAGGGTAACAGGTGGATAGCTTATGTCGGGCTGATTGGCGGTAAGGCGTTCAATGATGTCAGTGGAAAAGTTGAATCTAACGGAACGATTATAGTAGATGTTACCGATCCTCGGTCCCCGGTCACACTAGCGCATATTCCGGGTAGTGAAAATGAGGCAAATCGCGAGGGTTCTGGAGCCCAGATGAATCGTGTTTGCGCAATCAAGGGCAAAGTATACGTGTTGCGCAGTTTTGGCAGCAGTCGTCATGAACTCTGGGATGTCAGCACACCGGATCAGCCGCAATTTGTAGTTAATGTCGCAGACGATATCAATAGCGTTCATAAAAACTGGTGGGAATGTGATTCAGGCATAGCCTATATCGTCGCCGGTGATAAGGATTGGCGTTCACGTTATACACGTATCTACGATTTGTCTGATCCAGTACATCCTCGATTTATTCGAAATTATGGAATCCCGGGTCAGGAACACGGATCAACTATTGAACCCATCCCTACTGATCTACATGGTCCTATTGTGATGGGCAATCGCGTCTATTTTGGTTATGGTTCTTCACGTGACGGTATAATCCAGATTGTAGACCGTGAAAAACTGCTTGGTGGAAATCCGGAGCCAACGGTAAGCAATCTGGAGTCCCCTGAATTGGGACGCTATTATCTGGCGCCTAATTACGGTGCCCATACAGTATTTCCAGTGCTCGGTCTTGAGATTGCAGATTATAATTCCAGCACTGAAGGTAGTGTGCGTGATTTTTTAATTGTCCCTTCTGAGGCTACACGTAATCAATGTCATGAATCTCGTGATGCGGTTTTAATTGTTGACATTACCTTCCCGGACAAACCCATGCCTGTTTCCAGCTTTCAGGTATCTGAAGCAGAAGGGCACTATTGCCAACGAGGTGGTCGGTTTGGTCCACATGCAGTAAATGAGTCAGCCAATCCAATTTACTACAAGAAAATAGTATTTGTTTCCTACTTTAATGCGGGCGTTAGAGCGGTGGATATCCGTAATCCCTATCAACCTGTAGAGGTTGGTTATTATATTCCGGCAACAACTGCAAAAACGGAACCGAGCTGTCTGGAAGAGGGTGATGTACAACACTGCAAGGTTGCAATACAGACTAATAATGTAGAAGTGGATGATCGGGGCTACATATACATTGTCGATCGGGTCAATACCGGTATGCATATACTTGAATTAACTGGCGCGGCGAAGGAGTTAACCGTTAATTGATATCATCCTGAATTTGGAGGTACGGCTTATTTTTATTCGTTTGCCATTCATACAAAATTGCCATTGTGACCCCGAAAAACATCATCCTTACTCACTTCTGCAGCGATAATGGATATGCTTGAACCATTCGCACCTGCACTGAATAAGTTATAGTTCCCATTCAGCTTTTTCATTTGAACATCTGTTCTTGTGTAACCAGAATTTGCCATTACAGTGCTGTTGATACCTGGATAATTGTAACGGTTACCCCAGAGATCACCCGGCATGGATGGGTATATTTCTGCCAAAGTAACTGGATAGCGCAGGTTATTTTCGATGAAACCGGACGATGTCTATCTGAATCGAGTTTATTTCAGTTATCGCGCGGTCAATACGTTTATTTTTGATAATGTGTAGATAGACCGGTGTGACGGTTCCGATAATCAGGGTGGCTACCAAAACACAATCAGTGTTTAGCCTGAATGCCGGAGCATTATACTGCGTTTAGGATTATTGTCCTGGTGGTGGCGGTGCGTCAGAATCCATCGTATCGCGGTTGGTGGGTTTAGCACCTAGCTTTACCAGCAGGGCGGCAGTGCTTTCATGTGTTCCATAAAGTCCGCGATAGCGCAATACCGGACTGATTCCGGACGCCATACTCCAGGGTGTTTCGCCATAGTTGTCCTTGACGTTGATGTCAGCTCCTTGTTCAGCAAGATATTGAACAACCGCATCGGCTCCGGTAAAGGCTGCCATATGCATGGCTGTCTGACCTTCCTTGTTTTTGGCATTGATATCCACGCCCATATTTACCGCCGCCTTGACGGCCTGTAACGAGAGTTCGACATCTTCAGGTCTGGCAACATTGCCGCCTGCAAAGGCGCAGGAACCTGTGCAAGCCGCACGGGCAGCTGCCATGAGTGGAGTAATATCACCCTCACCATTCAGTTTTGGATCGGCTTCAAATTCAGCCATCAGAGTCATTAGCTTTACGTCAGCCGAGATAGCGGCAAGCCACAGGGGAGTTGCTTCAGCCATTTCAAATGGACTGCCATCGGGTCCCAGACGCTGACTTTTTTTGATTCTTGCATTTGGGTCAGCACCGGATTCGAGTAGTGCCCTGGTCAGCTTCAGCATATTGGGTGGTCTTACTCTATAAGCATCGTCATAACGTACTCCGTTGAGTGCGGAGAGTCCGTTACGGGCAGAATGGTGCAAAGCGGTAATGCCGTTCTCATCACTTGAGTTCGGATTAGCCCCTGCTTTCAGCAACAATAAGGCCAGCTCTTCATGTCCACCCGCACTGGCTATCACCAATGCGTTACCTTGTTTTGTAGTCGCTTCATCAGCACTGGCTCCTGCTTCGAGCAGGATACGAGCAGACGCAATGTCGCCGGATCTGGCGGCATATAATAGTGGGGTGAACCCACCAGCTGACGTAGCATGTATATCTGCACCTGACTTGACCAGCAATGCAGTGACTTCGGGATGAACTTCAGCAATCGCCCACATCAGGGCTGTCTGCTTTTTCTTTGACTCAGCGTCATTTACTCTCGCGCCACGATCAAGCAGGGCACGGACAGCTTCTGAGGTTCCGGTTTTGGCACAATTCATCAATACTGTTTCACCCGTCCACAGTGATGCATTCGGGTTGGCGCCTGCCTCCAGAAGACTTTGTACAATGGAGGCATTTTTATTGGTACAGGCCAACCATAAGGGGGTAACGCCATAGTCATTGGCCTGATCCGGTTTGGCATGAGCGGCAATCAGTTGATTCACCATAGTCATATCGTCCCGATGAACAGCCCAGTGCAAGGCTGTGGTACCGTCTGCGGAGGCAAGATTAACGTCTGATTTTTCCGTAAGCAGTTTTTCAACAGCATTGACATTACCAGTGCGTGCCGTGTCTACCAGTGGGAACTCAGTGGCAGCCATGACCTGCGCAGATAACAGTATAAGTACCAATATAAATACAGTTTGGAGTGGTTTCATTTTGCGAGTGCTCACCTAAGTCCTGAATGTGATCAGGCAATCGGCAACAAGTTTAATTGGCCCGTACTGTCACCAAATATTTCAACATCAATATCCAGTTTGTCCAGCAGTGTCAGGTACAAGTTCGAAACATGAGTTGCATCCGGAAATTTAAGATGTTGCCCCCCTTTTAATTTGCCTGATCCACCGCCCAGCAATACCAGTGGCAGATTTTGTAACAGGTGTTCGTTGCCATCACTCATTGAACTGCCATAGGTAACTATCATATTGTCTAGCAGTGATCCGTCTACATCCGGCGTGGCCTTCAGTTTATCGAGATAATAGGAGAGCAGTTCAGTGTGGTAGGTATTTATCCTGAAAATCTTTTGCAGTTTTTCCGGGTCGTGCTGGTGATGTGACAACGAATGGTGCACATCAGCGATTCCGATTTCTTGGAAAGTACGATTACTTTGCTCCGGCCCCATCATAAAAGTGATAACACGTGTCATATCCGTCTGGAATGCCAGTAGTTGCAAATCAAACATCAGTTTTACGTGATCGGCGAAAGCGGCGGGTATGCCAGATGGCCGTTCAACCGAGGGAATGCTGTTTGTGGTTTGTTTCTCGGCCATCTGGATGCGGCGCTCTACATCACGCATTCCATCCAGATATTCAGTCAGGCGTATCCGATCTTCGTTACCCACCGATTTCATCATTCTCGATGCCGCCGCCGTAACAGAATCCAGCAGACTTTTTTCCTTGTGAATTCGTTCAAGCCTTACCTTGGGATCCGTGCTGCTGCTGTCACCAAATAACCGTTCAAAAACTGCTCTTGGGCGATACTCAATCGGTAATGGTGTAGTGGGTGTGCGCCAGGACAGGGTCATGCGGTAGGCACAGTTCCAGCCTTTTTCGCAATTTCCTACTGTATCCGTATTGTGCAGACCAAGTTCGAGCGAAGCGAGTTGGGTCTGTTTACCCAATTGCTGGGCAATAATCTGATCGATTGATGTACCGGTATTGCCTTCACGTTTCGGATGGACGCCGGTCAGGTAAACGCCTCCTGCTCGTTCATGCGGTGCGGATTCACCTTCACCCGGCAGAGCATCCCCGGCACTGTTGTTCAGACCACTGATAACTAACATCTGTTCACGGTGTGCCGCAATCGGTTTCAGAATTCCAGGTACTTCAAAGTTTTTTCCGGTAACAGCTGGCGTCCAGTAATCCATGTTCATTCCGTTTGGTGCATAGACCAGAGAATAGCGTTTGGGTGCCTGTGCTCCTGCTGAGAGTGCTGGTGTCATTGCATCCAGCATCGGTAACGCTACGCTAGCGCCCAGACCTTGTAAAAATGTTCTGCGTGGAATTGATTTTTTAAATATCAGCATGGCCAGTTGCCCTCCTGGTCTGAAAAGGTGAACTTTCAATAATTGCCAGTATTAATGATGACAAACGGTAATCGTCCGGTGCGGTCTTGCGCAGTATTTCACGTACGACAGGGGCATCAGCAAACCTGACACCGCGTCCCAGCGCATAGGTGAGTAACTTTTCGGCAGCAGTCAAAATAAAGTCATCGCGGCGTCTTTGTAGCAAGACTTCACGCAGTTCTGACAGCCCAGCAAAGGTAGTGCCGTCAGGTAGTGCTCCGGAATTATCAATCGGTGAGCCGGACGCTGCATCTACCGTACGCCATTTGCCGATAGCATCATAATTTTCCAGAGCGAAACCAAGCGGATCCATTACCTTGTGACAGCTAGCACAAACCGGATTCGCGCGGTGTTGTTCCATTCGGCCACGCATCGACAGGATTTTACCCTGGGCATTCTTGTCTTTCAGTCCAGGCACATTTGCCGGTGGCGGTGGAGGTGGTGCTCCCAATATATTTTCCAGTATCCATTTACCACGTATGGTCGGTGCTGTTCGGTTTGCATAGGAGGTGACTGTCAACAGACTGCCCTGGCCGAGAATGCCACCCCGATGACCGTCTGTCAGTTTAACCTTGCGGAAATGACTGCCATAAACACCGGGTATATCATAGTGTTTCGCCAGTCGGTCGTTCACAAATGTATAATCGGCATTCAGGAGTTCGAGTAATGGTCTATCTTCCTTGAGGATATAGGCAAAAAACTGTCTGGTTTCCTCACCAAATGCCAGCCTCAGGTTTTCGTCGAAATAGGGGAACAACCCACCATCAGGCAGTGCAGCGTTCAGATTACGCAGGTTGAACCACTGTGAGGCAAAATTATCAACCAACGAACGAGAACGGGGATTCTCAAGCATCCGATGAACTTGTTGTTCGAGAACAGCCGGATCACTGAGGTTGCCCGCTTCGGCTACAGCGAGTAATTCATCATCGGGTATGCTACTCCAGAGAAAAAACGACAGGCGTGAAGCCAGATCCAGATCCGTTATACGGTGTATCACTCCTTCAGTGACATTGGCGGGGGTTGTTTCCTGACGGAACAGGAATTCAGGACCTGCCAGTACTCTTTCGACGGCCATACCCACGCCGGTTTCAAAATTACCTTCTTGCAAACCTTGCTGGTAGAATTCCATCAACTCAGCAATCTCACTATCTGTTGCTGGTCTGCGATAGGCACGGTGCGCCAGTGTCGAGAGTATGTTCCGGGCACATTTCTCATCGTTTTTACGAGCAGGCTTGCAAATAAAAATCCGATCATGACTGGCCGTCGTTGAGGACCCTGTCGGGTTATATGGCCCACCAATTGCGACAGTGCGCACGGCGGGCACACCACCCTTGTATTGCGCATAATCATATAAGGTATGTTGCGGATAGAGCGGTTCTTCCGGGACGGTAGTTTCCTTCAGAAAGGCCACAGTAACCAGATGGGTGCCTGCATGTGCAGAAAACCCTACTTCCAGAGCCTTGTCTGCAGTTCGTTCGTAATGTTCCTGTTCCACATCACCCGATGTGCCAGTAGAAAAGATGCCGGCAGATTTACCATGCTTTTCTCCACCGATAGTAAATTGTTTGATCCGTACACCATCAACCCGAATATCCAGCTGATGAGGTTCAGTCAATCCACGAATGTATTCTCTGGAGTTCTTTTGCAGTTCTACTTGCAACACATACTCGCCATCCAGCGGGAAGTTATGATGTATAGCAATTCCACCCGCTGACCCAAATGGCAGCTCCTCGCTAACACGTTCGTCCTGCATCAAATAACCCGAGATAGTGTAAAACTCGAACACAGGCTGCATTTCCGGTTCACTGATGGCCTGACGCCGGATTTTACGTGCGGCAGAAATATACTGTTCGGTCAGCAAAGGTGACAGCGTCAATACCTCACCATTATTGTCAAAACCAAACATGGTATCGTCTGCCGGCAGCAGGTCTGACTGATTGTTGATTTCGACCGCAAGCAAATCACGAACAGCGTTCATATATTCGGTCCGGTTTAGTCGGCGCAATCTGGACTTGCCGGGGTCAGGGTTGTCCAATGCATATTTATCCAGACTCTGCTCCAGATAACTGGCGAATTTGATATAGGTATCATCTTCCGGGCGGGGCATGCCTGCAGGCGGCATGGTTCTTGATTTCAGCTTGCGTAATACCTTTTCCCAGATGTCGAGCGATGCGCCCGGGTTCTCAAGATTTGCCTGTTCCAGTGACATACCAGCAGTCTTGGTGGCATCATTGTGACAACCAATACAGTAACTGTTTACGACTGAATGTAGTTCTGCCGCATTAGTGGTGGTGGATGTGGCTGGATTTTGTTGCGCAGCACAAAACATACTGTAACTGAACAGTAATAGTGTCAGACAAAATCGAGAGAAATTCAGCATTGGATGTGCCCCCCATCCAGTCCGGTAGATTGATAGTTACAAATCGTCGATTTGTGATCAGTAGATTAGCACATTCATTTATAACTCAACATGAATCCTTCCATGTTATTTCTTTGTAGTCTTGTTAATGATTCTCATCCTTTGCCGCCAGAACAGTGGTCAGACAGAATGTGTATCTGGCTTGACAAAACAGGCATGATGGTTCAACTTTCGTGGCAGCTATCTATTATTACCGGGGGGTACAATGAGTCAGGATAACGATGAAAAAATAAAGATCAGTCGACGCGATTTTGTACGCACCGCAGGAGTTGGAACAGCTGTGTTGGTTGGGGGAAGTGTCCTGCCGGTACAAGCGCAAGCGCAAAACAGTTTTACGATTCCTGCCAAGTGGGATCTCGAGGCTGATGTGGTTGTAATTGGCTCCGGGCCGACAGGTTTGGTCGCTGCGTTACGTGCAATTGATGCAGGCTCATCGGTAATCATAGTCGAGGCCAACTACGATTGCGGCGGGCATGGAGTTATGAATGGAGGAACCGTACAGCTTGGAGGTGGTACCAAGTTACAAAAGAAACACGGAATCAAGGATGATCCGGATACTTTTTTCAGGGATCTTACTGACTGGACCGTGGTTGAGACGAACGGTATGCCCGAATATCGTTATAACGATCGTGGTATCCAGCGTGCACTCGCAGATAATAGTGCAGCAACCTATGAGTACTTGGAAGCCAATGGAGTCAAGTTCGAGGATATTCCTCCATCTGATGAAGGTGGTCATGCCATCGGTATGTCTGCACCACGCGCACATGAGGTCACCTATAAAGGTGGGCCGGGCGCTGAAAGTCCCCGTGGTGACGGAGGCACAGGTATCTATCGGCCGCTTGAGGTTACTGCTCGAAAGAAAGGGGTCAGAATTTTACTGAACTACCATATGGATATTATTTTCCGTGATACACCCAACTCAGGT
Source organism: Gammaproteobacteria bacterium (assembly GCA_947480335.1). Classification (GTDB taxonomy): domain Bacteria; phylum Pseudomonadota; class Gammaproteobacteria; order Eutrophobiales; family Eutrophobiaceae; genus Eutrophobius. The sequence goes on along the minus strand of CANKCB010000023.1, from coordinate 7,087 downwards.
CGGGTGCTGGGAGTACAGGCAAGTTATACACCACGTTATATGCCGGGTGAAACCACACCGATGAAGAGTTTTCATTCAAATGGCAATATCGATATGTCACAGCCAAATATGACTGTCCGGGCAAAAAAATCGATCGTAATCGGTACCGGTGGTAGTACGGGTAATATCAACTTCCGTCGTATTTTTGACCCACGTATGACAGAAGGATATCAGGTGGCCGGTATGCCGTATTCTGATCAGGATGGAAGCGGTGAGATGGCAGGGATGGCCATCGGTGCCTCGCTCTGGGGTACAGCCAATCAATCATTTGAACGCAATGGTTATTTCAGAAAACGCAGTATTATCGGGTGCCAACATACCTATGTTAAATGGTCACAGAAGAGCATCCTGTTTCCGTTTGTGCGTGCCACGGGCATTACGGTCGAAGACTGGATGAACACGATCCTGGTAAACCAGATGGGTAAACGTTTCTATAATGAAGAGGTCGAGAGCTGGCCCTATGGAACGCACTATGGTTCCCAGAAGGATTACGTACAGGGCGATTGGCGTAACCCGTTCAAGATTAAATACAATCCGCAGAATTTTCTCGACGCTGCATTGGCACCCAATGAAGGATCCGAACCACCGGATTACGCCGCCGGTCCAGTTTGGGCAATTTTTGACTCGGAAGCTGTCAAACGTGAGAAATGGGATCTGACACCGCCTGCTACAGATCCCGAATATTTTTTCAGTGCCGATACGCTGGCGGAATTGAGCGCGAAAATAAAAGGTAACCCCTATCAGAAACCGGTAATGCCGGCGAAAAATCTGGAAGAGACAGTGGCCCGCTATAACAGTTTTGTGGATAGTGGCAAGGATGAGGATTTTGAACGTCCGAATCCGAAATTCAAGATTGAAAAACCACCGTTTTATGCGGCCTGGGCCACTCCAACAATCCACGATTGTTATACCGGGTTGCGTATAAATATGAAATGTCAGGTCATGGATATGAGAGGTCAGGTCATTCCAGGACTATACTGTGGAGGTGAGTCCGCTGGAGGTTCCAGTCAGCATGGTCAGGGACGTTGTGTCACTCAGGGCTATATTGCAGGTGGACATGCCTCACAGGAACCAGGTTAATTGCATTAAACCTGTTTCGGTTAGCCATAATATTCCAGCAATGTTAGTATTAAATGAATCTTAAATGGGGGTGTGTAATGTTATCAATTAGATTGAGAAAATGGTTACTGTCAGTGCTGTTAGCGGCGCCTTCAGTACTGATGGCACAAAACGCCAGTGTTGGCGCTATACTTGGGTATCCAGATATGATCCTTTACAACGCCAAGGTTGTAACCATGGACGACCCTTCCTTTACACCGAATCCAGGCACCATTGCCCAGGCCATTGCAGTACGTGATGACAAATTGTTGTACGTGGGCACAAACGAGCAGGCCCGTGCACTGGCCGGTCCTAAAACCAAGCAAATCGATCTTAACGGCCGCACTATCATGCCAAGCATGATGTTGACGCATGAGCATCCAACTGACTGGTCCTGGACGGAACCCTCTGCGTTGAATCATGTATTTCCGGATGGAAACAATGATTTGGTCGTTCGCTTCCTGAAGGGTACGGCTGAAGAGCAAATGGCAAGCTGGGAAACTGTTTTGAAAGAAGCTGTATCAGTGGCCAAGCCTGGACAATGGGTACTGGTCAGTTCTGACTGGGGTGCAAATGCTGAGAATATGGCCACCTTGTTTACCAGTTTTCTGCAGCTGGTGACACGAGACAAACTGAACCAGATTGCCCCGAATAATCCAGTCCGTGTTAAAAATGGCTGGATAGACGGTGAAGTGAATGATCGTGCTCTGGAGATTGTAGACAAGGTCATGCCAGAACAGAAACTGGATGGACGCGGTAACCGTGGTCCTACCGGTCGTCAACTTGAGCCTGATGTGATCCTGCACAACAAGACCAATCTGAATGCAGAACTGCTGAAATCTGAAATGGAAATATGGGCGGCGCATGGAATAACGGCAGTTGGATCTTCGCCCTATACCATCGGTAATCTGAAGGCGATTAATTTGCTGGATAAGCAGGGTAAGTTGCCGATTCGTTTTGCCTGGGGATATAGCGGCCCCGACCTGCACTACGATGCAATTCAAATGGTGGCGGCATTACTGGGCAACGGTTCGCCCTATTTGTGGAATATTGGTGCGCAAGGTGAGGAATCAGGCGGTTCCTGTACTACGCTGCAAGCCTCTGAAAAAGTAAAAGCTAGCGAAGATTGTGCCTTTAACCCAGGTACCGAAGGACGTCGTGTAATCCAGGACATAGTCAGAAGTGGTGGACGCATTGCCACGATGCACTCTGGTGGTGACAAGGACATTGACCAATTACTGGATATCATTGAGGAGCAAAGTAAACTGGCAGGGCTGAGTCTGGAAGATATCCGTAAGCATCGTCATGCTTTTGACCATTCATCAGGTGCACCACGTCCGGATCAGATTCCACGCATTAAAAAACTGGGCATGATGGTGAGCATGTTAAACACCATGATCTGGGAAAACCGCACTGGCTATGATGCATCCTATCGTTACCACAACTACGGTGAAGAATATATACACTATGCCGTCCCCAGAAACAGTGTGACCAAGGCCGGTATTATGAACACGGCGGAAATCGATCGCGCTATGCCTCACTTTATTTTCTATAACATCTGGGTAGGTATGACCCGATTAAATGAAGGTACCGGCAAAACCTATGCGGCTGAAGAAGGCACCGATCTGGTTACTCAGCTCAAATCATTGACCACCTGGCCTTCCTATTATTTCCTGCGTGAAGACAAGATGGGCTCGCTGGAAGCAGGAAAACTGGCTGATTTTATCGTACTGGATAGGGATATACTGACCATTGCTACAAAAGACATTCCCATGACAAAAGTACTGATGACCGTGGTCGGTGGCAAGACAGTGCATCTGTTACCCCAACTTGCGAAAGAGATCGGCCTGAATCCTGCCGGCCCTGCCACCTGGCCGACCAAACCACTGGAAAACCGTTTTGTATTCAAAGGGCCGCCGCCGCTTCCCGAATACATGAAAGGCTGGTAATTTCAGAACGATTGTCAGAGTATTGACTGGATTATGACGAAGAACTGGATAAATACCTCCCCTAATCAGGGAGGTATGAATTCTCGATGAAGCGCTTACCTTACACTCTATTTGTTTGCTGGTTGTCCTGTCTGTGTTATGTATCGCCAGTGGTTGCAGGTGATGAGGACATGAATCCTTCGGTCTACCAGAAATTTGATCCCGAAACAGGATTTATGGTTCCTGTGAATGTCAATCCGACTGGACAGCATAACAAGCATGGCACAACTACGGCACAAACAACGCCAACAGCTACTGACGTTAACAGCAAGCCGGGTTCAACCACTGCACAAACACTGCCAACTGCAACTGATATAAATAACGCACCGGTTACGGTTCAACCGGGCAGTAATGATCATTCAATGCTGTTGGTGGGTGGCCTGCTTGGGTTGATACTGGTCGGAGGGTCAATTTTACTGCTTCGGAAACGTCAACAGTAGGATGAAATCCTAATCAGAAGCAAATTCGCTGGAAAAGATTCATTCTCAATGGCTTGTTCTGGTCTAAACAGAAGAGTTTTTCTTGTCCGCAGATTCCTTATCCAAATAGCCCTGATTTGCCAGGGGAGCATCAATTCTATTCTAAATGCCGACCCAGCAATAATTGAATTTCAATTGGAATAATTTTCTCCATTTTATAAAGATCAGCGATGTAGTCTTTCCATAACCTGTTTGCCTGTTGATGTTTTCCCCTTTTTATCAGGCCTGCGAGTAGGCTTATATAAAGAAACCGGGCTTGATCATTATTCAAGGTCGATTTTGACTCTAGTAGTTTTACGGTAACTTCCATCACGCGAACGTAGTTTTGTTCACTGTAGGCATTGAAAAGGGTTAACCAATCAGATATTTCTTCCGGAATTGAATTGATATCACAAACAGGTGAAATGGCTGAGACAATCTCACGCAGCTGGTATGGAGGCAAGTATGATACAGTTCCGGACATTATCCTGAATAAGGAATTTACCCAGTTATCAGGGGTAAGTATTAATTGCGGACAGTTCCGGGAATAATCGCGTAGCTCGTTCAGGCTGCCAATGGAAACAATATTTTCAATTGATATGATTGAGTTCCGGGAATTACCCTTAAAATAATCGTAGAGTTGATTAGCATCCTCTACTCGTTGGATTGGATAATATCCTGTACGACTCAATCTTGCCGATCTTGGTTCCTGATGTTCATAGAGAATGTCCAGAACGGGTACCTTCGAGAGGCGTAACTCCAGTATCTTGGCAATACTATCCTTCATGTATCGTGATTTTTCCGCGTTTAAATCCAGATAGGGCAAGTAGTCTGAATTGGCAGGAATAGGGGATGAAAGTATATAGGGATTGTAAAGGGATTGATCACCAAGAAATCGATATTGCAAATCATCGATGTTAAGCACATGTACGTTGGCAAGTTGATTTTTCATTTCAGGAAAATCAAACAGGCGAGGTTTTGGAAAACCAATAGGGTTGTCGTTTGCTGCGAGTATAATCAGGTTGTCGGCATCTGCAAAATAAATGCTATAAAACTTGAACTCATGTGAAATTGCTTTCAATACGGAAACAAGCAATTCAATATTAATCTCATACGTATGGATCCACTGTACCAGTAGCCCTGTATCACTAAGATGATTTTTTACCGTATGATAAAATTCTTGTGTAAACAAATCTGAAACACCACTAACCCAAGGGTTCGAGGGTTCTGAGATGATTATGTCATACCTGGATTGATGTGTTGAAAAATAGGTTTTCGCATCATCGATATAAATGTGACTACGAGGGTCAAGAAAGACACGCTCTGTTTTCGGCAAAAAATAACGGGCGCCCTCTAACATTGCAGGTTCAATTTCTATGGTATCAACCCGTTCGAGTGTAGACATGGCCAGTGCGGTATGGGATGTGAGACCGGAACCCATCCCGATATTTGCAATTATTTTTGCCTCAGGATTAATTGATAATGGCAGAGCGGCCAGCAAGGTCATGGTAGCTTCATCGGTAGATGGCGGCAAAGTCACATCCATAGATATGGAAGCATCCGGTTTACCGTTAGTCATAATAGAAATGAGGTTGTCATCCCGTCTCGAAACTGTAACAGATGCTGTTTCACCATCATTGTGATAAAGAATTTTTGCACTGGCATCCAGGCTGGATACGCCATGCCTGAATACCCCCGATGCCATTTCCTTCGTATCAAAGTCAAAGTTGAAGATAGTCACGAGGAATAATGCAGATATAAAGGCATATGATCTGAATTTACGTTTTTCGATTGCGGCGTTGACAAGCTTGAACAAAAGTAGTCCTGTTGCAATGTCAATAATTGCACCGGTCATGAGGGAACCTTTAAGTGTCAATACAGGCATACCAATAAAAATAGTAAAAACCACGCCACAGATAGCCCCCAGAGTATTGACTGAATATATTTCCCCGAGGCTCTTTTCCCCGTTATTTTGTCTAACCAGAATTAAGGAAAACAGTGGTAAGGTCATACCCGCACAAATCGTTGCAGGCAACATGAAAGCAAGCGCAATTGCATGACTGGCCAGGGTAAACAAAAGATAGCCTTGACTTGTTTGATCAAGTGCTAACATGAAAAAACCCATTAGTCTAAATCCGTATCCGTAGAGCAGCACAGTGGAAACAGCAAATAACCCCATTATGAGTTGAATAAATCCTGCATAGGATATCGGGTCTTCCATTTTATCAATTCCCCCGCGTATCCAGTACCCCCCAATGGCCAACCCGGTAATAAACGCGCTTAACATCAGCTCAAAAGAATGTGTGCTTGTGCCCAGCACCATGGACAACATTCTGATCCAGACGATTTCATAGATGAACGAGGCAAATCCGGTAAGAAAGGATGCGGCTAAAACTGTGTAAGTAACCAGATCCTTTTTACGAACAGTAGTCAATGGAATGGCAGAAGTGACAGTGGTTGCCTTGAATATAAGATAGACGGTAATAGCAATCAGTATATTCAATGTTGCTGTAATGCTCAGAGTGCCAGCTAGTCCAAACGATTGAATCAAATAGAAGGCGCAGACCAATAGACCTGAGGCAGCGCCGATACTATTCGAAAAATAAAGCATTGCAACTGACTTGCCCTGGGTCCCGGGGAAATTACGAATGAAGCCGGCACTTACTAGCGGAAACGTTGCGCCTAACAAGATAGCCTGCGGAAGAACAAGCAAGGTTGTAATGATGAATTTGTAAACCTGAATTAACCATGGTGTACCAAGAATCGGTATAATATGCTCGAACGAATATGAGAATATAAATCTGGAAGTTACATCGAATAAAAGACCCAAAATACCTATGCCGAATTCTGATATTGCATAGACCAGCAATGGATTACGGGTAATATGAAGCGTTTTGGAGATGAACCAGGCACCAAGAGACAGGCCTCCCATAAATAAGACGAGGACAATTGCTTGTGCATAGGCTGCATGCCCAAGAAACAGTTTTAGATAGTGAGTCCAGACTGATTCATAGATAATTCCAGAAAAGCCGGATACTGCAAAGATTACATAGAGAGTGCGTTGAGTGTGTAGTGGAGCAAGCTTCATAAAATCAATACTGTCTTACCTGCTTTAATTAAATCGATTTCGAAGACGCTTCATCCGATAGCTTCATTGTTGCCACAGATAATTACTTAGCTATGGCTCATGTAATTACAAGAAGGTGTTGTATGATGTATTACTATGCCAACATATATACTTTGTAGTAGGTAAATACACGCGAAATTTCGGTTACATTCGAGTGCTGAATGCTCATGTTTGTGGTGATAGATGAATGTTATGTATCCATCAAAGATTATTTATGTATAAATATTAGGGTTCTACCCCGATTCCACGGACGGTTATAAAAAGGTTGATAACTCTAAATCATTCTTCGCAACTCGTCGACGCATACGAGGATTGTGAAAACGCTCAATGTAGTCAAATATGTCCGCTTTGGCTATATCCATCGTGCGATAAATCTT
>CANKCB010000022.1 GCA_947480335.1 Gammaproteobacteria bacterium | reverse complement strand
CGTCTTGATGCCACGGATCGCTTCAAGTGCCACTTTGGCCTTGAACTCGCCACTAAAATTCTTGCGCTTACTTTCGCTCATCACCTGCTCCTCAATTGCAGCAGGTTACCACCTTAATTTATTGTCTGAAAATCGGGGTCCACTATACTGTTCAGGTTATCCATGTGAAGTTGGGCGCTGGTTCGAACATACGCATAAAGAAACGCCATGATAGATACAGTAAAATAGACAGCAAGAAACCGTTCAATAAACAGCCGCGAATAATCTGCAGATATATCGAATGATAGAAGTAATAAGGCAAATATGAACAACAGTATTACTGACAATACACCTTCCCATAGCCGTTGTATAAAAATGGCGACAAGCGGGAACACAAAGAACCAGAGTGGACCTGTGCCCCCGGCTCCCCCCGTATATAACAGGATTAAACACAGACAAGCCATCAGGACTACAATGAACGTATTGGCAAATTTTTGATTGGCAGTCAGGCGCACGTAAGCAAAACAGCCTGCAGTAAGCAGTGCAAAGACCAGCAGGATTATTCCATGTACATTCCGCTTATAAGCAAAAGATTCGAGCGCAAATCCCGACAGCAACAGAAATGCGATCATGCAATACAGTGAGGGTAAGCCAATCTGTCGAATGCGGGCACCACTAAACCAGATATCCATGCGCAAGATCAGATTGCTCTGGGTTTTATCCAGTATATCCTCATAACCAGTCTGGCCGGATTGACTATGCGGATTCAAGGGGTTGGTTTGTTTGGAAGGTTTATTCATTGCGCTATTTTTTAATGCACCCTTTTGTGATTAAACAGGGTGTCAATCTGCAAGACAGACATGTATCTGGCTTCAGTTCAGGGAAACATTTTTGACGAGCATGGTATTGCCCTGTTCAGAAATCAGGCTTTTAACACTGACCAGACGCACCCCGTACTCGGCAAGGTTCCCCAGTTTTTTAGCGAGCACCTCTATCGTTTCCGGATGTGGATGGCCAATCGCAATTGCGGATCCGTTTTGTCTTGCCATCCGGATTAATTCATCAAACTGCGCATTGATTGCAACCGGGTCGGTAGAATTATCGAGAAACACATCTCGTCGCAAATAGGGAACATCACTATTGATTGCAGCATAAGCAGCGACAGAATGACCGGTGGTGACGCTGTCGATATAGAACACTTTTTTAGAATGCAGATAGTCCATTAGCCAACCTATTTTTTCCTTGTCGGTCGATAGCAGACTGCCCATGTGATTGTTCACGCCGATAATATTGGGTACAGATCGCAGATCATAAATAAGTGTTGCAATAAACTGTACTTCGTTCATTGAGCGGGTTAATCCGCCAGGGCCTAGGAACCTGTTTTTTTTCTGTTCAACAGCTTCCATGGGTAAATGCAGGATAATGTCTTTACCACTAGTGGCAGCTAGCCGTGTGAAAGAGGCGACATTTGGTGCATGCGGCATGACAGCAAAGGTGATTGGTCCGGGCAGGGCCAGTGCATTCCTGTCATCAATACTTCTGTAACCGATATCATCAATGATGATACTGATAACCGGCATGTGTGACGACTCTGCAGCCAAAACAGCAAACGGATTAAACAGGTGTATAAATACCAGTATCAATATTGGTATTTTTGCTGTTTTATCGATCATTCGATCAGTCAGATTTACTTTTGGATATAGAAAAAGCGAGACCTTTCAGAACGTTCAGGGCTTCATATAATGCATAATCGATTTGTGACAGTGATTCTGTTGCCTCGGCAGGCTTGCTGTCCTTGCTGCCACTTTCCGATTCGGCAGAAGACTTGTCGTTGATAAGGTGTCCGCTCAGATTTGCTTCCTTTACGGCCAGCGCATTTTCCTCGACCTTTTCCAGTTTAAGTTGATCAATGGTAATGTCCGGTACGATTCCTGAAGCCTGAATGGAACGGCCGGATGGCGTATAGTAACGTGCTGTGGTTAATTTAAGCGCAGAATCATTCATCATTGGCAGGATGGTCTGGACTGATCCCTTGCCGAAGGTTTTTTGTCCCATAATGACAGCTCGTTTGTGATCCTGCAGCGCACCTGCAACAATTTCCGACGCTGATGCAGAGCCTTCATTTACCAGCACAATCAGCGGAGCCTTGTTGATAATATCTGACGGTTTCGCACTGTAGCTGATTTTGGAATCGGCAATGCGGCCTTCCGTATAAACGATCAGGCCATCTTCAAGAAACAAATCGGAAATGGCGACAGCGCCATTCAAAATACCACCAGGATTATTGCGCAAATCCAGAATCAGTCCTTTCAGGCCGTCCTTGTTTTCCTGCATCAGCTTTTCCAGTGCCTTTTGAGCTTCATCTGCCGTATTGGTCTGGAAATTTGAAACTCGTAAATAACCGTACCCGGGTTCCAGTGATTTGCCGAGCGCACTCTTTCGGGTAATCAGGTCGCGGACTAGTTTAAATGTGAGAGGCTTTTCAGCACCTTCGCGTGCAATGGTGAGAGTGATTGCTGTTCCCGGTTTACCACGCATTTTATCGATGGCATCATTCAGTGCCAGGCCCTTGACTGGTGTTTCATCCAGACGAATGATTAAATCACCGGCCTTAATTCCGGCTTTCTGGGCAGGTGAATCATCAATAGGTGAGATTACCTTAATAAAACCATTTTCAGTACTCACTTCAATGCCAAGTCCACCAAACTCGCCGCTGGTACTTTCCTGAAGACTCAGGAAGTCTTCCTTGTTCATATAGGCAGAATGAGGATCCAGAACTTCCAGCAGGCCCCGTATGGCACCTTCAATCAACTGTCGATCATTGACCGGTTCGACATAGTCACTTTTGACCTTGGCAAATACTTCGGCAAACGTTCTGATTTCATCATACGGAATTGGTTCGCCAGCTGGCTCAGTCGTGGTCGCTGTTTCATCTGGACTGACTTCTGTTACCGGCACGGCTTCTTGTGACTGGACAAATCCGGTGAAAAATGCGGAGCAAAATAAAAACAGGATCAATGCTATGTTTAGAGATTTTTTCATATCAGGGTTACACCACCGGTATTATTGTTTTTCGACAGATGTTAGGGAAAAAATCCAGCCCGATCCGCGAATTAGGGCATGAAATTACGTCCAAGCATACAGGGGCAAGACCGTTACTGACAAGCACTTAAAATTCCACACAAATACGGTTAGGAACTGAAATTATTTTGCCGCAGAACGCATTCCTGTGACGGTAAAATCCGGTGGCATTACCGGGTGATAAAAGGCGTATAAGGGAAGTGATGAGGTGAACCGGTCATAATGGAGTATCCGGTTTTCTTACAATTTCAGTTACTTGCATCATTCAAAAATTGTATATCTGTTGTACCGTGTCAGAGTACGGCAGATTCTGGTTAACCCTTGCACCAAAGATCAGGATCGAGCGGAGTACCTTGCTTTCTTATTTCAAAATATAATGCAGATTCAGACTGGCCACCGGTATCACCCACATTGGCGATCAATTCACCCTGTTTGACGAAATCCCCTGCCTTTTTTACCAGACTCTCGTTATGACCATACAGACTCATATATCCGTCACCATGATCAATAATAATCAGTAAGCCGAGGTTGCGAAACCAGTCTGCGAAGATAACCTTGCCGGGACTGATGGCCGTAACATCGCTCCCACGCCCGGCAGAAATCAGAACGCCATTCCAGCGTAGTTTGTCGCCTTTTTTTGCAGAGCCAAAACGGGTAATTACCTTACCAGCCACCGGCCATTTCAATTTGCCTTTCATTTTGCCAAATGGCGGTATATCTTCATACTCTTCTACGACAGATTGCCCGGTGCCCAGTCCATTTAGCAGCGAAGATAATTCCTGCTCATCACGTTGCAGGTTTTGTAGTTCCTTGCCCTGACTGGAAATGTATTCTTGTAACTGGCTGATAATCGAATTGCGCGAGTCACGATAGGTGCCCAGCTGTTGAATATTGTTAATATGTTGATCGCGCATGGATTGTAATTGGATAGTTTCAGTATCAATTCTGGTCTGCAGCAATTGCAGATTTTGCAGGGTCATCTTTACTTCATCGATTTTGCGAGCCCTGGCCCGGTTATAGTAATCATGAAATGTCATCATTCTGCCTATCCGTGCCGGATCTTCCTGATTTAAAAAGAGCTTGAGCAAGTCATGCCGTCCGGTTTTATAGGCGATACGTAACTGATCGGCGAGTAGATTGCGCTCGGTAGAAAGGATGGCTACCTGTTGCGTATTTTCACTACGGAGTTGTTCAAGTCCGGCCTGCTTTTCCTTGATAGATTGTGCCAGTGTTTGCAACGTAGTTGCGGATTCCACTGCAGCCATTTCATTTTGTTGCAGTTCGGTCAGATAGCTATCAACGTCTTTTTTCGCCGCATCAATTTTGTTCTTGACGTCATTGATCTGGGTGCGAATTGCTTCCAATTCAGATTGTTTGGCAGTGGGGGGCGTTTGTGCAATTGACGCAAAACTAACCAGTAACATTAACAGCCACTGTAGCTGTCTGACTGTCGGAACAGGAACCGTCAGTTTGAATAACACTCTGAGACTAACTGCCAGCAACGGCACTTCCTGCAGGAGTTTGTAAGACAAACAGGCTTCGACCTGTCATTTCGCGTGGTTGCTCAAGTCCCATAAAGTGCAAGAGGCTGGGTACAATATCGCATAATGCACCAGAGCCTGACAGTGCCTGTGCAGGACGGCCAATATAGATAAAGGGCACCAGATTGGTTGTGTGTGCCGTATGCGCTTCGGCTTTGTGTGTGTCTGTTACATAAGATTGCATCTGTTCTGCATTACCATGGTCGGATGTAATCAGGATTTCCCCTCCTTTGAGAGTGGTGGCATCGATGATCCTGCCTAAACAGGCATCTATGGTTTCAATGGCTTTAACTGCCGCATCAAAATTACCGGTATGACCGACCATATCCGCATTGGCAAAGTTACAGATGATGACGTCATATTTTTCACTGTTAATTGCGTCGACCAGTTTGCCAGTTACTTCAGGTGCACTCATTTCCGGTTTCTGATCATAAGTGGCAACCTGTGGTGAAGGAACCAATATACGATCTTCATTTTCGAACACACGTTCTTCACCACCGTTGAAAAAAAAGGTGACATGCGCGTACTTTTCAGTTTCGGCGATACGTAACTGATGCAGACCCAGCCCGGAGATGAATTCACCCAGGCCATTTTCAAGGCGTTCCGGTGGGAAAGCCATGGGAAATTTGAAGTCAGCCTTATACTGGGTCATGCTGATAAACGACTGCATATTCACAGCTTTTGCCCGTGGGAAATAATTAAATTCCGGATCGGTAAAAGCCTGGGATAGTTGTCTGGCGCGATCTGATCGATAGTTTGCAAAGACAATTAAGTCTCCTTCGTTAACTGTTACCAGTGGTTCACCAGGACCTGCGATTGTTGTTGGTTTGACAAATTCATCCGATTCTCCGCGTGCATTGGCCTGATGCAGGGCATCAAGCGCATCGCTGGCCTGATAGTCAGCGTGGCCATTCATAATGGCTTCATAGGCAATCCGGGTACGATCCCAGCTATTGTTACGATCCATGGCATAGTAACGTCCGGTTATGCTGGCAAATTTCCCCCGGCCAAGTTGCTTGAAAACAGTCTCTGCATTACGTATAAAGCCTTCAGCGCTGTTTGGTGGAGTATCACGTCCGTCGAGAAAAGCATGCAGATAGATTTTTTCAATTTTGCAGGTTTTCGCCAGCTCCATTAGTGCGAAAATATGATCCTGATGACTGTGCACACCACCATCGGAGAGTAAGCCCAGTATATGCAAGGCCTTGCCTTTGCTGGCAACCTCACGAAAAGCTGGCACCAGTGTCAGATTGCGATAAAAATCCCCCTGCTTAATAGACTTCATGATCCGGGTAAATTCTTGGTTAACAATACGACCTGATCCGATGTTCATATGTCCTACTTCGGAATTACCCATTTGCGCGTCAGGCAGGCCAACATCCAGACCGGATGCGCTGACCAGTGTGTGTGGACAGGTTTTCCAGATCTTGTCCCAGACCGGTTTTCTGGCACTATTGATTGCGTTAAATACAGTATTTTCGGTATAACCCCAGCCGTCCAGTACAATCAGAATGTAAGGTTTGTGTGATAATTTTATCTTGGTCATTGCTTGGTTTCTGTCGTTAGTTTATTCAGGCTACCGCTAGCGTTGCCATTTTTGTCTGGCACCTTACTATTCCGGATTAAAATCCGTTGTTAGTCGCAACTTGCAGTCATAGAGACAGTGCGTCTGCGAAGGTTGAAAGTGTAGCATGAAACAATCTGTGTTCCGAGCAGGTTCCGGTCTGTAAACGCTGTATATGGTTACTGCTGTGATAGCGTATAGCAGCGTTAAATGTACGTTTGTAATCGGCCTGTTTTAACGTATCATTCCTTGCAAGGGGTTTACCCGAATTATTTATTAACAGGCAAAAATGATGCAACAGTTTATAGAATTTATTGGCAACAATTTGCTCTGGGTCGGTTTATGGATAGCCCTGTTTATGGGGCTGATCTGGAATCTGTTCAGCCAGACCATACAGGGTATCGGTCAGATTGATCCGATGGATGCCACACGTATGATAAACCATGAACATGCCCAGGTTATCGATATACGCAGCCCCGCTGACTTCGCTACAGGCCATATCCTGAATGCAATGAATATTGCTGAATCTGACATCATGGAGAAGAAAGTGGATCTGGAAAAGCTGAGAAAAAGACCGGTAATCGTCTGTTGCCAGACTGGTACCACAGTAGCACGGGTAATACGTCGGTTAAAGGAAGACGGATTTGACGCAGTATATGGTTTGCGAGGTGGTATCGCCACCTGGCAACGTTCTGCCTTACCCTTGACACGAACTGCAAGTGTAACGAAGGCAAGTGCAACATGAGTACTGATGCAATAACCCCCGAGAATGAGACGGCTGAACGCAAGCAGGGTCAGTTCGCCATCCAGAAAATCTATGTAAAGGATCTGTCTTTTGAAACACCGAACTCACCACAGGTTTTCCAGATTCAATGGCAACCGCTCGTCAACATGGATCTGGCGAGTTCTGCCACCAAACTTGAAAATGGATATTACGAAGTAGTATTGTCAATTACGATCACCGTTACGGTGGAAACACAGACGGTATATCTGGTGGAAGTGCAACAAGCTGGCATATTTATGCTGTCAGAGATGCCGCAGGAAATTATCGGCCGGATGCTGGCAACAGTCTGTCCAAACATTCTGTTTCCATTTGCCAGAGAAGTTGTCTCGGATCTGGCCACACGCGGAGGTTTTCCACAATTGATACTGGCGCCGGTCAATTTTGATGCCTTGTATCTGCAGCAACAGACTAAACAACAGACTATTCAATAATCCTGCTTAGCAGGGGGTTGCAAAAGCATGAATAATCAACCTGTCTTGGTAATTGGAGCAGGTTCCTGGGGAACCGCTCTGGCATTGGTGTTGGCGAGGAATGGCAACAGGGTGTATTTATGGGACGTAAACGGTACGCATATCAGTAATTTGTTGCGTGATACCGCCAACAATTATCATCTTCCTGGTTTTGGCTTTCCGGAAAACCTGCGCCCGATTAGTCAACTTACCCCCTTGCCGGAAGGATTGACAGATATCGTCATTGTTGTGCCTTGTGAAGCCTTGATGTCGGTGCTAACCAAACTGCAGCCGGGGATTGTCAATCCCGTTAATCTTTGTCTGGCCAGCAAGGGATTTGATTCAACCACACTTTCTTTAAATCATGAACTGGTAGGCAGGGTGTTGGGTAAGGTGCCGGTCGCAATTTTATCAGGTCCATCCTTCGCACGGGAGGTGGCTGCCGGACTACCTACCGCAGTGACCATTGCCTCGTCAGATTTGGCAATAGCAAACCGGCTCTCAGACCTGTTTTATAACGAAACCTTTCGTACCTACACACACGACGATGTAATCGGAGTTCAGGTGGGTGGTGCGGTCAAGAATGTCATGGCAATTGCTGCCGGAATTGCAGATGGACTCGGTTTTGGTGCCAATACCAGAGCGGCCTTGATTACAAGGGGTTTGAACGAAATCATGAAGCTGGGTATCGCTATGGGTGGCAGACAGGAGACATTTATGGGGCTGAGCGGGCTGGGTGATCTGGTATTGACCTGTACTGACGATCAGTCCAGAAACCGACGTTTTGGAATAGCTCTAGCGAAAGGCCAATCGCCGGATCAGATTCGTCAGCAGATTGGTCAAGCCGTTGAAGGTGTTGGTACGGCGGCCAGCGTGGCCCGATTGGCCAGACAATATCAGGTCGATATGCCTATTTGTGAACAGGTGTTGAAAGTGATTGAAGGCAAGATAGCTGCGCGCGATGCAGTACACGAATTGCTTTCGCGCAAGCCTGGATCAGAGCTGGAATAGTTTATGAATTCCCGAAGCAAGATTCGATTGGGTGACCTACTGGTAGAAAAGGGTTTCATTTCACAGAATCAACTGGAACAGGCGCTAGCTGATCAAAAGTCCAGCGGTCGAAAACTCGGACACATACTGATAGAAAACGGCTATGTCAGGGAAGATGATATGTTACAGATGCTGTCCAAGCAGCTGATGATCCCGTTTATTGATTTACTGCAGTACACGTTTGTGGAAAATCCAGCCGGACTACTGGCAGAAGATCAGGCCAGACGATTCAGGGCAATCGTACTGTCGCAGGGTGAACAAGGCTTATTACTCGGTATGGCCGACCCGACCAACACGTTTGCCTGTGATGAGCTGGAGAAAATTCTGCCAGGATCTATACGGCTGGCAGTCGTTCGCGAGTCTGATTTATTAAAGACACTTGACACGATCTACTCTAAATCAGTCCAGAGCATAGGACCGGCTGTAGAGACGTTTGATCGTTCTTCTCAATCGAATTCAAGTGCTCTGGTTAAGCGTTATAGAAGATATCAGATGAAGCTTTACATGGTTGTCGAACATTTTAATGCGGGAACTCTGGATGAAATTTACGAGAGATTTGATAAAAAAGGACGAATGCTGCCCGAAGGTCTGTATTACTTAAATAGCTGGTTATCGAAAGATGGAGATAAATGTTTTCAGTTAATGGAAACTAATGATTCAGCTTTATTTCAGAAATGGATAAAAAACTGGGATGATTTGGTTACTTACGAAATAACTGAAATTGGTCAGAAACCAGGTGACTAAAACCCCTAATGGAATAATCCGGGACAGACTGAAGTCCCTCGCTTTTCATCTTGACCCCATTTAGTTTCTGACCTTCAAATTGTTCTGTTAAACGGGAAGTCATTCTGGCGGAGTGCCTCGTAAATAATTACTGAAACAGCGTTTGATAGATTCAGGCTACGACTGGTTTTTTGCATAGGAATCCTGAGTGTATGTTCTGGTTTGATTCCATCCAGGACTGTCAGTGGCAGGCCACGCGTTTCAGGGCCAAACAGAATGGCATCATCTGGTTTGTAACAGATGGTCGAATAGTTCACTGTACCTTTGGTTGATGCCGCATACAGTTTGAGTGGCCTGATTTTATCGATAAATGCATCCAGAGAAGCATGTTCCTGAATTCGGGCAAATTCATCATAATCCAGTCCCGCCCGTCGCAGTTGTTTATCATCCAGTGTAAAGCCTAGAGGATGGATTAGATGTAATTCCGCGCCAGTATTCGCACACAGACGGATAATATTTCCGGTGTTGGGTGGAATCTCCGGTTCGAATAATACGACGTGAAACATCTGGATTTTACCCTAGGTGGTATACCAATCGGGTTGCAAGCGTAACAGTTGGAATATGATCGATCAATCGACTACGTCCCGGGAGATGCCTATAATGACAGGCAAGACTTTAAAAGCTGACAGACACAAATGACCTCGACCGGAAATCAAGTATCATTATTGCAAATCGATTTTTGCGGAATGCAGTTTAACAATCCGTTGGTATTGCTTTCTGGCTGTGTTGGATTTGGCGAGGAATATACCCGTATCAAGGGTTTTTCCAATAAAGATGTAGGGGCGATCTGTCTTAAAGGCACGACGCTGGAGCCACGTCTGGGTAATAAACCCCATCGCCTCGCTGAAACCTACATGGGTATGCTCAATTCAATAGGTCTGCAAAATCCTGGCGCGAAGGCTGTGGTGCGTGATTATTTGCCAGCACTGGATTTCAGCGAGACCCGGTTTATTGCCAACGTCAGTGGTTCCACGATTGAAGAATATGCAGAAGTGACCCGAATATTTGATGATTCCCCGATTGATGCGATGGAGATTAATATTTCCTGCCCGAATGTAAAGGAAGGCGGTGTGCAATTTGGTAATTTTCCCGAAATGTCTGCACGAGTTGTGGCGGCCTGCAGAAAGATGACCAAAAAGCCGTTGATTACGAAATTGTCTCCTAACCAGACCGATATTGCTGAAAATGCACGTTGTTGCATTGAAGCTGGCAGCGATGCGTTTGCAGTGATCAATACCGTTACCGGTATGGCTATTGACATCGCTTCAAGAAAACCGGTTTTGGGAAACAATCTGGGCGGACTGTCCGGGCCGGCCATCAAGCCGATTGCGCTGTTAAAAGTGCATCAGGTGTATCAGGTATGCAAGAAACACAATGTGCCAATTATTGGCCAGGGTGGCATAACTACCGTTGAGGATGCACTGGAGTTTTTTATCGCCGGAGCGACAGCCATCGGTATAGGTACGGCACTGTTTTATGAACCAATGGCCTGCAAAACCATTTCAGAAGGTCTGATTGCCTACCTGCAGGAAAATCGGGTTTCAGGTATTCGTGATCTGGTTGGTACGCTAAAGCTGAATGGGTAACGGTAGTCTGGCAAAAAACTGATTATTTGTTTCTGTTATCAGGGTTATCCAGTGTGGTCTTGATTCTTTTCATAAAAACACGCATCTCTTTCAATGCCTGCCTGTCACCGTTTTTCTCGGCTACTTTTAAACCGAATGTATAAGCCTTGATAGCCTGATTCAGCTCCCCGGCTTTTTCCAGTGCCCGGCCATAGTTTTTCCAGGCCGCGGTATAATTCGGGTCGAGTTCTACAGCGATTGCAAAATGGCTGATGGCCTGCTCATATTTGTTATGCCGCATAAATGCCTGACCAATCGTAAACCGGAGCAGGGCATTGTCCTGTCCCGATTGCAGCATTGTTTCCAGAATATTGATCTCGACCATTCTTACCTACCGTATTTGTACAATCTTAGGTGCCTGGTACAATTTAAGAGTCGAGTACAGACGATTCGACCTGTCGAGAATCGATCCGACAGGGTGGTAGCCAGTAGTGTATGCATTCGAATCACGGTCAATTTATCCTTGCCAGATTCTGCTTGTACAACCGGCCTAATTTTTGATCTCGATACCGAGTGATTTTAGTTTACGGTACAAGTGAGTGCGTTCCATTCCCACGATCTGGGCGATCTTGCTCACGCTGCCATTTGCCTGTTTCAATTGATATTCAAGATAGGCCTTCTCAAATTTTTCACGGGCATCTCTTAACGGCAGATCAAAACTCAGCAAATCGTGGTCTGCTCCCGACACCGATTTTTCACCCAGGGATGTTTCAACTTCACCCAGATCGATTGTGTCGGATTGTCCAAGTATCAACATACGTTGCACCAGGTTTTTTAACTCACGGATATTGCCTGGCCAGCTGTGCCTGCGTAGTCTATTTTGTGCTGAGGTAGTGAAATGCCGGTAAGGCAGTTTTTCGGTGTTAACAAAATAATTAACAAAATATTCCAGTAATTCCGGCACATCTTCAAAATGTTCACGCAGGGGCGGGATGACAATCGGTACCACGTTGAGCTGGAAAAAAAGATCATTGCGGATTTTTCCTTCACGGACTGCTGAGTCCAGTGGTTTACGTGTGGCGGCAATAACCCTGACATTGATCGGGACAGGTTGGCCACCTCCATTTCGCGAGAAATTACCTTTCTCAATGGCATTATGTAACTTTGCCTGGCTGCCCAAATCCAGATCAGCAATGTCCTTTAAAAATAAAGTGCCACCATTGGCATCATCAATAAATCCTGTTTCTACAATACCGTCAGTTACCTTGCCGAAAATCCTGTTGGAAAGATCTTCCGTAGTCAGGGCCGATATATTTACCCCGACAAAGGGTGCGTTCATCCGGTTACTTTTGCCATGTATATATTTGGCTACTGACTCCTTGTCTGTACCGGACTCGCCGATAATCAATATCGGCATTTCATGATTCGCGACACGATCGATAGTCTTGCGCAGTGTATCGATTGATTCGCTTTTGCCGATAATCTCTATTGGAAATGTGCCATAGTCACGCAGTTTTCTGTTTTCCCATTGTAACCAGCTGGTTTTGATTGCATTTTTAACTGTCAGCACCAGTTTCGCCATCGATAGCGGTTTTTCAAGGAAGTCATAAGCGCCAAGTCGAGTTGCTTCGACGGCGGTTTCAACCGTTCCATGTCCCGACATCATGATTACCGGAGCAGAAAAACTGTCCATTGCATTCCACTCCTTGAGCAGACTGATGCCATCTATGTCTGGCATCCAGATGTCCAGTAATACCAGTACAGGCCTTGATTTGGCGAGAGCCAATCTGGCTTGCGAACCGTTTTCCGCGATAGTTACCTGAAAACCTTCATCTTCAAGGATTTCCTTTATCAGCGAACAGATATCCGGTTCATCATCAACAACAAGAATATTCCCAATGTTCATATAATATCTCTTTGATTGATATGGTTTACATTATCATTTTGAATGGTGGTTACAATTGGCAGTCTGATTATTGCACAAGCTCCCGGCGTTGCCTCATTATTTTCCAGCCAGACTATACCGCCGTGCTCCTCAATGATTTTCTGGACTATTGCCAGACCCAGACCAGTCCCCTTGGGTTTATTGGTTACATAGGGTTCAAACACACTGTCTATCAGGTTGGCAGGAATTCCTGTGCCTGAGTCCCTGATGCGTATTTCCACAAAATCAAGACCATGATTCGAAACGAAACGGGTTTGTATCTTGATTACAGTATGCATATTGCCGGGTGTGGCATCAAACGCATTATGCAGTAAATTATTAAAAACTCGCCTGAGTCTTCCTGAATCAGCCTTGATTGCTGGCAGGTTTTCTGCAAGATCCATCTCCAGAGTTCTGTCTGCTTTCATCATGGTATTAAACAGATCTGCTACTTCCTGGATAAGGTCATTCAAGTTAATGTATTTTTGTGAAATTTTCGGTGTATAGGCGTATTCGGAGAAGGTATTTACCATCTCTTTCATGGTGTCTACCTGCTGAATGATGGTATTGGTCAGTCTGTCCAGCATTTCGGAGTTTCCTGGATTACTGGTATCAATATATTTCAGCCTTAACCGTTCAGCGGCGAGCTGAATTGGGGTTAACGGATTTTTGATTTCGTGTGCGAGTCGGCGAGCCATTTCACTCCATGCGGCATTTTTCTGGCCCTGTATCAGCGCGGTGATATCGTCAAACACAGTAACATGCACATTGACCACTTCACTATCTGCGGTTAATGTCAGTACCGTCCCGCTACACATCAGAATTTGTCTGCCACTGGTACCAAACAGGGTCACCTGCTCACGCCATTCTCTCTTGTGGTCAGCGCGGTGATATTCAATTGTTTTGATTAATGGCTCAAGATAAGGAAAGCTGGATTCAATTATATCAAGTGTTTGGCCGGTCAAGTTGGCGAGATCTACCCCCAGAATCTGGCTACTGCTGATATTCACAGTACGTAAATGGTTATCCTGATCAATTACCAGCACGCCAGAGGACAATCGACCGAGTACGGCTTCCAGATACGCTTTCTGGGTTTCAGCCTCCATCTGGCTGCGTCGAGCCTCGTCTCTGGCAGTAGATATCTTGCGGGTCATTTCATTAAAAGAGGTAATCAGGAAGCCGAGCTCATCATTGCCAGGTACCGGCAGTTGTTTATCGTAATTACCTTCGGCGATCGATTTGGTACCTTCTGCCAGATTTCGTATGGGAGCGGCCAGCCGATTGGCAGAGTAAAATGCGGCCCAGAGTGCCGAGAATATGCTAAACAGTAATACCAGTGTCAGAATGGAAATAAATCCAAGTTTTAACTGGTTACGCAAATAGGACAATTCCTGGTATTTGCCGTAAGCCGTCTGGATTTTGGTAGCGAGTGCATTAATCCTGGCAGCCATAGGAAACAGGGCCTGAATAATTCTGGGTTCATCGTTAACACTGTTGGCTGCGATATTTACTACAGCCTGGATTGAAAATTCGGCATTATCCACAGCAGTCAATCCGATATAATTATTTCCCTGCTGCAACTGGAACAATATATTCTCACTTGGGCGGTTCGGCACCAGATTGTTCGAATCAATCAGGCTGGAGGCAATAAAGTTTCCCTGTCGATTGATAAGGGTCAGTTCACTGGCGCCAATGCGGTTACGGTACAAATCTATTTCAAATGGAATGGCCGAGTCTTTTTTCTGGCTGATTTCACTGGCAATTCCTTCAGTTTGTTTCAAGATTTCCCGCATTCGATCATTTAGCGAAATCCTGCTGAGTTCAAGAGAATCATCCAGCGCTTCTTCCACCTGCAGGTCAAACCAGCTATCAATACCGCGATAGAGAAAATCAAGTGAGAAATAGTAAAGGATTAGAACAGGTGTTACTGATAACACAGCAAACATGGTGACAGTCCGGAAGGTCATTCGTGAGCCAGGGACCTTACGCTTAAGTTGTTTGACCAGGTTGATCAGGTTGGCGGTGATTAAAAAAACCAGAACCAGCAAGCCCAGAGTGTTGAATATCAGCAGAACGGATAAATATTCACCAAAACGATCCGGACTTTGCAAGGCGTCGCTCATCATCAATAGCGAGGCCAGCATGAAAAAAAACAGACCTATCCCCAGGACAAGGATGATTCTTTTGTAGGTATGACCGGCCTTATCTGATGGTCCATTCATACCATTGGCTGGTCAGGTGCCAGGTGGGTGAAATATAGGCCAGTGGTTGTAATGGCAGAGGAAGGGTTGAGATTTTCAGGGCAGACATTATAACGCAGTTATAAGCCGTGCCAGCCTCAATTTCCGTGTCATTGAACAAAGGGAAATTAGATATAGTACCGAGATGGTTGAGCGCTTCATCCAGCTCTTTCAGAGTTTCAATGTTACCACTATTGATATCCGTCACCAGGTAATCATTACTGAGTGGCTGGTACTGAAGTATATAACCCAGCGTCAAGGTTTTTACCGGTGCATCCCATACCCAGTTACGTTCTCGTCTAAGTTCGATAGTCACATCAAAGTGTAACGGGATGCCATGAGTCAGAGCTTCAAGCACACTCGCGCCCAGATCGTACCTGATTTTTGCATCCATCAGATAAACAGAGTCCTTTTTTCTGCCAGAAGCATGTTCAATACTGACCCCGTCAGCAAAGACAGGCGCGACTAGCGTCAGGCATGCCAGGCTGAAAATAAGCTGCATCAAGGTAGATATTGTTCTAGTCATTATCCGGAGCTTTTGGTCATTAAAGCGTAATAAAATCCATCAGTCAGTTCCTGTCCTGGCAAAATATAGCGTCCATATTCGGTACGTACTCCCCAGTTTGAATCTATTGGCAATATCCCAACATCATCATATTTCTTGGTAAAAGTTGCAATTTGATCCTCAGCTTCTTCCTGAAAAATAGAGCACGTACTATATACCAGACGACCTTCAGATTTAAGTAAAGGCCACATCGACTCGAGCATTCTGGCCTGCGTGACCGAAAACAAAGATATATGTTCAGGTGTACGCAGGTGTTTAATATCCGGATGTCTCCTGATTACACCGCTGGCCGAGCAGGGAGCGTCCAGAAATATGCAATCAAACTGTTCACCATCCCACCAGTTCTCTGTTTCATTCACGTCCGCATTAACCAGTGTTGCGTTCAGGTTAAGCCGGTTTATATTATCACGTAACTTACCCATTCTTTCCGGATCACTTTCAACCGCAACCAGTTGTTTAATGTCTGGTGTATGTTCAAGTAAATGCCCGGTTTTACCTCCGGGAGCCGCGCAAGCATCAAGAACCCGATGGCCACTGGATGCATTGAGGATATACGCAGCCAGTTGGGCGCCAAAATCCTGCACAGAGATACTACCATCATTGAACCCGGGGACTTCTTCAACATTTACCGGTTTGCTCAGCATAATTCCAGACTCGACTATCTTTGAAGGTGTTGCTTCCATGCCGGTTTCTTTGAGTCGTTGCAGATATTCTGCGCGTGTGTGCATCAATAGATTGACCCGCAGTTGCAATGGAGGATGCTCATTATTTGAATTGAGTATGGCTTGCCAATGATCAGGCCATTGTTTACGCAGCTTGCCGATCAACCAGTCAGGATGAGAATAGAGTGCGCTATCAGATTCAGCCGCCTGGCTGTCGAGAGCTGATTTTTCACGCTGATAGCGCCGAAGTACTGCGTTTATCAAATCACAGGCCCAGGGTTTACCCAAGTTTCTGGCGGTTTCAACTGTAGCGGAAATGGCAGCATGATCAGGAATTCGCATATAAGCAAGTTGATACAGTCCTGAACAAACCAGAGCTAGCAGGTCTGCGTCTTTGGCTCGAAAAGGTTTTTTAAGCAGCAGGCTGGCAAGATAGGTCAGTCTGTCATACCAGCGCATGACTCCGTAACTAAGCTCCCGGGCAAGACCTTTCTCACGTGGGTCCTTTACTGACTCAAGATACTTACCTAGCACTTGATCAAGATGCTGATGATGCGTGGTGACTTCCTGCACAACTTTTGCAGATATGAATCTGGCGTCCATAACTCGTGGCATTAAGGTTTAAAAATCAAAATCGGATGAAAATCATGACTGATCATTTTTCTGGCCAGAAGCGTGGGTTGCCATTATAGAAGTCTTTGATACCGGTTACTTTTTTGCCAGGGAGTTGCAGTTTCAGAATTCTGATTGCGAGGTCAGCGGTGGTTATATCCAGACCTGCTGCTGAATAGCCGATGATAGTTCCAGGTTGTGCATCTGGGACCTGTTTATCAAGTATAGCGGCTTGCCAGATCCGAACCGGATGATGAGCAATTGTGGAGTAGGCAATGGGGGCTGGATTGAATGCGCGAATTTGCCTGTCAATTTCAGATGCAGATTTGTTCCAGTCAATTAGAGCCTCGGACTTCTGGATTTTATGTGCATAGGTAATCCCATTATCTGGTTGTTTAACTTTTACCAGAATCTGTTGTCGGATTTGTTCCAGTATTTTGATTATGCACTCACTTCCAAGAACGGACAGTTTTTCAAGCAGGTCTGCTGATGTATTAAATTGTGAAATGGGACAGGAACGTTGCAAGAGAATATCCCCAGTATCCAGTCCGGCATCCATTTGCATGATAGTAACGCCAGTTAGGTCGTCACCCGCCAGAATAGCGCGCTGAATCGGTGCGGCGCCTCGCCAGCGCGGCAGTAATGAAGTATGTATATTGATACATCCGAATCGGGGGCGGTTAAGTACAGTTTGGGGGATAATCATCCCATAGGCCGCTACTACCAGAATATCCATGTGATGCAATTCATCTTCCAGTTCAAGTTGGTGGCGATTGGCTGGCTGTCTGATGCTCAGATTGTATTTCTCGGCAAGTTCCTTAACCGGAGTTTTCTGGATTTTCTGGCCCCGTCCAGCAGGTCTGTCCTGCTGGGTATAGACAGTGTTAATAGAATAGGCGCGTGTTTGCAACAGGCTTTCAAGAATGCTTGCTGCAAACGATGGTGTACCCGCGAAGGCAATATTTAATCCAGCCAGCATCGCGGTATTATAGCGCCTGAGACTCTAGCTTTTCCTGTTTTTCAAGCTTTTTGGCGATTCTGTTACGTTTCAACGGCGACAGGTAATCAATAAAGAGTTTGCCATTCAGGTGATCAATTTCGTGTTGTACACAAACAGCCAGCAAACCTTCTGCATCCTGCTCAATAAGTTTGTTCTCAAGCGTAAGATAATGAAATTTGATTTTTTCAGCCCTCTCGACAGTCTCATAAACATCCGGCACGGAAAGACACCCTTCTTGCATTTGTTCCAGACCTGAAGTCGTGAGAACTTCAGGATTGACCATGACTACCGGTTCAGATTTGGTGATGCTGAGATCCATCACTACCACGCGCTTTTGTACATTCACCTGAGTAGCGGCAAGTCCAATGCCATTTTCGGCATACATTGTCTCAATCATATGCTCAGCCAGTTCCTTGACGGAACTATCAATATTTGCCACGGGCAGGGCTTTTTTACGCAAGCGTGCATCTGGAAAATGTAGAACTTCTAAAACCGCCATGGACTGTCCACTCCAAAAATAACTGTAAGCTGCTGATAGTATACAGGAAATTTATATGATTCGGTAAACCTATGGTATGGCAGGATACATTCTGCTAGACTTTTTTGAATCTACATTAAATAAATTTCGTAAGGTACGGCTTATGCTACATAAAATCGTCTTGCTATTATCGCTACTTGCAATCAGCCTATACGCGGGAGCACAGCCGGTACAGGTAAATCCTGATCATCCTGACCAGTATGAAGTGCAAAAAGGTGACACACTATGGGATATTTCTGCACGTTTTCTGGCAGAACCTTGGCGTTGGCCTGAAATCCTTCAGTCAAATCCACAAATTAATGATCCTAACCTAATCTACCCAGGTGATATCGTAACCTTATCCTATAACGGTAATAATCCGGTATTAACGGTTAATCGTGGCGGTGCAAATGCAGGCAGTGTTTCGGGCAGAACAGTAAAACTATCCCCGGAGATTCACGCTGATCAACGGGACCACGCCATTCCCAGTATTCCTATTGATGTAATCAGGAAGTTTTTGACCAGGCCTCTGGTTATTAATGATACGGAAATGGACAGTTGGGCCTATATTGTGTCCAGTTACGAACAACATCTGATTGCCGGATCGGGCGTCGAGATTTATGTGCGCGGGCTTGATGCATCCAAAGGTATACGCAAATATTCGATCTACAGAAAAGGCCCGGCATATATCAGTAAATCCGGAGGTAAGGATAAATTGCTGGGGTATGAAGCTATCTACGTTGGTGATGCAGAATTAAAAAAAGAGTTTGGCGATCCGTCAACTGCTATCGTTACCAGTGCGGTTAAGGAAATTTTCAATGGTGACCGGTTAGTACCACAAAGAGATGATGAGCTGTATTCCAATTTTATCCCGAGTGCTCCTGATAAATCGGTAGCGGGTAACATTATTTCAGCGCTTGATGTGTTATCCGAGATTGGTCAGTATCAGGTGGTTGTGCTGGATAAAGGTATCGCAGATGGCGTCAAGATTGGAAATGTTTTCGGCATATATCAAAGTGGCAGGACCGTAACTGACAAGGTCAAAAATTCAACGAAAAAGAATTCAGAGCTGAAGTCCAAAGATGAACAGGTGACATTGCCGGAAGTTAGATCCGGAGTGATGATGGTCTTCCGTGCTTTTGATCAGGTAAGTTATGCTCTGGTAATGGAAGCCTTACGGCCTGTGCACTTGTACGATAGCGCAAAAAGTTTATAAGTTATATTTCCCTCCAGAAGTTCTGCAAGCAGGGTTTGCTCGCAGAACCTGTTGTTTTCTATCGATAGCGTGATTATCCTGTAACCACAGATTTAAAAAACGATCGACCGGAGTGTTGATTAATAGGGATATTACAGGAGGTTTTTCATGGATGAACAAAACCCTATCCAGGCGGTTATTCCGTGGCTGATTTTAATTCGTGCAAAAGGCATTTCCCCGCGCAGATTCAATGAGTTGCTGTCTGAGTTTTGCAGCCCATCCAATATTACCAATGCTGAAACTACCGAGCTGAAAAGGTTAGGTCTGAATCAGGACACTATTGACTCTATAGTTACTCCTGACTGGAAATTAATAGAGGCAGATCTAGATTGGTTGACTCGGTCCGGGAACCATTTCATCAGTATGCATGATTTGTCCTATCCGACATTATTAGGACATATTACCGATCCGCCGCTCGGTTTATTTGTGCGAGGACAGGTGGCGGCACTTGCAAGTACGCAGATAGCTATTGTCGGGTCGCGTAATCCCACCCCAGGAGGCAGAAGAACTGCAACGAGCTTTGCGGAAGCTCTCGGTAACAATGGCATAACAATCACCAGCGGACTTGCTCTTGGTATCGATAGCGCAGCCCATCAAGGGGCTTTAAATGCAGATGCAAGAACGATAGCCGTATTGGGGAATGGGCTTGATACTGTATACCCGGAAAAAAATCGAGAATTACTGGAAAAAATAATTGTTAAAGGAGCTGTCGTTTCAGAATTCCCGATTTATACCAAACCATTACGTGGAAATTTTCCCAGACGAAATAGAATAATCAGTGGTATGGCTACTGGAACTTTAATTGTGGAAGCTGCCCTGAAAAGTGGTTCACTGATTACAGCCAGATTTGCCATGGAACAAGGCCGCGAAGTATTTGCTATTCCTGGATCAATTTATAATCCTCTTAGCAGAGGTTGTCATGAATTAATACGTAATGGAGCAAAACTAACGGAAAATATTGAACATATCCTGGAAGAAACTGGTCAATTGAATACGATAGTCAGACAAGCAAACCAGACAAGTGATTGTGATGGAGATGAAAATCAAGGACTTGACGAATACAGTAAACTCCTGCTTGATAATATAGGGTATGAACCTGTTACTATAGATCTATTGATTGAAGAAACCGGCATTTCCACCCAATTAACAGTAGCCGCGCTGCAAAATTTAGAGCTCCTTAATCTGATTGAATCGCTACCAGGTGGTAGTTTCATACGAAAAAACTAGGAAAATGTCGCATTTTTTATGAAAGCAACTGTTTTTGATGTATTAATGTATCTATTTAATAATTATCTTGATGATGAATATGAAATAAATACAGATCAGGAGTTCCTGCGGAATGCCTTGACTCAGGCTGGTTTTGACGACGGGCAGGTAAACAAGGCTTTCGATTGGCTGGAAAGCCTGTCTGAGCAGTACCGTACAGATCATGAAGATTATGCAGTCAGTAATATTTCCCACAGGATTTTCAATGATCAGGAAATGGACAAATTAGGTTCGGAGTGCCGGGGTTTGATTACCTATCTGGAGCAGGCGAGTATTCTTGACCCAAGGGATAGGGAGTTGGTTATTGACAGGGTAATGGCACTTGAATCAGATGAGATAGATTTGTTCCAGTTAAGATGGGTTGTATTAATGGTATTGTTGAATCAACCCGGTAAGGAAGCCGCATTTAGCTGGATGGAAGGCGTAGTAATGGATCAAATGAATACTGCATATCATTAGTCAGTAGTGTGGTTACAGGTTATGTCGATACACTGGATTAACTTAGGGGTTGTATAAATAGAATGAGTGGAGCATTGGTAATAGTAGAATCGCCTGCAAAGGCTAAAACGCTTACCCGCTATCTGGGAGATGGCTATACCGTATTGGCCTCGTATGGTCACGTTCGAGATTTAATGCCGAAATCAGGTGCGGTAGATACGGCAAACAATTTTGAAATGCATTATCAAACCATTGAGAAGAATGCCAAATCAGTTGAGTCTATTGCGAAAGCAGCGAAAAAAGCCGACATCCTTTATCTGGCAACTGATCCGGATCGTGAAGGCGAAGCCATTTCCTGGCACTTGTATGAAATACTCAAAGAAAAGGGTGTCATCAAGAATAAACAGGTAAAGCGGGTAGTGTTTCATGAGGTTACCAAGTCGGCAATTCAGGAGGCGATACAAAATCCCCGTGATTTGTCCATCGACCTAATTAATGCGCAACAAGCCAGGCGAGCCCTGGATTATCTGGTTGGTTTCAACCTGTCACCTTTACTGTGGAAAAAAATCCGTCGTGGTTTGTCGGCGGGACGTGTCCAGAGCCCTGCACTGCGCATGATAGTCGAGCGCGAGGAAGAAATAGAAAAGTTCATCAAGCGTGAATACTGGACAATAGATGCTGATCTAAAGCATAAAAAGCATGAGTTTGTATCAAAACTGATTGTTTACAAGAATGAGAAACTGAAACAGTTCAGCATTACAGAAACAGATACAGCAGAAAAGGCTAAAAAGGACATATTAAAGAAATCGGGTGGTGAAGTTGTCGTCGCAAACATCGATAAGAAACAACGAAAGCGCCAGCCATCACCTCCGTTTATCACCTCTACCATGCAGCAGGAGGCAGTGAGAAAACTGGGCTTTACGGCCCAGCGTGCGATGCGGACTGCGCAACAATTATACGAAGGTATTGATATCGGTGAGGGAGCGGTTGGTTTGATTACCTATATGAGAACCGATTCCGTGATTCTGGCAAATGAAGCAATTAATGAAATTCGTGAATTTATAGCCACAACGTATGGTAAGGAATTTGTGCCTGCACAGGCTAGGGAATTCAAGACTAAATCGAAGAACGCGCAGGAAGCGCATGAAGCAATACGTCCAACTTCTGTTGCCTATGTGCCCAAGGATATTAAATCAAAATTGACCCCTGACCAGTTCAGGTTGTATGAGCTCATCTGGAAACGTGCTGTTGCCAGCCAAATGAGCAATGCAGCAATTGATACCGTTTCAGTTGATTTGAGTTGCGGTGAGGGAAATACCTTTAGATCAAATGGTTCAACGATCGTAGAGAAAGGGTTCCTCGCGGTATATGAAGAAGGTAGTGACGACGAGAAACAGGATGCGACAGAGGAAAAAGCACTGCCACCCATGGAAATCGGTGACAGGATTAAACTGGTGCAGATTCGACCAGAACAGCATTTCACTGAACCGCCGCCTCGTTATTCAGAAGCCAGTCTGGTTAAAACGCTTGAAGAATATGGAATTGGCAGGCCTTCTACCTACGCTTCAATCATATATACACTAACGCAGCGTGGGTATGTTGAGCTGGAAAACAAGCGATTTACTCCAACTGATGTGGGCAGAATCGTTAACAGATTTCTTACAGAACATTTTACCAATTATGTTGATTATGATTTTACTGCAAGACTGGAAGACGAACTCGATGCTGTCTCGCGAGGAGAGAAAGAATGGATACCCTTGTTGAAAGATTTCTGGGGTCCGTTTTCAGAGAAGATTAAGGACAAGGAGGAGAATGTAAGCCGTAGTGAGGCAAATCAGGCACGAGAACTTGGTGTACATCCAAAATCGGGTTTGCCAGTCTCAGTGAGAATGGGACGATATGGGCCTTACGTTCAGCTTGGCACCAAGGATGATGAAGAAAAACCAAAGTTTGCAGGATTAAGACCAGGACAACGGATAGATACAATCACTTTTGATGAAGCAATGGAATTATTCAAATTGCCACGGGTACTTGGTCAAAACACAGATCAGGAAGAAATTGTGGTTAATATCGGACGGTTTGGGCCATACGTCAGGTATGGTAGCAAGTTTGTATCACTCAAAAAAGAGGATGACCCATATACCGTCAGTCTGGAACGCACACTTGAGTTAATTGCTGAAAAACTAAAAGCGGATGCTGAAAAGCAGATAAAAATTTTCGAAGCTGAAGGTGTGTCAATCCTGAATGGGCGATATGGCCCCTATGTTACTGACGGCAAGAAAAACGCCAGGATTCCAAAAGAGACTGATCCTGCTTCATTAACACTGGAGGAATCCATAAAGCTGCTGGTGGAAGCCCCTGTAAGTCGGGGTAAAAGAGGTAGTACTCGAAAGACTGGCTAGTGTGGAAGTATTTTATTCAATTAAACTTGTTTGAGAGATTTATTTATGGCCAAAGTAATTAATAAAAATAAACCATTTGTTGCTGTACTAATGGGTTCTGATAGTGATTTTCAGGTTATGCAACACACTCTGGAAGTGCTTGCCAAGCTGGGGATACAGTATGAAGTGAAGATTACCTCGGCACACCGGACACCAGAAGCAACCCATAGTTATGTAAAACAGGCAGACAAACGAGGTTGTGCTGTATTCATTGCTGCTGCAGGCCTTGCAGCCCATCTGGCGGGAACAATCGCCGGAATTACGATCAAACCGGTGATTGGTGTACCCATGGATGGTGGCAGTTTGGGTGGAATGGATGCGTTATTATCCACAGTGCAGATGCCAGCCGGGATACCTGTTGCCTGTGTTGCAATTGGCAAGGCCGGCGCAAAAAATGCAGCCTATCTAGCTGCACAGATGCTTGGTTTATCAAGCAGTAAAATCACTGAATTACTGCTTGAAGATCGGGCCGAAAATGCCAGGACGATAAAAGAAAAAGACGCAGCTATCAGCAAGCAGCATAGTACCAAAAATTGAAGTCCTGGCAGTTAAACCAAGCCGCCAGAGTTATTTCTGCTGAAGGAATACTGGCGTATCCAACCGAGGCCGTTTATGGGCTTGGTTGCTCTCCATACAGCCAGACTGCCGTACGCAGGATCCTGCAGCTAAAAGGCCGGAAGGTCAGCAAAGGTTTGATACTGATCGGTTCGGAAATTTCTCAATTCAGACATCTGGTCAATCTCGATGTGGTATATGATCGGCCAGAAATACTTGCTAGCTGGCCCGGTCCTGTAACCTGGATTATTCCTGCACAACCTGGAGTTTCAGCGTGGTTAACGGGCAATCGTCCGGGGCTGGCCGTTCGTATAAGCAATCATCCGCTGGTACGGGGTCTTTGTAATCGGGTTGGTTTATTGGTATCTACTTCTGCAAACCCTTCAGGATGTGAGCCAGCAAAAACAGCTATCAAGGTAAGGACATACTTCGGTAATAAACTAGATTTTATAATGCCAGGGCAGCTAGGTAATTTGTCTGGCCCCACTGAAATACGGGATGCTGTTTCTGGCAGAATTATGAGGCCTGCAAGCTGATTAAAACAGTCAGTTTCCCGTGTGATATGTAGCTTGGAACTGACGCCGAACCCGTTTGAATGAGCACCCTAAAAAATTTGTGTTTAAAACAAAGAGTTAATGTTGACAGTAGGGTAAGTTTACTTGAAAATACGCGGCTTGCTTATTTTTGGAGGGGTACCCAAGCGGCCAACGGGGGCAGACTGTAAATCTGCTGGCTATGCCTTCGTAGGTTCGAATCCTACCCCCTCCACCATTAATAAGTAGAGTTGGTTTAGTAGGAAGTTTGATGAATTGTGAAAATTAGCTAATAGGCTGATTTGTAAGGATTGTAACGGTTGGACCAGGTTAGTGCTGGCCCGAAAGGCGGGAAATCAGCCCAGGAACTGGCAGGTGTCCTGTCCTGAGTAGTGATGGGAATCGGGTAGCAGGTGAATCGAGGCGGGTGTAGTTCAATGGTAGAACCTCAGCCTTCCAAGCTGATGGTGTGGGTTCGATTCCCATCACCCGCTCCAGGTCAACTTGACAAGATTGTGCCCATATAGCTCAGTCGGTAGAGCACTTCCTTGGTAAGGAAGAGGTCACCGGTTCAAATCCGGTTATGGGCTCCAGATTTAACCGGTATTTTATTTAAATTTAATAATTGATTAATAAGCGAATACGTGAGGAGACACTTCCATGTCCAAGGGTAAATTTGAACGAAAGAAGCCACATGTGAACGTAGGCACGATAGGCCACGTGGATCATGGAAAGACGACACTGACAGCAGCGATCACGAAGACGATGGCAGCGAAGTTTGGTGGCGAGTTCAAGGCATATGACCAGATT
>CANKCB010000021.1 GCA_947480335.1 Gammaproteobacteria bacterium | reverse complement strand
GATCCCCGGTTGACGGGCCTGTTCTAAAGCACCCCGTTTGAACTCAGGGCTATACTTTCTTCTCTTCGACATAAACACTCCTTTTGCCTATCATAAGGCTTCTTTGAAGTGTCCGTAAAATCGGGGTAGAACCCGCTGCATGTCGTTGACTTCGTGCAGGGGACCAACTGTCATACCATGCGTTGGCAACTGCCTCGAAGGATTGTTCTTTGGCAATCTTTTTTGCCATTTTATCCAGCTGTTGCGCGGCTACAGGGTCGGTATTATCCGCCAGTTGTTTTCGCATTAGGTCACGTTTGTCACGCGCCTTTGACATGGTTACATCTGGGTATTTACCGAGTGATGCTGTTCTTTCCTTACCATCAAACCGATATCGCATCTGCCAGAGCTTTGAACCATGAGGATAGACAACTAGATGTAACCCAAGCTGATCCGCCAGCTTGTAAGGTTTCGTTTTAGGTTTTGCAGACTTGACT
The DNA here is from genome assembly GCA_947480335.1 of Gammaproteobacteria bacterium. Lineage (GTDB taxonomy): Bacteria > Pseudomonadota > Gammaproteobacteria > Eutrophobiales > Eutrophobiaceae > Eutrophobius. The sequence continues at coordinate 25,462 of CANKCB010000021.1, read as the reverse complement.
TGCAGATCATTAAGCATGGGCTTCTCCAGATGTGAGGGTAAGAATCACATTTTTCACTGAGGGTAAAATAATTTTTACCCTCAAAATTACCCTCAAATGTTCTGGACGTTATTGTAGCTCACTGGAGACTATAAGAATGTATTTTCTTATAATACAGACACTTGACTGTGTCTAATGGATGTTGCTGGACGTTACTGGATGATGAAATGGCGGAGAGGGTGGGATTCGAACCCACGGTCCGCAAAGCGGACACTCGATTTCGAGTCGAGCACATTCGGCCTCTCTGTCACCTCTCCGTTTACTACTCTGAACCTGCGTCGCCTTACCTGGCTTGATTCATGAATGTGCTCTTCTCGCACACTATTCCGCCCATCCATGGGCTCCACCCCTACGGGGCCATCATGCTAGCGCATGATGTTCAAAATCGCTCCCGGCGATTTTGTCGGCTCTCTGTCACCTCTCCGTTTACTACACTGAACCTGCATTGCCTTACCTGGCTAGCTTCATGAATTTGCTCTTCTCGCACACTATCCCGCACATCCATTGGCTACTCCCCTGCGAGGCCATCTGCCTGCGTGTGGTTTACTCACACATTATTTCTATACCTGAACACAATGCAGCGATTTGCTCTCTATTATGCACCCTATTAATACAATCCGAAGGCGGGATGGTTAAAACTGTCTGGCCTTAAACAGGGTTGCTATTGTACTGTAGCGTATGAAAAAAGACAGGACCCGCGACATTAATAATGATGAATTCCGGCCTTATTCAGGTTTCCGGCACAGTCAGCCTATGGACTGATTGTATGATTTTCAGGTTACGACTCCCTTGTCCTATGCTTGTTCTACTCGCCTCTGCAATGTGGTTGACTGCATGCACGGTGGAAAAGACCCAGCTAGAACAAATACAGGAACGTGGTGAAATCCGTCTGGTGACGGTTTACAGCCCGACTACGTATATGGTCGATTCCGACAGTGAAAGCGGGTTCGAATATGAACTGGCCAGGTTGCTGGCAGAGCAAATGAAACTGAAACTGTCCGTGGTCGTCGCGTCCAGTAAAAGCGATATGATCGACAAGCTGAAACAGGACAAGGCCGATATTGCCGTTGGGTTAAACCGCAAGTCCTATGCCGGCGATCCGGATCTGGTGGCCGGCCCGGAATATGATTCGGTCTTGTTACAGGTGGTTTATCACAATGGCATGGATGCACCGAAAACGTTTGATGATTTGTCCCCGTTTCCCTTGCATATTCCGCAAGGCCTGATGAGCGAAGCTGAGCTTGCGCAAATCAAGCAGCAACATCCTGATTTCAGATGGCAGTTTCATCCTGACGAAAACAGTAATGATCTAATCGAGCTGGTGCACAGTGAACAGATTGCTTACGCAGCGATTTATTCAAACGAGTTCAACCTGGCCCAACAAAGCTATCCTGAACTGAGATCAGCATTTGATATTTCCGGCCCGGACCCGCTGGTGTGGCTGTTACACAAAACCACAGACAATGGTCTGCAACAGATGGTTGAGCTGTTCTTTGATCATGTCAATAACAACGAACATCTGGCCGAGCTGATCGAATATTACTATGGCCCGGTGCGCAAGTTTGACTATACCGACCAGCGTAAATTTATCGAGCTGTATAACACTCGCCTGCACAATTACGAACCACTGTTCAGGCAGGCGGCTGAAAAATATCAGTTCGACTGGCGCTTGCTGGCGGCGATCAGTTATCAGGAATCCCACTGGAATGAACGCGCACGCTCCTCAACCGGTGTACGCGGCATGATGATGCTAACGCAAGACACCGCCAGACAAATGCAGATCAAGAACCGGCTGGACCCAGCGCAAAGCATCATGGGCGGGGCCCGCTATATCCGGCAATTAATTGATGCTATACCCGAGCGTATTGAGGAACCCGATCGACTCTGGCTGGGGTTGGCAGCCTATAATGTGGGCATAGGCCATCTGGAGGATGCGCGTATTATCACCCAGCAGCGTGGCGGCAATCCGGATAAATGGCAGGATGTGAAGGAATCACTGCCTCTGTTGCAGCAGGAACAATGGCACAAACAAACCGCGAATGGTCATGCACGTGGTGGTGAAGCTGTTGCACTGGTGGAAAACATACGCAAATACTACAACTCACTGATACAGCTGAGTCACGACGATACCGTCACGACCAATCCTTCTACGCAGGGATAACACCGGCTGCTTGTGCAACCGGCATGAACATTACGCTACTCTTCCAGCTGCGGATTCTCGTCTATCGGATTGTGCTGATATTCATTATAGAGATAATCGACAAACGTTCTGACTTTCGCCGATAAATGCATACGATGCAGATAGACCGCATGTATCGGACGCTTGGGCCCTTCGAACTCTTTCAATACAGCAATCAATCGACCGGTTTTCAGATCCTTGGTCAGCATATAGATCGGCAAATGGATAAGGCCACAGCCCTGAATCGCGGCGATGCGTAACGCATCGGCGGCATTTGATTTGACCGTACCCTGCACATCCACACGGAAAGTATGTTGATCCTTGCGGAAGGTCCAGGCTTCACCGGTATGCGTAGTGTGAGTCAGACAATTGTGAGACAACAATTCTTCGGGTGTTTTGGGAATGCCATGCTTTTCAAGATAGGAAGCGGAACCACAGACGATCATTCTGGCATCGGCAATCTTGCGTGCAAACAGACTGGAGTCACCGAGATTACCGATACGGATAGCGATATCCAGGCCTTCTTCCACCAGATCCGGTGCACGTTCTGTCAGGATCATTTCGATACTGACATGTGAATGTATTTTTAAATACTCGGCCACCAGTCGCGATAAATGAAATGAACCGAATGAGGTTGGTGCCATGATCCGCAATGTGCCTCGCGGTTCAGAGCTGAGTTGTGAGACAGATAATTCCGTTTCCTCAATATCATTCAGGATTTCCTTGATCCGATCCCGGTATACAGTACCGACTTCAGTTAGACTGAGACTGCGCGTGGTGCGATTTAATAATTGCACATCCAGCTCATCTTCAAGACGACTGATGTGTTTGGAAACCATCGCCTTGGAAATACCCAACGTCTGGGCCGCAGCTGAGAAACTGTTCAGGCGGGCAACCTGTATAAATACTTTCATGCTACTGAGTTTGTCCATTTACCACCTCTCATTGTCTACCAATGGTTAACTATATTTCAATATTATTGTTATTGTAAATCAATACTGCTATCTATATTATTGCATCGCAGCATTAATTACTTAGTTTAGATCAAAGGAGAAAGCCATGAAAGTGATAAATCAGTTAGTTGTAGCACTATCATTGGCGGTCCCAAGCAGCCTGGTAACCGCCGATGAACTGGTGATTAAAAATAACATCAATACGTTCAAACCTGGCACAGGGGACTACACTCCGGATATGCGTGAGGCGTTAAAAATCACGCCTGCTGGATTCGATAATATCGTGGTAGTACCTCCTGGTTATGATAAACATTCTGTTAAGGATGCCGATATAGCAAATAACGGCATTCGTTTGCAGAAAGTGAATCTGCCTCTGGAAGGAGAAATCGCTGCAACTACGCAAGCGTTAGTACCTTGATACAGCTTTAAACCCCCTCGACACATGGATGTGTCACCTTTTTATCTACACTTGTTCTGATGTCCCGTTTCATCGTTAGTTCCATTAGGGTTGTTCAGAGCTGTTACAATGCCGACAATGGAACCGACTGATACCTACAAGAACCTGTCACCGGATGAAATCCTGAATGTAATTGATCGTAGTGGTTACCGCTGTGATGGCCGGATTCTGGCATTAAACAGTTATGAAAACCGGGTTTATCAGATAGGTATAGAAGAAGACAAACCCATTATTGCCAAGTTTTACCGGCCAGGACGCTGGAGCGACGAGGCAATACAGGAAGAACATGATTTCACCCGCATGCTGTCCGATGCCGACATTCCTGTTATTGCGCCGTTAGTCGACGCGAATAACCGCACCCTGTTACATCTGGACGGTTTTCGTTTTGCCTTGTACACACGTGTTGGCGGCAGAACACCTGAACTTGATAACCCCGAACATTTAATACAACTGGGCCGTACCCTGGCACGTATCCATAATTTCAGCGAACTGGAACCGTTCCGACATCGTCCTGAATTGACCATACAAGCTTTCGGGATTGAACCGAGCCAATTTCTGCTGGCGGGTAATTTTATTCCGGCTGATTTGCTCGAATCCTACAGCACGCTTGTGGCCGACCTGTTACATCGAATTAAAAACTGTTTTGCACGCGCCGGAGAAGTGCAATCAATACGACTACATGGTGATTGCCATTTGGGCAATATACTCTGGAATAACGATGCCCCGTTTATCGTCGACTTTGATGATGCTCGCATGGGGCCGTCTGTGCAGGATTTATGGATGTTATTGTCCGGTGATCGCGAATACATGACAGCACGACTGTTTGATCTGCTGGACGGTTATTGCGAGTTCCGACCATTTGATCCACGCGAACTGCATCTGATCGAACCACTGCGAACCTTGCGCATGATCCATTATGCCGGCTGGATTGCCAGTCGCTGGACAGATCCGGCATTCCCGATGGCCTTTCCCTGGTTCAACAGCCAGCGTTACTGGGAAGACCATATTCTTAGTCTGCGTGAACAGGCCGCGATGATGGATGAACCTGCATTGGACTGGGAGCCGGAATAGTTCTAGGAATAAATCCGCACCTGCCCGACGACCACACCTTGTATATATACACGGCTGGTTGGATAGATCATCGGCGCCAGCGTGGGGTTGTCAGGCACGAGTTCAATGCGATCACCATGATGTCTTAAACGTTTGAGCGTTACTTCCGCATTGTCGATCAGCGCGACCACAATATCTCCGGTCTTTGCCGTATCGGTTTTATGCACAATAATCAGATCATCATTCAATATGCCGGCGGCTATCATCGAATCACCCACTACCTTTAACACATAACGATCCGGTCCAAGCAACGCTTCTGAAAAATTGATTTCATCCTGACCGGCAATCTTTTCAATCGGCTTCTTCGCCTCGATTTGTCCGTGTAAGGGCAATATGGTCAGAAGACGTTCCATGGCTGCGGGCAGGGCTACGGCACGCCAACCACGCTTGGTTCGTCTTAGATACTTCTTTTTCACCAATGACTGTACGTAACGATGCAAAGTCCCGCGTGATTTGATTGCAAGCGCCTGACCCATTTGTTGCAAGGTTGGACTAAAACCATAACTGGCGATAAAACCGGAAATGAACTTTAACAGTCTTTTTTCGAGCTTTGTAAGAATAGTATTCTCTTAATGTTCTCTTTTTTATTTTAGAGAACTTAAAGAGAACAAACAACACTTTGATAAAAACTTCTCCCTTTAATGAATTGAGTAGTTGACTATATACCCCTACCGGGTATTATACCCCCCATAGGTATATTCAGAGAATCATATGAAAAACCATCCATCCCACCTCTCTCAAATCGCAAAACTGAATCGTGCCATTGGCCAGCTAGAAGCTGTGCGACGCATGATTGAGGATCAAAAATACTGTGTCGATATCATGACCCAGTTGCGTGCAGCTCGCAGTGCTATAAAAACCGTGGAGTTGGGTGTACTGGAAACGCATATGCATGCCTGTCTGGCCAATGCCTGTTCAGCGGATCCCCAGCAGCGTGATACGCATGTGTCCGAGATCATGACCTTGCTGAAGAAATACGACTAGGAGTAACACGTATGAATGAACATACACCTTCCACACATCACAGTTGCTGTGGCAGCACACCTAAACCAGTAGTTGAAATCAAACCCGTCCACAGTTGCTGTGGTAGCTCACCTCAACCTTTAGTTGCAATTCAGCCTGTCAGCGCGCAGCCGATGCACGATTGTTGTGGCAGCTCACAGGTGAAGCAGGAACTGTCCGCTTCGGCAAGCTCACATGAACATCACGTTCATCACAGTGCGGATGATGACATGGTGTCCTGCTGTGGCGATGACCATGGGGCCGTGCCTCTACAGAAATTAACACCGCAAATGCTTGAATCGATGTTTACCTGCCCGATGCATCCGCAAGTCAGGCAGAAAGGTCCTGGCAGCTGCCCGCTGTGTGGCATGGCACTGGAACCTGAAGTTGTCAGCGTAGACGCGTCAGAAAATCCGGAGTTGACCGACTTTCGTTTTCGTTTTCAGATTGCGCTCGCCTTCACCATACCGGTATTTTTACTGGAGATGAGTGGGCATATTTTCGGAATGCATTCCGGACTCAGTACAGATGTCTCTAACTGGATTCAGTTGGTTCTGGCCAGTCCGGTCATACTCTGGGCCGGTGCACCTTTCTTCCAGCGTGGTTGGCAATCACTGCAAACACGTTCGCTGAATATGTTTACATTAATTGCAATGGGGACTGGCGTCGCCTGGCTATACAGTGTGATCGCCACGCTGGTTCCATCGCATTTCCCGGATCAGTTTCGCAGTATGGACGGTAGTGTACCGGTGTATTTTGAAGCAGCGGCTGTCATCGTCGTGCTGGTATTATTGGGACAGATCCTGGAATTGAAAGCCCGTGAAAAAACCAGTGGTGCAATCAAAGCCTTGCTCGGACTGACCCCCAAAACAGCACGCCGAATCGAAGCGAAAGAAGAATCCGAGATCAGTATTGAGTTAATCCAGCCCGGTGATCGTCTGCGTATTCGTCCAGGAGAAAAGATTCCGGTGGATGGCGCTGTCACCGAAGGCAACAGTCATATTGATGAATCAATGGTAACCGGTGAGCCGATGCCAGTTGCCAAAAAAACGGATGACAAGGTCATCGCCGGAACGGTAAATGGAACCGGTAGCCTGGTCATCCTTGCCGAAAAAGTCGGTGCAACCACACTGCTAGCACAAATTGTACAGATGGTCGCCAAGGCACAGCGTAGTCGTGCGCCTATCCAGCGACTGGCAGATACTGTTGCTGGCTGGTTTGTACCGGCTGTTATTCTGATAGCCATTCTGGCTTTTTTCTCCTGGGCGGCTTTTGCTGCTACAGAAGGTTTCAGTTTTGGTCTGATAGCCGCGGTCAGTGTGTTGATCGTTGCCTGTCCCTGCGCGTTGGGATTGGCTACTCCCATGTCGATAATGGTAGGTGTCGGACGCGGGGCCAGAACGGGTATTTTGATTAAAAATGCCGAGGCACTGGAGATTCTGGAAAAAGTTAACACTGTCGTAATCGACAAGACCGGTACGCTGACCGAAGGCCGGCCTGCCTTGATCAATATGGCTGTACAACCGGGCTTTACCACTGAGCAATTGTTAAGTATGTCGGCTGCGCTAGAACGGAGCAGCGAACATCCACTGGGTATAGCGATCGTGCGCGCGGCCCAGCAGAAAAAACTGGAGCTACCCAGGGTTGAACAATTTCGGGCAACGGCAGGCAAGGGAGTACAGGGACGCATTGCTGATAACAGTGTTGCTCTGGGTAATGACAAGCTGATGCAATCACTGAATGTGGATATCAGCCAGATGCTTGCTTCCGCCGACGAGTTTCGTAAGGTCGGCGCCACAACCATGTTTGTTGCCATTGATAACAAAGCCGCCGGGATTCTGGTCGTTGCTGATCCTGTCAAATCCAGCTCATTGCAAGCTCTGAAAGATTTGCATGCGGCCGGAATCAGGATTGTCATGCTGACTGGTGATAATGCCGTCACAGCAAATTCAGTGGCCAAACAGCTTGGAATCGATGAAGTCCATGCAGACGTATTACCTGCAGACAAACACCGCATCGTGCAGGAACTTAAAAATTCCGGCGCCATCGTGGCCATGGCCGGTGACGGGATCAATGATGCCCCTGCACTTGCTGCTGCTCATGTGGGGATTGCGATGGGTACCGGCACAGATGTGGCCATGGAAAGTGCTGGCGTAACCCTGTTACGCGGCGATCTGGGCGGCATTATCCAGGCGATCAAATTGTCACGTGCGGTCATGCGCAATATCCGTCAGAACCTGTTCTTTGCATTCATTTATAACGCGGCTGGCGTGCCGATTGCCGCAGGCATCCTGTTCCCCTTCTTCGGCATTCTGCTTTCACCAATTTTTGCAGCAGCGGCAATGGCACTCAGTTCAGTCAGCGTGATCAGCAATGCGCTGCGTCTGGGTAAAATCAACATTGACTAGTTTTTTTGATCCCTGTTAACTAATCTAATTTCAGGATTGATACTTACGGAGCAAGTGCACATGACTGACCATACATCATTTACCCGAAAATTCCGTTACTGTTACCTGCTCGCGATTTTGTTCATCAGTTTTATATCGTCAGTGCACGCCCAGACTGGAACGCAAACGGGCCTGGCCGAAGTGAATGGCACCAGACTCTACTATGAAATGGCCGGAAGCGGCCCTGCCCTGATATTAATTCACGGAGGTGCTGTCGACAGCCGCGCCTGGGACGACCAGTTTAACGAATTCGCACAGCATTATCAGGTAGTACGTTATGACTTGCGCGGTACAGGACGTTCAGCTGACCGGGACCAGCCGTATTCGAACACCGAGGATCTTTATGCGCTGATGTTATATCTGAAGATTTCCTCAGCCTCACTATTGGGTATTTCACGCGGCGGTGGCTTTGCCTATGATTTCGCACTGGAACATCCGCAGATGGTCAAGGCGCTGATTCTGGTTTCCTCCAATCTGAGCGCACCTGTTCCTGCCTATGAAGCGATGTTTGAACACACGACCGAGGTCGGTGAAAAATCTGGTGCGGCAGCCGCAGCGCAAGTCTGGGCCAACGATCCGTATCAGGGGCCACAACGCGAAGAGGCGCGCCCGAAAGTACTGACGATCATTGAAGACAATGTGGCAAGGTTTCGTAATTTCGGTGGATATAAACCAGTCAAACAATTATCTGCCTCGGATAAACCCCGTGCAGAACAGTTGATGGAAATCAAGGTACCCACATTACTGATAGCCGGGGCGCACGACAATATCGATGCACGTAATAACTACCAGCGCTGGGCTGACGGGATACCCGGAGCAAAGATAATCTTTTTCCCCAAGGCCGGTCATCTCGTCAATATCGATCAGCCCCGCGAATTTAATCAAGCAGTAGAGGACTTTCTGGCAACCATTCATTAACTTTCCGGTCTGAACACTGTCGATACTTGCAGTGCGAAGTTTAGTCCAGGGCGGCTACCTACATTCTGTTACCGCCCGGACAGGCGAACAGTGTTTGAGACCATACCTGTCTTGCTTATGATAGGATGAATAGATTGATGAAACATAGTAAGGAGATACACATGTTTAAAACGATAAGAATCCTGTTTACTGTTGGTTTGTTAACCGTATTCATCAGCGCTTATGCAGAAGAAGCCACCGATGCTGCGGCCATCATGGAAGTGGTAAACGGCTTTACCCGGGCGGAACAAATGGCTATCAGAAACTATCTGGATGGCAATGCACAACAACCGGCGGATACCGGTATTGTGTATAACAAGGCCACCCTGAAAAAAATGAAGGAAATGCAACTGCCACCCGGATTAACCAAACGTAAGGAATTGCCGCCAGGGCTGGCCGCACAACTGAAACGCGACGGAACCTTGCCGCCAGGTCTGGCAAAACGCAACTTACCCGAACAACTGGAACAACAATTGCAACCGGTTCGGGCAGGCTATGAGCGTTCGATTCTGGAAGACATGACAGTGGTACTGATTGAAACGGCCACGAACCGGATTATCGATCTTATTCTGGTCGATGAGCCCACACCGGAAACAGGGCAGGATAAAAAATGAGCGACAGCAGGATTAAAAAGTCCGAGGCAGAATGGCAAGCTGAATTATCTCCGGAGCAGTACCTGATTTGCCGCCAGAAAGGTACAGAACGTGCATTTACCGGCGAATATTACAAGACCACCGATCCGGGCGTATACCGCTGTTCCTGCTGCGGGAAGGAATTATTTGATTCAACAACCAAGTATGACTCCGGAAGTGGCTGGCCCAGTTTCTATGCGCCAGTGAAAAATGAGGTCGTCCGCACTGAAACGGATTCCAGCCATGGTATGCGACGGGTTGAAGTGATGTGTAGTGATTGCAATGCGCACCTGGGCCATGTGTTTGATGATGGTCCGCAACCCACGGGACTGCGCTACTGCATCAATTCTGCTTCACTGAAGCTGGACAAAACAAAGACTGAATAGACTCACAGATTACAGTCTGGTTTTAGAAAGGTTTTTGAAACGACTGGATGCTGGCATTCGCCAGCATGACGAATAATGCAAATATAACTTCCTCAGTATTACAACACTTTCCAGGCCTTACCCTTCACAGTAGGGTACCGTGACTTTGCGCAAGATTGTACTCACGAGTCCCCGGCAAATACCGCCTTTAGTATTTTGCCATTTACGTCTATGATCTAATCTTTACAGTAAACAGGGGATACATGATGTATAACGGATCCAGAAGTTTTATTGCTTTAATGTTGACCCTCAACCTTTCGCTTTTTCTTTCCACTGTCGTCCTTGCGCAGGACAATAACACCATGACTGATACCAGAATTATTATCGCCCATCGCGGCGCATCCGGTTATATCCCGGAACATACACTGGCGGCAAAAATAATGGCTCACGACATGGGGGCCGATTATATTGAACAGGATGTGGTACTCAGCCGCGATAATATACCAATGGTATTACATGATATTTATCTGGATGCTGTTTCCAATGTCGCCAGTGAATATCCGAAGCGTGCTCGCGCAGACGGGAAATATTATGCAATTGATTTTGATGCATCCGAATTAAAGTCACTGCACCTGCATGAACGTATCGATCTGCAAACGGGCAAGGTCAAATTTGCAGGGCGACCAACGCAGTCACCGGAACATCTGCACATGTTGACACTCGATGAGGAGCTTGCCGTGATTCAGGGATTGAATAAATCCTCGGGAAAAGAGACCGGAATCTATACAGAAATAAAATCACCGGCCTGGCATCTGCAGCAAGGCAAGGATATCAGCCCGCTGGTACTGGCCGTGCTGGCCAAATATGGATATACCAAACGCACAGACCCTGCCTATATCCAGTGTTTTGATCGAGCTGAATTACAACGTATTCGTACAGAACTGGCCAGTGATCTGAAACTGGTACAACTGATAGGCAATGACAACACGGAAGCTCCATCAACTGATTATGCACAAATGCGTACTGTCGATGGTCTCAAAATAATTGCCACCTATGCCGATGCGATTGGTCCGGCGATAAACCAGATACTGACGGCCGATGCGGCTAGCGCGGTTACTGTTACCAGTCTGGTCGCCGATGCACACGCAACTGGATTGTTGGTACACCCGTATACGGTCCGCAAGGATGCCCTACCCGCTTATGCGAACAGCTTTGATGATTTGATGGAACTATTATTTACACGCGCCGGTGTGGATGGGGTCTTTACCGATTTCCCGGACCTGGCGGTCAAGTTCAGGGATCAGCCCGCACATTAAGAATACCGGGAGTCCACAAACTGTGGCTCCCGGCAAACCCTATATAATCAGTTTATTTCAGATCATTCAGGGCAGCACCAAAGTTAATATGAAATACCTTATTATCCAACAATAAGGCAGGTACAGATTTTACACCAGACTTGTCGGCCTCACTGATGCGACTCTTCTGCTCACCCAAGTGAACTACCTCAAGATTAAACCTGTCGCTATCAAGTGCCAGAGCAACATTCTGTTCCGCTTCAACACAAACCGGGCAACCTGCATGGTAAAAAATGGCTTTGGATTTCATGATTATTTTCCTTATATGTAAGATGGAGTAGGCTATTATCCATATGCTTACATCTATGAATAGCAGGCACTTTGTGGTCTATTAGTTACTTATTGGTACATCTTGATGAGATCGTTGAATAAAAAAAACACTCCCAACAACAAAGTCACCCATGTGGGACAAATGGTTGAATCAATTATTGGCTGCAAGTGGTCGCTGTCAGTATTACGGTTACTGCGGACAGGAATCAATCGGCCCGGCGAAATGCAACGTCAGGTCGAAGGACTGACTACCAAGGTTTTGAATGAGCGGCTGGTGAAATTGAGCCGATTTGGAATCATTAGCAAGGAAATTTTTCCAGAATCACCACCGAGAGTTGAATATCACTTTACTGACTTCGGCAAACAATTTCTGGAAATAGTAGATGTCATAGAACGGGTTCAACAAACGCTGGATATGAACAGGAAATAAGCTGGTTCATACCTGCCTTGTGGTGTCATACCATGCCAGTTTTTCACGTAACCTGACTACTTCACCAATAATCAGCATCGAAGGCGGCTGAATATCTTTGTTCTCTATAATGTCCGGCATCGTCTTCAAGGTGCCAATATAGGTACGCTGATGAATGGTGGTACCTTGCTGGATGATGGCGACCGGAGTCTGCGCATCCATCCCGTGTTTAACCAACTCATCACACAAGACCTTGGCGGCACCTACTCCCATATAAACCGCGATAGTCTGTCCAGGTTGTATCAAGCCACTCCAGTTCAAAATCAGTTTGCCCTGCTGCAAATGTCCGGTTATAAAAACACAGGACTGGGCATAATCGCGATGTGTCAGCGGAATGCCGGCATAGGCAGCGCATCCAACTGCGGCTGTAATACCCGGTACGACCTGAAAGGCGATTCCCTGGGCTGCCAGGGTTTCAATCTCTTCTCCTCCACGACCAAAGATAAACGGATCACCGCCTTTCAAACGTAATACCCGTTTGCCTTCTGTCGCAAGCTTAACCAATAACGCATTAATGTCCTGTTGAGACATCGCATGTTGATCACGCTGCTTGCCCACATAAATTCGTTCAGCATCCTTACGGACCAGCTCCACGATCGCCGGAGCAACCAGTCGATCATAAAGGACAACATCCGCCTGCTGCATTAATCTCAGCGCACGAAATGTGAGCAAATCCGGATCACCCGGGCCGCCTCCCACCAGATAGACTTCACCCTGATCGGGTGTGTTTGCCTCCGGATGCTCCAGCCGCTTTTCCAGCACACTTAATGCGGCCTGTTCCTGTCCGCTATAAAGTAATTCAGCTACAGGGCCATGCAATATATCTTCCCAGAAACGTCGTCGTTGGCGCATGTCCGGTATCTGTACACGAATTCTGGCCCTGACCGATTGCATCAGTGATGCCAGCCGACCAAACGTTGAGGGGATCATCGTCTCCAGTCTGGCTCGTAACAAACGGGCCAGGACTGGTGAGGCTCCTCCGGTAGAAATGGCAATCTGTACCGGATATCGATCGATCACGGATGGCATGATAAAGCTGCATAGCGCGGGATTATCCACCACATTGACGGGCAGTTGCCGTAGCTGTGCCTGTTCGGATATCTCACGGTTCAATTGTTCATTATCAGTGGCGGCTATCACCAGCACACAGTTCTCCAGCAGGGCTTCTTGATAATGTTGCCCTATATGCTTTAACTTGCCCTCATTCACCAGTAGGCGTACTTCTTCGCAGAGTTCTCGGGCAACCAATCGCACCTGTGCATTGGCTTTCAATAACATTTCCAGCTTGCGTGCAGCCACTTCCCCACCACCGACCACCAGGCAGTCCTTGTTTTCAATGTTCAGGAAGATGGGTAAAAAGCGCATGTGTTTATTTTACAATAGATTCGTCGGGAATTTGTCGAAACATTCCATTGAGGGGATAATCCGGAATGACTGTTTTTTACCAAATTATTTTTTCAGGAGTGTAACCTTGGTATACCGTAGAATAAACTGCCTGACCTTTTTAGTCCCGGAGTTAGAATCGTGAAATATCTGGCCCAGTTCATCCTGCTAATCTTGTACGCTGGAGCAAGCCCAGCGCAACAATCCGACTGGCTGGATTATCGTGGTATTCTGGAATTAAAGGCGTTTAGCAATAATAGTTCGAAAAGCTGGTACAGCGGCGGATTCGCCAAACTACGCTACGATCAGGACTCCTTTCCGCTACAACTAGGCAAAGCCGGCCTGCATCTGGATGCACATTTATCCGACACCTTATCGCTGCGCACGCTCGGCACTGCTTACACCGATCCGAAGCTGGATCCAAACCTGATTGAAGCATATCTGCATTACCGTCCGGTTCCGCATGGCCCACTCCGGATCAGGGCCAGGGTTGGTGCATTTCAATTGCCTCTGTCAGCTGAAAACAAGGGTGTCGCCTGGTCGAGTCTGTACAGCACCACACCTTCGGTCATTAATTCATGGGTAGGCGATGTGCTTTGACATTACTCTCCTTGATGTATCTGCTCTGGATTTATATAGGTATAATTCACTTTAACTAATATGCAAAAGATATTGGAACGCATAGAATATTTCGGATCACTTGATGTGACTCCTGAAGTACTTAAGGCATTGCAAAAAGCCTTTCTGTACAGCGTGCCGTTCGAGAATCTGGACATCCATGCAAGGATTCCCATTACGCTCGACCCGCAACGGTTTTATCAGAAGATCGTGCAAAATGGTCGCGGCGGGTTTTGTTATGAATGTAATTCGGTGTTCTACCAACTGCTGCGGCAACTGGGCTTTGATGCACATTTTATCGCAGCGCGCATGACCGAAACGGATATAAATAATCAACGGTATTCGCACATGGCCTTACTGGTGAATCTGGACCGACCCTATCTGGTTGATGTGGGTAATGGTCAGTCCGTGATGGTGCCAATGACGATCGGGGACGATACGATATCTGAAGCGGAAGGTATCCAGTACAAGGTCGCTCCCTTTGATGCCGTTGAGTATGCATTGTATTTCCGCAAACAGGGCGCTGACTGGCATCCCCGTTTTGTATTCTCAACCATTTCTCGTCGGCTGGAAGAATTTGCCCAGATGTGTTTATACCATCAAACATCACCTGACTCGCTGTTCATGAAACAGCGTCTGTGTACTCGACCCACCACGGGCGGGCGTATGACATTGCTGGGCAATCAGTTCAGTATTATGGAAAACGGAAATGAAACCACGGTCACACTGGAATCAGACCATCAGATTGATGCCATCCTGCAGCAGTATTTCAACATGCGCTTACCGGTTAAAACCTCTGGCTAAACATCCGTCTGTTACTCATTCAATCTGATTCACGCAGGTGCATAAATCATTAAAATGCACCTTTCAGGCACAGCTTTCTGTATCTGCCTACCTGTGCCAATTTTTCAAGGATCTGCTGATTGCGTCGTAACTTGCCGCTATCTGTGATTCAGTTCACACATTTATACCACCAGCTTGAGAGACTCATCACATAATCACAAACCGTTTGAAGTTTGACACCGTTCTGGCACCCGCCTTGCAGTTTAACCATTAAAAATCAGTTCATTAATAAAGAAATGGGGTGCGTGATGCCTAGTCTAAACTACTTATCCAGCCAGACGATTCCGGAGAAACACACAGTGTTTCGTGCCTCATCGGGATTTTACAAGGGCAATCATGCGGCAGACTTCAAGGACTTCAAGTTATTCACCGCATTCCAGCCTATCTACAGTTTCTCTCATCGACGCAAGGTAGGCATGGAAGCACTGGTACGCAGTATCGACAAGGCAAGTAACCCTATACCACCTTGGAAGGTATTTAACTCGATTGAACCCAATGAGTTGTTGAATCTGGAAAAAATCCTGACGGCAATCCATGTAGACAACTTTAATACACTCGATTTGACGAATGCCTGGTTATTTCTGAACGTCAATCCGGGCTCTCTGGATGATATCGATACCTACTCACAGTATCTGCGCGAATTGCTTGAACGTGCACACATACCACCGCATCTAGTCGTTATTGAGGTTCTGGAGACGGCATTCAATGATGAATCTCATCTGGAGTTATCCATAAATACGCTGAAACAACTCGGCTGCATGATTGCCATAGATGACTTTGGTGCCGGTCACTCCAATTTCGAATGTGTGTGGCGCATGGAACCGGAAATCGTCAAGTTTGATCGATCCATGATCCATAAGGCGGCACGTGATCCCAGAGTGCAAGTAATGTTGAAAGGCATTGTAGCGATTCTGCATTCAAAGAAATGCATCGTACTGGCCGAAGGCATTGAAACCTACGAGGAAGCTGTAACAGCAATGGATGCAAACATCGATCTGGGGCAGGGATTTTTGCTATGTCGTCCGTTTCATGTATCAGACCCGATACCCCGACTGGAAGATATGTGGGTACGCTTGTATGAATCATACGAAACGGGGTAGAACCCCTATCACAGATGCAGAACTATGCATTACCCTTTCACAAACCATACTGATGAATGGACAGCTACAGATCCTGTGTTGTGACCTGAAGTGGAATCACTGATGGAGGTGGTGTGAGGGGTGAGGAGGTTAAGATTTTCGTTAAGGCTGTTTCAAGGATCGGATAAGTCCTCCCAGCAAACTGAAGACTTCTTCTATCAGATGTGTAATCTGGTGGTTATCATTAATGTAACCGAGATTTTTGCTAATAATCATTTGGGTTTCAAGCTCACTCAGTGAACCTCTGGCTATCGACAAATATTTCAGAAACTCCTTGTGCCCTGTTCTGGCTGCCCCTTCTGCAATATTTGATGGAACACTAATTGCCGAACGTCGTATCTGTGACGTTAATCCATAAATTTCTTGTTCTGGATAAACATCAGTCACTTTGTATATCTCGGTGACTAAATTGACAGATTTTTTCCAAACTTCCAGGCTGTGATGCTTCCTTGCCATAACTCCTCCTTATATAGAAACATATTTACTCCTCACACCTCACTCCTCTCCCCTCACAATCCTCTTCACTCCTCACATTCCTAATCACACCTCTATCGTTGCCAGATTTCCCTTTGATTCAAGCCAGTCTTTGCGGTCACTGGCACGTTTCTTCGCAAGTAACATATCGAGCATCATATCAGCCTGACTGCCGTGTTCGAGCGTCAGTTTGATCAGACGACGGGTGGCTGGCGCCATGGTGGTTTCACGTAACTGTATCGGATTCATTTCACCCAGCCCTTTGAAGCGCTGAACGCTGACTGTGCCACGAATTTTTTCTGCAGCAATACGATCGAGGATGCCGGATTTTTCGGCATCATCCAATGCGTAGAATACCTCTTTGCCAATGTCGATACGATACAGCGGTGGCATGGCCACATAGATATGACCGTTTTCGACCAGTGGACGGAAATGTTTCAAAAATAGTGCGCAGAGTAATGTGGCAATATGCAGTCCGTCCGAGTCCGCATCGGCGAGTATGCATATTTTACCGTAACGTAGCTGATCGAGTTTGTCTGAACCCGGATCCACACCGATGGCAACAGTAATATCGTGCACTTCCTTTGAGGCCAATACTTCAGACGAGTCCACTTCCCATGTGTTCAGGATTTTGCCACGCAGGGGCATCACTGCCTGGATTTCACGATCACGTGCCTGTTTAGCGGAACCTCCGGCTGAATCACCTTCGACCAGGAACAGCTCTGTCACAGCTAAATCCTGCATGGAACAATCGGCCAACTTGCCTGGTAAGGCGGGACCACCGGATATTTTCTTGCGCACAACATTCTTGCTGGCCTTCAGTCGTTTCTGTGCACGACTGATAGCAAGCTCGGCAATGCTCTGACCCATTTCAACGTGCTGATGCAACCACTGACTAAAGGCATCATGAATGACGCCAGTAACAAAGGTCGTGCATTCGCGGGAACTAAGTCGTTCCTTGGTCTGGCCGGCAAATTGCGGATTATCCATTTTGACTGAGAGCAGATAGGCACATCGTTCCCAGACGTCCTCGGCTGTCAGCTTGACACCGCGAGGCAGCAGATTGCGTGATTCACAGAATTCCCGAATCGCTTCAAGCAAACCCTGACGCAGACCATTCACGTGCGTACCGCCCTGAACCGTGGGCACCAGATTCACATAGCTTTCTGTGATTAATTCTTCGTCACCGGGCAACCAGTGCACAGCCCAGTCTACGGCTTCATGCTCACCCGACATTGAACCCATGAACGGTTCCTGCGGTAACAGCTCGGCACCCGCCAGTGATTCAGAAAGATAGGTGCTGATACCGGATTCATAATGCCAATCAATTTTTTCATCGGTGGCTTCATCAAAATATTTGACGGTCAACCCGGAACACAGCACAGCCTTTGCACGTAACAAATGTATCAGCTTGCTGGTCGAGATTTTGGTGGTATCAAAATATTTCGGGTCTGGCCAGAAACGGATGGTGGTACCGGTATTTCGCTTGCCAACTTCACCGACGACTTCCAGATTGGTTTTCTTGTCCCCATCAGCAAAGCGCATGTGGTATTCGTTGCCGTTACGACGTACCCATACTTCCAGCTGTTTTGACAAAGCGTTGACGACAGATACACCTACCCCGTGCAAACCGCCGGAGAATTTGTAATTCTTGTTGGAAAACTTGCCACCTGAGTGCAAGCGAGTGAGGATAACTTCGACGCCGGTAACTTTTTCGCCGGGATGTTTGTCTACCGGCATGCCGCGACCGTTATCACTGACACTGACTGAACCGTCATGATGCAAGGTAACGGAGATGGTATCCGCATGGCCGATGCTGGCTTCGTCAACGCTATTATCGACGACTTCCTGTATCAGATGATTCGGGCGGGTGGTATCGGTATACATACCGGGCCGTTTACGGACGGGGTCCAGGCCGGTGAGGACTTCAATGTCCGCTGCATCGTATCGCGTATTCAACTTGTAAGACTCCGGAATCAAATTTCCGGGATTTTAGCACGAGATGGCAGGTGAAAAATATTATTCCGGGTAATCAATGATAAATTCGAGTGATTCCACACGTCCGCCTCCGGGTGCTGGTGTAGACACACCCAGAAGATAACTGCCGGGTTCCGAGGTGTGTCGCGGCTCCAGCACAGCGGATAATTCTGTCGGACTGACCCACGTGGTGCGGACTGTTTCACCATCAAACAAGACTAGCGATTCAGGCACAAAGTTTTCACCGGTAATCCGAATGCTTGTTTGACTGTGTTGTGTGGCAATACCGGGAATAACTTTCTCGAGTACCGGTGGCAGGTGATACAAATGTTTGGTGACGATACCAAACTGCTGGAACGGAAAATGGTAATCACTGTGATAGCTCGTATCAACCGGCTTGCCAGCGAGTAGCACCTGTTCAATTCGACGGGTATTGGCAATGTCCTTTAATGGATCGGCACCAAGTATGACCAGATCCGCCAGTTTGCCTGGCGATATCGTGCCGAGTTTGTCTTCTATCCGCAGTTGTTCTGCGGCCCATCGCGTCGATGAGGCCAGTGCGGCTTCCGTGCTGATTCCCGCATCGACATACAGCTGCATTTCATGATGCAGGGAAAGACCGGGTGTACTTGCTGCGGCGGTATCGGTACCGGAATATAATTTGCCGCCAGCACGGACAAAGCGACGCAGGAATTGCTGGATATTACGATAACCCTTTTCGATCTGGGCACGTAATGTCCGCGTGCGGATCATGTATGAGTTATTAATAAATACTTCCGGAACGGCTTCGTTCTCCGTTGCATTAATTAATCCGGGGTCGGCCCAGTGATACTGACCCAGACTGACCAGTTTTTCATCCAGCGGGATGTATTGTAAGGAATGCTGGTTCAACAGGCGCAGTTCATCCTGTTCAAATTGGGCCGTACGATTGATAACGCCTTTCCATTCATGTACCAACGTCGGGTTCAGGTATACATTTGCTGCAATCAGTTGCTGAATAACCTCATCGAAATGCTCCGGCTCCATATACTGGTACAACAACGGGTTCTTGTGCCCTTCTTCCAGCGTCAGCCCGGCAACGGCCTTGCGCCCTAATTCACTTTGTATCGTGGAAATGGCTACACCTTCCAGATGCTCAACCCCGTCAATACCGAGACGAGCCGATTTTAGCGCATCGTAGGAATGGGCTATTACACCAATATGAGATTGATCTGCAATTGCTGTCACTGCGATGGTTAACGGTTCTGCAGAATTAGCATCAAAGCGGATGCAGTCAGCCTGTTGCCGGATTGCCGAGACCAGAGCGGCCACCTCACTCGCCTCAGCCTTCCCGATACGTTTACAGTATAGATACCTAGGCCCTCGCAATTGACCGGAGTTAAGTCCTTTTTTCACAGCAGTTTGCCAATCAGGACGACTACTCAAATCATTGACGGTGGTAATACCGTGTGCCAGAAACAGCTCACCCATATACCCGTTGTAATGTATGTGTGAATCAATCAGGCCAGGAATGATAAATTTACCTTTAGCTTCGATAATCCGGGTATCCGATGGATAGTTGGACTCTGAACTCCCCTGCCATATTCGGCTGATATGATCATCTTCAATCAGGATGTTGGCATTATGCATCGGTGGATGGCCGGTCATATCGATCAGTGTGCCACCGCGTATCAGCAAAGTTGCCGCCGGCAATGTTGTGGACAGTAACAGGCCAATTACTACCAGACTGAAATTATTCAGGGAGAAAGAGTTTGTATTGTGGCTAGTCATAAGCCAACTGTAGGAAAAAGCGCAATGGATGTCCATTAAAATACCTGTCCAGGGTCATCTTTGCAGATAGACCCTGGCAGGAGGGGTCTCCCAAGGGGGTGGGAGAAAACCGTTAATTCGAAAGGGTGTTCTAATCCAGATCCTGTAATAAAGACTTTACAACGTTGCCAGGCACCGAATCGACCGTATAAGGATAGGCCGGATGATCGATACCTGCACTGAGGCTGGCACCTGATCGAAGTGCCTTGATCATCTCCTCACTCAGTTCAAAACGCATAAAATGTACCGAAGCCGTTTTTTCATCATCAGACCGATCCATATCTTCGTTATAGATCGGTGTTATCCGCGTACATCCGGCTACCTGCATCCACACGTTCGCTTCCACGCCTATCAGTTCTGACAGCATTCTGCGTCGTTCGTTCACATCTTCGTATTCCAGCATGAAGGTGGCCTTCCAGTTGCTGCCATCAGGTATCAGCGGGTTGTAGGCGTGCAGTTCCTCTTCGATGCCAGCGGCCTCAAACACCTTTTCTATCCGCAGCATTTCCTGTACCTGATACTGGATAGTCAGTCTGTCCTCAAAATACAGGTTGGCATTTGGACCTATGGCCAGACGACGGTTTATCTTATGTTCAAGTACCTTGTCGCGGAATGCCTTGCGTGTTTCCGCATATTTTTCTAGGCTGATCAGATCTGCCCGAGTTAATTTATTCATGATTCACTTCACTCCTTTTATATACCGTAGGCGTGTCTCAACAAAGTAAACGGCGACTCTGCTGCCATCTCACCTTTTAGTCCCTGCTGGATTTGGTCACCGGCCATAGGACAATCGCTCACATAATGGTCCGGATTAAATGCTTTCACCTTGCTCACTACTGGGCGACAAATTTTCGCGGCAATATCGTGGTATTCACTCTTGACCGCATAGGTGCCATCATGTCCTGAGCACCGTTCTATTACCTCAAAGCTGGTGCCGGGAACCAGTGACAGTACATCTTTGGTTTTCAGACCAATGTTCTGTACACGTTGATGGCAAGGAACATGGTAGGCAATCTTGCCCAGAGTATTTTTGAACTCGGTTTTCAGCTTGTTTTCCTTGTGCCGCAGCATCAGATATTCAAATGGATCATGGAAAGCGGCCGAGACTTTTTTCACATCTGCATTATCCGGAAACATCAGGGGCAATTCTTTCTTGAACATCAACACGCAGGACGGTACCGGAGCAGTAATGTCATATCCGGCATCAACCATTTTCACCAGTTGCGGGATATTGAATTGCATGGCCTGCTCGACCTTGTCCAGATCACCCAGCTCCAGTTTGGGCATACCACAACACACTTCCTGATTAACGAGTGCGACCGGGATACCGTTATGTTCCAGCACTGCAATCAGGTCCTGTCCGATATCCGGTGCATTGCGATTGCAATAACAGGTACTAAACAACGCAAGTTTGCCTGTGGTCAATGTGCCGGGATTGACTGTCAAGGACGGCGCATTGCGTCTAGCCTCACGCTTGCGCAAAGTGTCACTGTGAAATTCCGGAATGATGGCCTGCGGGTGTATTCCCAACACCTTGTCCAGCGCCTGACGGGCAAGACCATTTTTGTTCACCGCATTCACCACCTGAGCAACCACCGGGATACCGGCAATATTGCCAACCGTATCGGTTGAGGTCAGCATGCGATCGCGAAAGGAGTCTTCGCCATTTTTGTGCTTGATGGCCTTGGCACGCAGCATCAAATGCGGGAAATCCAGATTCCATTCATGCGGTGGCACGTACGGGCATTTGGTCATGTAGCACAGATCACAGAGGTAGCAATGGTCTACGACCTTGATATAGTCCTTACGGTCAACGCCATCCATTTCCATGGTTGGCGAGTTATCAACCAGATCAAACAGGGTCGGAAACGCGTTACACAGGCTGACGCAACGACGACAGCCATGACAGATATCAAATACCCGTTCCATTTCATCGAGTGTGGCTTTCTCGTCATAAAACGCCGGATCCTTCCAGTTCAGTGGATGACGGGTCGGTGCTTCCAGACTGCCTTCACGTGACATAATGCTTGCTCCATATTTTGCCTCTGATAAAAAGAGACCGGGCAAGCCCGGTCTCCTGTGTGGCTATACTGTGCAATTGATTTACTTGCCCAGACTATCCAGTGCTTTCTGGAAACGGTTCGCATGGGAACGTTCTGCCTTGGCCAGTGTCTCGAACCAATCAGCAATCTCATCAAAGCCTTCGGTTCTCGCCGCTTTGGCCATGCCAGGATACATATCGGTATATTCGTGTGTCTCACCGGCAATCGCCGCCTGCAGGTTCAGACTGGTGGTACCGATCGGTTTACCTGTGGCCGGATCACCGACCTCTTCCAAATACTCCAGATGGCCATGTGCATGTCCGGTTTCACCTTCCGCGGTGGAACGAAACACGGTAGACACATCGTTATAGCCTTCTACATCGGCCTTTTGTGCGAAATAGAGGTAACGACGATTTGCCTGTGATTCACCGGCAAATGCCTCTTTCAGGTTCTGTTCAGTTTTTGTACCTTTCAGACTCATATTATACTCTCCTAACTAGTTGATAATAAATACTATTTTTACAATTTTGAGTTGCGATTTAATTTTAGAAACTGTACTCTGTAGACCTCGGCGAGTCAATGATTTGGCCATTGATCTTTACAATGTAGTAGATAGCTATTGGCTATTAACTGCAACGGGTACTAGCAATTATCTATATTAATATTGCCTCACCGTGCCGGCGTTATTGTCGGGCTACAACTTGCTGTAAGATTCACGCCATTGTCGGTTCGTTGCCGACTTGAGGAGAAATGATAGATGACTAAAAAACCCAAAGCGTTTGATTTCGAAAAATCGCTGGATGAGCTCGAAAAGCTGGTCGCGTTGATGGAAGAAGGTGATTTGACGCTGGAAGATTCTCTCAAACATTTTGAGAGTGGCATCGCACTGACCCGTTCCTGTCAACAGGCACTGGTTGAAGCGGAACAAAAGGTTCGAATTCTTATCAGTAATCACGGCAAGGATGAGCTGGAGCCGTTTGTAGCAGATGACAAATAGGACACGTCAGTGGGATTGAAGGAAATCTTGCCGGTTTACCAGTCTCGGGTTGAAACCGCACTGGAAAACTGGCTACCCGGAGATCACGTCGAACCGGTTCGACTGCATCAGGCCATGCGTTATGCTGTACTTGGCGGTGGCAAACGGATACGACCGGTGTTGTTATACGCCTGTGGTCAGACTTTTGGGATAGATCTGCAGGCCTTGGACGGGCTTGCAGCAGCGGTGGAAATGATCCATGCCTATTCACTGATACATGATGATCTGCCAGCAATGGATGATGACGATCTGCGCCGGGGCAAACCCACCTGTCACAAGGCTTTTGATGAGGCGACAGCTATTCTTGCTGGTGATGCCTTACAGGTACTGGCATTTCATGTGATGGCACATGATCCGGAAATTACAGTTAATGCGGAACAACGCATCAAAATGATCAATACGCTGGCTGTCACCAGTGGCTCACTGGGTATGGCCGGTGGTCAGGCGATTGATCTGGCCTCGGTTGGTGTCAGTCTGACCATTGAACAACTGGAAAACATGCACAACCACAAAACCGGTTCGCTGATTCGTGCCAGTGTGCAACTGGGCGCCTTGTCCAAGCAGGGGTTGGCACCGGACCAGTTTGAGATCATTACCGAGTTCTCCCGGCATATCGGACTCGCGTTTCAGGTACAGGACGATATTCTGGATGTCGAGGCTGATACAGCCACACTGGGCAAACCCCAGGGCTCGGATATGTTGAAAAACAAGCCCACCTATCCTGGCATACTCGGTATGACTAATGCCAAACGTGTAGCCCGTGAGCTGCATGCACGGGCAATACAATCACTGGAACCTTTGCAGTATGATTCGAGCTTATTAAGACAGATTGCAGATTACATAGTGCAGAGAAGCAGTTGATTTTCTTCACTACTCTAATATTCCGGCATGATAACAACCACACAGTAATTGAGGATGATCTACTGGTAAAAACCTAGTAAAATACTAGGACAATGATTCCGGACAAACAGTCCTGTCCGGGAACAACCAACGAACAGGAAACAATGAATACGCATGAATCAGCAAGCCAACCTGAATATGGATGAGATCCCGGACGTTCAGAATTCCGAAGATACCCGTCAGATATCGATAGACAAGGTCGGTATCCGGGACATTCGTCATCCTGTTGTCGTCAGTGACCGCGCTGGCCATACGCAGCATACAATCGCCAACCTGAATATGTATGTCAGTCTGTCACATCTACAAAAAGGCACACACATGTCCCGTTTTGTAGAAGTGCTCAATACGCATGAATACAGTATTACGCTTGAGAAGTTCAGACAAATGCTGACTGACATGACCCGTCTGCTGGAAGCAGAATCCGGTTATATTGAAATGTCCTTTCCCTATTTTATGAAAAAAACCGCTCCGGTTTCCGGAGTAAAAAGCCTGATGGATTATCAGGTCACCTTGATCGGCCAGAACATCAAGGGCGAAATAGGAATTAGTATCAAGATTGTCGTTCCGGTGACCAGCCTGTGTCCGTGTTCACGGGATATTTCTGAACGCGGTGCACACAACCAGCGTTCACATGTCACAGTGTCGGTCAATGTGGTTGATACCATTTATCTGGAAGATCTGATCGAAATGGTTGAAAGCGTTGCTTCTTGCGAACTGTACGGATTGCTCAAACGCCCGGATGAAAAATACGTGACTGAAAAGGCCTATGATAATCCAAAGTTTGTAGAAGACATGGTGCGTGACGTTGCCATCCTCTTCAATAAGGACGACCGCATTCGCTCCTACCGGGTTGAATCAGAAAATTTTGAGTCGATTCATAATCACTCGGCGTACGCGATGCTGTCTCATTCCAAGTGAGGAGTGAGGAGTGAGGAGTGAGGAGTGAGGAGTGAGGAGTGAGGAGTGAGGAGTGAGGAGTGAGGAGTGAGGAAAGTGTAATTTTCAG
>CANKCB010000020.1 GCA_947480335.1 Gammaproteobacteria bacterium | reverse complement strand
TTCCGAAAGGGACAGACTTTCATCAGGTCAGTGCCTATGAAATACAGAAGGCCCAGGACAGATTAAATGGCAGACCCAGAAAAGTGTTAGGCTGGAAAACACCGTTCGAAGCTTTCAGTGAACTGTTGCAATAGAAAATAGAGACCAACCTGTGAAAAACCTTATGCGTATGGCAATGAATTGTCAAGAATTGAACATTCTGTTTCCATGCTATTTTTGGCAATAGACGCTGAAGATATGCCTGTTGATATCATCAGGGCAATGTGAGCCGATTTTTACTCTGCAGAAGCAACTATTTTACAAATGTGTGACTAGATATTTAAACGGTAATCCTAATAATTCCCGGATAAATTAGTCTGTATCTTGTCCTGAGATAACTGCAGGTAATCTGCCTTTACTGAAGAAATAATCATTTTATTAACGGTCTCAGGCAGAAATCCCTTTATGATGTCTGTTATATCTCCGGGGGCAACCAGAGTCAGATATTGAAATGCATTTATTTCCTGTTGTTTGTTCAGAAAATCAGCCAGTAATTTAAGGAAGAAGGATTGTTCGTCTTGCAGGGTCGCCAATTTGTTTAGTGTTAAGGCACGTTTGCGGGTAACCATTTTATAGGCAATTTCACTGGTATGTTCAAAATCACCCTCCCTGAGGGTTTTCAGGTTATCTCCGCGGACCTTGTTAAACATGATTTTTATATAATTGCCGTCTGTTAAAATGACCCATGTAATACCGTCTTTCATCGATTGACCTCGTAACTATTTATTATTTTCTGGCCATCGGCGATGCAGCCAGGTCCATTGTTCCGGATATTCGCGTATCCAGCTTTCCAGAATTGAATTGATTGTGCTCATGATGGTAAATACATCGTCGTGCAAGCTTCCCGTATTTGTAATTGTAACAGGTGGGTAAACAATAACCTTATGTTTGATTCCATCTGTGCGAATTATACGAGTCGGTAAAATTTGGGTTCCATATTTTAGCGCAAGACGGGCAACTCCAGGGGCTGTCATGGCATCTTGTCCAAAGAACCTGACAGGAATGCCATCATTCATTTTCTGATCTAACATTATACCTATACGTTGGCCCGATTTTACAATCTCAATCATTTGTCGGGATCCAGCCTTACCCTTGGGTATCGAACCCGCAAGGTAGCGATTACGTAATGTGTGAATCAGTTCGTGTAATGCGGGATTATTGCTACTTCTATATACCACATGCAGTGGGAAACCATTACAGGCAAACAGTTTCGGTCCAATTTCAAAATTACCCAGATGTCCGGTGAAAAAAATACTGCCTTTGCCAGCTAAATCCGCCGCCTTTATATGTTCCACCCCTTCAAGCACTGCAATGTTACGAAAGGCTTCATTGTTCATTCGGGTAATGTAAGGGTATTCTACGAATGTACGGCCGAGATTATTCCACATCCCACGTATAATACGTGTATGTGCTTGGGGGGGTAATTCAGGCAACGCACGGGAAAGATTGTTATGAGCGACCTTGTTGCGGGCGAAGTAGGGGCCAAATTGTGCTGCGAAAAAACCACCCAGCGCAGAGGCAACAGGCATAGGCAATAACGTTAATATGCCGTAGGCAATCTTTACCAACAAAGCTTCGATGGCGTAACGAATCCTGATGTGGTGTTGTTTGACTGACGACATTTAGACTGTTTAGTGAAATATTTGAGGAATTATATAGTTATATTATTCTGGAAATACAGAAACTACAGGCATTTCAATAAGCATAATGCATTACAGTCAATATACTGGACTCCAATCGGTAAGAGCTAGCTAATGCATAACGTAATCTTACGGGGTGTGTCTGGTATCTACTTTTACAGCATAAAACTGACACATTGATACTTATGGATGAGTGTCAGGTATTGAACCTTAATATGGAATATAAAAGCATTCTGGATGGGGTAACGATGAAGAATCAGGAAATGCACAGTTAGCAGAATATGGTAAAGTTATTCTCATACTGCGCATAATGTATATTATGTTAAATTAACTATAGTTCTTTATGTTTGAAGTCAGATATAAGCCCTAGCCCCTGTAAAAATATAATATGTATTAATATCAATACAATATAATTAATACCTATAGTTAATTATAGGATTTTGTGCTTATTCCGTACTTTGTTTTATGGCCTGTTCTTGTTCTTTGGCCGCATCAAGAATTTTGCCTTCCACTTCCTTAGCGCTGTCTAATGCCTGCTTTTGTTCTGAAAATATTTTGGTTTCAGACTCTGGACTGCTACAAGCAGATGTCAGGATTAATAATAGCGATAATAGGATTGTATTTTTCATCAGTTTGGCCCTTTAAACACTTTTTGAAGATGCTTTACTATACTGACTATCAACGCCAGCAGACAGACGTCTTTTAGTCGTTAAAAGCTAATTTTAGTGTGTCATGGCATAGATTATGTAATTTATCCCGACACGGTATGCCAATGCTGTTAATGGTTCAGGGTAAAAGGCATCGTCAGCATGTTCCCAGGCATCACCCATATCCATGTTAAAATTGATTGCTACTACCAATCTGCCATCATCATCATAAATGCCACGCCAGTACTCTGGCACCCCCAGTGGATTTTCCCAGGTAACGCCATTGTAGACAGCTTGGCGACCTGGAATCTGGCTGCGGTCATCCAGATCAAAATGTACATGAAAGATTTCATGATTATCCGGAATTTCTATAAATGATCGGCCCGGAAAAACCCTTTCCATAGATGACATGAATTGCACCCATTCATCAGGACCATGAAAGTCATCTACAATCAGGAAACCACCTCTAACCAGATATTCACGCAAACGGTCAATTTCCGGCTGACTCAGATCCCAATAGCCCACTTTAACTGCGTACACAACTGGATATTCAAAAATTGAATCATCTAACAGGCTGGTTTGCCTGCTTTCACCGTTGTGTATAACAGTAAGCCTTTGTAATCCAGTTAAAAAATGGTCTTCAGCATCTGGCCAATCCCTTAACCAAGGCTCATCGGGATCATTACTGAATGTACGTCCATACGCCCCGAAAGCAAGGCGAGCGAAATGTAATTCGGCCTCACTATTTGGCAGATTTTGTGCCTGACTACTATATGATATGAGCAGACAAAACAGTGCTGACAAGCATGAAAAAATCGTAATTTTCATGATGAATAACTAGAAGCTTCCACTGACAGTAAAATTAAGTCGAAAACCACGTGTACGATCTCGGGTTTCTATTGTGTTGACCGGTGAGCGTTCTCGTTCCCCGCTATAAATAATACGTAGCCTATCTTCATGAAAATTGAAGATATTTTCTGTCCCCAGTATCATTTTGATACCAAACCAGCGCGATGTCTCAATGTAAGCATGAATATCTGTATTTTCATCATAAATGAGTAATTCATTCACCTTGAACTGGTATTGTTCTGCCCTTTCCATTACTTTCCAGCCCCAGGCGAATTTCTGTGCCTGAAAATCCTGACGAAAATTGACCTCATAAGCATATTTATTTTCAACATCAAACATGATGGGGCCAGCAGATATAGTCGCAATCGACAATACCCTGTTTTTCCCAGTAACCGGATCAATCACAGATGAATCCTGCCAACGAATTTTTGCATCCAGTTTGGCTGCTTTAAGGTATATCCAGTCGAGTGGAACACTGCTTTCCCAAATCAGACCCCATCGACGACCATCTCCTATGTTCCCAGGCGCCTCAAATGTCGTTGTAATGGGTAGCAAATCCAGCACATCTGTTATCCAGTGATGAAATGCTGTCAGCTTGACCAGACCTTTTGACCCAAATCGTATCTCATGACTAATTTCAAGTTTCCAGGTGGCATCCGGCTTGATGTTGGGATTACCCAATGCAATATCATTGTCCAGAAACTCGGTTGCACTGACAAAATCTTCCAGATTCAACTGGGCTATCTCACGCACAATTCGTAGACGGCTCTGGTCGCGATTTAACCACAACCAGGTTGCTACAGCCGAGGGTTTCACAAAGAAAAAACTGCGATCAAGTTCTGCATCACCGGTCTGGGAGATTGTCGATGCTTCGGTACCGATACCATAATCCAGTTCAAGTTGATTGAGTGTCCAGGTATCCTTTAAAAGTGTATCCCAGCGAATTTCCTCAACCCGACCATTAGCTCCTGGTACATCAATGATTACTGCCCCAAAACCTGTATCATCGGTTTGTGCCAGTGTGCTATTCAAGTTGTTTGCGGCACGTTCAGCATTAAACTGCAGCAGATGGTCAGTAAAACCGGACCAGTCCATTTCCAGACGCGCAATATTTTCGCTGGAATCAAGTTCGCCTGTGGCAATTCGATTAAGTGTTTGTACCCCTGATGAGTTTTTATCCAGCTGGCTGTTATAAATATTCCGATTGCCCTTAACGTACAACACAATAGCTTTGCCAGTCAGACGGTCAATCAGTATACGTTCTACATCCAGACCCGCTTCAATAGTGGGTTCCTCTTCAACATCGTTAAAAAAAACATTGCGTTGAATCCCGGTTAACGACTTGACACGATCTGAATTGGTATAGGTATGCTGCTTTTCATAGTTATAAATAGTGCTTGCCTGCAAATAATTTTCTCCGAACCATCCTGCCAGATTCAGATTGGCTTTTAAAACCGTATTCCGGTTTTCCTTATCGTCAGTTCGAATCTCAGTGAGGTTGCGATTACCGTCCTCGATATTATCAAAACCTGTTCGCCCCACTGATGATCTTCGAGCATCTATACCAACGTTGTAATCAATTCCACGCCAGTCGTCAGATAATGAAATTCTCCCTTCAGGTTTAAGCGGCCCATGTCCGAATGTCTGCCGGACGGAAGATTCCCACTGGATAGCTGCTGGCATGCCTTCTTTTAATACTATATTGAGTACAGCTGACTGACCTCTTAGATCAATGCTTCGAACTTTACCTCTGATTAATTCAATACGGTCTACACTGGTCGCGGGGATCCTGGTCAGAATAGATGACAAGTTATCCCGTTTGGTGCTGGGTCGTCTGTCGTCGATAAATACATTTCCTGATGTGCTGGCAAATCCACGAACATTATTGATATTGTCATCCAGCTGGAAACCCGGGACTTGTTTTATCATATCCAGCGCTGTTACAGGCTGAACCTTGTCAAAATAGCTGGATGGATAACTTACAAGGTCCTGTTCAATAATCTCCTGAGTAAGAAGTGAAACTGTTTCTTCCTGATAATTTTGGGCGAAAACATCAGTAGCAGGTATTAAAAGAAAAACAACCAGCTGTAACAGGGTGATATTCAGTGTGTAGATTTTTGATAATGTTCGTGGTTTCAATTGACTACCTTCTGATGTTAAATATTATTTCTAATGTACAGTATATTCAGAAGGACATTGTGCAAACTATTTGAAAAACACCTTTGCATTTCGTTGAACAAAATAAATCACTTCACGGGATTACATAAAAAAATCCGCCCGGATGTAACACCCGGGCGGATTCTTGTGGTAATTACTGCAATATCAGAATTTGTAGCTTAATTGTACTCCATAACTGAAATAATCACGTTCACCCGCCACGGCACCTTGCCACGCCTGGGGTGTGGGTGTTGCGGTTACCCCTGCAATGGTCTGTGTGTTGACGATGTCATATTGCGGATTGTAAGTAATACGTTCAGACAGAATGTTCCTTCCATAGAAATCAAGTTGCCAGGTTTCATCTTCTGTCTTAACACCGATGTTCATATCCCAGATCTTGTGTGGCTCAAACCCTACTACCCGGTTAAAGGTTACAGGATTGACCGAGAAGCCGTCTGAGAAACCAATTTTGTTATTTATATAATACTTATATTCCCCACCCCAGAATGGCAATGCGGCTTCATGATCCAGACCTAAATTAAACTTCCAGTCTGGAGTACGAGGAGCCTGGGAACCGGCACGGTCTATAAAATTGGCTACATTGGCATTTCCAACCAGAGCAATAGATTCTTCTGCGGTCCAGCAATCACCGGTTGCCGCATTAGCGATTTCCTCTGGTGTACAACCTGCAATGAAGTCCAGCATACGTCCTCGCTGTACTACGCCATTGAAAGTAAAGGTAAAATTGTCGTTAATCATCCAGGTCAAATCGAAGTCCACACCACGAGTACGTTGCAGACCGGCATTGATCTGGGCGCGTCCTGTGGAATCCTGACCGGCTGCAATTGCTGCCAGATCGATCAGTGTTGCTTCAATTTGCAGATCCTTGACCTCTTGATTAAATAAAGTGACGCCATAACGCACAGTTGAATCAAACAGATCGCCCCTTGCCCCAAGCTCATAATTGGTTGCAAACTCATCTTTATAGGAGAATCCATCCTGATCTTCTGTCGTACCGACTCCACCAGTCGCCATGCCTCGGTCACTGGTATCAAATCCACCGGATTTGAATGCTTCAGCATATTTTGCATAGACAGAAAGGTTTTCCCATGGGCGGTAGCGCAAGACAACCTGAGGGTCAAAACTACTGGAGTCATAGGTATCCTTAAATGGTCCAGGTCGGTCTGAAAAATCCGTCATGATGGGACTCATTCCCACAGGAGCCTTGCCATCCCATGCATCGGGAATGTCTCTGGTTAACCACAAGGCAGTGTAGTACCCCGCACCATAATTTCCACAGGGGCTTTCTGATGCTGTCCTTTGGTCATTTGGTTTAACCGGATTGGTGGCTGATGCTGTAGCTGACGGATTGGCAGGTATGGCGCCACGTACGTTGGTGACTGGACGGAAATGTGCCAGTCCGCAATCGATAATACCGCCATTGGCATTATAGGTGTTGCTGGTTGCGGATGTTGCAAATGTCAGTGTACGTACTACCGCCGGGCCAACCCGTGGGTCTTTATGCTGTGTTGAGGTAATAGCACCGTTAATTCTGGGATCAATGTTAAAAATCCAGGTCGCTGTCTTTGATGTTTGGCTGCCTTCCTTATGTACATCGGTATATCGGCCACCCACATCAAGCGACATTTTTTCACCCCAGAAATTATAGGTGATCGCTCCAAATGCACTCTTCCACTTTGGGCTCTGTGCCGGCTTGTAGAATCGCATAGGCTC
Organism: Gammaproteobacteria bacterium; assembly: GCA_947480335.1. GTDB lineage: Bacteria > Pseudomonadota > Gammaproteobacteria > Eutrophobiales > Eutrophobiaceae > Eutrophobius. The sequence goes on along the minus strand of CANKCB010000020.1, from coordinate 30,564 downwards.
AGACAGATTCGGTCGGATAGTTGCTACAGGTTCCAGATCCAGATCTTCAATTTGCATGTAGACACCGCCTTCCCACTCGAAGGTTCCACCTGCAACGGAGCGAACCCTGATTTCCTGACTCCACATGTCGAATTTTTCGACACGGGATGAAGAGTCATTTATGAATGGATCCAGCTCATTGTCTTCATAGGTTTTGCGTAAATAATCAACCATGCCGGTATTGGATTCGACAGATATCCCATTATCGAAATCATATGTCATATTTAACAGCACGTCCGTTGAATGCAAGGGTTCTCTCGAAGCTATCGTTTTATCCGCTCCAACTAATCCCATTACATTATAAATCTGGTCGGTGATATCAAAGGTTCCACTTCGTGCATCTGAACTGTTATAACCAGGATATATCTGACGAGGTCTGCTTTCGCGCCCTTCTCTCCAACCTACACGGGTGAAGTTATCTTTCACGCAATCCGGAATAGGACGCTGCAATCCCTGTGTCGGACCAAAAGCCGCATCCCATGCAGGAACTTTTCCGGGGATTAGAACGGCTGTTTCATCGAATTGACCGGACATTGCATTTTTTGGATTCAAGCAAATCAGGTTCGGGTCACCTTCTGATTTTCTCTGCATATAACTGGTTTTAAGTAAAGCCTGAAAATTTTCAGCAGGTTTCCATTGCAAGGAAACACGACCGATTGCATCGCGCCGATGTGGGAATGATTCTCCGGTCCAGGCATCAATTAGATGTCCATCCGTTTGATCCCATTTGCCTGCAACACGTATGCCCCAGGTATCATTGATTGGACCGCCAATACCCCCATTAAAGGATAACCTGCCAAATCTACCTACAGCCGAATCAAAATTACCTTCCCAAATGTCAGTAGGCTTACGGTTGGTTACGCTGAACGCACCGGCCGTAGCATTTTGACCAAATGATATCGGTTGCGGGCCATTGAGTACCTCGATACGTTCCACATCGACCATACCAGCCGCCATCATTGATGCGCGTCCATAAGTAATACCATCTACAAACATAGGAGCAGATTGTTCGATACTCATATTGGCAACGTTACTACCCATGCCGCGGATTGTGATGGAAGGAGAATGCAGGTTATACTGAATTTCTACCGACGGTGAAAAAGTATCCAGATCTTCTACAGTACGAATACCTAGCGCACGGATTTCATCTGCATTAACCGTGGTTAATGATATTGGTACTTCTTGTAAGGATTGTTCACGGCGCTGCGCTGTGACAATCACTTCTTCCAGACCTTGTGCTGTTACCAGCGGCGAACTGATACCAGTAGTAATTAGCGCAGTAAACACGGCGATATACATGCCTGATTTCGGTTTCAACGTGCTAGATTTAAAGCCCCCCATAAATCCACCCCTCCTATTTATTATTTATATTTACTAATTAATTGAATGCCAGACCTCGAATCAAGGTTTTATAAAATGTAATTAAACCCAACTATTCCTGCCGGTTTCCTAATCGACCGGTTTCGCTCATGTTATAGATTTTGCCCACAAGATGACCGTAGGGTTTTTTGTCCAGCAATTCCTGCAAACCGGCCAAATTAATAACTGACTCAACCTGATCTCTCTGGAAGTCATCAAATTCCAGCCCACCACGACCCTGAATACATTGACCTTTTGATTCAGAAGGTTGCTTGTCACCAGCGCCCAGTTCAAGCAGTAACTTGGCTGTAGTCATATGTGGAACTGTACGTCGTATCAAACCTTTCTGGTTTCTACCGACAGCCAGACTCAATGGAGTTAGGCCACAACCATTTTGTATATCTATTGCCGCACCATTTTCCACAAGATGTTTAACTATTTTGTCAGCACCGAGAAAGGCTGCTGCGTGCAAAGCAGTCCAGCCAACTTCATTTGTCTCGTTAACGTTTGCTCCAAATTCAAGAAGTCTTTTTACGACTGATAGTGCCTTTTCTTCTTCTTCCGGAGAATAATCATTATTTCTTCCCATGCCAGCTGCAACCATCAACGATGTGGCATTACCCTGAAACTGATTATCGTCAGAAAAGTTCTTGGTCTGTTTAGGGAAAACGGCAAGATTGGCTTTTGTGCTTACCAGAGGATCAACTTCAGTTTGTAGCAGCATTTCCATTGCATCCATATCAAGCGCAGCCACTGCAAGCATAAAAGGTGTTACCCCGGTCAGATTAAAATAAGGTAATCTTTCCATGCGTAATCGAGGAGGTGGATATAACATGGCCACATCAGGGTCTGCGCCCGCATCTAATAAGCCTTTCGCCAATGCGTGCATATTCTTTCCATATAGCGGATCGTTCGGGTTTCCCTTTGGTTCCACAATATAAAGACCAAACTTCGGATCATCTAGTAGTTTTAGTTCTTCAGCCGTCAGACTTGAGTAAACCTTGCAACGCGAGTCAGATGCATATCCGCAGACCTGTTTAGCAAAGTTTGTTCGCATATTATGCAAAACCTTAAGACCATCTCGCATTGCGTAGTGCAAGGGAGTCATACCATTTGCGTCAGTTAAATTCGGATTGGCGCCCTGCTGAAGCAAATAGAGTGCTATCTCTTCGTTGCCTCCCGCCGCGGCTATGACCAGTGCAGTCCCTTCATCAACCGAAACGCTATCCAGTTTTGCCTTGTGAGAAAGAAGTAGTTTGACGGTTTCCAGATCATTGGTTCGTGAAGCAAACATTAGAGGTGTAAATCCACCCTGAGGAGTTCCCAATACATTTGCTGTATAGCCTTCAAGCACAACAGGCTTGAACTTTTCATCGAGCATTTTCGTTTTAGCGTTTACATCTGCGCCGTGCTCAATTAATAGTTTTGCAGTTTCAGGGTGTTTAAAGGCGATTGCCCACATCAGCGCAGTCTGGTTACGTCTGGGTTCTTTACTATTAACATCCGCGCCATGTTTCAGCAGGGTTAATACAAGGTCGTTCACGCCTGTTTTGGCCGCAGACATTAACGGTGTTTCACCGCTCCACAATTTGGTTTTAGATTTAGCACCATTTTTCAATAGCAGTTCTGCCATTGCAGCGTTACGGTTTTTGCAAGCCAAAAAGAGAGGGCTCACACCGTATTGATTGGCAATGTTAGGGTCAGCATCAGCTTGAAGTAACAATTCAGCAATTTCAGCGTTGTCCCAGTAAACTGCCCAGGCAAGTGCTGTAGCACCGTCCGGTTGCGCAGAATTTACTGAAGCATTCTGGTTTGTTAATGCTGTGCGTACAGCATCCCAGTCCTGTTTTTTGCTGGCCAGCACAATTTGCAAATCATCAGCCGCATGCACAGTAAGCGCTGCCACTGACATGACTGTCAAAAACAGGCCAACAAATAAACGCTTCTTCAGATCACAAACAGACATTCTGTTACCCCCTCCAGCAAGTGATTTGTTATGAAGTCGCGCTCAAATCCAGTAAGCCGGTAGATGCACCAAATCGAGTTCCCATTTTCTCCATGGGTATACCATATATATTCAACATGGCCAGATGGAGATTCGTTAATGGTGTACCCATGGTATACATAATATGGCGACCACTCTTGAAAGCACCGCCACCGCCACCCAACAAAGCTATTGGCACATTGTACTGATTATGTACATCGCCCTCGCCCATGCCAGCACCATATACGATCATGGAATTATCGAGTAATGACGACCCATCAGCGTCCTTGGTGGCTTCCATTTTGGTCAGGAAATTACCGAACAATTTGGAATGGTATATATCTATCTCGCCAGCCTGGCGTTTGCGGGTAGGGTCACCACGATGATGTGTTAATGGATGATATGGATCCGTATGGCCAAGATGTGTGTAGACAAGCTCGCTGTATTCTCTGGCCACCATAAATGAAAACACACGGGTTGTATCTGTCTGAAATGCGAGGTGTAATAAATCGTACATCAGACCAATATGTTCTTCATGAGCAGGTATACCGACAGGGCGTTTCATATCGGGTAATTCCTGACTGGTTTTCTGCTCAGCTTTCTGGACGCGTTCTTCAACGCTACGTAAAGCATCTGTAAACTCATTCAGTTTATGATTGTCTGCAAGACCCAGTTTTTTCTGTACGCGTAACGCATCATCTTTAACAAAATCAAGTATGCTTTTTTGTCTGCCAATTCGTAGTTGACGGGCGATAGGGTCGGTTCCACCATCACCAAATAATCTTTCGAAGATGGCTCGTGGACGATGTTCCATCGGCAAGGGTGTAGTCGGACTCGACCAGGAAATGGTATTGGTATAGGCCGAGCTGTAACCGGCATTTGATTGCCCTGCCAGTTCAGCAGCATTCTCAATACAGACCTGCAGAGACGCCAGCGGAGTTTCCTTGCCGGTTTTTTGGGCTATGTATTGATCAACAGAGGTTCCGACCAATAGTTCGCTTAAGGATTTATTAGGTTCAACTCCGGTGAGGAACATCGAGCTGCCGCCTACATGACCATCAACAGTTTCTGATGCGCCGTTATTCATGTTGCTCAGCACCAGAATCTTGTCCCTGACATTTTCCCAGTTTTTCAGGATGTTCGTCATTTCAAAGTTGGCGCCCCGGCTTGCTGGCCTCCATTGCTCACGTATGATGCCATTGGGTGAATAAATATATCCGGCACGCAGTGGCATTTTACCTTCTGCAGGTGTTGCCATGGCTGGCACCATCGCACTTAACATCGGCATGGAGATGGCTGCCCCCATACCACGCAAGAATGTACGACGTGGCAATGTTTTCTTGAATATCATCATGACCCAACCCTCCTCATATTAAAAGGTATGCTGTTTACAATTCCAAAGATGATGGATGAAAAACGGTAGTCCTTACCAGCCGAATTATTAATAATTTTACGAACGGAGGGCATGTCATAGTAGTCAACAGGCCTGCCTAATGCATACGTCAAGAGTTTTTGAGTAAATGCACTGGCTATCACGTCTGGTTTACTTAATAAGGCCTTCTGAAGCTGTGCAGGACCTTCAAATTCAATACCGCTAGGCAATTTACCTGCTGCATTAATGGGGACGCCCTCGTCCTCAGTGCGCCAGCGGCCAATTGCGTCGTAATTTTCCAGGCCAAATCCGATAGGATCCATCTGGTTATGGCAGACCATACATACAGGATTAGCTGGATGCTTTTCCATTCTTTCGCGTAAAGTCAATTTTCGTTGGCCAGGGTCCGCCTTGGTCGCATCCAATGTAGGTACATTGGGTGGTGGCGGTGGTGGTGGCGCGGCAAGAATATTACTTAATACCCATTTGCCTCTGAGTACCGTGGAGTTTCTATTCGGATAGGTTGTTATCGACAGAATGCTGGCTCGTGCCAGCAGTCCACGTTGATTTACATCATCCAGCGTGACCTTTCTGAATCGATTGCCATAAACATTTTTAATTCCATAGTGTTTCGCCAATCGTTCATTCAGGTAGGTATAATCCGCCTGGAATAAATCCAGAATAGAACGATCTTCCCTGAAAATGCTGCCTAAAAATAGCTGGATTTCTGTATACAAGTTCTGTCTGAGCGTTTCATCAAAATCAGGAAAGATTTCCTGATTTTTGGACAATAGTGGCAGGTTGCGTAATAACAGCCATTGGTCAGCAAAATCGGTCACAAGATTAGTGGCACGGTCATCCTTAAGCATTCTTTTGACTTGTTGTTCAAGTATCTCAGGTTGATGCAGTTTCCCCTGCTCTGCAACAGTCAATAACTCATCATCCGGTATACTACTCCAGAGAAAGAATGACAGACGTGATGCCAAATCCAGATCGCTGAGTGCATACAACTCTCCTTTAGCCAGATTCGTTGGGTCAGCTTCTATTCTAAACAGGAATTCTGTGCTGACTAACAATCCTTCAATGGCCATTTGAATGCCCGCATCAAAGGGGCTATTGTCCTTGCGAGCTTGCCTGTATAAACCCAGCAATGGTTCAATGTCATCATCTGTTACAGGACGGCGATGTGCGAGTCTGGCTATATTCGTTACAATTTTTTTGGCACAGGGTTCTTCATCAGTTTGACTAGCAGGCGTACAAATAAATACTTTTGAACGGCTGACGGATGATCCGGAACCAGCGACTTTTAACGGACCAGTAATTATTACACTACTGACCCAGGGATCGCGCCAAGCTCGTTCAAAATCACCACCGATTTTGGCTTTGTCCCAGTTTTCGAATGTTTGGGGAGGGATAGCGCCCTCCCATGCAAACGTCTCATCCAGAAATGCAACCTGTACCGTACGAGTACCGGCTTTCATCGGAAAGCGGATTTCAAGTTTCGAATCTGCAGTACGTTCATATTGTGCCTGAGCAAAATCAGGCGGCACCTTGTCTGCACCACCACTGGCAAGTCCAAGGCCTACATTTTCCCCGCCAACGGTAAGTAAATTAACCCGGTCGCCATCGACACGCACGTCGATTTGATGTGGTTCATTGACACCAATGATCAATGCCGAACCGGAAGTTCTTAGCAAACGAATGTTCATTACATATTCGCCATCCACCGGGAAGTTATGTCGTACTGCCAAGCCACCCCGGGTTCCAAACGGCAGTTCCTCATTCATGCGGTCATTCTGCAATAATTTTGGATCGATATTATATTGAGCCGTATCTGCATCTATTGTGGTATCACCTACGACCAGACGGCTGATTTTCCGCGCGGCGGCCATATAACTCTCCATTAATACTTCAGAAACAGAGAGCAAATCACCCAGATTATCAAAACCACCGGAATTATCGGGGGGTAGCAAGGCCTTGCCATCGATCTCGACACCCAGCATGTCGCGTATGGCATTGGTATATTCGGTACGATTGAGTCGATGGGCAGCTACCGCTTTACCCGGTTCGGGATTTTTTTCTGCAAGCGTATCCAGTCCGGATTTCAGATAGCCAGCGAATGAGTTATAGAATTTGTCATCGGGACGCGGCATGCCCACTGGAGGCATCGAACGCAAGGAAAGCTTGGTAATCACTTTTTCCCAGAGTTTAGGATTTTCACCCAGTTTATTCAGGTCTGCCTTGTCGAGAATGACATTGGCCGTTTTTAATGTGTCATTATGACAGCCAACACAATAGGTATTTATTGTGGCGCGGTATTGCTCAACTGACTCGTCGGTTTGAGCCTGTCCAATGTTACTGAATAGTATTACGCCTGATATCAGGACAAATCTGGAAAATGGTGATTTCTGTGTGCCCAACTGCTTATCCCCCCGAATAAATAGCCTAACATCAACTATTCCGAAACTACCACGACTGACCGTTTTTTGCAACGGATGATAGCGTGGTCACGAACTGGAGTAATAGCAGCTTGATGATTAAGTAAGTGGTGCCCGGGGCCGGACTCGAACCGGCACAGCATTTCTGCCGAGGGATTTTAAGTCCCAGCGCTACAAATAACCACGAATCACTACAACACGTAATAGTATGATTTCTGCTGAAATAAGTAGAATTATGTTTTGTCTATCATTGTGTAATGTTATTCATTGTTGTGCTTAAGTGTCCCATGAGTGTCCCGTAGTCTTCTGGATAATTCACTTCCCCTTTTCCGGCACATTCCAGACCCCACCGGGGTGGCACCCCCGTATTTCAGTTTGATGGTACCTAGCTACGTATACTCTGTAATGTGCGCAGTTAATGGGGTAATGTGTGAGGAAATGATACTAGCCACTTAAAACCGTCGCTAGAAATGGGGTTGAACCCGACGGTGAGGAACATTGCTTTCTCAAGAGCAGCAAAAATATTCCTGATAAAGTTTTGGTTCGGTAACAGAAGTAATATTAAGCTGTGCATTGGCCCTAATTATTACTCTTTTGTCATTATTAGGATGTGTAGATACCGTCAGTCTTAGAGCATAACCAACTAGTTTAGTCGCTGAGATAGCGCCCAACTCCAAATCTGCCTTATCGACCACAAACCTCAGATCCTGCAGTGTCGCAATCATGGTCCTTTTTGAACCCGCGTTTTGTTACAGGACATGGCAATCGGAGGAAAAACAGTGGAACAATCATCTGGTGTACGCTGGACGCTACCCTTGCGGACGACATAGATGATGTTTTGGGCTGCGGCGATATTTTCAGCCGGATTTGAGGCGGTGATGAAGATGTCGGCCTGCTTCCCGACCTCGACTGTTCCAATCAACTTGTCCTTGTAAATCATCTCGGCAGGCCAGCGTGTGGCGCCGAGCAGCGTACGGTAAGGAGTAATGCCGGCATCAACCATCATTTGCATCTCACGGTGCAGCGATATTCCGGTTAACCTTTCCTGGCCAGCATCAGTTGCCGCAAGTACCTTGCCCCCTGCCTCGCTGAGCAGCCTGATAAAGGTATTTACCTTTTCAAGACCAATCTTGTAGTTGGCCAGATCTTCAGGGCTGACCTTTTCCGAGCGTTTCCAGAGTGCAATTATTGGCGCCTTTTTTTCTTCCGAAAGGTCACTGTAAAGGCCACCAAACTGCATGTTTTTCTCGTCTTCCAGGGACCAGTCTGCCAGATGTCGGGAAAAATAGCCGTAACGCCCGACCATCGTCGGGTTAAGATAAACGTGATTGTCGACCATTAACTTGACTACTTCGGGTGCTTTATCCAAATCCATAAGATGATCATGTTGAGGTGATGACATATCCTTGGGATGCTCACCCGAAAGTGTAGAAGATACAACCGGCCACATGTGTTCAATGAATTTCATGCCTGCCTCAATTGATTCGCGTGCGTCCTTGGAGTGACCGACTACCGGTAGTCCACGTTTATTGGCTTCCTGCATGACAAGTGCCCTGAGGTCAGCAGGTAAGGTACTCTCCACCTTGATACCGTCAGAGCCACTCTCTACCAGAAAATCCAGATATTGGGCTATCTCATCCCTGTTTTTTACCTTTACAGCAAGTGGATGCCCACCTTCGGCAGGTCCATCAATGCGTTTGCCAGTTACATACAGGCTGGGACCACTGGTTGCGGAAGAATTATTCATGAAGTCCTTGTATTCCATTATCCAGGGATTGGCATCCTGTCCAGTCTCCTCGCAGGTTTCACCGCAGGGTCCAGTATCCATCAGTGTTGTGACACCATAATACAGACTCAACCTGCGCCAGATAGCAGCATCTGGGACAAACGGTTTGAAATGGACGTGTGCGTCTATAAGACCGGGCAGGATATAGTTGTTTTCTGCATTGATGATTCTGGTGGCAGGTGGCAAGGGATCGGTTGAGTCCGCTGCAATAATACTGTCTATATTGCCATCACGTATCACGATGCCCTTGATCGGTCTCGGCATCGATTCATCTGCGACCATATCCAGCAAGATACCACCCTGGATCAACAGGTCTGCCTCAGCTACAGGCTCGGGTTCAACCGCCACGGGTACGGTTGATGCGACTATGGCCGGCGTTTGTAACTGCGCCTGACCCTGATTGTCCGAGCTACAGGCTGACAACAGCAGTGTCAGCATCATGGAAATCAAGGGTAGATGAGTAAAACGGATCAGTTTCATATTGTATGCTCCGGTTGAGTCAGATGCTGGATGGTCGGACCAGGATTCTAGTAGAATTTCAACTTATCACCCATTTAGCTGTGTGTCAGGCGTTGCGCTTCATATTTGAACCCGCGTCATTTGACGCCCCCTTTGAGTTAAAAATATAGTATCCCCGATTAAACAGATTTTATTCAACCGGGGACACTCAAGTGTTTAAGCAAACAATATCCGCTAATAGCCTTATTTCAATCTCTTTTTTTATCTGAAATTATACTGGAAGCGTACGCCATAGCTCCTGAAGCTGGCCTTGCTTATACCCCTGTCATCAGAAAAAACTATGCCAGAACGTGTTAGATCGAATTCCTGATTGAATACGATACGGTCTTCCATCAAATTACGGACAAAACCTACTAACTGCCAGGAACCAGATTGTGGGCCAAAACTAGTCATCAGGTTGGCGTCCCAATGCCCGGCATTATACATCCTGGAATGATCCATAATGTCTGCGAGTACTGTTTTCTCATCTTCAATATATCCCTGAGCATTCAGGACAACTTCATACTCAGAAAGGACTGGCAGTGTATAGGTAGCACCCATGACTATTTTGTAGTCTGGCGCAAAGGCTGGTTGCAGACCAGCACGGTTAAAGGTCAACGCCGCACCAATGCTATTCGTCCCGGCAGCAAATTCCGGAGTATTTACCAAACGACAGCCACCATTTGCCAACAAAAACTCAGGTATTTCAGAAGCATGAGGCAAGGTAGCCCTATTCGCCGTCCCCATATTGGTAAGAATTGTGTTGGCAAAAGTGATCTCCGCGGCAGTCCTCCTTGATGGATTCTCCACAGCATCAATTGAGGCGGCGATAATCTCCGTGTCGGTACAGCCAGTACCATCGTACTCACCATACCTGGCGTTGATCAGAGATGAGGCCAGATTCAATACCAGATTATCGTTAACAGCCATATCTAAATTTAACTCCGCACCGTCTACCTTGACTTTGCCGGCATTCAGGCTGATACCTTGTTGATCAGAAATCTCTTGGGGATCATACGATGCTACTGCTGCTTCGGACTGCAAGTCTGTAAATCGCGTTATAAACCCTGTTAAGGAGTATCTTGCCTTGCCTTCTAGAATTGAGCCTCTTCCACCCAACTCATATGATTTGGAGTACTCAGGCGTAAAGTAGATATCGTTAATAGTGGCCGGAAGTGTTGATGTCCCGGTGTCCGTGACAGGCCCTTTGAAACCCTCTGCATATTTACCATAGAAAGTGTGGTTTCCGTCAAAGGTGCCACTGCTTGGTGTATAACTAAGGACTATCTGGGATGAATAATTCTTGGCGCTCTGATCGATATCATTAGTACAGATACTGCAGTCACCGTAAGGACCAGGGACGTTTGCATATACTGGCGCAGTAAGACCCACTGCCTGAGCCTGGGCTCCTCTCCAGTTAAGTGGAACTGCGTCTCCAGCTTTCACATTCCATTGATTTGTTGTCCAGAGGTTGTTCATATCGACACCTTGGAGAAATATTCTCGGGCTATCCACTCGTACCTGACGTGTGATGCGTTGTACGGCAGTGCCTGTCGTCGCACCTCTGCCAGTAATCGGATCAACAACAGTAAACGTGGTTAGATTCGGGCTGACGCGCTTGAAGTCTGGATCTGACGCACAGGTAGCCGGGTCTGCATTAGTTCCCGCAGAATTACACGGGAATTTATCAAATATAAGTGCGGCACCAAAACCCCTCAGAAATACCTGCTTCTCAACATTAGAGTAGCGACCACCTGCCTGAAGTGAGAGTTGCTCATCCATGAAATTTAAGTCCATTCCCCAGAAAGCCGAGAAAAACTTGGCATCTTCCCAGATTTGATTCATACGCTGACCACGTAGAAAAACTGCCCTGATGTTGTTAATGAATACATCCTTGTCCCATTGCTGGTAATAGCCTCCAAGCATGAAGTTCATCGTCAAGCCACCCGGTAAATCTACAGCGTTGATATCATAACCATCAGCAGGAGATTCAAGTCGAAATTGCTGGCTGTGTTGATCAAAAAGGGTACGGCGATACTGATTACTATCAGCAAAGGGTGAATTGCCACTGTCTGCATTTGCATCACGCAAAAAATGAACATATGCCGTCTGGGAGTTAAAAGTCATCCCGTTTCCTAATTCATACGTGGCATCAAGTAACCCGTGATAGGAATCAATATCATCCGTGCCCTTGTTGCCATTACCGTCGATACCATCAACACCCATTATTTTTATTTTGCTCGTTTCAACCGAATGGAATTTATCCATTAGTACTGAAGCGTCTGCATAGCCGTCAAAGATAGTATTAGTATTATCCTTAGTGATATTGCTGATAATTGGTTTTGCATAAGGCCCATTCCGGCTTATTCCATACTCGTCATTAAAACAGTCCTCCCCAGTATACTTTGTGCTAAATTGCCTTATGCCGAGTCTATCTCCATTGGAAAGTCCGCCCGAGGTCGCAGGTACATAGACGATTGATTGAATTCCAACATCTGGGTTACCAGGTGTAACACCTGCAATTGTTGTCGATACATAACCTCTAACACTTCCTTCTGCAATACAGCCAGAGGCAATTTCACCGCCATTGCGCTGCCTATTAATCTCGAATTTTGTCAGTACATCCCAGCTTTCATTCGGCTTCCACTCAAGCATCACTCGTCCACCCAACGAATCAAACTGGGGAAATTTGGAATCATCGTAACGGTGCTTTAACAGACCTTCGAGTTTATCGTAGGCAACTGCTACTCGAAAGGCCAGAGTATCAGAAATCGGCCCACCAAATGCCCCAGTAATTTCGCGTTTACCGTCATTACCGAACTCGGTCGCAAAGTCACCCTCATATTCCGCCGTAGGTCGCTTGCTCGAAATCGTAAAAGCTCCAGCACTGGCATCCATACCAAAATGTAAAGGTTGTGGTCCCATCAACACCTCAACATGGTCGGTGTCCATAAAGGCATTCTTAACCATTTCCATAGAACCAAAATGGATCCCATCAACAAATAATGGTGTAGCAGATTGCAATGTCATTGAGTTACCAGCTGTACCGAATCCACGAATCGTAGTGTTTTGACCCGAGGTACCGTCTGCCATATTGACCGTTGCCGACATCCTCGCTAAGTCATCCAGGTTTTTAAAGCCCTGCAGTTCGATTTGGGCGCCGGAAAATACGCTGATTGAAACCGGCACCTCTTGAAGAGACTGCTCACGACGTTGTGCCGTTACGACAATTTCTTCCAAGACCTGAGCTTGCAAGCTGATTGGTAAGACAGAAGATGCTGCCACTGTCGCTATTAGAATAGAGTGGACTTTTGATGAATTAATCTTGACAAACATACGTAATCCCCCTGATTAAGTAATAAAAAACTATTGTAATGATTATTATTTTTCGGGCTTATTCATCCGGCAGATGTAGCACGATAGTATTTTCTGGTTGCTCTAGATATTCAGGGCATTTATTCACAGTTGAACTGCAGCTTCAGTCTTCCACTTCTTTTTCTTGTCTTCAAGTTTCTGTTTCACAGTTTGGATGGCAGCCTTGACAGTTTCATTTTGCTCTTGATCAGCCTCAAGCCCTCCCCGTCCACCTACACATTGACCTAAGGGTCCTGATGGTGGCATATCGCCGGCTCCCAGTTCCAGCAGCAATTCTGCGGTTTCGATGCGTGGCAGGGTCCGATCCAGCATACCCTCCGTCCTGTCAGCCATTGCCAGACTGATGGGTGTTCTGCCACAACCAGTCATAGCATCAATATTGGCGCCCTGCTCAACCAGGAACTTGACCAGCTTATCAGACCCGAGAAAGGCAGCTGCGTGCAACGGGGTCCAGCCTGTAGGCGTAGCTTCATTGACATCCGCACCCAAGCTGATCAGAACTTTGGCGATCTTGACTGCATTGTCTTCCTCTTCGAATGTGAGATCAGCCCTGCGACCCATACCCACAGCTGCCATTAGAGAGGTGGCATTACCTACGACCATATTATCTTCGGCGGGGGATTTCACCTGTTTCTTAAACAGATCTTCATTGATCTCCGTCGTTACCATCGGGTCGGCCCCTTCCTCCAGCAATATCGACACGGTATCAAGATCCTGGGATGCCGCAGCCAGGAAAAACGGAGTGGCATTGCGCATTGAAAACCAGGGGTTTCTTTCCAGTCTTAACATGGCTGGCGGGTTCTTCATCTTTGCATTCGGATCAGCGCCGCGTGCCAATAATGCCGTGGACAAAGCATGCATATTTGGTCCCGGTAACGGTTTATCTAGATCATAATTGCCATAGCCGTCAAACTTGGTATCAACGACATATACCTCTGATTCGGGCAGTGCCATATACGCAAGTATATTTTCATTCAGGGTTTCGTAGGGTCGACACAGGAAGTCCTCCCCTCCGAAATTACATACCATTTTCTTATCGGTAATAATATGGCCATGCAGAACCTTAATGCCATCTCGTAGTGCATAGTGCAGTGCTGTCATGCCATTTTCATCAACTGCATTCGGATCGGCTCCATGATCCAGTAGAAATAAGGCAAGTTCTTCATTAGCTTGCGCAGCTGCCATGATCAGCGGACTGCCGTCGGTTTGGGAAACCGCATTCACATCGGCCCCCTTCTCCACCAGCAGTCGGGCTGTAGCCACATCACCGACCTTGGCTGCAAACAACAGCGGGGTATACCCTCCCATAGGCACAGCCTGTATTGTTGACCCCATATAACCTTCTACTTCCAGCGGCTGAAAATCCTCGTTCAGCCTGATCGTGCTCGCGTTGATGTCGGCACCATGATCGATCAGCAAACGGGCAATATCAGGGCGTTTAAATGAAATCGCCCACATCAGCGCGGTTTGTCCGCGCCTGGGTTCGCGTACATTCACATCCGTGCCATGCTCCAATAACAACTGAACGGCTTCGAGCATGCCTGTACGCGTAACAGTCATCAGCAGCGTTTCGCCGCTCCAGCTTGCAATATCAGGATCAGCCCCTGCCTTCAGCAGTAGTTTCACCATGGCCTGACTGCGGTTTTCTGCGGCCAACATAAGGGGAGTTACATCGTAGTCATTGCCAATATCGGGATCAGCTCCAGCCTCCAACAGGAGCTGTACCGAATCCAGTTTGTCCCAATACACAGCGTAGGCCAGTGCCGTGGCTCCGTCTGCCTGGGCCGCATTGATATTCACGCCCTTCTCTTGCAGCAAGGAACGTACACTCGCCCAGTCCTGGGTCTTGGCAGCCTCCAGCAACCGTAAATCAGACTCAGCAACCGCTGACAAGCTGACAATCGCAAGCAGGAATAAGGCAGTCAACCAAGTAACCGCAGGCTTACCCAAACTTCCGGATTTAATTACGTCTGAACTCATAGCTTCGACCCTCATTCTTATTCTTAATATCAGTACTTATGCGGGAAGGCTGAGATCCAGTTCTCCATCGGATTGTCCTAGTTCACCACCAAAACTCGCTGTTTCGATCCCCATCTTGTTCAACATCGCGACATGGAGGTTGGAGAAAGGGGTGCCCTCTTTGTAGACAAGATGACGACCACCCTTGAGCGTGCCACCACCACCACCAAGCAGAGCTACAGGTACATTCCACTGACTGTGGATATCGGCATCGCCCATACCCGCACCGTAAACGATCATGGAATTATCCAGCAGCGTGGACCCATCGACGTCTTTGGTCGCACGCATTTTTGCCAGGAACTCGCCGAGCAGTTTCGCGTGATATACATTGATATCACCAGCCCTGCGTATCTTCTCCGGATTGCCCCGATGATGGGTTGTGGGGTGATAAGGATCCGTATGACCAAGCTGGGTAAAGACCAGTTCACTGTATTCACGTGCGACCATGAAGGTGAAAACGCGTGTCATGTCGGTCTGGAAAGCCATCAGCATCAGATCGAACATCAGACGGACATGCTCTTCATACTCTGGAATGCCGACCGGCCGCTGCATCTCCGGCAATTCTATGTTGACTGTTGTTTCCGCTTTCTGGATCCGGGATTCAACATCGCGCAGCGCATCGGTAAACTCATCGAGTTTGGTTTTATCTGTCGCACCCAGTTTGCTTTTTGTCCTGGCGAAGTCCTCCTTCACAAAATCGAGGATACTCTTCTGCTCGAGCAGACGGGATTTCCTGGCATCCGGATTCGTGCCTGCATCACTGAACAAGCGCTCGAAAATGTCGCGAGGACGGTGCGCCATGGGCAACGGCGTGGTCGGACCGCTCCAGGAAATCGTGTTAGTGTAGGCCGAGCTATAGCCACCGGTAGACTGGCCAGCCAGCGACGCGGCATCTTCAATGCAGAGTTGCAGCGATCCCAACGGTGTTTGTTTGCCAAATTCATTTGCAATTACCTGGTCCACGGAAATTCCAGCGTGGATCTCGCTGACAGACTGGTTAGGTTTGGACCCTGTCAGGAACATGGTGCTGCCACCGACATGCCCACTGACGCTTTCCGAACCACCGTTATTAAGATTACTGAGTACAAGCAGTTGATCCCTGAACGGTTCCCACTGTTTCAGGATATCCGTCATCTCATAACCAGAGCCGGCCGTAGCAGGCCGGAAACGATCTCTGATGATGCCATTGGGAGTATAAACATAGCCCACGCGCAGTGGCATTTTAACTATTGATTGTGCTGCAAGGGCCGGAAACATAGCATCCAACATCGGCAAGGCGACTGTAGCCCCCAATCCCCGCAAAAATGTGCGCCGCGGTATGGCTTTTTTAAATATAATCATGATCCTGTCCTCCTGATTTGGAATGGTGTACTGTTAATTACCCCTAAAACAATGGATGAAAACTTGTAATCTTGATCGGATGCCGCGTGAATGATATGACGTACTGCAGGCATATCGTAATATTCGACCGGCCGACCCAGCGCATAGGTAAGCAACTTCTGGGTGAATGAATTGGCAATCACCTCTGGCGAACGCAGCAGTGCCTCCTGCAATTGTGCCGGCCCCTCAAACTTGACTCCACTCGGCAAGATGCCACTAGCATTGATGGGCTGGCCTTCGTCCTCGGTGCGCCACTGGCCGACGGCATTATAGTTTTCTAGACCAAACCCGATGGGATCCATCTGGTTATGACAGACGGCACAAACGGGATTGGCAGGATGAAGCTCCATCCTTTGGCGCAGGGTCAGCGTTTTACCCGGCTCCGCTACTATGTTCTCCAATGCGGGTACTACTGTCGGTGGCGGTGGTGGTGGTGAGGACAATATATTATCCAGCACCCACTTGCCGCGCAAAACGGTGGAATTCCGGTTCGGATACGAAGTAATAGACAAAATACCGGCACGGGCCAATAGACCCCGCTGATCCTTGGCCAGAGTGACCCGCCGGAAGCGGTTGCCATACACATCATTGATCCCGTAATGCCGGGCCAGTCGTTCATTGAGGAACGAATAGTCCGCCCGGAACAGATCCAGTATCGAACGATCTTCGTCAAAGATACTGCCGACAAACATGGTCACCTCTTTGTAAAAGGCCTGACGCAGTTCCTCATCGAAATCGGGGAATACTTTTGCGCTCTTCTGCGCTGCAGGGAGATTGCGCAGCAACAACCACTGCTCGGCAAAATTGTTTACCAGTGATGCAGAACGTTCGTCCTTGAGCAATCGCCGTACCTGGGCTTCCAGGACCGCTGGCTCCCGAAGCTTGCCTTGTTCGGCCACACTCAACAGTTCGTCATCGGGAATACTGCTCCAGAGAAAAAATGACAGGCGAGAGGCCAAAGTCAGATCATCCAACGCATAATTAGTGCCGGGTTTGACCTGTAGCGGATCAGCTTCGATGCGGTATAAAAACTGCGAACTCATCAACATGCCTTCCAGCGCCTTGCGAATTCCGACCTCAAATGACCCATCCATACGTGCTTGTCTGTACAGGCCAAGGTAAGGCGCGATATCGGCGTTATCAACTGGTCGGCGATAGGCCAACCGTGCCTGGTGGGACAGTATCTGCCGGGCACAGGCCTCCTCTTTGGCCTTGCTGGCCGGCGTACACACAAAAATCTTCTCGCGGCTGACAGTGTTCCCGACCCCTGTTACGTTGTAAGGGCCCTCGATGCTGATATTGCTCACAGACGGTTCAGCCCAGGCCCGCCCATAAGTCTCCTTGATTCTGGCCCTGTTATAATTCTCATAATTGGGCTGAGGTACAGCAACGCCCTCCCACGCAAAATTTTCCTTCAGGAATACTACCTGGATATTATGTGTACCCGCCTGCATGGGAAAGCGAACTTCCAACGCCTCATCCGCAGTACGTTCATACATCGATTGTTTAACATCCGGCGGCAGTGTATCTGAGGCTTCGCGTCCCAGGCCGATGCCCACATTATCACCACCCACGGTAAGTAATTTGACTCTTTCACCGTCCACGCGAATATCCAGGCGACTGGGTTTGGCCAACCCCACGATCAAGCCTCCACCCTGGTTTTGCAGACGCACCTTTAACACGTATTCGCCATCCACCGGAAAGCGATGGCTGACCGCGAGACCGCCTCGTGAGCCAAACGGCAGGTTTTCATCCATGCGCTTATCCTGCAGCAGATTCGGATCAACAGTGTATGCCTGACTGTCCACCTGCATATCAGGGTCGCCGATGGCTAATCGGGTAACTATAAGAGCTGCAGACATGTATTTTTCCAGTAACAGTGGCGATACTGACAATAGGTCGCCCAGGTTGTCAAAACCGCCTGAATTGTCGGCAGGCAGCATTTCTTCACCATCGATTTCCACACCCATCAAATCCCGCACTACATTAGTGTACTCGGTACGATTTAGACGATGAGCTATGACCCCTCTACCGGGATTCGGATTGATTTCAGCCAGCCGGTCCAGCTCGCTTTTCAGGTGGTTGGTAAATGATTTATAAAAGGACTCGTCCGGCCGGGGCATACCTACCGGAGGCATAGACCGCAGGGAAAGCTTGGTAATGACCTTTTCCCAGATTTGCGGTGCCTCGCTGAGATCTTGCAAATTGGCCTTGTCCAGCATCAGGGATGCCGTGTTAAGTGTTTTATTATGGCAGGTTACACAATACTGGTTCAGGGTTAAACGATATTGTGCAAGGGAGTTATCAGCAGTACTTGCGGATTCCTGTTGTCCCTGCGCAAAGGTATGTTCAGTTCCCGCCAGCAACAAAAATGCGCCGATAAAAACAGAATAAAATGCAGCCGTAATTTGATACATACCCACCCCTCTTTTTTACTGTTCTTAATATCGTAAATTCAAATTCAGCGGTATTGTTATTATTAAAGGAATACCCAGCTGGATAATTTGTAATCTCATTATCAAGACTTATTTAAAGTGATAATTGAATTGCATGCCGTAAGTAAAGAAACTGGAAGCTGGCATATCTCCCTCAACGATACCCCGGAAATCTGCCTCTTCTTCCTGGTAATATTTCTGTCTGGCACCAAAGAAGTTGCGGCCATAGAAATTGATATCCCAGGTTCCTTCAGCAGAACCGATACCCGCAAGCAGGTTCAGTTCGTAATGGACGGGCCATGCCACGACATAGGTGAATCCGAGCGTATCCTCGGTGTAGGAGTCAGAAATAGACAGTTTGCTGTTTAGCTTGGCGACGTATTGATCAAATAAAGGCCGTTCGTAGTCTCCCCCAAATATAACTTTCCAATCCGGTGCTCGGGGGGCCTTGTAGCCTGTGCGGTCTATTAACCCGGCTAGGACTGAACTCGCACCTAACTTTGCATTGGCGGTCAATGCGAGAGACTCCTCGGCAGTCCAGCAGTCTCCCGTAGCAGCGGCATCCGCCTCGGCATCGGTACAACCACCGATGAAGCTCAGCATGATTGAATCCTGTATGACACCAGCCGTTTTCAACGTTAGACGATCCGTGGCTGCCCAGCCGAGTTCGAAATCAAGACCCTGGTTGCGTTGGGCTCCTGCGTTAGTCATGAAACGTCCGGTAGAGGGCGTGCCACTGATAAGCGCATCAAAGCTGGCAACTTCGGTTTCAAGCTGGAGATCAAGTATCTTCTGATAGAACAGGGTCAGACCATACCTTACTCTTTCATCAAACAGATCGCCCCTTGCGCCTATTTCATAAACACTGGCATGTTCTGCCAGATAGGTGAATTCTTTCTGACCGTCTGCGTCAAATTTTTCCGGAGCGGACGGATTGAATTCCGCATATCTTAAACCACCCCTGGGCATGCCACGGTCGCTGGTGTCAAACCCCCCCGCCTTGAACGCTGTTGCCCATTTGGCGTAGAGCGAATGGTTTGCTGTCGGGCGGTAACGCAGGGTAATCTGTGGGTCGAAGCTGTCTTCACTGTAAACATCGCGAAACGGTCCTGGATCACGTCTGATACCATATAGTTGTGGTCCGAGCGCAATCGGCGCCCGGGTGTCCCAGGCTTCCGGGATGTCGGCACTCTCACGCCATTCATGGGTCCAAAATCCGGCCCGACCGGCATATTGACCACACTGCTGTTTACCCGGTTTGCCGGGGTGGTTGGGAATGCCGGTAGTCCAGGCGGTGCTCGGCACGGCCCCAGTGGGTGTCAAGCCGGTTTCACAACTGATGATATTTGATGTAACCTCCCTGACAACATCGCCTCCACCCGCTGCCGGTCGGTGCTGTACGGCATATATCCTGTTGTCACCGACAACATCAACAACATTAGTACCGTTTGCCAAACGACCTTTCGCGACGACGGAGTCTGGGTTGATGTCAAAAATATAGGTTGCCGCTGTGGTGTCTATACCACCATCTTTTGAAACATCCGAGTAGCGGCCGCCGATATCGATCGAGGCCTTTTCATTGAGGAAATTAAAGGTGAAGTTCGCGAAAGCACTCTTCCACTCGGCATTATTGTACGGATTGATTATGTGCAGGGGTTGCACAAGATTGGCACGCATAGTGAACACACCATCCATATCCAGCGCTTCTTTCTGGTAATACGCCCCAGTGGTCCACTCTATACGTCCACCTGATTGGCTACTGACACGAAACTCCTGACTCCACATGTCGAATAATTCTACGCGCCGGGCAGCCTCCATCAGGAACGGTGATTCATCGCTGGATTCAAAGGTCTCTCTCTGGTAGTCCACCAATCCTGTAGTGGATTCAAGTGTGATTCCACTGTCAAGTTCGTAGGTCAGACCCAGACGGTAGTTCCATGCATCCAGTGGTTCACGGGAAGTCAGATCACCACCCGGCATGGTCTGGGCCGCCAGTGCGCGTATATCCAACATACCGGAACGACCATCGTCGTTGTTTATCCCCTGAATCGGGGCAAGATAATTACCAGTACCTTCCTGGACACCGAACGCCTTGAAGCCGTCTTTTGCGCAATTTGGGATTGGTCTTTGATTGAATAAGGCATCATAGGTTGGCGCACGACCTCGCACCAGTACGGCACCGACATCGATCGAATTCAGGGTGGTATCTTCTGGTGGTGGAAATTCGGTTTCGCAGACCACATTGGTGTCACCGGCTGACCGCCTTTTTGTGACCTCTGCCTTGGCCAACACCTCAAAATTTTCAGATACCTTCCACAAGGCTGTCAGGCGAGCTGAACTGTCTTCCCTGTGCGGGAACTTATTACCGGTAAATGCGTCAGTAATATGACCATCGGTAGAGTCCCATTTACCTGCCAGACGGATGCCTACAGACTCTGTTACTGGTCCGCCAATAGCGCCTTCAAAGGTGTTACGCCCGAAGTTTCCAAATTCTGCATTCGCATCACCCTCCCAAGTCTCCGTCGGTTTACGGGTCGTCAGGCTGAATGCGCCAGCAGTAGCGTTCTGGCCAAAATAGATAGGTTGAGGTCCGGTCAGTACCTCTATCCGTTCCAGATCGAGGAATGCACCCTTGATCATGGAGGGGCGCCCAAAATGGATACCGTCAACAAATATAGGAGCGGATTGTTCAACCGACATATTGGCGACATCATTGCCCATGCCTCGGATAGTCACAGACCATTCATGTAGAGATTCATTAATCTCTACTGAGGGTGCATAGGATGACATGTCTTCCATCGTTCGAAAGCCATTCTGGACCAGTTCCAGTCCGGATACTGCCTGGATGGATATCGGTACTTCCTGCAAGCTTTGTACCCGCCGCTGGGCGGTTACAACGATTTCTTCAAGCGCCTGGGCATGAAGTAATGCTGGATAATACAACGTTGTTGACAATGCAACTGCAGCCGAAATACGACTGCTCATTCTTGCTATATCTGAAAATTTACGCATGAAAATCCCCCCCGGATTGATTCATTTTTTTTCAGAACAGATTTTTCAAGGCTGCCCATCTAATTGTCAAATATATAAAAACAGTCTGTTAACTATTATTAAATCATAGGTCATTTATTGTCAAGTAATAATAAACAATTTTTTAACTATTAGTAAACTATACCATCTACATTTCAAATGTTAGTAAAATATTTGTATCTTTTTATAAACTATATGTAAGATTTTCTGGGTTCTTCTCCACTGCGGCGGTAACGCCGCGCTGGGGGATTCATGAATCACACACTAAAAGTAATCGCGCTCGCCTCACTACTTATAAGTAACGCCTGTTATTCTCAGGATTTTGATAAGGGTGTTAAAGCATGTGAGCCTGGAAACTACGCAACAGCCATGCGTGAATGGAGGCCTTTAGCAGAACAAGGAGTTGTGAAAGCTCAGTACCGTCTTGGGCTGATGTACGCCAAAGGTCAGGGTGTCGCGCAAGACAGGGTGCGACATCGCCCCTCACCCCAGATCGCTAATAATGAGGGGGCACGTCATCGTACTGTTTATTCGATGACTGCTGTAGCGTGACCTGCTCCAAGCCTTCGACCAGAGCGCTCACTTTTGCTTTCAGTTGTGAAATATGTTTTTGTAGCCAGTAAATCTCATCGCTCATCTTCTCGATAGAATGGTCCTGATGCGCGAGTCGCGCAACTCATTGACCCGTGCTTCTCTATCAACTTCTGCCAATCGAATTACTCCCACCTATTAATAACAATATTTTAAATACTACAACCATGATACATGGGGCGGTAATGGGACACTAAAAACAGCAAGGCTAGGAATTATTTGTTACGGATAGACGCTGTTAAGTCCAATCAGGAAGCTTCTTGGGATATAGAAATTCAGGCTCGAACTGTCCCGTGAGTGTTCCATACAGGACCATAGCAACTTTTAGTAGCTGCGCGATGGCATGTAACTTATTGTAATTAATGGTGCCCGGGGCCGGACTCGAACCGGCACAGCATTTCTGCCGAGGGATTTTAAGTCCCTTGTGTCTACCTATTCCACCACCTGGGCTTCCTGAAGTCATGATTATAAAGGCGGGCACACAGTCTGTGTGAAAAAAATGGAGGCTGGGGTCGGATTTGAACCGGCGTACACGGCTTTGCAGGCCGCTGCATAACCCCTCTGCCACCCAGCCTTGTGTCAGAACTCTATTTCTATTGGCTTCAAAAAGCGAAAAACCCCGAGTTTTGCTCGGGGTTGAAATCTGGAGCGGGAAACGAGACTCGAACTCGCGACCTCAACCTTGGCAAGGTTGCGCTCTACCAACTGAGCTATTCCCGCAACATTCCTTTCAGGGTTAGCCGAAAGGACGCCCATTTTAACCGCGCCCGATCATCTGTCAATGACTGATCTACATACTTTATTATTTTGTGTTTGATTCTTTCAATTTTGGCCAGGCACTGGAAATATACTGGACCATAGACCAAAGTGTCAGTATGGCGGCGATATACAGACAAAATACGCCTATTGCGTAGACTGGAATGCCCCAAATGCTATCGCTGTAAACAAGTAAAATCAGTGCGATCATTTGCGCAATTGTCTTGATTTTCCCGTATATTGAAACGGCTACTTTGCTTCTGGCTCCCAGTTGTGCCATCCATTCTCTCAAGGCAGAAACGGTAATTTCCCTGCCAATTATGACTGCGGCAGGCAGAGCCATCCAGGGTCTGGGGTCGTGTTCAACCAGTAAAACCAGTACGACAGCGATCATCAGCTTGTCCGCCACCGGATCAAGGAATTCACCCAGTTTAGAGATTTGCCCCAGTCTTCGTGCCAGATACCCATCCAGTAAATCAGTAATTGCCGCAAAGCTGAAAATACTGCAAGCAGCGATATTGGCCCAGGAAAAAGGCAGGTAATACACCACCACAAATACCGGAATCAGTATAATTCTAAGTAAGGTAAGGGTATTTGGGATATTCATCAGCTATGCAGTGTATCGTATATTTTTTGCGCGAGATTCTTATTGATTCCCGGCACATTCGCAAGTTCTTCCGTTCTAGCCCCTGAAATCTGTTGGAGACCGCCAAAATACAATAACAGTTGTTGTTTTCGTTTAGCGCCAATTCCCTCAATTTCATCTAGCAGGGAATGATTTTGTTGTTTTTTACGGCGTTGTCGGTGGCCCGTAATGGCAAACCGGTGAGCTTCATCTCTGATTTCCTGTAGCAAGTGTAGTACGGGTGAGTCTGGTGGCAATTGAATTTTACGTTTACCGTCCGTCAGTATGAGTGTTTCCAATCCCGGTTTCCTGGCGGGACCTTTGGCAATTCCCATTAACAATATTTTTGTGTCCAGCTGGACAGAACTGATCGCTTGTCTGGCCATGGCCAGTTGCCCTTTGCCCCCGTCAATCAGGATTAGATCAGGCAATAGACCTTGGTCTTTTATACGTCTGCTATAGCGACGTAAAATAACCTGATTCATGGCCGCATAATCATCGGCTTTATTGATGCCTTCAATATTGAATCGTCGATATTCAGATTTGATAGCACCTTCCTTACCAAAGACTACACAGGATGCCACAGTTTGTTCTCCACTGATGTGACTGATATCAAAACACTCTATCCGCTCAATGGGCTTGTCGGTGGCCATCAATTGTTGAATTTTTTCCAATCGTTGGGTGTACTTCTGGCCTTGTGCCAGTCGCTGCGTTAATGTCATAGAGGCGTTATGTAACGCCATTCTCAACTGCTTGCCTTTTTCACCCCTATTGCCAGTTTGTATCCGGATTGTACTACCCTGGATTTTAGTCAATAAAGATTCGAGTAGATTGGACTCATCCGGTTTATGACTGACATAAATATGGGAAGGAATTACGTTACTACTATCAGAATAATATTGTGTGATAAATGTACCAATCAGATCCTCCGCAGATTCGCCCATTTTAATTACAGGGAAAAATGACTTGTTACCCAGATTGCGCCCCCCTCGAATGGTGAATAATTGCAGGCAAGCCATATCCGCATTTATCGTGCAGGCAATAATGTCAGATTCACCGGCGTCAGTAACGATATGTTGGGAGTTATGGTACTGCCGGAGCGTGGATATCTGGTTGCGGTATGTGGCGGCCTTTTCAAAATCGAGATGTTGTGCAGCCTGTTGCATGGACATCCCTAAGGAGTGTAATACCTGTTCGTTATTGCCCTTTAACAAATGAACGGCAAGATCAACGTCCTTTAAATAATCCTGATGATTGATAAAGCCTACACAGGGAGCGCTGCACCGTTTAATCTGGTACTGCAGACAGGGTCTTTGACGATTTCGGAAGAACGTATCATTGCACTGACGTATCCGAAAGATCTTTTGAATCAGATTGAGAGTTCGTTTTGCCACCCCTGTATTTGGATATGGCCCATAATAGTTGCCATCCGCCTTGTTTTTGCCACGAAACAAACTCAACCTTGGAAAATCATTTCGGGACAAGCTGAGAAATGGATAACTTTTGTCATCCCGAAATAAAATATTATATTTGGGTCTATATTCCTTGATTAGATTGCTTTCCAGTAGCAACGCATCAACTTCAGTTTCAGTAATGGTAATTTCCAGTGAGTGTATATGTTTGACCATGGCCATGGTCTTGACTGAATCGACTGTATCCCGAAAATAGCTACTGACACGATTTTTCAGGTTTTTCGCCTTGCCAACATAAATTACTTTACCATCTGTATCGTACATACGATAAACACCCGGCTGAGTAGTCAGGGTGACTGCAAATTTTTTCAGTTCAGTTTTGTTCATTTATCAAACGGGTTGCTGTGGAAAAGACTTTTCTGAACATGTCTTCTGTTAATCGTCTGGTTTGCGTGTTGTACCGGCTACAATGATAGGAATCAAGCAAGTAGCTGACACTACTGATTTCATGTACTGCATTATGAGCAAAAGGATAATCTTTTTTACGTAGGTTCATTGCTGACAAAATGGCCTCATGGGCCACACGTCCAAGGGCAAGAATAACCAGTTTGTCATGCAGCGCCGCCAGCTCTGCTTGTAGATAGCTGTTACAGTTCTTGATTTCAGTGGGCAGTGGTTTATTAGCGGGTGGCAGGCATTTGACCGCATTGGTTATACGACAATTGTGTAATTTAAGCCCGTCATTTTTATGTGTTGCTATAGCCTGATTGCTGAAACCAAATTCATATAGCATCTGGTATAACAATATGCCCGCATGGTCACCAGTAAAAGGTCGTCCAGTGGCATTAGCGCCATGCAAACCGGGTCCAAGGCCAACGATTAACAGACGCGGCTTCTTATCACCAAAGGCGGCGACGGGGCCACAATGATAGGAGGGATAAACTGACCTGATATCATCAAAATGACGGCTAATACGTGGACATAAGCGACAATCAGGGTCAAATTCGCTCGATTTAATGCTTTTTTTTATCATGCTGACCTGTCAATTTGTGATTAAATAGTATGCCTGTACCAATGGTAACAGGAATGAAAGCATAATTTAATCAAGTAGCTATCAGCACTTATTTGCGGAATTTAACAGTACAAATCTATGGAAGATACCAATACATCAGTCAATTATGGCAGTACGTTTCATACTGTCCCAGGTCTGGCCAAAGTCATCGGCAAGTATGAAATTATCGGTGAGGCAGGTCGTGGCAGCATGGGAACGGTCTATGAGGCGTTTGACCCCTTCGCTAACAGGAAGGTGGCGATCAAGGTGGCTCACCCGCATTTTGTGAAGCAGGATGAGGATGGTCTGCGGTTTCGAAAACTGTTCTTTAATGAGGCTCATGCTGCCGGTGTGCTGAGCCATCCGAGTATTTTGAGTCTGTTTGATGCTGGTGTAGACGGTGAAACCTGTTACCTGGTAATGGAGTTCATCTCCGGCGCGCGCACATTGGAAGACTTCTGTAAACCAAATACGCTGTTAAGTGTACGTGAAATCGTCGGGATCATTTACAAATGCGCCAAGGCGCTCGATTATGCGCACCGCCAAGGAATAATTCACCGTGACATTAAACCCAGCAATATACTGTTTACCGATGATCGGGATATAAAAATTTCCGATTTCAGTATTGCAAGAATCAATCGAGCGGACCAAACATCAACTCAATTTGATGGTTTTATGGGATCCCCTTTGTATATGTCTCCAGAACAGATTAATGAATGGCCCATGACTACCAATACGGACATATTTTCACTGGGTACTGTTATGTATGAAATGCTGACCGGCCATCATCCCTTTCGTGCCGATAGTCTGGCCGCCATCATAAATAATATTACCAATGAAACCCCGGTTCCCCTGTCTGAATATCGGCAGGATCTGCCTGAAGGCCTGGATTATATCCTGGCACGCATGTTGAAAAAGAAAAACTCCAAACGCTACGCAACTGGTCTGGATCTTGCGGCTGATATGGCCCTGCTGTTTGATGATCTTGAAAAAGTGGATACCCAGGACGCACTACGCGACAGATTTGATTCACTCAGTAAACTTGGATTCTTCAAGAGCTTTAATGATGCGGAAATCTGGAGTTTGGTACGAGCAAGCAACTGGGACAGTTATGTTCCTGGCAAGATCATAATCAACGAAGGTGACAAGGATCACTCCTTTTATATTATTCTTGCCGGTCAGGTAATGATACAGAAAAACAATCAGATCATTGAAACACTTAAAGAAGGTGATTGTTTTGGTGAAATGGGTTTCTTGTCCACAACCGAACGCACGGCTTCTGTCACCGCCAAAACGGATGTCTCACTAATACGCGTAAATCAATCCACACTCGATCGCGCCGATGAAAGCACACAGTTACGATTTCTCAAGGTTTTCGTTGGCATTGTTGTCGAACGACTCAAACTCACCACCTCGATTCTGACCCAGTTGCGCCAGATATAACTGCAGGATGTTGTAGATGTTAAATTTAACCTGGTGGACAGGCAAAACAGTCCGGGAACAGATATACCTGGTTGTAAAACTTTGGGGAATCATGTGGGTTCTGGCTGTGCTCTCTGGCCTACACGGTTTTTCCCTGCCTGTTTGGCGTTGGTATCTGGGCGAGCCTGGTTATAAAGTCATTTTTGGTGGCGAAAGGGATTTCAGATCAGATGACTGGCAGGTTGCAATTCCTTTGTCACTTAGTCAAATCAAGGCAGACCCTCCTTTTCCAGTGATCAACCCGCTGATTGGTGATGGGCAAAACATGCTGGTCATTCCCACGGTGCCTGTATTAAACCAGGTCACCCTGTTTCGTCCACATACCTGGGGATATTTTATCGGGCCCGATTTCGGTCTGTCGTGGAACTGGAATTTTTATGTTTACAGTTTCCTCTATGCCTATTTTTTCCTGTTTTTGTTGTGCAGTAGAAATGCGGTGTTTATCTCTGCCGCCGGCGCAGTAGCGTTGTTATTTACTCCCTTTTTTCAATTCTGGTCATTAAACAGTGCTGCTATGGCGGCAGAGGCAGCCTTCTGTACGGTGCTGGCTTACCAGTTAATCCAGGAAACCCGCACTAGAAATATCTTTGCAATTTCATTGTTATTGGGTTGGGCCCTGGCCTGTTTCACTTACTGGCTGTATCCTGCCTTTCAAGTGCCGATGATGTATGTCTGTCTGGCAATTTTTATTGGTCTATTGTGGCGTAAATATCGTTCACACGAGCAGCTAAACTGGTCCGTGGTCAAAACCATCGGGTTGTTACTGGCAATACTCATACCTACGACATCTGTCTATATTTTTTACCCGGATGCGCGGGAAGCCATTTATACTCTTTCTCATACCGTGTACCCAGGGCAACGCCTGTCCACGGGAGGCAACCTGCCTTTATGGAAGCTGTTTATCAATAATCTGATTCCTTTACGCTGGGTTGGCCAATATGAAGGGTTTGGTAATCCCAGTGAAGCCGCGTCATCCATTCTGATTTATCCCTTGATAATAATCGTATTGTTTTATGACAGTTACAAAAACCGGACGGGCACTATTTGGAACAGGCTTTCAGACATTGATCCGGTTGTAATTTCCCTGTCAGTGATATTGCTTTGGCTTACCGCATGGTTGTTTATTCCGATGCCCGTATGGTTGGCCAAATTGACTCTATTCTCCTATGTTCCAGAATACAGATCGATTATTGGGCACACAGTCGCCAATATGGCGTTGTTAATTACCTGTTCATCATTGTATTTCAAGACGGTCAGCCTAAAAAAAATAGATTGGGGCATTGCACTGTTCTGGACCTGTACCTGGACGATCCTGATGATGGCTCTGTTCCCTGCAGCTATGGCAATTTCAAATGACTATGGTCCAATCAGACTCAGCAGCTGGATTCTCTTTGCATTGGGTGTTTCGATGCTTACCGGCTTTAGTGTGGGTCTCAGGTTTCGATATCTGGTAGTAATAATCTGTGCATTGAACCTGTTTCTCAGTTTCAACTTTAACCCAATCGTCCGTGGAGGTTCCAGCATCTTTGAATCCAGTCTTCTGGGCAAAATGGTGTTGCGTGTTCAAAATCCACATTCACAAGAGAACAAATGGTTGATGGTGGGAGATAGCACTATTGCTATGTTTTTACGGTCATTGGGCTTGCATACATTAAACGGAAATTTTATGTATCCTCAGTGGGATTTCTGGAAAAAGCTGGACCCGGAAGGCAAATACACTCAGGCCTATAACCGTTATGCAAATCTGATTGTGAATATAGTTCCTGATATTGAGGATTTCAGCATTACCTTACCTTACGCAGATAATATCCTGTTGCAGATATCAGTTGATGATCCGCGGTTCAAAATGCTGGATGTCAATTATGTGTTGTCATTAGGGCCTTTGATTTTAACAAGTGATAGTCCACTGGAATTAATTGATCAGACGCAAACTCCCCTGAATATTAAAGCAGGCAGGGGGAATTCATACTACTTGTACAGACTCAAAGAGAACGAAACACACTAATGCTTCTTGACGAAAGGTTTGCCGATATCAGGCTTTTACGGTAATTACAATTCCAGCCATAATGAATGCAACACCGATAAAATAATGAAGCTGAAACCGTTCGCCAAACAGTAAATGACTGCCCAGCGGGACAAGTACAAAAGCGAGCGCCATTAATGGGTAGACTTTACCCAGTTCAATTTTTTGTAATACCCAGACCCATCCTAGAGTAGTCACCCCATAAAGCACTAATGCCATGAACAGAAAGGTTAGTCCTCTGACATCCAGGTAATTGCCGGTTTTCTGAATACTATCCGCTGTCAATTTAAATAATATCTGACCTATAGCTATGCCAATTACACACAAAAAAGAAATCGTATAAGCCACAACTCAAACCTTGCCGGTATTGTTGTAAAGTGGACAAAGGTTTTTGTGAAGTACCTTGTATCCGGATGATGTTGTGGATAGCACTTCCATCATATGTTTCTTGGCCTCATAACTGGGGTTTACTACTGCAACTGTTGGTCTCATATCATGTATAGGCTGTTGTCCGGGTAATTTGGCGGAGGGAGAGAGATTCATATTTCCATAATATATTCAATACAATCAAAGGCTTGAAGTTGTTTTTTGGTGTTAGTTTCTAAAAGTACCCAACTGGGTATCCAAGACATGTGCAGCTAGTAGAAAGCTAATTGTCCCAAAGGTATCATTTTAATTCAGGGCTTTCAAACTGGGCTACCTTCCCAACGTAAAATGGCTGTTATCCTGGCGCGTGATCATAGGGTTCTACCCCGATTTTACGGACACTTCAAAGAAGCCTTATGATAGGCAAAAGGAGTGTTTATGTCGAAGAGAAGAAAGTATAGCCCTGAGTTCAAACGGGGTGCTTTAGAACAGGCCCGTCAACCGGGGATCAGTTGTGCGCAGCTCTCTCGGGAGCTGGGTATT
>CANKCB010000019.1 GCA_947480335.1 Gammaproteobacteria bacterium | reverse complement strand
GTAACAGGAATATCGCATTCGACAACAAAAAGGCCGTGGGCATCCAGCTGACCAGTATTGCATTCGCATTTAATTCCCGGGCAATGGTCGGTACGGCCACATTGACCGCAGACATGGTGACCGAAACTACAAAGTTTGAAATACTGATGCTGGCCAGTGCCAGCCAGCGGGCAGAGGGGTTGTTCTGGTAATATTCCTGTGTAGCTAAGTCGTTCAATTCAGGTATCCGGCGACATCAATCATGCCAACAATAAAACATGGGCTATTCTAGGGTTTATGACTATGAATTGATACGGGCAACCTGATACGGTGCACGGTTCATGATAGAGTGGCAGGTATCGAAGTAAACAGGACTGACTCCCCACAGATGTCCCAGACCAGACTGAAAATACTGACCTACAATATTCACAAGGGGTTCAATATCACCAATCGCAAGTACGTCTTGCCCCGTATACGCGAAATTATCCAGACGACCGGTGCGGATCTGGCGTTCCTGCAAGAGATCCACGGTGAACACAGTGTTCAATGGGCAAGCACGCTGGACTTGCCTGACGCTACCCAGTATGAATATCTGGCTGACCAGATGTGGCCGCACTTTGCCTATGGCAAGAATGCGATCTATGACTCCGGGCATCATGGTAATGCCATCCTGAGTAAATACCCGTTCCTGCAATGGGAAAATCTGAATGTGTCATTATTAAAACGTGCCAGTCGCAGTTTGTTACACGGTGTATTTGAAGTAATACCAGGTAGTACCCCGATCCATGTCATCTGTGTACATTTGGATCAGATTCAAATGCTCCGGCTTGGCCAATTGAAACGTCTGGTCCAACGTATAGGTGATTCTGTCCCGGACAACTCGCCCTTGATCGTGGCGGGGGATTTTAATGACTGGCGGGGACGGGCCAGCCGATTCCTGTTGGCCGAAGCCGGCTTGCAGGAAGTGTTTCAAACCCTGCATGGACATCATGCGATGACCTATCCATCCGGTTGGCCGTTCTTGCCACTGGACAGGATCTATTTCCGCCATATTAATCTGTTAAACTGCCAGAGTATCAGTGGCCGCCCGTGGCATACCGTGTCGGACCATATGCCGCTGTATGCGGAATTTGAATTGCAATAATACGAGTGAAGCAGGTAACAGACGATGAAACTTTATGAATTCGGGATTAGCCGTTCTGCGCGAGCACACTGGGTACTGCGTGAAGCAGGCGTGCAATATGAAGCAATCAGCGTGAATCTGATCAAGGGTGAACAGAAGACTCCCGAGTTTCTGGCAATCAATCCGTATGGCAAGTTGCCGGTGCTGCTCGATGGTGATGACACAATTACCGAGTCAGCGGCGATTTGTACCTATATCGCGGAAAAATATCCCGAAGCCGGTTTGATTCCACCGCAAGCAACGATTGCCCGTGCTCATTATCACCAGTGGATTTGTTTTTGTCTGGCAGAAATGGAACCGCAGCTGTGGAGTATACGCAAGAACATGCTGCTGTATCCGAAATCGCAGCGATCGAACCTGGCAATCAAGATTGGTCGATATGAATATGAAAATGCGGCCCGCATACTCGATAGCCATTTATCGAAGAATGATTATGTGTTGGGAGCCTCGTTTAGTGCTGCAGATATCGTGATTGCCTACGATCTGATCTGGGCAAATACCCTGAAGCTGTTGGTCGGGTTCCCGGTTTTATTGTCCTATATTAATAGGCTGCAACAACGTCCGGGTTTTCCGGCATTTTTATTTACGGAGTCAGCACGTCAGGGCAAGTTGAACTAGCACTGGTTTGGCAATGACAGATGCAATCGATCGGACACCGATCCCGCTGTTATAACTGCAGTATCCTGCGTAACCAGCTGGCGATGTCAGTGACTTCCTCAGCGCATACATTATGTTGCATCGGGTAGGTCTTGTATTCGGGTTGATACCCGACGGTCTGTAACCGGGCAATGGCCTGTTGACCCAGCATCTCCGGGACCACCGGATCAAACAATCCGTGACAGACCAGTACCGGCAGTGATAATTGTGTAGCCGTGTCACTGATTTTATCCTGCGTGGCCAGATAGGTGGACAAGGCGAGCAGACCGGCCAACGGTCGGGTGGAGGTCAGTGCCACATGGTAGGCCACGGCACCACCCTGGGAAAATCCGGCCAGCACAATTCTTTCACTCGCAATACCGCGATCGATTTCACGTTGTACCAGATCATTGATGCGTCCAGCCGAGACCAGGATCTGGGCATAATCAATTTTCCGATCGATACTCATTTCCAGAATGTCATACCAGGCCGGCATGACCATGCCACCATTAATCGTAACCGGAATGGAAGGGGCATGCGGGAATACAAAGCGTACGCCTGCCTGTTTTGGCAAACGGAGTTCCGGAATAATTGGTTCAAAATCATGGCCGTTCGCACCCAGCCCATGCAACCAGATGACACTGGCGTTCACAGCATTCGAGGTTTCAATTTCTACACAGGGCAGGTAAGCCATTTATAAATTTCCGGTTTAATAGATAAACAGACCCTATTGTCACAGTTGTCCTGACAGTACACAAGATCGTATAGGAATTGTCCGTGGAGTCCGTCTATACTAGATCAGAACGTCACAAAAACCGGATATGACATTGACCAGAAATATTCCGACAATACGAAACAGTGCGCTATGGTTACTGGCCATAATTTTGTTAATGGTATTCGTGACGTCAGCCTATTCTCAGGGTCGTCGCAGCCGGCGTGGCGTTGAACAAAACGAACCACCACCTACCGAACTGGTTGTGGCTCGTCTGCACTTTGGTACCAATGGCTATATCGGTCATCGCGGTTGGTCGCATAATTATCCTGCTTCTGATCAGAATCTGAACGAGTTCATCAAACGGGCGACCGGTATCAATGTGGATGTGATGTCCTACAGCGTAGTAGAGATGTCCAGCGAAGAACTGTTTGATTATCCGTTTGCCTATATCTCAGAACCCGGTGAAATGGCACTGACCGCAACGGAGGTCAGTAATTTGCGCGAATATATTCGTCGTGGCGGGTTTATCCTGATGGATGATTTTGATGGTGCCATCCAGATTGCGACGATGAAATCACAGGTATATCGGGCGTTTCCGGATCGTTTGTTTGTTGCCATAGAGACATCCCAGCCGTTTTTCAATATACATTTTAAACTGGATAATCTGGATGCAATGGCCCCGTATGTGCCTGGTGAAAATATCACCTATAACGCGATTCTCGATGATAATGGTAATATTGCCATTGCGGCTGGTTTTAATAACGATTTGGCCAACTTCTGGGAATGGTACAGTCAGGGCGAGATGCCTTTGAAACCTTCAACGGATGCCTTTCGTCTCGGTGCGAATGCGGTGGTTTATTCAATGACCCATTGAACCGGAGTGTCTGTTTCCGTTCTTCATTGTTTGCAATCATGACTGTTCCACAGTAGGTGAATGTGGGAGAATCGTACAGACAAAAGTTTGTCTCGCTTTTATCCATATTTTTAAACTGCAAAACGAGGTGTAATTAGCATGACTATTTCCATGTATCAGGCTTCCGTGCCGGTATGTATCAAGGCATTAAACAATCTGAAAAATATTCTGAAGAAAGGCGAACAGTTTGCAGAAACAAAGAAAGTAAAGCCTGAAGTATTGTTAAACAGTCGTCTCGCAGTGGATATGTATCCGTTGCTGAAACAGGTCCAGATTGTTTCCGATACCGCAAAGGGTGCGGGTGGCAGACTGGCTGGCGTTGAATTGCCGAAGTTCGATGATAACGAACAGTCATTTTCGGATCTGTATACTCGCATTGATAAGACAATAGCTTTCCTGGAAACGATTAAGCCTGGGCAAGTCGATGGTTCTGAAGAAAAAGAAATTGTTTTGAAATTTGGACCAAACGAATACCGGTTTAACGGTATTAATTATCTGCTTGGTTTTGTACTACCAAATCTGGGATTCCACATGAGTGCTGCCTATAACATTCTGCGTCACAATGGGGTAGGACTTGGGAAAAGTGATTATCTGGGTTCATAGTGATTAAACAGCAAATCTGGCTGCAGGTTGGAGTTGATTTGTAAACATGCTGAAAGTTTCTGATCACCTGCATATTCCTGATGCAGAAATTGAAGTTTCTGCAATACGTGCTCAGGGTGCGGGTGGTCAGAATGTCAACAAGGTATCCTCCGCTATTCATTTGCGGTTTGATATCAGTGCTTCATCGTTACCCGAAACACTCAAACAAAAACTGTTGCAGTTGAGTGATTACCGCATTACCAGTGACGGCGTGATTATCATCAAGGCCCAGCGCTTCAGGACCCGTGAACGGAATCTGGATGATGCACGGGTACGTCTGGCGCAACTGGTCGCGTCTGCATTGCAGGTACGTAAACTGCGTAAACCCACCAAACCGACGATGAGCTCACGTCAAACCCGTCTGGATCAGAAAAATCGGCACGGTAAAATCAAAAAGCTGCGGAAGGTTGTTGCACATGAAAATTGACACAAATCATTCAATTGGGTGAAGTATTCAGCGAAGTTGATTCAGTAAAAAGAAGAGGCCCGGAAGTGGAAGTAGGAGAGTATTTCCGGGCCAGTCAGGCCAATAGAGGGAGGTCATTTGCCTGAGTGCAGTTTATACAGTACAAATTTTGCTGCTGTGATCCAGGTCTCAGCCCGATCGAATTGTGCAGCAGTGATTGGTTTACTGTGAAACCAGTCACAGTAAACCCGGCATTAACTGTATTTTCTGAATAACAAAGTGGCGTTGGTTCCGCCAAAACCAAAACTGTTGGACATGGCGAGCTGGATATTCACATTCTCCGTTAATTTCCGCACTATCGGCAGGCCATTGGCTTGTTCATCCAGCGTCTTGATGTGGGCAGACTCACACAGGAACTTCTGTTCCATCATCAACAGAGTAAAGATGGCTTCGTTAACGCCTGCCGCACCCAGCGAATGTCCTGACAGTGCCTTGGTTGAACTGATGGCGGGAACTTTACGGTTTAGGAAAACCTGTCGGATGGCAGAAAGCTCACCCACATCCCCAGCGGGTGTGCTGGTCGCATGGGCGTTAATGTAATCGACATCATCGGTAATATTGCCTAGCGCCATCTTCATGCATCGTTCAGCACCTTCACCGGTGGGCTTGACCATGTCGGAACCATCGGATGTGGCACCGTAGCCAACAATTTCCGCATAGATTTTTGCATTACGACCCAACGCATGTTCCAGTTCTTCCACGACGAGTATGCCGCCACCGCCAGAGATGACAAATCCGTCTCTCTCTGCATCGAACGGGCGTGAAGCAATCGAGGCATTATCATTATAGCGGGAGGACAGGGCACCCATACTGTCAAACAGCAGTGAACCGGACCAGTGTAATTCTTCGCCACCACCGGCAAAAATAATATCCTGTTTTCCCATCTGGATTAATTCATAGGCATTACCGATACAGTGCGAGCTGGTCGCGCAGGCAGAGCTGATTGAATAGTTTACTCCCCTGATTTTGAACGGTACGGCCAGGGTTGCACTACAGGTACTCGACATGACACGAGGTACCAGCGTTGGCGGTACTTTACGTGCACCTTTCTCCCGCAGAATATCCGCTGCGGCAATCATGTTTTCAGTAGAAGAGCCACCGCTGCCTGCAATCAGGCCGGTTCTGTTGCTGGAAATCTGGTGTTCCAATAGACCTGAATCTGCAATCGCATCCCGCATGGCAAGATAACAATAGGCACCGGCATCACCCATGAACCGTTTTACCTTTTTGTCGATCAGCGCATCCAGATCAAGCTCGACCGGTGCGTGTACATGCGAGCGGAAACCCAGATCAGCGTATTCCTGACAAAAGCGGATACCACTTTTTGCCTGCCTTAAAGAGGCGAGAACTTGCTGCCTGTCCGTGCCTATGCTGGATTTGATACCCAGACCGGTTATGACTACTCTTTTCAAGTTATCCTCAATTATTAGAAGTTATCTGTACGTGTGAACAAGCCTACGCGTAAATCCTCGGCTTCGTAGATGGTACGACCATCCACTTCCATAATGCCGTCTGCCACACCCATTACAAGACTGCGCAGAATAACCCGCTTCATGGTAATTGTGTAGCGTACCAGATGGTTTTTCGGGGTAGCCTGTCCGGTAAACTTGACCTTGCCTGAGCCGAGTGCTCTGCCGCGACCGGGAGCGCCGGTCCAGCCGAGAAAGAAGCCGACCAGTTGCCACATCGCATCCAGTCCAAGACAACCGGGCATGACCGGATCGCCAGTGAAATGACAAGCAAAAAACCAGAGATCCGGATTGATATCCAGCTCGGCAACAATAATGCCTTTGCCTTCGGACCCACCGGTATCATTTATTTCTGTAATACGGTCAAACATCAGCATATTGGGCAAAGGTAACTGGGCATTTCCTTTACCGAATAATTCACCCCTGCCACAGGCCAGAATATCTTCTTTGCTGAAACTGTTTTTCTTTTCCATAACTGATTTCTTTTCCTGTGCCGGTATTCTTTAATTCGAATCGATATAATGTAAGATGCTACTCAGGTTTATATAATTTCCAGACTTAGCTACCATTTAACAGGGGAGGTGCCCGCGCAGCCTGTTTGTATGGTCATATTAGGGTAAATACGATGTTATCTCCACAGCTGAAAACAATATTTATTCCAGACAAGACGGGTATTGTATGCGTCAATTGGAGTGCGACCAGCCATGAATAGGCGGCCAGACATGTTACCCAGAAGGCATTCGATTGGAGTCAATGTGGGTGGGGTTTTGCTCGGTGGTAATGCCCCGATCGTCATACAATCAATGACCAATACCGATACGGCGAATGCGGTTGCTACAGTAAAACAGGTTCAGCAGCTGTCAGAAGCGGGGTCTGAACTGGTCAGAATTACTGTCAATACAGAAGAAGCGGCTTCACAGGTCGGTCGTATTCGCGATTTGCTTGATGTGGCAGGTTGCCATGTCCCTTTGGTAGGTGATTTTCATTACAACGGTCATTTATTACTGACCCGCTACCCGGATTGTGCAAAGGCGCTGGCCAAATACCGGATTAACCCGGGTAACGTGGGTTTTGGTAAAAAGAAGGACAGTCAGTTTGGTACGCTGATAGAAAAAGCCATTGAGTTCAAAAAGCCGGTCAGGATCGGCGTTAATTGGGGCAGTCTGGATCAGGAACTGTTAACTGACATGATGGACAGCAATGCCAGACTGCAAAAGCCATTGGCAACGGATGATGTAATGGTAGAGGCGCTCATATTGTCGGCACTAAACAGCGCAGAACGAGCTGTTGAAATCGGATTGTCAAAGGATCATATTATCCTGTCCTGCAAGGTCAGTGGTGTACAAAAACTGATTACAGTCTATCGTCAGCTTGCGGCCCGGTGCGAGTATGCACTGCATCTGGGTCTGACCGAGGCGGGCATGGGATCTAAAGGTATCGTTGCCTCAACCGCCGCATTAAGCGTACTGTTGCAGGAAGGCATTGGTGACACCATTCGTATCTCACTGACGCCTGAGCCGGGTGGTGATCGGACCCAGGAAGTTATCGTAGGTCAGGAAATCCTGCAGACGATGGGATTACGAGCGTTTACCCCTATGGTTACAGCTTGTCCTGGTTGTGGCAGGACGACGAGTACCGTGTTTCAGGAACTGGCCGCAAATATCCAGACCTATGTCCGTCAACAAATGCCAATCTGGCGGGAGCACTATACCGGTGTCGAGGAGCTGAATCTGGCCGTAATGGGCTGTGTTGTTAACGGACCGGGTGAAAGCAAGCATTCAAATATAGGCATCAGCTTGCCGGGCAGCGGTGAGGCGCCTGTTGCACCTGTGTTTATTGACGGCAAGAAAGCAATGACCTTGCGTGGTGATAAAATTGCAGAAGAATTTAGAGTGATAATTGACGATTATGTAAAAACCCATTACCCACAGCGTATTTAATCAGATAAATTTACAGCTCACCCGCAGGAGAGGATACCCATGTCAGAAATCAGGACATATCCAGTCAAGCCGGAGATTGCCAGTACAGCACTGGTGACCAATGAACAATATCAGCAAATGTATCGACAATCGATCACAAATCCGGACAGTTTCTGGGCAGAGCAGGCTGAGAAATTTGTCAGCTGGCTCCAGCGTTGGGATCAGGTCTCTGACTGGAATTTTGATACGGTGTCGATCAAGTGGTTCCTGAATGCAAAACTGAATGTGGCATACAACTGTCTGGATCGTCATTTAGGGGAACGTGGTGATCAGGTGGCGATTATCTGGCAGGGCGACAATCCGGAAGACCATAAAAAAATCACTTATCGGCAATTACACGAACAGGTGTGCCGGTTTGCCAATGTGCTCAGAAGTCGGGGCGTCAACAAAGGTGATTGCGTTTCAATTTATATGCCTATGGTCCCTGAAGCAGCCATTGCGATGCTGGCTTGTGCACGCATAGGTGCAGTGCATTCGGTGGTATTCGGAGGTTTTTCACCGACAGCGTTACGCGATCGCATACTGGACTCTGATTGCAAGGTAGTCATTACCGCGGATGAAGGCGTGCGCGGTGGCAAGATGGTGCCGTTAAAAACCAATACTGACCAGGCCTTGCTGGACTGTCCGTATGTACACACCGTCATAGTCTACAAACGTACGGGCACAAATATCCCTTGGCAAGCGACCCGCGACATCTGGTATCACGAGGCGCTCACTGCTGCGTCAACTGACTGTCCGGCAGAACCGATGGATGCAGAAGACCCACTGTTTATTTTGTACACCTCCGGGTCTACCGGCAAACCAAAAGGCGTTTTGCATACAAGCGGTGGCTATATTTTGTATGCCGCGATCACGCATAAATATATTTTTGATTATCACGACAAGGAAGTTTACTGGTGTGCGGCAGACGTAGGTTGGGTGACAGGACACACTTACATGGTTTATGGACCCTTGTGTAATGGGGCAACGACTTTGATGTTTGAAGGCATACCCACCTGGCCGGATGCTGGCAGGTTCTGGGATGTTATCGACAGGCATCAGGTCTCCATTTTTTATACGGCACCCACTGCGCTGCGTGCATTGATGGCGCAAGGCAATGACTTTGTGCGTAAATACTCGCGCGCCAGTCTGCGTATACTGGGTACGGTGGGTGAACCGATTAACCCGGAAGCGTGGGAATGGTATTACCACATCGTCGGAGACGGACGATGTCCGATTGTGGATACCTGGTGGCAAACTGAAACCGGAGGCACACTGATTACACCATTGCCGGGTGCGACAGCGCTCAAGCCGGGTTCTGCCACACGACCATTTTTTGGTATCGAACCGAGTCTGGTCGATGAGAAAGGTAATGTGCTTGAAGGTGTTGCTGCCGGTTCGTTGTGTCTAAACCGTTCATGGCCAGGCCAGATGCGCACGGTATATGGCGATCACCAGCGCTTTATTGATACCTATTTTCGTACCTATCCGGGCAAGTATTTTACCGGTGACGGCGCCCGACGGGATGAAGATGGTTATTACTGGATTACTGGACGAATAGATGATGTCATAAATGTGTCAGGTCACAGACTGGGCACGGCTGAAATTGAGAGTGCGTTGGTATTGCACGAGAAGGTGGCAGAAGCCGCGGTGGTTGGTTTTCCACATGATATCAAGGGGCAGGGTATATACGCCTATGTGACACTGATGGCAGGGCACCAGTATGATGATGTACTCAAGCATGAACTGGTACGTCACGTGCGTCAGGAGATAGGTGCTATCGCAAGTCCGGATCATATCCATTGGGCACCGGGATTGCC
This sequence comes from Gammaproteobacteria bacterium, assembly GCA_947480335.1. GTDB lineage: Bacteria > Pseudomonadota > Gammaproteobacteria > Eutrophobiales > Eutrophobiaceae > Eutrophobius. Next base: position 33,052 of record CANKCB010000019.1, on the reverse strand, counting down.
CAAAACGCGCTCAGGCAAAATCATGCGACGTATTCTGAGAAAAATAGCGGCGGATGAGCTGGATAATCTTGGTGATACCAGCACGCTCGCCGATCCAGCTGTAGTGGATGATTTGATTAATACTCGCGGAAAGAAATAGATGTCACTGCAAGCTTAAAATTCTCCCGTGTTCGCTATCGGGAGATTCTTTCAAATTTATGACAGTGATATATCACAAATAGTTAACAGTAATTTCATTCTGTTTACGTTGACTCTAACCAACATAAACCCTAATGTTGCATTGCAGCAGTTAGTGGTCTCTGAATGAGTACAAAAGCCTGGAAGCAGGCGACAGGAGCAGAATATGACAGGCACGAAATCAGATGTTTTTCAGTTCGCAATGTCCGATTCATACGACGCACTGCGTAAACTGGGTGATTTGAATATCAGGGCATTAACCCGATTGGCGAGTCTACAGTTTGAACTGGTCAGTCTGGGCATAGAGAGTTCGGTCTCACGGGCAAAGTGGATGACCCAGCCTGCGAAGATGGAACAGGTGTATGCCAATGAGTCCAGACTTGCAAGTTTATACGGGTACAAGATGGCGCAGATATCCCGTGAAACCACAGATTTGTTGTTAAAGTCTGGCAATGAATTCAATTCGATAGTGGATGAAATTTTCGTGACGGCAAAAGGCAGTTTGAAACAAAAGTCAGTCACTACACCTGTAAAACAGCTAACCAAAACGGTAGTTGCCAGCCCGGTAGTCAAGGCTCAGGCAAAAAAAACCGTGAAGCGCAAAGTAATCAAGAAAGCGAAGTAAACGTCTTCAAAATCTCTGGTGTCGGTTTTCATCAGGGTTACCCGGGCCATACCCCCCTCCTTGGCCCGGGTATTTTATTTTTTTCACTACTGCAGTGATTCCGCTGATTGATAAGTTAAGTCGCCGATCGTATTCAACCTGATTATGACGAAATTGTCTGTTAACATGCCAGCTGATCAGAATTGATTTGTGAAACCAGTGAGTGCGCCAGAAATGGAGAATAAATCCAGTCCGTTTTTCCATCCCGATTGGCTGAAATTACAACAGCAATATACGGATGCATTTGCCAGTATGGGTGCTGAACAGTCTGGTGATTCCGGCAAACATCCTCCCTGGCAGGATTTTCTTAACCAGTGGCGGCAAACTTTGGATAAAGACCTGCCCGGTTCAGTTAAACCCCTGTTTGCCAATATTCAGCAGCAATCAACAGTCTTTTATTCTCTTGCCGACGAGTTTGCCTCGTTGTTAAACACCATCAAGACAGCGGGTCCAACATCCGGTGACTGGCGTTCGTTACTGGCCGATTTTATAGCCGGTTTGAAACGACAATTTGATAATGTAGGGATGGATAACAAGGGCTGGAGTTCGATGTCCTCGTTTCTGCGATCGCCACTGCACTACGGCTGGTGGCAGGCCATGCAATCATCTACCCCATTTGTTGATACCCTGTTTGAAACGGCATCTAATCAAAGTCATGAAAAAATGCAGCAGTATTTTTCCATGATGCCGGGATTTGGCCCGACACGTGAGTTCCAGGAAAAATTATCGCAGGCCGGCTTGTTATTGCAGGACTACCAGAAGCATTACCAGACCTATCAACAGGCCCTGACCAAACTTGGCAAACAGTCACTGGACAGACTGGAACAAAAAATTGTGGATTTGGCCAATGCACAACAAAAAATTACCAGTCTTAGACAAATCTACAATCTCTGGATCGATGCCAGCGAAGAAACCTATTCTCGACACGCCTTTGATGACGGGCATGCCATAATGTATGCAAATTTGGTTAATGCGCTGATGAAATACCGTCTGCAATCCAATGTCATCATGGATATGGTGCTGGAAGTAATGAATCTACCCACCAGTGCCGGAATGAACACGGTTATCAAACGTCAACAGCAGATGAGAAACAGTGTTCAGCAGTTCCAGTCAGAATTGGATCAAATACGTCGCACTGTCAAAAAGAAAACAGGCGCAGGTTCATCGCCTGTGGCACGCAAGCCTGTTGCTGCCAGAAAGAAAAAAACCACGCCGAAGCCAGAATGATAACACTGGAAATTCGATCATGAATCCATTTGAACTCACGCCTGAAAAGATTGCGGCGGAAGTGTTCGAGTTCAATCAAAAACTGGCCGGTGGCTTTGAAACCCTGCGCCAGATTCAGGATGTCAGTACCGGCGTATCTGACAGGGAAGCCATCTACGAGGAAGACAAACTGGTATTGTATCGGTATAAATCCAGAACTGAAAAGCAACATACAGTTCCTGTGCTAATCGTGTATGCACTGGTAAATCGTCCGTACATGGCTGATTTGCAGGAAGATCGCTCATTGATTAGAGGTGCGCTGGATGCCGGTCTGGATATTTATCTTGTTGATTGGGGATATCCTGACAGTGCAGATCGTTTTCTGACGCTGGACGATTATATCAATGGTTATCTGGATCGTTGTGTTGATGTTGTGCGCAAACAGGCCAGTGTTGATCGAATCAATCTGTTGGGTATCTGTCAGGGGGGCACCTTTAGTCTTTGTTATACCAGTTTGCACCAGGACAAGGTTCGCAACCTGATTACTACCGTCACACCGGTAGATTTTCATACCAGTCACGATCTGCTCAGCCAACTGGTTCGCCATATTGATATTGATAATACTGTGGCTGCGCTGGGTAATATACCTGGCGAAGTTTTGAACTGGGCTTTCCTGACACTGAAGCCATTCCGTTTGATGGGCCAAAAATATATAGACCTGGTGGAAATTTTGTCTGATCCAGAAAAGACAGTAAATTTTCTGCGTATGGAAAAATGGATTTTTGATAGTCCGGCCCAGGCAGGGGAAGCCTATCGGCAATTCATTCGCTATTGTTATCAGGAAAACCAGCTGATTAAGGCCGGTATCAAACTGGGAGACAAGACGGTAAATCTGGAAAATATCACCCTGCCCATACTGAATATTTATGCCCGCGACGATCATCTGGTTCCACCCGATTCTTCAAAGGCGCTGGCAGGCTGTGTCAGTTCCAGTGATTATACTGAACTGGAATTTCCCGGAGGACATATCGGTATTTACGTCAGTGCGCGCGCCAGGGAAATGTTGCCACAGGCGATTGCTGACTGGCTTTCAAAACGTTCTGTTTGAAAAATTAGCGTTCTACCTCATTAAGGGGATACCCAACCGGTTGATCCCGATCTAGCATTATTCTCACTCTCTGTTTATGCAAGTTTTCCAGGATGGAATTCAGGTATGGCAAAAGGGTGTAAGTGATGAAAGCATCAGGGATGGGCACGGTGCCAGGGATTGGCGCAACTTTTCAGTGAGGGCTGGAAGTACTACAACCTATTTCAAAATAGCTCCGCTCGCTGAATTTTGAGATAGGTTCTAGTAGGCAGCGTGTACCAGATGCAGTGCTTCTTCGATGACTTCTATTCCGGAGTTTTCATCAAACATGTTTTCGCTCAGGTAACGACGCCAGACCCGGGCGCCGGGCTGTCCCTGAAACAGTCCGAATACATGTCGCATCATCTGTGGCAGGGAAATACCCTGACTTATTTGCAGTTCTGCGTAGCGAGAAAATTTTTCCAGAATTTCAGAACGTGTATTGGCACTGCCAAAATGTCCAAATATCATTCGGTCAGCACCTGCCAGCAGGTAGGGATTATGGCAGATTGCGCGTCCTAGCATGACTCCGTCTACATGTTGTAACTGTTGCATGGATTGTTCCAGTGTCTGGATGCCACCATTAATTATGATTTCCAGATGCGGAAAGTCCTGCTTGATACGGTGGACCCTGCTGTAATCCAGCGGAGGGATTTCCCGGTTTTGTCTCGGGCTCAAGCCCTGTAGCCAGGCTTTGCGTGCATGAATAATGAATGTTTTGCATCCACTGTCAGCGACTGTCTTGATAAAATGATGCAGATATTCATAGCTGTCCTGATTATCGATGCCGGTACGTGTTTTCACCGTTATCGGTATGGACACAGCCGCAGACATGGCGGCGACACATTCTGCTACAAGTTCGGGTCTGGCCATCAGGCAGGCACCAAACTGGCCGATCTTGACCTTGTCACTCGGGCAGCCAATATTCAGGTTTATTTCATCGTACCCATATTGTTCGGCGTATCTGGCGCATTCTGATAATTCAGCAGGATCGTTACCCCCCAGCTGTATTGCCAATGGATGTTCCTGCGGGCTGAATTCAAGTCGATGAAACTGTTTGCCATGAATCAACGCACCTGTGGCGATCATCTCGGTATACAGCATGACGCGCCTGGAAATCAGGCGCAGAAAGTAACGAAAATGTCGGTCGGTATGCGTCATCATGGGTGCAACGCATAAACGCCGGTCAACCTTGGCAATGTTCATAAATCCAATTTTACTATGTCTTGAACGGGGGGTGAAGAGGTGAGAGTGTAACGGTTGGTTTCAGTAGTGTCAGAAATATTTCCTACAGGATTAGTCTCCCATTTTGGATAGCACTGAGCGGGTAAATGTACTGCGTAAGTAAAAACCACGGGGCAAGGATTGGTTCGGTATGCCTTCTGAAGAATAGGACTTGCCCAGTGATGCGGCATTTGCCGCTTTTGGCCTGATTTGCAGATAACGTCCCTGGGAAGAGCTGACCTTATCGAGATTGCCGGTACTGACCAGTTCCATGATTTCTTCCCAGTCATTTTTCAGGACCGCTTCCTGTTCAGATGTTGGACTCCATAAAATAGCCGTACCGAAACGGCGATGCGTATAGGGGATAGTCTGGTCAGATTCAATCGGTAACCAGAGTACGCGAGCCAGTTTTTTATGTACAACAGAAGATTCCCAGGATGAACCGGTGGTCTGATCCAGCGTCAGGGTACAAACATAGGTAGATTCGGCCGGATTACCCTGACTGTTTACAGGCAGGGTCTTCAGTTCTACACCAATCAGTTGAAAATCAGGCTCAGACAGGGTTGATGCCGTTGCTCCCAGATACATTTCCGCGAGTTGCCCCGTCCAGCCCTTGTTTCGTTTTTGATCAGATGGTGCAGCAAGCTCCAGTTCTGCCGCAACACGGCCGATAGTCTTGCCAGCGAGTAACCCGACTCTTTCCAACAGTTCCTGTTCTGTAGCGGGAGCAGGTATGGCCATCACGACAAGTGATTACTGTTTCACTGATTCAATAATCGCATTACGCAGGGTTTCATGTCTGGCTTCATCCATGATTTTCTGGTTGTGCTGATCGGTAATAAAAAATATGTCCTCGATACGTTCACCATAAGTTGCAATTTTAGCGCTTTGCAAACGGGTGTCGCACTGTTCCAGTGCTGAACCGATTGCGGACAGAAATCCGGCGCGATCAGTTGCAGTCACCTCCATGATGGTTCTGCCATTCTTGTCATCCTGGGAAAAACTGACCCGGGTTGGAATCGGAAAATTTTTCAGTTTTCGTGATTTGATGCGGGAGACCGATTTAATCGGTTGATCAAACACACTCAGGTTTGTGTGCAACAGGCTCTGAATTTCCTTCTTGCGATCCCGGCCACTGATATTCTCGCCGTTTTCTTCCAGGACGATAAAGGTGTCCAGCGTATAGCCGTTGGCAGACGTGATGATTCTCGCGTCCATAATATTCAGATTGAGTAAATCCAGCGTTTTGGTCGCGCGGGAAAAGATGTGATCATGATCCTGCATATAGATAAAAATTTCGCTGGCACCTCGATCAGTCATTTCCCGAATCAGGATCAGTGGCAGGCTCTTGTCTGTCGCTTTGGCAATCGCCCGGGTGTGCCAGGCAATTTCATCCGGGGAGTGCTGTATAAAATAGTCATCACCCAGTTGCGACCAGATTTCATTCAGTCTGGATTCGGATTCAATGCTGTTATCCAGTAGCTGGATGGTTTGCGATCGAATTTCCTTGATACGTTCTTCCTTGTCTATAGGGTTGCCAAGTCCACGGCGCAGTGCCATTTGCGTATTTTTATACAGGTCTATCATCAACGCGGCTTTCCAGCTGTTCCATAATTTTGGATTGGTGCCGTTGATGTCGGCCACAGTCAGTAAATAAAGGTAATTCAGATGCATTTCATCACCGACTCTGGTCGCGAAACGGTTAATGACGTCCGGATCACTGATGTCTTCACGCTGGGTTGTCATAGACATCAATAGATGATTTTTTACCAACCAGGCTACCAGTCTTGAATCAAATTCGCTGATCTGATGGTTACGGCAGAAGGTGAGCGTGTCTTGTCTGCCGAGTTCAGAATGATCACCGCCACGCCCCTTGGCGATATCATGAAATATTCCGGCAAGGTATAACAGTTCCTGTTTGGGAATCGATTGCATCAGTGTGTGGGCAAAAGGAAATCTGTCGCGGTACTGATCCATGGTAAAGAAACGCATATATTGCACGACAAACAGGATATGTTCATCGACAGTGTAGGCATGGAATAAATCAAACTGCATCAGGCCTTCAATATCCGCAAATTCCGGCATATAGGCTGCAAGCACACCATAACGATGCATACGGCGCAGTTCATGACCAATCAGACGTGATTGACGAATAATCTCCATGAACAGACTGCGGTTGCGTATGTCCTTGCGATAATTATCGTCAATCAGATGCAGGGATTCACGAATCAATCTGATGGTGCTGGCTCTGACCCCGATTATTTTTGGGTTTTGTTGCTTGAGCAAAAACAGTTCAAGCATGGCAAAGGGATAGTTCCTTAAAATATTCTTGTTACGGGCCTCGATCACATTATTACGGATCTGGAATCGTTTGTTTATCTCGGTAATCTTTTCCTTGCGAGTGGCATAAATGATTGCTTCCTGAAAATGCTGTAGCAGCATTTCATTCAATCGCGATAATTCCGAAGTAGTGTGGTAATACAGCTTCATGAATTTTTCTATGGCGCTATTATCTTCAGAGTGGTAACCAAATTTTTCGGCCACCTTGCGCTGAAAATCAAATAACAGCCTGTCTTCCCGGCGACCACTGAGAATATGCAATGCAAACCGGATGCGTGACAAAAATGCATTACCCTGATCAAGAACCTGGAATTCTTCCTGAGTCAGAAATCCATGTTCGATCAGTTCTTCAAGTGTGCGCGCATTGAAGTGGCGTTTGGCCACCCAGCCTATCATCTGGATATCACGTAAACCGCCAGGGCCTTCCTTGATATTGGGTTCGAGATTGTGGTCTGTATCATTAAAGCGTTGATGGCGGTTGATTTGTTCGTTCCATTTGGATTCGAAAAATTTTCGTGTGGGCCAGATTTTTTTCGGGCCGGTAGCCACTTTCATTTCGCTGTAAAGCGCTTCTGGTCCCGTCAGCAATCGCGATTCCATCAGATTGGTAGCAACGGTAATGTCAGCGCCGGCTTCTTTTACACATTCCCGGATTGTCCTTACACTGTGCCCAACCTCAAGACCGATGTCCCACAGGAAACGCAGGAAATCCTCAATACGTGTCTTGATGTCTGCATTGATACGCGAGGGCAACAGGACCATCAAATCAATATCGGATGAGGGATGTAACTCTCCACGTCCGTAGCCGCCGACAGCGATCAGGGAAAGTTTTTGCAAATTGATTTTCAGATCCCATGCCCGTAACAAAAGCTGATCAATAAACCAGGCACGTTGGTGCACCAATGTGCCGATGGGTTCTCCTTGTTCAAACAGGGTTATCAGATACTGATTACCTTGTTTCAGGGTTTGTTTGAAGGTCTTGAGTGCAGCCGGGTCATCCTGCAGGGCCTTGTCAAACAGTTCGGGGTTGAACAGTTCCGGATTCATGTTTTCATTCTCCCGCATGGATCAGAACTGCTCGTCATGACGTCGAGTCAGAACTTCGTAACCATCGTGGGTTACCAGGATGGTATGTTCCCACTGTGCAGATAACCCCCTGTCCTTGGTGACGACAGTCCACTGGTCCGATAACAGTTTTACATGGCGACCGCCTGCATTGATCATAGGTTCAATAGTGATGGTCATTCCCTGCTTCAGCACCATGCCGGTACCAGGAGAACCATAATGTAATACCTGTGGGTCTTCATGAAATTCACGACCTATCCCGTGACCGCAATATTCACGAACCACACCATAGCTTGCCTGTTCAGCATGTTTCTGTATGGCATGACCGATATCACCGAGATGTATTCCGGGCCTGACCATTTTGATACCCAGACTCATGCATTCATAGGTAATATCGACCAGGCGTTTGGCGCGGATGCTGGCATTGCCAACCAGAAACATTTTGCTGGTATCGCCATGAAACCCATCCTTGATGACGGTAATATCAATATTGACAATATCACCGTCTTTCAGCTTTTTGGGGCTAGGTATGCCATGGCAAACCACATGATTGATTGAAGTGCAGATTGACTTGGGAAAGCCATGGTAATTCAACGGTGCGGGTATGGCCTGCTGCTGGTTTATAATGTAATGATGGCAGATATCGTTCAATTCATTGGTCGTGATGCCTGGTATTACATGCGGACCTATCATTTCGAGCACTTCGGCCGCCAGTCGTCCTGCTGTCCGCATTTTTGCCACTTCTTCCGGGGTTTTTATGGTTATAGGCATATATTCCTGGGTACCGTGATTAGAGAAAGATTTGTTGCCGAGCCCGGTCTATGGTATAAAGCGCCCGCTAAATAAGCAATCTTACAACACACGCGCATCAAAAACCGTATACGGGGTGCCAGGAGAGAAATCTTCAGGGTCGATATTCGGGATGTGCGGAGGCTTAACCCCAAAGGAGAAATAACATGTCTGCAGTCACCATGCGTGAAATGCTGGAAGCCGGTGTCCATTTTGGTCACCAGACTCGCTTCTGGAACCCGAAAATGGGCCAGTATCTTTATGGCCAACGAAACAAAATACACATCATCAATCTGGAAAAATCATTACCGCTGTTTTCAGATGCATTGAATTTCGCCAGCAAGGTTGCCAGTAAACGCGGCAATATCCTGTTTGTAGGTACCAAACGTGCTGCGCAGAAGATCATTCAGGAAGAGGCTGTGCGTTGTAACATGCCTTATATTAATCGCCGCTGGTTAGGTGGTTTATTGACCAATTTCAAGACTGTCAAACAGTCTATCAATCGCCTGAAGGATCTTGAGGCGATGGAAACAGACGGTAGCATGGAAAAAATCAGTAAAAAGGAAGCGCTACTGCTCAGACGCGAACTGGATAAACTGAAAAGTAATCTGTTCGGAATCAAGGATATGCCGGGAATTCCAGATGCTATCTTTATTATCGATGTAGGTTATGAAGACATTGCTGTCAGTGAAGCGGCCAAGCTGGGTATCCCGGTCATTGGTATCGTCGACAGTAATAATGATCCCCAGGGTATCGACTATGTGGTACCGGGAAATGATGATGCTATTCGTGCCATCAGATTATATGCCAAATACTTAGCCGATGCCGTGATTGATGGCCGTGGTGCCGTTTCACATCTTGGCGGCAGTGGTGCGGCTGATGATTTTGTTGAACTGGATGAAGCTGGCGCACCAGTAGTTGATGCCGATACAAAGAAAGCGCGAATCCAGACGAAAAAGAAAGTTACGCGAAAAAAAGAATCGGTTGGTACTGAACCAGTAACGGCAGTCGTTGCCCCGGTAGTAGAAGGTGGTGATGATTCTGACGCGAAAAAGAAGGTTGCCAAGAAAAAGACGGTTACCAAGAAAACAACCCGGAAATAAGCTGGTCAGTGTCGTATCGCCAGATATAAATAGTACAGAGAGTTTTTAACATGCAAATCACAGCAGCGATAGTGAAGGAACTGAGGGAACGTACCGGTGCCGGTATGATGGACTGTAAAAAGGCACTGGAAGAGGCCCAGGGCGATATCGAAGTCGCGATCGAAAACATGCGTAAGTCCGGAATTGCCAAGGCGGCAAAGAAGGCCGGGCGTATTGCTGCAGAAGGACAGATTATTCTGCGTCAGGATGTAGCCAAATCAGGTCATTCCGTTGTATTGGAAGTTAACTGTGAAACTGACTTTGTTGGTAAGGATGAAAACTTCACCCGTTTTGCCAATGGTGTAGCGGAAACAATATTGTCTGGTAAACCGGCTTCGATCGAGGCATTAAACACCATGCCATTGTCTGGTTCATCCGGTCAAACGGTTGAAGAAGCGAGAACCGAACTCGTGGCTAAAATTGGCGAAAACATTTCCATCAGACGTTTCGTGCTGCAGCAACACAAAGGTGTGGCAGGTACCTACTTGCATGGTGTGCGTATCGGTGTACTGGTAGATCTGAGTGGCGGTAGTGAAGAACTGGCCAGGGACATTGCCATGCATATTGCAGCAAGCAAGCCGGTCTGTATCAATGCCAGTGAAGTACCCCAGCAGTTACTGGATCAGGAAAAGGCTGTATTTATCAGTCAGGCCCAGGAAAGCGGCAAGCCAGCTGAAATAATCGAAAAAATGGTCAGTGGCAGGATCAGCAAGTTTCTCAAGGAAATTACCCTGCTGGGACAGCCCTTCGTCAAGGATCCGGATACCACCATTGAAAAACTGCTCAAGTCCAGCAATGCTACGGTTAACAGTTTTATACGTTATGAAGTGGGTGAAGGTCTGGAAAAGAAAACCGATAATTTTGTTGAAGAAGTGATGGCCCAGGCGAAAGGAGCCTGATCAAATAGTTCCAAACAAGATACTAAAGGCAGGACAAAACATTGTCTGATACCCAGGTAGAAATCAGGTTTAAACGTATCCTGCTTAAACTCAGCGGTGAAGCATTAATGGGTGATACCCAATCCGGGATCGATCCGTTGATACTCAAAAGAATCGCCGGTGAAATCAAGGAACTCAGCGATGCCGGTGCAGAACTTGCCATAGTAATCGGTGCCGGTAACTACTTCCGTGGATCAGGCCTGGCAGCTTCCGGCATAGACCGGGTTACCGCTGACCACATGGGCATGCTAGCCACTATAATTAATTCACTCGCACTACAAGACGCCCTGGAACAGCTGGGCATGTATGCCAGGGTGATGTCTGCAATTAAAATCAACCAGATTTGTGAAGACTACATACGCCGACGTGCCATCCGACATCTTGAGAAAGGCCGTATCGTTATTTTTGCTGCTGGTACCGGTAATCCATTTTTTACTACAGACACCGCTGCCAGTTTGCGAGCCGTGGAAATTAATGCAAATCTGTTGATTAAGGCAACCAAGGTTGATGGTGTCTATTCAGCTGACCCGGTTCGTGACAAATCAGCCGTGCGTTACCAGCAACTGGGCTATGACGAAGTAATCGAACGTAAACTCGGCGTTATGGATACCACTGCAGTCGTACTTTGTCGTGAAAACAGCATGCCTTTACGTGTACTTGATATGATGAAACCGGGTACATTAATGCGGGTTGCAAGAGGTCTGGACGAAGGCACGCTGGTTTGCTGATTTGTCCGGAAGCTCGCAGGCCTGCACTAATACTGAACTGATACTGAACTGATACTGAACGGAGAACGCGGATGACGGATAATATTATTCGTGACACAGAACAGCGTATGAAAAAAACGCTGGAAAGCATCAAGCATGAGTTTTCCAAGATTCGCTCTGGCAGGGCACATCCCAGCTTGCTCGACCAGATTCAGGTTTCCTATTATGGCTCGGATGTGCCGCTCAATCAGGTGGCCAATGTCAACATACTGGATGCACGTACGTTAAATGTTACTGTCTGGGACAAGAGTGCGCTTGCCGCTGTTGACAAGGCGATACGCAGTTCTGAACTGGGATTAAATCCGATCAATGTCGGCGACACTCTGAAAGTGCCATTGCCATCATTGACCGAGGATCGTCGCAAGGATCTGATCAAACTGGTCAAGTCAGAAGCAGAAAAGGGACGCGTAGCCATACGTGGTGTACGTCGTGATGCCAATATGCATCTGAAGGAACTGGTGAAGAAGAAAGAAATTACCGAAGATGATGAACGACGAGCCGAGGAACGGGTACAAAAATTGACCAACTCACATATTGAGGAAGTTGAGAAATTACTCGCCGCCAAGGAAAGCGAGTTAATGGAAATCTAGTCCGGTTTGCCGGGCTGGGCCAGCGCTCAGGAATTACTTCCGGGCCTTTTGTGAATCAGGTATTGTCGATGAACAAGTTTCAAAAGGTTCCGCAACATGTTGCCATTATTATGGATGGTAATGGCAGGTGGGCACAGCAACGGAGCTTGCCACGTGGTGCCGGTCACAAAGCGGGGGTAACCACCCTGCGATCCACTGTCCAGCATTGTATTCGTCGTGAAATCAAGGTGCTGACTGTATTTGCCTTCAGTAGTGAAAACTGGTCTCGTCCCCGCCATGAAGTCGATTTGCTTATGGAGCTATTCCTGACGGCCTTGCGCAGCGAAGTCGATGATCTGCACAGGAACAACGTCAGACTGACTTTTATTGGAAATCGTGAAGGCTTTCCGGACAAACTTATCAAGCTGATTTCATCATCTGAGTCGAAGACTGAAACTAATACCGGTTTAAAACTGGTCATTGCCGCTAATTACGGTGGCCGGTGGGAAATTACCCGGGCATGTCAGCAGATTGCCGAAGCAGTGCGGCAGGGGCAGTTACAGTCCGCGGAGATAGATGAAAACCTGATGAGTCAATATCTCGCCTTTCCCGGTATACCCGAACCGGACTTATTAATCAGAACCGGCGGTGAGCAGCGCATTAGTAACTATCTGCTCTGGCATTGCGCCTATTCAGAACTTTACTTTACGGATCTGTTATGGCCGGATTTTGATGATACGGCTCTGGATACGGCATTGTCCTGGTTTGAAAACAGACAACGCCGATTCGGGCGTACCAGTGAGCAAGTTGGACAGTAGGCCTGCGTGCTCAAACAAAGAATATTGACGGCTGTACTACTGGTTCCACTGGTACTGTATCTGGTACTGGTTGCCAATAGCCTCTGGTTAACAGCGGTAGTTGGACTGGTTGTGGTTTTGGGTGCCTGGGAATGGTGCAAAATTGCCGGCATTGAATCCTCAACCGGTCAAGTCCTGTATGTGTCGTGCATCGTATTACTACTCTATATCTGTTTTATTTTCCGTCAGGCCGAGTGGATACCGGTGATTATTCTAATATCCGTCTGCTGGTGGCTGATGGCAGCGTTGTTATTGCTGGGTACCCAGCGGCAATGGTTTGTATTTCATGTCTCAAAAGTTATCAAGGCCATAATTGGATTAGTAGTTCTGGTGCCTGCCTGGTTAAGTCTGATTCTGTTACAAGATAATGGAACCACTGAGGGTCGATCGCGTCTGTTACTGTTATTACTGATAATCTGGACAGCTGATATCGCCGCCTATTTCAGCGGACGTGCCTGGGGAAAACATACGCTGGCCAATCGAATCAGTCCGGGAAAAACCTGGGAAGGGGTATACGGTGCGCTAATAGCAAGCCTGGTGATGACATTGGGATTTATTATGATAAATCGTGTTCAGCAATATGAAGTTATTATGTTTATTGTACTAGGACTATTAGCAGTGCCTGTGTCGATTATTGGCGATTTGTTCGAAAGTCTGATGAAACGTGCTGCAAATTTAAAGGACAGCGGCAAACTGTTGCCTGGACATGGCGGTGTACTGGATCGGATTGATAGTCTGACCGCAGCAGGCCCGGTATTTTACGCGGGCTACTGGTTATCCAGGTACCTGATATGAAAGGTATTACCATCCTGGGATCCACTGGCAGCATCGGCCAAAGTACGCTGGACGTATTGTCGCGACACCAGGACAAATATCAGCTGATAGCAATCACGGCAAATACCTGTGTAGAGCAGATACTGCGCCAGTGTCTTCAGTGGCATCCACGTTATGCGGTCATGGCAGATGAAAAATCTGCGGATATATTACGTTCTGCCCTGTCTAATCAGGCACCGGATGTGGAAGTGCTGGGCGGTCAACAGGGCTTGATCCAGGTTGCCAGTCTTCCTGAATCTGACTATGTTATGGCGGCCATCGTGGGAGCAGCCGGGTTGCTTTCAACCCTGGCCGCCGCACAGGCCGGCAAGCGTATTTTACTGGCAAATAAGGAATCATTGGTGATGTCAGGTAAGCTGTTTATGGATGCGGTCAGTGCCAATCATGCACAATTGTTGCCAATAGACAGTGAGCATAATGCGTTGTTTCAGTGTATGCCTGCTGGATTTGTGCGCGGGTTGAGTCAGTCAGGTGTGACCCGAATTGTGCTGACAGCCTCGGGTGGCCCGTTCAGAACAACGGCGCTGGAGCAGTTGCATACAGTGACTCCGGAACAGGCCTGTTTGCATCCGAACTGGGCTATGGGCAGGAAAATATCGGTCGATTCGGCGACCATGATGAACAAGGGGCTGGAAGTGATAGAGGCTGGCTGGTTGTTTAATGCTGCTCCGGATCAGATTCAGGTAGTGCTGCATCCCCAGAGCGTGATTCATTCGCTGGTTGAGTATGCAGATGGCTCGGTACTGGCACAACTGGGTAATCCGGATATGCGTGTTCCGATTGCGCATGCATTGGCCTGGCCTGAAAGAATAGCGTCGGGAGTTAAGCCGCTGGATTTGATTGCAACAGCCCGTCTGGATTTTGAGCAGGTAGATTTAAAACGGTTTCCCTGTTTACAGCTGGCCACTGAGGCCATGAAGACAGGTGGAACGGCAACAACAATTTTGAATGCGGCTAATGAAGTGGCCGTTTCTGCATTTCTCGATGGGCGTATACAGTTTACCGAGATAGCCAGGATTGTTGAAAATGCGCTGGCTGACCTGAAAACGGTTGCAGCAAACAACCTGGAGGCAATACTGGAGGCTGACTTGAGTGCCAGAATGTATTCAACACAGTATATTGAGGAACGTGTGGCATGCTAGATTTTATCCAATCCCTGGTAGCATTTATCTTTGCTTTGGGAATTCTGATTACCTTCCACGAATTCGGACATTATTGGGTGGCCCGACAGTGCAAGGTAAAAATTCTCAGATTCTCAGTCGGCTTTGGCAAACCATTCTGGCGTTTTGATTTTAACGTGCCGTACTGGCATTTCGGCTTTACCCATTCACCATGGAATCCAGCCAATTGGCGCAAATTACTGGTGCAACGTGAGTTTGCGGCAGATGAAACCGAATTTGTGCTGGCAGCGTTACCGATTGGTGGTTATGTAAAGATGCTGGATGAGCGCGAAGGTTATGTGCCTGAAACGGAAAAGCAGTTTGCATTCAATACCCGTCCCTTGATTCAGCGTCTGGCTGTGGTTGCAGCAGGTCCGGCATTTAATCTCATATTTGCCATTCTGGCGTACTGGCTGACATTTTTGATTGGTGTGACCGGGCTGAAATCGATGATCGGTGAAGTGGCACAAGATTCGATTGCCATGCACGCCGGCTTTACCAGTGGCCAGCAGATTATCAGCATTGATGGGAAGAGCACACCGACCTGGCTCTCGGTGATAGATATGACGGTATCCCGGGTTGTCAATGGAGGGCAGGTGGTCTATCTGGTGAGAAACAGGAATGCTCAGGAACAATCAATAACCATTGATATGTCAAAAGTCAGCATTGATGAAATGGCCAGTGGTCGCCTGCTGGAGCAACTGGGGATAACCCCGGATGTGCCAGTGCTGCCTGCCCAGATTGGTGAGGTGACCCCTTCAGGTTCAGCCGCCCAGGCCGGTCTGGCTCGTGGTGATTTGGTAACGGCCACCGATGGTAAACAGATGAAATCCTGGGTGGAATGGGTTCAATATATTCATGCACACGCAGGCGTGCCTATCAGGGTAGAGTACATACGCAATGGCGTGCAGCTATCGGTAACCTTGACCCCGGAAGCGACCAAACTGGAAACGGGTGAGGTGGTTGGTCGAATCGGTGCGGCATTTGATAACCGGTATTTACCGGACGAATCGCTGTATACGCTGGAGAGATATCCTCTCGTACCGGCGTTGCTAAAAGCAGTTGATCGTACCTACGAAATGGCGATGATGACCTTACAAATCCTCGGGAAAATGATCGTAGGCGAGGCCTCGGTCAAGAATCTGAGTGGTCCGGTGACCATTGCAAAATATGCCGGTGATACGGCAAATCTTGGTATAGTGGCGTTTCTCGGGTTTCTGGCGCTTGTCAGCGTCAGTCTGGGAGTGCTGAATCTACTGCCGGTACCATTACTTGATGGCGGTCATATACTGTATTATCTGATTGAAGCGATAAAAGGCAGTCCGGTATCGGAAACATTTCAGGTTATCGGTCAGCAGCTGGGTCTGGTATTATTGCTCGGTATGATGGTACTGGCATTTTATAACGATATACTGCGCGTAGTTGGATAACCCGAAAAACTGACATTTAAACCACGTTGAATTCCTTGCTTGTGATACTCACTTGATGAAATCTATTATAAAAAAAATATTGTTATTGTTGTTGATTGTTAATTTTTCAACTGTATGGGCGGTAGAAGAATTCACCATTGAGGATATACGAATTGAAGGACTGCAACGTCTGACCGCCGGTACGATCTTCAATTATCTTCCTGTCAAAATCGGTGATAAATTCAATAACAAGATTTCTGCCGAATCATTAAGGGATCTGTTCAAGACCGGCTTCTTTGATGATGTCGTGTTTCAGCGTGAAGGCAAGGTGCTTGTAGTCCTTATCAAGGAACGGCCAACCATTGGCAAGCTCGAAATTGATGGAAACAAGGACATCACCACTGAAAATTTGATGAAAGGTCTAAAGGATGTCGGTTTTACTGAAGGCCAGGTATTTGATCAGTCACAACTGGAAAAGCTGGAAAGGGAATTGCAGCGCCAATACTTTTCCAATGGTAAGTACGGCGTCAATATCAAATCCAAGGTTGATTCCTTGCCAAATAATCGCGTCGGCATCTCTGTCAAGATATCAGAAGGTGATGCAGCCAAAATCAGGCAGATTAACATCGTTGGCAATTCAGTCTATTCAGAAGAGACGCTACTGGATGAGTTCGAACTGAGTGCCTCGACGCTGATGTCGTTTTTCAGTAAAAATGACCAGTATTCACGTCAGAAACTGTCAGGTGATCTGGAAAAACTCCAGTCGTTCTACCAGGACCAGGGGTATATCAATTTCAATATCGATTCTACCCAGGTAACGATTACACCAGACAAGCAGGATATCTATATCACCATCAATGTGACAGAAGGCGATTTGTATACAATCAGCGGAGTAAAACTGGCTGGTGAGTTAATAGTCCCGGATCAGGATTTGTTTGATTTGGTTTCAGTCAGGAAAGGCGCCTTGTTTTCCCGCAAGGAGTTAAATGACACCAGTAAACGTATTACCGATAAGATGGGCGCAGAAGGTTACTCCTTTGCCAACGTGAATGGTGTGCCTGATGTCGATGATGATAACAAGACAGTTATGGTTACATTTTTCATAGACCCGGGCAAACGTGTGTATGTCAGACACATTGATTTTATCGGTAATATCCGGACCAGGGATGAAGTGCTGCGACGTGAAATGCGTCAGGTAGAAGGTGGCTGGATTTCCACCCCCCAGGTTGAGCGCGGCAAGGTGCGCCTGCAAAGATTAGGGTATTTCAAGGAAGTGAATGTAGAGACCCCGACGGTACCAGGCTCGGCTGATCAGGTTGATGTGGAATACACGGTAGAAGAACAGCCGTTTGGTAACTTTACAGCCGGATTGGGATACTCACAGATTGAAGGTCTGGTGATATCTACCAGTATTTCTCAGAACAATCTGTTTGGATCTGGAAACAGGGTGTCACTTGCCTTTAATAACAGCAGTTATAACCGTTCACTGTCGCTCGGATACCTGAACCCGTATTTTACCGATGATGGTATCAGTCGTGGTTATAATTTCAGTTATCAGGAAACCCAGGGTCTGGATGCAAATATCACCGCTTACGATAGTACGGTGCTGGGTGGCAGCGTGAACTTTGGGTTACCGATTTCAGAATATAATTCAATCAGTACAGCCATAGGCTATGAAAATACCAAGCTGTCTGAAGACGGTTTTTATGCTGATCAGGTACAGGATTTTATCAACAAGGAAGGCAGTCAGTTTGACGTAATTCGTCTCAGTGTCGGGTTTGCCTACGATACGCGTGATGAATTGATCCTCCCTAATCAGGGTTTGTACCACCAGATTCTGGGCGAAATTGCCGTACCCACATTCGGTAACTCACTCGAGTTTTACAAACTGTCCTATCGTGCGCAGTGGTTCCAGCCGATTGGCAAGGGATTTATTTTCGCATTGAAGGGTGATCTAGGATATGGCGATGCGTATGGTGGGACGGATGTGTTGCCATTTTTCGAGAATTATTATGCCGGCGGTCCACGTTCAGTCAGGGGATACACCCAGAACGCACTCGGTCCCAAGGATAACTTTGGTCGCCCGATTGGCGGAAATGTCAAGGTCGTTACAGGTGCTGAAGTTATTATCCCCATCCCGTTTCTGGAGCAGTTTGATTCATTCCGGTTTTCAGCCTTTACTGACGCTGGAAACGTGTTTTGTACTGGAAATGCGAGGAGAAACCTGACGGTTACTACCTTAGAACCGAGTATAACTGAATTGGGTAGTCCGCTGAGCATAGGTGGTATAGTAACGAGTATTGACAATAGTCCTATCTGTAGCGATGATAATCAATTAGACATTGGTGAATTACGATATTCAGCTGGCCTTGGGGCCGTGTGGATATCACCACTGGGAGTGATGAGTTTCAGTATTTCCACGCCGTTCAATAATCAGCCCGGTGATGATACGGAACAGTTCCAGTTTAATATCGGCACAAGTTTTTAACCTTACATATATATTATTGGAGTATGAAATTGAAAAGATTTAATCGTTTCTTGACTATCATCACTGCGGCAATCCTGTTGAGTGGTTTTGGTGTGAGTGTCTATGCAGAGGACTACAAGATTGGCGTGGTTAATGCGAATAAAATTCTGGAGCAATCCCCCCAGGCAAGAAAGACCAGTGTCATGATTGAAAATGAATTTTCCCCGCGCAGCAAACAACTGTTAGCTGAACAGAAAGCACTGTCTGCACAGGAAGACAAGTTCAACAAGGATGGTGCTGTAATGAGCGAGGCAGAGCGCAAAACTCTGGAGCGCGATATTGTCAATAAACGCCGTGACCTTAAGCGTGAAGATGATGAATTCCGTGAAGACCTGAATTTCCGCAGAAATGAGGAAATGGCAAAAATCCAGAACGAAATTGTCAGTGCCATTCAGGCCGTAGCCAAAGAGAACAATTTTGATCTGGTGCTGAGCGATGGTGTGATTTTCGCCAGTCCAAAGATTGACATGACTGATCTGGTTTTACAGCATCTCAACAAGACTGCAGCAAAATAAGCGGAAGCTTTGCTTGCAGGGCGCGTACTCCATGTATGTTATCTAGACTGGGGGACATCGCTGAAGTAATTAATGCAGAAATAGTAGGTGATCCGGCATACGGGATTTCCGGTGCCGGAACACTGAAAAATGCATTACCGGATCAGATAAGTTTTCTGGCCAACCGTCAATATTCTGAATATCTGAGAACGACCCGGGCAGGTGCCGTAGTACTGGCCCGGGAAGATCTGCAACATTGTCCTGTCAATGCGCTCATCGTAAAGGATCCCTACCTGGGGTTTGTAAAAGCAGTACGTTTTCTTTATCCGGAACCAGCATACCAATCCGGTATTGCCCCCTCGGCCAGTATCAGTAACTCAGCTTTAATTCATGCTTCAGTCTGCATCTCTGCACATGTTGCCATTGGTGCCGGCGTTATCATTGAAGAAAACGTGTATATCGGTCCAGGCTGCGTACTGGAGCAAAATGTAGTTATTGGCAAAAATACCCGACTGGTAGCCAACGTGACACTCTGTCATGGGGTTCGTGTTGGTGAAAGGGTACTTCTGCATCCTGGGGTAGTAATCGGTGCGGATGGTTTTGGGATGGCCAATGAAAATGGACAGTGGCTGAAATTACCCCAATTGGGTAGTGTCATTATCAACGATGATGTTGAAATCGGTGCAAACTCTACGGTAGACAGAGGTGCGCTGGGCGATACGATTATTGAAGAAGGTGTGAAAATTGATAATCAGGTCCAGATAGGACATAACTGTGTCATTGGTGCCCACACAGCGATTGCTGGCTGTGCCGGAGTTGCCGGCAGTGTCACGATAGGAAAACGATGCATGATAGGTGGAGCTTCTGCCATTTCCGGTCATATTGAAATCGCGGATGATGTTATAATTACCGGACTATCCGGCGTGTCCAGATCCATAACCCAGGCTGGCACCTATTCGGGAGCTATGGTTGTATCTGATATCATGACCTGGCGTAAAAACACAGCGCGTTTCAGACATTTGGACGAACTTGCAAGGCGTGTAGCAGTCCTGGAAAACAAGCTGAAAAAAGAAACCTAATTTTTACCCTGGAACCACTATGACATTGTTGAATACCACCCAGATCAAGAACTACCTGCCACACCGTTATCCTTTTTTGTTGCTGGATAAAATCGTCAGTTGTGTCCCTGGCGAATCGATTGTTGCACTGAAAAATGTAACGGTTAACGAACCATTTTTTCTGGGACATTTTCCACAACGCCCATTAATGCCCGGAGTATTAATCATTGAAGCCATGGCACAGGCGGCGGCCATACTGGGTGTAATTTCAGGTGCTGAGTCGCGTCGGGATGAGCTGGATGACACCCTGTATTATCTGGTCGGAGTGGACAAGGCCCGTTTTCGTAAAACAGTAGAACCGGGTGATCAGCTTATTCTGGAAGTCAAATTTGTAACTGTGCGTCGAAATATATGGAAGTTTTCCGCTACCGCCAGTGTAGATGGCAAGATTGTAGCAAATTCTGACCTGTTAACGACTGTTGCGGAAACGGATTCTTGATTGATACCACAGCAATAATCCATCCCGAAGCCAGGATTGGAAACAATGTCTGGATTGGGCCCTATTCTGTTGTTGGAAAAAATGTCGAGATTGGTGAGGGTAGCCGCATCGGTTCACATGTGATTATCAGCGGACCGACACGGATTGGTAGCAACAATAGAATTTATCATCACTGTTCCATTGGTGAAGATCCACAGGACAAGAAGTTTCAGAATGATGTGCAGTCTGAACTGCAAATTGGTGATGACAACACTATCCGCGAGTTTTGCTCAATAAACAGGGGTACGGCATCCGGCGGTGGATTAACCCGTCTGGGGAATAATAACTGGATCATGGCCTATGTACACATTGCACATGATTGTCACATCGGTAATACCAACACCTTTGCCAATAATACAACGTTGGCAGGCCATGTACTGATTGATGACAATGTGATTCTGGGCGGATTCACAGGTGTGCATCAGTTCTGTCGAATTGGTAGTCACAGTTTTTCTGCCATTGCCTCGGTTATAGTAAAGGATGTACCTCCTTATCTACTGGTAGCCGGTAATACAGCCAAACCAAACGGCCTGAATCGGGAAGGTCTGAAGCGCCATGGCATGGAACAGGACAGGATTGAACTGCTACGCAAAGCCTACAGGATAGTTTATCGCGATGGGCTGTTATTGAAAGACGCTATTGAAAAACTGGACAGTCTTGCCATGTTGTCGACAGACGTGGAACAGTTTGCCGATTTTATCAAGGTATCCGAGCGCGGTATTGTACGTTGAACTGAACGTGAGGGGTGAGGAGTGAGGGGTGAGGAGTGATTGGAGCGCAAGCAGTTATAGTCTGACCATCTTGGTTTTATCAATTCGTTTGTTTAAATTTATTCCTTGACCCGCGAGAGCCGTACATTATGTTACGAATAGGTATAGTCGCGGGTGAACCATCTGGAGACTATCTCGCTGCAGACTTGATCAGGGAACTCCGTCTGCGCTTGCCTGATGTACTGATTGAGGGAATTGGTGGGCCACAAATGCAGGCCGCAGGTTGCAGTATTCTGTTTCCGATGGAAAAGCTGGCGGTAATGGGACTGGTTGAGGTCGCTGGCAGATATTTTGAACTTGTGGGTATCCGGAATAAATTGTTAAAGCATTTTAAAACTACGCCGCCCGATGTTTTTATCGGTGTAGATGCCCCGGATTTTAATCTGGGTCTTGAATCGTCCTTGCATGCGCAAGGGATAAAAACTGTCCATTATGTCAGCCCCTCTGTCTGGGCATGGCGTCAATACCGGATACACAAGATTAAACAGGCAGTAGATCTGATGCTGGTTCTGTTTCCCTTTGAAAAAAAGATATACCAGCAACACCAGATACCCGTTTGTCTGGTTGGTCACCCACTCGCCGATCGAATCAATCCGGACAACGACAAGGCTGATGCAAGAAGCAAACTGGGATTACCTGTCGGTGGTAAGGTAATTGCACTTATGCCCGGCAGTCGCAAGTCAGAGCTGGACAGGATGTTGAATATTCATCTGCAAACTGCCCGTTGGTGTCATTCCCGGCGTGATGATTTAATATTTATTACCAGTGTGCTTGATGAAGCAGCACGAAAGCGTGTGGAAACAACGGCGGCAGGAATAAGCGGGGCAAGTGAACGGTTTCAATTGCACGTATATCAAGATCGTGCGTACGATGTGCTGGCTGCAGCGGATGTAGCCTTGCTGACATCTGGCACGATCAGTCTGGAAGCGATGCTGTTTGATTTACCCATGGTAGTCGCTTACCGGCTGCACTGGCTTAGCTATTTCATCATCCGGGCACTGGTTACGGTGAAGTTTGCTGCTCTGCCGAACCTGTTGGCCGGTAAGTTGCTGGTTCCGGAATTTTTACAGCAGCATAGTCAGCCCGGGAAGATGGGCGATGAGTTATTACGCCTGCTGGCAAGTAGTGATGACAATGCCGAATTAATGCGCGAATACAGTCTGATTCGCAATTCTATCAAGCTGAATGCGGGTGCCACTGCTGCTGATGCTATATTATCCTTACCGGGAATCAAATGAGCACATTGGCAACTACAATCAGGGAATCGGTACTTATTGCCGGAGTCGATGAAGCCGGTCGGGGACCACTTGCTGGTCCCGTAATTGCTGCTGCAGTTATTCTGGATTCCACCAAGCCTATTTCCGGTCTGGCAGATTCAAAGAAATTGTCTGCAAGGAAGCGCGAATCGCTAGCGATTGAGATTCGTGAGAAATCCCTGGCCTGGGCCATAGGCAGGGTCGATCATGAAAAAATTGATCGCCTGAACATATTGCAGGCGAGCTTATTGGCAATGAAACTGGCTATTGAAAGTCTGGGTATAGCACCGGATCATGTCATGGTAGATGGCAACCAGTGTCCGCTGCTACGCTATTCTGTTGAGGCGGTAGTTCGCGGAGACCAGACGGTGGCTGTCATCAGCGCAGCATCTATTCTGGCCAAGGTTGCCAGAGATGATGAAATGCTCATGCTGGACAGCGTCTATCCAGGATATGGATTTGCCAAACATAAGGGTTATCCTACCAGCGAACATATACTGGCACTCGAAAAGCTGGGCATCACCCCAATACACAGGCGAACTTTTGCGCCGGTAAACAGGCTAATATAGCCAGCTGTATCAGTCCTCAGGGTAATTAAATACACATGCAAAACCGGTTTGTACATCTGCATCTGCATACTGAATATTCACTGGTCGATGGTTTGCTGGATGTAGAGTTATTAATGGATGCCGCACGTGAAAGCCAGACCGTTGCATTGGCTGTTACCGAATATGGCAATCTGTTTTCTCTCGTCAAGTTTTACCGTCAGGCGCAAAAACGCGGAATCAAACCAATAATTGGTGCCGAATTAAGATTGTTCGAGACTGGTACTGAGCGCGATACGTCCAATATTATCCTGCTTTGTCAGAATCAGACCGGTTACCGGAATCTGACGCGTCTGCTGACACGCAGTTATGTGGAAGGACAGCACCAGGGAATACCGCACATACAACGCAGCTGGTTGATTAATCACACCGAAGGTCTCATTGCTCTTTCCTGTGCTCGTGAAGGTAATATTGGCAAGGCACTCATTAACCGCAACGAATCAGCGGCTATCAGCTATTTGCAGGAATGGATGCAGTTGTTTCCTGACAGATACTATCTGGAGCTACAACGAACCGGTCGCCAGCATGAAGACCTGTATATAGAAGGGGCTGTGCGATTGGCAGAACAGTTTAATGTCCCGGTGGTGGCGAGCAATGATGTCAGGTTTTTGTTTGAAGATGATTTTGCCGCGCACGAGGCCCGGGTCTGTATCCAGCAGGGTTATACCTTGAATGATAGTCGACGTCCCCGGGAATATTCTTCACAACAGTATCTGAAAGATAGCGTCAGCATGTCCGAATTGTTTGCGGATTTGCCCGAAGCGATTGAGAACAGTTGGTTGATTGCACAGCGTTGCACGCTGGAGTTCGAGTTTGGTATTTATCATCTTCCGGATTTTCCAGTACCAGTTGACCATAATCAGGATTCCTGGTTACAGGCGCAGGCAGAAGCATCGCTTGAACGGATGCTGGTAAAAAAAGCGGCCAGTCCGGTAGTGAATCAGAACATACCGTCTGATGTTTATCATCAGCGCTTGGTACATGAGGTGAAGACGATCAAGACCATGGGGTTTTCCGGTTACTTTCTGATTGTGGCTGATTTTATTAGTTGGGCCAAGCAGCAGGGTATACCGGTTGGACCGGGCCGGGGTTCCGGTGCAGGTTCGCTGGTTGCCTATGTTTTGGGTATCACCGAGCTGGATCCTCTTAAATATGATTTGCTGTTTGAACGGTTTCTGAATCCGGAACGTATATCACTGCCCGATTTTGACATCGACTTCTGCATGGAAAGACGCGACGAGGTCATTGACTATGTAGCCAATCGATACGGACATGATCATGTATCACAGATTATTACTTTTGGACGTATGGCGGCGAAGGCCGTAATCCGCGATGTGGGCAGAATTCTGAATCATCCCTACGGATTTGTGGATCAGATAGCCAAACTGGTGCCATTTGATCTGAACATGACCCTGGAGCGCGCACTGGAAGAAGAGCCCTTGCTCAAGCAGCGCTACAAGCAGGAAGATGATGTCAAGGCACTGATCGATTTAGCTCGAAAGCTGGAAGGACTTTCACGCAATGCCGGCAAACATGCTGGTGGAATCGTCATAGCTCCCAAACCACTGACCGAGTATATGCCGCTGTACTGTGAACAGGGTACCTCCGTTACCTCTACCCAGGTGGATATGGGCGATGTAGAAACCATGGGACTGGTCAAGTTTGACTTTCTCGGCTTGCGTACACTGACGATCATTGACTGGGCGGTCAAGGACATCAACTCACTGTTGGCCAGCACGGAAAAGTTGAATATCCTCGATATTCAACTGGACGATCCTGAAACCTACAAGCTGATTCAGCGTATGGATACCACAGCGATATTCCAGCTTGAGTCTGATGGTATGAAAAAGCTGATTAAACGGCTGCATCCGGACTCATTTGATGATTTGATTGCCATCGTTGCCCTGTTTCGACCCGGGCCGATGAATATGGTGGATGATTTCGTCGATCGCAAACAGGGCAAAGCGCGTATTGATTATTTACATCCTGCGTTAGAGAACGTACTTAAACCGACGTATGGGGTGATTCTGTATCAGGAACAGGTGATGCAAATCGCCCAGATTCTGGCGGGTTATACCCTGGGTGCGGCGGATCTGCTCAGGCGTGCCATGGGCAAGAAAAAACCTGAAGAAATGGCCGAACAAAGAAGTATTTTTGTTGACGGTGCCGTTGCCAACAAGGTTGATCAGAGACAGGCTACCGGAATTTTCGATTTAATGGAAAAGTTTGCCGGATACGGATTCAACAAATCTCATTCTGCCGCATACGCTTTACTGGCATACCAGACCGCGTGGTTAAAGGCGCATTACCCTGCCGCATTCATGGCCGCAGTATTATCCTCTGATATGGACAATACCGACAAGATTGTCAGTTTGCGTGAAGAAATCAATCGTATGAAATTACAATTGTTACCGCCGTCCGTGAATGAAAGTGTCTACAAATTTACCGTGGTAGACAGTAATACCATTCGCTTTGGTCTGGGTGCGATAAAAGGTGCTGGCAAGGCAGCGATTGAAAATATTATTGAAGAAAGGACGCTTGGCGGAAATTTTCGTGATTTGTTCGAGCTATGCAAACGACTCGATTCACGCAAGGCTAATAAACGAGTACTGGAAGCGCTGATTAAGTCTGGTGCAGCAGATGGTCTTGGTCCAGGTCGCGGCGTCATGCTGGCCAGTCTTGGTCGAGCAATGCAATTTGCTGAACAGTTTGCCAGTAATAGCAGTGCAGGTCAGGATGACCTGTTTGGACTGGATCTGAATTCCGTCCCCGAAAATCCTGCTGGAGGGGAATCCGAATTTATAGAAGCACGCGAGCTGGATGAAGAGGAAAGATTAAGGGCAGAGAAGGAAACGCTGGGTTTCTATCTGCAGGGACACCCCATCAGTCGTTATGAAACTGAACTTGCCCAGATAACCACAACTTCGCTGGACAGGATAAGTCAGGGTGTTGTCAGAATTGCTGGCTACATTGAAAGTATCCGTACCCGTTCCGGTCAACGCGGACGGATGGCAGAACTCAGGATTGATGATCGTACCTCCAGAGTACACGTTAACCTGTATTCAGAAGTATATGAAAAATACCGCGCTGTTTTGCAAAAGGACAAGCTTGTTATCATTTCCGGCGAGGCGGTGGCTGATGATTATTACGAGTCAGGCTTGTCAATAAAGGCAGATAAAATAGTCGACCTGGCCGATGTCAGGACAAATTCTGCTTATCTGGTATTGAGACTTGACCGGCAGATGATGCAGAATGGGACTCTGGATTTGATTAAAAAGACATTAAAATCAAGTCCGGGGCGTAAAAGCCTGGTTATGGTTGAATATACCAACGGCGAAGCCAGAGGCAATCTGACTCTCGGGAATGACTGGTGTGTAGATATCAGTGATAATCTGCTGCAGGAACTGGCGGCGTTTCTGGGTAAGGAAAATATTACGGTGAGTTACAGGGATGTACACAAGTATTTTGCCCTGACCAGCAAACCCAAATTGAAGTTTATTAGCGGATATAATTAAACAGATTGAAACAGATGAATTTTCTTGATTTTGAACAGCCAATTGCTGAACTGGAAGCCAAGATAGAGGAACTCAGATACGTTAATGCTGATTCCGATATCAATATTGGTGAAGAAATCAAACGGCTGCAAAAACGCAGCAAAGATTTGACGGCATCGATATTTTCATCGCTGACGTCATGGCAGATTTCCAAGGTAGCTCGTCATCCCAACCGGCCCTATACGCTGGATTATGTCGAACGTATTTTTACTGACTTTGAGGAACTGCACGGAGACCGCAGTTTTGCGGATGACCCGGCAATCATCACTGGCATAGGCCGACTGGACGGTGAGCCAGTAGTTGTTATCGGGCAGCAAAAAGGGCGTAGTACCCAGGATCGGATTTATCGTAATTATGGCATGCCCAAACCGGAAGGTTATCGCAAAGCCATGCGTATCATGGAACTGGCAGAACGGTTTCACATGCCTATCTTTACTTTCATTGATACTCCGGGTGCCTATCCAGGAGTAGGGGCGGAAGAGCGTGGCCAGAGCGAGGCAATCGCCCGAAATTTACGCCTGATGTCTGGACTGAAAACCCCCATAATTGCCACGGTTATCGGGGAAGGTGGTTCCGGCGGTGCACTGGCAATCGGTGTGGCTGATACTGTTATGATACTTGAATACAGCACCTATTCAGTCATTTCACCCGAAGGTTGTGCCTCTATCTTATGGAAAAGTGCCGATAAGGCCAAGGATGCAGCAGAAGCGATGGGGATTACCGCCGGTCGATTGAAAGAAGTCGGTCTGGTTGATCAGGTCGTCAAGGAACCGCTTGGTGGTGCGCACCGTAATCCGATAGAAATAGCCGAGACCTTGAAGGATCAGTTACGTAAGGAAATTGCCAAATTGTTGAAACTCTCCCCCGAGGCATTGATCGCCAGAAGACAGCAAAAGATTCGTGCTTACGGTGTATACACGACCGATACATAATCACCCATGTTAAAATCTGCATGGCGTGACGGCCTTGAACGCTTTGCTCTCATTGGATAAGTTTTTTACAGGGCTGGATATCCCCCCGGAAACAGGACGACTACTGATAGCCTATAGTGGTGGCCTGGATTCCCATGTGCTCTTGCATCTGATGCGCGAATTTACCAGACAAACCTCCGGTGTTTCCCGATTGCTCGCGCTACACGTAAACCATGGATTGAATCCACAGGCTGCAGAATGGTCAGCACATTGTCAGGCTGTCTGTCAGCAGTGGCAAATCGACTTCAGACAAGTTGAACTGGACGCGCGGGCCCCGAAAGGGGAAAGCCAGGAAGCCTGGGCAAGAAAACTGCGTTATCAGGCCTTGCAACAGTTTGTAGAGCCACGGGATGTGTTGATGACAGCACATCATCAGGACGATATGGCAGAAACCCTGTTAATCCAGCTGTTCCGTGGTTCAGGACCGGCTGGTCTGGCGGCGATGCCTGTGAAGATCGGTTTTGGACAGGGCTGGCACTATCGTCCCTTGTTGTCCTACACACGCAATCAACTCAAGGAATATGCACAACAACATCAGTTGAACTGGATAGAAGATGATTCCAATCTGGACGATAAATACGACAGGAATCTGATACGGAATACAATTCTGCCAGCGATTCGTCAACGGTGGCCAGCTATTTCACAGACTCTGCATCGGGCGTCCGGACTGCAGGCCCAGGCGGCCAGCTTGCTGGAACAACTGGCAACCATGGATTTGCAAACCTGTACTACAGGATCGGGTAACTACCTTCGGGTCAGTTCATTGATCCAATTGTCCAATGAGAGAGCCGCCAATGTATTGCGTTACTGGATACGTACACAGGGTTTTACCGTTCCTTCAGCCAGACAGCTGGCAGAAATATTCTCCGGTGTAATTCAGGCAAGTCAGGATACCTCACCCTGTGTAAGCTGGTTTGGCACGCAGTTACGTCGTTACCGGGATTACCTGTTCATAACAGCACCCTTACCCGCGCCTCCTGAGCCTGGGTTGGAATTTAAATGGGATTTGAATAATGAATGTAATCTTATTCTGGGTAAGCTGAAAGCTGAACGCAGTAAAGGTGATACAGCATTAAGTGTGAGTACGGATACGCTGACTGTGCGGTTTCGTCGTGGTGACGAAACAATCAGATTGGCAGGCCATCATCATCAACTGCGAAAACTGTATCAGCAATACGGAGTGGCGGCTTGTTATCGTGAATTTGTTCCGCTCCTTTATTCCGATAATACGCTGGTAGCCATACCTGGAATGGTCATAGCGGATGAGTTCAGGGCAGGCATTAACGAGGCGGGGTGGATACTCCACTGGACAGAGTCATCTACGGTATGTCCGGGAAGCTGGGATGAGTGTAAATAACCTGTATTTGCCGCACTTTTTGCTATGTTTGCTGTCAAATCAGGACAGGACACATTCATACAATTGTTTTATACTGTGCGACCAGATAAGTTCACAACATTCCTGACCCAGCTGTAAACTTTTGCTGCCACTCCGCGTTAAAAATCGGAATGTCTGGACACACAGAAAGTTGATCTGATTAAAACGGAAAAATTTAGGTTTTTTACGATGGCGGCCCCATACAATTCAGTGCTATTTCATGTAGGGAAACAGTTAAATGTTAAAAATTTTTAAGCATAAATTTTGTTATCTGTTGATTCTGTCCAGCGCTTTGATGTTGCCATTGCAGACGTCAGCGGTAACAGTACTGGTCCAAACATCAGTCGGGGATTTTCAATTAGAATTGTTCGATGATGTCGCGCCGCTTACGGTCAACAACTTCCTTAGCTATATTGAAGACGGATCCTATAACGATTCAATCGTGCATCGAAACTCGAAAGGGTTTGTGATTCAGGGTGGGACATATACTTATCCCACGAATGTACTAGGCCAGGTTACAGCAAAAACTGCCATTGTGAACGAGTACAGCCGCTCCAATGTACGCGGCACGATTTCCATGGCCAAGCTGTCAGGAAATCCGGACAGTGCCACCAGTTCCTGGTTTATCAATACCGTCGATAATGCCTCCACACTGGATAGCCAGAATGGCGGCTTCACCGTATTTGGACAAGTAGCCGGTAGCGGCATGACGGTAGTCGATATAATCGGAAATATGCAGAACTATAATGCCGGTAACGATTTTTCAGAGCTACCATTGCGTGATTATGCAGGAACCGGTCAGATACAAACCCAGAACGTGATCTATACACGGTTCAGCATCCCCAATAGTCTGAATAACTACAGCGATTTGCAGATAACCAGCGCTGTGAACAACCAGAACCCGACAGTGGGTAGTTCTGTTCAGTTCACGGTGACAGTAACCAATGCCGGTCCGGATACCGCTCCCGGTGTCAAGGTAGCTGATTTGTTGCCGGCAGGAATGAGTATCCCAATTGGTTTTTCACCTTTCGTCAGCCAGGGTAGCTATGTTGCCTCTACCGGTATCTGGCAGGTAGGATCACTGAATTCAGGCGTGACGGCAACCATAACCATTCCCGCCATTCCGCAACAGTTCACGAATCCACAATGCTTTGCCAATAATGCCAAAACGGTTAGCGTTGTCGGATACGATGCGAACCGCACCAATAACAGTGGTGCCTCGTCAGTCTTTGTGGGTGGAACAAGCAGTTGTGCTGAGTTGACGGTAACAGTGGTGCCAACCGTGTTTTTACAAACACAGTGCACAACGTCGGCTACCGATTTTCTGGATTATGGTATCAAGA
This sequence comes from Gammaproteobacteria bacterium, assembly GCA_947480335.1. GTDB lineage: Bacteria > Pseudomonadota > Gammaproteobacteria > Eutrophobiales > Eutrophobiaceae > Eutrophobius. The sequence goes on along the minus strand of CANKCB010000019.1, from coordinate 2,294 downwards.
TTACCAATACGGGTACGAGTGCGGCCCAGAATATAACCCTGAACCTGAGCGGAAACCTGAGTGGTACCGCGCAGACGGCACAAAATATCGTGGCATTTACAGAAATTGCCGCTGGCGCCACCGTCAGTTCCCGAATGTCCTGGGGTCTGGCCTGTGGCCGGGGAGCGCTGGTCGCTTCCTATAGCCTTACGGCTACGACAGATACCACGACTTCCACAGACAGTTCCATGAGCGTAAATGGCGACTTCAGTATTGCGGCCCCTGCCAGCGCTACAACCGCAACTACCACTGCCGCTACCACGACAGATTCAGGTGGAGGTGGAGGTGGATGCTTCATCGCGACGGCGGCCTATGGTTCGTATATGGATCCGCATGTGTATACGCTGCGGCAGTTCCGTGACAGGGTACTGAAGCAGACTGTCTACGGGAGAAAGTTTGTTGATTTGTATTATCGTTATTCGCCGCCTGTCGCAGACGTTATTGCGAAAAATGAGCTGTTAAAGCTGGTTGTCAGGGGGTTGTTGACACCGATCGTGTACACAGTGGCCTACCCGATCGTGGCGCTAGCCTTGCTGTTTACCTTGCTGTTCAGTCTGCAGTATCGACGTCGTAATCTGGTAGCTACCCGTAGCTAATTGCTTTGGTGTTGGTCGGGTGTGTCAAACTGACATGCCCGACCGGCAATAATCCTTTTCTACATCTTTTAATTAAGGTGCCCTGGTTTTCAACATCGCTGTGCTTTGTCCGTAGGCATAATCAGCTGGTTTTTGCGTAAAGCGTAAAAACACATCACCGATTTCAATAATATCTCCTTCAACCAGATTCTGGGTCGTGACCTTGTGGTTATTGATGAAGACACCATTAGTGGATTGTCGGTCATACAGGACGAATTGGCCGTTAAAGGTACGTCGGATTTCCGCATGCCGGCGTGATACCGAGCTGTCATCAATGGTGATCTCATTGTCCCGGCTGCGACCGATACGGCAGGTGGCTGAAGTGATCGGATAGCACCGGGCTGTTTCATCCTGCGTGATCAGATAGGCCAGCGCTTTGTTTTGTTCCCTGACGACAGTGTGTACGACGGGTTCAGAACTTGCCTGTTGTCTGCGATAAATCAATATCAACGTCAGCAAGGTCATCATTATCAGTATGACTAGCGCAATCGGTATGCCATACCACACCAGCGTATCGAACAGATGGTTGTCCGCAATTACTGATACCGGTTGGCTATTTGCCAATTGTATAACCGGCGATGGATTGGCAGCGGGTAATATGGGTACCAGTGTTGTAACAGGTAGCGCCTTGAGCGCCACAGGCATTACTGTCAGAACGTTGCTTATCGCGGTCGTAAACTTAATCTCGATTGCCGGAGGATCCGGGCGGTGAGTGGTCAATGGATTCAGATCGACTATAAATTGCCCGCCTCTATTAATATTATCAAAAGGTGCTCTCATGAAGTCCGCCGGTAACTCATAACGGTTATTAGTTTCAATATAGAGTCCCCCGGTTTCCTCGCTCAACCTGCGCAAGGTCTGCAACGCAACTGACAGTGCAGTAGATCGAGGGTAGCCCAGTGTATTGATGATAACACCATATTTCGTTGCCATTCGGATAACATCTGCATGAAAGTAGGCCTTGTCTTCCGCCTGACCATCAGACAGCAAAAAAATTGCCTTGCGATCAGCATTGGTACGGGCAATCAGTTCAATTGCCTTGATAGTATTGCGATACAGTTCTGTCGTAAGGCCAGTGGCTTTCAGCGTATGGGCAGCTGTAACGATATCGGCTGCGGAACCACCAATCGGGACATTGACAGTCACGTCCTTGTCAAAACTTGCAAGTCCCGCCTTGTCATGTGGTCCGGCTTTTTCAAGTATCCCGGCTATCTGTTCAGCATTGCGGCTGATCACTTCCTGTCTGCCCGGATCGCTGGTATCAATCAGAAACAGGATGGCGCTAACGCTGTCGGCTGCGGGGTAGATTTTGCTGGTAGTAATCTCAAGTGCTTGTTCACCAGCTCTGGCAGTAATTTCGCTCGCCTGGTCAGAGTTTAATAGCCGATAGGAACAGGCGAGTAACATGGATTCGGTCTGCGTGCAGTTCAGATCAATTTCACTGTTTAAAATCTGTCCGCTATGGGCAGTTAGTATAGTGGACCCCGATTTTCAGACAATAAATTAAGGTGGTAACCTGCTGCAATTGAGGAGCAGGTGATGAGCGAAAGTAAGCGCAAGAATTTTAGTGGCGAGTTCAAGGCCAAAGTGGCACTTGAAGCGATCCGTGGCATCAAGACG
>CANKCB010000018.1 GCA_947480335.1 Gammaproteobacteria bacterium | reverse complement strand
GTCCCGGATACTCATGCCAGAATGATAATGCAATGCGACCACTTCCCGTTCTGACAGGTTAAGTCGATGATAATTTCTCATTGTTCAACACCTCGTTTGATATACTCCTGTTCATACTAAAGGTGTTGCATTAGAATTTAGAGACCGCCAGTTTATTCAATCAAAAATATATCAATACTGGCCTGAAAAACTATCATACTGATGATACTTATAAGTTAACAGAAGATCATATTGCCGGTTTCAAATTGTCTGATACGCCGGCCATTCGCTTGCCTGAAAAATATATGTTGCTGGTGCAGACCGGGGACGAAGTGCTGGATTACCGGCAGGCAGTGCAAAAATACCGCGGATGCAAGCAGATTATTGAAGAAGGTGGTAACCATGCTTTTGATTGCTTTGATACCTATATTACCGAGGCGATAAACTTTCTTGAGACCAAACGATAATCAATTATCTTTTTAAAAAATAGAAGTCTTTACTTTGCTTATCGCTAACAACCGGGGGTAACAATATGCATACTGGTCGTAATGAGCCTTGTCATTGTGGTAGTGGCAAGAAATTCAAACATTGTTGTTTGCAAAAGGATTCTAGCTTGTCGATGAAGGCCAGGTTGATGACTGGTATCGTCGTAACCATCATGCTGATATCTTTGGTGATGGTGGTCAACTCCATCCGCAGTTTCTAGCGCGCCTACAGTGTCACAAGAAATTCTCTACCAGCCAGCTATCACAGATTAACTATTGCAGTGCAGGGAGTTTTACGGTGTCTATTTCGTCGGTGATGTTACCGATTGAACGTGACAAGGGGTTCACCGCCTGCAGGCCCACTGGATATAGCTGCATCGGCAGCGGCCTTGTCAGCATACAGATCATAAAAAATCATATAACGTGGCTTGCCGGAAGGCGTGTACTTCACATGATCGGACAGTTCTGCGTGTATACCTGGTACGTCTTCCAGAATTCTCACCACGTTTTCAATACGGCTGCCCGCGATCAACTGCGAGGTATAGTAGGTATATGGTTGGGAGCGATACCAGCTATTGCCACGGATTTCATTCACTTGTGCCAGAATATTTGCTAGATTAAAAATATCGTCTACCTGTACCAGACAGATTTTCTGGTTGGATTCCGGCTGGGATTCCAGATAGTCTGCCAGCGTGGATTTTCCTGCACCGGGAGATGAGGTGAAGACGATGGTTTTCTGGCTACCGGCAATCGATTCCTTGATACGTTCCCGGCGCAGGTTGATGCCCGGTGTCATGTAAAAGATGTTATCTGCCTTAACAGGAAATGGATCCATAGTCAGGTTGAATTATTTGTAGTATCGGGAATTGCCTGTAGAGAAATTCATCAGTGGGTTTATCAGGCATGCCAGCTTGTCGTTATTCTAGCTGCCCTTGCCCACAGGAATATTTAGCCGACAGGATTGTTGCAGCGGCCCGTGTTGCATCCAGTTGTTGTAATTCCGGTTGTGCCTTCAAACCATCAATCACAATACCCGCCAGCGTTTCTGTTGGAATTTCTGCGGGCAAACAGACCAATGGAATTCCTTTATCTATCTTGCAGTCGCAGGGAGTGACATACCAGGTACACATCTTGCCTACCATGTCATCAAATCCGTGTTTCATTGATTGAGTACAGGCCTGTAACAAATCTGAACCACTGGGAGCCGCCTGTACCACTGCAGCTGGAGAAGCGGTCAACAGGATCAGTAAGGATAAACAGGCTAAACCACCCAGGCTTTTCATTGACGGAAATTTGCCAGAATTTAACAAGTAACAGAATACTTTAATCATCATGCCTCCGATATACGCAGGCAGCTACGACCGTCATGTTTGGCAATATAGAGTGCCGAATCGGCTGCTTTCAGCACTTCATCTGTCCGGTTGAGATTTTCATTGCGTTCTGCCACTCCTATACTGATGGTTACTGAGACGGTTATTTCTGTGCATGAACCTGCACGACGTCCACGGCGCTTATGACCGGTTTCAGCTGATTTTGGCCGGTGCTTGACGTTTTTGACAATCATTTTATGATTTTCCACTCTTTTACGGATCAGTTCAAGGAACGGTATGCAATCATCGGCTATTTTGCCCGGGAACAGCACGCAGAATTCTTCGCCGCCATAGCGATAGGCAATACCGCCTCCACCCACGTCACCGATTTTTTTGCTGACCATTTTCAGCACATCATCGCCGGTATCATGACCGTAGGTGTCGTTGAATTTCTTGAAATGATCCACATCGATCATGGCGATTACATACTGTCTGCCCAGGCCTTTCATACGGTCATTCAGGGCGCGCCGTCCGAGCAATCCGGTCAGTTCATCCTGAAAGGCCATGCTGTAGGAGTTGTTTAACAGGCTGGTAATCAGACTGATACCGCAGCCGCTGAACATCACGGTTGAGATGTAAGGCTAGTCAAACAGAGCAAACGAGATACAGCTAAAACCCAATACGCCGGTGAGAGCCGCCATCGTCTCTTCGTTGTGACGGATTAATTACACCAAGCCGACGATCCATACCAGCAGATAACAGGCACTGATAGCGAGTGACATCATGTAGGAATCGAATGGATGCAGCGGCAGATCCTGCCTGATGAAATTAACCAGGGTTTCGACCGGAACCAGTAGATAGATTAGCAGCATGGCTGCCACTTGCAGCGGTATGATCGAAACGACCATAAAGCCATACAGATTGTTCAGTCCGCGTTCCGGTAATAACTGCAACATCAGTATCGTGGTGGGAATGACAAAACTGATGGAGGCGTACAGTAATAAGGATAAGTCGTCCTGTAGCGATGTTTGCAAATGGGTCTGTATCAAAAAGTAGGCGCATAATATGACCAGCGAGGCGGCAAACAAGCGTGAAAGGTGAAAGAACACGCAGAGAATCAGGGCTAGTCCCAGGCTCAGATAAGGTAACAGGATAACCAACTGCAGATAAACCGCTGGCAGTTCAGGGACGTACTGGCGTAACAGTATAGAGGCCAGTATCAGGCTGCAAGGTACGATCAGTTTTCGTAGTGGTGTGAGAAACATTTCAACCGTGGCAGTCCGTATTACCGTCTATCTGGCTGTTAAACCACATCAGTCTACCGAAATAATAATACACTGATTTTTATAATTATTTTGTGACTTGCACCCTGATTCTGGCAGGAATCAGCAGCCAACAGGTCAATAATTTGTCTGAATCGCCATAGATTATCAGTACCGCTTGGCGGTCAGGCGGGTAGCTCAATCTGATCAAAGTTGCTGACCTGTGCAAACTCGCCTGCCGGCTTGTCACCGTCACGTACCAGCAATAATGTCCGGATACCGGCCTGAGCGGCGGCAGTCAGTTCCTGTTCAATATCGGACAGGAACAGGATTTCATTCGGAGCAAAGCCGGTATCCTGAATGATGTGCAGGTAAGATTCGCGCTCACGTTTATTGCCAATGCGGGTATCAAAATAACCGGAGAACAATCCGGTCAGATCGCCCCAGGCGGTATTAGCGAATAACAGTTTTTGCGCCTGAACTGAACCGGAAGAATACACATAGAGCTGGATGCCCAGCTGATGCCATTGACGCAGATTACGGGGCACATCTTCATAAAGGTGACCCTTGAAATGGCTCTGATCATAGCCGTGTTGCCAGATCAGCCCCTGCAGGGTTTTCAGTGGTGTAATTTTTTTATCTTCATCCATCCACGTCAGCAGCTGGGCAATGGCGAGTTCTTCTTCCAGTGGCTTGCCAGCCTCATTGCAGATTAACGCCAGTTGCGTGCGTACGATTTCATCTTCTCGATGTGTACGAATAAAGTTTGCCATTTGTTCACGCGCATACGGAAACAGCACGTCATAGACAAAACTGATGGATGTGGTCGTGCCTTCAATATCGGTGATGATCGCCCGAATCATGTGCAGTATTTACGCGCCTACCAGTTTCAGATAATCATCAAAACTCGGAAAACGTGTGGATATATCACTGCCAGTGAATTCAGCTACCCAGCCATTGTCTGTGGTGAACAGACGGATGGCCTTGAAATCCGGTGCCGTACCCATGTCAAACCAGTGTGTGGTATTGGCCGGTACCGAGATCAAATCTTCCTTTTCGCACAGTATGCAATAGATCTTGCCATCGATATGCAGGTAGAACAGGCCACGACCATCGACAAAGAAGCGGATCTCGAAATCCCGGTGCAGATGTTCGGTGAGAAACATCTTGCGCATATCTTCGCGCTTGGGATTATCCGGTCTGAGCGAGACCACATCGATTGACTTGAAACCGTATTTTTTATTCAGACGATCAATGGAGTCCTTATAGGCGGCCAGCACTTCCTCGGATTGCGCATTTTCACTCAATTTTTTGCCCGCTCCCCAGCGTTCAATCAATACGCCGACACTGCCCAACCGACTGGCAATGTCCTCAAATTTCCGGATGTGTTCCGGCTGGCCGCTGGCATCGTCATTATAAATACTCAGTACCGTCATCGGTGTCTCCTGATGTTACCGGGTCAACCCGGTCGTTTGAAATTCACATTGCAACAGAAATTCGAGTGCCTCGCAGTGGCGTAACACCGCCTCCACTGATTCTGCCCAGCAATAAAATCCGTGTCCACGGATAATATAGGCCTGGATTGGTTCATTGGCCTGCATGTAGGATTCCACTACACCGGCCAGACGGTTGATATCCTGATCATTATCAAAAATCGGCACCAGCATCTTGGTTTTATGGGTATTGATACCACCAAACGCTTTCAATAATTCATAATTTTGTAACACAATTTTGTCTTTTGTCATCGCGGCGGTTTGGGTCGCTGCGCGTGAATGTGGATGCAGTATGGCTCGGACTGACGGAAACCGTTTGTAGAGTTGCAGGTGCAGTCCAGTTTCGGCAGAGGGTTTACGCTGATCCATTGCCGAACCATCCGGATTCAGGATCATGATGTCATCAGTGGTCAGCTTGCCCTTGTGTCGGCCGGACACGGTAATGGCAATATGACCATTGTCCAGCAAGGCGGAAAAATTACCGCTGGTCGCAGGTACCATACCCAGTTCATGCAGGGCACGCCCGGCCTCAACCAGTTGGGTGGCTACAGTATGGAAATTGTCAGACATGTTGCCCCGCAGTGAAAATTGTCAGAGGCTATTCTAGCGTGCGCATCTGGATGCGGCTAGTTTAAACAGCTCAGGGGACAGATTTAAATCTGTCCCCTGAGGGACTGGGCTAGACAGTAAACCCGGACTTAGTCAAAGGCAGCTCGCGTACGCGGATACCGCAAGCGGCAAAGATGGCATTACAGATGGCTGGAGCAGCTGGTGGCAATGCCGGCTCACCCAATCCGGTCGGATTGAATTCGCTTTCAATAAAGTGCACAGCGACTACCGGTGCATTTTTCATGCGTAGGATCGGATACTGGTTGAAGTTGGTTTCCTGGATGCGACCATTTTCAATCGACAATCCCAGCCCAAGAGCTGTACTGTATCCATCAATCACAGCGCCCTGACACTGGTTCTCGGCTCCACTCATATTAATGATTGGACCTACGTCAGCGACCACCGTGACTTTATGCACAGTCAGTTTCTTGTTTGCATCGACGCTTACTTCAGCGACTTCGGCCACATGACCGGCATGGCTAAAATGAAATGCCAGTCCAAGTCCATGGCCTTTGGGCAATGTTTTGCCCCAGCCGGATTTCTCCGCGACCAGCTTGATCACGGCGGCAGCACGACCTGTATTGATTGAATTGATATCATCCGGTTTCAACCAGCGTGGCTCACCCATAATGTCGAGCAGAAAGTTCACATGATCGCGCCCGGCGGCAACTGCCAGTTCGTTAATAAATGATTGCACGGCAAAAGCAATACTGTTCGAGCGCGGCGCGCGCCAGGGGCCGGTGGGCACCTTCAACGGCATCATGGTCTGCGTCAGGCGGGTGTTATTGACCAGTAACAACGGGAACTCTTCCTCATTGATGTTGCCACCCGAGGTTGGTTTGCCAGTGCCATCGGTAAAGGTGATGAAATGATCTTCCCATGCGGATAGCTTGCCTGACGGATCCACAGCGCCTTTAAGTGCATGAAAGCCACCCACCCGGTAGAAGTCATGCTGCATATCGTCTTCGCGGGTCCAGGTCAGTTTGACCGGCACACCGACTTTGGCCGAAATCGCCGCCACTTCACACATGTAATCATTCATCAGTCGTCGACCGAATCCACCACCACCACGGATCTGGTGGACTTCAATTTTGTCTTCGGTTAGTCCCAGCATCTTGGACACACTGGTGATGCCGCCCTGGGGACGCTGGGTCGGGGCCCAGAATTCAGCCCGTCCATCACGTACCCAGGCTGTACAGTTCTGTGGTTCCATCGGTGCGTGCGGTATGAACGGATAGGAGTACCAGGCTTCCTGTACGTGTTTGGCCTGTTGATACGCTATATTGATATCGCCGCTGCTGGCCAGTGTCTCTACACCGGGAGATTTGGCAAGTTCACCAGCCTTGTTGATCGCTGCGCTCCAGCTGTCTTTGGACGCATTGGATTCATCCCATTTGACCTTTAACTGCTTCTTCGCGCTAAATGCCGCCCAGGTAGACGTGGCCAATATCGCCACACCAGGCATCAGCTCGGTGACGGTGTCATTGCCTTCGAGTACAAAGGCATCCTTGATACCGGGCAGCGCCTTGATTTCATCCAGATTGGCTGAAATCACTTTTCCACCAGTGGCCGGACATTTCTGGTAAGCGGCATACAACATGTTTGGCAATACCGTATCAATCCCAAACAAGGGTTGGCCAGTAACAATCTTGCGGTTGTCGACACCACTGATGCGTTTGCCGAGCAGTTTGTAGTCCTGACGCTGTTTCAAGGTCACGGTTTTTGGATCCGGTACAGGCAGTTTGGCGGCGTCGTTTACCAGTTGACCATAACCCAGACTGCGTCCGCTGGCCTGATGCAACACCTTGCCTGAATCCGTTGTGCATTCAGCTCCAGGCACTTTCCATTGTGCGGCTGCGGCTGTGACCAGTAATGATCGGGTCACGGCACCTGCTTGCCGACAAATATCCCAACTAGTCGGGGTTGATTGCGAGCCACCTGCAGATTGTCGACCATAATAAGCTTCATTGATTGGGGCCTGTACGATCTGTATGTCATCCCAGTTCGCATCGAGTTCTTCGGCAATCATCATGGGCAGCGAGGTTTTTACACCCTGACCTACCTCCGGATTCTTTGCGTACAGGGTAATCTTGCCATCGGTATCAATACGCACAAATCCATTCGGTACAAATTCATTAGCCGCCGCCGGGGTAACCGGGTTTGCTTCTGAACGCAGTGAGAAGCCGAGTATCAAACCGCCTGTGGCAATACCGGTCAGCTGCAGAAAGGTGCGGCGAGAAATCTGGCGGATATCCAGTGCCAGCGGGCCGTGCTGCATTTCCGCCTCATTGATTATGTCATGCAGCATGATCGAATTCATACCACACCTCCAATCTCAGTACTCAACGCGGCCAGTTTGTCTGCCGCTGTATGGATTGCCTTACGTATTCTGGTATAGGTTGCACAACGACAGATATTGCCACTCATGGCGTCATCAATATCCGCGTCAGTTGGTTTCGGATTTTTACTCAAGAGTGCCGCTGCCGACATAATCTGACCGGCCTGGCAATATCCACATTGGGCGACGTCGAGTTCAATCCAGGCCTGTTGCAACGGATGCAGTACATTGTCTACACTGGCCAGACCTTCTATGGTAGTGATTTTACCGTTGACCGCAGAGGAAACGGTGACGGAGCAGGAGCGTATCGGTTTGCCATCCAGCTGGACGGTACAAGCACCACAGAATCCACCGCCACAACCGAACTTGGTACCTACCAATCCAAGATGATCACGTAACACCCATAACAACGGGGTTGACGGGTCTACGTCTTTGACCGGCAGTGTCTTGCCGTTTACTTCCAGCGATAGATCGGGCATCTGAACCTTCCTCCGTAGCGATAATGGTGACCAGTGTTGCACAAGGAATGGACAGTTTCAACGTGGACAGGGGGAGGCAGCACACCACTTATAATGCCTAATGCAGCAAAGTCCGGGGAAATCGAACGGGCGGAGGGCCGCCAGTGAATTATTATTTATCCAGCCCCTTCAGGGACGTCAGTTTTGCGTGCAAATCCTTCAGTTTTAGTTTCAGCAGGGCCGCATTTTCGCGACCAGTACGGATCAGCAACTTTTGGCCGGCAGAGCGGGCTTCCAAATCTGCATCGGCAAACTGATAGTAGACTTTTGGCTGAACCAGCACTATTGGATCTGGTACCTCTGGTGTTTCCAGTAAATGCTCAATCACCTCGACCAGACGGTCATTAAAATAGCGGTTCGGATAGCCCATTTCCTCATAGGCTGTCTGGAACAGCGGGTACAGGTAAACATACACACTAACCAGATTATCCATATCTATTGCAGCTACTAGCCGAACCAGTGGCAGGTAACGGCTATAATTTTGCGGATCGATAAAGCGTGTTTCCGGCGTATCGCTTTTGACCTGGAAAGTGCCGGCAGGCGCGTGGAAAAACTGGTATTTCAGCGGTATTTTTGACAAAGTCATATTGTTGACGATGACGACAAAATTGCGGATGAACGCCTTGAACATCAAAAGTTGTGCCAGCCCGGTATCACCATTAACCAGACCATTGAATTCCTGCTCAACCACCTGATCGCTTTCGTCCAGTACCGGCAAGGGTTTGGCCAGTTCTGCCTGTACCTGCGGTTCAGGCACAACAAATTTGGGCTCTGGAGGCTTAACGGCTTGTTGTTCCTGTTTTACCTGTGGTGGCAGTTCAATTTGCACCTGCACAGGCGTAGTGTCCTGCTTACGCGTGCTGATTGCTAGATAACCTGCAACCATGACAAGAATGATGACAACCGGTATCAAGAATCTATTCATACGCTCACTACATAGGGAAATTGATGGCTGATTCTAGATCAGAAAATGGTCAAACGATATGCAAATTTTGCATTTTTAAACGGGCAAGTACATAAACCGGCCTGTAGATGACTGAATTTACGCGGTAGCCTGCACCTGTTCAGGGCGCCGGGTCAGTCTTGCAGGTGGTCAAGCCAAATGGAAAGTAGGCCTGACAAAATCTGAAGGCCGCGGTAGTCAATGGTATGATGCCTATGGCTCCCCACCAGGAGTGAATATAGATCCCGGTAGCTATGATGGTGCGCCCAGCGACTATCCTGAAAATATGGTCTGCATTACCTACATTATGTTTCATAACATCCTCCTGTTTTATGGATGGTTATGATACTGACCATACGCCCGACAATCCCGCGAGTAAATTGATATCCGATTATCACTTTTTTAATGCAGTATCAATGACCAATTGGACAGCAACCTTTACCTCCTCATCAGAGGTGTCCGGTATCCTGCGATAAACGACCTGATGGTTCCGGTCGATCACAAACACACTCGGCGTGCCTCGTACTCCATAAGGCTCCATGGTGGCATCCGCATTCTGGATCAATTCAAAGCTGAAACCGGCCTCTTGCATATACCGGATCGGATCAGCGGTTTCCTTGATGTCCATGGCATAAAACCGGACCGGTTGGTCACGGTACAGATCGGCCACCAGTTGTAAATGTGGCATCAGTGATTTGCAATACGGACACCAGGTGGCCCAGTAGATCAACACGGTAACCTTATTGACTGAGTCACGGTAAAAATCCGTGTCAACCCCCCCCGCATTTTTTAATACCCAGTTTGGAGCACTATCCCCGATATCAATTGCCTGTACTGTTGCAGTGCCTGAAAGCGTCAGGAACAGTATGCAGAGTAGGGTGGCATGATGCATTTTTAGCATAACAGTCTCTCCAGAATAAGAATGTTTACAGCTGTGCATTATCAATTAGTACGGCGAGTTTTTCAGTGTCTTCCATTCGCTTTGTAGGTGTTAATCCGGTGGGCTGACCTTAAGTATAGCATTCAGGGCTGAGTGGCGGCTGATTAACCACATCGACCCTGAAAGTTGTCCGCAGTAACGTCAGTATTAATAGTTACCGATAAAGTCGGTCTTCGCCTTGTCGATATACCAGTCACGGGCTTCATCCGTGAGTAAGCCGTCTGCATTCAGACTATTGGCGACCCCGGCGACGCAGGCTGAATAGTTTTTCTGTGTCAGTTTTTCATATGGTTTCAGAATTCCGGTTTTCATCCCGGCACTGTATCGGATATGCCACATCTGCTGAATAGTCGGGCGGGTCATGCGATGACCGCTGCCTTCCATATCTACCAGATAGCCATTGCGATCCAGTGGTTCCAGCCACTCTTCCTTAAAGCCCGCCGGTTTATCCTGATCTTCATTCACCTGCGGACGCAGTTCAGTCAGATAAGGTACAAACAGGGCAGGGCTCGAGCCGACCGAGCTACCATCTGGTCGTTTCATGTAGGCCCTGAAGACTCCGCGTGGGCAGGCCGTTTCTGGCAGTTGTATTGCGGGGCCGGCGGTCTTGTCCAGTTCCCATACATCAAACGCATCGACACGTGTTGCCGGTGGTTTTTTGCCGGTTGTCACCCAGTCAACCAGCGCGTGGGTCAGTTTGATGGCGACGCTACCGATATCAACCATGTCTGCGGCCAGCTCCGGATGTTTGAATGCTTCAGCCGATGCATCGGCATGACTGACGCCAGCTATTTCATACGACTTCCACAGATCACCAAGACCTTTCTCGATGTTGATGCGGGCATTTTCACGTTTGTAGTAAACATAGGTGCCGGGCACACGTTCAAACAATCGTGGCACAGTAGCTGTGTTACCACCGTTATAGGCACCGTGTATGACTTCAACCACCGGAGACATATATTTCATCTGCTCACCGGCGAATACCAGATAGTCCTTCTCGGAAGGTGTCAGCTTGAAGGTGCCATGTTCATCCACCAGTTCGGAGTCCCAGAAATAGGAACTCGGGCCACGACCACCGGCAGAATCATCCAGATAAAAACCGTCAAACATCTTGTGACCTTCATGATCGGTGTTCATTCCGCGTATCATCAGAAAGGTACGTCCTACCGCACCACCCGCTGAATGACCACGATAGAAAATTTGGTCCGGTTTTTTACCCAGCTGTTCGGTAATGTAATTACGGCTGATCACTGTGTAATCACGAATCAGGCCAAGGTTGTCATTAAAGCCCATGCCCAGCTTGCCCTTGCCACCAAGTTGAGTGCCATCATCCAGCGTGACTGTGTTGGCCACAGCCATCGAATCTTCATCCGTAATAGCCGCATCACGTCGTGTCCACACAACCGCATAACCCTGGTCTATCAGTGCACCGGCTGATTCACTGGTTTCAGTGTAACGATTAAACTGGCCGGGTTTACGCGGCTGAAACTGTAATGGTGGCAAACGCCCTGCGCCATGCACCAGTACCCACATCATGCCGTTCCAGTCTTTCGGATTTTTTGGGATCAATACCTCGACACTGGTAGGGGTGTCCTTTTCTTCATATTTATAGTAACCGACGCCGGGAGTAAAAGGCCCCATCGTGCTCTGGGTCTGCCACATAAAGGCATGATCAGAAAATGTGTTTTCGCGTCCTTCACCCGGCACGCCGGTACCCAGTGGCGGCAAGGCCAACGCATTGACCGGGGCAAATCCAAACACGGTGCCGGAGATGGCGATGGTGACCTGACGGTAATCAACACCGTGCATGTTCTGGATGATCTTGTCACCGACAATCTTGCATTCATCCGGACCAACCAGTCGTTGTTCTACATCGCCCGGGGCCGGGCCAGCCAGCGCTACCGGATACACTTCGACCGGTAATTTAATGGGAGCCATGTATTTTTCCAGCCAGGCGCATCCTTCTGCGTGCGCCGGGTTGGCCCCGAGCAAGGCGGCAAGCAAGACTACAAACGCTGTCACGCCCGACCAGCGACTGGATGCAAGATATGTTGATGTTTGATGGTTACTGGAATACGACTGTTTCATTGAGGTCCCCCAAAATTACCTGTACTGATTTGAGATTACCGGAAGTCCGGAGTGGTGTTAATAAAAGTTGTGTTGTGCCGCTTGTGTTTATTGTGGATCAAAAAAATACGTATTGTAAACGTTGCCCGTCTATCTAAACCTCAGGTTATGCCTGCCGAGATCCTTGACTGATTTACAACCCATCAGTTTCATATCCCGTTCGATTTCGGTTTTCATGATCCCGAGTGCTTTTTCAACACCGGCCTGACCCGCTGCGGCCAGTGCGTACAGATACATACGTCCACCGGAGCAGGCCTTCGCACCGACTGACAAGGCTTTTAATACATGGGTGCCGCGGCGGATACCGCCATCGCAAATCACATCAATTTTATCGCCAACCGCATCAACGATTTCAGCGAGCTGATCAAACGGTGTACGTGAACCGTCCAGCTGTCGGCCACCGTGATTCGACACCATGATAGCTGTCGCACCGATATCCACCGCACGTTTGGCATCAGCGACCGACATCACGCCTTTTAAGGCGAATGGCTTGCCCCAGTATTTGTTGATTTCTTCCGCCGCTTTCCAGTCCATAGACTGATCCAGCATGGTATTGAAATAATCGGCGACCGAGATGGCGATGTTGGTACCTTCATTTACATAGCCTTTTAGTTGTGAGAGTTCAAATTTCTCATGCGTGAAATAATCGATCGCCCAGGCCGGGTGGGTGGCAAAGCTGAGCAGACTTTTCAGGGTCAGCCGCGGTGGTGAAGTAAAACCGGTATGCAGATCACGCTCACGATTGCCGCCGACGATGGTATCCACGGTCAGTGCCATTGCGTCAAAATTGTTTTCCTTGCAGCGGTCGATCATGCTGCGAGTGAGTCCCTTGTCCTTGTGATAGTACAGCTGGAACAATTTGGGTGTTTTGATGTTGGCGCCGATTTTTTCAATACTGACCGTGCCGAGTGAGGATACACCGAATATCGTATTAAATTTTTCAGCGGCGCGGCCAACGGCCATCTCGCCATCAGAATGAAACAGGCGTTGCAAGGCGGTGGGTGCCAGAAATAGTGGCATGTCGATCTTTTGTCCCATCACGGTAGTCGACATATCTATCTTCTCGACTCCAGCCAGCACGCTGGGTACCAGATCCACGTCATCATAGGCCGCCGTATTACGACGATAAGTCACCTCATCATCGGCGGCGCCATCGATATAATGAAAAATCGGGCCGGGCAGACGTTGTCTGGCCAGTTGGCGAAAATCGGCAATATTTCGGCAATCTTGCAAACGCATGAACATGTGATCGGTAATACCCCCGCCCGTCAGTTTTGTCTGTGACAATCAAGAAACGGATACAGTATCATGGAGGACATAGTTGATTGCAAGATACCGGGTCAAACTCCCATAATACGGTTTGTCCTCACGGGCAATAGCCCGTAAACCATTAACTCTAACTACAGGTAAAGCACCATGAGCGCCGGCAAATTCCAGTCCTTCCATCCACCCCAACGTACATTGATGGGGCCAGGTCCTTCTGATGTGAATCCACGCGTGCTGGAGGCACTGTCTCGTCCAACCATTGGCCATCTGGATCCAATGTTTATCAAAATGATGGATGAGCTGAAAGAAATGCTGCGTTATGCATTCCAGACCAGAAATGAAGTCACCATTCCCATTTCTGCTCCGGGTTCAGCTGGCATGGAAACCGCCTTTGTCAATCTGGTTGAGCCGGGTGACAAGGTCATCGTGTGTTGCAATGGTGTGTTTGGTAAACGCATGGTTGAGAATGTGCAGCGTTGTGGTGGTGAAGCAATCATAGTTGAAGACCCCTGGGGCAGGGCAGTGGATCCTGCCAAGGTTGAAGCCGCATTGAAGGCAAACCCGCAGGCGAAGATCCTCGCATTTGTACATGCCGAAACCTCTACGGGTGCATTGACCGATGCCGCGACACTGGCCGCATTGGCCCATCAGTATGACTGCCTGACGATTGTTGACACGGTTACCTCGCTGGCTGGAGTTCCGCTGAAAGTGGATGAGTGGCAACTGGACGCCGTATATTCCGGCACCCAGAAATGTCTGTCCTGTATTCCTGGTCTGTCACCGGTCACGTTCAACGAACGGGCGATGACAAAAATCAAAAATCGCAAGACCAAAGTGCAGTCCTGGTTTATGGATATGAATCTGATGCTGGGTTACTGGGACGGTGGTAAACGAGCCTACCATCACACCGCACCAATTAATCCCTTGTATGGCTTGCACGAAGCACTGGTCATTCTCAGTGAAGAAGGCCTGGAAAATTCTTGGGCACGTCATCGTACGCAACATCTGGCCTTAAAGGCCGGACTAGATGAACTTGGACTGGAGCTGGTTGTCCCCGAGCCGGAACGGTTGCCACAGTTAAATGCAATCCGGATTCCTGCCGGCGTCGATGATGCTCCAGTGCGCAAAAAATTACTGGATGTGTACAACCTGGAAATCGGCGCCGGGCTCGGTGAGAGCGCGGGCAAGCTCTGGCGTATCGGTTTGATGGGTTATTCAGCGAACAGCCGGAACGTATTGTATTGCCTGAGTGCACTGAAGACAGTTTTGTAGTCTTTGATGTAATAGGTCCAAGTTGTTGATATAAAGATAGTTTTCGATGTGGTTGTGCATTCGATCCATATGGGGGAAATCGGTGGTGGCAAGGTGGGCAATTTGCCTTTACTATTGCTCCCGGTTTTTAAATCAACACATTTGTCTCAATCAAGGGGAGTTTTAGCATGAACAGGTTTACTTCTAACGGGTTGGCATACAGGGCAGTGTTCAAAATGCTCGCCGGTCTACTCTTTATAGTTTCATCGTTGTCAATTGTAGCGATTGCACAGGAACAAACTGCACCGCTGAAGCTGAGGCTGGGCGATGTGTCGATGAACAAACTGGCATTTATCATTGCCTATGACAAGGGTGTCTACAAAAAGCATGGTATTGATATTATCCCCAAGTTCACACAGGGATCAGTCGATATCATCCGTCGCAGTGGTATTGTCGTGCCGGATGAATTCATACTCGAAAAAGGTGAATATACCGAACTGTGTATCTGTGGTACCTCACCTTCTATCGTCAACCTGGTTCAGAATGCCGGTGGTTGGGATCCGGTGTTCCTTGGTTCAACCCATGCTGAATCGCGCTGGCGTATTATCGGCCGGACCGACATCAACTCCGCCGAACAGCTGAAAGGCAAACGCATTGGCTATTCCGGTGTCGGTGCGGTATCGCATTTCTATGCTGTATCGTTTGCCAAAAAGATGGGTTGGGATCCTAACTTCGATTTGTCCCTGATGGGTGATGCGCTGGGTGTGGATGCACTGACCAAAGGATATGTCGATGCAATTGTTGCCCCGGAATTACACGCGACGATGGCCATTGATGCTGGTTACAAGGTGATTGTTGATTTGCTCGATTATCATTTGCCCGTTGCAGGTTCAGGTTTTGCCGTGAGCCGTCCCTGGCTGGAAAAGAATCCCGAGCTGGCACGCCGTTTTATCAAGGCCGCCGTTGAAGCCGTCTCAATCCTGAAAAATGACAAGGACTCTTCGTTCAAGACCATGGGCAAGTGGTACCAGATGTCCGATCCAGAATTGATGGAAATGTTTTATGACGAAGCGGCTAAACTGCCGAGCAAGCCATACCCGGCCGTGGAAGGTATCAAGAAGGTAATGGAACTGTATGACAGCCATGAAATGCGTAAATACAAGGTCGAGCATTTCTATGATTCCAGTTACATAAAGGAACTGGACGAGAGCGGCTATATCGATAGTCTGTACAAGAAATAAACATCCGTAGTGACGGGGCAGATCGCAGACAGGCGATCTGCCCTTTTTTTATTTCAAAATATCACTCAATCAGCTGCGCTCAGCGACCGTCTTCGTACCAGTATCATTACCGTGATTAACAGGCATGCCACCAGCATAGCCACGGGAAACAGCGTAGTTGTGATGGAATACTGATCCATCGCCACAATCACCAGAATATGACTTACGGTGAATTGGGCATAGAACCAGGGATCATCTCCAAATGGGTCCCGATAAACTTTTCGATAAGTGGGTGCAAACCCGAGCATGTCGACTATGGTCAGAATTACCACCGCCCAGAGAGGATCCGCCGTGATATACCAGAATGGCAGTGAGCTTAGCGCCGCGATAAAAAACAGCCAGTCAGTTCGGGCAACTGAACTGTCTGCGCGTTTGCTATAGGCAAGTAATGCAACACAAATCGTGATGACGGCAGATACACCTACCGGCCAGGCACCGGCACCAGCGTGACTATTTACCTGGGCCAGAAAAACGATAAAGGTTGTAATGCTCCAGATAACCCAGGTAAATACATGGGGTTTGATTTTCCCCTGAACAATGGTACGTACATAAGGGTAATAGGCACAGAAAGTAATGCTGATAGCCAGTACGCTGGCGATTTGTTTATAGTTAAGCACTTCCATCGCTATTCTCTGATTGTAAGGATCCTGCTAACAGGCATAATTATTGTGTTGATTCTGTTCCTGCCAGTATTGTACCGCCTTACAGGGTATTGCGTGTCCAATTGTTGTAATAGACAAATCCTTGATTCCTGTTGTTGTATCGCTGAGAATTGACGTACGACTTCCAACGGGATTACCTTTCCTTCACGCCATGAAATACTTGCTCAATATTGGTGGTGTCTTGCTGTTTCAGCTGATTAGCAGTTATGCGCTGATGCAGCTTGGAACTGGCGGAGGATCGTTCGTTGGGCTGGGAGTGATGCTACTGGCCGTATATGGCATCCCGCTCACGATTATCATCAATCTGATATTGATGTTACGTAAATCTGCCAAGGTTGGTAAAGCACTGATTGTTCAGTGCATGCTGGTGGGGCTGGTGTTACCGGTCATTCAGGCAGGGTTGTATTTGGTTGTAGCCATTTTCGATCTCTAATTATTGCACATGACAGTCCTCCTCTACTTTATGGTCGTGCTCATTTGGGGTACCACCTACTACGCCATCAAGCTGCAACTCGGAGATGTGCCGCCGATGCAGTCGGTGTTTTACCGTTTTGTAATTGCCGCTGTACTCATGTGGATCATTGTCTTGTTCAGACAGTCAAAAATCCGCTTTGGGCGTGACATGCATCTGTTGTTTGCCGGTTTCGGCCTGTTACAGTTTTCCCTGAATTATCTGGTTGTTTATAACGCCACCGCGTATCTGGTCAGCGGTCTGGTCTCTGTTATTTTTTCACTGATGATCCTGTTCAATACCTTGTTTTCGTGGCTATTGTTCCGGGACAAACCTACCCCTGCGCTACTTGCCGGCAGTGTGTTCGGTATCCTCGGGCTGGTCGCACTGTTTTATGATGACATCAATGCGCTCAGCCTGAATGATGCCGTTTTTTTTGGTATGGCATTGAGTCTGTTGTCCACGCTGATGGCCTCATCTGGCAATATGATGGCCGCCTTGTTGAAAACCCGTGGCATGGATGTGGTTACCTGTAATTGCTGGGGCATGACTTACGGTATGTTGTACCTGCTGGTGGCCATTCTGCTGTCCGGACAACCCTGGCAATTTTCCCTGCAACCAGAGTATGTATACTCATTGCTCTATTTGTCGATAGCCGGAACGGTGATCGCGTTCTGGGCCTATCTGACCATTATCTATCGTATCGGTGCACCACGAGCGGCCTATATCTCGGTACTGTTTCCACTGGTAGCGATACTGGTATCGACACTGTATGAGGATATGCACTGGACCCTGTCGAAACTGACTGGCATTGTCCTGATCATTGCCGGCAATCTGTTTATCATTCAACGTAAAAGGGTTGATACGGTAGAGGCGAAATAAAATTTATAGACATCTTTAGATAGTGCAGGCAAAAAAAAAGCGGATCGGCGAGTTCGCCGATCCGCTTCAATTGGTGTAATTACTTCAGCAGTTCCAGATAACCGATACGGGCGTTGAATGAAACGCTGGACCACCAGACACGATTGGTACGGTTCTGATCTACTTCAACACGTCTGACGTCAGTTTCAGCCTGCATCATTGGCAGTAATAACCATTCCTTGGAAGCAGGGTTATACCGGGCAATGTTGTCTACTGTATGCAGCGTTACCCACAAAAGTTTGGCCGTCTTGTCGAAATCGATAGAGTAAGCACCGTTGTAAGGAATCGGTGGTTCAATAATCGACATTTCATCGGTGTTGTTGTCTATACGCGCAATCTTGTTTGCGCCCCACAGACCGACCCAGACATTGCCATCCGGATCATGATCCATACGTCGCGGATAGGCGCCTTTTTCCAGATCAACTTCAATGACTTCACCCGTGGTGGCATCAAAACGTGCCAGTTTATCCACGGCATCTTCCGCCATCCACACCCGGCCTTTACCATCGACGGTAATACCATATCCACCGGGGTTCTTTTTGGTGGCAAGCCAGGTCGGAGTATCCCAGGTGCTCCATTCGCCGGTTTTCGGATCCAGTCGACGGGCGGCACCAGGTCCGGACATCCAGATAGTACCATCCGGATGCAGCACGATACTGTTACCTTGTACTGGTCCACGGATGGTGTCGGTTATGCCACCGTTGAAATGAACAACCGCTTTTGTTCCTGGCAGTTGATCTTCTTTTGGATCCATGGGGAACAGCCAGTCAGTCCATTTAGCATTGGCAATATCATAGCTCAACCAGCGTTTGGAAAACGGGTCTGCCAGCCACATGATACCTTCAGCATTGATCTGCAGGTTACCCGCACGCGCACGTTTGGCATCACCAAGCAGTGGCGGCTCAATCTCGGTGTACTCATAGCTGACCGGATCAAAGCGGCTGACCTTGCCACCGATGCGCTGATTGGCCCAGCCTATACCCCAGGGGTCAACGGCGACATCATGGGTTTCAGATTCCAGATTGGGAACATCGTACTGAACTACGCGGTAATTGCGGGCTTCACCTTGTAACAAGGTATGCGGGAATCGGCTGTTTGGATCCGGTACCGGCATCGGCGGGTTGTTGGTTGCCAGATATTCCTCCATCGTTTTCATATCCGCTGCTGACATTTCCGGCTGACCACCGCCTTTCATCATGCCATTCATTTCTTCTATAGTCTTGGCCCATTCTTCAGCTGACTTGCTGGCTCCGGCCACCTGATTCGGTGAATGGCAATTGCCGCAATTCTTGGCAATCAGATCCTTGCCGGCACCAGCAGGCAATCTCTCCAGAGTGGCCAGACGTTCAGGTATCCGACGTGGCCAGGCCGCTGGCAAATCAGGACCGCGTTGTACACTTAAGGTCAGATTGACCGATTGTGTTGCACCTTCAACGATATCAACCGGAGCAGACAAATCACTCTGGAAATCACCGCCGACGCTCTGCATGACAAAGCTGCCTGCGGGCAAGCGGTCGATCGTGTATTTACCACCGTCCTGACTGATAACCATGAAGCCCAATCTGAGTGCTTCGCTCTTCATTTTCACGAAGGCTCCAGCGACGGGTTTTCCGGAGGCATCGGTAATGACACCTTCGACTACGCCGGTATGACCACCTGTTTCCGGCGTTGCCAAATTGGCGGCTGCGGTAGTGGCTGCAGGAGCAGGTTCAGCTGCGGCCGGAGTAGGTGCCGGAGTCGAGGCTTCAACCTTGGTTTCGGCAGGTGCGGTATTGGCTGCGGTTCCAGCACCTTGTTGATCGGAGCAGCCAGCCAGAATTAAACTGGCGGCAAGCAGATTAATGAATAGTAAATAGGATTTTTTCAACATGATATTCCTCCCCTGTAGTTCAGGTCAGAGCCTGAAGGCTAAACTGTGGCAGATCAGGCGGGGTTTATCAAGCAAGTCATGGGGAAAAACCGGGTAAGGGACTCCCAAAGTCCAGTCAAGACGGGATACCAGTTTTAAGTGTAGGGGCACAGCCTGCTGTGCCCTGTTTGAATACAGGGGATGTTATTCCTGCTCTTATTGCATAGCCGCCTGTTGGTAGGAGGGATCAGCATATTTTTCCATCTCGCCGGCTGACTGAATGACTCCACCCTCTATCAGTAATTCCCCCACTTGCCTGAAGCCTTCGCGGCTAAGGATGCCGTTGCGAACCATGCCGTTTTTGATAAAGGTATCCAGACTACCAGGCAAGGCATCTGTGTCGTGCCCGATCGCAGCGGCAATACGAATTGCCTCTTCCCGGTTGGTACGAACCAGTAACCATTCCGTAGCACGAATATACGCGCGTAAATACTTGATGACGGTTTCGCGATGGGCCTCTGCCCAGTCCCGTTTGGCGCCAATGGATGATGCAGGAAATTCCGGGAAATGCTCAGACAGGTTGGTCAGAATGGGAAATCCTTCCAGATTCGCCTTGACGCTTTCCGGCGCGTTCATGTAAGTAAATTGGGCACGGTTTTCCCGCACAGCCTTGATACGGTTGGCCGGTCCACCGGAGTCCGCTGCCAGCTTATAATCACCCGGTTGTAATCCCTGATTCTGTAATACCTTTTTGAACATAAGCCAGTAGCCGGTTTGCAGATTATCCAGCGCGATGGTTTTGCCTCGCAAATCCTCGTATGACTTTATTTCCGGCCTGACGAGCAAATCATTGGCGGCGCGAGTAATGGTATGAATCACAACATAATTTTTACCGTGTTCAATTTCACGCACAAAATGATCCGCGGCTTGATGGAATATATCCAGCTTGCCGGCATCGACCATATCCAGCTGATGTTCTGATTCGCCAGTCACGATGAGCTCTACCTTCAACCCCTCGTCGGTAAAAAACCCCTTTGCATTTGCGACCCACATGGGCCAGTTGTTGATGGAATTACTGATCGCGCCAACCCGGACTGTCTGAGCCTGGGCAGTCAGGACTGGAGCACACAACAGGATGAATAGCAGGCTGAATAAACGGCGCATAGTGACTCCGGATGACGTTGGATTGATCCGCACACTAACACAGAATTTTTAAACGGGTCAAAGCCCCTGACTTGACGGTCAAACAGGCAGACGGTTTTTTCCGATGACTATTTGCAAGAACGACGGTGCTATCGATGGTTCGCTGGCCAATGCCGGCCCATATAACTGATAGGCAGGCAGGAATTTCTCCGCATAGGCACGCACTTCCTCGTCCGACATGCCCGGTAAGCCTTTTGCTTTCATTCGACTCTCGGCTTCGGTGCGCCAATCGATTACGTATTTAGAATCCTGCGGGCGCAGATAGATAAAGCTGTCGAGATGCCGGTGCCAATCTGTGTAGTCTTGTAGCAGCGTGTTGATTTGTAACAAGTGGCTGTCAGTCAAACTGGACACGGGCACCGCTTGAAACCCCAGCATCCAGCCTTCCAGCAATACTACGTCGATAGG
Organism: Gammaproteobacteria bacterium; assembly: GCA_947480335.1. Lineage (GTDB taxonomy): Bacteria > Pseudomonadota > Gammaproteobacteria > Eutrophobiales > Eutrophobiaceae > Eutrophobius. Next base: position 23,778 of record CANKCB010000018.1, on the reverse strand, counting down.
TAATGGCACTTCAGGCCACAAGGCGTTTTCAATTCGATCTCCCTGACCCTGATGCCGGGACTTGTCGTAACGCGGCAAGGCGAGGGTAGGGGCGGTACTCTGTTTCAGCTGTGTCAGTATCGATGTGCCGAGCGCTATATCATGTGTTCCCGGATAACCGCGTTGTTGCAAATACGGATTGTCCGGGTGTGCCTGTGCCAGTTGCAGTTGTTCTGCCCTGGTCAGGTAAAAGTCATCTATAGATAAGGTAACCGCACGCAATCCGCTCCAGTCAAACAGTTTGACCAGCCAGGAGGTCAATGTGGATTTGCCACCACCTTGCGGTGCATTGATACCGACGATGAAGCAATCCGGTCGTTTGTTGGTCACCTGTTCATGCAGATAAAAAAACAGTGGCAAATAAAATTGCTCTATCAGCCCCGGTTGTAAAATGGTTGGGTCCAGCTGTTGTTGTAATTGCCACTGCAACTGCTGCCAGAGCTTTGAATCAGCCTCCTGTCGAATGGATTCCTGCCAGCGGAGCATCACGTTTGCAACGAGTGGTTCAGGTGTTCAGGGTACGTTTGTAGGTTTCCTGGATGATCCAGGCATCAATGCTGGCTCGATGTCGTTGTACACTTATTTCGGAAATAACCTTATCTTTGGTGTCATGCCAGCGTTCCATTTGCGTTTCTGACAGTATCATTTCCAGCGGACTGACTTGAAAGCGCATTTCCATATTGGCTTTATAAAACAGGGTTGTCAGCCACGGTTTGTCGACTACCCAACCGTCACTATATAGAGTCTTGTCTGCGAGCAACTCATTTAGATGGGTGGCGACATCGCGCAGTGGCTTGCCATGGGTTTCCAGTACGTCTCTGGTAATGCAATGAACCTTTTCTGCTTCGGTGTCCCAATGGGTCCAGTCCGGATCACGCAATATCAGTGAGCAATATTTGCTATCGGTATCAAGTGCAATACCCACTTCAATCGGATAACTGTGGCTGCCAAATCCCGAGGCTTCAATATCAATAATAATCGGATTTTTGATTCTGGCCATTGTTGGGATTCCGTCGGGTTGTTGCGTAGCTTGCGAGAATTCATCTTACTGCATTCCTGCGTAGACGGAAATGAGCAATCCTCATCGCTTATCGGTAGCCCGACCAGTCGGTCTTCAGTTAGAATCAGCACATACATTCGGGGGGAGTCATCATGAATTGCAAGGCATCTATCTATAAGCTGTTTGTCTCTGTCATTGTTATGCTGTTGGTTTGCACCACCTCAGTGCAGGCGCAATCAACCTCTACGCTGGTATTGCGCGGTGCAACCATTATTGATGGCATCAACGATAAGCCGTTGCAAGGGCAGTCCATCATCATTGATGGCAACACCATCCGTGAGATCGTCCCGATGGACACACCCGTGCCCGAAGGTGCCCAGGTGGTCGAGTTAAACGGCGCCTACATCATGCCCGGCATGATCGATATGCATGTACACTGGCTCGACTGGATGGGCGAGTTGTTTGTGTATCATGGTGTGACATCCGTGGTAGCCCTGTTTGATGTCCCGAAACAAACCCGCGAACACAGCCAGGGCTCGTTTGGGCTACCCCGTTTGTTTCACAGTGGAAACCGTCCCCCGTTTGGCAAGAATGACAGCCCGGCTGAAATCCGCAAGATCATGAAAGAATGGTTGGCAAAGGAACCCGACATTGCGCATTTCCCCACGCACAACGCAGGCATCAGCAAGGCCTACAAGATTGCTGCTGAAGAAGCGCACAAAAACGGGTTCATGATCTTTGGTCATGCAGAAAATGCGGTCGATGCGATCGACGACGGTCTGGATATCGTTGAACATGTGTGGGCCTATGGTCAGGCCGTGATGTCTGCAGAAGAACTGGGCGCGTTCCAGCGCGGCGAATACCTTACCTGGGCGAATCATATGAGCGGTCGTTGGGACCAGCTTGATGCAATGATCAAGGATGCCGTCTCAAGGCAGGTCTATCTGAATACCACACTGGTATACGAGTGGGGTGGTCTTAGCGTCAATGCAAAACAACGCGAACTGGACGATTACGTCACCTTGAGCAATCCGGATCTGGTTTATTTCCCCGACAGCATTGGCAACAGCCTGATGGCAAAGCATCGGCAGATCAAGAATTTCTCCAGCCGCTATGGCAGCCTGCCGTACATCAAATATCTGCCTGAACAGGACATGGCCGAATTTCGTGAAGGCTATAGTAATGTGAAGGAATTCGTAAAGCGCTTCATCAACGCAGGCGGCAAGATTATGGGCGGTACCGATGCGATCACCGGCGGGATACCCGGCCTCGGATTACACCAGGAAATGCAGATGCTGGTTGAAGCTGGTCTGTCTCCAATGCAGGCAATCAAGGCCACCACACGCTGGTCAGCCGAAGAGCTGGAAGGTCGTGGCAACAAACGCGGCCCTGCACGAGTCGGCTCGATTGAAGCGGGCAAGCTGGCCGATTTGATTGTGTTAAAAGCCGATCCGTTACAGGATATTCGCAACACCCAGCAAATTGACAAGGTGATGAAAGACGGGCGCTGGGTGCCGCTGCAATTACATCCAGAGTATTACAGTCATACCGAACCACCGCGTGCGATTGCCGGTTCGACCTTTGCACCCGTGCTGAGCGCGATTACTCCTTCTGCTGTGACCGCGGGCAGTCCGTCCGTACGTGTGGCAATCGAAGGCAGTGGTTTTCACCAGACGTCGCTGATACGAGTGAATGGTATCTCGGTGAAAACCTGGTTTATCGATCCACGCCGGATTGAATTTGATTTGCCGGCAGAAATGGTGGCCAGTGCCATGCCGAATCCGTATGCGTCGTCCGGTCCATATCAAAAGGACGGCAACATCGGTTATTTCGCCATCAATATTAATGTGTTCAACCCACCGCCAGTCGGTGGTGAATCGAATACGATCAGTTTGATGGTGAAGCCGAAAGGGTGAGGTATTAGGGGGTGAGGGGATAAGAATAGGGTAGCCCGTCATTCCCGCGTACGCCTACATGGATGTAGGCGGTAGAGCAACGCCGGAGCCAAAGCCGGAGCGGGAATCCAGTAAATAAATTACGCCCGCAGGGCGAACATAGTGTAGATAGAGAATACAGAACATGATCAAACAAATTACCGCCGTTGGTGCACCGGAACCAGATAACAAAAACTTCACCAACTGTTTGCAGGTGGGTAACCAACTGTTCCTTTCCGGCATGATCGCGTCAGATGCAAAGGCGGATGCGTATACTCAATCGGTATCCTGTCTGGGAAAAATCAAGGCACTGGTCGAAGCCGCCGGTGGCAGCATGAACGATGTGGTCAAGATCACCGTGTTTTTGACAGACATTGCTTACCGCAACGACTTCAGCCGTGCCCGTGCCGAATTTTTCCCCGGCCGCAAACCCTGCTCAACAATGGTTGGTACCACGGCACTCGCCCAACCGGGGCTGGTGGTTGAGGTAGAAGCGATAGCGATGATTGGGGCAGGGTCGTAGGGGCACAGCATGCTGTGCCCCTACTGTACAAGTGTTATCTTTCATCCTTGAATCATCCATGATTATTGATATGAATCTTAATAATGCATGATTATGAAATCATGATGCAATATCTATGTCATGGAACCTTGGAAGTGTCGTGCTTATCGGCACAATACGCGGTAGGAACTCCGACTTGAGTTACGCAGCTAGAACGATCCACTTACCTTTATAAATACCATGCGGCCGTTGTCGCCCTTGCGCAGTTCGCGCAGTAATACTGGTGATTTACCACGGGCGGCGGTGTAGATGGTTCTATCACGGGATTGCGGGTTATCAAGCAGGTTCATTCCTTCAAGACCTATCTTCAGTCCGAACCAGCGTGTGGTATCGATAAACGCGGTGCCTTCAAACTTCTCATTATTGATGTCAATTTCATCCGCCTTGAACAGTACGCGCTTTCCCCGCTCGGCCAGACCCCAGCCCCAGGATACTTTGGCTGCCTCCAGATCCTGTCGGTAATTGATGGTATAGGCATAATCGGTGTCCACATTGAACAGGACATCACCGCTGAATCCGCCGCCGATGGAGACCGTCCGGTTCTCTCCCGTGATCGGGTCAGTAACATTGCTATCCTGGAAGCGTACCTTGAAGTCGAGCCGTGCGCCTGTCAGTCCCAGCGGTTCCAGTGGCAATGTCGTTGCCAGGATAATGCCTTTTTTAGTGCCATCACCGATATTGCCGGTTGTTTCAAACGTGGCAGACAAGGGGAGTAAATCCAGTACATCAGTTATCTTGTGATAAAACGCTGTCACTTTGACGACTCCGATATCACCAAAACGCCGTTCATGGCTGAGTTCGACAATCCAGGTCCTGTCCGGTTGCAGGTCCGGGTTGCCCACGGTGAAATCGGCATCTTCAAATACGGTCGCCGTGACAAAATCGATAAAATCCAGTTGCGATACCTCTCGCTCAATTCGCAGGCGGGTCTGTTGTTTGGGTGTATGCGAGTAAGTCAGTACCGTGCGAGGTTTGATGTAATTGAAGCTGCGCTCTTTGTCTGCATCGCCAGTCTGCGACAGTGTGGACTTCTCAAACCCGACGCCGTAATTCACGTCGAGGTTAGCCATAGACCAGGTGTCCTGCACCAGAAAATTCCAGCGTTGTTCCTCAACCCGGGTATTCCCACCAGGGACATCCACCAACACAGGTCCAGCACCGGTATCATCGGTAAACACCAGTGTGTTCTTCAGCGTGTTGTTTGCATATTCAATGTCTGACTGTACAGCATGATCTGCAAATCCGGCCCAGTCGAATTCGAGCCGGCCGATGACTTCATCCTGAACAGTCAATTCATCTTCAGCCTGAAAACGCGTCTGGACACTACTGGTATTGAAATTCTGCTGGGAGGTGGAGGGATCTGTTTCGTTGCGAGAAAGGAGCAAGATGGCCTTGCCTATCAGGTTACTGCTCAATATTCTTTCCGAGTCCAGACCCAATTCCATAATCCGGATGTCGCGCTTTGTATTGAACAGAGTCTGGCGTGATGGCGTCACGGGTCTTTGGGGAAACAGGGTAGACGTCGTGATGAGTAGCCGCGGCATATCAATTGCCTTTGCGTTCAACGAGACAAAGTTCTTGCCGAGCCAGGTTGATGCATTCACATAGCCACCGATGTCATGACCGGAGGCATGGTGGGCATCGTCGCGAATTTCAATCAATGTACCGTTCGGGTCAAACCGCCTGATTACCCCGGGATCACCGTAGGTGGTATTCCGGTAGTCAAAACCAACATTGAAATCAATGTCGCGCCAGCGATCTGCCAGCGACATTGCGATATAGGGTGTGGTTCCGAGATCAAAATTAAATCTAACATAGGACTCCCAGCGTATCGTGGCCGGTGCGTCTGCTTTCAGGATCACATTGATAACGGCTGTCTGTCCGAGTAAATCAATATCGCGGACCTTGACCCGGATCAGTTCAATACGTTCAACCTGATCGGCTGGAATACGGCCCAGAATGGCCGATGGCTGATCCTGTTTTGCACTGGGGCGTCGATCATTAATCAGCATATTACCTGCTGCACCACCAAAGCCGCGTTTATCACCCCCATCGTTCAGGGTAAAGCCGGGGATCCGATTGACCATGTCCAGTGCTGTATTGGGCTGGTAGCGTTGCAGGAATTCGGCAGTATAGGTGACCACACCATTTTCAGTGGATTCGCCTGCGGGCAGTTCCGTAGTCGGTGTAATCGACTGTGCCATTGACAGCAAAGGCAGGGTGAATACCAGTAGTGGTAACAGCACGCGAACAGAAAACAGTTTCATAGCGTTATTTATATCCGGGATAGAACGCTAAAACTGTAACAGCTTTACCCGGTTTAAGTGTGAAAAAAATGGGGAGAATCCCCGTATGAATCAGCGGCTACAGTCTGTAGTTGATTGGGACTGTAGCCGCTCGTGATGGATCATATGGCTCAGGAGTGGGCGAGTGCAGGCTCCTCATCGATATCTACTGCAGACTTTTTGTCACGTTGTTTTGCAATCAACATATACAGTGACGGCACCACGAACAGGGTGAAGATAGTTCCAATGGTCATGCCGCCAACCAGTACCAGACCGATTGAGTTTCGTGCGGCCGCGCCCGGGCCGTCAACCAGCGTTAACGGGAAATGGCCGGCGATGGTTGCCACCGAAGTCATCAACACCGGTCGCAAGCGGGTCATCGACGCTTCCTTGATAGCGGATAACTTGTCATGACCATCTTCCTGCAGCTTGTTGGCAAACTCGACAATCAGAATACCGTTTTTCGCGATCAAACCGACCAGCGTTACCAGTCCGACCTGCGCATAAATATTTAACGTCGTGGTCCAGCCGTTGGTCCAGTACGGAATGTCCGGATTGGGCATCTTCAATACAGTGAATATCAATGCGCCAAACATGGCGAGTGGTACCGAACCCAGCAGGATCACAAACGGATCACGGAACGAATTGAACTGGACGGCGAGCACGAGGAAAATCATGGTAATGGCCAGTCCCATCGCTGGCAGGAATTTCCCGCCCTCGGTACGCAACTGTCGGGACTCACCGGTGTAGTTAAAGGTATAACCCGGCGGCAACATTTCCCGCGAAGCATTTTCCAGTACCTTGAGCGCTTCATCCAGCTGTGCTGTCATGCCGGATAATCTGACCGAATTCAGTTGCTGAAAACGATTCAGTGAACGTGGCACGGTGCTGTTCTTGATTGTGGCAAAGGTACTCAACGGTATCAGTGAGTTATTGGGTCCACTCACATAGATGTCGGTTAACTGTTCCGGATTTAGTCGTTCCGAGCGCGCAATCTGCGGAATCACCTTGAAGGCACGGCCATCAATATTGAAGCGGTTGACATAGTTGCCACCGATGGCCGATTGCAGATCCGCACCGACCTGCGCGTTGTTCAGATGCAGTGACGCGACTTTCTGATGATCAATCACAATTTCAGATTGTGATTGATCAATTTTCAGATCAATCATTGGCGGAAAATAGAACAGACCGCTTTCCATTGCTTTTGCCTGTAACTTCTGGGCATTCTCAAGCATGATGGCTGGGTCATCGGTTGAAGTCAGTACAAACTCAACCGGGAAGTTACCGCCGCCCGGCAGCGCTGGTGGTCTGGCGGCAAAGACTTCGAGACCGGTGATTTTCGATAACTTGCCCTGGACTTCAGGCAGGATTTGGGAAATGGTACGGTCACGTTGATCCCACGGTTTGACTACCATTCCACCAAAACCGCCTATTCCCATCGCTGCAGCAAATGGATCCGACGGTGAGAACAGTAACTGGAATGTCAGCACAGTTTCCGGCATGGACAAATAAGTTTCTTCCACCTTGCGCCCGAAAAAGCTCTTTTGTTCCGCTGAAGCATTGCCGGCATTGTTAATGATGCCGAACATGAAGCCCTGATCTTCAAGCGGTGCCAGTTCTTTGGGCGAGAACATATACATCGGTATGACCATCAGGCTAAGCAAGGCCCATATTGCATAGACTGCCGGACGCACGTTCATGATGCGGTTGAGAATCTTGCCGTACGCATGCTGTATCTGATCAAAGCGACGGTTGACTGCGGCACGAAAACCCTTGTCGTGCGATTCATTCCCACGCAACATATTCGCTGCCATCATCGGTGACAGTGTCAGTGCCACAATACCGGAAATCGTAACCGCACCGGCCAATGTCAGTGCAAACTCACGGAACAGTGTGCCGGTGAGACCACCTTGCAAACCAATCGGGGTATATACGGCGGCGAGCGTGATGGTCATTGCAATGACCGGGCCGATTAATTCACGTGCGCCGAGCAGGGCAGCCTTGAATGGTGACAGACCTTCACGAATATGTCGTTCGACGTTTTCTGTTACCACAATCGCATCGTCGACCACGATCCCGACTGACAATACAATGGCGAGTAGTGTCAGCAGGTTCAAGGTAAAACCAAAAGTCTGCATCAGGAAAATTGAACCAATGAGCGAGACCGGGATAGCGACGATAGGTACCAGCACGGATCGTACTGAACCCAGAAACAGGAATATGACGATTACCACAATCAGCAAGGTATCGGTCAGCGTGGCAACGACTTCATGAATGGCACTGCTGATATATTCAGACGCATCATAGGCAACACTGACTTGCATTCCGGCAGGCAGATCTTTCCGGATCGATTCGACTTCCTCACGTACCAGCTGGACCATATCAATGGTGTTTGCATTCGGTAAGGGGAAGATACCCATGAACACGGCGGTCTGTCCGCTAAAACGGACTTCGGTATCGTAATCCTCGGCACCGAGCTCCACATCGGCCACGTCCTGCAACCGGACAATGGTATCGTTTTCCTGATGTACAACCAGCAGCTTGAATTCTTCTGCTGTATGCAGATCAGTATTGGCCGTGAGGTTAACCTGTACGAAAGCACCCTTGGTGCTACCCACTGCCGCCAGATAATTGTTGGCCGCAATGGCTGATCGTACCTGTGACGGACTGATATTCAGCGCGGCCATTTTGTCCGGTTTCAACCAGACTCGCATCGCATATGTACGTGCGCCATAAATATCACTGCGTTGCACGCCGGTCAGTGCGGCTATGCGAGGCTGGGTCGAACGTACCAGATAATCGGTGATATGACTTTGCGATAACGTGTCCGATGAGAAACTCAGATACATCGCTGCCAGTTCGGAGTCTGCTGATGCCACACTGATAGAGGGTACTTCAGCTTCTGCCGGTAACTCGTTGCGAACCTGGTTCACCTTGGCCGTAATGTCTGCCAGTGCCTTGGTCGTGTCGTAATTCAGCTTCAGACGGGCAGTAACCAGCGACAGGCCAAGCAGACTTTTCGATTCAACATAGTCAATACCATCAGCAGAAGAGATGGATCGTTCGATTGCGGAAGTAATAAATCCTTTTACCACTTCGGCGCTGGCGCCCACGTAAACAGTGGCCACGGTAACCGAAGCGTTGTCACTGCGTGGATACTGACGCACGCTGAGACTGTTCCAGGCTTGCAGCCCGGCAATGATGATCACGATATTGACTACCAGTGCCAGTACCGGACGGTGTACAAAAAGATCTGTAAATGCTTTCATAGGGCAGTCTTCACTTTATCTGTGTGAGTTAATTTCAATCAGGTATTGTCCGGTGTCGGTGTAAACGAAAAATCCGGGGCCAGCGAGTTATCAATGACTACATGGGTTCCGGGTTGCAACTTGAAAACACCGGTAGAAACAATTTTTTCACCTTCACTCAGACCTTCCACCACAGCCACATAATCACCTTTCCGAACGCCCAGCTTGATTGGCTTGGGTTTAATAACCAGTGGCTTGCTGCCATCAGCGGCGGCCGTAGCGCTTTCTTCGAGTATAAATACCGAGTCGCCGTGTGCGGCATGGATAACGGAGGTTGAAGGAATAAACAACAGTGCTTGTGCTTTTGACTCAATCAACTCAACCGTCACATACATACCCGGTCGCAGGCGATTGTCCGCATTGTTCAAGGTGGCCTGGATACGAATATTCCGGGTTGCCGGATCCACGTCAGGGTTGATCGCTGTGATCGTGCCTTCAAATTGTTCGCCAGGATAGGCATCGGTCGTGACCGTGATTTTCAGACCTTCCGCCAGGATTCCCAGATCCTGTTGTGGCAACGAAAACTCCACATATACCGGATCCAGTGAATAGAGCGAGACTACCTTGGCACCCTGATCCAGATATTGACCGGCACTGATATTACGTATACCCAGCTTGCCATCAAAAGGTGCCCGTAAGGTTTTTCTGGCAATGATTGCTTCCAGATACTCAACCTGTGCTTCGGCCTCTTTCATTCGGGCATTGGCCGAATCCAGTTCAGCTTGTGACACAGTCTTTTTTGCCACCAGATCCTTGGACCGTGTGTAGGATATTCGAGCCAGCTCGGCGGCGGCTTCAGCAGACCGTAATTGTGCCTGTTCAACCACAATATCCTGTTGCAACAGAATGTCACCGGCTTTAACCAACGTTCCGGAGGTGAACTTGATATCCCGTACAACGCCTGCCGCCTCGGTGGTGATTATGGAGCTGTGTACGGCCTCGACCGTACCAACCGAAGAGATGGAAGCGAAGGATTCCTGTTTAATCACCTCAGCAGAGTTGACCGGTTGGGGTGGCATTACCATTTGTGCAAACGCATCCCCCATGGTCTTGAATTGCAGGATTTTAATCCCGACCAGTCCGGCAATGACCGGCAGTGCCAGCATGGTTCCAACAATCGCCCAACGTAGTTTCTTGAACATGTGCCTCTTCTCCTTTTTACTCTACTGCCCGTCCGGACAGTTGATTTCAGTTATTTGTTATTATTAAGCAGATTTATGACAATCGTTTGTTCTTGCCTGCATTGTCATTCTCTGTAGCGTATGCGCGCATGAACACTGCTACGCAGTCATTAAGGTGTTTACGTAATTGCAGCGGTTTGGGTTGTGTCTCGATATTCAGCAGCGCGCGCCAGTAAATATAGCCGCGTAGCATCGATAAAAAGTGGTCAGCGGCACGCCAGCAATCTTCAATACGTAGTTTGCCAACACGGGTGAACTCCGCCAGGAATCCGGCAAGGTCTTCAATGGCAACCTTGGGTCCACTGTCATAAAACAAAGCAGTTAATTCACGATTATCACCGGCATCGGTAATCATCAGACGGTGAAATGCCAGCACATCCGGATTCAGAATCAGTTTCATGTAATTGTCTGCCAGTCTAGTCAGTGCCAGTTCGGTAGGCAATTGTTGTAATTCGTCCAGGCTATTGCCTGTTGCATATTCCTTGCACTTGCAGGTAACCAGGCAGGTAAACAATCCTGCCTTGTCATTAAAATGGCTGTATACCGTCAGTTTGGAAACGCCGGCGCGAGCGGCAATCGCATCCAGACTGGTGCCCTCATAACCCTGTTCCAGAAACAATTTGCCAGCCGCTTCCATAATGGTGGCACGCTTTTCAGGATCCTTGGGTCTGCCCTTGGTTTTGATCACATTCTGCTGCATTAATATACTATACGGTATAGTTTAATATTAGTACATGGGTTTCAGGTTTTGTGGCATATACTGGCTTGCACCGGCAGGATTGCCTTCACGACAGGCTGATAAAGATGAATGACAAAATCAGGGAATTACTCGCTCAGATTAACGCGCTGGAAGACCAGATTGAGGATAGCTTGCGAAACAGTCAGGAAGAGGTGATCCATCGTCTGAATGACGGAAAAATTCGTTTCAGAAAAGATATTGAGGATGCCCAGAAACAGTTCAGGCAGAGCGTGGTGCGTTGGATGCTGGATAGTCGTCCCAGAATTATGCTGTCAGTACCATTCATATACGGCATGGTCATACCATTGGCTTTTCTGGATATGTGCATCACGATTTACCAGGCAATTTGTTTTCCCCTATACCGGATTAACAAGGTCAAACGTCGAAATTACATCATCATCGATCGTCATCATTTGCATTACCTTAACTTCTTTGAACGCATGCATTGTATATATTGCAGTTATGCGAATGGTTTGCTGGCCTATACACGCGAAGTTGCCGCACGTACCGAGCAGTTCTGGTGTCCAATCAAGCATGCAAGCAGGGTAGTGGACAGACATTCCCGCTATCATACTTTTGTGGATTACGGTGATGCCGAGGGCTATCAGAAAAGACTGGTTGAGTTACAGCCGAATGGAGACAAGCCGGTCATTGAGTAGGCAAAGCGTTGTCAGTAATACTACGGTTTATGTAATTGTTCTCTGACCTGATCAATTCCACCGGCATTGGTCACGTTGGTGTAGCCGAGTTGTTCCAGCGTTTCCTTGGCAATGCCAGAGCGTCTGCCCGTTCGGCAATAGAGATAGATTGGGGCATTCTTGTCTGTGGTAACCGTAGAAATCTTATCAGCGATGTCGGTGTACAGAATGTTCGGGTGACCCGGTATCGACGATTCCTGATTTTCTTCCGCTGTGCGCACATCGATCCAGATTTTATCTGTCGGTTCAGCTGCCGGAGTGTGCAGGGTAAAAATCATTAACAGTGCCGCGAGCAGTCCGGAAAAAATAGATTGTTTTGCCATGATGAATTCTCCTGATGAATGCACACTTATTTTGTGCGCCTGTCAGCAGTAAGTAAATTATTTTTTATGGATACGACAGGATGAAGCGGGAGATATCAGGAGTATATCGCGGGCACAAAAAAACCTGTTCAGCCTCGTAATATACTAGACGCTCGAACAGGCCCACTCTCTTTAGCTACTTTTATTTAGCGCCTGCAATCTGAGATCAAATCAGCGCTTGCGAGGTATTATAGGCTACTAATAGCGTTATACAATCAGTTTCACTGATCATTTTGGCTACATGTGATAAAGATCAATGTAATGATATAGTTGAATAATACCCACGCTGCGATGAACATGACTGTATTAATCAAATTGTCACTTATGTCACAGTTTCGTAATCCTGATAAAGGGCAGGGATGCAATGACTTGGTCTGACTGGATACTGGCAAATGAAGTAACCATACGGTCAGTTAGTTTTGCTGGGGTGTTTATTTTAATGGCCATACTCGAAACACTGGCTCCGCGTCGCCTGACTACCTTGCCGTTGTTGCAGCGTTGGCCTTCCAATCTGGGTATAGTCCTGATTAACACTGTGCTCATACGGATTCTGTTTCCTGCCGCTGCCGCTGGGTTTGCCCTGACAGTTTCACAACTGGGCTGGGGCTTGTTTAACCGGTTCGACTTGCGGTTGCTTCCGACTGTTATGTTTAGTGTGTTGCTACTGGATCTGATCATTTATGCCCAGCATGTGCTGGTGCACGCCGTGCCAGTGTTATGGCGTATACATCGGGTTCATCATGCTGATCTGGATTATGACGTGAGCACCGGAATTCGTTTTCATCCACTTGAAATCCTGCTGTCGATGTTTATCAAGTTTGTCGCCATTTTATTACTCGGGCCACCGGTGATTGCTGTCGTGATTTTTGAAGTCTTACTGAATGCCGGCGCCTTGTTCAATCATAGTAATGTGCGAATGCCTGTTGATGTCGATCGTATGTTGCGTAAGCTGGTGGTGACGCCGGACATGCATCGGGTACACCATTCAATTGAACGCGATGAGACCAATAGCAATTTTGGATTCAATTTGTCTTGTTGGGATCATCTGTTCGGTACGTATAAGGCAAAGCCATTAGCCGGTCATGAAATGATGACAATCGGGCTGCCGAACTTACGTAGCCCGGAACAGGTAAACCGGCTCTCTGGCATGCTGATCATGCCATTTTCCCGGTAAATCCCGGACAGACCTCCTGTTTATGCCTGTCATTGGCAGCTCAAATATGCCTGTCATATTTCTGTTGAAACAGGATTATAATAGGGGGTGTAACATGGGAGGTTGTTGTTACGACCAAGGCTTACATCAAGTAATCTGATGACTAACTAAACCAACTGAGGATTGAATGTATGAAGAATCTGAACAAATCGATGGCCGTCACCGGTGCATTGGCCGCAGCGATATTGCTGGTCGCCAACGGTGCTGCAGCCCAGGACAAGGCTGCCACTGAAAAATGTTATGGTGTGGCCAAGGCTGGCAAGAATGATTGCGCAAGTGGACCGGGCACCACCTGTGCTGGCACCAGCAAAACAGATGCTCAAGGCGATGCCTGGACGTTCGTTCTGGCCGGCACCTGCGAAAAACTGGTCGGTGGCAGTCTGGCAGCGATTGAAGCAAAGAAATAAGCCTGTCAACTCTGCGACAGGAATGATCCTGTTTTAATCCGGGCTGGTCGGCACTGTTGTGCCGGCCAGCACTGACAGATCTAGCCTCTGCCAACCTGATGTTCATTATGTCCTTGCCAGCCACATCGGGTATCAGCCTGAAACCAGTACATTATCGGCAGATACTGGATAAGCTGCCTGCCACTGGCTGGTTTGAAATCCATCCTGAAAATTTTATGGGTAACGGTGGGCCACCGCACCACTATCTGCACGCTATTTGTGAACACTATCCCTTGTCGATGCACGGTGTAGGCATGTCACTGGGATCGGCGCATGGCATAGACAAGCAACATCTGCAGGCGCTGGTCGAACTGGTCAAACGCTATCAACCGGCACAGGTGTCCGAGCATCTGGCCTGGAGTCACTATAATAATGTGTTTCTGAATGATCTGTTGCCGTTGCCGTATCACGAGGAAAGTCTGGCGATTGTGAGCGACAATATCCAGCGTGTACAGGAAGCGCTAGGCAGAAACATACTGATTGAAAATCCTTCCAGCTATCTTGATTTCAATAACAGTACGCTGTCGGAACCGGAATTTCTGACCGAACTGACACGCCGGACCGGCTGTGGTTTATTGCTGGATGTAAATAATATCTATGTTTCCTGTACCAATCTTGGTCTGGATCCACATTATTATATTAAAGGTGTGCCACTGGCAGCCGTGGGTGAGATCCATCTGGCCGGTCACAGTGTGCAACAAGTAGACGGAATGGAAATCCGGATTGATGATCATGGTTCCGTCGTGAAAGAAGATGTGTGGGCACTACACGAGCACGTGCTGCAACGGGCAGCAAGACGCTTGCCGGTCATGATTGAATGGGACACCGATGTGCCGACATTGCCGATATTGTTGGCAGAAGGCACTCGCGCTAATGATATCGCCAATTGTGTACTGGCTCCGATGCGTACGGAAGTGTTTTGAGATGAACCACACTCTACTGGGTACCTTGCAGCAGCAGTTTTCCGATTCGTTGTTTGATCCTGATAACCAGCAGGTGCTCGATTTGATCAAGGGAGAGTCAACCTTGATCAAAAACCGGCGGTTGGATATTCATCGAAACAATGTGTTTTATTCGCTCGGCAATGCGCTGGCTGATTTGTATCCAGTAGTTAAAAAACTGACTGGCGATAATTTTTTTAATGCGACCGCTTCCGTATATCTGCACCAAAACCCGCCGGAACGTGCGGCCATGGTGTATCTGGGACACACATTTCCCGATTTCCTGAAACAATTTGAACATACACAGAAGCTAGGCTGGCTGATTGATGTCGCACGACTCGAACTGGCCTGGCATCAGTCCTATCATGCACAGGACAGCGTGCCGTTGACCACTACAGAGCTGGCATCGATACCCATCAGTCAGCTCGCACAGACACGTCTTGCCTTGCATCCTTCGGTCAGGCTGATGCAGTCGGAATTTCCAGCTAGTCGAATCTGGGCGGCTAATCAACCGGACAGATCCAATGATGACACGATCGATCTGGATGCCGGAGGTGAATTTCTTTGTGTCTGCCGACCGGAACAGGAAGTCATGATTATTCCTGAATCCGGCGAAACATTTATATTTCTGACGGCGTTGCAGCAAGGCAAGACACTGGGCGAGGCGGTGCTGGATGTTCAACAAATCAATCCGGATTTTTTGCCGACGGAAGTCTTCGCCCATAGTCTCGCAGCAGGACTATTGATTAAACCAGAAGAGTGTTAAACATATGCCCACTATACTGAGTAACCTGGCCAATCGAGTCGAACCCATACTGCGACTGTTACCTGAATGGCTGATAGCACTGTTGATCCGGATTGCTATCTCCTCGGTATTCTGGCGTTCGGCCCAGACCAAAATTTCAGGTTGGGAACTATTCGGTCAGAACTGGAAGTTCTGGAACCTGTCCGAGAGCACGTTTTTATTGTTTGCACAAGAGTATCGCGTACCACTGTTACCATCGGATCTGGCCGCCTATTTGGCCACATTCGGTGAATTTTTCCTGTCACTCGCGATTGTTTTGGGTCTGGCCACACGCTTGAGTGCACTCGGATTACTGGCGATGACCACCGTGATCCAACTGTTTGTTTACCCCGAGGCCTGGAATGTCCATATACTCTGGGTGGCCCTGCTGGCGTATCTGTTACGGTATGGTGCTGGCAGCGTGTCCGTGGACAGGCTGATTGGTTTGAAATGATGTGTTAGTCCGCACACTGTTATAGTCTGTGCATTACTACAGACATTAAAAACAAGTCACACGAGGAACCCATGCACGCTACCTTGCCCTTACTGGAAGTTTCAGACTTTCCCGCAATTCATCGCAACACGCTGGAAACGCTGCAGGTGAACCTTGGCTATAAATGCAACCAGAGCTGTGTGCATTGTCATGTGAATGCTGGCCCGACCCGTACCGAAATGATGAATGCAGAAATGCTGGCACTGATTCCGGAAGTCATCCGTGCACGTCGTATAGGTACACTCGATCTGACAGGTGGTGCACCGGAATTGCATGAAGGATTTCGTACACTGGTCGTATCTGCCCGTAAACAAGGTGTGCAGGTAATAGATCGATGTAATCTGACCGTGTTGTCTGAACCCGGGCAGGAAGACCTTGCAGCCTTTCTGGCAGAACAACAGGTGGAGATTATCGCTTCCTTGCCCTGTTACTCGCTGGAGAATGTGGACAAGCAGCGTGGCACCGGCGTGTTTGAACGCAGTATTACAGGCTTGCTTGAACTGAACCGGCTCGGTTACGGTGTGGAAGGTTCCGGTCTGACACTGAATCTGGTGTATAACCCGCAAGGCCCGGTGTTACCGCCTGACCAGCACAAGCTGGAATCCGATTACAAGCGCGAGCTGGGCAAGCGCTTTGATATCCAGTTTAACCGGCTGTATGCGCTGACCAATATGCCCATCCAGCGTTTTGGTTCGACGCTGATATCCAAAGGTCAGTTTGAAAACTATATGAGCTTGCTGAAACACAATTATGCTGCAGCGAATCTGGAGCAGGTAATGTGCCGCAATCTTATCAGTGTCGACTGGCAAGGTTATCTGTACGATTGTGACTTCAACCAGATGCTTGGTCTGGCCATGCCAGGTCGGACATTCAAAACCAATCGTCCGCATTTGCGTGATCTGTTGCACACCGATCCGCAAGGCGCACCAATTCGTGTTGCTGATCATTGTTACGGTTGCACCGCTGGCAGTGGTTCCAGTTGTGGCGGTGCCTTCAGCGGAAGCTTCGAATGAAAAAATGGCTGGTCGTGTTGCTGATTGTGTTGCTGCTGGCAGCCGGCTGGTTCCTGGATACCCGCCACTGGTTGACCTTTGAGAGTCTGCAAGCAGGTCAGGCAAGTTTACAGGCTTTATGTGATCACTCTCCCATACTCGCTCTGGTTATCTATTTTGTTGTGTATGTGACCATCGCGGCCCTGTCCTTGCCCGGTGCCTTGATCATGTCTTTGGCAGGTGGCGCACTGTTCGGACTGTGGTGGGGAACATTGCTGGTATCGTTCTCTTCCAGTCTGGGTGCCTTGCTCGCGTTTCTGGTTTCGCGATATTTGTTGCGTGACACGGTGCAGTCACGTTTTGGCAATCGTTTAACCACTATCAATGACGGTATCGCACGAGATGGTGGCTTGTATCTGTTCAGCCTGCGACTGGTTCCGGTGTTTCCGTTTTTTCTGATCAATCTGTTGATGGGGCTGACACCAATACCAGCCACACGTTTTTATTTCATCAGCCAGCTAGGCATGCTGCCTGCAACATTCGTTTATGTGAATGCGGGCACACAGCTGGCACAACTGAACAGTGTATCTGATTTGTACTCAGGTTCGATACTGACGGCCTTTGGTCTGCTGGCACTATTGCCCTGGCTGGCAAAAACAATTCTGGAATACTGGCGAAACAAAAAGGTCTATGCCCGCTGGTCACGACCTGCCAAATATGATCGCAACCTGATTGTGATCGGTGCCGGTGCAGCCGGTTTGGTTTCGGCGTACATCGCAGCGACTGTGAAGGCCAAAGTGACGCTGATCGAATCACACAAAATGGGTGGCGATTGTCTGAATTATGGTTGTGTGCCGAGCAAGACGCTGATCAAAAGCGCACGCGTTGCACATCAACTCCGACATGCAGATCAGTACGGACTACAGGCGGGCAATCCACAGTTCTCATTCCGGCAGATCATGGCACGGGTGCAACATGTGATCCGCGAGATCGAACCGCATGACAGTATTGCACGCTATACCGGACTCGGTGTGGAGGTGTTGCAAGGTCATGCACGACTGCTGGATCCGTGGACGGTAGAAATTCGTCTTGCTACCGGTGAAACCCAACGACTGACTACACGCAGCATCGTGCTTGCCACCGGTGCGCAGCCTTTTGTTCCGCCGATTCCTGGTCTGGATCAGACCGGTTATCTGACCAGCGATACGGTGTGGAACTATTTTGCCACGCAAGATGCACCACCGGCGCGACTGCTTATCCTCGGTGGTGGACCAATAGGTTGCGAGCTGGCACAAGCGATGGCACGGCTGGGCTCACAAGTGACCCAGATCGAAAAAGCAGATCGTTTGTTGCTGCGTGAAGATATTGAGGTGTCCTCTCTGGTAGAAAAAACCTTTGCTGCAGAAGGCATCACTGTACTGACCGGACATCAGGCCGTACGTTGCGAGGTGGAGACGGGCGAGAAGTATCTTGTCGTTGAACAACATGGACAGACACACCGTATCGGCTTTGATGCATTGATCTGTGCGGTCGGTCGGGTGCCACGGCTGAGTGGTTATGGTCTGGAGGAACTGGGCATGCCGGTTAAAGGTACGGTTACTACCAACGACTATCTGCAAACCCTGTATCCGAATATTTATGCCGCAGGAGATGTCGCCGGGCCATATCAGTTTACCCATACTGCAGCTCATCAAGCCTGGCATGCCAGCGTGAACGCACTGTTTGGAGCTCTGCGAAAGTTTCGGGTGGAATATCGCGTGATACCTTCGACCACATTCACTGATCCGGAGCTGGCGCGGGTAGGACTGAATGAGCAGGAAGCAAACTCAAAAGGCATTGCTTATGAAATCACCCGTTATCCGATGCAGGAACTGGATCGTGCGATTGCTGACAGTGTGCAAGCCGGTTTTATCAAGGTGCTGACGGTACCGGGCACGGATCGGATACTCGGCGTTTCGATTGCGGGTGAACAGGCCGGTGAACGGCTGGCCGAATTTGTGCTGGCGATACGTTGGGGATTGGGACTGAATAAAATCCTGTCAACAATTCACACGTATCCAACCTTGTCTGAAGCAAACAAATATGTGGCAGGGCTGTGGAAACGAAATCATGCGCCACAGAAAGTATTGCACTGGCTGGAGCGTTATCATCGCTGGCGCAGGCAATGACACCCCGCTTAAGTATTATTCTGCCCGTACTGAATGAAGCGGCAGAGTTACCTTCCTTGCTGGAACATCTGTCCGCGTATGCACAACGTGATTGCGAAATTATTTTTGTCGATGGTGGTGGTACAGACCAGACAGTGAATCAAATACAGCAGGCCGGTTACGTTGTGATCAATGCAGACCGAGGCCGGGCCAGACAAATGAATGCGGGAGCGGGTAGGGCCAGCGGCCAGATATTTCTATTTCTGCATGCAGACACTCGCTTGCCCGACTATGCGGATCAACAAATTCAACAGGCATTGTCAGCGTGGAATCGCTGGGGTCGCTTTGATGTCAACATTATCGGACAATCGCTACTCTTACCCATTATCGCCAGGCTAATGAACTTGCGTTCACGTTTAACCGGTATCGCCACCGGTGATCAGGCAATTTTTGTACAACGTGATTTATTTGAACGAACAGGAGGCTTTCCCGATCAACCGTTGATGGAAGATATCGAACTGTGTGCCCGTCTGAGAAGAATAACCCGACCGGTTTGTCTGGAAGCTCGTGTCACCACCTCAGGGCGACGCTGGGAGTCGAGAGGAGTCTGGCGCACGATGTTATTGATGTGGACTTTGCGCCTGGCCTATTTTATCGGTGTGCCTGCCGAACAACTAGCGAAATACTATAAATGAAACTGAATCGTCTGGTCATATTTGCCAAGGCCCCACGTGCCGGACTGGCTAAATCGCGATTGATTCCGGCTTTGGGCGCAGACGGCGCAGCCAGACTGGCACAACGTATGCTGGAACATGCGCTGGCACAGTCGTTAGAGGCAAACATCGGGTCGGTCGAATTATGTTGCACACCGGCACAGGATCCACTCTGGCAACAAATTGCTATTTCGCAAACAGTGCTATGTACAGACCAAGGGGAGGGCGATCTGGGTGAGCGTATGGCTCGTGCTGCTGAACGCATTATCACTGGAGGCGAAGCCATTATCCTGATCGGTACCGATTGCCCGCAACTGGATGCCTCAAGCTTACAACAACTTGCCGAGGCACTGGTCGATCATGATGCAGTCATGATTCCAACCGTGGACGGTGGCTATGTTGCACTCGGGTTGAATCGTTTCGACCCGGTTTTATTCAGTAACATTGATTGGGGTACCGATACCGTTGCTCACAAGACCTTGGGACATTTGCAGGATCTGGGCTGGTCCATCAAACTGTTGCCCATGATGCGTGATATTGATGAACCCGATGATCTGGCCTGGCTGCCTGCTGAAATGAAACCATGACTAAAACCATAGCAATAATCGGCGGTGGCCCTGCAGGCCTGATGGCAGCAGAGATCATCAGCGCGCAGGGACTGCATGTGGATGTGTACGATGCCATGCCATCTGTTGGTCGCAAATATTTGATGGCAGGCAAAAGCGGGTTAAACCTCACTCACGCTGAACCGTTTGATAGTTTTGTCACACGCTATGGCAAGCGCCGTGCACAAATCGAACCGCTGTTAAAAACATTCGGCGCCACGCAGCTATCTGCCTGGGCACAGGGGCTGGGCGTACAAACCTTTGTGGGAACCTCCGGACGAGTCTTCCCGGTCGAAATGAAAGCAAGTCCGCTGCTGCGGGCCTGGATGCAACGCTTGAACGCTTCAGGTGTGCGCTTTCACCTGCGCCACAAACTGACCGGGATACGTGACGACAGGTCTCTGCAATTCCTCACACCCGAGGGTGATGTCAGTGTGCACGCCGATGCCGTAATTCTGGCACTGGGTGGCGGCAGCTGGCGCAGACTCGGCTCGGATGGCGCATGGGTCGAATGGTTGCAGCAGGTCGGAGTGAAGATTGATCCCTTGCGTCCTTCCAATTGCGGGTTCGACGTGCACTGGAGTTCAGTGTTTAAAGAAAAATATGACGGGCATCCCGTCAAGTCAGTGGTGCTTTCGGTGGGTGACTTTCGTCAGCAGGGTGAATTCATCATCACCAAAGATGGCGTGGAGGGTAGTCTGGTGTATGCGGCCTCTGCAATCTTACGCAATGCAATTGATGCCGAAGGATGTGCCGTGATGCAGCTCGATCTGGCTCCCGATCAAACCGAAGATCAGTTGAATGAAAAGTTATCCAGGCCGCGTGGGTCGCGTTCGATGGCGAGTCATCTGGAAAAGACCCTTGGCATCAAAGGCGTCAAGGCAGGCTTGTTACGCGAGTTTGTACCAAAGGCAGAATTTACAGAATCACGGCTAGCGGCTTATATCAAAAACATACCCGTAACCTTGACCGCAACCGCTCCACTGGATAAAGCGATTAGCACGGCTGGCGGGGTGTCTTTCGATTCACTGGATGAGCATCTGATGTTGATAAACCTGCCCGGTGTATTCTGCGTTGGTGAAATGCTCGATTGGGAAGCTCCCACCGGTGGCTATTTGCTCACCGCCTGTTTTTCAAGCGGCTATGCCGCCGGGCAGGGATGTCTGCAATGGCTTGTGAATACGGCTAAATAAGTTAACAGCCCCGTAATTTACTTGTTTGGTACAAGCCGTCGAATCACGCCATCGCCTTTGTTCAGGATGTACACCTGCCCATTCGATACGGCGCCAAAGCGCAGGTCTGCGCGGGTTACAGGTTCACGTTTTTGCTCTCTGTTCTTGTCCTGAATAACTTCAAGCAGCGTTTTCGTTTTGCCATCCACATTCAGCAACACACGGCGGATTCCATCCTGACCATCGTTAGGCAGATTGTCTGCATTCAGATAAAAGATCTCTCCGCTCGGCAGGTCTCCCCACAATACAAGGTTCGTCAATTGTGGAATCTCGCTGCCGCGATAGACGACAAGTCCGGTGACTGATGCCCGTGCCTGGATAATCGGATCCGTGTGTGCGTATTCGGCGAGTGGGAACGTGACGTTCTTGTCGCCTCTGGGATTATCCAGGCCGACCCCGCCGCGACTTATGTATTTGAAGCTGGCTTCCCAGATATTCCAGCCCAGGTTTGCACCCGGCGTGACCAGGTCAATTTCTTCTACGATATTCTGGCCGATATCGGTCAGAAACATCTGATTTTTGGCTGAGTCCCAGGCAAAGTGTTGTGGGTTGCGCACGCCGTAAGCGTAGATCTCACCCAGCGTAGCGTCGTCACCGTCCGAAGCGAACGCATTATCGGAGGGAATACCGTAAGCGCCGTTTTTGCTATTGGTACCCAGCGGATCGATCCGCAAGATCTTGCCAAATACACTGTTCTGGTTCTGGGCGTGACCGAACGGATCACCGCCACTACCACCGTCTGCGACACCCACAAACAGCAAGCCCTCATCGGAATCGCCAGCTTTGGCAGTCGGATTAAAACCAATCTGTCCACCGTTGTGATTTCTAAACGGTTGTTGCAGACGAATTAACTCGCGTGGTCGGCCACCGTCGTAGGTCGGGCCACCCGGTGTCTTGGCCTGCCATTCCAGCAGCACCGTATCATGTGTATTGTCTCCACCACCGGGAACAAAGTCCGGTTCCGGATCCGTATTGCTGGTATCGAGCCAGGTATAGAAACGGCCATAGCCGGGTGCACCGGCCTGGTTGAACTGCGGATGGAACGCAATGCTCTGCATACCGCGCTCCCTGCCATCGGGTTGCACAGGGATACCCCATTCTCCGGCGTTAATGTCCAGATAAGGCGCCACATTTTTGCCGTCGAAACTGACGCTGTAGATAACTCCCCGCATATCGTTGACGAACAAGCTTTGTGTCCCGGGCTCATCCACCAGGCTCATCAGGCGTGCAGCAAGTCCGTTGTTGTCGGGAATCGTCGCAAACTCTTCAAAGGCAACGGTGATGACATCCTTGTTCGCCTCAATCGGCTCGGGAAACGGATCAATCTCCGTCTGTGCGAACAAGGGAGAGGTAAACAGAAGCGCTAAAAAAAGGGTGTGTTTGATCAGTTGCGACATTTTGATACCTTTTTCGATTGTGGCATTCAGGATGTTAGTTTAACTGCTTGTGCTGTCCATCAGTGTTGAAGCTAAAAAGCTTCACGCCACACCGAGTGTATGATGATGCGATTACAATTTCAACAAGCCTGAGGATTGTTCGGGCAGCCTATAGTTGACTATCCTTGCAGCTGTCATCCCGATAAGTTAATTGTCCGCGCAATTCATTACGCCGCTGATAAATGTTCAATCTGGATATTTCCCAAATTTTTTTGTGCAAGCCATAAATCATACTGCATCTGCTGATTAAGCCAGCTTTCCGCAGTCGTATCAAAAGCCTTGCTCAGACGTATCGCCATTTCAGGACTGATACCTGCGCGTTCATTCAGAATGGCGGAAAGCGTTTTTCGGCTGACGCCGAGAGCAGCTGCGGTGCGCGTGACACTCAATCCTAATGGTGCAAGACAAAGTTCTCGCAATATTTCGCCAGGATGAGGTGGATTGTGCATTCTCATATTAAATACCTCAATGGTAGTCCTCGTAGTTAACGTTTATAGCATCTGGCCCGTCAAAACTGAAAGTGATCCGCCAATTACCACTGACTTTAACAGACCAGGTACCTTTGCGATCTCCCCGTAACGGGTGTAGAACCAGACCGGGCAGATTCATGTCTTGTGCTTTGGTAGATGCATGTAATCGACCCAGAATCAGGCGAATTTGATCCACAT
>CANKCB010000017.1 GCA_947480335.1 Gammaproteobacteria bacterium | reverse complement strand
TTTATCATGTCGTTGCCTCGTTAGGTGCTCAAGATGTTGAGCTTAATAAACAGACAGAACAGATTTCTCATGTCGTTGCCTCGTTAGGTGCTCAAGATGTTGAGCTTAATAAACAGACAGAACAGATTTATCATGTCGTTGCCTCGTTAGATTCATTGAAACTAGATTTAGATCATCTGAAATCGCAACTTAAAAACATAGAAGAGAAATGGGGTGGTGGATTTTCCTCAAGTCAGTTGGCTATGTTAAATCATAGATTGCGGCGTAACTTTCTGCCCAACGATGATGCCATTATGCACAAATACCTTATGGCTATTTGGCAGGCTTCATCAACACCCATAATTGGCTACAAAGATCTATTGGATAGCGGTTTTCGTGTGTTTTCACAAAACGATGAGGACGGAATGCTACTAAGGATTTTTAGCCACATTGGTCAGATCAATCAATATGTCATCGAAATTGGCAGCAACTGTAGTGAATCGGATCTAGGTATGCCTGAGAACTTGTCAACTAATTTGATTGTTAATCACGGATGGCATGGTGCAATTTTCGAAATTGACCAAGTGGAATGTGACAAGATGCAGTATTTCTTTGCACGAGACTATGCTACCAAACACTTTCATATGAAAGTCAACGGAAGGCAAGGTTATTTTTCACCATTAATTGTCCAGAAATCGATTAGTCCAGAGAATATCGACCAAGTGCTTAGGGATGTCTGCAATGAGGAAGAGCCAGATCTTATGGTCATCGACATTGATGGGGGTGATTATGCAGTCATCAGTAGCATGACCGCCGTCAGGCCTCGAGTACTTGTCGTTGAGTTTGAGAAACTCTTTAGAGACAAACACTCTGTAGTTCAATTCGATAGAAAAAAATTCAGCAAAAGATGGCCGCAATCTGGAAGCGTCAGCTTACCTGCATGGGAGAAACTTCTTACCAACCGAGGCTACACCTTGTGTGCCATTGGAACCTGCGGTTTTAATGCTTTTTTTGTCAGATCCGATATAGCCATTGGTAAGTTTTTTCCGCTGACTTCGACTACAGCTTTTGATACCCATCCTATACTTTCCAAGGTGCCTGATGACTTTTGGCTTGTGCCTGATAAGACGTGGACGGATGTTTGATAATGAGGTCTGATATATCATAGAATTCGCACCCAAAAGTTAAATTAGATAAAAGTAGTTTATACAGAAACAAAAAAATACCTTTACGATTTGAGATTAAATCAACGTTACCAGCTGTCTTTAAAAAATAAATTTTCATTGATAATGAAAATGCTTAAAAGTAGTTTGCTTATAGCCACTGTTTTGTGTTTTACTCGGAGATAAAGAAAAACATCACCCAGAAATAGAAATAAAAAAAGTAACCTGAAAACTGGTGCAGCGCCGACCAGCTTCATGAAAAAGGTTACCCTCTTAAACTCGATGCATCATTGTCTTGATGGAGGGGGCCGCTATAGGTATATATTCTTAATCTAGGATAAAACACAATGGTTTCTTTGACATTATCAGTTGTAGTTCCCTGCTACAATGAAAATGAGGGTATACATGAGCTACACAGTCGCATCACTTCTGTGTGCCATAACACTGTAGGTGAGGCCTATGAGTTGGTTCTAGTCAACGATGGCTCCAGTGATGCCACTTGGAAGATTATGCGTGACTTGTCCAAAATCGACAAACACATTGTAGCCGTCAACTTGTCGCGCAACCATGGTCACCAATTAGCTTTGTCGGCAGGTCTGCATATGTGCCGTGGTGAACGCATCTTCATCCTGGATGCCGATTTGCAGGATCCTCCCGAGTTGCTGCCAGAAATGATGGAACGTATGGACGATGGTTGCGATGTCGTGTTTGGTCAACGTATCAAACGCGATGGCGAAACAGCTTTCAAAAAAGCTACTGCCTTTGCCTTTTATCGTCTGCTCAGCCGGATGGTGGACATTGATATTCCCCGCGATACTGGTGACTTCAGATTGATGAGTCGCCGTGCAGTAGAAATATTAAACAGCATGCCCGAGCACCACCGCTTTATTCGCGGCATGGTGAGCTGGATCGGGATGCGCCAAGAAGCTTTACCATACAATCGGGCAGCCCGTTTTGCAGGTGAGACTAAATATCCTCTTTCCAAAATGATTAGATTTGCGTTAGATGCCATTACCGGATTCTCGATTCGTCCTCTCAGAATAGCTTCTATTCTGGGATGCTGTTTTGGTATTTCCACATTGTTGCTACTAGCCTATGTGCTAGTAAACTATATATTTGGCAAGACGGTGGAAGGCTGGACTTCGCTGGCAGTTATAGTTCTCGCATTGGGCAGCGCGCAACTGTTTGTGCTTGGCGTCATGGGTGAATACTTGGGAAGGCTTTACATGGAGTCAAAAGGTCGCCCGCTCTTCATCATTCAGGAGGTCGTCTGCTTAAATGAGCTTGTTGAAAAGGATTCTTCTTCAAAATAAAAAGTTAAACATTTTAAAGCATCATGAATAAAGACACTGCGAGACAAAATCTAGGCGCTAGTCGTATGCGAGCTGAGTTTGATCTACTGGCAGACGCATATAGTGTTCAACACAAAGAGAATGTTGCCATTACTGGCGAATCCCCGGAATACTTCTCTGAATACAAAATTGCAGACTTGGCAGGTTTACTTGATCGTATGAAACTGCCGACCGCAAAGATACTGGACTTCGGTAGCGGCATAGGCAATTCACTGCCTTACTTCCGCAAATATTTCTCTGGCAGCGAAATAAGCTGTGCCGATGTCTCGGCACGCAGCATTGAGATCGCGCAAAGCCGCTTCCCGGGGCAAGAAAACTATGTGCAGATCGACGAGAGCATTCCGCTGCCCACCGCGAGCCAGGATGTGGTCTTCTCCGCCTGCGTGTTTCACCATATTCCGCACGAACAGCATTTGCACTGGCTGGCCGAACTGCGCCGAATCACCAAGCCTGGTGGGGTGCTGGCCATCTATGAACACAACCCACTGAACCCGTTAACGGTGCGCGCCGTTAACACCTGCCCGCTGGACGTAAACGCCCGCCTCATCCGCGGCGCCACCATGCGCAAACGCGCTCTTACAGGTGGCTGGGAAGATGCCCATGTTGACTACAAGCTATTTTTTCCGGCCATCCTGGCTGCACTGCGGCCCATGGAGCGCCATCTTGAATGGCTTGGTCTCGGCGCCCAGTACCGGATGATGGCCCGGAGACCGGTATGAGTGGATTGATCCGGCAATCGCTTCGCTTCGGGACGGTGGGTCTGGTGAACACTGCGATTGGGCTGTTGGCCATTTATGCGGTCATTTTCTTTTTCAATACAGGCGCCGCCGTCGCAAATGCCATCGGCTATGCAATTGGACTGGCTGTTAGTTTTACACTAAATCGCGTTTGGACATTCAGTGACAGCCGCTCCATTACCAAGGTGCTTCCGCGTTATCTATTCACTGCCGCGATTTCCTACCTGATGAACTTGTCGGTGGTATTGATTGGCACACACCATTTCGGCGTGGGTCCCTATCTGGTCCAGTTTTTTGGCATCGGTGTGTACACCGTGGCGATGTTCCTAGGGTGCCGGTGGTTTGTCTTCCGCGTGACATCGCAACGCGATGTTCGTTTAAAACCGTAGCAGAGAGGTTGCAAATTGCATAACAGCCCTAGAGTCAATATCTTTCGCTATCGCAAGGTTCTGAAACAGTTTCTTGTTCCTGCATTAGCTGCAATCGTTCCAGTTTTAATCGCTATGAGTTTCATGAACTTATGGCACTGGGATCTATCAATTCCACTGGATTACCGAGACAAAAATGCCGACGAAACTTGGCAACTCATTCTTACTAAGATGGTGGTCGATACAGGCTGGGTCTTAAACAATCCATTTTTAGGAGCGCCAGACGTTGCACACTGGCACAATAACGCGGCAGCACAAACAAGCGCTCTACATTCGTTGCTGATGCTCGGTCTCTCCAAGCTGCTTCTCGACCCTATCGAAATCCAGCAAGTCTATTACTTGATAAACTTCGCGCTTATTTCCTTGACCTCATTTTTCTCTTGCAGATTACTGGGCGTGGCGCGACTTCCAGCTTTATGCATTGGGGTATTATTTTCGCTACTTGGCTATCGATTCAACTATTTTATTTACTCATTCCTTTCAAATTACTTCACCGTTCCTTTAGCTTTGGTCGCTGTTTTTTGGATTATGACGGGTGAATTCTCTAAGTATTTTTCGCGCCCTGCCAAGACCAGCAAAATGGCGATTAAAGAAGCGCTTTCATCGTCAAAGTTCTTTTTGGGTCTAATTTTTATAGTGCTCATCGCAGTATCGGATGGCTACTACGCATTTTTTACGCTGTTGCTGCTTGGTTTCGCGACCGTTGTCAGGGCACTTTCCGGCGACATGAAAAAACCAGCCAGTTTGCTGGTACCCGCGATCTATATAATAACACTAATGACCGTGGCGCTTGTACTGGCTTGGCCTCTTGGTGCCTACAAATATAGCCATCCTGAAGAATTTGCCCCTAATGGCATTACGGACCCGGCGCTGGTCAAACATCCTTTTGAGGCAGAAGTTTATTCGGTTAGTCTCAAATTGTTGATAGCGCCAACTCCAAATCATCGAATTAAAAGCCTTGCTGATCTCGGAAAAAAGATAACTGAAACCAGCGATGCGGCTCGTCAATACAAGACTGGGCCAATCTATGCTCCTCTTGGTTTTCTGGGATCAATTCTTTTTTTCACTGCACTGGCGCTACTTATTGTGCCGGCTTTACGCAAATCTGCAAACGATAGCGATTTAAACAAAGGCGCCATACCTGAAGATAAGCTGATATGGGCTTCTGTTGCGCTTGCTCTCTTTATTTTTCTTTGTTCAATTGCAGGCGGTATTGGTGCATTGATTGCGCTTGTATATCCGACTATCCGAGCGTATGACCGTTTCCCACTCTTTCTTATCTTTGTACTCTACGTAGGCGCTGGTGCCGCTCTAACGGTAATTCTCAAACAGGCATACGGTAGAAAAAAGGTGTTTTTGGTTGGCCTAACTTTGCTAATCGCAACCCTGAGTCTATACGACCAATTGCCAAATAACATCGATAAGGGCAGTGAAGAGATTCGAAATCGTTTCTTGTCTGAGAAAAAATTTGTTAAGACAATTGAGGGGAAACTTCCTCCTGGCGCGATGGTTTATCAGTATCCGTATTCGCAGTGGCTGTCAGACAGCGATTACTATGGATGGGGTTCATTGGCTCATATTCGACTTTATTTACACTCTACCGCGCTGCGATGGAGTAACGGTGCATCCAAAAATAGTCCGGTCGATGACTGGCATTTACGGTTATCGCGCATGCCAATTGATCAGCTGCTTACGGAGGTGCAGGCTGCCGGTTTTAAAGCTGTTGTAGTGGACAGGCGTGTAGTGTCACCGGTCGAATACCAGCGAGTGAGAAATGCGCTCATGCAACGCACAAGTGCCGCGCCTATCGAAGATGAAGCCAGCAGACTTGCGTTTTTCAGATTGAACGATCCTGGTTACCGCCTTGTTTACGATAAATCCTACAAAGATGTTGAAGAGCTTGTGATCTCTGACACGTCTAGGCTGCTCAAAAGCACTCTGCCGCGACTGGTCAATCGACCGGCATTAAAATACCTGCTCGAAAAGAACAACGATAAAAGCGCATTGGTCATTGAGCGGGCGACACATTTCGAAGTATTCTTTACCGTTGCCAACATGGATCGCGGCATCGGAACAAAGCCTATCTTGCCGATTTCAGACATGCGAGGAGAGTTTCAGTGCTCCGTCGCGCGTGCAGCTTCGACCGGTGCGGCGAATGACACATTGTTAGTCACGCTTGCGAATACCAGCCACTTTGACTGGACGTTCAATGAAGGAAAATTTCCTCTGCAGATCGGCGTTCATCTGCGCAGCCTGGACGGCTCACTCCTCAGATGGGACGACGGTTTGAGACTGCCTACCGGAACACCGGAGTACGTTACTGGCAAAGTCACTCGCAGCGAGGCCTTGTCGATACCCCAAGGCACCTCGAAAGAGCTTCGCTTCCCGCTTTCACAGCTCAATCTGAAAGGACTTGGAGTAGGCCATCAAAACCTGATAGCAGATTTCCGCATGGTGCAAGACGGTCATGCCTGGTTTGAACATCTTGGTTGCAAAGTAGTCATTAGGAATTAGCCAAAAATATGTATAAATCAGCTGGCTTAGCAGATCAGGGGCATTTTCGCGCTCTATGTCTTTTTTCTTTGGCACTGTTGGCTACTACAGCGTTCACGGCTGCGGTATGGATGGTTCTATCGGTGACCCTGTACATCCCGACTTCCGCCGAAGTAGCGACTACGCTGGGGATTATTAATGGTGTGAGCGGGATGCTAATTAACCCGGAGCCGGTTGAGAACTACACCTTTTTTTATACCAATCAGGATCCAGCTGGGATTAATCCAGTAAAGCGCATTTAATTAACTCTGTAACTCTGGCAATAGTACTTCAATTCCTGCCGTCACACCTTTTACCGAATCAAACTGTGTCCTTACCTCAGGCACAGGACAGAAATTCAGTGTTTCAGTATCAGTATTATTCATACCACATCCTGCATACACAATCGCAGACACTCCTGCCAGTCAGGCATGACAATATTAAATCGATTCACGATTTTTTCGTGACTCATCTTCGAATTCAATGGACGCTTTGCCTTACTGGGATATTCTGCTGTTGTGATCGGTTCTATGGAGCGAATCATCAATGACTGTTTGAATTGAGCATCCGCTTTGGCTAGCTCTGCAATGCTTTTGGCAAATTCATACCAGGTTGTATTACCTGAACCAGAAAGATTGAAGATACCTGATTTAAATCTGCCCTGATGACGTTCTGTCCACGCTTGCTTGATAACATGGGCGGTAATATCAGCAATAGACCTGGACCAGGTAGGTGCGCCAGTCTGGTCGTTAACGATGCGTAATGTTTCCCGTGTTTTCATTAATTTCAGCATACTGAGCAGAAAGTTGGTCCTGCGTGCGGAATACACCCAGGAAGTGCGGAATATCAGATGATCTGCCCCGGTTTTTTGAATGGCCTGCTCACCCGATAATTTGCTGCGTCCGTAGGCATTAATCGGGTTTGTAACATCATCTTCTGCATAAGCCGTACTCTTGGTTCCGTCAAAGACATAATCCGTGCTGTAATGAATCAACAGCGCGTTAACTTTTCGCGCTTCTTCTGCCAGTATCCCCGTGGCTGTCGCATTGATGGTATTGGCCAGTTCTATTTCATCTTCAGCCAGATCGACATTTGTGTAGGCTGCTGCATTGACAATCACTTCTGGCTTGTGTTGTTGAATAATTGCTCGGCAAGTCTCCGGATGCATCATGTCCAGCTGATGCCTGTCTAAAGTGATTACACTACCTAACGGCAATAAACTGCGTGCCAACTCCCAACCTACCTGACCGTTCTGACCTGTCAGCAAAATTCTCATGGGAAGATTTCGGCTTCTCCGAATGAAAGCCCTGCCTGATCCTTTGTTGATACGAGAGGCTCACCATTTATAGGCCAGTTGATCTTAATGTCCGTGTCATTCCATTTCAGACATCTTTCATTCTCTGGCGAGTAATAATCTGTCGTTTTATAAAAGCAATCTGCGTGCTCTGATAACACTAAAAACCCATGAGCAAATCCTTCAGGTATCCATATCTGTCTGTTATTTTCATCCGAGAGCTCAACACCCACCCATTTACCGAATGTCGATGAACTTTTACGTAAATCCACAGCCACATCAAATACACTACCGCGTGTCACACTGAACAGTTTGCCCTGTGGTTGCTTAATCTGGTAATGAAGCCCACGTAAAACATTTTGTGCAGATTGTGAACGATTATCCTGTACGAATTCCTTATCAATGCCAGTGAGTTTCTGAAATACCTTCCGGTTCCAACTCTCCATAAAAAAGCCACGACTGTCACGAAACACTTTGGGTTCCAGAATCAATACATCAGGAATGCTTGTAGGTATAATATTCATTAAAATACTTTTTCTTTAATCACGCTAAGCAGGTATTGGCCATAGTTACTTTTGAGTAAAGGTGCAGCCAGTGATTCCACTTGTTGTGCATCTATAAATCCATTTCGATAGGCTACTTCTTCCGGACAGGCAATTTTGAAGCCTTGTCGCTTCTCAATGGTTTCCACAAACAAGCTAGCTTCCAGCAAGGAAGAATGGGTGCCGGTATCCAGCCAGGCAAATCCACGACTCATCACTTCCACTGCCAAACGGTTCTGACGCAGATAGACACTGTTTACATCGGTGATTTCGAGTTCACCGCGAGCTGAGGGTTTGATTTGACTGGCAATCTCAACCACATCATTGTCATAAAAATACAGTCCTGTTACGACATAATTACTCTTCGGCTCTTTCGGCTTTTCCTCAATCGATAAGGCCTTGCCATTATCATCAAATTCGACGACCCCATAGCGTTCCGGATCGTTCACATGGTAGGCAAAGGTGGTGGCGCCCTGCTCACGACTCATTGCACGAAACAACAAGTCCTGCAAGTTATGACCATAAAATACGTTATCTCCCAGAATCAAGGCGGCAGGATCGGTGCCTATAAACTCCTTGCCGATAATAAAGGCCTGAGCCAGTCCTTCCGGCTTTGGTTGTACTGCATAGGAAATATTAATGCCCCATGGTTTTCCGTCACCCAACAAGCGATTGAATAAGGGTGTGTCGTCCGGTGTTGATATAACCAGTATGTCTCGAATACCGGCACTCATTAATGTGGACAAGGGATAATAAATCATAGGCTTGTCATATATTGGTAAGAGCTGTTTGGAAAGGATATGTGTTACCGGATAAAGCCTGGTTCCTGAACCACCCGCAAGAATGATTCCTTTTCTTTTAGTCATCATTTTTCTGTCTTCCTATCCTCATAATTTTTTTCGATCCATTCCCTGTAGGAGCCTGACATCACGCCCTGTATCCATTCCTGATTTTGTAAATACCAGGACACAGTCTTCTCTATTCCTGTCTGGAAGGTTTCCTGTGGTTGCCAACCCAACTCAGCATTGATTTTGCTGATATCAACCGCATAGCGTCTGTCATGACCAGGCCTGTCTTTTACATAGGTAATCAGATCTTCATACTTACCCTGTTTCGCAGGTTTCAAATTATCCAGAATTCGGCAGATATGCCGCACGATATCGATATTAGTCATTTCATTCATGCCACCAATATTATATGTCTGCCCTGGTATTCCGCTGGTTAATACCGTACGTATGGCATGACAATGGTCACCTACGTATAACCAATCACGTATGTTCAAACCATCCCCGTAAATGGGTAAGTTTTTCCATGACAAGGCATTGGTGATTATCAATGGAATCAGTTTTTCAGGAAACTGGTAAGGACCGTAGTTATTAGAACAATTGGTAGTCAACACCGGCAAACCATATGTATGATGATAGGCACGGACAAAGTGATCCGAAGCCGCTTTCGATGCGGAGTATGGACTGTTAGGTTCAAATTGTTTTGTTTCAGAAAACAACGGATCATCCGGCTTCAAAGATCCATATACTTCATCCGTAGAAACGTGCAGAAAACGGAACTGATGTTTTTGCTCACCAGAGAGTTTTTCCCAATAACGCAGTGTTTCATTCAACAGACGAAATGTACCTACTATATTCGTCTCAACAAATGCTTCCGGATTCAGAATTGAGCGGTCTACATGACTTTCAGCCGCGAAGTTTATAACCGCATATGGTTGATATTGTTGTAACAATGCTTGCACCAGGGTTTTATCACCTATATCCCCTTTGACAAAAATATGGCGATTATCCTGTGCTACAGACGCGAGGTTGTTCAGGTTGCCTGAATAAGTCAACGCATCCAGATTGATAATGGTGTCGTTATGCTGTTTTAACCAATCCAGTACAAAATTTGAACCTATGAACCCTGCGCCACCCGTGACCAGAATTGTCTTTTCCATATTCATAATTTTTTACTCTTATACATTAATTGTTGTATCTTCAGGCACGCTACCGCCCTACAGTGCCAGTTGACTCCGTATAGGTTTAAATCTTTATGCAGTCCGTTGTTAATCTTCCCTTACCAACACAATTACTCACCACGCCATACCTGATACTTGCAGCTTCAGGACTCGTATTTAATCCCCAGGATGTCCGGTATAAACACCCTGTTTTTGTCGATATATTTTCCCATATAATCAGAAAGATACATAGATGAATTCAAGCTGGTAATTACGCAGGCATCCACCTGGATTGCCTTATCTGCGTTGGACCAAACGGGAATCCCAATAAACTCGTTAAGTTTAGTCTGTGGATCAACTATCGCTATGATATTCATACCTTTTTCTCTTGCTCGTAAACTGGCAATCTCTGCCAACTCCGAGACACCGGCTAGCAGGATACGCTGATAGTGATTGTGGCGGCATTGTTCGAAAACCTCAGAACAGGACTGACTGGCGCGGCGATAAAAATCAAATGAAACGTATAAATATTCGGCTGTAAGCCTGCTTTTTTCAGCAAAACCACGGGGGGTAAGATAGTACAAGTAACGATTTGCGGGCGCCTGTTCGATTTTAATCAGGCCCTTGCGCACACAGCGTTTCAAATAGGAATTGACCAATCCCAATGCCACCCCAAGCTGATTGGCAAGATGACGCTGGGTGACATCACTCTTTTCCTCAATGGATTCAAGTATGCCCAGGGTTAAGGATTCTTCGCGGTTTTTTGCGTTCATATTCTGAACAGTATAAAGGAGACTGTTCATATTGTGAACAGGTATGGCAAATTATTGTTGTAAATGAACTAGATGGGATTAGCTAACAGTCTCAAGACTATCCTGATCAATTTCTACCTTGATATAACTTTCTATAATCTTCATCAACAACACTATCCTGGATCGGGATGAGGTGGACTGAACGATAGCTTCATACCCCTCAAAAGGTCCGGCAGCGATACGAACCTTGTCGCCAGGCTCAACTGTCTTAATAGGTAATCGTTGAACACCTTTTTCATCTTCACGACTTTTTAACATTAAAATTAATTGGTCAGGAATTCGTGCTGGTATCTGGCCAAACCGTACCAGTCTGGCAATACCGATTGTCGATCGTATTGGTCCCCAGTCGTCAGTACCTTCCTGCAAATTTATAAAAAGATAAAGCGGAAACATTGGGGCAGACTCAATCGTCACCTTGCCACGCATTTTGCGTCGTACTGGTGCAAGAGGAAGGTAAACTGTATAGCCCTGCCTTTCCAGATTCAGCTTGGCCAGATTTTCCTGTCTGGGTTTGGCTTGTAATAGGAACCAGGATTTCATCAATGATTCTGTGAATGTAAATTCATGATGAATAGAACATCTTGGTTTTATCGGTTCTGACGACCAACACAATAGTAATCAAAGCCTTCTGCCTGCATCTGTGCAGGGACATAAACATTGCGCAAATCAATAAATTTATTTGAACGCATGGAATTTTTGATCCGTTTCAAGTCAAGACCACGATATTCGTTCCATTCAGTCAGTAGAACAACTGCGTCAGCATTGTTAAATACATCATACATACTCTCAACATACACTATGCTGTCTGGTAAAAGTTTTTTTGCTTCATGCATACCATGAGGATCATGCGCTTGTATTAATGCGCCACCCTCAACCAATTTCGGCAGAATCGATAAAGCAGGAGCATCTCGCATGTCATCTGTTTCCGGCTTGAATGTCAGACCTATTACAGAGATTACCTTGCCTGCAAGATCACCACCCAGTGCTTTTCGGATCTTGCTGATCATTCTGGCTTTTTGCGCTTCGTTGACTTCCATTACTGCTTCAACGATACGACTGGACACGCCGTTTTCCTGTGCAATTCGTACCAAAGCTTTTGTATCTTTTGGAAAACACGATCCACCAAAGCCTGGACCAGCATGCAGGAACTTCCGCCCTATTCTCCCATCGAGCCCCATACCTTTTGCTATTGCATGGACATCAGCGCCAACTGCTTCACACAACACGGACATCTCGTTTATAAAACTGATCTTAGTCGCCAAAAACGCATTGCTGGCATATTTGATTAATTCAGCACTTTCCAGATCGGTGGCAACAATAGGAGTTTCAATGAGGTTTAATGGTCTGTATAACTCACGTAAAACAGCAAGAGCCCGTTCATTTTCAACTCCCAATACGACACGATCCGGTCTCATGAAGTCTGTAATTGCGGCACCTTCCCGTAAAAATTCCGGATTGGAGGCCACATCAAAATCAGCAGCAGGATTTGCTTCAGCGATGATGCGCTTCACATTTCTGGCCGTACCGACGGGAACAGTCGACTTGTCAACAACGACTGTGTAACCCTGCAAGTATGGTGCTATATCTCTGGCGGCCTGATAGACATAACTTAAATCCGCATGTCCATCACCATGTCGCGAAGGCGTGCCAACTGCGATAAAAATAAGATCGCTGCTACCTATGGTAGTGTCATACTGATCTGAAAATCGTAATCGACCCTGACTGACATTCTTGGCAACCAGTTCATTTAACCCTGGTTCATACAAGGGAATTTCTCCTTTGTTTAACCGCGCAATCTTACTGGCATCAACATCTATACAGCTTACTTCTGCTCCGAATTCAGCAAAGCAGGTTCCTGAAACCAAGCCAACGTAACCACTTCCAATTATTGTTACTTTCATTTAAACGGCCCTGTTAAAAACGAATCAAATTTATTTCGGGTGGCAAATCATTTCTGTCCAGACATCCAGTAACATCGAACACCACCCCCTTGTTACCAACCAATAATGGCAGAATACATTGCCATCCTGCCTGTTTATATTGCTCATGAGCAACAGCCAGAATTACCGCCTGCCCTGCCTTCAACTGTGGCTGGTCTAGCAGTTTTATACCATATTCATCAAACGCTTCCCCTTTGTTTGCGAGTGGATCATGCAGCTGCACTTCCATCTCAAATTCCTGAAGCGTTTTAGCCATATCTATCACCCGTGTGTTACGGGCATCCGGGACATTTTCCTTGAATGTAAAACCCAGAATGGATATTACATTCCCCTTGACTGCAAACCCGTTTTTAATCAAAGCCTTGATTATCTGCATTGCCACATAGGTACCCATCCCATCGTTTATGCGTCTTCCAGCCAGTATCACTTCAGGGCTATAACCGGTTTGTTCTGCCTTATAGGTGAGATAATAAGGATCCACCCCGATACAATGACCACCAACCAGACCAGGTTTAAAAGGTAAAAAATTCCACTTGGTACTTGCCGCCGCCAGAATATCTCCAGTATCAATACCCAGCTTATCAAAGATGATTGCCAATTCATTCATCAGCGCGATATTCAGATCACGCTGGGTATTTTCGATAATCTTGCCAGCTTCCGCCACCTTGATACTTGGAGCACGATGTATACCTGCGGTAACAACAGAACCATAAACGTCAGCAATAATATCCAGACTTTCACGGGTCTGTGCAGAAACAACCTTGGTAATTTTTGAAAAAACATGTTCCTTGTCACCTGGATTAATTCGTTCAGGTGAATATCCCACAAAAAAATCCACACCAGCTCGCATTCCGGATTCTTTTTCAAGCACTGGAATACACACTTCTTCGGTAACGCCCGGATAAACAGTGGATTCGTATACCACAATATCATTTGACTTGATTATCTTGCCCAAAGTAGTTGTAGCATTAATTACCGCAGTCAAATCGGGTAGTTTGGCATGATTTATTGGCGTTGGTACTGTAACAATATGAAAGTCAGCCTGGGTTAATTCAGCCGGATCACTTGTAAACAGAATATCGGCCTCATTCAATTCAGACTGGCTGATTTCCCTCGTTATATCCAGTCCAGCTTTCAGAGCGGACATGCGATTTTCGCTTATATCAAATCCAATCACCCGCGCAGTTTTACCAAAGGCAACAGCAACGGGCAAACCCACATAGCCTAATCCAGTTACAGAAATCTTTCGTTTATGTGTCATATGACTAGCCGTAATAGCTGCGATACCAATCTACAAATCGTGTAATGCCGACTTCAATTGGTGTATCAGGTGCAAATCCCGTATCACGAATCAAGTCATCAACGTCGGCATAGGTGGCTGGCACATCACCCGCTTGCATGGGCAGGAAATTCTTCTGTGCCTTCTTACCCAGACACTCTTCCAGAATTTCAATAAAGCGCATCAACTCGACAGGACTGTGATTACCAATATTATATAATCTATAGGGGGCAAGGCTGGTGCCCGGATCAGGGTTGTTACCATTCCAGTCAGTTTGAGGACAGGCAACACGATCAACTACGCGTACAACTCCTTTTGCTATATCGTCGATATACGTGAAGTCTCTGCTGTGCTGACCATTGTTAAATACATCAATAGCTTCACCGGCGAGGATTTTTTTAGTAAACAGGAACAATGACATATCCGGACGTCCCCACGGTCCATAGACGGTGAAGAAACGCAAGCCAGTAGTGGGCAACCGGTAAAGATGACTGTAGGTATGCGCCATTAATTCATTCGCCTTTTTGGTCGCAGCATACAAGGACACAGGATGGTCCACATTGTGATGGATTGAAAAGGGTAATAGGGTATTGGCACCGTAAACCGAACTGGACGACGCATAGACAAGATGCGCAACTTGGTGATGTCTGCACGCTTCCAGTACATTCAAAAATCCTACCAGATTCGAATTGATGTAAGCCTGTGGATTCTGAATGGAATACCGAACACCTGCCTGGGCGGCGAGATGAATGACTTTTTCGGGGTATTCTTTGACAAAAAGTGCGTCAAAAGACTGCTTGTCAGTGATATCCAATTTAATAAACTTGAAATTGTCGGATGTCAGTTGCGCTAACCGGTCGGTTTTCAGCTTTACGTCATAATAATCATTGAGATTATCAATGCCGATAACCTCATCACCTCTTTCAAGCAGAATTTTAGTTACCGCTGCTCCAATAAAACCGGCCGCGCCTGTTACCAGTATTTTCATGCTGTTGAAAAAACTCCGGGGTTATTGATAAACGTTTGTACCCAGTTCGTTAATATACCTTATTTGGATATTCTCTGGTTTACACTTCATGTCAAAATGTTAATTCGTGCCTGATCAGATGAGAATTAACCCGTTAAATCTAACAGTGTAATTTCAAGATGAGGATTTAACGAGATTCACAAAGAACTTCAGATTACTGATGCGAAATATGAAAACTATGATGAACACCATACTTTATAAGAAAATATGGCGTCCCCAAGGGGATTCGAACCCCTGTTGCCGCCGTGAAAGGGCAGTGTCCTAGGCCTCTAGACGATGGGGACTTAGATGAGTGCGATGGACGCTCTGTATAAGTCTTAAATATGTAAAAAAGTTTGCCATTCTTGGCATTTATAGACATCCAGTCAATCTGTTTTCATTCTGTATTTGGTGGAGCCAGGCGGGATCGAACCGCCGACCTCTTGCATGCCATGCAAGCGCTCTCCCAGCTGAGCTATGGCCCCGATTTAATCATCTAAATTGATCAACCTGACGAAACACAGGGATATACCGGAAAACAGGCGGCAGAATTTACGTTACCACTCCCCCGCTGTCAAGTTCAGACCGTGACTGTATGTAGTTTATGGCCATATTCAGGCGAATTAAGACACGTTTACGACCAATAAGGGCAATCGTGACATCAATAGAAGGTGAAACTGCATTCCCTGTCACTGCAACTCTCAATGGCTGTGCAATTTTACCTAACTTCATCTCAAAACGAGCAGCGATTTGCTCAATTTGGCTATGGATTTCATGATTTGACCAGTTCTCCAGAGTTTCAAACGCGGTGTACAAGGCTTTAAAGGGCTCGAGCACCTGGAATTTTAAATGTTTACTGGCCGCATCAGAATCAAACTCGCTGAAGTCCTGATAAAAATACCGGCTCTGCTCAGCCATTTCTTCGAGTGTTTTAACACGCTCCTTTTGAACCTCGCTGAGTGCTTCAGGTGCAGGGCCTTCCGATGTACTGATACCTTTCTGCTCAAGATGACGTGTCAGTAAGGGTCCCAATATTGTGCCGGAACTTTGTTTGAGATAGTGCTGGTTCAACCAGAGTAACTTATCCGGATTAATCGCTGCGGCTGCCTTGTTTACATCACGGATATCAAACAGTTTTACCATCTCTTCAATGGAAAATATTTCCTGATCCCCGTGTGACCAACCCAGGCGTACCAGATAATTCAGTAATGCCTCTGGCAATATTCCTTGCTCCTGATAATCCAGCACACTGGCTGCCCCCTGTCGCTTGGACAGTTTTTTCCCATGCTGATCCAGAATCAAGGGAATATGGGCATAATCAGGTGGTTGAATACGCAGGGCCCTGAATATATTGATCTGGCGAGGTGTATTATTTAAATGGTCATCGCCACGTATAACATGGGTTATTTCCATATCCATATCATCGGCCACTACGGTAAGATTATAAGTAGGACTACCGTCAGATCGGGAGATGATCAGATCATCCAGTTCGCTGTTTTGATAGCTTACATTACCTTGAATCAGATCCTGTATAAGAACCTCCCCAGCGTCCGGATTCCTGAACCGTATGACAGGATGGTCATGCAATACCGCAGATTCTGACCTGTTTCTGCATCTTCCATCATATTTTGGCTTGTCCCCACGGGCCATGGCCTGAGCGCGCATCTGCTCCAGCTCATCTTTACTGCAATAACAATAATATGCATTACCACTATCCAGTAATTGCTGGATGACTGACCGATATCGTTCACCTCGTTGCGATTGGTAATAGGGACCCTCGTCGATATCCAGTCCAATCCATTTCATGCCGTTGATAATGATATCAACGGCTTCCTGAGTGGATCTTTCCCGATCAGTATCTTCAATTCTGAGTATAAAAGTACCCTGGTGATGACGGGCATATAGCCAGGAAAACAAGGCAGTACGAACACCACCAATATGCAAATATCCGGTGGGACTTGGGGCAAATCGGGTTCTTATGGGTTTCACAATTAAAGGTTCACCGTTAAAATTCAGGCCGGGTAGTTTAGCATTTTTCAGTACTATTCGGGCGATTAGCTCAGCGGTAGAGTACAGCTTTCACACGGTAGGGGTCGCACGTTCAATCCCCGCTACGCCCACCAAACACCACAGTAAAATCACTCCAGACACACGGTCAACAAGAACCTGTGGCAGGCAGATGGCTATGGAGAATAACAAGGTAGTCACGGTGTACTATCCGCCATCTGAAATAAATATGAACATTCTATGTGTGAACAGGCGTTAGGCTTTTACACAATTATAGATAGTGAGGAAGTGTGCTCCGCGTTGAAATAACTCTATATTTAAGATTAAAATGCAATCTTAAATATATGATATATATATATTTAAGATAATGTACTAAATATATCAGCGACTGGTTTTCGGGTCTGCGCGGGTATTTGTAATGGATATCCATACCAGAACAGACCCACGATTTTGTGTCTGTTGATATCGATGCCTAATAATTCAAAAAAGCGTGGATCACGAACTACTTTACCGGTAGTCCATTTTACGCCAATCCGGGCTTGCCAGAGATAAAGCATCATATTTTGGGCCGCACAGGCACAGGCCGCATAATCTTCAAACTGTCTGGTCGAGTCCGCTGATACCTCACAAGTCAGAACCAGCCATCCCGGAATTGCATCTAATCTTTCGCGGATAGCCTGACGCGATGCTTCCCCCTGTTC
The DNA here is from genome assembly GCA_947480335.1 of Gammaproteobacteria bacterium. GTDB lineage: Bacteria > Pseudomonadota > Gammaproteobacteria > Eutrophobiales > Eutrophobiaceae > Eutrophobius. Next base: position 29,277 of record CANKCB010000017.1, on the reverse strand, counting down.
GGCTACCTTAATCTGGGTAATCAGTGCTTTTACCTTATCCTGTACCTCTGCCCCCAGCAGATAGAAATGCCAGGGTTCTGTCTTTTTATGGTTTGGTGCCCACCTTGCGACATCAATTGCCTTAACGATCTGCTCTGGCGGAATCGGCCTGCCAGAATCAAAAAAAGTGATGGTTCGTCTTGATTTGAGAATATTTTCAAAATTCTCAAGTGCTTGATTTTCATTGGACTCACCATTAATTAACATAAACATCCCGTGATTATTACTGTATGTTTGTTTGCGGATTGGTTTGATTTTTTAGCATATAAACCGTCTGCCAGTTACGATAAACCAGTGTAAACCGGAAGTCATCTCCTAAGGCAACAGTTCTGGATAGTACAACTAAAAACCTACTTACAAGGTCCAATCCTCAATGTTTGCATACTTATTTAATGCTTTCATAGGCATAATTTATGTGTAATAGCTTATGACCACCGGAACAATGACGACCGCCATTATTGAAACGCAAAATCTGCAACGATATTACCGTATGGGTGGTGAAACCATTCATGCCCTGCGTGGACTGGATTTGACGATCAATCGAAATGAATATGTCGCCATTATGGGCACATCCGGTTCAGGTAAATCAACCTTGATGAACCTGATAGGTTGTCTGGACTCACCAGATGGCGGCAGTTACTGGCTGAATAAGCAACTGGTCTCAGAGATGAATAATCATCAACTGGCCAGAATTCGTAATCAGCAAATTGGTTTTATTTTCCAGACATTTAATCTGCTGGCACGCACTGATGCATTACATAATGTAGAGTTGCCTCTCATTTATGCAGGTATGGCACGAAAAGAACGCCTTGCACGAGCGGCTGAATCCCTGAAAAAAGTTGGTTTGGCTGACAGGATGTATCACAGACCGAATGAGATGTCCGGTGGACAAAGGCAACGAGTAGCCATTGCCAGAGCACTGGTTACCAATCCTGAAATCATCCTCGCGGATGAGCCTACAGGTAATCTGGACTCGAAAACCGGAAATGACATTATGTCCCTGCTGGATCAACTGCATCAGGCTGGGCACACCATAATTCTGGTTACACATGAAGCCGATATTGCAAAACATGCTCTACGAACGATATATCTCGTCGACGGTGCAATATTGAATGATACCGGTAGTGTAAATGGGAGAGTTTCAACATGAACAGGTTTTCATCATCAATAATAATTCTCGCAGCCTTAATCACGGTAGTGACAGCGTGTGAGAAAAAGCAGGAACCATCAACGGATGTTTATGAGAGTGCAGCAGCGGATATGCGCACAATCGATATTTCTGTAGAAGCTGCTGGCATCATCGAGCCGGAGACTACAATCGAGGTCAAGTCTAAAGCTTCAGGTGAAATCCTGTTGTTAAATGCAGAAACGGGAGATAGGGTGAATGAGGGCGTCCTGCTCGTGCAAATAGATAAAAGGACGCCAGGTAATCTTGTGGATCAGTCCCTTGCTGATTTGGAAGCCGCCAAGGCGCGTCGCAAGATTGCGACCAGTCAACTGGAACGTACAAAAAACCTGCTGGATAAGGGCATCATCACAGATACCGAATATGAAACTGCCGAACTTGAACTGGCCAATGCACAGGCTGCTGTCATCAGCAAACAAGTCGACCTTGAAAATGCCAGAATCTCACTGGAAGACACCGACGTTAAAGCACCGATTTCCGGCATAATCATAGAAAAGAATGTAGAACGAGGACAGGTAATCTCTTCGCCTACTCGTGATGTCGGCGGCGGAACGGTACTGTTAAAAATGGCAGACTTGAACACTGTGCAAGTCAGAACACGTGTTGATGAAACCGATATAGGCAAGGTTGAACCAGGTATGCAGGCGACGGTGAAAGTATCCGCGTATCCGAATCAACCGTTTACCGGTGAAGTCCTGAAAATCGAACCTCAGGCCACTGTCGATCAGAATGTCACCATGTTTCCTGTATTGATCCAGCTGGAAAATCCGAAAGGTTTACTTCGTCCCGGCATGAATGCGGATGTGGAAATCAATATTGCGCATGCAGAAAATGTACTGGCCGTTCCTACCATGGCATTGCGTACTGACAGGGACATGGCAACCACCGCTTCAGTAATAGGTATCAGTGTCGATGAGTTAAAAGCCAGAATACGTGAATCTCGTTCTGCACAAAACCCTGCTACGGCTGAACAGTCTGACGGGCAGGTCATTCCTGAAAATAGCCGTACTAATAAACAAACCGGGCGCAGGAATGCACGCACTAATACAGCAGAGGTTAACAATAACTCCGATAATCAGGACGGATTGAGTACCGCTCCAAAAAAGCAATCCAGCATTAATTTTCAGTTTGGTGGAAATTACTGGGTATTAATCGTCAATAATAATAACGAACTTCTGCCACGCTTTGTACAGACCGGAATTACTGATTTGGCCTATAGTGAAATAGTCAGCGGTTTGGTTCAGGGTGAAAAAGTTTTGATATTGCCGAGCTCTGGTCTGGTTGAACGGCAGGAAAACTTGCAGAACCGATTGAATGAACGCATGCGGCCTCCGGGCATGTAATTACTATGCCATTATTTGAAATTATCAGGGTTGCATTTCAGTCTATTCTAGCCAACTTGTTTCGTGCCGGATTGACTATGCTCGGTATCATTATCGGTGTCAGCGCAGTGATTACAATGGTCGCTATGGGCTCAGGCGCACAGAAAGCAATCAATGATCAGATACAGGCACTGGGGTCCAACATTCTGAATGTCTCATCCAGCCGGTCCTTTCGTGGTGGAGTATCCAGAAACCAGATGACGTTGACAGTTAGCGATACGGTGATGTTAATGCAGGATTCCGATTATATCAGTGCTGTTGTACCGGAAATTTCTGGACGAGAACAAATCAAGTTTGGTAACAGCAACCAGAATACCTCAGTAATTGGTACAACACCCAACTTTGCTGAAGTAAAAGATTTTGATATTGAATATGGCAGATTATTTGATCAGGCGGATAACGCAGCTAAACGACGTGTTGCCGTTCTGGGCGGCGAAGTACCGGAGGAACTAGGAGTCAAGCCAGTCGATTTGCTGGATAAAACAATTGCTATTCGTAACTTACCATTTGTAGTAATCGGTATTCTGAAGAAGAAAGGTTCAGTGGGTTACAACAATCCTGACGATGATATTCGTATCCCGCTACTTACCGCGCAATACCGTGTTTATGGCACCGATTTAGTAGAGTCCGTCAGCGTCAAGGTTCTTGATTCGGTCAAGCTGGAACAGGCAATGGTGGAAATAGAACGTATTTTACGACGTGAACACAAAATTCTGCCCGGAAAAGACAATGATTTTTCAATAATTGACACAAAAATGTTTCTTAATACGGCGCAGGAAGCCACCAGAATATTTACCATGTTGTTGGCAGGTATCGCCGGTGTCAGTCTTCTGGTCGGTGGTATAGGAATTATGAATATCATGCTCGTTTCGGTTACTGAACGTACGCGGGAGATTGGAATAAGAATAGCACTGGGTGCCACTCGATCGAATATTTTGATGCAATTTCTGGTTGAGTCGATGACCTTGTGTCTGGTTGGCGGATTGCTGGGGATAGCGCTTGGAGTTGGCGCGTCCATGTTACTGAATCAACTGGCAGGCTGGCAAACCTATGTCTCTGCTTCCTCAATACTGATAGCCTTTTTATTCAGCGCCGGAGTTGGACTACTCTTTGGAATATGGCCTGCTCGTAGAGCAGCTTATCTGGATCCCGTCGAGGCGTTGCGACACGAATAAAACCCCTGTTTGCTGATTTATTTTTTTCAGAGTTACGCCCGCTCCTATATATAATCCGATGTGATTTGCTGGATTCGGTATAATAGACCCATCTGAATACAACTAAGTAATTACCATGCGTGGTTCTAGAAGCACTTCAAATAATACCTGGTCTGGTGACTGGTCAGTCCTGCATAGTCTTTTACCCTATTTTCTGGAGTTCAGGGGCCGGGTAATAATCGCAATGATTTGCCTGATACTGTCCAAGTTAGCGAGCGTCGCCCTCCCCCTGGCTATGAAATACATCGTTGATGTGCTGGATACAACCCAAACCAGAGTAATTTCCTTACCCCTATTATTTCTATTGTTTTATGGGTTTCTACGATTCAGCTCGATTATGTTGGGTGAAATGCGCGACACTATATTCGGGCGTGTTACCGAAAGCGCCATGCGTAAAGTTGCGCTGAATGTGTTCAAACATCTTCATAAACTCGATCTTGAATTCCATCTGTCCAGAAGAACCGGCGGCTTGTCACGTGATATTGAACGCGGTACTACCGGCATCAATTTCCTGATGCGATTCATGCTGTTTAATATCTTACCAACACTGCTTGAAATTACGATGGTGGCAATCATTTTGCTAGTTAACTACGGCATCTCTTTTGCGCTGATCATTCTGGTTTCAGTTGCTATCTACAGTATCTTTTCAATACTCGTTACCGACTGGCGTAATCAATATGTGCGTACTGTCAATGAACTGGACAGCCTCTCCAGTACCTATGCGCTTGACAGCTTGCTTAATTTTGAAACAGTCAAATATTTCAATAATGAACAATATGAAGCGACCCAATTTGACAATAACCTTGCGAAACTGGAATCAGCACGCATGCGACACCGGTTATCTCTGGTCGCATTAAATACAGGGCAGGCATTCATCATAGCAATTACCATCACCATTATCATGTTGCTGGCTTCACAACATGTAGTATCAGGCAGCATGACACTGGGGGATCTGGTGATGGTGAATGCCTATATGTTGCAGTTATTCATCCCGCTTAATTTTCTGGGATTTGTTTATCGCGAAATCAAGCGTGCATTAGCAGACATTGAACATATGTTCATACTTTTACAAACTTCACCTGCCATCAATGACATTGAACATGCCCCGAATCTACACATTGACAAGGGCATAATCGAATTTAAAAACGTAAACTTTTCCTATAAAAGTGACAGGCAAATTCTTAAAGACATCTCATTTATAGTCCCAGAGGGGGAAAAATACGCGCTGGTCGGCCCTAGTGGTTCCGGAAAATCCACTATCGCACGTTTGCTTTTTCGTTTTTATGATACCAATAGTGGTTCTATCATGATCGATGGTCAGAATATTAGCCACGTCAGGCAAGACAGTTTGCGTAGGGTCATCGGAACTGTGCCGCAAGATACTGTTCTTTTTAATAACAGCATTTATTACAACATAGCCTATGGTTCACCTCAAGCAAATGAGACGGAAGTAAAAATGGCTGCCAGACTGGCTCATCTGGATGATTTTATAAAACAGCTGCCGCAGGGTTATGACACAATTGTTGGTGAAAGGGGTTTAAAAGTATCCGGCGGAGAAAAGCAAAGGATTGCTATTGCCAGAATGTTATTGAAGAATCCCGCAATTATGGTTTTTGATGAGGCCACCTCCTCGCTCGATTCGGCTTCTGAACAGGCTATCTTGCGTGCACTACGAGAAATTTCCACTAACAAGACAACACTGGTCATAGCTCATCGACTCTCGACCATAATCGATGCAGATGGCATCCTGGTAATCCGGCATGGCCGACTGGTTGAACAGGGTACCCATAATGAGTTAATCAGAAAAGGTGGCGTTTATGCCCGAATGTGGGAAATACAGCAGCATCAAAGTAATCCAACCAACCAGCTTATAGCCGATCAGCTGGATGCAGTAACCTAGTCGAGCTTTTTAATCAGTTTATTTACGTTATTTAAAGAAGATAGATGTGTATATATCAACTCCAGCTCGTCTGACTTAGCGAGGCTCGCCAATGCTTCCGGCTTTAATTCTTTCAGTTTTTTTCTGCTGACGCACTGAAATCCACCCATCGCAAATTTATCACCGGACTTCATCTGTACATTGGCCTGCATCGGTTCCAGCAAGTCCAGCTTTACTATGTCTTTGCAAAACAACGAGGTAATTTGTACATTCTTTTGGTAATCCTCAAGAAATTCTACTGCCTGTTTTAATATAGCTGTTTCCTTCCCTTTTTTGTCAAACAACAGCTGCCCTTCCTTGGCTGTATTAAACCCGGTAAAGCTTTCATCAATACAAACAATGAACGAGCCGCTTGCAGCGTTAGGTGTAGCAAGTATAAACGGATAGCGACGGGCATAGGCGGGTATATATTCTGCCTCCCAGTTGCCTTTTTTTTTACATACAGATTTTGGTTGGCTTTCAGACCCAATAAAACAAACGGATAAACTGAATTATCAGTATCTTTTCCAAAAACAATCGCATATTCAGCTGCTGCCTTGATAAATTCAACTGCAGCGATATACAAACTATTGGTTTCTGCAGCAAACTTGTAACCTTCTACAGGCTCAAGATAAAGGTTTTTATGACGTTCCTTATTTAAGGGAACAACATTCTTGTAAAATAATGGCTGTGCAGTCATTATAACTTTCCAAATGTTGACACATCTGTAAAAATAACGCTGAAATCATGTCCATAGACAACCTGAACGTCAGCCTATCTGAACTTGGAAAATTTGATGCCATCGCCTCAGAATGGTGGGATCCGCTTGGTAATTTCAGAACACTGCATGTAATCAATCCTGTACGACTAAAATACATTGAAGATATTCTTACTCTGAGAAACAAACAGGTGCTGGATGTCGGCTGTGGTGGAGGCATTTTAAGTGAGGCCTTGGCATCCAGACAGGCATTGGTAACGGCGATTGATGCCAGCGAAACCAGTATCAGGATTGCAAAAAATCACCTGGCGGCATCGGGTCTCTCCGTGAATTATGTAGCATGCACAGTTGAGCAGTTTGCATCGGAGAACCAGCAACAATTTGATGTAATTAGCTGTATGGAAATGCTGGAACATGTACCGAATCCTGAATCAATAATAGATTCTGCCTCCCGTCTGCTTAAACCGGGAGGCCATCTGTTCTTGTCGACGATCAATCGTAATTTTAAAGCCTATTTGGCAACGATCGTAGGCGCAGAGCATCTGCTGAACATGCTTCCAGTTGGCACACATGATTATTCACAATATATCCGCCCGGCAGAACTTGGCCACTGGTTAAGAAACTCCGGTATGGAAGTAATGGATATCAGTGGTATTCGATATTTGCCTTTTTTACATATGGCACATCTGTGCACGAGTCCTGCGATCAATTATATTGTTCATGCACAAATGCCTGTCTGACAGATGACTGATTCATGAAGATGCGCATCCTGTTTGATCTGGACGGCACTCTGGCCGATACAGCACCCGATTTGGCCATGGCCCTTAATTTACTCCGACAGGAAAATCATAAACCTGCACTCGATTTTGAATTCATCAGACCAGCTGTCTCCATAGGCGCGATTGCCATGCTGAACCTGGCTTTTTCCCCTGCCGAAATGGAAAGCTCACAAGAACAGCTACGCAACCGGTTCCTGCAACTGTACAGTCAGAATATTTATTGCAAAACCAGACTGTTTCCCGGAATGGAATCTGTACTCGATAATCTGGACAATCAGAATATACGCTGGGGTATCGTTACCAATAAGCCAGACTGGTTGACTCGCCCATTACTGGAGGCAATGGATTTGTCCAGACGCTGCCAGTGTATCGTCAGCGGTGATACCCTGCCCCAACGCAAACCCAGTCCGGAACCCTTATTCCATGCCTGTAAACTGATGAATTGCCAGCCCGAGGATACTATCTACATTGGTGATGCAATTACCGATATCCAGGCAGGCGTGAATGCCGGTATGAAAACCGGTGTAGCCCGTTACGGTTATCTGGAGGCACATGCCCGTCCCGAACAATGGGGAGCAGATGTATTATTTTCTACACCGTTGGATATTCTGGACTGGTTAAGATCAAAATTCTGATGTCAACTGCTGCCGAATATTGTCATGACAAGGCCGCACCTGCCGGTTCAAACACCTACTATGCCTTACTGTATGAAACCAGTGTTCTAAAGGATCAGCTATTACCGTTACTTGCGTTACATTACGAGATTTCGACGTGTCTAACAGCCTCAACTGATCCCGGAGTTAACCGGATGAAATTGCACTGGTGGTCGGAAGAACTTGCGCGGCTCGGAAATGGTACACCCCGACATCCGACGACAACACTACTTGAACCAATACTTGAATCACTGCCAAACAACCATACCTCATTGCTGAAATACCTGCACACCATCGAATCACTGATCAACGGACAAATAGTGTCAGGGCTGGAAGAATGGATTAACACACTGACACAAGGGCTAGGACAAATCTGGCTAATCGCTTCTCAGTTGTCACCCCAGCCTGAGGCTGCCGCTGTGGTACAAACCAATGGTGGAACTATATTTCTGGTTGAATTGCTACAGAATCTGCACGCGCTACTGCATCGTGGCTATAGAATATTGCCTGATAAATTACTACAGACTTATCACCTACACCACGAGGACCTGTTGAATGGTCAATCTGACCAGGTGGTTACCCAGGTTTTTTGCCAATTGCTCGATCGACTGGAACAACAACTGGACATGTGTTATCAGCAATTGAGGCAGTACCACACACCCTACTCAACCCTGATTCTGAACAGGCTAACCAAAGCCACCTGTGAGGAGATACGCCTGGATGGTTATCTGCTGCTCAAACATAAACTGGCACTGACCCCCATACGCAAGCTATGGATTGCTACCCGAACCCGATATTACCGTTAAGACACAAATCGAGACTAGTCCGACCTATTTTTGGGATTATAGAGCCTGACCCTGAGTCGCCGTAATGTAGTGGTATCCATATTCGATTCGGTCAACAACAGGGTATAACGTTTACCCATTCTGCTTTTTAATACCAGCGTAACCAGACCAGCCACAGGAATACAGGCCTGAAGCAGACTGACAGTCTCAGCGGCTTTTCCAGTTACAATGAGTTTCCATCTGTCGCGCTGATCGAGCACAAGCTCAAAATCCGGTTGTCTGAGCAGGGGCAAATCCCGACGATACAAGCAGAATAATGCTATTAGCAAGATACAGCCCCTGAAATGCCAATCTATATTTGCAAAATAGACACATAGTCCCGCTCCGGTAGCTGAAAAAAACAGATACCATTTTAGCCAATACGGTGCGGTATAGTTTATCCGGATAGTGCATTAAAACCGCTGTCTGGCTCATCCATGAGATTCTCCATTACACACTGTTGATTAACAGTAAAATTTCCGTTTCAGGGTACGGAACTAGTAACATATTATCCTGAATTTGGTTAAAATATCAAAACAGGGAATTATTGAACACAATGGCTGAAACGAATAAAAATACTGAAAAAAATGGCCAGGATACACAACAACCTGCGGCTGTCGTACCCATAACCAAACCAACGGAATACGGCGGTCCCAAGGGACCGGAACCGACACGTTACGGTGACTGGGAAAAAAATGGTCGTTGTGTTGATTTCTGATATTACTGACAAGTCTCAGCAAGTCCTGACGAGAATAGAGAGGAGTTTCAAGCATGGCATCAGTACGTAGTCCACTGTCACCCCATTTGACGATCTATCGGTGGCAAATCACGATGGTATTATCTATCCTGCACCGGGCCACAGGTGTCTTTATGAGTATTGGATTATTGCTACTGACCTGCTGGTTATTATCACTGGCCTCCGGTCAACAAGCCTACGATAACCTCGCTGTCTATATGCATAGCTGGTACGGTAAGGCGATACTGATCGCCTTTACCTTTTCGCTCTATCTGCATTTATGTAACGGTATACGCCATTTGTTCTGGGATGTTGGCCTCGGATTCCAGATTCCCACTTTTCATAAAAGCGGCTATGCCGTGGTGATTGCGACACTGTTACTGACCGGTGTTACCTGGTTTGCAGGAGGTATGATATGAATCTGCAAGCTCCTCTGGCGAAAGCACGTGGTTTGGGATCCGCCAAGTCTGGAACTCACCATTTCTGGAACCAGCGGCTTACTGCCATCGCACTGGTACCTCTCAGTCTGTGGATTATGGTATCCATCGTCAAAATGACAGCGATGGACTATCAAACCGTTTCTGCCTGGATGGCCTCGCCACTGAATGCTGTGCTGGTGCTGATCTTCATACTGGCGATGTACTACCATGCTCTACTGGGTGTACAGGTAGTCATTGAGGATTACATCCACACTGAATGGCAAAAGATCGCCTGTATTATTCTCGTAAAATTTCTCATCATCCTGACGGGCCTCACATCGGCCATGGCCGTTCTTAAAGTTTTCCTGGGGTTATAGAATGTCTTATAAAATTATTGATCATAAATACGATGTCGTAGTAGTGGGTGCCGGTGGTGCGGGTTTGCGTGCCACGTTTGGTATGGCGCAAAAAGGACTGAAAACAGCCTGTATTACCAAGGTATTCCCCACCCGCAGTCATACGGTGGCTGCACAGGGTGGTATCAGCGCGGCATTGGGCAATATGGGTCCGGACGACTGGCGCTGGCATATGTATGACACCATCAAGGGCTCTGACTGGCTCGGTGATCAGGATGCCATCGAATATATGTGCCGCGAAGCCATTCCGGCGGTAGTCGAACTTGAACACTACGGCGTACCCTTCTCGCGCACGGAAGAAGGCAAGATTTATCAGCGCCCGTTTGGTGGCATGACCACCAATTACGGCGAAGGTACTGCACAACGCACTTGCGCAGCCGCTGATCGTACCGGCCATGCCATATTGCATACGCTTTACCAGCAATCCCTGAAGCATCAGGCTGAATTTTATATCGAGTATTTTGCGATTGATTTGATTATGGATGCCGAAGGCGTATGCCGCGGTGTCATTGCCTGGAATCTGGAAGATGGCACCTTGCATCGCTTCAGCGCACACATGGTTGTGCTGGCAACTGGTGGTTATGGTCGCTCCTATTTCTCCTGTACTTCGGCACATACCTGTACCGGTGACGGTAATGCGATGGTATTACGTGCTGGCCTGCCCTTGCAGGACATGGAATTTGTACAGTTCCATCCGACCGGTATTTACGGTTCAGGCTGCCTGATTACCGAAGGGGTACGCGGTGAAGGCGGTTATCTGACCAATTCCGAAGGCGAACGCTTTATGGAACGCTATGCCCCATCAGCTAAAGATCTGGCTTCACGTGATGTCGTAAGTCGTTCGATGACTATCGAAATCCGCGAAGGCCGCGGCGTGGGTCCGGACAAGGATCATATCTTCCTGCATCTGGAACATCTGGGGCCGGAAATCATTCATGAACGCCTGCCGGGCATAGCCGAATCAGCACGCATATTTGCTGGTGTTGACGTAACCAAACAACCGATTCCGGTTATCCCGACCGTGCATTACAACATGGGTGGCATACCGACCAATTATCTGGGTGAAGTCCTCAACCTGAAAGATGGCAAGAATATGAGCGTGGTTCCCGGGTTGATGGCCATTGGTGAAGCTGCCTGCGTGTCCGTACATGGGGCCAATCGACTGGGTTCGAACAGCCTGCTGGATCTGGTTGTATTTGGTCGTGCAGCGGCCATTCGTGCAGCAGAAATCATCAAGCCCGATACAGACCATAAACCCTTACCAAAGGATGCGGGTGAAGCGACAATTGCCAAACTCGACAAATTACGTAATGCGAAAGGCAAACTGCGTACATCAGAAATTCGCATGAATATGCAACGTACCATGCAGAACAACGCGGCCGTATTCCGTACCGGTGAAGTCTTGCATCAGGGTGTGGAACAGTTACAGCAAATCTATCAGTCATTCAACGATGTTGGCATCTCTGATCGTTCGATGATCTGGAATACCGATCTGGCCGAAACGCTGGAGCTGGAAAACCTGTTGCAATGTGCACTGGTGACCATCTGCTCCGCCGAGAACCGTCAGGAAAGCCGTGGTGGTCATGCGCGTGAAGACTATCCAGACCGCGATGATGATAAATGGTTGAAACACACGCTGTCCTGGCTCGACCTCAAATCAGGTGCGGTCAGCTACGGTTATCGTCCGGTAACCCTGACGACATTGACAGACGAAGTCAAACCGGTACCGCCGAAAAAGAGAGTTTATTAATCCTACTATTTAAACAAGCACTGCCAGCAACCAGCGACAGGCAACATTGAGAGAATAAAATGGCTGAATTTACACTACCAAAAAATTCGAAGATCCAACCGGGCAAGACGTATTCCATGGCAGCCGGTGCGAAGAATAAAAAGACCTTCCGCATCTATCGCTGGGATCCGGATAGTGGTGAAAATCCCAGAATGGACCAGTACGAAATTGATCTGGATAAATGCGGCCCGATGGTGCTTGATGCGCTGATCTACATCAAGAATGATATTGATACGACACTGACCTTCCGCCGTTCTTGCCGAGAAGGTATCTGCGGTTCCTGCGCGATGAATATCGATGGTACCAATACACTGGCTTGCACCAAATACATCAGCGACACCAAAAATGATCTTCCGGTCTACCCGCTTCCCCACATGGAAGTGAAAAAGGATCTGGTACCCGACCTGACTCATTTCTACGCCCAGTACGCCTCTATCAAGCCCTGGATTGAAACCCAATCTGCACCACCGCCGGATCGGGAAAGACTGCAATCCAAGGAAGACCGCGAGAAACTGGACGGACTATATGAATGTATCCTGTGTGCGTGTTGTTCAACCTCCTGTCCCAGTTACTGGTGGAACAGCGACCGTTATCTGGGCCCGGCCATTCTGTTACAGGCCTATCGCTGGATTGCTGACAGCCGTGATGAAACCACAGGTGAACGACTCGACAATCTGGAAGACCCGTTCCGTCTGTATCGTTGTCACACGATTATGAATTGCACAAACACCTGTCCGAAAGGGCTGAACCCGGCCAAGGCGATAGCTGAAATCAAGAAGCTGATGGTCACCCGGTCAATCTGATTCAGGTGGAATGAGCAACCAATCACGCCTGCTCTGGCGCTGCCGTCGTGGCACCCGGGAGCTTGATACGCTGTTGCAGTCATTTCTGGCGAACGAATTTGATCAACTGTCAGAAGCACAGCAACAAATATTTGACCGGTTTCTGGATGAACAGGACCCTGACATCTATAACTGGATTACCGGTTATGAAGTACCGACTAATCCTGACTTTATATTTCTGATTCAACGCCTGCAACAGTTGCATGCGTGCTGAAAAATATATTCCTGCCACAGAGATCACTGAGAACACGGAGTATGCATTCTGGCGTCTCTGCGTCCTCTATGGCTATACCTTACACCATCAAGAACCATGACTAATTTTGTAACCCGACTGGATGATTTCGGAGTAATAGAAACTGGGGGTGCAGATGCAACCGCCTTTCTGCATGGCCAACTAAGCAGTGATATCCTTAGTCTCACTGATCAGCAATCACAATTTTCTGCCTGGTGTAATGCCCAGGGGCGGGTCATTTGTACTTTGCTGGTTATACGTGATCAGGATCGCTATTTACTTCTGCTACCGAAGGATCTGGTTGAAACCGTCAGCCAGCGCCTGAAAATGTTTGTCTTGCGCGCCAAAGTCACCATTTCAAACTTGAGTCAGAAAATGGTTTGCCTCGGTATTTCAGGGGCAGAGAGTGAAACCATTGCCGCAACAATGTCCTTGACTGCCAATGCATCAAAACCGGTTATTAAAGCCATTATTCGTCATTCTAATGAACCGAGAATCATACTGATCATACCTACAGACTCGACATCATTAGATTCGTCTTTGACTGCCACAGCTTATCCATTAACCGACAAGAGCGCGTGGCAGCTGGCAGATATACAGGACGGTATTCCCTGGATTACCACACCGACCAGTGGCGAGCTGATGCCCGCCGAGCTGAATCTGGAGCGACTCGATGGACTCAGTTATAACAAGGGCTGTTATCCAGGTCAGGAAATCATTGCGCGTCTGCATTTTAGGGGGAAGTTAAAACGTCGCTTGTGCCAAGCTTACATTGACTCTCAGCATATCGTACTCCCTGCCGGCGCCAGACTGCACACCGGTGCAGAACCGGTACTGGCCGGAACCGTTATAGCCTGTGTACATGACTCCGGACACAGAATGCGCTTGCTGGCCGTCATCGATATGGAAACCACCGGAACACGCTCGGTATTCACCGAAAACCAGGAGCCGGTACTGTTCACACCCTTACCTGATCCCGTCAAGGCCGGCTGAACCGGCCTGATATGCACTCAGGCACGTCTTCAGACAAAAGCTTCATTGCCACCTGGTGGTTGCGTAATCCCCACTTTCAGACACTCTGGCCATATCTGTTTCGCCGACGTCCGGTACTGTCGCTCAAACCTGAACGTCTGGAATTACCGGATGGCGATTTTGTCGATCTGTGCTGGACCACGCATACTTCCGGTCCTATCGTTGCGGTATTTCATGGCCTTGAAGGTAGCATTGATTCTCCCTATGCCTCGGCGATTATGGCGGCGATTCATCAACTGGGCTGGCGTGGCGTATTCATGCATTTTCGTGGATGCAGTGGCTTACCCAACCGGCTCGAACGTGGGTATCATTCCGGCGATACCGGTGATATAGCGTTTCTTCTCGCCACACTGAAAAACCGTTATCCATTCTCACCACTCGGCATTGTCGGTTATTCGCTCGGCGGTAATGCGATGCTGAAATATCTGGGCACTATGGGAACTGACGCCCCTGTCACGGCGGCGGTTGCCGTTTCCGTACCATACCTGCTGCACCTCAGTGCAGATCGCCTATCACGCGGTTTTTCCCGGCTCTACCAGACACATCTGGTTAATTCATTAAAAGATAAAATCCGGCGAAAATTTGCCGGAAAAAGCACCCGCCTGCCGATCCAGACGATCGACACTTTGAAAACCTTTTATCAGTTTGATGATGCGATTACCGCCCCGATGCACGGTTTTGCCGGTGTCGATGACTATTACCAGCAATCAAGTTCGCGCCAGTATTTACCCGGCATACGGGTTCCTGCCTTGCTGATTCATGCACTGGATGACCCGTTCATGCGGCCAGATACGCTGCCAGACAGGAATGAACTACCGGATAATGTTAGACTGGAAGTATCCAGTCACGGGGGCCATGTCGGGTTTGTCACAGGCCGATTCCCCTGGAAACCGGTATACTGGCTGGAACAACGAATCATCAATTATCTGGAACACTATTTGAAATGAAATCAAATCGACTGTTTTACGGCGTGGTATTTTTAATCTCCATCTCGTTACTAAGCTACGGCTATTACCTTCAGTTTGTGCAAGGGCTCGAACCCTGCCCGCTGTGTATCTTCCAGCGTATTGCCTTTATCGCCATCATTGTGATTGCGTTTATAGGAACACTGCACGGACCGCAGAAAGTAGGACAATACGTTTACAGCGGATTGATTCTGGTCAGTGCGATTGCGGGCGCTTCCATCGCTTCACGTCAAGTCTGGCTACAGCATTTACCGGAGGATCAGGTACCTGCCTGCGGCCCCGGCCTCGACTTTATGCTTGAAGTTTTCCCGTTGGGCGAAACACTGAAAATGGTATTTACCGGCTCGGGTGAATGTGCGAAGGTCGACTGGACCTTTCTCGGATTCAGTATTGCTGAACTGAGCCTGGCCTGGTTTATCGCATTTGGAATAGCGAGTGTGTTACATATGATGGGTAAATTGCGGGTCGGAAGTTAATATACTAAAAATTCTCTCTGCAAGTTTCTTAAATGCCACTCTAATCCTGATTACTTTTATATGAATCGTTACGCTGTGATTGATTTTGAAACCACCGGACTATCACCCAATCAGGGTGACCGTGCAATTGAAGTTGCGGTCGTTATTGTTGAACAAAACAAATTGATTGACGAATACCAATCCTTGATGAATCCTGATATTGCTATTTCTGATTTTATTAGCCAATTAACGGGTATAACAAATCAGATGGTAGAAAAGGCACCAGCCTCCTCCGCGGTAATGCATCAAGCAATCCAATTCGTTGGAGATGCTACTATTGTGGCTCATAACGCTGCATTTGACAGGATGTTCTGGGAAAAAGAATTAAGTTTATTAAATATAAGTAAGCCCAATCCTTTTATATGTACTATGCAAATTTCCCAACGACTTTATCCGTCTTCACCCAACCATAAATTAAAAACCTTAGTCGAATTTAACAACATTAAACGTGCAGATTCTTATCATCGAGCATTGGCTGATGCCAAATATACAGCTGAATTACTGCTTAGAATTCATAAGGACATCGCTAAACTTTATCCAGAAAATCAAATCAACCCCGGGTTTCTACAAAACTATCAAACCTGCAGAAAAGCTGATGTCAAACATACTTAAATCAGTATTAACAAGTTCTATACAAATGCTTTTTCTTCTAATGTCCCGAGGGGGGGACAGTTTACTTAACTCGGTTTAAATTCCCGTCACGCATAAACACGTATGTGTCTCTGTGGTCTGTAAGCACTAATTACTTTACTTCTTCACCTTCAAATTCAGATAACCGCGATTTTTATCGGTAAAGCTCCGCCACATTGCCGTAATGGTTTGCATGTCTTCGGATAGGTCGCCACGGTACATGCCTTCCAGCTCACGGCCAGCCGCTACTGGATCGGTTTCCCATATTTCAAGGAACAAGTCTTTCGGATCAATTTCGGCACGGATATTCACCATGCTGAGGGAGCCATATTCATCATAAATGCCGGTGCCAGTTGCTTCGACCACGCCCGTATCGAGCACACGCACATTAGTGAATTGCAACGTTACCTTGTATATTCTGACACTGTCCCGCCATTGAAACTCGCCCGCATACGAACGTGGCAATTGCTTGATCAGTGTCTCTGCCTCAGCAGCGTAGACTGCACTCGATAGACTTGCGGTCAATAGTTGCAGAAGCACTATTAAATAGATACGTATCATCCTGCTCATAATTTCCCTCCCCCTAGGTTACTCTGTACCCGAATCCTGACAATCGGGGCATTGTTAAACTTAGCTTACTGCGGCCTGAATCCTGGTGGTAATTTGCCACTCATTCCACGCATCAGGTTCTGCATGCCGCCTTTCTTGCCCAGTGTCTTCATCATCTTCTGCATTTGCTTGTGTTGTTTCAGCAAGCGATTCACGTCGACGATCTGGTTGCCGGAGCCGTTGGCAATACGCTTCTTGCGTGAGCCATTGATCAGATCCGGGAACTTGCGTTCCTGCGGGGTCATTGAATTGATGATCGCTTCCAGTCGGTTCAGTTGCTGATTCTGCATTTGTTCGGTCACACCGGCCGGCAATTTGCCACCCATGCCCGGCAGTTTGTCCATCAGACCGGCAATGCCACCCATGCTTTTCATCTGCTGCAACTGATCGCGCAAATCTTCCATATCGAAGCGTTTGCCTTTTTTCAGCTTGGTCGCGAGTTTTTCTGCCTTGTCCTTGTCGGTCTTCTGCTGGATTTCCTCGATCAGGCTGAGCATATCCCCCATACCGAGAATACGTGACGCGATTCGTTCCGGATGAAATTCGGTAAACTCCGTTGCCCGTTCACCAGTACCGAGGAATAAAATCGGTTTGCCGGTCGCATGGCGAATCGACAACGCCGCACCGCCTCTGGCATCACCATCGGTTTTGGTCAGAATCACACCGGTCAATGGCAGCGCATTATTGAATGCGGCGGCAGATTTAACGGCGTCCTGGCCGAGCATACTGTCAGCAACAAACAGCGTATTGGCCGGATTCAACGCCGCATGAATTTGTTTGATTTCCTCCATCATCTGTTCATCCACATGCAGGCGCCCTGCACTGTCGACGATCAGTACTTCGATCAGTTTTTTCTCTGCCTGCACCAAGGCCTGTCTGGCTATCTCGACCGGATTCTGTCCGGCATCACTGGGATAAAATTGCAGATTGTTTTCTGCCGACAGCACGCGTAATTGTTCAATAGCCGCCGGGCGATATATATCGCAACTGACAGTCATAATCGATTTCTTGCCATTCGCCTGTAACCAGCGTCCCAGCTTGGCCACCGTCGTAGTTTTACCCGCGCCTTGCAAACCGGCCATCAGGATCACGACCGGGGGACGTTGAACCAGATTCAACGTGGCACGGCTGTTGCCCATCAACTTGACCAGTTCATCGTGCACAATCTTGATGACAGCCTGTCCGGGAGTCAGGCTCGCATTGATTTCCTGCCCCAGTGCGCGTTGTTTAACATGCTCAACGAATTCCTTGACCACTAGCAGGGCCACATCGGCCTCAAGCAGTGCCTGCCGGACTTCGCGCAGCGTATCGCCGATATTCTCCTCGCTGATGCGAGCGGTACCGCGAATTTGCCGTACGACCTGTGTTAACCTGGAAGAAAGGTTCTCAAACATACTGTTATCCTTGCCCTTTATGTGTAAATAATTTCACCAGAGTGCTGGTTTTATGTGTAAAATCTGATACTTGCAATATTAACATTTTTTGCTGAAACATGGATATTATCGTTTTACGCTATTACCTGGCTGTATAATCAGCAACCGGGATTTTGACGGACTTTATGAATTTATTGCTCGTAGCCTCTTTGGCGATACTACTTTACCTGCTGGCCACAGCGAGGATAGGGCAGCGTTTTGTTTCGGCTGGGCAGGAAACCGCTGACCAACCCGATGCAAAAATGCTGATCGCCAGCTTCTCCGCACTATTGCTACATGGTTTCATGTTGTACCAGCTTATCTTTACCCATTCTGGCCTGAATATGGGCTTCTACAATGCGCTGTCATTGGTCAGCTGGGTCATTACACTGTTGGTGATACTGACAACGCTGGTCAAACCGACCGCCAATCTGGCCATGGTCATCTTCCCGATTACCTCGTTCTCGCTGTTGCTGGACTATCTCTTTCCGAGTGTGCGGCTGGTGTCTGGATCAGCCAATTACGGGCTGGATTTGCATATTATTTTCTCAATTGCCGCTTACAGCCTGCTATCAATTGCGGCACTGCAAGCTGTCATCCTCGCCATTCAGGAGCATCAATTACGGGCCAAACACCCTGTAAAAGTCATGCGTTTATTGCCTCCAATGCAAACGATGGAAGAACTGCTGGTACAGTTATTGTGGACCGGTTTTTTCCTGCTCAGTCTCGGACTCGCCACCGGTCTGATGTTTATTCATGATTTACTCGGCCAGCATCTGGTCCACAAAACAGTGCTGTCGATTATGGCCTGGTTGTTTTTCGGGCTATTGCTGTTTGGCCGTTCCACCTGGGGTTGGCGTGGAAAATATCTGGTGCGGTTTACACTGGGCGGATTCACGCTGCTGATGCTCTCGTATTTTGGTTCCAAGCTGGTACTCGAACTGATACTGCAACGCGTCTAATGTGCCGAATCGATATCAACCCTATGTATTGTAATTTTCACCTCCTGATTGCAACAAAAAGGTTTTAACAGTGGACGATATCTCGCTGAATTATCTGTGTGTGCTGTTATTTTTCCTGTTTGTGATATCGGCTTTCTTTTCCAGCTGCGAAACCAGCATGATGACGCTGAACCGTTATCGCCTGCGCCATCTGGTCAAGGAAGGCAAGAAAACAGCCATACTGGCTGACCGCCTGTTGTCCAAACCGGCGCAATTGCTGGGTTTGATCCTGTTCGGAAATACGCTCGTCAATGCGGCTGCCGCCTCGGTGACCACGGTAATCAGTCTGAAGCTGTTCGGGGATTCCGGCTTTGTGATCACGACCATGGTGCTGGCGATGTTGATCCTGATATTCACTGAAGTATTGCCCAAAACGATCGCCGCACTGTATCCGGAAAAGATTGCCTTCCCCGCTTCGTACCTGCTGATTGTTCTCGATTGGGTGCTCTATCCGTTCATCTGGTTCATCAACAGTGTTGCTAACGGTATTATGAATCTGTTCGGCCTGAATACGGAAGCAAACGAAAGCATGCCGCTGAGTCGGGAAGAATTACGTACTATTGTACTTGAAGCCGGAAATATGATCCCGATGCGCCATCAACGCATGCTGATCAGCATACTGGATCTGGAAAACATCACGGTGGATGAAATCATGGTGCCACGTGGTGATATTGCCGGCATAGACATCAATGATTCCAGCGATGAGATCATCAATCAGATCAGTAATTGTCAGCACACGCGCCTACCGGTTTATCGCGACACGATAGATAATATCATCGGTATCCTGCATGTACGACTGTTTCCACGTATCCTTGCGGACAAGGATGAATTTGAATCAGAAGACCTTTCTGCCTATACCAAGGAACCCTACTTCGTTCCGCTGGGCACGCCGCTGCATATCCAGCTACGTAACTTCCAGCGACAGAAAATCCGCATGGGTCTGGTGGTGGATGAATACGGCGGGATACAAGGTATCGTGACACTGGAGGACATACTGGAAGAAATTGTTGGCGAATTCACCACCGATATTCAGACCTTCAATCAGGACATCCATTTGCAACCAGACGGTACGGTCATGATCGATGGTACGGCGATGATACGCGACATCAACAAACAGATGCATTGGGACCTGCCTACCGGTGGGCCCAAGACATTAAATGGCCTGATCCTGGAAACACTGGAAACAATTCCGGATCCGGGGACCAGTATGCGTATCGGTCGGTTTACCGTGGAAATCATGCAGATTGCAGATAATGCGGTAAAGACCGTCAGAATTATTGAACAGACTGAAACTTCCGAATTTGAAGACAACGGATAGTACAACCCTCTAGGGCACAGCATGCTGTGCCCCTACAGGTAACTACCCGAGTTTGTCCGGTCTGATAGACCTTTAAAGATTTCCGCCTCATGGCGATTATGCGTGACTCAATTACAATCTCGTAATGCACAGCGGCAGCGCCCCTACTAGGCAACCGGAATATTATCCATCACTTCAGCTAGTCGTGATACGGCAGTAATTTTCAGTCCTTCGATGGCCTGTTTGGGCAGGTTCGCTTTCGGTATGATCGCCTGTTTGAAACCATGTTTGACCGCTTCATTCAAACGTTCAGCACCACCCTGAATGGGCCTTACTTCTCCGGCCAATCCAACTTCCCCGAACACCACCAAATCTCTGGGCAAGGGTTGATCCTTCAGGCTTGATAATATCGCCAGCAAGATCGGTAAATCCGCGCCTGTTTCACTAATGCGCACGCCTCCAACGACATTGATAAAAATATCTTGATCATAGGTAATGATGCCGGAATGGCGGTGCATGACCGCAAGTAACATCGCCAGCCGGTTCTGTTCAAGACCCACCGTGACCCGTTTGGGTTGGTGACCGTGTGCATTGTCGACCAGCGCCTGCACCTCCACCAACAAAGGCCGTGTACCTTCCCGCGTTACCATGACCACACTACCGGCTACATTGCCTTCATGACGGGA
Organism: Gammaproteobacteria bacterium; assembly: GCA_947480335.1. Lineage (GTDB taxonomy): Bacteria > Pseudomonadota > Gammaproteobacteria > Eutrophobiales > Eutrophobiaceae > Eutrophobius. The sequence goes on along the minus strand of CANKCB010000017.1, from coordinate 7,983 downwards.
AAGAAAGATGGCAGAAGGGTTGTTCACCTCGCGCAGACCTCGGTCGGTCATCGCAAACACACCCAGCTCATTGACTGCACCAAACCGGTTTTTAACGGCACGTATCACGCGGTAACGGCCACCGGTATCACCTTCAAAATAAAGCACGGTATCGACCATGTGTTCGAGCACGCGCGGCCCAGCCAGCGTGCCTTCCTTGGTCACATGTCCTACCAGAATCACTGTGGTATTGGTTAGCTTGGCAAACCGTACCAGCTGCGCCGCGCATTCGCGGATCTGCGCTACCGATCCCGGAGCCGACTGCAGTAACTCGGTATAGACGGTCTGGATGGAATCAATGACCATGATTTGCGGTTTTTCCACAGCGATGATAGAAAAGATTTGTTCAAGATGGTTTTCTGTCAGCGTGCGTAATTTTTCGAGTTGCAGATCCAGCCTTCTGGCCCGCATTCCTATCTGCTCTATCGATTCTTCCCCTGAAATATACAGGGTCTTTAAACCAGACTTTTCGTTTAACGCGGCAAACATTTGTAACAACAGGGTGGATTTACCGATACCGGGATCACCACCTATCAGAATCACTGAACCGCCGACAATGCCTCCACCAAGCACACGATCCAGCTCGGAGATCCCTGAAAGTGTACGGACCTGTTCTCCTGGTTCGATCTGATCCAGCGTTTTGACCTGTGCGGGTGTTTGTTGATGCAGTTTGATCCGATCTGATTTGGATTCCTTTTCGATCGCAGTTTCAGTCAGTGAATTCCAGGCCTGACATTCAGGGCACTGACCGGTCCATTTCGGAGAAATGGCGCCACAGTTGTTACATTGAAACCGGATCTTAACTCTGGTCATGCACAATAAACCTTAACCGTTTATGCACTGCACAGAGTAGTTCGTAAGCGATTGTGCCAGCTGCTTTGGCCACCTCTTCCACTGGCAGCGAGTTGCCCCACAGTTCGACCGGATCGCCGGTTTTGACACCAGGAACAGTACTTAAATCTACCGTCAGCATATCCATAGAGGGATTGCCGATAATACGTGTACGCCTGCCATTGATGGTAATTGGCGTGTCGGTCCGGCCATGTCGTGGAAAGCCATCACCGTATCCAGCGGCGACTATTCCAACAAGCATGTCCTGCGGACATAACCAGTCTGCACCATAACCAACCGGCTCACCCTTTTTCACCTCACGGATGGAAATAAGGGTCGATTGCAGCGACATGACTGGTAATAATCCCAATGCTGATGATTCAGTGTTGTCTATCGGAGAAACACCATACAACATCAATCCGGGACGGACATAATCCGCATGCGCCTGTGGCCAGGCGACAATGCCGGCCGAGTTGGCTATCGTGCGTTGCGCCTGAATCGCACCACAGGTTTTATTGAATGTATCCAGCTGCGCCAGAGTCATCGGTGAAGCCGGATTGCTCGCATTGGCCAGATGCGTCATCAGGCGAATATCCGGATGTACTGCGGAACATTTTTTCAGACGCTGCCAACTTGCTACCACTGTTGCAGGATCAAATCCGAGCCGGTGCATACCGGAGTCGACTTTCATCCAGACACGAATAGCGGCCTTGCCCGGATACTGTTCAAGCATTTGAATCTGGTCTGGATGATGCACCACGATATCCAGATCTAAACGGGTTATATCCTGCAATTCCGTACCTGAGTAGGGACCTTCCAGCAGGATGATGGGTTTGCGGATACCAGCATCACGTAGTTCCATAGCCTCTTCCAGACAGGCTACACCGAATGCGTCCGTATCGATCAATGTACTGGCAACACGCACCAGTCCATGACCATACGCATCGGCCTTGACCACGGAAATGATTTTGCTGGCGGGAGCCAGCGCACGGACTCTGGAAAAATTATGGCGTAATGCAGCGAGGTTTATTACGACCTGGGCGGGTCGACTCATTCACGAGGACCCATCATATAACCTTTATCTTCGACATGGTTTTCAAAGCGGGTGTAACGACCGAGGAATGACAGTCTGACGGTACCGATTGGGCCATTACGTTGCTTACCGATAATGATTTCTGCAGTACCCTTGTCCGGACTCTGTTCGTCATACACTTCATCCCGATAGATAAACACAATCACGTCTGCATCCTGCTCTATAGCACCTGATTCACGCAAGTCCGACATGACTGGACGTTTGTTGGGTCGTTGTTCAAGACTACGATTCAACTGTGACAGGGCAATGACTGGAATATTCAACTCTTTCGCCATTGCTTTGAGCGAACGGGAAATTTCAGAGATTTCAGTTGCACGATTTTCCTTGGTACCAGGTACCTGCATCAATTGCAGGTAGTCAACCACGACCATGTCCAGCCCATGTTCACGGGCAATACGTCGACACCTGGCCCGTAATTCGGCTGGTGTCAAAGCAGGTGTGTCATCTATAAACAATTTTGAATCCTTCAGGATTTCCACCGCCGAAGTCAGACGCGGCCAATCTTCATCATCGAGCCTACCTGTTCTTACCTTGTGCTGGTCTATTCGTCCGAGTGAGGACATCATACGCATCGATAACTGCTCGCCGGACATTTCCATGCTGAACACGGCAACCGATATCCGATCCTTGATTACCGCATGTTCGGCAATATTAATCGCAAACGCGGTTTTGCCCATGGAGGGTCTTCCAGCAACAATAATCAGATCTGATTTTTGCAACCCGGCTGTCTGTCTGTCGAAATCACTGAATCCGGTGGAAACGCCGGTAATATGGCTTTTCTTGCGAAACAACTCGTCTATGCGATCCAGTGTGGTCGCCAGCAAGTCGTTCAGTTTTCGGTAACTCTTGCGACCGCGGCTTTCCTGTTCGGCAATTTCAAATATAGTCTGCTCGGCAAAATCGAGTATTTCATTGCTGGTGCGACCGGATGGATTAAAAACAGTATCACTGATCTGTGAGGTTGCACCGATCAGCTGACGCAGGATAGAACGCTTGCGTACAATATCAGCATAGGAAGCAATGTTGCTGGCACTGGGAGTGGCATCTGCGAGCGCAGACAGATAACTCAACCCGCCGGCATCATCCAGTTGCTGGTTATTTTCCAGCCATTCCGCAACGGTGACCAAATCGATGGGATGGCCTTCTGCATCAAGCCGGGCAATCGCATTAAAAATGATTTTATGGTCGCGGCGGTAAAAGTCTTCCTGACGTAATCGTTCAGCGACTTTCATCCATGATTCCGGGTCGAGGAACAACCCACCCAGTACCGCCTGCTCTGATTCGATAGAATGCGGCGGTATTTTCAGTGATTTGGTTTCTGAATCAGAATCCTTGCGTACGATTTCAGGCATAGATGATTGTGTTGATCCAGTAATGTTGTAGATATACCAGCCAGGCCGTCCATTATTTACACATCATCTACACTCTATGCAGATGTGTTTTTAGAATTACGGGGCCTGAACGGCCCCGCAGAAATATACCTGACGCTGATTACTCTTCAGGAACGATATTAATCCTGATTTTTACATTTACATCAGTATGCAAATGTATTTCAACTTCATATTCACCAATATTGCGGAAAGGACCTTCCGGCAAACGGATTTCCTGTCTGGCCAGCTCAATACCTTTTGCTGTTACGGCCTCGGAAATATCCACGGTACCAACCGAGCCATACAACTTGCCTTCCGCACCGGCTTTCTGGCCAATGGTAACCGCAAGACCATTCATTGCTTCAGCCCTGGCAACTGCCTTGGCCAGAATCTCAGCCTGGGACTTTTCCAGCTCTGCACGTCTGGCTTCAAATTTTTCAATATTCTGTTTGGTCGCGGGGACAGCCTTGCCTCCCGGAATCAGAAAGTTACGACCATATCCCGGTTTGACACGTACTTTCTCACCCAGGGTGCCCAGATTGCGGACTTTTTCCAGCAAGATAACTTCCATACATTACTCCTCACTATTTTGACTAATCATATCATACCTATGCCTTATCGGTAGGTACGGTTTTGCGATGTCTGACCCAGACATCCACCAGGCCTATACAGGCCATAATCACGGCCATTTGTGGCATAAGAGCCAGAAACACATACATACCTATAATCCAGTTACTGGAGATTTTCCGCGTAAATACAATCCTGTGTACGCTGGCTACCCCCTGAAAAACATGTATTACGATCAAAATGATTAACAGGTTGCGGACTTGCCACTGTACGTCCCCGGACTCAAACGCACTCAACAGCAAACAGCTAAAGGTCACTAATCCCGCCCATCTGGGTAACAACAGCTGCTGGAACTCTATACCGAAACCGCCGGGATTATACAACCGTGACTGCCACCACCGCGCGAACAGGACGGTCAAAACCAGACTGATCACCAGACCAGCCGCTACCACACCATTCAGCAAAGGCTTTATCGCCTCAAATAACTGTTGCAGACGCGCTGTTTCTTCTGCCGGTATACCCTGCTGCAAAAACATGTCCAGCCAGGATTGCCATAACACCGTCAAATCTTCGGCAAACAAATAAGTACCGATAATTGTTATTACACCTATACCGGCCGCACACAACAACATCACCGATTGTGATTCCGTCGCGCGTAACAACATCGACGCCAACCAGACCGGTGACCAGATACCCAACGCAAAAATGGCACCAAATGTCGTACCAATATTGGTAAAACCGCCAATCACAGAAGTTAAAACCAGTGAGCCTGTCAATATCTGCACACTGTAAGCGGGTCCTTTCCTGAGCGTGATCAGTCCGACAGGTGCACCACTGATTAAATAGGTAAACGGAGGAACCAGCAGGGACAAAAGGGTCGTCAATGTAATGACGCCGATGGCCTGCAGTTTGCCACTTAACAGATATCTACCCAGAAAATTCATACACTGGCACTCAACAGTATGTCTCTCAACTTGCCGCTGCGGAGTTTGTCTGGCTGGACCTATACTGACCAGCTATGGCAATTCCGTCGCGGCCTGCACAGCAGGCCGCACACGGTACCCAACGGTTAATCAGTGAGTATCTGAGTAAGGTATCAGGGCCAGAAATCTGGCGCGCTTGATAGCTGTAGCCAGCTGACGTTGATATCGTGCATTCGTACCTGAAACACGGCTGGGGACAATCTTGCCAGTCTCGGTAACATAGCTCTTTAACGTGTTCAGGTCCTTGTAATCTATTTCTATATAACCTTCTGCCGTAAATTTGCAGAAGCGCTTTCTACGAAAATAACGTGCCATAATCTATTCCTTATAATCTATTAGCGTAACGTCTAGACAGACGCATCAACGGTATCAGCAGAATCAGCGGTTTCAGCCACTTCTTCAACACTGGCATTTTCATCCGCAACAACGCCCTGTTGTGCTTCTGCACTGGCGGCGGATTCACGTAATGCTTTCAGCTTTTCCTGTTCTTCCTGTTCTTCCTTGCTCTTGGCCAGGAAGGAAGGTTCTGTGTCAGCCTTGTCGCGGCTGATAACCAGATCACGAATAACTGCATCATTATAACGGAAAGCATTGTTCAGCTGTGTCAGCGTTTCCTGATTACATTCGATATTCATCAGCACATAGTGTGCCTTATGAATCTTGTTGATTGGATAGGACAGCAGACGTCGACCCCAGTCTTCCAGTCGATGGATACGGCCGTTACCGGATTCGATCATGGAGCGGTATCGCTCAATCATCGCAGGCACTTGTTCACTCTGGTCCGGATGAACCAGAAATACAATTTCATAATGTCGCATTGTAATCCTCTCGGGTTAAGCCCCCCGTCTTTGCAAAATTGCGGTGGGGCAAGGAAAAAGAGCGGGAATTCTAGGCGATGACCGCCATAGATGCAATATATTATCGGGCTATTGGATAAAAAACCGGCCTGTCCAGGCCGGTAAGTTATTCATTAATCTGACTTAGTGTGTGGGTTATTTCAAACTGGCTACAGAATCGGTTCAGGATTCCACCCTGACATAACTGCCAGGTGCCGCTTCCAGCGCTTTCAGTTTGCCTGCTCCGGGTTGTCTGGCTGCGACTTTCTCACCGACAAATGGCGCTACCCAGTTATTCCAGTCCGGCCACCAGGATCCATGGTGAGATTCCCGCGCACCGTACCATTGTTCTGCGCTAACTTCCGGTGCAAGACCGGTAAAATAGCCGTATTTGTTTGCATCCGGATGATTAACCACACCGGCGATATGCCCGGATTTACCCAGAACAAAGCGGACCGGGCCAGCAAACAATCCTGCGCCCAGATAAGTACTCTTCCAGGGAGCAATATGATCTTCCTCGGTAGAGATAAAATAGGCCGGTGTTTGTATAGTACGAACATCTATCGGTACGCCTCTCACCACGAGGCCACCTGAATCCTTGAACCGGTTCTGCTGGTACATGGTACGCAGATAGGTACTGTGCATTCTGGCCGGCATACGGGTCGAATCTGAATTCCAGTATAAAAGGTCAAACACGGCCGGATCCTTGCCCAACAGATAATTATTTACATAAAACGACCAGATTAAATCATTCGCCCTGAGCAAATTGAATGCCGTCGCCATTTCCCTGCCTTCATGATAGCCACGCTCATTCATCTGCTGCTCCAGCGATTGAATTTGCTGTTCATCGATGAATACCCCCAGATCACCCGGGTCGGTAAAATCGATTAGTGTGACCAGAAAGGTCGCCGAGACGATACGCCGATCCTGTTTCGCCTGCATATAGGCCAGTGTCGCACTTAATAATGTTCCACCAATGCAATAACCAATCACATTGACCTCATTCACACCGATAGCCTGTTCAATCGCATCCAGTGCCGCCAATGGCCCGTCAAAGATATAGTCCTCGAAATCTTTCTGGCTCAGACTGGCATCCGGATTGACCCAGGAAATAACAAATACTGTGTGGCCCTGTTCAGTCAGCCATTTGATCAACGAGTTCCTTGGTTGCAAATCAAGTATATAAAACTTGTTAATCCAGGGTGGAATTATTAAAACCGGTTTTTTATAGACTTCGTTTGTGGCTGGATCATACTGAATCAGTTGCATCAGTTCGTTCTGGAAAATCACCTTGCCGGGACTGACCGCAATATTCTTACCCAGCTCGAACGCATTACGATCAGTCATGCGTATCCGTAGTTGACCGGATTCCATATCGAAATCCTTGCAAAAATTTTGCAGACCTTTGAGCAGGTTTTGTCCATTGGTCTGCAGGGTATTTTCAATCACTTCCGGATTGGTCAGCATGAAATTGCTGGGCGACATTGCGTCAATAAATTGTCTGGTATAAAAACCGATTTTATGGGCGGTCTTCGCATCCAGACCTTCAACATTATTCACAATCGACTGTATGGTTCCAGCAGCCAGCAAATAGGATTGTTTGATATGGTCAAAGAAGGGATTGTTTTCCCAGGCTTCATGTTTAAAACGCTTGTCTGGTCTGGGCTTGCTTGAATCTGCCTTGCTTTCAACCCCCATTACCTTGCCTGCCGTATCCAGACACAGGTTAACCCAGGCATTCCAGGCTTGTAGTTGCGCCGTTGCAATTTTCTCTGGATGTTTTATCAATGCTGCACCCAACTCCATATAAGCCTGTTGCAATCCCATCGTATCAAACTGGCCATGTTGTTTAGCCAGAAAGTCCTGCATCAAGGACTGGCTAGATTCCGAAATATGGGTTACGGCATCAAACAGGGATTGCGGGGTGAGTTCACTGTGGTCAGCTTGAGTAGAAGTTGTCATTTTATTACCAGTTTTTTACAGAATTTTAATAAAACCAACGGATTGTGCATTGCAGCATATTCTGTGGCCGACGTTTTGTCAAAATCTTTTCAGCAGTTAAAACGTGAGTTACAGGGTTCATTTGCTCTATCAGGGTTAAGTCATGTAACAGTCTATAGTGGACCCCGATTTTCAGACAATAAATTAAGGTGGTAACCTGCTGCAATTGAGGAGCAGGTGATGAGCGAAAGTAAGCGCAAGAATTTTAGTGGCGAGTTCAAGGCCAAAGTGGCACTTGAAGCGATCCGTGGCATCAAGACGGT
>CANKCB010000016.1 GCA_947480335.1 Gammaproteobacteria bacterium | reverse complement strand
TAAATTCAAAAGCTAATAAAAACAAGCACTTATTTTGGGTTGTGAAACTTTTGTGTAAGTAAAAAACCTATATAAATCAACGATAAATCCAATAAATCCTACTCCCACTCAATCGTCGCGGGCGGTTTGCTCGATATATCGTAGGTCACACGGGCAATGCCGGCGACTTCATTGAGGATACGGTTGGAGACGTGTTCAAGGAAGGGATACGGCAGATGCGCCCAACGCGCCGTCATAAAATCGATGGTTTCAACCGCACGCAGTGAAACGACGTATTCGTAAACCCTGGCATCCCCTTTTACACCCACAGAACGTACCGGCAGAAACACGGTAAACGCCTGACTGGTCTTGTCGTACAAATCATGTTTGTGCAATTCTTCAATAAAAATCGCATCGGCCAGTCTGAGTAAATCGGCGTATTCCTTTTTGACTTCACCGAGTATGCGCACACCCAGCCCCGGACCAGGGAACGGATGTCGATACACCATTTCCGCTGGAAGCCCCAACTCGACGCCGAGTTTGCGTACCTCGTCCTTGAACAATTCACGCAAGGGCTCGATCAGTTTCAGATTCATTTTTTCCGGCAGTCCACCCACATTATGGTGTGATTTGATCACATGAGCCTTGCCGGTTTTTGTACCTGCCGATTCAATCACGTCAGGATAGATGGTGCCCTGCGCCAGCCATTTGACGTCCTGCAGCCTTTCAGCTTCTTCTTCAAACACCTTTATAAATTCACGACCGATAATTTTGCGTTTTTGTTCGGGGTCAGACACGCCGGCCAGTGCATCAAGAAAGCGTTTTTCTGCATCCACGCGTAATACGTTGATACCCATATGCCTGCCAAAGGTTTCCATCACCTGGGCACCTTCATTCAGGCGTAACAAACCATTATCTACAAATACGCAAACCAGTTGTTTGCCGATGATTTCGTGTAACAGGGCCGCCACCACGGACGAATCCACCCCGCCGGACAGCGCCAGCAAGACCTTGTCCTTGCCGACCTGGTTGCGTATGGTCTCACGCGATTGCTCAATGATATTTGCCATCGTCCACAGGGAACCACAGCCCGCGATATCATGGATAAACCGATCCAGTATCGTCCGACCCTGAGTCGTATGTGTCACTTCCGGATGGAACTGCAATGCATAAAAATGGCGGGACTCATCCGCAATCGCCGCTATCGGCGCATTGGCTGTCGAGGCAATGATCTTGAAACCGGGTGGTAATTCATCAACCCTGTCACCATGACTCATCCATACATTCAACAGACCGTGGCCTTCAGCATTCACTTCGTCCTGGATATCTTTCAGCAGGCGTGAATGACCACGGGCACGCACACTGGCGTGTCCAAATTCGCGCAAATTGGAACTGCGAACCTTGCCGCCGAGCTGTTCAGCCATTGTCTGCATGCCGTAACAAATGCCCAACACCGGCACGCCCATTTTGAATACACACTCCGGCGCTCTGAACCCATTTAATTCGGTTACGGACTCCGGCCCACCAGACAAAATGATGGCTTTGGGTTTGAAATCACGTATGGCCTGTTCCGGCATATCAAATGCATGCACTTCGGAATAGACGCTGGTCTCACGCACGCGGCGTGCGATCAGTTGAGTATATTGCGAACCAAAATCAAGAATCAGGATTTTTTCAGAATGGATGTTCATGAGTGTCTGGCTGGTGATTAGGCGTTAGATTAGTGGCTGGCCTCTCTGCTGCCAGTCGGATTTACTCACAAGGCTATACGCGGTAATTCGGCGGTTCCTTGGTAATTGTGACATCGTGCACATGACTTTCCCGCATACCCGCACTGGTCAGGCGAACAAATTTTGGCTTCGTACGCATTTCGTCCAGAGTCTGGCAGCCGGTATAACCCATGGCGGCACGCAAACCACCAGTCAGTTGCAGCACAATCGCATTCAGTGAACCCTTGTACGGTACGCGACCTTCTACGCCTTCCGGCACCAGCTTTTCAATTTCATCGTTCTCCTGAAAGTACCGATCAGACGAACCATGCTGTTGCGCCATTGCGCCAATCGAGCCCATGCCGCGATAGGATTTGTACGAACGACCCTGGAACAATTCAATCTCTCCGGGCGCCTCTTCGGTTCCGGCAAACATGCCACCGATCATGACCGAATAGGCACCGGCGGCAATTGCCTTGGCCAGATCACCTGAAAAACGAATACCACCATCAGAGATAAATGGAACGCCTTTCGATTTCAGCGCTTCGGCGACATTTCTAACCGCACTGATTTGCGGCATACCCACTCCGGTGACAATACGTGTCGTACAAATCGATCCAGGACCAATGCCGACTTTCACACCGTCTGCACCGGCTTCTACCAGTGCCAGCGCACCTTCACCTGTGGCCACATTGCCACCGATTACCTGACAATCCGGGAAATTCTTCTTGATCCAGCGCACCATTTTCAGCACGCCGTCTGAATGTCCGTGTGCGGTATCGACTACGAGCACATCCACACCGGCCTCTATTAATGCCCGTACCCTGTCTTCTGTACCCTGACCCACACCGACAGCCGCACCAACGCGCAGGCTCTCGTCTGAATCCTTGCACGCATTCGGAAATTTCATCGCCTTGTGTATGTCCTTGACTGTCACCAGGCCACGCAGGGCGAACTTGTCGTTCACCACCAGCACCTTTTCAATTCGATGTTTGTGCAGCAAGGCGGTAATCTCGTCATTACTGGCGCCTTCCTTGACTGTTACCAGACGATCCTTCGGGGTCATGATATTCTTGACCGGATCATCAAATTTCTTTTCAAAACGCAGATCGCGGCTGGTCACAATACCAACCAGTTCATCGCCATCCACGACCGGCACACCGGAGATATCATTCGCATTGGTCAGTTCAATGACTTCACGGATACTGGTCATCGGACCGACCGTAATCGGATCACGAATCACCCCGGCTTCGTATTTTTTGACTATCCTGACCTGTCGGGATTGTTCTTCCGGACTCATATTCTTGTGTATGATGCCGATACCGCCTTCCTGTGCCATGGCGATAGCAGTACGACTTTCCGTGACCGTATCCATCGCGGCAGATATCAGGGGGACATTCAGGCGGATTTCCCGGGTCAACGGGGTTTCCAGGTTTACTTCGCGCGGCAGTACCTTTGAATAGGCGGGGACCAGTAATACATCATCAAATGTGAGGGCTTCGTCAGCAATATGCATTTCAGAAACAGACCGGAATATATGTAAAATAGCGCTTCATTATAGTGTCTCGGGCGGTTCGGGTAAATCAAACAATGCGAAATAACGGAAACAATTTCAATCATGCAACCTGAGCACCGCACAAGCACTCGCGATATTTATAGCATCACCCGCCTGAACCGCGAGGTGAAAGCCGTGCTGGAGGGCAGTTTCCCGCCCCTTTGGGTCCAGGGTGAAATCTCGAACCTGGCCAGACCCTCTTCCGGCCACCTGTATTTCACGCTGAAAGACAAGTATTCACAGGTACGTTGCGCCATGTTTAAAGGCCGTAATCAGGTCCTGAAGTTCAGTCCGGAAAACGGCGTCGAGGTACTGGCGCAGGCCAGTATTAGCCTGTATGAAGGCCGAGGTGAATTCCAGCTCATTATTAACCAGCTCGAACCAGCCGGTGTCGGTGCCTTGCAGCTGGCATTCGAGCAGTTAAAGGAACGTCTGCAACAGGAAGGACTTTTCGACCCGTTACACAAACAACCCTTGCCAGTCTATCCCGGTACGATAGGCGTTATTACCTCACCCAGTGGTGCCGCCATACGCGATATAGTGCATGTGTTGAACCGGCGCTACCCGAGCGCCGAGGTGATTATCTACCCGGTGGCAGTACAGGGTGAAGGTTCGGCGGCGCAGATTGAGGCAGCCCTGAACAAGGCCAATGTACGTAATGAATGTGATGTCATTATTCTTGCCCGGGGCGGCGGTTCACTCGAAGACCTGTGGTCATTCAATGAAGAGCGGGTGGTCCGGGCTATTTATCAATCTGCACTACCGGTTATTACCGGCATCGGTCATGAAACCGATTTTGCCATCGCAGACTTTGTGTCTGACCAACGCGCTCCCACGCCCTCAGCGGCGGCGGAGCTGGTCAGTCCGGACAGTAACAAACTGCTGGAGCAGCTACAAGGTCATACCAACTGGCTGACCACCACGGTATTGCGTTTGTTGCAACGCCATCAGCAAACGTTGGAATACTGCCGCAAGAAGCTACCGAACCCGGTCAAACGCCTGCAAACGATCAATCAGCGTCTGGATGAACTCAGCCTGCGCAACATCCGGACCATCCATGCGCGTATCCAGTATGAAACCGCCCAGGTTTCAAGACTGCAGGCCGAAATCAACCGGTTCAATCCGGTACAAAAACTCGGCCATTACCGACAGCAATGTCGATACCTGCAGGAACAATTACGCACCGCAATGGAAAGGATTGTGCGCGATGCGGGTAATCGTCTGGGACTGTCTGCGCATGCGTTGCAAACGGTCAGCCCCTTATCGACACTGGAGCGTGGCTATGCCATTGTGTCCAGCAACAGTAACATCGTGCGCGATATCAATGCGATCAACACCGGCGATAAAATCAGTACGCGCCTCGCCAATGGCAGTTTCGAATCACAGGTAACCGGAATCACCAAACCATGACGATCAGAATCATCCTAGTTCTCCTTTTGCTGACATCGGTTCTGCCCTTGTCGGCACAAACCGACCCCTCCGCGAAATTCGCCAGCGTACCGGGTGGAGTGGCCGTACTGACCATTAACGAACAGGACAGACCGCTCGCCCAATTTCAAGGCAAGCGTGTCATCGTGCTGGGTGAGCCGGGCAACTGGTCCGCCTATGTAGGTTTGCCGCTGAGCATCAAACCGGGTACACACCGGCTGGACATTAAAACGGCCAAGGGCAAATCCATCCAGAATTTTGATGTCCACGACAAGAAATATCTTGAACAACGCATTACGCTAAAAGACGAAGGCATGGTCAACCCGAGTCCGACCAATATGGAACGCATCAATCGCGAAACCTCGGTGATGACCAAAGTAAAAGCCAGCTGGACAGAAACGGATGAAATCCCCTTGCAACTGGAACTACCGGTTCCGGCTAAACTGAGCAGTTCATTTGGACTGACACGCTTTTTCAACAACCAGCCGCGTGCGCCGCACAGTGGACTGGATCTGGCCGCCCCGGAAGGCACGCCGATCAAAGCGGCGGCGGACGGCAAGGTCGTCAATACCGGCGAATATTATTTCAATGGCAATACCGTCTTCATTGAACATGGGCAGGGACTGATCACCATGTATTGTCACATGAGTCGTATAGATGTGAAGGCAGGTCAAATAGTGAAACGTGGCGAGATCATCGGCAAGGTGGGCAAGACCGGCCGTGCCACCGGTGCGCATTTACATCTGGGTGTGATTATGAATACGGTATCAGTCGACCCGAGATTGTTTATTAACAAATAATCTAGCCGATTTTGCCGCCCGACGCCTGAAGGTCAGCGTGATAGGAGGAACGTACCATCGGCGCACTGGCGACGTTTTTAAAACCAATACTGTTTGCATACGCACCCAGCTCATCAAACTCTTCCGGTTTGACGAACCGCTCCACCGCCAGATGAAACCGGCTGGGTTGTAGATACTGGCCCAATGTCAGCATGTCGCAATCATGCTCGCGCAGATCACGCAACACCGCCTTTACTTCGTCTATCGTTTCGCCCAGCCCCAGCATCAGGCCCGACTTGGTTGGCACAGACGGATGCTGTGCCTTGAAACTTTTAATCAAATCTAGAGACCATTCATAGTCCGAACCGGGTCGCACTTTCTTGTAGAGCCGCGGCACACTTTCCAGATTATGGTTGAACACATCCGGTGGCGAGTTGTTCATGATTTCGAGTGCGACATCCATACGGCCACGGAAGTCCGGCACCAGAATTTCGATCCGGGTCTGTGGGGTACGACGACGCAATGCACTGATACAGGCGGCAAAGTGTCCGGCGCCGCCGTCTTTCAGATCGTCCCGATCCACTGAGGTGACCACCACGTATTTCAGTTGCATCAGCTCAACAGCGGAGGCCAGATTTTCCGGTTCGTCCTGATCCAGCGGTTTGGGTTTGCCGTGGGCTACATCACAGAACGGGCAACGACGTGTACACAGATCTCCCATGATCATGAAGGTGGCTGTGCCATGGGCAAAACATTCACCCAGATTCGGGCAGGAGGCTTCTTCGCAGACGGTGTGCAGGTTTTTTTCGCGTAACAGCTTTTTCAAACCGATTACTTTCGGATCAGTAGGTGCCTTGGCCCGTATCCATTCCGGTTTGCGCGGTAACGGCCCTTCGGTCGGTACGACTTTAATCGGAATGCGGGAAGTCTTCAGCTTGCCGCGCTGTTCTTCTTTTAACTGCTGCTGATTCGGTGTCTCTGACATTATTCAAACTCTGTTGGTAAGTATTCAGACGACCTGATAGCCGTCTGTTGCCCGATCACGCAGGGGCAAGTCCGCAGTGCTGTCGTATCCAAGTGTTTGTGCCAGTATCGGCACCAGCCTGTGACTGACTTCTTCAACAGACAATTCGATACCAAAATCCGCCAGTTGGGTCACGCCTAGTCCGGCATAGCCACAAGGGTTAATCCCGGCAAATGGCCCCATATCCAGATCCACATTCACTGCCAGTCCATGATAACAGCAACCATTGCGCACACGAATGCCGAGTGCAGCAATTTTTTGGTTATTTATGTATACACCAGGAGCACCCGGGCTGCGGACCGCCAGCAGGTCAAACTGTCCAAGCAGTGTGATAATCGATTGTTCGAGCAGAAACACGTACTTTTTGATGGAAATCCCCTGCCGCCGCAGGTCTAGCAATGGATACATGACTAACTGACCGGGCCCATGGTAAGTCACCTGACCTCCCCTGTCTGTCTGCACAACCGGTATTTGTCCCGGATTCAACATATGTTCAGCCTTGCCTGCCAGCCCCTGTGTGTATACGGAAGGATGTTCCAGACACCACAGCTGATCCAGGGTTGATGGCCCGCGCTGCTCGGTAAAGGAACGTTGTTGGCCCAGCGTCATTACATAGTCTGACAGCCCCAGCCATTGAATCTGGAGCGTACTCACAGTGCTACCAGTATCCTTTTGTCAGCTGTCAGGTCCATATAAATAGCATCCAGCTGGGCCCGGCTGGTGGCCTGGATTGTCACCGTCACGGACATATAGCGCCCGCCATTACTCAGGCGGGCATGTACCGCTCCTTCGTGCAGATCCGGACAGTGTTTGCGAACTAATGAGACCACCACACTGTCAAAGCTTTCATCAGCCAGTCCCATCGCCTTGATGGGGAAATCGCAGGGGAAAGTAAAGTAAGGATCTTCTGCTTCCATTCAGGGCAACTCCAAGGCGAATATTAATTTATTAACTCAAATAAAAAATGTAACATATATCGACTGTAGCTTGGACAGGTTTATCAGCCTGAACATTAACCCATTGTTTTTAATGAACAATTTAATCTAGTGGTGTCCGGAGAAAGATATGAATAAAACTGTTGGCGTACTTGCATTAACACTGGCGTGCGGATTTTCAATGAATACGTATGCGCAGGATAAAATCGATTTCAGCGGTAACTGCTCCTATCCGGCCAAACCCCAGATAGTAAACGGTAGTACAGCCTCCGAAGCAGAAATGATAGCCTCACAGAAAGAAATGAAGGACTACCTTGCACTCGGCAATACCTTCCTGGAATGTCTGGACAAGGAAATGGGCCTGGTTAAACCGGATGCTCCCAAGGAACAGGCAGATGAGTTCAAGGCTCGTATTGATGCAACGCATAATGCGGCTGTAGATGACATGAACCAGATTGCTGAACTGTTTAATGCGGCACTGCGAGCTTACAAAGGCAAGAACCAGTAATTTAGTCCAAGGTACCCCGGTCCTTCGGTATTCGTACCGAGGGACTTTTTTTTGCCTGCAATTGATCTGTTTACCAGGAATATCCCGCTATTCGCATAGCAATAAATAGTGCAGCTGTGACCCGTATCTCATCCGGTGTAAAGAAAATGCGACCCGCATTGCAGTATTCTATCTGCAACCAAACCATACTAAACGCAGATGACAATCCTGCACCTAACTGGCGTATAATTGACCGTAAAGTCAGTCTCATGAACCAAAAGGAGATACACCCTTGACCGAACAGTTAACCGATATAAACATCCTGCGCAAGGTGCCGATTTTTAATTCGTTGTCTGATACTGAGTTGACCCAGATCGTAAAAGCACCTGAAAACAGCATTGTTGAATATGGCATGAAAGAAACCATCATCAAGGAATCTGAAATCGGAGACTGCATGTATGTCATTCTGGACGGCTCGGTAGAGGTACTCATGCGGGGCATGGGACGTGATGTCACCATTGCCACAGTGCGCGCCGGGGATTTTTTTGGTGAACAGGCATTAACGGTAGTCGATGAAACCGGTCGTCGTAATGCCACCGTCAAGTCATTACACAAGGCCAAGCTGTTTCGCATAGACCGTAAATACATTGAACTGACACTCAGTGGTGACAATATCGGTCCGGAAGATCTGACCGTTACCCACGTCACTACCGTGGATCAAGATAAGGAAGTACGGGAGTTGATTCAGGGCATGCGCCTGTTCAGTAGTCTGAAGGACTCAGAACTGAAATCAATTGGTACCTGGACAGAAATATGTTCGGTTGGCCCGGGTGATTTCGTCATTAAGGAATCGGAAAAGGCCAACTGTATGTATGTCGTGCTCAGTGGCTCAGTAGAAATTTTTACGCTGGATGATGATGGCAAGGTTACAGTTTTGGCCAATCACGAACGTGGTGGTTATTTCGGCGAACAGTCACTACTGCCTGGAGCAACCGGAATTCGTAATGCCTATGCACGCAGTAATGGCGTTGCCCGATTAATCCGGATACCCAAAGCCTATTTCAGGCTGATACTGACGCGTGACAACACACTGGCTACCACCTTGTCGAAGATTGGACAAATACAGAAAAACCAGCGCGACAAGATACATAAAAAATAATTCAGATGGCTGTGCGATGCAGGCAAACACCTGCATACGCACAGCCGATACTCTGACATAAGAAAGCAGATAGAACCTTTACTCTACACATTCCTGACATGTTCGCACTCGAAATAAATGGATTGCAAAAGGTTTACAAAAACCGGATGCATGCGTTGAAAGGCGTAGATCTGCAGGTCAGAAACGGTGACTTCTTTGCCCTGCTTGGGCCGAACGGAGCAGGTAAATCAACCATCATCGGTATCGTTTCGTCACTGGTCAGAAAAACCGGCGGCAAGGTCAAGGTTTTCAATCACGATATGGATATCAGTCTGAACGAGGCCAAATCCTGCCTCGGTGTAGTTCCGCAGGAAGTCAATTTTTCGCAATGGGAATCCTGTCTTGAAATCGTGCTGAACCAGGCCGGGTATTACGGTATACCCAGAAAGCTGGCCGGAGAACGTGCTGAAAAATACTTTACCCAACTCGGACTGTGGGAAAAGCGTAATGACAAATCCAGAACACTGTCAGGCGGTATGAAACGTCGGCTGATGATTGCACGCGCACTGATGCATGAACCCCGCTTGCTCATACTTGATGAACCAACCGCCGGTGTTGATGTGGAACTGCGCCGTTCTATGTGGATTTTCCTGCAGCAAATTAACCAGACCGGAACCACGATCGTGTTGACCACACACTATCTTGAGGAAGCCGAGAACCTGTGCAAGAACATTGCGATCATCGACAAGGGCAAGATTATTGAAGACACCACGATGAAGGCCCTGTTGTCGAAATTAGGTACACAATCGTATGTACTGGATTTGGCACAATCCTGTACAACGATTCCTGCGCCAAACCAATTCAATTTGCGACAGACTGATCCTCTGACTCTTGAAGCGGATATTACCCGGGATCAGAATATCAATGAATTGTTCCTGTATCTCAGTACTGCCGGGATCAACATTGCCAGTATGCGTAATAAATCCAACCGTCTGGAAGAACTGTTTATTCGCCTGCTCAACGACAAGAATCCTCCGGGCAACTGATATGGGCTATCACAGAATCATCACCGCGTTTCTGACTATCATCATCAAGGAAGTCACACGTTTTGTGAGAATCTGGGGCCAGACGATCCTGCCACCCGCCGTCAGCATGACGCTTTATTTTATTATCTTTGGCAGCCTGATCGGACCGAAAATCGGCCAGATGGGCGGCTTTGCTTACATGGAATTTATTGCCCCCGGCATTATCATGATGTCTGTGATCAATAACAGTTACGCCAATGTCGTATCTTCCTTTTTTGGCGCGAAATTCCAGCGGCATATTGAAGAGATGCTGATAGCGCCCATACCGGATTTTGTCATCCTCGCAGGTTATGTGTTCGGTGGAGTTGCCAGAGGACTGGTCGTTGGACTGGTAGTAACAATCGTTGCCCTGTTTTTTACCCATCTACACATACACAGTTATGCGGTGGTCATTTCCATCATCACACTGACTTCCATGGTCTTTTCACTGGGCGGGTTTATCAATGCGGTGTATGCACGTAATTTTGATGATGTCTCTATCATTCCGACGTTTGTACTGACACCGCTGACCTATCTTGGCGGGGTGTTTTACTCTATCGATATGCTGCCGGAGTTCTGGCAAGGGGTGTCACGGTTCAATCCGATACTGTACATGGTCAATGCGTTTCGCTACGGCATACTGGGTGTAGCAGATATCAATATCTTCCATGCGTTCGCGATTATTCTGCTATTTATAAGTGGTCTGACGACCTTTGCGCTGGTATTGCTGCGCCGGGGTATTGGTCTGAAGAGTTGAAGTTGCAGGCATTTACTCTGTGGCTGAAATTTTAAAACCGAAACCCCGCCTAAACTGGCGGTCCTAGACTCCCCGATAGATACAGCCTGCTGTGCAGGTTTCCTTTACCTGCACTGATGCCAGTCCCGGCAAAGCGGTTACCAGCCTCTCCCATATCCAGTGCGCTAGATTTTCACTGGTCGGATTTTCCAGTCCTTCGATTTCATTCAGGTAATGATGATCCAGTTTTTCAAACAAGGGCCGAAAAGCAAGACTGATATCGGCAAAATCGATCACCCAACCAAGTTGCGGGTCCAACTGTCCTTCGACAGTCACCAATATAAGGAAAGAGTGCCCATGCAAACGGCGACATTTGTGTGTGTCCGGCAAGTTCGGCAGCAAATGCGCTGCCTCAATCTGGAACTCCTTGAATACTTGCATAGGGGTCAACAGGGCTCTTACCCCTTATAACTCTGCTTGTAGGCGTTGAACAACTGTACTGCGACTTTCCACTGCACGCCAGGTTGGCCATTGCCTATCCGCCTGCCATCCAGTTTTACCACAGGAGCAATTCCGGCCAGCGATCCGGTAATCCAGATTTCATCTGCATCATGCAATTGCTGTTCAGTGATTTCGGTTTCAACACAGTTGAGGCCTGCCTGATGTAACAACTCAACCAACAAGTCACGGGTGACTCCCGGCAGGATTGTCCGATCTTTCGGTGGCGTACTGATCCGGTTTGCTTTAACCACAAATACATTACTGGCCGCGCCTTCGGTCACCAGACCATCCCGTATCAGTATAGCCTCACTCGAACCATCGGTTTTCAACGCGAGTTGTCGCAACATAATGTTGGGCAACAGGGTAATCGCCTTGATATGGCAATACTTCCAGCGGATGTCCTCATGGGTAATCGCGGTGATTCCCTGATCGTATTTTTTCGCGGTAACCGGGCGACACATGACAAAAACGGTGGGTTGCAGATTATCGCTGTATAAATGATCTCTGGAACTACCCGCACCGCGAGTAATTTGCAGATACAGGGATTGGTCCCCGTCAGCCGGATTACGTTTAATCAGTTCGTGAAACAATACTTCCCATTCGGTATCCGTACAGGGATTTTTTATATCGATAGCAGACAGGCTATTGCACAATCTGTCCATGTGTCCAGCAAAGCGGAATACCTTGTTACCGTATACGGGGATGACTTCATACACACCGTCACCGAACAGAAATCCCCGATCGAGCACAGATACCTGCGCATCCTGTACCGGCAGGTACTGACCGTTTAAATAGACAATGGGAGAGGCGGTACTCACTGGAGTAACAGTTTAACCTCATCCTTGATGCGGGTCAGAATGCTACCTTCATTAACAGCATCCAGTGCTACCAGCGGAGCGCTTGCAAGCTCCTGTTCATCCAGCATCAGCTTGACCTTGCCGTACTCGGTATTCTTGCTGACCGGTGCGATGATCGTCGGAGTAATTTCGGTCACCGGCTTCAGTTGTTTGTACTGACCACGTGGCACGGTCACCCATAATTCACGGGTCACGCCCAGATTGAGCATATTGGTCTCGCCTTTCCAGACCGGCGTACTTGTGATGACATCGCCCGGACTGTACAGCTTGTGGGTTTCAAAGAAACGGAAGGCGAAATTCAGCAATGAAGCTGAGCCGCGTGCGCGTGACTCCATGCTCGGCGTACCCATAATCACTGTGACCAATCGCATTCCATCGCGTACCGCTGAGGATACCAGACAGTAACCTGCGGTTTCAGTATGGCCAGTCTTGATACCATCCACACTGTTATCACGCCATAACAGCAAGTTGCGATTGTCCTGCTTGATACCATTAAACATGAACTCTTTCTGCGAATGCCAGGTATAGATATCCGGATGGTCACGGATCATGGCCACACCGAGTATGGACAGATCACGTGCAGTGGAATAATGATTTGGATCGGGCAGCCCGGTACTGTTGGTAAAGTGGGTATTGGTCATACCCAACTTCGCTGCATACTGGTTCATCACTTCAGCAAATACTTCTTCGGTACCGGCAATATGTTCAGCCAACGCCACACTCGCATCATTGCCGGACTGGATAATGACACCCTTCAATAAATCCTCAACCGGCACCTGCTTGTTCACTTCAACAAACATTCTGGAGCCTTCCATACGCCAGGCCCGCTCACTGATGGTCACCAGATCTGTCATCTTGATGTTACCTTCCAGAATTTCATTGGTGACCACGTACGTAGTCATCATCTTGGTCAGACTGGCCGGTTCCACACGCTTGTCGATATCCTTTTCTGCCAGAATCCGGCCGCTGTTATAGTCCATTACCAGATAGGCAGTAGCATCGATATCCGGCGCGGCTGGCACAATGGCAGCCATGGCAGTCGTACCAATCAGTAACAGGCAGAAGGTTAGCAGTAATTTAATCGTGTTCAAATGCATAGTTATTTTTTCCGGGTACCCGAGCAGAGTATGTTATTAATCTGTAGTGATGCGATGTTCGGTAATACCAAACGATCCGAGCTGTGAAACAATACCGTCAGCC
Source organism: Gammaproteobacteria bacterium (assembly GCA_947480335.1). Classification (GTDB taxonomy): domain Bacteria; phylum Pseudomonadota; class Gammaproteobacteria; order Eutrophobiales; family Eutrophobiaceae; genus Eutrophobius. The sequence goes on along the minus strand of CANKCB010000016.1, from coordinate 33,684 downwards.
ACCGAGACATCGTCCAACGGCCCGATCCTGACCCGGTACACACGACTGCCGTTTACCATCGCTTCACTGATCGAGACCTGACTGTTTCTCAGGCCTGCAAGTTTATCATACATTTTTTGTGCATTGTCCATTTGTGCAAACGCACCAACCTGGATGTAAAAACCGGATTTCGAATTGCTGTCTATAGGTATCGCAACAGAGGCGACAGGTGCTTCTATCCTGGTGATTTTCACTATCTCGTTCGATTCTGGACCCGAAGGTGTTGCCGAACCGCGCGGCTGATAGGCACTGTCTATCGTACGTAATTCTACCAGACCAGTTCCCTTTCCAAGTATTCCGAGTTTGGAAGCGGCCGAGTAGGACAGATCGATCACACGGTTTTCATGGAAGGGCCCACGATCATTCACCTTTACAACGATAATCTTACCGTTCTGTAAATTCCTGATCTCGACATAGGTGGGCAATGGCAGGGTTTTATGCGCCGCTGTCATCCCGTACATATCGTAAGTTTCACCACTGGATGTACGTCGACCATTGAATTTCTCGCCATACCAGGAAGCAATTCCCTGCTCGGAGAATCCCTTGCTGCTTTTCATCACATAATAGGTCTTGCCATTCACAACATAGGACGCCGGGTTTCCGTATTTACTTCTGGGTTCATCCTTCGGTACCGCATCCTTTATATCGGAAACATCCACCGTTCCCGGTTTAGGGCCACGATCCTGCTCCGGTTGAGATACGATGGGTATGGTACCTCCACAGGCCTGGAGCAATGCAGTCAGCAGGGCCAACAGACCAAGTCTTACGCGAAGTTTTTTATGGATGTCAAATAAGGACGTTATCCGCCTAGTCATTCCTGTATAAATCCTTGTTGCCTTGTTCATGAGAGATAGCATCAGCCAGCTGATAGACAGCCATTGCATACAGTGCGCTGTGATTATAGCGGGTGATCACATAAAAGTTGGTAAATCCCAACCAGAGCTGTTCACCTTTTTCCATCTCATAACTCAGTAGTCTGGCCTTCTTGTCAGGATGATGTTTTGTCTTGATTGTGACACCGTAACCGGATATCTGCTTTAAGGTCAGATTTGGTTCCAGCGCCGTATCAATCAGCTCCTTGTATCTATCTCCTCTGGCCGTAGCCTGTGCAGCAATGTTTTCTCCATTCACCCAGCCATGCTTGCTGAAATAATTGGCAACACTGCCTATCGCATCGGCTGGATTTCCCCAGATGTCGATATGTCCATCCCGGTCAAAATCAATAGCGAAATTGCGAAAACTACTGGAGATGAATTGCGGGATACCCATCGCTCCGGCATAGGATCCCTTGATCGATTGCGGATCCAGGTTCTGTTCTCGCGTCATTAACAAAAACTGTTCCAACTCGCTGCGGAAAAATTCGCCCCGCTTCGGATATTTAAAGCCAAGTGTCGCCAGCGAATCTATAACCTTGTAGTTACCCGCATTTTTTCCATAGCGGGTTTCCACACCTATGATAGCAGTAATGATCTCGGGCGGAACACCATACTGCTGCTCTGCAGCCAGCAGCGTATCGCGGTTCTGGTTCATGAATTCTGCGCCCAGACGAATTCGTTCATCCTGAATAAAGATGGTGCGGTATTTGTACCAGGGCATTGCTTCGGCAGGCCGTGAAATGGCCTCCAGTATTGTATTAGACACTTTGGCCTGACTGAACATGTTGATCAGTTGTGATCGGTCAAAACCATGCTTGGCAACCATCTGCCCGATAAATTCCTGAACCTCCGTTTCATCCTGCAACTGTGCCTGTGCGATCGGAATGACCAGCATACATACGTACAGACAGAAATTTTTTACCCTGTTTGAAATCATATTATTAATCCGATAAGAAGCGGCGATGGGTGTTCACGCTCATAACCATGCCAAAGCCTATCATCAAGGTTACGATTGAAGTACCACCATAACTGATCAGTGGCAAGGGAATGCCCACCACCGGTAGCTGGCCTGAAACCATACCGATGTTGACAAGAATATAAACAAAAAAAGTAAGGATGATGCTGGTACCCAGAATCTTGCCAAAGGACTGCTGTGCATTCATGGCCAGATGGAATCCGCGGTAGATGATAAACAGATAGAGTGACAACAACAGCACAACTCCGGTAAAGCCGAACTCTTCACATACCACGGCAAATATAAAGTCGGTTGAACGCTCCGGTAAAAATTGCAGATGCGACTGGGTGCCATTCAACCAGCCTTTGCCCGACAAACCGCCAGAACCAATTGCGATCATCGATTGGATAATATGGTAACCGGAACCCAACGGGTCCATTGCCGGATCAAGAAAGGTCAATACACGCTGTCGCTGGTAGTCGTACATAAATAGCCAGGATACCGGAGCAAGCGAAGCCGCTAGCACGATCATCCCGAACAGATAACGCCAGCCCAGTCCAGCCACAAACAGTGCGGAAAAACCGGCGATACCCACCAGCACTGCTGTTCCCAGATCAGGTTGTTTGACGATCAGTAATACCGGAACCAGTATCAACATGATCGTCATGACTGTCTGCGACAGCGTCGGTGGCAAGGTCTTTTCTGCAAGATACCAGGACAATAACATCGGCATCGCCAACTTCATCATTTCCGAAGGTTGAAACCTGAATACACCCAGATCCAGCCAACGTTGTGCGCCCTTGCCGATATAGCCCATGACCAATACCAGCACCAGCAAAATTAATCCGGACAGAAATATCCAGATCGATATTCTCGCCAGTTGTGTCGGTGAAATTTGCGCGACGGCAACCATCAAACCGAATGCCAATATCATCTTGAATGCCTGCTGATAAACCGTATTGATTTCCTGACCACTGGCGCTGTACAAAACAACCAATCCAAAAATACAGGCCAGCAAAAGCCCTAGCAACAACGGCACATCAAGATGCAATCTCTCAAAGAAGGTCTGCTGTTTCATAAGTAACCGGTGTCTCTATCGGCTCCAGCCGATTCAGGTAATTGTCCAGCAACTGTCGTGCGATCGGAGCGGCGTTGGCTGAACCGCCACCCCCGTTCTCGATAATAATCGAAACGGCAATCTTCGGCTGCTCCAGTGGTGCAAAGGCAATGAACAGGGCGTGGTCATGCAACTCTTTCGCCAGTTTGCTCGCCTCGTATTTTTCGTCCTGGGCCAAACTGAAAACCTGGGCAGTTCCCGATTTTCCGGCGAACAGATAATTCGCACCTTCGCTAATCCGCCTGGCCGTGCCATTTGGCGCATGTACCACATCATTCATCGCTAATATTATCTTGCTCCATTCATCTTCGGTATTGGAGATCATCTGTATACGTTCTGGTTCTCCCTCTTTGACCACTTTACCGGATACAGGATCCCGCGCCTCGGCAAACAATCTGGGTTGCATCACCTTGCCCCGACTGGCTATCGCGGCGGTTGACACCGCCAGCTGCAAAGGGGTGACCAGTATCGAACCCTGACCAATACCGATATTCAGGGTTTCACCGGGATACCAGGATTCATTATGCGTAGCACGTTTCCATTGTTTTGAAGGCAGCAGGCCGGCGGATTCTCCGGTGATGTCAATTCCGGTTTTTTGACCCAGACCAAACTGATATAACCATTCATGAATACGATCAATGCCCAGATCATTGGCCAGCGCATAAAAATAAACATCACAGGATTCTGCAATTGCTCTGCCCAAACTGGTGTGTCCATGCCCGTCCTTTTTCCAGTCACCCTTGCGCAGGCTGCTACCTTTGAGTGAATACCAGCCCGGACACCAGGTCGTGTCAGCAAAGGACCTTATCCCATAATGCAATGCCGCCAATCCCAGCATCGGCTTGATAGTCGATCCGGGCGGATATTTTCCTTGCAATACACGATTCAATAAAGGTATTTCGGGTGAATTCAGGTATTCATTGTAGGATTTGCTGTCGATACCGTTCACAAACAGATTCGGATCAAAACTGGGTGAACTGACCATGGCCAGTATCGCACCGGTTTCAGGATCGATTGCCACCACTGCACCACGTTGACCCGCCAGCGCCTGTACCGCCAGATTCTGCAAGGACAGATCCAGTGTCAGATAAATATTCTTGCCGGGAACCGGTGGTGTCCGATCCAGTACCCTGACCACCCGCCCCTGTGCGTTTACTTCAACCTGCTGGTAGCCGACCTTGCCGTGTAAAATATCCTCATAGGCTTTTTCTACGCCCAGTTTTCCCATATGACTGGTTGCGCTGTAATTGGAAGCATCGAGTACTTTCAATTCTTCCTCGTTGATCATGCCCACATAACCAATCGTATGCGCGGTATTGGCCCCCAACGGATAGTAACGGTTTAATCTGGCAACGATATCCACTCCCGGGAACCGGTGCAGATCCACAGAAATCCTCGCCACTTCATCATCACTGAGATTAAAGACCAGCGGCACACTTTCAAAACGACGTTTCTGTTTCAGCCTGATCCGAAACTGGGAGATATCTGATTCATTCAGATTCATGATCGGAGTCAGTTGTGCCAGCAGTTTATCCATGTCATCCGTTTTTTCGGGTATGACTTCGAGACTGAAAGACGGGCGGTTATCGGCGAGCAACACACCATCATGACTGAAGATCAAACCACGGGTCGGAGCGATCGGCACAACCTTGACACGATTGGACTGGGACAGGGTACTGTAATGATCGTGCATGACGATCTGCAGGTAAAACGCCCGGCTGAGCATAGCCAGAAATAGCAGGGTAACCAGCATGGCAGATACGGTGATCCTCCAGCTGATCAGCTGTGTTTCTTCATCCACATACTTGAGCTTTAACCAAGCAGACATAGGGGATTATTCCTGGCTCAAAACACGTGATACTTCCGCCTGACATCGCGGAGTATGATAAATAACCATGGCCAGATTAGCATACTGGTAAATGCCGGAGCCCAGTACGTCCAGTCCTGCGGCGGGAAACCCAACATCGCCCGAACCCACAAGGTAAATAGTTGTGACGCCAGCAATAACAGGCACACCAGCATGGCCTGTTGCACCAGCGGAAACACCCGCACGCGTTGATGCATTCTGACAATCACATAGGCAATCAGGGTCAGTTCAATCGCATTCTGACCAAATAATGTTCCCTGCTGTACATCCAACAACAGACCCAGTAACCAGGCAATTCCCACGCTGACGCGATCGGGTATAGCCAAACACCAGTAGATCAATACAATCACCACCCAGGCCGGACGCCAGTTCAGGGCAAAATCCGGCAGTGGCATCGCTGTGAGCATATAGGCAATCACGAAACTCATTATGATGATGGCACCACCGTTGTGTTGTCTGTTCATCATGGCACCGCTTTAACATCTGTCGTTACATCCGTGGTCGCATTCATATTCAACTTTTCATTGTGCGGCCATACCAGCAATACTTCACGACTCTGTTCCAGTTTGGCACTGGGAGTCACCTGCACCATCGCAAACGCTTCGCCTGGCTCCATACTGATCTTGCTGACCATTCCTACCGGATAGCCCTTGGGGAACCGGTCACCGAGTCCGGATGAAATCACCAGATCGCCGACAACGATATCGGAATTGGTCGGCAGATTTTCCAGCAGCAATATTCCGTTCTGCCCGGTACCAACAGCAACTGTACGCAAACCACTGCGATTAATCTGCACTGGCATCGCATGGGTCGAATCGGTAATCAGAATGACTGTACTCGAATACGGGCTCACATGGACCACCTGTCCCATGATGCCATTCGCATCCACGACAGGTTGACCTGAATAAACGTTTTCACGTTCACCCTTGTTAATCACGATTTGTTTGCGAAAGGTTTCCATTTCAACAGCTACCAGTTCGGCAATCAAAACCTTGTCGACTGTTTCACCCAGGTTGGCGGTTGACTCAAGCAGTTTTCTCAATCGCTTGTTTTCTTCAGTGAGCACATCAAAGCGTTGCAGTTTTGAACTGAGCAACAAATGCTCCTGCCGCAGACGTTCGTTTTCCTCGATCAGTTTTTTTTGTGAGACAACCGACTGCGAAATCCAGTGACTCGCTTGCACCGGCATATTTACAACATATTGAAGCGGGTAAACCATGGTGGACAGGACAGACCTGACGGCTTCGAGATGTCCTGCGCGGTGATCAATAATCATCAAACTGATAGAGATCACCACGAACAGTACCGTTTTCACATTGGTTGAAGGGCCTTTGAGAAACAGTGTTTTAATAGTAAATCCCCCGTGCCGGATACTATTCTGTGGTCAGTATGTCTGTACCGTATTCATCAATCATTTCCAGATAACGACCACCGCCACGCGCCACGCAGGTCAACGGATCCTCGGCAATGATGACAGGCAGACCCGTCTCCTCCATGAACAAACGATCGATATCGCGCAGCAAGGCACCGCCACCGGTCAGCACCATACCCCGTTCAGCCACGTCGGAACCCAGTTCGGGCGGAGTCTGTTCCAGCGCATTTTTAACCGCGTCCACAATACCAGTCAGTGGTTCCTGCAACGCTTCAAGAATTTCATTGCTGTTTAAGGTGAAACTGCGCGGAATACCTTCGGCCAGATTGCGGCCTCGCACTTCTATCTCCCGCACTTCATTGCCCGGATAAGCACAACCAATTTCAAACTTGATACGCTCGGCGGTTGCATCGCCAATCAGGGTTCCGTAATTACGTCGGACATAGTTGATGATCGCTTCATCGAACTTGTCACCACCGATTCTGATCGAATGGGCATAGACAATTCCATTCAGCGAAATCACTGCGACCTCGGTTGTACCACCACCGATGTCCAGCACCATCGTGCCACGCGCATCACTGACCGGCATGCCGGCACCGATTGCAGCAGCCATCGGCTCCTGTATCAGATGCACTGTTCTCGCGCCGGCACCCAGCGCAGACTCTTTAATAGCGCGCCTTTCCACCTGGGTGGATCCGCAGGGTACACACACCAGCACACGCGGACTCGGCTTGAACAGCGTATTGCCATGGACCATACGAATAAAATGCTGAAGCATTTTTTCTGTGATGGTGAAGTCGGCAATCACGCCATCTTTCAGCGGACGAATGGCAAGGATATGTCCGGGTGTACGACCCAACATACGTTTTGCTTCGGAGCCAACAGCGAGTATGGACTTTGCATTGATGGCATTACCTTCCTTGCGGATCGCAACAACGGATGGTTCATTCAGAACGATACCTTTACCGCGCACATAGATCAGTGTGTTGGCGGTGCCAAGATCGATGGAAAGATCGTTGGAAAAAAAACCTCTGATACTTTTAAACATTGATTAGAAAATCCTCGTAGCAAGGTGCCACTATTTTGTTACTGACTGAATGATAAGTTTTAAAACTCACAGATATGGGATACTGTAAACACCTGTAGTTACTGAGTACCTGACCGGATATATTGCACATGAACATAATTTCCACAGGCTGTCTCAAACTTCTGCAAGATCAGGCTTCAAACGCCTGATTTAGTTGTATTACTGTAACAGTGGCTAGCCTGTTGAGCAAGTAATCAGATATGATAAATGCCTCAAAAATCAAGGACAAAAAAGGAACAGATTGATGTCTCTACAACAGTCAGATATCCGCACAATTGCCAAGCTGGCAAGACTGGCCGTCAAGGAGGATGAATTAGCCCAGTACCAACAGGCATTGGGTAGCATACTCGGGCTGGTGGAACAGATGCAGGCGGTGCAGACAGACACGGTGGCGCCACTCGCGCATCCGTTGGATATCCATGCCCGTTTGCGTCCTGACGTCGTCACCGAGACGGATCAACGTGCCAAATTCCAGCAAATTGCGCCGGAAACGGAAAATGGCTTTTATCTGGTTCCCCGGGTCATAGAATAATTACCGAAAAATCGTCCGTACTTACCTGAAATACGCCAAATGCACGAACATACGCTCGCCGAGCTGTCCAGACTGTTAAATACCGGGAAAATCAGCAGTACCGAGCTGACCCGACTGTATCTGGAGCGTGCAGAACGCCTTAACCCGCAGCTAAATGGCTATATCAACACCACCCCGGAACGGGCACTAGCTCAGGCCAAAGCCGCAGATTTAACTATCTTGCACAAGAATCATGGCCCGTTGACCGGGATTCCCATCGCGCACAAGGACATCTTCTGTGTTGATGGTACCCGGACCTCCTGTGGCTCGAAGATGCTGGACAATTTCATTGCCCCCTATAACGCAACGGTTGTCGAAAAACTGGATGCCGCCGGCATGGTCACACTCGGCAAGACCAATATGGACGAATTTGCGATGGGGTCTTCTACCGAAACCAGTTACTACGGCCCCACAACCAATCCCTGGGACACCTCACGGGTACCCGGCGGGTCCTCTGGTGGCTCAGCGAGTGTTGTAGCTGCCCGACTGGCACCTGCTGCCACCGGCACCGATACCGGTGGTTCAATCCGGCAACCGGCGGCATTGTGTGGCATCACCGGTCTGAAACCGACTTATGGACTGGTATCCCGCTACGGCATGATCGCGTTTGCTTCCAGTCTGGATCAGGGTGGTCCAATGTCGCGCACGGCTGAAGATGCCGCGATGTTGATGAACGCGATGGTCGGATTTGATCCGCGAGATTCCACTTCACTGGCTCGACCGAAGCTGGACTACACCGCACACTTGTCTGATTCACTTGCCGGGGTGAAGGTCGGCATACCGAAACAATACTTCACCGATGATCTGGACACAGACACAGCGAACAAGGTGCAAGAGGCCATCAAACAATTTGAACAAGCTGGTGCAAGTTTGCACCCAGTCGATTTGCCCAACACGCATTTATCCATCCCGGCCTACTATGTGATTGCACCGGCTGAAGCCTCGTCCAATCTGTCACGCTTCGATGGCGTCCGCTTTGGCTATCGTTGCCAGAATCCGGTCGACCTGCTGGATCTGTACACTCGCAGTCGCGCCGAAGGGTTTGGGCGTGAAGTCAAACGCCGGATCATGATCGGCACCTATGTGCTGTCCGCCGGTTATTTCGATGCCTATTATCTGAAGGCACAGAAAATCCGTCGTCTGATCCGCGATGATTTCCAGAATGCGCTAAAACAGGTGGATGTGATCATGGGGCCGACCACACCCAAGCCTGCATTCAAACTGAATGAATTGATTGATGATCCGGTCAGCATGTATCTGTCCGATATCTTCACCGTGTCAGTCAATCTGGCTGGCCTGCCTGCTATCTCAATACCCGCGGGATTCTCCGGGCAGTTACCGATTGGCCTGCAGATCATCGGCGATTATTTCAGCGAAGCGAAATTGCTGAATATTGCGCATCAGTATCAACTACACACGGATTGGCACAAACAGACACCGGGAGGATTCGCCTGATGTTATGGGAACCGGTCATAGGACTTGAAATCCATGTTCAGTTGGCAACCAGGAGCAAGCTGTTCTCCGGTGCTGCCACACGTTATGGCGCCGCACCGAACGTGCAGGCCTGTGCGGTGGACCTCGGATTGCCGGGTGTGTTGCCGGTTATCAATGCGGAAGCAGTACGCATGGCGATCACGTTTGGTCTGGCGGTCAATGCTGAAATCGCAGACACCTCCATCTTCGCCCGTAAAAATTATTTTTATCCTGACCTGCCCAAAGGCTATCAAATCAGTCAGTACGAATTGCCGGTAGTGGCCAATGGCACGCTCGATATCACACTTGAAGATGGCACCAGCAAAACTATCCGTATCACTCGCGCCCATCTGGAAGAAGACGCGGGTAAATCGGTACACGAGGGATTTGCCAGCCGTACCGGCATCGATCTGAATCGTGCGGGCACACCGTTGATCGAAATCGTGTCCGAACCGGACTTGCGCTCGTCGCATGAAGCGGCGGTCTATATGAAAAAGATCCACACACTGGTGCGTTATCTGGGAATTTCTGATGGCAATATGCAGGAAGGCTCGTTCCGCTGTGATGCGAATGTGTCTGTCAGACCGAAAGGCACGGAAAAGCTGGGCACGCGCGCCGAACTGAAAAACATCAATTCATTCCGGTTTGTGGAACTGGCAATTAATCATGAAATCGCGCGCCAGATTGATCTACTCGAATCTGGCCACAAAATCATCCAGGAAACGCGTCTGTATGATGCTGACAAGGACGAAACCCGGCCGATGCGTAGCAAGGAAGAAGCAAACGATTACCGCTACTTCCCTGATCCGGATTTACTACCTATCCACATTACCATCGACGACATTGCGTTGATTCGTAACACACTGCCCGAACTACCCGATCACAAACGCACACGCTTCATCAAAGACTATGCATTGTCCGAGTACGACAGCGAACAACTTTCAGGTTCGAGAGAAATCGCCGACTATTTTGAAACCGCCGTAAGCACTGCCGGAGGCCAGGCCAAGTTGTGTGCGAACTGGATCATCGGTGATCTGACCGCCACACTGAATGCACGCAATCTGGAACTGTCCGCCTCACCGGTCACGGCCAGTCAATTAGGTGGCATGATCAAACGTATCGCCGACAACACCATTTCCAGCAAGATTGCTAAACAGGTTTTTGAAGCCATGTGCAACGGCGAAGGCGATGCCGATGCAATCATTGCAAGCAAAGGGCTGCAACAGGTCACCGACACCGGCGCGATTGAAAAGATTGTCGATGAAGTGATCAACGCCAGCCCGGAGCAGGTCAAACAATACCGCGACAGCCCGGAAGAAAAACGTGCAAAACTGATCGGCTACTTTGTCGGCCAGATCATGAAGAAGTCACAAGGCAAAGCCAACCCGCAACAGGTGAACCAGTTATTGAAGGACAAGTTGTAGAGTACAGCCTTCAATAAGAAAAAAGGGGCCGTGTGAATTAAAGTAAATCACTCCGACCCTATTCGTATCTCAATCCACAGCTCAACCGAATTAAATAAACCGAGCCCTACCACTCAATGATGTACTGAATCCTCGCGCCCCAACCGTCGGTTTCATCCCCGGCGTATGCATTGTTTTTAAATGTAGCGCGACTGTAATTGGTGGAGAGCCATAGCTGGCGATTCAGATACCAGTTCAGAGAGTAGGTCCAGGTATTCTGGCCACCACCCTGAATGACACCGTCGCTTAGATCGATGGTGTCGTAGCGTGTCCCGATCTGCCAGGCGCCCGGGCCACCTTCAAACACAGAGGTTTTGGGGCGTAGCAGGGTAAACCCGTCACCGCCGTAAAAACGCTCTTCTCCGGTAATGTTCCAGATACCGGAAATATAACATCCATTCAAATAGGAAGCGGCAAGCCCCGGCAAAGGCACGGTGGCACGCACTACCGCACATTGGCCGTCTAACGAGGTAGAACCGATGTTCAGACCCAATTCGATACCCACCAGCCCTTCCTTATCGGCAACCTTACCGGTGTCGACATAGCTTTCACCCTGCCTGAGCATCGAGGTAGCATTGTATCGAAACAGATCGTTGCCTTTGCCGGACTCACGCCAGCTGGCGTATCCACCAATATGCAAAAGATAACCCTTGGGAACGTGTGGCGCGATGGTAAAGCGCGTCGAGTACACAACGCCGGTATCCTCTACTCTGTGCTTATCTACCTTGCCCTTGAACGCACCGGCAAAGTAGAGCCAGTTCTCACCTTCGCGAAAATACCCCAGACCCAATTGATTGCCGGGGGCAAAGTCTTCCATCGCTGCACTTTCCATGAATTCGCGATTGGCCGGGTCCACCTCTTCATCAATCGGATCCACTATCCCGAGCATGAACAGACCCAGATCAGATTTATGGCTCAGATACAGATCCCGGATGTCGAGATCAGCTTCCCTGAATTCCCCCTTGAAATAATATCCCACCTGCTCTAGCAGGTCACCGCGTAGTGTCAGATCAGCCCGTCGTATGTAGGCGTCGTTCAAACGGGAGTTATCTGTTGCCAATGTGGGTGGATCGATGGATTCAAAGCTGCCATAAAGACGGATGCGTGAACGCAGGCTCGGACCCTTCCATTTTTTGTCGGTAGCCACCGCTTCGGTTTTCACCGGCGCGCAATTGACTACATTCTCGATGTCACACGGCTGGGCCAGTACGGTTACAGGTATTTGTATAGCCAGTAACAAGACTGCCAACAAGAAAATACTCCCCGTGGATTTGGCGGTTTTTTTCAATTCAGGGTGGACCATTTATGTTACCTTCTGGATCAGGATTTTGATTACAGGCGGCAATTTAACACGACAGCGCCTTCAATTGTTACTCTGAATTACGGTGACAGTTTACTTATCTAACAGAAATCTGCCATTTCAACCGAATTAAATAAACTGTCCCCTTTTTTCTTCTTCCTGGCCGGGAGGAAGTATGCGCAGCAGAGCCATTTCCTTTTCAAGACGCTTTATGTCCTTGTGCTGCTGAGTCACAATCATGGACAGATGCATGACTGTTACCAGCAAGCAGCCCAATGCAAATACCAGAATGGCCGTTGGAGGATAATAGACGCCCAGAATCGTGGCTAATGTTTCTGTAAATCGGCCAAATATCCCCGTCACCAGAAACATCAAACAAAAAATAAACCATGAAACGGCGTAGAGATTGTAAATTCGACGTCTGCGCACCAGAAAAGAAACAACAAAAAACAGGCCCAGTCCGGCCGCGATACTGATGCCTCTGGCGAGTAAGGTCATCATTGCTTGCCGTACCTCCGCATGGGAACCGGTATGGAGAGCAACAAATCGGCAATGTTATTGAACATATAGAGCCAGGCAATCATGGGTGAGAATGACGAAACGCCGGCGCTTCGAGGTGCCATATTGATAAATTCCTCGCGCACCCGAAACGTGGCCTTGTGCGCCATCCAGATAGCCCGCACCTCTGAATATTCAAAACTGACATCTTTAGCAAAGAACTCGATCACTTGCCGGTTATACAGTTGGCAGCCTGAGGTGCAGTCGGTGATTTTAACGCGATACAGCAAGCGCAGCAGTAACGAGATCACACCGATGCTCGAATGACGGAGCAGATTCGGCTTGTATTCAGAATCACCCAGAAACCGTGATCCAATCACAAAATCGGCTTTGTCCTCTTTAATTACAGCCAACAATCGGTTCAGATCTTCGGGTCGGTGCTGGCCATCCGCATCGATACGCGCCAGGTATTCGTATCCTTCCCGACTCGCGTACAGGATCCCCAATTCTATGGCACCCGCAATCCCTAAAGATTTGGAAAGCTGAACCACCATCGCGCCGTTTTCCCGGGCAACCTCCACGGTACGGTCGCGTGAGTAGCCGTCAATCACGAGTATGTCGCAATCGAAATGCTGCTTCACACCAAGTATCACCGGACCGATGGACATTTCTTCGTTCAGGGCCGGGATAATCAGCAATGTGCTTTTACGTGGTGTCATCTGCTAGCGTCCTTTTGCGGAGGTCGCGTTTACCCGCTTCATCACTTCGTCCAGATTCTCAACGTTTTCAATTCCCATCCAGAAATCATCTATGCGGTAAGCACCGACCTTGCGCCCGGAAGACATATAGATGTTCATCAGATCCGGCGCGGTGAAAAACTTGCCGACGGGAATATTTTCTATCGCTGAGCCACGCACCAGATAAATGCCTGAGCTAATTGCGAAGGTACGTTCGGGCTTTTCCGTAACACTCGTAATCGCATTATTTTCGATATTCAAAATGCCGAAGCTGCTTTTCTCGGTTTTCTGGACATAACCAACCAGCAATTCACTGCCACTGGCTTCTGCCGCTTGTAGCATTTTTTGAAAACTCATTTCTGTATAGATATCGCCATTGATCAGGAACACGTATTCGTCCTTTGCCACTTCATCCCGGATAAGCGACAGCGGGCCGGCGGTTCCCAGAGGAATGTCTTCTTTTACATAGCGTATGGACACCCCGAAACGGGCGCCATCGCCAAAGTAGGCCTTGATTAATTCCGAGTGGTACCCGAGAGAAATAACAAACTCTGTTATGCCTTCACTTTTAAACCGGTTGATAAGATGCAGCAAAATTGGCTCTTCACCAATTGGCATGAGTGGTTTGGGAATGGTAAATGAAAACGGGTGAAAGCGCGTGCCACGACCGCCCGCCAGAATAAACGCTTTTGTTGTTTTGTTACCCAATTCTACCTACTCCTTCATTCGCCGCGGCTATGACCCGCCTCAACCCTTCTTCTAAATCCACAACCGACTTCCATTCACATAGCTGCTGCATAGGCTCAACGCTGGCTACGAGTTCGGACGAATCTTGTGACCGCATTCTACTCTGCTCCGTGCTGGCCTTGCCATTGAAATGCAACAACCCACTGGCGATATCTACTACGTCGGCTACTGAGGTAGACTTCCCCGTGCCCAGATCCAATATTTTCCCGGCAGAGCCCGGTTCAATCGCCGCCGCAATGAGTCCGGATACAACGTCATCAATATAGATAAAGTCGCGCCTTGCCGCTGTATTCCCCAGGCGTAACTCCCCAACGTTGGCCATCATCTGCTTGAGCATCGAGGGAATCACACCCTCTTCGGATTGCTGCGGCCCGTAAACATTGGCGAGTCGGCATATCGTCGCCGGTAGTCCGCCATGTGTAAAATAAGATCGAACCAACATTTCGCCCATTCTCTTGCTGGTTAAATACGGCGACTCTGACGATACGTCTGACAATCCAACCCCGTAAGTCGAAATAAAAATCACATGAGGCATCGTCGACAGCTTCTGGCATGCGGCCAGCACACGCATCGTCCCACCCGCATTGATGGCAAATGTCGTGGCAGGATCCTTGATTGAGTCAGGAATGTTCTTTTGCGCGGCCAGATGAAAAACGTATTTAAACGGATGATCCTTTAACCGGGAAAATGCCTGCGCAACTGAATCATCACTGGATATATCACAGGCTGTGCATGTCATCGCACCCGGAACTGGAGCAGGATTCAAATCAAATGAGGTAACCATTGCACCAAAGCTGTGCAGTTTCGACACCAGACGACGACCAATATAGCCGCCACCGCCGATAACAAGCGCGTGCGCGCCTGACAGACGGCTGGCTACTTTAGACATGATAATGCTCAGTCGCAAACAGGCTGAGGTTTTGCTTGATCCATTCAATCGTTTCCGCAAGCCCCCGGTCCAGCGTGTATTGCTGTTGCCATGTTGTATTTTGCTTTAATTTGGCATTTTGACTAAACAGACGTTCTACTTCACTGGCTGCAGGACGTGTACGTTCATCGTCGGTTTCGATGTGCAGCGGCTTGCCGATGATATTGGCAATTTTATGGGCCAGGTCTTCGACCGAAATCTCCTCACCCATGCCGATATTGACGTATTCACCATAAAGGCCTTTCGTTTTGGCGATTTCAACAAATGCATTGGCGGTGTCTTTCACAAACGTGAGATCCCTCGTCGGCGTAATGTTGCCCAGTTTGATGGTGGTCTTGCCTCGTAAAAGCTGTGTTGCGATGGTGGGAATTATGGCGCGCGTAGACTGCCGGGGACCGTAGGTATTAAACGGACGGACGATCTTCACGGGCAATTTGAATGAGCGATAATAACTGACAGCCATATTATCAGCCCCAATTTTGCTGGCCGAATACGGCGACTGACCCACCATCGGATGTTTCTCATCCATGGGTACGTATTGTGCTGTGCCATAGGTCTCGCTGGTCGAAGTGATGAGCACCTGCGACGTACCAAGCTCACGTGCCGCCTGCAAAACGTTATATGTGCCGACCACATTGGTCTGAATATAAGCAAGTGGCGAGACATACGAGTAAGGAATGCCGATGAGGGCAGCCAGATGGTACACCTCTTCGCAACCGCGCAACGCGCTGGACACCGAATCATAATCCCGAATATCACCGGCAACGGTTTCAACTTCATTCTTTACAGCTGACTTTTCCAACCAACCCAACGAATTGTTGGAGTTGTAATGAACAAAGGCACGCACCGTATGGCCCAGTTCAACGCAACGCTCAACCAGATGTGAGCCTATAAATCCGCCAGCACCGGTAATCAGAATTTTAGCCAAAACTGTATCCTCCAAAGAGGCGTGATTATAGCCACTTGTGCCCGTAAATGCATCCCATCAGCAGAGTGATAAATGCTGGATGTGGTCAGTAAGAACAGCATCCATCATATTGTCGTAGGCGGGTGTCTCACTGTCAGGAATTTTAAAACCTACCCCACCGTCATACTGGCGAATGCCGGAACCACCCTGACTGGAAATGTAAATCCTAACCAAGCGTCATTCCTGCGCACGCCTACATGAATGTAGGCGGTAGAGCGACGCAGGAGCCAAAGCCGACACGGGAATCTAGTAAACCGATCCCGCCGAAGTCGTCCTTATGTCAAATCTAGACACTCGCGATCACCCCGGTCTATACTCAACCACATCATCCGTCATTGATTACCGGGGGAAACAATGATTACCAACGCAGATTTATCTGTCTCCGATAACCGCGCCGAACTGACTCGCTATAGCAAAAATTAACGAGCCCCGTACAGGTCTTGTTAGCAATTAGTTAGATTTTATTGGAGACAATCCATGCAATTACGAAACACTTGGACATGTATTTTATTGGCAGCTTTTCTGGTTGCCTGTAGCACTACTCCTGGTGATGCGGCATATCGAGCTGGTGAATCAGAAGCCGCGGCCGATCTCTATAAACAGGGGGCCGATCAAGGCGATGCTTTGGCAGCTTTAAAACTTGGATTAATGATTTCAGAACGCCAAATTTCCGGATCCAAATATGGGAATAAAACCATGTGGTATATCCGCGCGTGCGAGTTAGGCACTGATGCCGGATGTCATAATAGCGGTAATAGTTATGAATATGGAGAAGATGGTCTTACCAAGGATTATAATAAGGCGCGTGAATTTTATCAAAAAGCGGCAGAAATGGGCTTTATGCAATCTCAGTATAATCTGGGGACCTTATACTCAAATCAATATTTTAATGATGATACAGAAGGTCTGAAATGGCTGGTCCTTGCTGAGAAGAAGGCTGCAGACTGTGCAACGATCCCGCTGTGCCAATGGGTGGTGGAAGACCAGCCTGGCCATCGCAAGAAGTTGATGAGTAGAATGAGCGCAGAACAAATTAAAAAATCTAATCAATTAGCTAATGGATCAATAACAATCGATTACCTGGCATCATTGAGGTGACACCCGGTATTCGTTCGTTACAGATACATTATGACAGTCTGAAACTGCATCAGTATCAATTGATTGAATTTCTGCTAAAGGCCGAAGAGCAACTCGGTAGTATCCATGATGTTGAAGTTCCCGGTCGGATTGTTCATTTACCGCTGTCCTGGGATGATGGCTCCACCCGGCTGGCAATTGAAAAATACATGCAAACGGTAAGAGCGGATGCACCGTGGTGTCCAAGTAATATTGAATTCATACGCCGAATAAATGGACTGGATTCAGTTGAAGCTGTAAAAAACATCGTATTTGATGCCAGTTATCTGGTGATGGGGCTCGGAGACGTTTATCTGGATGCACCGGTGGCCACCCCGATGGATCCACGACATCGTCTGGTCACCACTAAATACAATCCGGCCCGTACCTGGACCCCTGAAAATGCAGTCGGTATTGGAGGTTCCTATCTCTGCATCTATGGAATGGGAGGTCCCGGAGGCTACCAGTTTGTTGGTCGTACCCTGCAAATGTGGAATCGTTACAGACAGACAGATTCCTTTCACGGAAACAAATGCTGGTTACTGCGTTTCTTTGATCAGATCCGCTTTTTCCCTGTGTCGGAGCAGGAGTTGCTCACTATCCGTGAAGAATTTCCGTTGGGTCGCTACAAGATCAAAACAGAAGACAGCCCTTTCAGACTGGATGAATATAATACATTTTTGCGTGAGAATGATGAATCCATCCATGCGTTCAAACTAACTCAACAAAACGCCTTTGACGAGGAAAGACAACGCTGGGCGGATCATGGGCTCGCTGCATTCACATCAGATGTCGATTCCAATGCATTACACAGGGAAGCGGTAGTTATATCATCGACAGAAATTGCCATCGTTGCACATATGCCAGGCAGTATCTGGAAAATACAGGTGAATCCGGGAGATCAGGTCCAGCAGGATCAAACTCTGATTATACTGGAGTCCATGAAAATGGAATTTCATATACCCGCTTCTGCAACTGGAACCGTGAGCCGTATCCTGTGTCAAGCAGGTGACCAGGTACGCCAGGGACAGGAATTGATACTAATTGACACCCGACAATGAGATGACGACTATGCCCCTACTTGATTTATCTATACGCTCTCTGCATAAACTCTACCAGGAAGAAATATTTACACCTGCACAAGTAATCGATTATATATTACTTCGATGTGATGAATTCAAGGATCACAATATCTGGATACACCTTCTGTCGAGGCAACAGATACAACCTTATCTGGACAGGCTCAATGGTCACTCGACTGAAACTCTGCCGCTATTTGGCATCCCGTTCGCTATCAAGGACAATATTGATCTTACTGAAATACCAACTACAGCTGCCTGCCCCGAATTCAGCTATACCCCCAGGCAGTCTGCATTTGTCGTAGAACAGCTGATAAATGCTGGCGCAATTCCAATAGGCAAAACCAACATGGATCAATTTGCAACCGGACTGACCGGTACCCGCTCACCTTACGGAAGTGTTAAAAACAGTTTTGATCCTGATTATATATCTGGTGGTTCAAGTTCAGGCTCAGCAGTTGCCACAGCAACAGGGTTGGTCACTTTCGCACTGGGTACGGATACCGCCGGTTCAGGCAGGGTTCCCGCCATGTTTAATAATCTGATAGGTGTCAAACCTAGTTGCGGCGTTGTCAGCACCCGTGGTGTGGTTCCCGCCTGTCGAAGTATTGATTGTGTCAGTCTGTTTGCACTGAACCCGGATGATGCTGACAGGATATACACAGTTATGTCCGTTCATGATGACCAGGACTGTTTTGCCAGAATACCAGATTCCGACATTTCTCCACCTACCATACGATTTAAATTTGGTGTAATTGATCCATCACAATTGCAAACCTCCGAACCGGAATTGCTACAATTAATGACGCACATGACAGAGCGTCTGATTTAATTGGGCGGAACTCCGGTAACCATAGATTTCGCCCCATTTTTGCAGGCAGCCGATCTGTTATATGAGGGGCCTTGGGTAGCCGAACGCTACGCTGCAATAGAAGGTCTGATGCAGAAAACACCAGAAGTCATACATCCGGTAACACGTTCAATTATTGAGAAAGCCACCCAATTTACAGCTGTTCAAACCTTTCAGTCCATCTATAAGTTACGTGGTCTCAAACACATTACCGATTCTATACTTTCCACAGTCGACTTTATCCTCACACCAACAGCGAGCACGATCTATAAGATTAATGACGTGGATCAGGATCCCATCCGTTTAAACAGCCTGCTTGGTTACTACACCAACTATGTAAATCTACTCGATTATTCGGCAATTGCGATTCCTGCTGGAAATTTCTCCAATGGCTTACCCTTTAGTGTTTCCCTGGTAGCCAATAAATTTACAGATCGTTATTTAATCAAAATGTCACGACGAATCCTGTCTGAATCCGGACTGCGTATGGCATCTACCGGATTTTACTGGTTAGCAGATAGCCTACCCTTACCCAGACCGGCCACAGACAGGATAAAATTGATGGTATGTGGTGCACATATGACAGGCATGGCCTTGAATCAACAATTACTGGATCTTGATGCTGAACTTGTTGATGCTACTACGACAGCTCCTAATTACCGGCTTTATGCACTGGCCGGAGGACCACCCTTTCGTCCCGGACTAATCAGGGATGAAGACAGTGGGAATCGCATAGCAGTGGAAGTCTGGTCTATCGCTATCAATCAGCTCGGCAAGTTTCTGGCCGGAATACCAGCACCTCTGGGCCTGGGCAAAGTGCAACTGGCTGATGGCAGCCTGGTGATCGGATTCATCTGTGAGCCTTATGTAATAGATTCTGCGACGGACATTACTGCCTATGGCGGCTGGAAAAACTATCTGGTCAGTGCAAAACGTCAGTAAAAAAAAACCGGCCTAGGCCGGTTTTTATATTTGTTATCCGCTTAACTACAGACAGTTATGCTTCTTCTACAGCTTCAGCCGTTGTAGCCCTGTCTACCAGTTCGACGATTGCCATAGGCGCATTATCTCCAGCGCGGAATCCGCATTTGAGTATGCGCAGATAACCACCTGGGCGCTGTTTGTAACGGGGACCCAGCTCATTAAACAGCTTCGTAACAATACTTCTGTCACGCAAGCGATTGAATGCCAACTGACGACGTGAAGCTGAGTCGTTCTTGGCCAACGTAATTAAAGGTTCGGCAACCCGACGTAGTTCTTTCGCCTTGGGTACCGTAGTCTTGATTATCTCATGTTGCATGAGTGAGACCGCCATGTTCCGGAACATCGCCTTGCGATGGGAACTATCCCGGCCAAATTTTCTTCCTAACGCTTTATGTCGCATTTTATTTTCTACTATTCAGGTTATCTTGATTTCCGGGTTTAACCGATGTTATCAGCTCGAAATTCCCGTTGTTTGCTGTCAGCAACACCCGGTGGTGGCCAGTTTTCCAGACGCATGCCCAAAGAAAGTCCACGTGAGGCAAGCACGTCCTTGATTTCGGTCAGGGATTTCTTGCCCAAATTGGGTGTTTTTAACAATTCTACTTCTGTGCGCTGTACCAGATCGCCAATGTAATAGATGCTCTCTGCTTTCAGACAGTTTGCTGAACGTACAGTAAGCTCCAGATCATCAACCGGCCGAAGCAGAATCGGATCAATTTCAGGCTCATTCTTGGCTGCTGCAATCTCTGCTTCTTCAGCTTCCAGATCAACAAATACTGACAATTGGTTACGCAGTATCCTTGCAGCTTCACGAATGGCTTCTTCCGGATCTATCGTGCCATTGGTTTCAATCTCGATAATCAGCTTGTCCAGGTCAGTTTGCTGTTCCACACGTGCACTTTGTACATCGTACGATATTCTCTTGACCGGGCTGAATGATGCATCAAGCTTCAAACGTCCAATTGACTGTTGACTGTCTTCAGTAGCAACAGCCAGCACGGGTCTATAACCACGACCGCGCTCAACTTTCATGGTCATATTCAGTTCGCCGGCCTTGGTCAAGTTGGCAATAATATGTTCCGGGTTAGCAATTTCCACATCATGATCCAGAATGATGTCTTTCGCACGAACTTCACCTGGACCTGACTTCTTCAGTTTCAGGATAGCATCATTGTTTGAATGCATTTTAATTGCGAGACCTTTCAGGTTAAGCAGGATGTCTGTTACATCTTCCTGCACACCTTCTACGGTGGTGTATTCATGCAATACACCTACGATTTCCACTTCTGTCACTGCACAACCGGACATGGAAGATAACAGAACACGACGCAGTGCATTACCCAAAGTATGACCAAACCCCCTGTTCAGAGGCTCGATTATAATCTTTGCCTGGGTATCGCTGATGGTTTCAACATCTACTCGACGTGGCTTTAATAGTTCGCTGAAAGTTGATGGCATGTATACTGTTCCTATATCTGCTTACTTGGAGTAGAGCTCAACAACAAGCTGTTCGTTGATCTCTGATGGTAATTCGCTACGTTCTGGCACCGCTTTAAAAACGCCTACCATCTTTTTTGTATCTACTTCGACCCAATCCGGAAGCCCATACTGTTCTGCTACATTTAATGAATCCTGTATACGTAACTGCTTCTTCGCGCGTTCTCGAATCCGGATTTCATCATTCGGGCTAACCTGGTAGGAAGGAATATTTACACTCTTACCATTGACCAGAATTGCCCTGTGGCTGACCAGCTGACGAGCTTCACTTCTGGTACTACCAAATCCCATTCTATAAACAACATTATCCAGACGGGTTTCCAGCAGCTGCAACAGGTTTTCGCCCGTTGAACCTTTCCTTCTCGCTGCTTCTTTATAATAAAGACGAAACTGCTTTTCCAGAACGCCGTAAATCCTTCTCAGCTTCTGCTTTTCACGCAACTGTACGGCGTAGCCTGACAATCTCTTGGCCTTGCCGCCATGCTGACCTGGGGTCTTGTCAATCTGGCATTTAGTTTCAATAGAGCGCGCGCGGCTTTTCAGGAATAAGTCCGTTCCTTCACGCCGACTTAATTTACATTTTGGACCAATATAACGTGCCATATTCTATTACTCTCTCCGTTAAACCCGACGCCGTTTAGGCGGTCTGCAACCATTGTGCGGTACTGGTGTTACATCAGTGATGTTGGTGATCTTGAAACCCAATGCATTTAATGCACGTACCGCCGACTCTCGACCTGGGCCAGGTCCCTTGATGTTTACTTCCAGATTTTTAAGGCCATATTCCTGTGCACGCTCACCTGCCGACTGAGCCGCTACCTGAGCAGCGAACGGGGTACTTTTACGTGACCCACGAAAACCACTGCCACCTGATGTTGCCCAGCACAGGGTGTTACCCTGGCGATCAGTAATGGTAATAAGGGTGTTGTTAAAAGATGAATAGATGTGAACAACACCGTCCACGACTGATTTTTTAACTTTCTTCTTGGTTGTGCGTACCTTAGCCATATTTATATTATTTCCAGCTTATTTTTTTACTGCCCGACGCGGGCCTTTACGTGTCCTGGCGTTGGTCTGTGTCTGCTGACCACGTACCGGTAAACCTTTACGATGCCGTATACCACGATAGCAACCCAGATCCATCAGGCGCTTTATATTCATGGATACTTCACGTCGCAAATCACCTTCAACTCCAAATCCGGTGATTTCCTGACGGATTTTATCGAGCTCTTCCTCAACCAGATCCTTCACTTTAGTCTTGGGATCTAGACCAGTTGCCGCACAAATATTTTTTGCGCGGGTCAAACCAATTCCATAAATATAGGTAAGAGCAATCCTGAGATGCTTGTTGTCTGGTATATTTACACCTGCAATACGAGCCATTCTGTTATCTCCAACTTATCCCTGACGCTGTTTATGGCGCGGATCACTGCAAATAACCCTAACTACACGGTTACGGCGTATGACCCTGCAATTTCTACACATTTTTTTTACTGATGCTCTAACTTTCACACTCTCTCTCCTGCAATTTTGCCTATCTACGCCGACCCTGGCCTTTAAGATTCGCCTTCTTCAGCAAGCTGTCATATTGATGCGACATAAGATGGGCCTGAACCTGCGCCATAAAATCCATTACCACTACCACAAGAATCAGCAGCGAGGTTCCACCAAAATAAAATGGAACATGAAACTCCAAAATCAAAAATTCCGGTAATAAACATACAAACGTGATGTAAATCGCACCTGACAAGGTCAATCTTGTCAGCACACTGTCCAGATAGTTTGCCGTCTGCTCGCCTGGTCTCATACCAGGGACAAACGCACCGGATTTTTTCAGGTTTTCAGCCGTTTCCTTTGGGTCAAACACAATTGCTGTATAAAAGAAGCAGAAAAATACAATTCCAGCTCCATAAATCAACGTATAAATTAACTGGCCCGGTTGCAGTACCGCAGTGATGTTCTGAATCCAGCGAGTACCCTCTCCCTGTCCAAACCAGCTGGCAAGCGTCGCGGGAAACAGGATTATACTGGAAGCAAAAATCGGTGGAATTACACCAGACATATTTAGTTTCAATGGCAGATGACTGGACTGCCCCGCATACATCTTCCGCCCGACCTGCCGCTTGGCATAATTCACTGTAATCCTGCGTTGTCCACGCTCTACAAAAATAACAAAACCTGTCACAGCAATAGTAAGTGCGAACAGTACAATCAACATAAGTACATTCAACTCGCCAGTGCGAGCCAGCTCTATGGTACTGGCGACTGCAGCAGGTAATCCGGCGACAATACCGGAAAAAATCAGCATCGAAATACCATTACCCACTCCGCGTTCTGTGATTTGCTCACCTAACCACATTAAAAACATAGTCCCGGTTACCAGTGAAGTAACAGCCGTCAGTCTGAAACCAAAGCCTGGATCCAGTACAACACCTGTTCCGCCAGCCTGTTGTCCTTCCAGTGCCAGCGATACACCTATCGCCTGCAAGGTAGCAAGTACGACTGCGCCATAACGGGTGTACTGCGTAATCTTGCGACGCCCTGATTCGCCTTCCTTGCGTAACTGTTTCAGGTGCGGATCTATAAAACTCAACAGCTGAATGATAATGGATGCGGATATGTATGGCATGATCCCAAGAGCGATAATCGATAATCGCTTCAGTGACCCACCGGAAAACATATTAAACATATCCAGAATCGTTCCACTTTGTTGTGCAAACAATGCCGCCAGTGCAGCAGGATTGATACCTGGCACCGGTATAAATGAACAGACCCGAAATACAAACATGGCAAATACCAGAAACAGCAGACGCTGCCGCAGTTCTTTCAACTGCGCCAATCCACCAATGCCTCCGGGTAATGTCTGGTTTGATGTTGCCATTTGCTTATTCTACCTTGCCTCCGGCTGCTTCAATTGCTGTACGGGCGCCTTTGGTTACGCGCAGCCCCTTTAAGGTAACTGCCCGTTTAATTTCTCCTGATGCAAATACTTTTACATATTTGGTGCCTTTGGATATCAGATTGGCCTTTTTAAGAGTATCAAGATCAACCACAGAGTCTTTTAGCATTTCGAGCTCACTTAAACGGATCTCCTCAGTGATTCTTGCCAGATGCGAGCGAAAACCCAGCTTGGGTAAACGCCTTTGGATCGGCATCTGACCGCCTTCGAAACCAACCTTGTGGTAACCACCAGCACGCGCTTTTTGCCCTTTATGACCACGTCCAGCTGTCTTGCCCAATCCTGAGCCAATACCACGACCAACGCGTTTTCTAGCTTGCTTGGAACCATCAGCCGGTTTAATTGAATTCAGTTGCATCGTATTATTCCTCTACAGCTACCATATACGAAATTTTGTTAATCATACCGCGGACTGCAGGAGTATCTTCCAGCACGGCGGAGGAGCGGATCTTACGTAAACCTAGCCCTGTCACACAGGCCTTATGACTGGCTATGCGACGAATTGGACTTTTAGTCAGAGTAACCTTGATTGTTTTCTTTGCCATATTTAACCTGAAATCTCTTCAACTGACTTACCACGTTTCGCCGCAAATGTTTCTGGCGAGCTCATGGAGGTCAGACCCTTGATAGTTGCACGAATCACGTTCGTCGGATTGGTTGAACCATTCGATTTGGCAAGCACGTTGTGGATACCAACACATTCGAAAACAGCTCGCATCGGACCACCGGCAATTATTCCGGTACCTTCAGATGCAGGCTGCATATAAATCTTTGCGGCGCCGTGTCTGGCATTCATCGGATAGTGCAGTGTATTTTTGTCATTCAACGGAACCGACACCATGTTACGACGGGCTTTTTCCATCGCTTTCTGTATAGCGACCGGTACTTCTCTCGCCTTACCACTACCGAAACCAACACGTCCATTACCGTCACCAACAACTGTCAGCGCAGAAAAACTGAAAATACGCCCACCCTTGACAACCTTTGCCACACGGTTAACTGCTACCAGTTTTTCAAGTAAATCGTCATTACCCGTAGTTGAGTCTGCTATTGCCATAATTAATTCCTAGAACTCCATCCCGTTTTCCCTGGCAGAATCTGCCAGCGCCTTGATACGGCCATGATACTTGTAACCTGAACGGTCAAAAGCAACCTGGGTGATACCTGCTTTCTTTGCCCTTTCTGCAATCATTTTTCCTATCGTTACTGCAGCTGATACATTGCCGCCGTTAGCACCCTGGCTTCGAAATTCCTTATCCAGTGTAGAAGCACTTGCCACTACTCCCGAGCTATCGGGAGCAATTATCTGCGCATAAATGTGCCTTGGGGTTTTATAAACACACAACCGGTTTGCCCCAATCAGTTTGATGCGCGCGCGCGTTTTTCTGGCCCGCCGAATTCTTGAATCTTTCTTATTCATTACAGTACCTGTTAAGCTTTCTTGGCTTCTTTTCTGACAATACGTTCATCAGAATATTTAACACCCTTGCCCTTATAAGGCTCAGGCGGGCGATAAGCCCTGATATTGGCAGCTACCTGACCAACTTTCTGTTTATCAACACCCTTAATCAGAATTTCTGTCTGGCTCGGAGTCTCAATAGTAATCCCTTCTGGAATTTCGAATTCGACTGGATGCGAGAAGCCCAGCGTCAGGTTCAGCTTTTTGCCTTGCGCCTGGGCTCTGTAACCGACACCAACAATATCCAGTTTCTTCTGATATCCGACTGACACACCAGTCAACATATTCTGTAACAATGCACGTGTAGTACCTGAAAGCGCATTGGCAAATTTTGATTTATTCAAGACTGATACCTTGATGATATTCTCTTCTTTCTCAACCTTAACCTGGGAATGAACAGAAAATGACATCTCACCCTTGTCACCCTTGATGCGTATATCATTACCATTAATGGTAGCTTCAACACCTTTAGGCACAGTTACTGGTTTATTTGCAATTCTAGACATAGTATTTTTCCATCACGCGACGATACACAAAACTTCGCCGCCAATACCCTGTTCTCTGGCGGTTTTATCAGTCATCAAACCTTTTGAAGTAGAGACTATGGCTGTACCCAGACCACTCTTGACCTTGAGAATGTCTTCACTCTTTTTATATTTGCGCAGGCTGGGACGACTGACGCGTTGCAACAGCTCAATTACCGGTTTACCTTCATAATATTTAAGGTCAACCTTCAGTGTCTTCTTTGGCCCATCGGCTTCGACGCCAAATCCGGTAATGTAGCCTTCTTCCTTCAGAATCTCGGCAATTGCCACTTTCTGTTTTGAAGAGGGCATGCTCACGCTCAACTTGGAACGGGCATGGCCATTCCTAATGCGTGTTAACATATCTGCAATCGGATCCTGTAAACTCATTATGGTGTTCTCTGTTATTCCTTAGGATGACTTGTCGTTACTGTTACCAGCTTGCCTTAACCAGACCAGGCACATCTCCGCGCATGGCGGCTTCTCTCAGCTTGTTTCTACCCAAGCCAAACTTGCGATAGTAACCATGGGCTCTGCCGGTTAACGCACAACGATTACGCTTGCGTGAAGCACTGGCATCACGTGGCATTTTGTTAAGCTTGATTCTGGCCTCATATCTTTCTTCTTCGCTAAGGGACATATCCCTGATCTTGTCCTTTAACTCCGTGCGTTTTGCTGCGTACTTGATCACCATACGCGCGCGCTTAAGTTCACGGTTAATCATTGATAATTTTGCCATTTATCTACACCTTACCTGAGTGGGAAGTTAAATGCGGCAAGCAATGCTCGCGCTTCTTCGTTTGTACGTGCAGTGGTTGCAATTGTAATGTCCATACCACGAAGCACATCAATCTTGTCATAATCAATTTCCGGGAAAATAATCTGTTCCTTGATACCCATACTGTAATTCCCACGTCCATCAAACGATCGTGCATTCAGCCCTCTGAAGTCCCTGATTCGGGGTATTGCAACAGTGATTAAACGATCAAGGAATTCATACATCCTTTCCCTGCGTAATGTCACCTTGCAGCCTATAGGGTAGTCTTCACGAACCTTGAAGTTAGCAACAGACTTTCTGGCAAGCGTAACTACCGGCTTTTGGCCAGAAATCTTGGTCATGTCTGAAACGGCATGCTCAATAATTTTCTTGTCGGCAACAGCTTCACCCAATCCCATATTCAGACAAATTTTGGTAATACGCGGCACCTGCATGGCTGACTTGTATTTAAACTGGTCCGTTAACTGTTTTACGACAGTTTCGTTATATAATTTCTGTAATCTGCTCATTATCTTCTAGGGCTTCTGTCTGTCTTAAACGTCTACAACTTCATTATTGGACCTGAAAAAACGCACCTTGCGTCCATCTTCAAGCTTTCTGGTTCCGACCCGATCCGGTTTGCTCGATACCGGGTTCCAGATCGCCACATTGGACAAATCTATTGGCATTTCCTTTTCAATAATGCCGCCAGGTTTGCCTTGCATCGGATTACCTTTGGTGTGGCGTTTTACCATACTCATATTTTCGACCACGACCTTGTTTTTGGATCGCAATACTCTGAGCACGACACCACGCTTGCCCTTATCTTTACCAGTAAGTACCACAACTTCGTCGCCTTTTTTAATATTATTCATTTATCTGTAACTCTGATGCCAATTAGGTTCACAATACTTCCGGAGCAAGAGAAATAATTTTCATAAATTTATCCCCTCGTAATTCACGTGTAACCGGTCCAAAAATTCGGGTACCAATCGGTTGAGCCTGGTTATTCAATAACACGGCGGCATTGGTATCAAAACGGATAATTGAACCGTCAGCACGTCGCACACCTTTTCGGGTACGCACTACTACCGCGTTATAAACCTCGCCTTTTTTCACCTTGCCTCTAGGAATTGCTTCCTTGATGCTGACCTTGATGACATCACCAATGCCGGCATATCTGCGTTTCGATCCACCCAGAACCTTAATACACATAAGCCGACGGGCACCACTATTATCCGCCGCTTCCAATGTACTTTGCATTTGTATCATATGTACTCTCCGAAATTCCCTGTCCTGGATCCTAGATTTTTGCTTACTGAACCTTTGTTACAACTTTCTGCAAACGCCATGCTTTCCGTTTTGAAATCGGGCGTGAAGACTCGATGATGACAACATCACCTTCGTTGCATTCATTATTTTCATCGTGAGCCAATAGTTTGGTCGAACGTCTGATATACTTTTCATAAACCGGATGCTTGATCAATCTTTCAATTGATACTGAAATGGATTTATCCATCTTGTTACTGACCACTGTACCGGTCAGCGTCCTCGGTATGCTCTTCGATTCACTCATTAACTTTTGCTCACTTCCATTTCGGTTAATATGGTTTTTACCCTGGCTATCTGTCTGCGCACGGATTTCATCTGACTCGGCTTGCTCAGCTGACCAGTGCCCTGCTGCATACGTAAATTAAACTTCTCTCTGGCAAGCTCCAGCAATAAAGATTGCAACTCGTCAGAGGACTTTTTTCTCAATTCTGCAATATTCATTACAATATCGTCCTTTGTACAAACGAGGTTTTCACTGGCAGTTTCGCTGCGGCTAGATTAAAGGCTTCACGAGCCAGTTCTTCAGTCACACCTTCTACTTCATACAAAACCTTACCTGGCTGCACCAGTGCTACCCAGTATTCGACATTACCTTTACCCTTACCCTGCCGAACTTCCAGCGGTTTCTTGGTAATCGGCTTGTCAGGAAATACCCGTATCCATAACTTGCCACCGCGCTTCAATGCACGGGTAATGGCACGACGTGCAGCTTCGATCTGGCGCGCGGTAATACGACCACGACCTATAGCTTTCAATCCGAAGTCACCGAAGCTTACCTTATTACCCACTGTGGCAAGGCCGCGATTGCGACCTTTGGCCATTTTTCTGAATTTAGTCTTTTTAGGCTGTAACATTGTTGTTAATTCCTGATTATCCTAGGCAGCCGTAGTTGCAACAGTTGATTCATCTTCAGCTTTCTTTTTGCCTAATATTTCACCCTTGAAAATCCACACTTTCACACCAATCACACCATAAGTTGTGTTTGATTCGGCCGTGCCATAATCAATATCAGCTCTCAGCGTGTGCAAGGGCACCCTGCCTTCCCTGTACCATTCTGAACGGGCAATTTCTGCACCGTTTAAGCGACCCGAAAGGTTGATCTTCATACCCAGCGCACCAAGTCGCATGGTATTGGTTACAGCCCTTTTCATCGCTCTGCGGAACATGATACGTCTTTCAATTTGTTGGGCTACGCTTTCGGCCACCAGATAAGCATCCAGTTCCGGCTTGCGAATTTCCTCAACACTGACTGTCGCTGGCACACCCATAATCTTGGTTATTTCTGCGCGAAGGCGTTCAATATCTTCACCTTTTTTACCGATAACGATTCCCGGTCTTGCAGTATGAATAATTACCTTGGCATTATTCGCAGGCCTTTCAATCTGGATACGACTAACGGAAGCACTGGCAAGTTTTTTACGCAAAAACGCACGCACTTCCATATCGGTATGCAGATAACCTGCGTAGTCCTTACTGTCTGCATACCAGGTTGACGTCCAGTCCTTGATAATTCCAAGACGGAAACCTGTCGGATGTACCTTTTGTCCCATAATCTAGCTCACTATTCCTGTTCAGCAACTGTTATCGTTACATGGCTGGTGGGCTTCAGTAATCTGTCAGCCCGACCACGTGCACGTGGCATCATACGTTTCAGGGTTGGCCCCTGATCCACACATATTTCAATAATTATCAATTCATCAATATCAGCATTATCATTATGTTCAGCATTGGCAATTGCTGACTCAAGAACCTTTTTCAGTACCTCTGCAGACTCTTTTTCACTGAACGCGAGAATGTTCAGTGCCTTTTCTACAGATTTACCCCTGATTTGATCGGCTACCAGACGCATCTTTCTTGGCGCTTGCCGCGTAAATCGTAATGTTGCCTTTGTCGCCATAGTCTTCGTAAGTCCCGCTTATTTAGCTACTTTCTTGTCTGCTGCTGTATGACCACGGAACGTACGTGTTGCAGCAAATTCACCGAGCTTATGCCCGACCATATTTTCACTGATATGTATCGGCATGTGATCCCGACCGTTATGTACCGAAATAGTCAAACCGACCATTTCAGGTAATATCATCGAACGACGTGACCATGTTTTTATTGGCCGCTTGTCGTTATTGGCAACAACGGCATCGACTTTTTTGATCAAGTGATGATCAACAAAAGGACCTTTTTTAACTGATCTTGCCACTAAATTCTCCCGTTACCCTTTATTGCGTCTGCGTACGATCATGTTACTGGTACGCTTGTTCTTACGTGTCTTATAACCCTTGGTAGGTGTGCCCCATGGTGAAACCGGATGTCTACCACCAGATGTTTTACCTTCACCACCACCATGTGGATGATCAACCGGATTCATCGCCACACCACGGACTGTTGGACGAATACCGCGCCAACGCTTCGCGCCAGCTTTCCCCAACTTCCTTAGATTGTGTTCACCATTACTGACTTCACCGATAGTCGCTCTGCACTCAATTGGCACCTTGCGCATTTCACCAGAGCGTAACCGCAGGGTTGCATGAGCACCTTCGCGCGCGATTAACTGAACACTAGCGCCTGCACTTCTTGCCAGCTGCGCACCCTTGCCAGGCTGCAACTCAACACAATGCAAGTTAGCACCTACAGGTATATTTCGAAGAGGGAGGGTGTTTCCAATTTCAATATCAGCCTCAACACCGGAGACTACGATTGAACCTGCCTTGATTCCCTGGGGAGCAACGATATATCTACGTTCACCATCACCATATACCAGCAAGGCAATATTGGCCGTACGATTCGGGTCATATTCAATTCTTTCCACTTTTGCAGGAATACCGTCCTTATCACGTTTAAAATCGATAATGCGGTAACGCTGTTTACTGCCGCCGCCACGATGCCTGACCGTAATATGGCCGTGGTTGTTCCTGCCTGATTTCTTACCCTGGCTCTCGACCAGCGGTTCGTACGGATCACCCTTGTGCAAATCCGGAGTAACTACCTTTACGACTCCGCGACGGCCAGGTGTAATCGGTCTTGGTTTTACAATTGCCATAAAAAACTTTCTCTCTAAGTACCCATGTAATTGATTTCAAAGCCGGGCTTCAGCTTGACATAGGCCTTTTTCCAATCAGACCGTTTGCCAACTGCCTGTTTGAACACCTTGCTCTTGCCCTTAACATTGGCAACCTGTACTGACTCGACTTCAACCTTGAACATCAGTTCAACTGCCTGTCTAATCTGGGGCTTGGTCGCTGATTTCAACACTTTAAAAACGTATTGCTGATGCTTTTCACCAACCATCGTGCTCTTCTCCGTAATACGCGGAGCGAGCAATAAATTCATTAATTTTTCCTGATTCATCCTAGCCAGGCCTCCACCTTTTCTACAGCAGCCTTGGTGATTAATACGTTACTGAAACCTATCAGTGAATACGGGTCTATTTCAGTCGTATCGATAACATCTACCATTGGGATATTTCTGATAGCCATATAGGTAGAGGAATTGACATCATCGGTTATCACCAGTACTTCACTAAATCCCAACGAAGCCAACAATTGCTTGGCAAGCTTGGTTTTCGGTTCATCAATATTGAAACTATCTATACAACTCAACCTACCCTGTCTTGCCAATTCTGAAAAAATCGAGCGCATTGCACCCTGATACATTTTCTTGTTCAGTTTCTTCGCATAAGAGCGAGGTCTTGCAGCAAAAGTAGTACCACCCCCACGCCACAATGGACTACGTATAGTACCCGCACGTGCACGACCTGTGCCTTTCTGGTTAAAGGGCTTTTTACCACCACCCCTGACGTCAGAACGCGATTTCTGTGCCTTGGTCCCGGATCTGGCGGCTGACATATAAGTAGTCAATGCCTGGTGAACCAGGGTTTCATTGTATCCAACAGCAAATACAGCATCAGAAACCTTGATTGTAGATGGTTTCTTGCTTCCGGCTTGATGTAATGTAATTTCCACTTCTATTGACCTTTAGATTTTTTCTTCACGGATGGTTTAACAACCACCTTGCCACCTTTCGAACCTGGAATCGCACCTCTGATCAGCAGCAAGTTCCGCTCTGCATCTACCCGTACAACTTCAAGGTTCTGACTGGTACGACGAACATTACCCATATGGCCAGCCATTTTCTTACCCTTAAACACTCTTCCTGGAGACTGATTCTGACCAATAGAACCCGGCGCACGATGTGATTTTGAGTTACCGTGTGAATTTCGCTGATGCCTGAAGTTATGCCGCTTGATTACACCAGCAAAACCCTTACCTATTGTTGTTCCTGTCACATCGACTTTCTGACCAATGGCGAAAATATCAACCTTGATTTCTGCGCCTTGCGTTAATTCAGTCTTTTCATTTTCCGCAAGCCTGAACTCAACCAGACCATAAGCAGTACCTGCTTCTGCCTGGGCCAGATTTCCTGCGGCAGGCTTGTTAATCAGGTCCCTGCGTTTTTCACCCCAAGCAACCTGTACAGCACGGTAACCTCTGTTATCTGTACCTGCGAGCCGGGTAACCTTGTTTGGCAATGCTTCAACGACAGAAACAGTAATAGAATCCCCATTCTCGATGAAGACCCTTGTCATCCCGCGCTTTCGTCCAACGATTCCAATTGTCATATACTTCGCCTGAAACTGTATTAATTCTATGTCTGACTGAAATTAGTTAAGTTTAATCTGTACATCAACGCCAGCTGCCAAATCCAGCTTCATCAGCGCATCCACGGTTTTATCCGTTGGATTTATAATATCCATCAACCGTTTGTGTGTACGTATTTCGTACTGGTCACGGGCATCCTTATCAACATGCGGGGATGTTAAAACCGTAAAACGTTCCTTTTTGGTAGGCAGCGGTATCGGACCCTTAACCTGGGCACCGGTACGACGTGCTGTATCAATAATTTCACGTGTCGATTGATCAATCAAACGGTGATCAAAGGCTTTCAACCGAATTCGTATTACTTGCTTCTCTGCCATTTTATAATTACTCAATTACACCAGTATTTTGGATACGACGCCGGCACCAACAGTACGGCCACCTTCACGAATAGCAAAACGGACTCCCTCTTCCATCGCAATTGGCGATATCAGGTCAACCGTCAACTTCACGTTATCTCCAGGCATCACCATCTCCGTGCC
>CANKCB010000015.1 GCA_947480335.1 Gammaproteobacteria bacterium | reverse complement strand
TACCACCATCGGTATCACTGGACACAGACTGGTCATCAAAATCAATCAGGTTTTCATCAGAACTTCCGAGTTCAAGACTACCTTCTTCTTCTGCGGGCGTTTCAGCACTCAAGCCACCAATATCAAAATCAAGGGCATTATCATCAGCCACATCCTGTTGTGCAGGCGCAGAGGATACGATCGGCACATCTATAGTAGCTTCCAGCTTGTCAGCTGCAGCAGGGGCTTCTTTATAGGCCTCTATCTGTGGACCATCGTTTCCAGACGCATCTGCTGGTGTTTCAAAATCTGGGAACTCGGTCAAGGCTGAAACTTCAGGGTCATTCGCCGCCGCAGCCTTGCGTTTACGTATAAACGAGGCCACTACCGCCAGCAAGATAACACCACCCAGTCCGCCACCAACAACAATGATATTAACGAAAATAAAACTGAGTATCTGATCAAGTAAACTCTCATCTGTCGACACTTTTACAGCTTCAGCTGGTGTAGGGGCAACACCGGTACCACCCATTTGCTTCTGCAGGGTGGCCAGCTCGTCGTCCTTCAACTGGATGAGACGTTTTAAATCCTGAATAATCGTATCTGATTCATTCAATCGATCGCGCAGATCGGCATTTTCAGATGTGACGGACTCCAGTTGTTCACTCATCAATCCGGAATTTGCTTCACTGTTGTTGCCTGTTGCCGCACCTGTACTGGAACCGGAAGTGTTAGCACTTTCATTACTGGCCGCCAGCAACCGCAATTCGGAACCTGTTTGTGAACTCTGCGTTTCTGAACTACCTTGTGCAGTTTCAACCGATGTACTGACCGGTCTTGCCGCTGTATCCGTCGCCAGAGTACCTCTGACTTCTTCCCACATCGCATTCTGTGAACGCACTTCTTCGATTGCAGCTGCAAAAGACGTGCTGGTGATATCTTCTATTGCCGGTACGCGCAGGATTTGACCTTGTTTTAATCCATTGATGTTATTGCCTATAAACGCTTCGGGATTTGCCCTCAGCAGGGCAACCATCATCTGGTTCACGCTGATTGTACTGTCAGGTTTGACTCGATTTGCGAGCGACCAGAGCGTATCAGACGCGGCGGTGGGCCCAACCTCGTTACCCGAGAAATTGGAAACGGTTTGTTCGCCTGCTGTTGTTGGCTGAGTACCTGAGCCAAGTGGTTCTACCGAAGAACTGGCGGCGGCTGGACTGGTGGTTTGTACCTGCGCTGACCGATGTGCATTCGGATCATATAAGGGCGGATCCAGCAGTACAGTGTATTCACGGAACAAACGACCGTTCGACCAGCTCGCATCAATCAAAAAATTCAGGAATGGTTCACGCATGACATCCTGCGTGGTGATATGTATGTAATCCTTGCCGGATTCACTTATTTGCACTGCAAAACGGAGTGAGGATAATACGAATAATCTTTCGATCCCGGCACGTTCGAACGCTTCAGTGTCTGCCAGAGTGATTGTCAGGTTGTCGAGTTCTGAGGCCGTAGGTGATAACAGTTCAATACGCGCGTCAAACGGCTGGTTTAATCCCGAGTTTAACTCAATATTGCCCAGACCGAGTGCCATGACACCGGTTGATATCGTTGCGAGCAATATGACTAATACGAATTTGCGCATCATTCTTTTAATTCCTTGCATTCTCAGGATTAATTTTTCGGATCTATCAACAAAGAGTATTCACGTTGTAAGCGACCCGCAGGCCAACTCAGCTCCAGAGTAAACACCAATACTGGCTCCCGCATAATCTCTTTACTCGTAATCTGAATATATTGTCCTGATTTGTCGTTTATTAATTCAGCACTTAAAGCAGTCGAACGCTCAACTGAACCTTCGGTGGCAGTGATAAATCTCATCTCGAGATTTTGTAAATCCTCGGCACTGATTCCACCCAGCGCAATCCGGGCGTCGAGCTTCTGGTTAAGATAAGACTTCATCTCTATATTCGACAAGGTCACGGCCTGAGCTGAGCTGATCAAACACCAGAAAACCACGCACAGAAAATATTTCAGCGCTTTTTTTTCCATAAATCCATTTTAATACATATCAAAAATTCTTTATAAGACAATAACTTGGAACCCTGTCATGCCTTTTGATTCGGACGATAAACCTATAACACATTGAATTATATATGTTATTTTTATGACCGCCCTTAATAAAGGTATCAACGCAATACTTGCGAAGCAGCTTTACAATTAGCCCTTAACTACAGTTTACAAATAGTCTTTTACCAAAATTTCACCTATTTGAACACTATTTAATGCAGCTCCTTTGCGAACATTATCGGAAACCACCCACAGATTCAGACCACGGGGGTGGGAAATGTCCTCCCGGATACGGCCAACAAACACCGGATCCGTGCCGGAACCCTCGGTAACAGCGGTCGGGTAACCCCCGTTTTTGTGTTCATCCAGAACGACGACCCCAGGCGCAGATTGCAGTAATTTCCTGGCTTGTTCGGCTGTGATTTTCGCCCGGGTTTCAATATGTACCGCTTCAGAGTGACCATAAAACACCGGTACCCGGACTGCCGTCGGATTTACCTGAATTGAGTTATCCTCCAGTATTTTCCGGGTTTCCCACACCATTTTCATTTCTTCCTTGGTATAGCCATTATCCTGAAAGGTATCAATCTGTGGTAGCACATTGAACGCAATTTGTTTCGGGTAGGTATTACATTCGATTTTTTTACCGTTCAACAATGCGGCTGTCTGTAACTCCAGTTCGGAAATACCTTCTTTTCCCGTACCAGATACAGACTGATAGGTACACACATTGATACGTTCAATTCCGACCGCATCATGTATCGGTTTCAGGGCAACCAACATTTGGATAGTTGAACAATTCGGATTGGCAATAATTCCTCGGTTTTTATATAAAGCCACCGCGTGCGGATTCACTTCCGGAACCACGAGGGGAATATCATCATCGTATCGAAACTGTGACGTGTTATCGATCACCACACAACCCGCCGCGGCAGCCAATGGGGCGTACACAGCCGATACCGATGCTCCGGGGGAGAACAAACCTATCTGGATCTCCTTGAAATCAAATGTTTGCAGGTCTTCAACAATCAAATCCTGATCCTTGAAACGTATCACCTCGCCAGCTGAACGACTGCTGGCTACGGCATGTACCTTGCCCACCGGAAAATCACGTTCTTCCAGTATCGATAACATGGTTTCGCCGACCGCTCCGGTGGCACCTACAACTGCGACATTAAATTTCCTGTTCATACATTTTTTACGTTTTACTCTGTAGTGATGTTTTGTAGTTTGTGTCGTATCTAAGTATTGTCCGTTTTTGGATCATTGCCAGTCAGGATCGGATTTCAGATCCCAAGGTGCTGCTTTCTGACCAATACAAATTAAAAAGGGAAGCAAGCATATCACAAGAAAAACCGTATTTAATACGGACAAGGATGGAGAAATCCAGTACCAGCACATATACTACTCTGCCTTGGTTCGATTAGTGTGCGTTTTAGCCTTGGACTCCCTACTATTACTGGGTAGTCTCCAGCCTGATACGAACCGATTCCATACGACTCTGCCCAAACATTCATGTTTGCTCGAGTGCGTGGGGATATGGAACTAAACCTATCCAATATCATAATAAATAAGGGAATTTTCATGAACTCACTGGAAAGCATGATCAATACCAGCTTCGAAAACCGTGCTGGCTTAAACGCAAAAACGGCCAGCCCGGAGTTGAAAAACGTTGTAGCCGAAGTGCTGGCCGGACTGGATAACGGTAGCTTGCGTGTTGCCGAAAAAATATCAGGTAGCTGGATCGTCAACCAATGGGTTAAAAAAGCCGTCTTGTTATCATTTACACTGAGTGACAACCGCGTTATCGAAGGAGGATTTACCAATTACCACGACAAGGTGAACTCCAAATTTGCCAACCTGGACAAGGCCGGATTTGACAAAATCGGGGCGCGTATCGTACCTCCGGCGATGGCCCGCTACGGCTGTTATATCGCACCGGGCGTGATCATGATGCCCAGCTACGTCAATCTGGGAGCCTATGTCGACACCGGAACGATGGTTGATACCTGGGCCACCGTTGGCTCCTGCGCCCAGATTGGCAAGAATGTGCATCTATCAGGCGGTGTGGGAATTGGCGGAGTGCTCGAACCACTACAGGCCAATCCGACCATCATCGAAGATAATTGCTTTATCGGCGCACGTTCAGAAATCGTCGAAGGGGTGATCGTCGAGGAAGGCTCGGTAATATCGATGGGCGTTTATATTGGACAAAGCACCCGAATCTATAATCGTGCGACCGGTGAAATCAGCTATGGCCGGATTCCGAAAGGCTCGGTTGTGGTATCGGGCAACCTGCCCTCCAGTGATGGTAAATACAGCCTGTATTGTGCTGTCATCGTCAAACAGGTCGATGAAAAAACCCGTAGCAAGGTCAGCCTGAACGAACTATTACGCGAAGACTGACAACATATATGGATGAATCATCATGCTGACTTCTATCAATCCGGCCAATGATAAACTACTGAATCAGTATACCGAGCATGATGAAACGGCAATTAATACCATGCTGCAGCAAACCCAGCATGCCTATACAGAGTGGAAAAAAACATCCATCACCACTCGCGCGGATCTAATGCGCCATGCTGCAAAGATATTACTCAAGCGCCGTGACGAATATGCAGTACTCGCGGCACTGGAAATGGGCAAACCGGTACGTGCTGGTCGGGCTGAGATTGAAAAATGTGCGATGGTCTGTGATTACTATGCAGAGCATGCAGAGTCACTGTTATCTGACCAGCTGATCAAATCTGATGTAACAAAAAGTTATGTCAGCTTTCAACCGCTCGGCGTAATACTGGCCATCATGCCATGGAATTTTCCGTTCTGGCAGGTATTCCGGTTCGCCGCACCAACACTGATGGCCGGAAATGCCGCTGTACTAAAACATGCCTCGAATGTGACTGGTTGTGCGTTGGCCATCGAGCAGGTTTTCCGTGAAGCGGGCTTTCCCGAACATCTGTTCCAGACCCTGAAGGTTGCCGGAAGCAAGGTTACACCGATCATTGCTCATCCCGTCATACAAGCCGTGACGTTGACCGGCAGTGTGTCCGCAGGTCGGGCAGTAGCAGAAACAGCCGGAAGAATGCTGAAGAAGACGGTACTTGAGCTGGGTGGCAGCGATCCGTATCTCATCCTCGAAGATGCCGATCTGGATCTGGCCATCCCTGTGTGTGTGAGTAGCCGACTAATCAACAGCGGACAAAGTTGTGTGGCAGCAAAACGCTTCATCGTCGTCGAATCCAGACGTGAAGAGTTTGAACAACGCTTTGTTGAACAAATGCGCAAATCGTCTATGGGCGATCCGCTGGATGAAACCAATGATATCGGACCACAGGCAAGAAAGGATTTGCGTGATGAGCTGCATCAACAGGTTGAAGTCAGTATGAGCAAGGGCGCGCATTGTCTGCTCGGCGGCAGAATACCCAAAGGACTGGGAGCGTATTATCCTCCCACCGTATTAACCAATGTCACCCAGGGTATGCCTGCGCATGATGACGAACTATTTGGCCCGGTCGCTTCAATCATCTCGGCACAAAATGAACAGCATGCGATTACGATTGCAAATGACAGTTGCTTTGGTCTGGGCGCGGCCGTGTTTACCTGTGATCTGGCGAAAGGCGAACACATCGCCGCCAAAGAACTTGCTGCCGGACTTTGTTTTGTGAATGACAATGTCAAATCCGATCCTCGTTTGCCGTTTGGTGGCATCAAGGACAGTGGTTATGGTCGGGAACTATCCGGATTCGGTATCCGCGAATTTGTGAATATCAAGACTGTCTCTATTAAATAAGCAACGTCTACTTACACTCAGTAGTGTGTCGTCTGATAATTTTTTCGTCACACTTACGCCCGCTGGCATTTATTTAATTCATGCTTTCTTAATTTGATTGGCATAAATATGTAATATACGACCGTTATTGTTTGCGTCCATATCATGGGCAATCGTACAGACAGCGTGATTAGAATAAAGCCGGTGCACTACCGGGCTATCTTTATCTCCGATGTTCACCTGGGTTTCTCCGGTTGCAGCGCCGACTTCCTGCTCGACTTCCTACGTTCCACCACCTGCGATTATTTATATCTGGTTGGCGATATCATTGATATATGGTCCATGAAAAAGAAAATGTTCTGGCCTCAGGCACACAATGATGTGATTCGTACCATACTGGGCAAGGCCAAGCATGGAACCCAAATCATCTATGTGCCCGGGAATCACGATGAGATGCTGCGTGATTATGACACCATCCATTTTGGCAATCTGCAGATCAATAATGATGTCGTCATACATACGACAAGAACCGGCAAGAGATTACTGGTTATACACGGAGATCAATTTGACAGCGTGGTCAGATGCTCGCGCATGTTTGCCATCATTGGCAGTCAGTTGTATGAGATGCTGTTAAAAGCCAACATTCTGATTAATTACCTCAGGCGCACCTTTGGGTTTCCCTACTGGTCATTGGCCGGCACGCTTAAAAAACGGGTCAAACAGGCCGTAAGTTTCATCAGTAATTTTGAAATGGCCTTGATCTACGAAGCCAGTAA
Organism: Gammaproteobacteria bacterium; assembly: GCA_947480335.1. GTDB lineage: Bacteria > Pseudomonadota > Gammaproteobacteria > Eutrophobiales > Eutrophobiaceae > Eutrophobius. Next base: position 40,888 of record CANKCB010000015.1, on the reverse strand, counting down.
ACACAAGGTCGATGGTGTTGTGTCCGGACATATACATCAGGCCGAATTGTCCAGGATTGAAAACCTGATTTATTGTAACTGTGGTGACTGGGTGGAAAGCTGCACCGCATTGGTTGAAACCAATGATGGCCATCTGGAATTACTGCACTGGACCGAACAACAACAATCCCTCAAGACGCTCGATCCAATCGCGGCCTGACCATGAAAATCCTGATCGTGACAGATGCCTGGCACCCGCAGGTGAATGGTGTCGTCAGAACGTATGAAAATACCGTAAAGGAATTAAAACGCAAGGGACATGATGTCCAGTTGATTACACCCGACAAATTCAGAACTATCCCGTGCCCGACCTATCCGAGTATTCAGCTGGCCTTATTTCCAGCGAGAAAACTGGCAAAACTGATCCGCGAATTCAAGCCGGATGCGATCCATATAGCCACTGAAGGACCGTTGGGTCACGCGGCCCGGTCATTTTGTCTGAAAAATTCACTTGCCTTTACCACGTCATTTCATACCCAGTTTCCAGAGTATTTACGTCTGCGCGCACCAATACCCATATCGTGGACATACGCTTATCTACGCCATTTTCATCAGCCGGCAAAACATACCTTTGTGCCCACCCTCTCGCAAAAAGCAAAACTGGTTGATCGTGGATTCACCAATATTGTGATCTGGGGCAGAGGCGTTGACACTGAAACCTTTAAACCCGGAGCAGATATTTTCAAGGAGCTACCCAAACCCGTATTTCTCAATTCCGGCAGGGTAGCTATGGAGAAAAACATCCGCTTATTTCTTGATTTGAAATTGCCTGGCAGTAAGGTGGTTGTGGGTGATGGCCCTGACTTGCCGTACTTAAAACAGCTCTACCCGCAGGTACTGTTCACCGGTTTCAAGTTTGGGGACGAACTCGCCAGACACGTCGCGTCAGCAGATGTATTCGTCTTCCCCAGCACAACCGATACGTTTGGAATTGTATTGCTCGAAGCGATGGCCTGTGGCGTTCCGGTCGCTGCTTTACCGGTTACCGGACCCATTGATGTCGTACTACATGGGATTACCGGCATGCTGGACAATGATCTGGAACAAGCGGCTCTGGCTGCACTTGAAATTCACCCTGATAATTGTCTGGCATATGCACGTACACAAACCTGGGAAGCCTGCACAGACATATTCGCCAGCAATCTGGTTGATGTAAACAGCCTTTAAACTAGCTGTCCGGCTTTTGTCCAACAAAAATATAGTAGGGTGCTTTTAAGAATGGCAGGTAAGGGACGCTGCCAAATTCTTCCTTTAGATAAAGCGGTCTGCAAATAGTTTGCAAATACTGTAAATGCGCTGGATTAAGGTTTACACCATCGTGTGCAAACCAGCCACGCCAGAATTTTCTGGTCATTTGTCCATGCTGCACATTACCTACGTTGGCCGTATCCGCTGAAACATAAAAATCTACCACACCAAGCTTTCCGCCCGGTTTTAACATCGCCACAGCGTTCTCAATCGTCCGCTTCCAGTCCGGAATCATTGTCAGCGCGTAGGATAGATAGACACGATCCACCGACTGGTCTGGCTGGTAGGTCGTGGCGTCGGCCTCGACCACGTGGATATTGTTCATACGTTGATACTGGTTTTTTGCTATCGCCAGCAAGGATGGGCATAAGTCCACGATTTCAATTTTTTTAAAGGACTGGAGTGGCTGATCCAGAAAGCGTAAATTCCTGCCAGTGCCAGCTCCCAGCTCAACGAGCGTATATTCAGGGCGCACATCCAGTTGTTCCAACAATCGTTTGCGTCCATGTAATAGACGCTCCCGAAAAGCGTCATACTGTTCTGCCTGGGGACCATAAAAACTTTCCAGCTGTTGCTGATGCGTGCCTTGAAGCGAACGACCTCTCAACAAACGTGCAAGTATCTGCACATCTGATTTCAATGTGGTAATCATGCCAGCACGTCAGCAATATGAAATCCGGCATAGGTGTGTACCCGGTCATGCGCTTGCAATGAGTCTGCCAATTGCGGATGGAACTGCAGGCGTTCTGTTAACAGATGATTATTTTTCCCGTCCGGTATGCGCAGCGTTTGCAGGTAGGCAGGCGATTTGTGTGCACTCCGGCAAATGATACGCGCATCATTGGTTGCGCTGGCAAAGATGGCCTGCCATTCCTCGATCAGGGCATCGGGTAAATAGGAGCTCATCCAGTCCATATGGTCCAGCAGCACAAAGCGGGATATTCGTGTTTCAGATCGTCGCAAAAACTCCGTCACTGAACAGGTATTAATGGAAATTCTGTCCACCAGTCCTGATTTAAGTTTATAAAAATTATCCTGTTTCAGATATTCCGGACAACAGTGTTTCGAATAACTACCCTGCATGTACAATCGCCAGAAATAGTTGTCTGTTAACGGAATATTCCGGAACACATATTCTATTGATTCACGTATGAATCCAGCCACTCCATCAACATGCTGGTTTTCAACTTCCTTGCGTTGTGGATGAGGCACACCCAGCATGTTCATGGTCATCTGGCTGGACAAGATCCAGTTCATCTTTCTGCTCCAGAGATGATCCTGCACCTTGTCATCAAATATCTCACGCTGCTCGTCCAGACTGTCAGATTCCAGCAGGGCGATCACGCCTGAACGTAGCCCTGGTGCCAGATGAAGATACCAATGAAACATACGCGCGACATAACCCGAGAGCCCTCGAAAATACAGGCCATCATTTTGCGAGGTCGTCGTAAACCAGCCTTGCTTTTTATCCCAGTACTGTCTGGCAAACTCACCCAGATGCTCGCGCAAAAGCGCGTGATAGATTTCTTCAAACTGGACGTGTCGCCCCGTACCAAATATTTTAAAGTAATCCTCATGTTCAAGCGCACGTATGCCGGCAATTTTTAGCTCCAGCAACGCATTCTGGCGGGGATTCATATCCACAGCATGTACTCGCGCCGGTCCGGTCAATACATAATCCAGTACATTACAACCGGCACTGGTAATGACCATCACCTCATCCTTATCAGTCAGATTTAACACCTTGCGATCTATTGCCGGGTCTTCCCAGCAGGTGTTATAAACCAGCGAACGGGAATAGATAGAATTAAAGACGTGATCATTCAGGCGATCAATCGCCCTGGTTTTTAATGGCATGAATAATTCCTCGGATAAGGAGACTAGGTAGTAGATTTGCGTATGGCACTCTGCGCACACGCAAATACTACGAGGAATTTATGAAACGATTGTTACCAACTGCTACGGGATGATGACAACTAGTCTTTCAGACCATGCACTACCAGTCCGCTGCGTAATTTTGGTTCAAACCAGGTGACCTTGGGCGGCATGATCAGATCGTTGTCAGCGATATCCATCAGTTGTTTCATCGATACCGGATACATGGCAAATGCGACGGCCATTTCACCGCTGTTGACACGACGCTCCAGCTCAGTCAGACCGCGTATGCCGCCGACAAAGTCGATGCGCTTGTCTGTTCGCAGATCATGAATATTCAAAACAGGCTCAAGAATGTGCTCAGACAATACAGTCACGTCCAGTACGCCAATGGGATCATTCTCTTTCCAGGCTCCTGATTTTGCCTTTAATGAATACCAGTTACCTTGCAGGTACATACCTATCTGATGCAATTCTATCGGCTTGCACTGTTGTTTGCTGGCAGCGACTACATCAAATGATTTTGATACTGCTTTTAGAAAAGACTCCGGGGTATGGCCATTCAGATCCTTGATCACCCGGTTATAGTCAAAAATTTCCAACTGATTATCCGGGAAATGTACAGCCAGAAAATAATTGTATTCTTCATTGCCAGAGTGGGATGGATTCTCCCGCTGTAAATCATGACCTACCAGCGCCGCGGCAGCAGTGCGGTGATGACCATCAGCCACGTAAGTGGCTGGCATTTTTGCAAATGCCGCTACGATCTCATTTATCGTGCCTGCATTATCCACCACCCAGAATCGGTGGCGTATGCCATCGTCTGCGGTGAAATCATAGACTGGCGCAGCCTTGGTAATATTTTTGACAATCACATCCAGTGTATCCACCGCCTTGTAGGCAAAGAAAACCGGTTCGGCATTCAACATGGAAACCCGCACATGATTTTTGCGATCATTCTCCTTGTCGGGGCGGGTCAGTTCATGTTTCTTGATGCGACCTTGCATATAATCTTCGACCGCGGCGCAAGCGACGATACCGGTCTGCGACCGACCATGCATGGTCAGCTCATAGATATACAGGCAATCCCGTTTATCCTGAGTGAACACAGCAGTCTCCACCAGCTTGTTAAAATTACGACTCCCCGCCAGATAGACCTCAGGTGCATAGTGGTCAACATCCGGCGGCAGCGTGATTTCCGGCTTGACCACTTTCAGGAATGACCAGGGATTATCCTTTGCCTCAATCCGTGCTTCGTCAGAATCGAGCACATCATAAGGTCTGGAAGCTACCTGATTGGCCAGCTTGGCTACCGGTCGGTAACCTTTGAATGCCTTGATTTTCACGTTACAGACTGACCTGCATTACCTGACTGATAGAGCTGATCCCTGCCAATTCTTTCAGGGTGGCTTCATCAAGCGGCATGGAGATCCCCAGTATGGCAACGGCATCTGCGCCATTCACATTTCCGACCTGCATACTGGAAATATTGATCTGGCGTTTTGCCAGTACTGAACTGATCGCGGCAACAACACCCGGCTGATCCTTGTGTCGAGTCAACAGCAAATGTCCTTCCAACATGGCTTCAATTGCATAGTCATAAATCTGCACCAGTCGCGGATGTTTGCGATCAAACAAGGCTCCTTCCACCGTGGTTGTCTTGTTACCATGATGTGCTGTCAGCCTGACCGTAGCATGGTAATGCGGATGATCAGCGCGTGTACTTTCCAGTAATTTTGTACCGTGCTGTGCGGCCAAAGAAACAGCATTGACGCGGTTTACCGAACTCGATAGCTTGGTGCTGAGCAAACCAATCAGACTTTCCACCGAGATGGAACGTTTGTCGCGTTCACTGGCTTCGCCACTGAGCACGACTTCGAGCTGACTGACAGGCTCATTCACCATATTACCGAGCAGGTTACCTAATCGGCGTGACAATACCATATACGGCTGCAGCTTGATTAATTCCTCTGAAGACACTGAAGGCATGTTTACCGCATTCATGGCTTCGCCGGTTTGCAGATAGATGGCTATCTGTCGCGCCAGTTCAGTACCCGCAGCCAGCTGTGCTTCATCGGTTGAAGCACCCAGATGCGGGGTAAAGACGATATTGTCCAGTTCAAACAGGGGGGATTCACCCGGCGGTTCCTTGTCATACACATCCAGTGCTGCACCGGCAATCTTGCCGGCCTTGACCGCTTCGTACAGAGCCTGCTCATCAATCAGACCACCACGGGCCACGTTGATAATTCTGGCAGACGGTTTCATGGTAGCCATACGCTCAGCACTGATAATACCACGCGTCTTGTCGTTCATCGGACAATGCAGGGTAATGTAATCGGCCACCTTGACCAGTTCGTCAACACCCATCGCTGTTACACCTTCTTTAGCAAATACATCGGCGGTAACAAACGGATCAAATGCAACAATCTTCATCTTGAACGCTTTTGCACGCGAAGCAACGATGCGGCCAATATTACCGTAACCGACCATACCCAGCGTCTTGTTGGCCAGCTCGGCACCCATAAACTTTGAACGTTCCCATTTACCGCTGCGTACCGAGCGATCTGCTTTAGGCAAACTACGGCTTAATGAGAGGATATGCGCGAAGGTTAATTCAGCCGTGGTGGTTGCATTCGCATCCGGGGTGTTCATGACCACAATGCCCTTGGCCGAGGCTTTTTCGACATCAATATTGTCTACACCAATACCGGCACGACCAATGACCACCAGCTTGTCAGCAGCCGCTATTACCTTGGCAGTAATCTTCACGCCACTGCGCACCAGTACGGCATCATAGCCAGGAATCTTTTCACAGAGTCCGGCTTCATCCAGACCATGCGCGACATCGACTTCAAAACCGGGCAGGCTTTTCAGATAATCAACACCATCCGTAGCAATCTTGTCTGCTATGAGAATTCTTTTTTTCATTTGTTAACCTATATAAAAATGATGCAAGCAACATTATTTGTTACCGGAAATAACATCAGACAGATACAGCTTCAAGTGTGAGTTATCTGCTTACTTCCGGCGATCCCGGCGACTGACTATCCAGCAATGACTGCGGCTAATCGGACAAGCGGCCTATTGTAAATTAAGATAAGAACACCGCAAACCTGATTTACAACGGCAGACTAATTACTTTGTTTCAAAATCAGCCTTTCAAGCTGTTCTGCCAGACCGTGCGCGAGTCTGTCCACCAGTTCCTTGTCCCGACCTTCGACCATCACCCTGATCAACGGTTCCGTGCCCGAGGCACGCAGCAATACCCGGCCTTCCTTACCCAGCTGCTTTTCGGCCTCACTAACCAGACTGCCAAGTTCAGCGAATTCTGACAGCTTTACACTGCGCGTTAATTTTATATTAACCAGTTTTTGCGGGTATTTGGTCATACCCTGCTTAAGACTATGCAGGGTACTGGCGGAGTTAATCATCGCATCCAGTACCTGCAAGGCAGAAATGATACCGTCTCCAGCCGTTGAAAGGTTCAGATTGATGATATGGCCGGATGCCTCACCGCCGAGAACCAGTTTATGTTCGTTCAGCATATCCATGACATACCGATCTCCCACCTGGGCACGGTGAAATGCCAGTCCCAGCTGGCGTATCGCCAGTTCCATACCGAGATTACTCATTTGTGTACCCACAATTCCACCTTGAATGTTTTGCAGGCTGTTTTTAGCAATGATATAGAGTAGCTCGTCACCGTCTACTATTGCTCCGGTATGATCAACCATGATCAGACGATCACCATCCCCATCCAGCGCAATACCCAAATCGGCATTTTTTTCCAGCACCGCTTTTTGCAGATTGGCGGTACTGGTAGCACCGTAACCATCATTAATATTGGTTCCATCTGGCTCTGCGCCAATCACATGCAATCTGGCACCCAGTTCCTCAAAGACACTGGGGGCTACCCGATAGGCAGCGCCATGGGCGCAGTCAACGACGATATGCAGGCCCTTCAGACCTGAAGCCGAATCCAGTTTGCTTTTGCAATATTCGATGTAACGTCTGGGTGCATCAGTAATTCGGCTGGCCTTGCCTAGTTTGCCCGATTCAACAAACTCCAGGGGTAACTCCAGCTCGGCTTCTATCGCCAGCTCGATATCGTCCGCCAGCTTGAGACCCTGTCCTGAAAAAAATTTCAGGCCATTATCATAGTAGGGATTGTGGGAGGCACTGATCACAATGCCCGCCTGCGCATGTGTATTTCGGGTCAAAAAGGCTATCGCGGGTGTAGGGACAGGCCCGAGTAATCGTACATTCACACCAGCGGCTGACAGACCAGCTTCGAGTGCGGATTCGAACATATAACCGGACAGGCGTGTATCCTTGCCTATCAATACCGGACCATCGCCATTTCTCGCCAGAACCCGGCCTGCAGCCCAGCCCAGCTTCATGACAAAATCCGGTGTAATGGGGTGCTGCCCGACCCTGCCACGAATACCGTCTGTACCAAAATATTTTTTCATACGGGCCACAAACGGGGTTCTGACAGCTGCATCAGCAACACTACAGGGAGCATTCCTGCCATTACTGGCAATGCAGAGCCGTTTTTTGACTAGACCGGTTTGGCGGGATCAACCACAGGAGGATCATCTGATCCACGACCCGGTTCATCCCTCGATTCAGACACGTTCTTTCTGGAAGTACGCCTGCTTTTCTTTCCCAGAGAACCGGGGATATCATTATCATCATCCCAGCCTGAAGGCGTCCTGGCAACACGACCTTCCATGATGTCGTCTATCTGGTTGGTATCCAGCGTTTCATATTTTATTAACGCTTCAGCCATCAGATGCAGCTTGTCCAGGTTATCGCGCAAAATGGTCTCGGCCCGTCTGTAATTGCGGTCGATAATTTCGCGAATTTCCGAATCGATAATACGCGCTGTTTCATCCGAAATTTCCTTGTGCTTGGTTACCGAGTGTCCCAGGAAAACCTCACCATCTTCCTCGCTGTATGTTTGTGGTCCCAGTTTTTCCGACAGGCCCCACTTGGTGACCATATTGCGAGCAATACTGGTTGCACGCTGGATATCATTGGAAGCACCGGTAGTGACGGCGTCCGCACCAAAAATCAGGCCTTCAGCAATGCGGCCACCAAACAGGCTGCATAACTGACTCTCCAGAAATTTCTTGCTGTAACTCAGACGATCCGCTTCTGGCAGAAACATGGTCACACCCAGAGCCCGTCCACGCGGGATAATTGAAACCTTATAGACAGGATCATGTCCTGGCATCGAACGACCGACAATCGTGTGTCCAGCCTCATGGTAGGCGGTGAGTTTCTTTTCTTCATCACTCATCACCATTGAGCGGCGCTCAGCCCCCATCATCACCTTGTCCTTCGCACGCTCAAAGTCTTCCATCTCGACAAATTTCTTGTTGCCACGTGCGGCAAACAGCGCCGCTTCATTAACCAGATTGGCTAAATCGGCACCTGAAAATCCGGGTGTACCACGTGCAATCACATTCGGCTCGACATCATTGCCAAGCGCTACCTTGCGCATATGTACCTTTATAATCTGTTCGCGACCACGTATGTCCGGCAAAGGCACTACAACCTGTCTGTCGAAACGACCTGGACGCAACAAGGCAGGATCCAGTACATCCGGACGGTTGGTTGCTGCGATGACGATGACACCTTCGGTACCTTCAAATCCATCCATCTCAACCAGCAACTGGTTCAGGGTCTGTTCACGTTCGTCATGGCCACCACCCAGTCCGGCACCACGATGACGACCAACCGCATCAATTTCATCTATAAAGATAATGCAAGGTGCATGTTTTTTCGCCTGCTCAAACATATCACGTACACGCGACGCACCGACACCGACAAACATTTCAACAAAATCAGATCCGGAAATGGTGAAAAAAGGTACCTTGGCTTCGCCGGCAATGGCTCTGGCCAACAAGGTCTTGCCGGTACCGGGTGAACCCACCATCAATACACCGGAAGGGATCTTGCCCCCCAGTTTCTGGAACTTGGACGGATCACGCAGAAACTCGACCAACTCGGACACTTCCTCTTTGGCTTCTTCAACGCCAGCCACATCATTAAACGTGACCCTTACCTGGTCCTCACCCAGCAAGCGAGCGCGACTTTTTCCAAATGACAAGGCGCCGCGACCACTGCCACCACCTTGCATCTGTCGCATGAAGTAAATCCAGATTCCCAGCAGGAGCAGGATCGGAAACCATGAGATTAAGGCCTGCGCCCAGAATGAATTGCGTGGAGCAGATCCCAGAATTTCGACGTTATTTTCCAGCAAGGTGCCTATCAGCGCCTCATTACTGGTCTCGGGACTGTAGCTGGTAAACCGTGAGCCGTCCGTCAAGTCACCACTTATGGTATTGCCTTCAATAGTGACAGAACCTACACGGCCGGTTTTCACATTGGCAATGAACTGCGAGTAAGGCACGTTCGCATTAGCCGTTGGCGTTCCAAAATTGCGGAATACCATCATCAACACCAGCGCGATAATTACCCATAACACCAGATTTTTAGCGAAATCGTTCAATTCATTACTCCATCAATAAGTGTTACCGATTGTTGAAAAAAATTATACTCTAATTACGGCGAGCCAGGATATAAAACTCTCGGGAGGCTGCCCGGGAGGCATCCGGTTTTCGTACACTAACCTTTTGAAATTGCTCACTAAGGCTACGTTTGAACTGCTCCATACCCGAACCTTCAAATACTTTTAACAATAAACTGCCGTGTTGAGTCAGCACCCGGCTGGCGAAATCCAGCACCAATTCAGACAGATACATGCTTCTGGCCTGATCCGTGTCGCGTATACCGGTTAGATTGGGTGCTAAATCTGAAATTACAAGGTCTGCCCGCTTGCCACCCAGACTTTGCAGACACTGGTCAAATACCGATTGCTCGGTAAAGTCACCCTGGATAAATTCGACGTCCTTGATAGGCTGCATTTCCAGTATATCGAGCGCGATCAGTTTGCCAGAAGGTAGTATTTTTTCTGCCACGTATTGTGACCAGCTACCCGGAGCTGCACCCAGATCGACGACAAGTTGCCCGGGGCGAAACAGTTTGTCTCGCTGATCAATCTGCTGGAGTTTATATACCGCCCGGGAACGATAACTGGAATTCCTGGCCTGCTTTACGTAAGGGTCACTGTTTTGTCGCTGCAACCAACGTTTGTCACTTTTCATTTGCAACTCGCCCGTGGGAGTCACAGGTCATTGCAACTGAACGATGACCTGCAAGCTGATGAAAGCCTGGAAATATCCAGACACTAACTATGGGATACTGCAATTTTCAGCCAGATGTATTTATCTGCTGCGTATTTTAACTAGATATACTGAATATCCAGTATTTCATATTCGTTTACGCCTCCAGGAGCGTGCACCTGCACTTCATCGTTCAATTCCTTACCGATAAGCGCTCTTGCAATCGGGGAGTTGACAGAGATCAGACCCAGGTTGAGATTCGCTTCCTCCTCTCCGACTATCTGATAGGTAACTTCAATTTCATTTTTCAGATTGAGCAGTTTTATCGTTGCACCAAATACTATCCTGTTGGCTGACTCAATTAAACTCACATCTATTACCTGTGCTTCGGCCAGGACAAATTCCAGCTGACTAATCCTGCCCTCGATGAAACTTTGCTGTTCCCTGGCAGCATGATATTCAGCATTCTCACTCAGGTCTCCGTGTGCACGAGCTTCAGCAATGGCAGCAATCACCTGCGGGCGGTCCACTGATTTAAGGCGCGAAACCAGTTCACGCAGTCTTTCTGCACCCTTGGCCGTCAATGGGATACTCATCTGATTTTACCTGTGTGTAATTCCTGCAAACAATTGACCTTACCTGCACCCGGGTTTTTCAACGCCTGAATAGTTGCCGAAGCGCCCGCCATGGTCGTGGTGTAAAACACCTTATGTTGTAAGGCTGTACGCCGGATTTTGTCCGAATCCGTAACTGCCTTTTTGCCTTCTGTGGTGTTTACAATGAAATCAATCTCGTCATTTTTAAGCATATCAACGATGTGTGGCTGCCCTTCTCTCACCTTGTTCACACCCCGACATTCGATACCACTGTCACGAATTGCACTTGCGGTTCCATGGGTTGCACACAGGGTAAAGCCCAGTTTATGTAATTCCGAAGCAATTTTCAGCGCCTGTTTCTTATCGCTGTCACGCACACTGATAAATGCCAGACCGTGTTCCGGCAGGATCTCTCCGGCACCCAGCTGTGATTTTGCATAGGCCTCGCCAAAGTTCGCACCAACTCCCATCACCTCACCGGTCGATTTCATTTCCGGGCCGAGCAAGGGATCCACTTCCGGGAATTTGATAAACGGAAATACCGCTTCCTTCACCGAATAGTAGGAAGGTGTTTTTACCTTGTCTATACCTTGTTTACTGAGTAACTCACCCACCATACATTTGGCGGCGATGCGTGCGAGCGGGACATTGGTGGCCTTGGAAACAAACGGTACCGTTCTGGATGCGCGCGGGTTAACTTCAAGCACATAAATATGTTCACCCTGTATGGCAAACTGTGTGTTCATCAGACCAACCACTTTCAAACCTTTCGCCATTTTTATTACCTGTTCGGTCAGTTCCTGCTGCACACTGGCGCTCAGACTATAGGGCGGCAAGGAACAGGCAGAGTCACCGGAATGAATGCCGGCCTGTTCAATATGTTCCATGATGCCGCCGATGACCACGTCGACACCATCTGCAATTGCGTCAACATCCACCTCAATTGCATCGTCAAGAAACCGATCCAGCAACACGGGCGAATCATTGGAAACAGACACGGCCTCATTCATATAGCGACGTAGATCGGCCTCTGAATAAACGATCTCCATCGCACGGCCACCCAGAACATAGGAAGGACGCACCACCAGCGGATACCCGATTTCCACAGCATGACTGATGGCCTGTTCAATCGTGCGAGCCGTCCGGTTGGGTGGCTGACGTAAACCGAGTTCATTTAAAAACATCTGAAAGCGTTCACGGTCTTCCGCCAGATCAATACAGTCCGGGGTAGTCCCAATGATCGGTGCTCCGGCAGCTTCCAGCGCTCTGGCCAGCTTCAGCGGTGTCTGGCCACCAAACTGTACTATCACACCCACCGGTTTTTCAACACGGATAACTTCAAGCACATCTTCCAGCGTCAACGGTTCGAAATACAAACGATCCGAGGTATCGTAGTCAGTCGAGACAGTTTCTGGATTACAATTGATCATAATCGATTCATAACCGACTTCACGCATTGCCATCGCTGCCTGTACGCAGCAATAATCAAACTCAATTCCCTGTCCAATCCGGTTCGGCCCACCGCCGAGAATTACAACCTTTTTACGATCAGTTGGCGCAGCCTCACACTCCTCTTCATAGGTGGAATACAAATAGGCGGTGGTGGCAGCAAACTCAGCGGCACAGGAGTCAACCCGTTTATAAACTGGTAACACATTTGTCCTGTATCGCAACTTCCGCACGGCCGCTTCCTCGACCTTTAACAGACGGGCAATCCGTGAATCTGCAAACCCCTTTTTCTTCAACGATCTCAGACGCTCCGCACTCATCGTGGCGAGCGACTCACTCTGCAATTGTTTTTCTTCACTTATCAAATCTTCAATCTGGGACAGGAACCACGGATCGATATGGCTCAAATCATGAACCTGCTCGAGCGTCATGCCCAGACGGAATGCATCACCGACATATAACAGCCGATCTGCACGGGCAACACGCACATTGGCCTGCACCGTTTCCATCACGTCTTCCTGTGTCAGCACGGCCCGCTCAACAAATCCGTCGATACCGGTTTCCAGTCCACGCAAGGCCTTCTGTAACGACTCCTGGAAAGTGCGGCCAATCGCCATTACCTCACCAACCGATTTCATCTGCGTGGTAATCCTGTCATCGGCCTTAGGAAACTTCTCAAAGGTAAAGCGCGGGATCTTGGTAACCACGTAATCAATGGTTGGCTCAAACGATGCCGGTGTGGCACCACCGGTAATCTCATTTTTCAATTCATCCAGCGTATAGCCAACTGCCAGCTTGGCCGCAACCTTGGCAATCGGGAAACCGGTCGCTTTAGACGCCAGCGCAGAGGAACGCGATACACGCGGATTCATCTCGATAATGATCATCTGACCATTCGCCGGATTGATGGCAAACTGCACGTTGGAACCACCGGTATCCACACCGATTTCACGCAACACCGCAATCGAGGCATTACGCATTATCTGGTATTCCTTGTCGGTCAAGGTTTGTGCCGGCGCAACCGTGATTGAGTCACCGGTATGCATACCCATCGGGTCCAGATTCTCTATCGAGCAAATAATGATACAGTTGTCCTTGCTATCCCTGACAACTTCCATTTCATACTCTTTCCAGCCAATGACTGATTGCTCCAACAGCACCTGACTGGTTGGTGAGGCCTCCAGTCCGCGCTCCACTATCGCAAAAAACTCTTCCTTGTTATAGGCAATACCGCCGCCGCTGCCGCCGAGTGTAAACGAAGGTCGGATAATGATGGGGAAACCAATCTGCGCCATCGCCTGTTTCGCCTCGTCCATATTGTGGGCCAGGATCGAATACGGCATATTCAGACCGATCTTCTGCATCGCTTGTTTGAACTTCTCCCGGTCCTCAGCCTTGTCGATGGCTTCACGGCTGGCACCAATCAATTCGACATTGTATTTTTCCAGCACCCCATGACGCGCCAGATCCAGCGCACAGTTCAGCGCGGTCTGTCCACCCATGGTTGGCAACAAGGCATCCGGTCTTTCTTTTTCAATAATTTTCTCGACTGTCTGCCAGCGTACCGGCTCAATATATGTCGCATCAGCCATGTCCGGATCTGTCATGATGGTGGCTGGGTTCGAATTGACCAGAATGATTCGATAACCTTCATCGCGCAGGGCCTTACAGGCCTGCACACCAGAATAATCAAACTCACAGGCCTGACCAATAACGATAGGACCTGCGCCGATTATCAGGACACTTTTAATATCAGTACGCTTTGGCATCTAGACTTTTCCCTTGCTTTTGACATTTCCCTTGCCTGTGGATACCTGTTCCATCAGTTCAATAAAGTGCCCGAATAAATAACCGATATCATGTGGCCCCGGACTGGCTTCAGGATGCCCCTGAAAGCCAAACGCAGGTCGGCTGCGATGATGTACACCCTGTAAGGAGCCATCAAACAGGGAGCGGTGTGTAGGTAGCAGATCTGCGGGCAGACTGGATTCGTTTACAGCAAAGCCATGGTTCTGACTGGTAATGTAGACCTGGTTATTGGCAAGATCCTGCACCGGATGATTGGCACCATGATGACCAAATTTCATCTTTTCAGTCTTCGCACCTGCGGCCAGCGACAACAGCTGGTGTCCCAGACAAATTCCAAATACCGGGATACCCACGTTCAGAAATTCGCGTATAGCAGCAATCGCATAATCGCAAGGATCCGGATCACCGGGGCCATTTGACAGGAAAACGCCATCCGGTTTGCGTGCGAGCACTTCACTGGCCGACGTTTTCGCTGGTACGACCGTCACCTTGCAACCCAGATCAACAAGAATACGCAGGATATTCCGTTTCATACCAAAGTCATAGGCGACCACATTCCAGCGTGGAGTTGCCGCAGCCTCCTTTTTGGCAGGCTCCAGCGACCATGTACCCTCACTCCAATCGTATGCGACATTGGTTGTCACAGCTTTTGCCAGATCCGCGCCTTTAAGTCCGGGAAATGCACGTGCGGCAGCCAGTGCTTCTGCCACATCCGGATTATCACCGGTAATAATACAACCGTTCTGTGCGCCCTTGTCCCGCAGTATTCGGGTCAGACGGCGCGTGTCAATGTCGGCAATCGCCACCACATTTTTTTCACGCAGATAAACATCCAGCGGTTTTGTGGATCGCCAGTTGCTGTGCAAAATGGGTAATTGTTTGATGATAAGACCACTCGCATAGACCCGGGAAGATTCTTCGTCTTCAGTGTTGGTACCGGTGTTACCTATGTGTGGATAGGTCATGGTCACAATTTGCTGGTAGTAAGAGGGATCGGTCAGGATTTCCTGATAACCGGTCATCGATGTATTAAAAACCACCTCTGCTGCGGATTTTCCGGATGCTCCAACAGACTGCCCATAGAACAGACTGCCATCTTCCAGTGCCAACAAGGCCGTATGACTCACTTTATTCTCCAGATTTTAACCGACACTCATTGCCATGAGTCCGAATGAACGCAACAATAAGGTTTTACACGATTTTTACAAATAAAACGGGAGTAATCGCATGATTAACTCCCGTCGGATGAGATTTAGGTGAAATTGTACTTAAGTTAACCATTTCATGTCTATGTAGATTACATAAAATGATACAAACAACCACAGAAGGCAAACTTCGGCTTTGCCACCTGAATGACATTGCACCGGGCAATACACTGGACTTCAGGTTAGAAACGACAGGGGGCACCAGACTAATCTTCGTGGTGAACTATCAGGGGCATTATTATGCCTATGTAAACAGCTGCCCACACACGGGTGCCAGTCTGGATTGGGAGCCCAACCGGTTTCTGGATGCAACCGGTACACTACTGCAATGTTCGACCCATGGCGCCTTATTCCGGATTGAAGATGGTTTATGTATCCATGGACCCTGTCTTAACCGGTCACTGACCCGTGTTGAAACCATAAATGATGGTCAAGCACTGTGGGTGCAATTGTAGGTAGAAGCACGACCACCTCACGCTCAGTTTGTTCGGCATTTCATACTCACTTACCGTGTGGCCCAGCGGAATAAGGAATAAGCACTGTCACCCGCAACCAAAAAACGCTATATTTCATGCGGATTTATCAGTGCTCCTGCTCGCACAAGAACAGTAGTTCTGAAGTCAATCCCACATTCATCCATGCGGATCACTGTCGCTAATGGCAAAGAAATCCAGTAAAAACAAGCACCTGAATGCTCTTCCTCCGGGGTTTGAGCTGCACTGGTACGGATTTCGTGAAATCCTGGGGCAAGGTGGATTTGGTATCACCTACATCGCATATGACAGAAATCTGGATCATGAGGTAGCTATCAAGGAATACATGCCTGTCGATCTGGCTACCCGCGCCGGCGACAATTCAGTCGTAGCTATCTCGTCCGCCCATGAGGAACGCTATGCGTGGGGTCTGGAACGGTTCATAGAAGAGGCACGCACGCTGGCCCAGTTTGAACATCCGAATATCGTCCGTGTCCGCAACGTTTTCAAGAGTAATAACACCGCCTATATGGTCATGGATTATGAATTAGGCGAAAGCTTGCAGGACATACTTAGCCGTCGCAAGATGCTGGATGAAGCAGATATCGAAACCGTCATGTTCCCGATCATCGATGGAATGAAGCTGGTCCATGCACATGGCTTTATTCACCGTGATATCAAGCCAGCCAATATTTTTATACGGGTTGACGGTGAACCGGTATTACTGGATTTCGGTTCGGCTCGTCAGGCCCTGGAACAAGGCAAGAATTCAATGACCAGCATTTTTTCCAAGGGTTATGCTCCAATCGAACAGTACAATACCCGTGAAGATGAACAGGGGCCGTGGACCGATATCTACGCACTCGGCGCAACCATGTTCCGATCCATCGCGGGCGTACCACCGACCGATGCAATCGATCGCAGCACGGCCATCAGTATCACTACCCGTGACAGTTATGTATCCGCACTCGAGATTGGCGCAAAGCGTTACTCCGAACCTTTGCTGCAGGCAATTGATCATGCAATGAAATTTAATCGTCAGGATCGGCCACAAACTATCACGGAATGGCTTTCTGAATTTTCTGTACGCAGCCGCCATAATGAAGAACCTGTTTCCAAATCACAACCGAACTCACGAATATCAAACACAGTCGAAGATGTGATGGCCAATGCAGAGATGGGAGATGCCGAGTCGCAAGCTACTTTGGCCTATATGTACGCCAAAGGGCTGGAAGTTGAAAAAGATGAACTTACCGCTACCAAGTGGTACCAGATGGCAGCAGAACAGGGCCATGTTAATTCGCAATACAATCTCGGCGTCATTTACGCCAAAGGTCGTGGCGTAAAACAGAATTTTGAAAAATCCTTCAAATGGTATAGCAAGGCGGCGGAAGCCGGTGATGTCACTGCCCAGATTGCCCTGTCCTCCATGTATACCAAGGGCATCGGAGTTGATAAAGACGCACGTGCCGCCTTTACCTGGTGTCTGCGTGCTGCCAAACGCAGCAATCTAAATTCGATGTATATGCTCGGACAGATGTATATGGATGGTAACGGCATCACCCAGAACCATGCCGAGGCTTATACCTGGCTGAAAAAAGCGGCAGACCGTGACCACATCAAGGCACAGATGGCACTCGCTTTTATGTATGGAAAAGGCATGGGTGTCGAACGGGATGACGTGGAAGCGTATCACTGGTATCGCAAGGCCGCAGAAGCGGGAGAACCGAATGCACAATATAATCTGGGGTTGATTTATTCCAAAGGCAGGGGAATCAAACCCAATATCATCGAAGCCAAACGGTGGTATAAACAGGCGGCAGACCAGGGCGTTGAAGTGGCGGCGCAGGCACTGGAACGTCTCGGCGACTACTAGAACAGGTTAGCCGGTTTTTAACCACTACATGATCCACACAACTTACTAGCCATCGATCCATACCTGTTCAAAACCTGTCAACGTCTATGATGCACTCAAGCCTAACCGGAATAATCAGCTCTTATCAGTCGCTTAAACTGACTGAACAGGAGTTTGTGCTGGCCACAATCGTTGAGACCCAGGGATCAACATATCGCAAGGCCGGTGCCAGAATGTTGATCTCACGCTCCGGGAAATATTGTGGACTACTTGGTGGAGGATGCTTCGAGTCTGATTTGCTTGAACACGCTTACCTGGTATTTGACAGCCGGCAGCCAATAGAATTGTTTTATGATATGCGTGCACCGGAAGATCTGATCTGGGGTCTGGGTCTGGGCTGCAATGGTGCCGTTCGGATCTGGCTGGAATTCGTAACAATCGACCAGGATTATCTGCCGTTGGCCCTGTTTGAAACAGCACTGCAATCCCGTACAGCCTGTGTCTGCATCACGATACTGGAGGGCATTGGGAGTGACAGTACCCATACCCGACATTATCTGTTCGGTGATTCAGACAAGATCCCGATTGAATATAGCCCACCGACTGAATTGATTGATACGGCGACTGATACCCTGTCTACTGGCAAGCCCCAACTACATGAAATCGATCTTGATGGTAGACAAGTGCAGGCGTTTTTCTCGCGTATCAATCTGCCTGTGCAATTACTGATCATCGGTGGTGGTCCGGATGCTGTCCCGGTTACCCGACTGGCAAGAGTGCTCGGTTGGGAAGTGACGCTAGTCGATTATCGTGACAATTACTGCAAGCCTGAAAAATTTCCGGATGCACAGCATGTCATCCGTGCCACACCGGAACAGCTCGCTGACCGTGTCAATCTGGATACGGTTCATGCCGTCGTGTTAATGACACATAAATATGAATACGATCTGCGTTATCTCCAGCAATTGTCACACCCTGGCCTGCGCTATATTGGTCTGCTGGGGCCTACTGCCCGTCGCAAGGAAATGTTACGCACGGCCGGCAAGGAATTGACGCGCCAGATTCAGGACAGGGTATATGGTCCGGTTGGTCTGGATATCGGTGGCGAATTACCGGAAGAAATCGCCTGTTCACTTGTTGCGGAAATACAGGCAGTGATGAACCAGCGCCACGGTGGTCATCTGGCCGCAATGAATCAGGAATCGTCCGAGACAAACGCGAGCTACAATCTGGGCTGCATTGTACTCGCGGCTGGTGGCTCAACCCGGTTTGGCGCATTGAAACAGTTGCTCGAATTTAATGGTATTAGCCTGCTTCGCCGTTGTGTGCAGCTGGCCTGCGAGATTGCTCAGGAAAGAGTTATGGTTGTGCATGGTCCCAAGCACACCAAATGTCAGCGCAATATTGCAGCATACAAGGTGACCAACATTGTCAACGAAGACTGGCAAAGTGGTATGGCCAGTTCACTGACGCTGGCGATAGGCAGTTTGCCCCAGGATTATGATGCGGTATTGATACTGTTATGCGATCAACCCTTGATTGAGTCACGCCACATCGAGTTATTAAGAGAAGCATGGTTTAAACATCCGGACAAGATCATTGCCAGCAACTATGCCGATACAGCCGGCGTGCCGGCCATTATACCCAGACTATACTTCGATCAAATTTTGAAACTGACCGGCGATCAGGGTGCAAAAAAAATCCTGTCCAGTCTCGCTAGTAATGTAATTCATGTTCCGATACCTGAAGCAGAATTCGATATCGATACACAGGAAGATTTTGCCCGACTGTTATTTCGCACGAAGTAACATCAAGGACAGTCATTGTCTTGAAGAAACGTTCCTTCATTATCGGGAATAATACTTTTCAGTGTGTCGAACCAGATCGCCTCCACATATATGCGCACATACACCAAACATCAGATTAATTTCTTCGCATTCCTTGCGATAGTTTTTTGAGGTGGCCAGTATTTCCTGATGGATAACCTTGTGCTTGATAATTTTTTCGCTGTTATAAACGTCCTGAACAAAGTGATTCAGCGCCATCAACCGTTGCATGAGCCTCTGCTCGACATTAAGCGGTTCACTCTGCGGGGTGACGGGGGAACAATGTCGTAAGCCCTTTCGCGGTCTATGTTCTCACCTTCGCTGTAAACGGAGAACGTTATACCTATTGTGCGAATTGCCAGTTCAGCCTCATATTTACTGAAGCGATCCATTGGTATGAGAATCAACTAATCCAAAATTATGTAGGGATAATATTCCACCAGCGGAAGTCGATCACAATGAAAATTTTATGCGCACCAGATTTGGGCATTTAGCATCCAAAACAGTGCAAAAGCTGTTCTGTTGCGGATTTGTACTGACTCAGGATTTCAGAAAACTGGCTATTTCTTCCATTCTGGCATCCGCATCCCGTTCACCCATTTCAATCAGATGCTGGATATAATCTGACTGAAACATCACCAGACTCAACATATCCGTGGATCGAGATTCGCGTGTACCCCAGCTGCGGGTCATAAAGCGGAACGGTCCTGGCAGTTGCGGTTCATAGCGTGCAGCCAGATTACCCAGATCTTCAGAGGGACGTAGCATCAGTAATTTGACCGGAACCAGACCTTCGCATTTGTCCGCCGGTAAATGCCGAATCAGTGAGTTCACACGCTCAAGCCTTAATGCATCATTTTCAAATACATCGAGAAATACCGCGTTATACATGGCTCCCATCACTTTTGCCGGTGACGGATAGTCATCAATGCGTGCTGTTCTGGACGCAAGCTCAGCCGGGCTTGGAACATGACGTGTCGAGATGGCCAGCAGACGGGTTGCACCCATATGGATCGCCGGTGACAAGGGGGCTGTCAGACGGATACCTCCGTCACCGTACCAGCTGCCGTTGACATAAACTGAAGGAAAAAACATCGGTAACGATGCGGAAGCCATAATATGATCAATGGTGATATCTGCAGCAACACTCTTACGATGTGCTCGTTGCCATGGCTTCACATCGGCTCCCTGTACCCAGCTGATGGACTGTCCGGTTGTATAACTGGAGGCTGTAATTGAAATGGCCTTCAGTTTTCTCTCAAGGATATTTCTGGCAATGCCAGTCAATTTGCCATCTTCCGGCTTGAGTATGCTGGTGAGCATATTTCGTATCGGACCGGTATCAACCAGACTGCGGGCCGTCACCGGATTGGTGGCACCACCGGTTAACATGCGCAGTCCCCAACTAAACACGTGTCGGGCAATTGAAGGTGAATCTACCCGGAACACATGATCGATTGTCAGACCGCTCCAGATATCGACCAATCTATCTACCTTATCGAGTAATGATCCGGATTCGTTCGCCAGATAGGCCGCATTGATTGCTCCGGAAGACACACCGGTGATAATGGGGAAATCCAGATCCGGATGGTGGCGTGACAGGCTGCGCAAAAAGCCGACCTGATAGGCGGCGCGTGCACCACCTCCACTCATCACCAGTCCCAACTTATCGGTGATGTTTTGCACTATATTGTTATTGGTCATCGCTTACTTTCATCCTGCCCCTTACAATCGCCATGCGGTTGTATTGTGCCAACTGGAACCGTAAACTCCTGTTTGCACACATTAATACACTATTTTTTCTGATAATGACAAGTTTAACCCTTGATAGATTCTTTACTACATAAATTCTATGCAGCGAGTATTTCTGTCAACCTGGATGGCAGCATGCTGGTTGCCAGTACCGAAGAGCGATTGTGGGCCTGGGGGGGACTGCTAGGTTTTCTGGTCTTTGGTAGTCTGATAGTTGCACTGATCTGGCGTAAAACCCTGACGGGGCGTATTGCTATGGTTTGTCTACTGGCCAGTCTGGTCATTGCAGCAGCCATCCTTCCATCGGTAAAACATGAATTTATCCATGTCACACCCGAGGCGATTACGGTCGATACAGGTAACTGGTACAACCCGTCTCGATCCGTCACACCAATGACCGGCGTGGTAATTATTCGCGAATCTGAACCTCAGGGAATACTACCGGCCAACCTGATTGGCGACCCGGCTATTAGCTGGCTGATTACCCGCCTTGATGGACGCAATGAAATCATGGAACTGAACGACTTCTTCAATGCACACAGAATGGTGGTTGCCTATTATTACAAGGATCGTGGGTATCGGCTGGAACGACTGGAAGACCGGCTGATGCCGGTTGTTAACTGAATTAAATCTGCTAAGAAAAACAACGTTTAACGGTCGGAACGCAAGCCCAGTACATCCTGCATATCATAGAGCCCGCTGTGTTTGTTCATTAACCAGCGTGCGGCATGTACAGCTCCGCTGGCAAACGCATGACGACTGGAGGCCTTGTGCGTGATTTCCACGCGTTCACCAAAGGATGCAAACATGACCGTGTGATCGCCGACAATATCACCGGCACGGATCGTTTCAAAACCTATGGTTTTGCGATCACGCTCACCAGTAATCCCTTCCCTGCCATAGACTGCACACTCTTTCAGATCGCGACCGAGTGTCTCGGCAATGATTTCACCCAGACGCACAGCTGTTCCGGATGGCGCATCCTTTTTCATACGATGATGTGCTTCGATAATTTCGATATCGGAATTTTCGCCAATGATACTGGCGGCCAGCTGGGTCAATTTAAAACACAGATTCACACCAATACTCATGTTCGGTGATTGCATGATGGCCACGTCCGCACTGGTAGCACTTATCTGTTGCTTCTGGCTGTCGTTTAGCCCGGTTGTGCCGATGACCACACGTTTACCGGCAGCTTGACACAGCTTGAGATTGGCCAGTGTGGCTTCGGGTAAGGTAAAGTCTATCAACACATCGAACTGGTTAATTACGGCAGACAGGTCTGCAACAATCGGAACTCCGTTCGCACCAATTCCGGCCACCACACCCGAATCCTGTCCGAGATTTAATGATGCGGCATGTTCAATGGCAGCGGTCAGTTGCACGCCTTCAGTCTGTGCGCAAACTTCAAGTATCGCCTTGCCCATACGGCCAGCAGCGCCGGCAACTGCTATTCTTGTTGTCATGTGAGTGATCCTGATTGCAGAGTTCTGGCCGCCAGTCTGTCGTAACAGACCTCAGGCGACAAGCCCCTTTGTTACGGGGCCATATTTTCAAAAAATTCTTTCACGCCGTCCAGCCAGGAACGTGACTTCGGACTGTGCTTCTTATTGTCGTGTTCCATTGAGCGCTCAAAGTCCTGCAGCAGCTCTTTCTGGCGCTTATCCAGATTCACCGGAGTTTCGACCACCACCCGGCAAATCAAATCCCCCTTGTTGGTCGCACGTACAGAACGAACACCTTTGTTTTTCAGACGAAACAGCTTCCCACTCTGGGTTTCAGCCGGAATTTTCAGACTAACCTTGCCTTCAAGTGTTGGTACCTCAATCTCACCGCCCAGTGCGGCCATGGTAAAGCTGATAGGTACATCACACGACAGGTTGGTACCCTCCCGAGCGAAAATCGGATGATCCTTGACGATGACATGCACATATAAATCACCGGAAGGCCCGCCTTTTTCGCCGGCTTCTCCCTCTCCGGTCAAGCGGATCCGATCGCCAGTATCAACACCGGGGGGGACCTTGACCGAGATGGTCTTGTCTTCCCTGATCCGGCCATTACCGCGGCAGGACGTACAGGGATCGGTGATGATCTTGCCATTACCACGACATTTCGGACAGGTTTGCTGCACCGAGAAAAATCCCTGCTGCATCCTGACCTGGCCCATGCCATCACAGGTGGTACATTTGACCGGAGCCGACCCTTTTTTGGCACCGCTACCATTACACACCTGACAACCAACCAGTCTGGGCACACGGATTTTGGTGGTGGAACCGTTAACTGCATCTTCCAGTGACAGCTCCAGGTCATAGCGCAGATCCGAACCACGGAAAACCCGCTCGCCACCAGCCCGACCTCCACCGAAGATATCGCCAAACACACTTTCGAATATATCACCGAAGCCACCGGCGCCAGCATGTTGACCACCACCGATGCCACCCTCTACTCCGGCATGACCAAACTGATCGTAAGCTGAACGTTTACGTTCATCGGAAAGGATTTCATAGGCTTCCTTGACCTCCTTGAAACTTTCTTCAGCGCCCTTGTCATCCGGATTGCGGTCAGGATGATATTTCATCGCCAGACGACGATAGGCTTTTTTCAATTCGGCATCCGTGGCGTTTTTTTGTACGCCCAGGACTTCATAGTAATCACGCTTGCTTGACATACTGATTATGCTTGCCTTTTCTCACAAACAGGCCCGGAAGAGTATTTTCAACTCCCCGGGCCGGTTTTTTATGGTTGCTGTGGGTTCCCGACTTAATCCTGGTCAAACGAACCGGATTAAACCTGACAGGAACATTCTACACGTTATTTCTTGTCGTCAACTTCCTCAAACTCGGCATCTACGACATTTTCATCACCTGGCTTTTGTTGTCCTGCTGCTGCGGCATCAGCACTACCACCGGCCTTGGCCTGATCCGCAGAGGCGGCCGCCTGATAGGCCCGCTCGGCCAACTTGCCACTGACTTCAGTAAGCTTACGTGTCTTTTCCTCAATGTCTGCCTTGTTATCGGTTTTCAGGCTGGTCTCAAGTTCACGAATGGCATCTTCTATTTCCTTCTTTTCAGATTCCTGAACCTTGTCACCCAGTTCTTCGATCGATTTTCTGGAAGCATGGATCATATTATCAGCCATGTTCCTGACCTCGACCATTTCTCTGGCGATACGATCTTCTTCAGCATGCGCTTCCGCATCCTTGACCATCTTGTTGATCTCTTCGTCAGACAATCCGCTGGAGGCCTTGATTACAATCGATTGCGCCTTGCCTGTTGCCTTGTCTTTCGCCGACACATTCAGTATGCCGTTCGCATCAATATTGAACGCAACTTCAATTTGTGGCATACCCCGGCGAGCCACAGGAAGATCAGAAAGATCGAACCGTCCCAGAGACTTGTTACCGGCCGCCATCTCACGTTCACCCTGCAATACATGAATGGTAACCGCCGTCTGGTTATCCTCGGCGGTCGAAAACACCTGCTGTGCCTTGGTCGGTATGGTTGTATTCTTTTCAATCAACTTGGTCATGACTCCACCCAGTGTTTCAATACCGAGCGACAGCGGAGTAACGTCCAGTAACAACACGTCTTTTACGTCACCACCCAGCACACCGGCCTGAATGGCTGCACCTGCGGCCACGGCTTCATCCGGGTTCACGTCCTTGCGGGGCTCCTTGCCAAAGATCTTCTTAACAATTTCCTGCACCTTGGGCATACGTGTCTGACCACCAACCAGAATCACATCACTGATTTCCGATGCATCCAGACCCGCATCTTTTAAGGCGGTGATACACGGTTCCACAGTGCGTTCAATCAGCTTGTCTACCAGCGACTCCAGCTTTGCCCGGGTCAGCTTGATGTTCAGGTGCTTCGGACCTGTTGCATCGGCAGTGATATAGGGCAGGTTAATGTCTGTCTGCTGGCTGGAGGACAATTCAATCTTGGCTTTTTCTGCCGCTTCCTTCAGACGCTGCAGGGCCAGTGGATCATTGTGCAAATCAATACCCTGTTCCTTCTTGTATTCTTCACACAGGAAGTCAATTACGCGCATATCAAAATCTTCACCACCGAGGAAAGTGTCACCATTGGTGGACAACACCTCGAACTGATGCTCGCCATCCACTTCGGCAATTTCAATGATGGAAATATCAAATGTACCACCGCCCAGATCGTATACCGCAATCTTGGCATCGCCTTCTTTCTTGTCCATACCATAGGCCAGCGCAGCAGCCGTCGGCTCGTTGATTATCCTGCGTACTTCAAGGCCGGCAATTCTGCCTGCGTCCTTGGTCGCCTGACGTTGTGAATCGTTAAAATAGGCCGGTACGGTAATGACTGCTTCGGTCACGGTTTCGCCCAGATAATCCTCAGCCGTTTTTTTCATTTTCATCAATACACGTGCCGAAATTTCTGGTGGGGCCATTTTCTTGCCCTTGACATCGACCCAGGCATCACCGTTATCGGCCTTGACGATCTTGTAAGGAACCATATTGATGTCCTTTTGCACGACATCATCGGTAAACTTTCTGCCTATCAGACGCTTGATCGCATACAGGGTATTGTGCGGATTGGTAACCGACTGGCGTTTTGCAGATTGGCCGACCAGCACTTCCTCTTCTGCGGTATAGGCCACAATGGACGGTGTGGTACGCGTACCTTCACTGTTTTCAATTACCTTGACGGTGCCACCTTCGAGAACCGCCACACAGGAGTTCGTGGTTCCAAGGTCAATTCCTATAATCTTTCCCATCTCTATCATCTCCAGAAAATACAAATTTTAAATATCTTTACCACCGGATTATTAATCGCTGCCCCTTATATTTGGGCTGCAATAGATCAATACAAGTCAAACCGTCACCGGTGGGCTAATAATCGGAAAAAAACTGAAGTAACGGCCGGTTTCCCTAGCTGGAAACCACCACCATGGCCGGACGTACCAGCCTGCCGTTCAACTCATACCCTTTTTGCAACACGGTAATGACCTTGCCGGACTCGGCCCCTTCGGCCCTGGTCATTGATACGGCGGAATGTTTTTCCGGATTGAATTTTTCACCGGCCGGGCTGATCGCGACGACACCGACCTTTTCCAGAGAATCACCCAGTTTTTTAAGGGTTAAATGCATACCTTCACGCAAGCTGGCAATTTCATTGGTAGTTTCGGAGGCCTGGATTCCCAACTCCAGACTGTCGAGCACCGGTAATAATTCATTTACGAAACGTTCCAGTGCATATTTGTGCGCATTTTCGATATCACGCAACATCCGTTTGCGCAGATTTTCCATTTCTGCCCGGGTTCTCAAGGCCAGATCCAAATTTTCCTGAGCCTTCAAGGTCTGTGCCTCCAGCTCTTTTTGCAAACTTTCCTGTTCGCTCAGGTTTGCCGTCGCGTCTGGCTGATTTACATCCTGCAGCTCGTCTGCTTCAGCATTTTTCGCGGCAAATGCATCCTGATCATTCTGTTGTTCATTCGTATAGTCTACAGTCATGGCAACCCTGGTTTTCCGTGATGATTACTTATTGGGATTATCTGTTCCGGCAGGTATTTGGCACCGGAACAGCAAAGATATGGACTAATTTATAGAATTCAAGGCGCTGCCCAGCATTTTAGCGGTGATATCAACAATCGGTATGATCCTTTCATAGTCCATACGGGTCGGTCCAATCACCCCTAAAACACCGAGTATTCTTCCATCCACTTCATAAGGTGAGGTCACTATACTGCAGTTATCCAGCACTTCATAACCGGATTCTTCACCGATAAATATCTGCAAGCCCTTCGCATTGACTGCCTGTTCTAGCAAATGCAGCAAGTCGCGTTTGCGGTTAAAGCTTTCGAAAAGTCGTTTCAGCTTGTCCACATCGGACAGCTCGGCAAATCCCATCAGATTGGTCTGACCTGCCAGCACATAGTCCTCCTTGTGCCCGTCATGGGTAAACGCATACGCTGCGACCTCGATCGCCGTTTGCATGGTCTTGTTCACATCCTCTTTCATTTTTTGCAGGTCAGCCAACAGGCTGGCCCGCACCATATCCAGATCCTTGCCAGAATAGGTCTGGTTCAGGAAGTTAGATGCTTCCTGCAATTCTGTCGGGGTATAGTGTTTAAGCGTGTGGATGACGCGGTTCTGGATTTCCTTGTCATTCATGATCAGGATAACCAGCACCCGATTATCGCTCAGGGCAACAAATTCTATCTGTTTCAGTATCTGCTTTTCCGGACGCGGCAAGGTGACTATGCCAGCCAACTGGGTAATTTCCGATAACATACTGGAAGTCTTTTCCATCAGCATCTGTATGTTTTGTTCGGCTTCCAGTTCCCTGGCAATATGATGCATATCCTGCAAACTGATGTTATCCACCCTCAACATCCTGTCGACAAACAGTCGATAGCCTTTTACTGTAGGGATACGACCCGCGGAGGTATGGGGAGACTGTAACAATCCCAGGTCTTCCAGATCGGCCATGATATTTCGAATCGAGGCCGGACTCAGGTCCATGTTCAGGTCCCGTGCCAGTGTGCGTGAACCCACCGGCTGTCCATCACTTATAAAATGCTCTACCAGGGCCTTGAACAAATACAGATTACGCTCTGACAGGGAAAATGGATCTTTACCGGATTGTTTCGTCATGGGGATATGATCACAAAAATATTCTCAAAAAACCAGTGTTCATTAGGACTATCATTAAAACCTGATTGGCGGCTGTCCTTGTACATGCTACTTTTACCCCCTGCACTCAACCGGACCTTGCAATGTTTAAAAAAATTGTACTCATAACCAATCGTTATACCAAGGTTATTTCGGATACACTCAATACCGTCATCACGGTACTGAACAACCGTAAAATCGAGGTGTTTCTCGACAAATATTGCAGTGAACTGGTGCCAGGTTCAGAACACAAACGGGTCAGTCCTGAGGATTTTGGCAAGCTGCAATTTGACCTGGCGATTGCCATCGGTGGTGACGGCACCATGCTAAGAGCCGCACATATGGTAGCGAACTACGATATCCCTCTGTTGGGTATCAACCGGGGTCGACTTGGCTTTCTCGCAGATATCCCTGCCGATTCTGTAGAACCGATGCTGGAGAAAATACTGCAAGGTGATTTTGTTGAAGATCTGCGCTTTCAATTACATTGTCAGATAGTGCGCGACAACAAGGTACTGGCCGAAAGTGATGCTTTCAATGATGTCATCTTACAAAAAGGTCACACTGGCAAGCTGATAGAAATTGAAACCTTCGTCAACGGTACCTATGTACATAACCAGCGCGGTGACGGTCTGATCGTCGCCACCCCGACCGGTTCTACTGCCTATGCCCTGGCCGGCGGTGGCCCGATTATTCATCCATCACTCGATGCGCTGGTGCTGGTACCAATATGTCCGCACACATTGAGCAACCGGCCGATTGTGATTTCAGGCGACAGTCGTGTGGAAATCCTGATGAAAGAATCCAATATTGAACATGGCATCCTGACGTGTGATGGCGAGATACTCGGTGAACTGTCAGAGGGAGACCGCGTTACCGTCTATAAGAAGGACAGAAAAATCCGCCTGATACACCCGTCCAGTTACGATCACTTCAATGTATTGCGCGCCAAACTGGCCTGGGGTTAAACGCCTTACCGTACCATGCTGACTCAGCTGCAAATACGAAATTTTGTCATCATTGACCAGCTGGATTTGTCTTTCGCAAGCGGCATGACCGTACTGACTGGAGAAACCGGTGCAGGTAAATCCATCCTGATCGATGCACTGGGACTCATACTCGGAGATAAGGCCGAAGTATCCATGATCCGTGAGGATCAGGAGCGGGCAGAACTGGTGGCTACATTTAATGTCAGCCGACAGCCACGCATCCGCGTATTACTGGATGAACAAGCCATTGAAACCGGTGACCATGAACTGGTGATCCGGCGTGTCATCAGTCGCGACGGTCGTTCCAAAGCGTTTATCAACAGCAGTCCGGTTGCCATCCAGCTGTTAAAGACACTGGGTGAAAGTCTGATCGACATCCATGGACAGCACGCCCATCAATCGCTGATGAACCGCAACGCCCAGCGCGCACTACTCGACAGTTATGCTGGTCATCAGGCCGAACTGGATACGGTAAACAAGGCCTGGAACGACTGGAACAGTGCGACCCGCCAGCTGGCACAACTGAGTACCAGTTCAGGCAATCATGAAGCCAGCATCAACCTGCTCAAATATCAGGTACAGGAACTGCTGGATCTGAATCTTGAAGAAGGCGAAATGGACAAACTGGAAGAGGAATTCAAACGACTGGGCAACTCCAGCCGGCTGCAACAATCCAGTCAAAAGGTGCTCAACCAGCTTTCGGAAAATGAACTGTCAGCCGATACATTAATACACAATGCTATCCGCGAACTCAAGGATCTAATCAAATTTGATCCACAACTGAATGCGACCGTCGAATTGCTCGATAATGCGTCGATACAACTGGGCGAGGCAATAAATGAACTGTCTGCGGCCAGTGAACGGTTTGAATCGGATCCGGAACAACTGGACAAGGTCGGTAAACGACTGGACCTGCTGCATGATCTGGCACGTAAACACCACGTGCCGGTACAACAACTGCTGGAACACCAGCAACAACTTCAGTCACAACTTGATCTGTTACAAAACAGCAGTGAAGCGGTCAGTAAACTGACAAAAGATCAGTCCAAGGCGCTGGCACGCTACCAGCAAGCCGCGAGCCATTTGTCCGAAAGCCGATCAAGTGCGGCAGTGTCGATGGCCGAGGCAGTCACCAGCCAGTTGCATACTCTGGGTATGGCACAGGGAAAATTTGTGATTTCCCTTAATCAGGCCAAACAGGAACAACCGCAGTCCGGTGGCAACGATCAAATAGAGTTTCTGGTCAGTATGAATCCAGGTCACCCGCCACAACCGTTACGCAAGGTAGCCTCTGGAGGCGAACTTTCACGCGTCAGCCTGGCAATCCAGATCATCAGCAAGGATGAAAAAGCCATCCCCACTTTGATTTTTGATGAAGTCGATGCCGGAATCGGTGGTGGCACGGCTGAAGTTGTCGGCAAACTGCTCAAGGATCTGGCCAGGCACAGTCAGGTATTCTGTGTCACCCATCTGCCGCAGGTGGCGTCACAAGGCCATCACCATTTGCAGATCAGTAAACACTCGGCAGCGAACGCCACACTGGTACGTGTGATCGAGTTAAACGGCGAAGATCGGGTGGATGAAGTTGCAAGAATGCTGGGTGGTATCAAAATTTCTGACAAAACCCGCGCCCATGCGCGGGAAATGCTGGTACAGATGGCAAAGGCCTGATCCGGCAGGATCGAAAAACCGGTAATCTACTTCGGTATCACATACAGGACCAGATTATGGTCCTGCAGAACATAGCCGTGCTCATCGGCAATCTTTTGCTGCAACTTCTCGATTTCCTCGTTTTCGAATTCAATTACCTTCCCGGTTTTCATGCAGACCATATGATCATGATGACTGCCATGGTCAATCTCGAACACGGAGTGTCCTGAATCAAAGTTCAGTCGATTGACCAGACCTGCCGCCTCAAACTGGGTTAACACACGATACACGGTAGCCAGCCCCACCTCTTCACCGGCATCGAGCAATGACTTGAATACATCCTCGGCACTCATGTGTTTGAGGCGGGAAGCTTCCATGATTTCCAGAATTTTCAATCTCGGCACAGTGGCCTTTAATCCGGCTTTTTTTAAATCTTGAGCTTCTATTGTCATATAAAATATAATCCGGTTAGCTGTCAGACGGTCGAAAAATTATACTGCAAGTTACGAAATTGTTCTTACAACATTCAATACCGCTTTGAATAATCTGGCGTTGCGGTAGAATATCAGTCAAATCCCCGGAAAAATCCAAAATTATGACGTCTATCAAATCTATCCTGTTTCTGGTTTTATCGTTGAGTCTGCTTTGCGCCTGCACTACCGACGGTGGTGTTAAACTACCGGGCGTTTACCGTATTGATATTCAGCAAGGCAACGTCATTGAACAGGACATGGTCGACAAACTCAAACCCGGTATGGATAAAAACCAGGTGCACTTTATCCTGGGAACCCCGGCCATAATCGACCCGTTTCATAATGAACAGTGGGAATATCTGTTTACTATGTCAAAATCAGGCGCGACGCGTGAACAAAGGCGTCTGCGCATCCATTTCAAGGATGAGAAACTGGCATTTATAGACGGTAACACCATCACTACCAACCGTATACCTGATGACACTCCCCGTCAGACCAAAACCGTTGAAGTACCTCCGAATAGTGGCCGGGGCAAGGGATTCTTCAGAAGAATGTTTGAAGCACTGCCGTTTGTCGGCGATGATCGTCCCGCACCCAAAGTGGACAAGCCTGCGGAAAAACAGGATAGCACCAAAACTCCCTGAGGTTTTGCACCCGAATCATCAGCGAGGACACCATGTCTGACCTGATACGGCCTGTACTATTTATTCTGCTGGCTATTCCAGCATTACTCGCTACCGCCCGTGCCGAGATCGTGGTAACCGATGATACCGGTGAAACTATCCATCTATCCGTACCTGCGAGCCGAATCATCAGCCTCGCACCGAACCTGACTGAATTATTATTTGCCGCCGGCGCCGGCGATAAAATTGTCGGTACTGTGCAATACAGCGATTATCCTGAAACAGCCAAATCCATACAACGAGTTGGCGATGCCTATCAGTTTGATATCGAGGCCATTGTCCGCCTGAAACCGGATCTGATCGTTTACTGGCAAAGTGGCGCGGGTGAACCAGCCTTTCGCAAATTAAAAGATTTGGGGCTGGTCGTCTATCGTGCCGAACCCGACACTGTTGAAAAAATCGGCACGTCACTTATACGCTTTGGCCAGTTAAGTGGAACGGAACAAACAGCAGAAGCAGCAAGCAAACAATTACTGGAACAGATGCAACAATTACAAAATACCTACTCTGGCAAACCCGCCATACGGGTGTTTTACCAGTTCTGGAACCAGCCTATCTATACCGTAAATGGCAAACATCTGATCAGTCACATTATCGAATTGTGTGGCGGCCAGAATATTTTTGCGGAGCTTTCACCTCTAACCCCACAAATCAGTCCTGAAGCGGTACTGCAAGCCAACCCGGATATCATTATTGCCAGTGGCGAAAGTAACACGCCACCGCGCTGGATGGATGACTGGAAAAAATGGCCACAACTGACCGCCAGCCGTAACAACCGGATCTACTCAATTCCACCGGACTTTATACAGCGTCAAACGCCGCGAATCATCCAAGGCGCCAGAATGGTGTGCGACTTTATCGACCGGACACGTCACTAAACTGCGAGACTACTCCGGATAAAATAAGGTCACACCGTTATCCACCAACTTTCGGATTGAATGCTGATAAAGTAACTGCAGGTTTGTGGTTGTCATCACATCAGCAACCGGACCACTGATCCAGCTGTCGGCATTATGCATCAGCAATACATGTGTACAAAACCGGGGCACCAGATTGACATCCTGTAATACCATAACGACACCGCCATTGTTCCGGAGTGTCTTTTGCACAATTAATTCGAGCAATACCATTTGATGATGCAGATCCAGATGATTGGTCGGTTCGTCCAGCAAACAGATGGATGGATTTTGTACCAGCAAGATTGCCAGTGCCAGACGACGACGTTCACCACCGGACAATGTGTTTACCTGACGCTGTGCAAGTGTTGCCAGAGCAACCTGCTCAAGTGCTGTCATGCACAGACTTATATCCTCAACAGACTCCCAGGCCCATTCAGACAGATAAGGATGTCTACCCATCAATACCGTTTCCAGCACAGTTGACGGAAAGGTATCCTGACTGTCCTGAAACACTATACCCAACTGTGTTGCCAGTTGTTTACGATCGTAACTGGCAAGTGGTTTGTCCATTAGTGTTATCTGTCCACTTAAGGGCTTTCGTAGTCCGGCCAATGTATGCAACAGACTGGTTTTGCCTATGCCATTGGGCCCCAACACACCCCAGATCTCTCCTGCTTGCAAATGAAAATTCTGATTACGGCATACTGGCTTACTGCCATTGGTGATGGTCAGAGCGAGAGCTTCTAGTAGTCTCATGTGCGTTGCCTGAACAAAATGGTTTGCAACAGGACCAGGAACAGCGGCACACCCAGCATTGCAGTCAGTACACCGACCGGTAATTGTTCCGGCGCAATGAGTGAACGCGCCAGACCGTCTGCAATGACCAGCAGACTGCCTCCCAGCATGACGGACACCGGGAGCAGGATACGATGATCACTGCCAAACAGGATTCTGACCAGATGCGGCACTACCAACCCGATGAAGCCGATACTGCCACCTTGCATCACCGCCGTTGCCGTCAACAAGGATGAAGCAAAATAAATAAAGTATTGCAGGCGCGTTACGTTCACTCCCAGAGCCGCCGCGTTCAAGTCACCTGTGGCCAGTAGGTTCATGCTGCGCGCATACACGAGGCTAGGTAACAACACGACAGCGAGTACGATCGGGTTCCAGAAGGAACTCTGGACATAACTGAGATCGCCCATTAACCAGAACAACATGCCATGAAGCTGATCCGGAGGACTCACCGCGAGCAGGAAACTGATAAACGCACTCCAGCCGGCAGAAATCACCACACCGGTCAGCAGTATGCGCAATGGATTCCAGTCATTCCCGATACGGGACAATACAAACACCAGAAAAATAGACAACAACGCGCCGGCGAATGCGCTGCCATTGATCCACAAACCAGAAAGGCCGCTGACAATTGCCAGCAAGGCAAACACAGCCGCACCGCCCGACACGCCCAACACATAAGGCTCCGCCAATGGATTGCGTAACAGGATTTGCATCAAACAACCCGCCATCGCCAACATGCCACCAACACACATGCCGGTCTGCACCCTGGGTAAACGGATCTGTAATATGATTTGCTGATTCAGACTATCGCTGGTTCCGGTTAGGACGGCGACAATATCATTGAAGGAAATGTCCGCACTGCCCAGACCCAGCGCCACAACAAACGAAAGCGCTGCGAACAACGCAACGAAGAACAATACCAGAAAATATCGACCAGACAGTACGGGGACAGCAGGGCTGAATACAGGCATCTACTTAGCCAGTCGGGCGACACGGCGCGCCCGGTTGCGTCTGGCCTCTTTCGGGTCTGCTCGCAAGGGCCGGTAAATTTCGATACGGTCACCTGCTTTTAACACCCGATCTTCCGTACATAACTTGCCATAAATTCCCATCGCACCGGTTGCCGGAAATAAATCCGGATAACGCGTACCGATACCTGACAGATCAATCGCCTCACCGACTGTGGTGCCTTCCGGAACTTCCAGCGGAATCAGATCCACATCCTGCCCTCGCGGACAGGCCAGTTCAATTTTCAACACGGCCATGACCACCAAACTCATTATTAGCCCTGTCCACAAACGAACTGACCAGCCTGGCCATAAACTGGTTAAACACCGGACTCAAGGCCATTTTCAGCAAGCGGTTCTTGAATTCAAAATCCATCTTTAAATCGATTTGGCACAGATTATTTCCGATATCATTAAATTGCCAGCTACCATCCAGATGGCTGAAAGGCCCACTGACCAGTTTTACATCAATCCGTTTACCCGGTTCCATCCGATTTTCCGTCGTAAAAGTTTGTGCAATCTTGCCGGAGGCCAATGACACCGAAGCGGTCAAACGGGTGTCGGAGCGATCAGACACAACCGCCTGCGTACACCAGGGCAAAAAATGCGGGTAAGAATCAATATCATTGACCAGACTATACATCTGCTCGGCCGAGTAAGGAACGATGGCGGATTTAATAATGGTACTCACGTAATGTGATTGTCCTGTTAACAGTTTTACCTGGGTAAGGCCCGGCTGACATCCCGGATCGATCTGCCGCAATTCTGCGGTAATTCTCCGAAATGCTCAACTTTCCCCGATACTGTTATACTCACCGCCCCGGTTCATCATTAAAATCTGACTCGCATGACCAAGCCTGACAAGAAAGACAGTAAAAGCAGCACCATCGCCCTGAATAAAAAGGCGAGGTTTGACTTTACTATCGAGGAACGACTCGAGGCTGGTGTTGCATTGGAAGGCTGGGAAGTCAAAAGCCTGCGTGCAGGCCGAGTACAGATCAGTGACAGCTATGTGTTACTGAAAAACGGCGAGGCCTATATTATTGGCAGCCTGATTACACCCTTACCTACCGCCTCCACCCACATCGTTCCGGATGCGCAACGCACACGCAAACTGCTGCTACACCGTACCGAAATTAACCGTTTGATCGGCGCGGTCGAACGCAAAGGCTATGCGCTGGTGGTCACGGCCATGTACTGGCATAACCGCAAGGTCAAGGTCGAGATCGGGCTGGCCAAAGGTAAACAAAGTCACGATAAACGCGAAAACCTGAAACAGCGTGACTGGGACCGGGAACAGCAACGAACCATGAAAAAACGCCGTTAAAACCTGTCGTTCCCAATTTCCATTCACCACTGAACTTACTGCATCACCTGCTGCTCTAACCGTGTACAATATAACTCTGTACAGGACAGTCGTGCCCTGTGCAGAACCCAAAACATCGGGGGCGTATTGGCTTCGACGTGGGTCGCGAAACCTAAGAGGCATGCCGAGGGGTAGAGTACCTCGTAAATCCAACTACAAAAATCTTAGTTGCCAACGACGACAACTACGCACTAGCCGCTTAATACCCGGTAGGGTGCCGTCAGCCTGATGTGTGCTTGTGAACTCAGATCCTGGCGTCGACTTCACAAGATCGCGATGAAATCTGTCTGGGGTGGATTCGCTAAAACCTAACAGACTCGTTATCGGTTGTCCCTGCCTTTCGGGTAGCCGGTAATTAAATCAATAGAAAGGATACGCATGTAGAATCGAGGGCAGAGGGCTTGCGGACGCGGGTTCGACTCCCGCCGCCTCCACCATTTTGTCAATAAGAATCAGGGCCTTCGGGTCCTTTTTCTTTTTTCCCCACACTTTTCCCCACACCTAGTGACAAATTGCCCTTACATTCATTTGCATTTAGCCTCACAGACTTTCGCGCCATATGATCACAGCAACATTCGCCGACATTGATATTAAACGAAAGATACCCCCTACATCTTCTTGATCGCGCCCAGCCAGACCCCACC
This sequence comes from Gammaproteobacteria bacterium, assembly GCA_947480335.1. GTDB lineage: Bacteria > Pseudomonadota > Gammaproteobacteria > Eutrophobiales > Eutrophobiaceae > Eutrophobius. The sequence goes on along the minus strand of CANKCB010000015.1, from coordinate 4,410 downwards.
GGTACCCCACCCCCCGTTTTTCAAACTGGTACCATCCAGCCACCCCTTCGCACGGTTTTGCTCAAACAATCCATCGTTTTGCTGGGATCCTCGACCCCACCCGCCCGGCACCCCTGATTTAGGCCCGGTTCATTTGGCGGCAGGGTGCATTACTCAATATCCCTATATTGCAAAGCACAGCCTATGGCATGTCGTTTTGACGGCGCTAGGAAGCCCCAGACGGCATTAAAGGGTAAAGACCACCCCAACTACCGGCATACGCTCGATGCCAGACAGAAACGCCGTGAAATGAGTGGTGAGTTAGCTGTGGGGTTTGCTATCGGGATGCTGCGTGGTACAAGAACAAGGGGCAGAAAGGCAGGAAGTAGTGGGGTCAAATGATAGTGATGTCTATCTAAATAAGCGACATGCAAGCGGCGGACAGAATGCTTGAATGAAGCACTCAATAAGGATATTCAATGATTCTAACCAGATAACCATATCTATAGCTTTATTTGTGGCGTATGAATGACAGCATTAAATCAAATCTCCGGGGAGAGGTATGTTCATGCGTGGCAAAATTCTTAACGTATTTGGTTGCATCGGTCTTTTGGTTTTATCAGCTTGCGGAGGAGGTGGAGGCGGAAGCGCCCCGGCAGCCAGCACAGCGAGCGCCCCTGCGACGACGCCTGTCAGTGTTACCGTCCCCGGTGCACCAACGGGTGTTTCAGCCGTGGCAGGGCAAGGACAAGCCACCGTGAGTTTCACGGCACCGGCCTCTAATGGCGGTGCTACTATTACCAGCTACACCGTGACCTCCAGTCCGGGGAATATTGCCGTGAGCGGGGCAGTCTCTCCGTTGACCGTGACGGGACTCACAAACGGCACGGCGTATACCTTCACCGTGAAGGCGAACAATTCCGCAGGCGCCTCCAGCGCTTCGACGGTCTCTAATAGCGTGACACCGCTTGCTGCAACTAAACCTATAAGTGGAGCGGCTTACATCAGGGACTCAAATATTGCATTTGCATCAAATGCTAGTGGAGTGGGAATTGCAAATACTACCGTAACGATTGTTGGAGCTAGTGGTTTTACAGGCGGGGATGGTAATTTTACAGTGAACGCACCTTTGGCAGCTTTAGCTACAGACAAAGTGACATTGACAAATGCAAGCTATATACCTATTTCTATTGACAGATCTCTTGTAGATATTAATCCGTCATACACTAACATCGGCATGTACCCCATACAAACTGTACAAAAAAAGACAGGCTTTATAACTGGAGTCTTCACGATGGATGCCGGCGGATTTATGCCTGAAGTTTTTTCTAGTAATAAATTCCCCCCAACATATGACCGAATTGTTTCTAGTACATCTGCAAATTCAGACTTCGGTTTTCTACCCCGCCAGCGTGGTGCGTCAGTCATTCCCAGTATGTACATCATGGCTTCCAGTTTTCGCATTTCAATGGATGCTGCACTGCGCTCTGCCTTGGCTTCAAGCGTTGCCTCTCCGTGCCTGTAATTAGGGTGATCCTTACCCCTTTTGATTGATTCTGGTCGCCTTGCGCCATGATAGCGACATACATTAGTAAAAAACGCAGATACGTTACGGCATTGTTGCTGGGTCGCCTTACACTTAGCAATGCACTGTTTAGCGCCGTATTTGCTTATACTGGGTAGTGGCATGAGTATTCCTTACGGTTAAGTTAAGTGGCTGTAGTGGGGTTGACAGGCTGATTCTGGTTATTGTTGCGGTTACCACATGGAACGATGCTTTATTATTTATCTGCCTTGTCCTTATCGTTGGGCGTTACTGCATCAACTACTCCGCCTACCACAGCACTAGTGACTTCGACACCCGCCTCTATTGTTTCAGCGGCAAGACCTATGATTGTGCTGGCAATACATCCTTGCAGCAGAATCGCTGTGATTGCAATGCAGGCAAACTTGGCTAATCTCATTAGGGTAATAATCCTTTTAAAAGATTGTTGAATTACAGTGCCATACTAAAGGCTTAACCATATTCTTTTTGTTCTGCTCACACTACTATTGTTTTAATAATTAAACTGTCTAGCTATCTATCATGTGTAGATTGCATTGTGTGTCGTGTTGTATTTATCTGGCTCACAGTATTTAAACCTACTAAGGATGGTAATATATAAAGGTGTACACATACGGGGCACAGAAACTAACAAAACAACTCTGACTGGTACACATACGGGGCACGATAAGCATCAATTCAACCCCTAACCCATGCTATTGGCACTAATACGGGGTACATTGGTACTAATAGGGGGTAGCGAATTTAATTTCTTCCATGTTCCCGGTGCTGTATTGGTGCTTTTAATATCCAACTTACCTTTGCAGTCATCAATAGCTTGAAACGTGAGCGCATATAGCGAACATTGATTCTTGCCTCCTTGCCTTGATGTCAGTATCCAATCATTGTCCTTGAGTTCTCGTATTGCTCTGCTCAATGTTCCTTTGGATCGAAATCCGCGTTTAGACATCAATGAATATGCGGCGCACAGGTCGCCATTGTTAAATCCATTATATTGCCTGCAAAACTCGGTCAGTAAGACCTTCGCCGCCATGCTCAGAGATATATAATTGGATTGCTCCATACAAGCAATAGGTATCCCGGCAAATCGTCCTGACTCTCTCCGGCCTTTTGCCTTTAGCCTATTCATGCCCATAATCATCTCCCTGCCGGATGACCCGGTTATACAAGTAATGGGCTTCCTGATAATTCAGGCAGGTCAGATCATTACCAATTCCAAGCTCAGGATGGCGGGCTATCGCTTCCAGTAATCTCTCTGGCCAGTCCAGATCGCTGAATACCTCTGGATGGCCTGTTAGCCTGCATCGTGGGCATTGGAAATAATCAGGGGAAGGGGTATAATTTGGCAGTTGAAAGTCCTTAGCCCGTGTTCTGGTTACAGCCAGCACGGGTTTTTCATTTGTGTTCATGCGGCGAGCCTCCTTGGAAGCTTGAATGTCTCGATCTTTGATCCAGACATGGCCGCACGCTCCAGCCTTGTTCGCTATATGCGCTAACGTTCCAAGCTATTGATGACTGCAAAGGTAAGTTGGATATTAAAAGCACCAATACAGCACCGGGAACATGGAAGAAATTAAATTCGCTACCCCTTATGAGTACCAATGTACCCCGTATTAGTACCAATAGGATAGGTTAAGGTCTGAATTTATGCTTATCGTACCCCGCATGCGTATCAGTCAGAGGTGTTTTGTTAGTTTCTGTGCCCCGTATGTGTACACCTTTATATATTACCATCCGTAGTAGGTTTAAATACTGTGCGCCAGATAAATAGAGCACGACACACAATGCAATCTATACATGATAGATAGCTAGGCGCTGTAATTTAAGAACAACAGTATTGTAGGTAGCAAAAAGAGAATATAGTTAAGCCTTTAGCATGGCACTGAAATTCAACAATCTTTAAAAAGGAGTATTACCCTAATGAGATTAGCCAAGTTTGCCTGCATTGCAATCACAGCGATTCTGCTGCAAGGATGTATCGCCAGTTCAATCATAGGTCTTGCCGCCGAAACAATAGAGGCGGGTGTCGAAGTCACTAGTGCTGTGGTTGGTGGAGTAGTTGATGCAGTAACGCCCAACGATAAGGACAAGGCAGATAAATAATAAAGCATGGCAATAAAAGTATGTGCTGTTAGTTTAAAAAAAGGTATTGATATGAATTCTGGATGCTTTATAAAAGGTGAAAAAAGGGCTAACCAAGGTAACCGTGGTCTTGGCAAGGTAACCGTAAAGACACGGGAGGCCATTCAGGCTTTCACAGACACTAATGCCCATAAGTTACAGATGTGGCTAGATGAAATACATCAAAAAGACGGTCCAAAAGCAGCTTTTGAGTGCTACACACGCTTATTGGACTATACTGTCCCTAAACAAGCCAGGGCAGCCTTAACCAGTGATACACCGATAGAACATACCTTCAGGTGGCTGGAATAGGTGGTTTTTAGCTAAGCACGATGACCAGTGCCAGTTCAATATTTGAACCCTAAAGAGAGATAAGTTAAAGATATTAAAAATAAAGAGATCTGGAACAGCTTTTTTTAAAGGGTCAAACAGGAAGGTAATTCGATGAATAACACACTAAAAGTAACAGCACTTATCTCACTGCTTATAAACGGCTTGCGCAGCAACTAAATCAGCAGTGGCCTTGTCAGCAGCAGCCTTAGCAGCAGCGGCTTTAGCAGCAGCGGCTTTAGCAGCAGCCTTAGCAGCAGCAGCTTTATCAGCAGCAGCCTTATCAGCAGCAGCCTTATCAGCAGCAGCTTTATCAGCAGCAGCTTTATCAGCAGCAGCTTTATCAGCAGCAGCTTTATCAGCAGCAGCTTTATCAGCAGCAGCTTTATCAGCAGCAGCTTTATCAGCAGCAGCTT
>CANKCB010000014.1 GCA_947480335.1 Gammaproteobacteria bacterium | reverse complement strand
GGACAAATATGGTGAGAAAGAAAAAGCTCACCCAGAAATAGAAACAAAAAAAGAAACCGAAAACCGGGGCAGCGCCGTTCCGCTGCATGAAGCAAGGTTACCCTCTTAAACTCGATGCATTATTGTCTTGACCGAGGGGTCCACTATACTACCTTTATTGCACCAGCCATGCTTTTTCTCCCTGTATAGTTTGTACCTTGAACCGAATAATAAAGGTTACAGATGATTTGTGCCACCTTACGGCAAGTGAAACCAAGGCCCCATTATTATCCGTCCGTAAAATTTACAGGCCTGGTCGTTGTCGAGTTGAACCTCCACCGTGCTGTAATCTGCCATATCCGGACAAAGTAGCTGACCACCCATTTAGTTAGTATTGTGATCATCTTGCACTTACTGGAGACTACAAACGGTTAATACTGGGTAATAGGCGGGGCATTTTAATGTGATATGTGGGTAGTCACTACGCATTAAACTTTATTATCGTAATAGCCTTAAGCTTAAACCAAGGTAAGGTTTTGATATAATCTGCCGGAATGTATCAAAAACTGTTCTGCCTCTCTGGCTTGACTCACAGAAAATATCGTCTATATTATCAGCACTCGCAAGACTCGAGTGCTAATTCAAAATAGCACATTATAAATCAATAAGTTAGTAGATCAGGAGGTTAATTAAGATGAAAATTCGTCCTTTGCATGATCGCGTGATCGTGAAACGCGTGGAAGAGGGTAAGACCTCTCCCGGCGGTATTGTTATACCCGACAGTGCGGCAGAAAAACCGATACAGGGAGAAGTCATCTCGGTCGGTAATGGCAAGATACTGGAAAATGGTGAAGTTCGTAAGCTGGATGTCAAGAAAGGAGACAGAATCCTGTTTGGCAAGTATTCCGGCACGGAAGTGAAGATTGACGGTGAAGAACTGCTGGTGCTTCGCGAAGACGACATCATGGGCGTTATTGAAAAATAATCTGGAGGTAACTAGACATGGCAGCAAAAGAAGTTAGGTTTTCTGACGATGCACGTGCCCGTATGGCGCGTGGTGTCAATATTCTGGCAAATGCAGTCAAGCAGACGCTGGGTCCAAAAGGTCGTAATGTCGTGCTTGAAAAGAGCTACGGCGCACCAACGGTCACCAAAGACGGTGTATCTGTTGCGAAAGAGATCGAGCTCGAAGACAGGTTTGAAAACATGGGCGCACAGATGGTGAAGGAAGTTGCTTCCAAGACATCTGATGTGGCCGGTGATGGTACCACCACGGCAACCGTGCTGGCGCAGTCGATTGTGCGTGAAGGTCTGAAGGCTGTGACCGCCGGTCACAATCCGATGGATGTGAAGCGCGGTATTGATGCCGGTGTACTGGTAGCTGTTGCTGAACTGCAAAAGTTGTCCAAGCCTTGTGAAGACAGCAAGGCGATTGCCCAGGTCGGTACAATTTCAGCCAACTCTGATGAATCAATTGGCAATCGTATTGCTGAAGCGATGGACAAGGTAGGCAAGGAAGGCGTTATCACTGTTGAAGAAGGTTCCAGTCTGGAAGATGAGCTGGAAGTTGTGGAAGGTATGCAGTTTGACCGCGGTTATCTGTCTCCCTACTTCATCAACAACCAGGAAACCATGAGTGTGGACCTGGAAGAGCCGTATATATTGCTGCACGACAAGAAGATTGCCAATGTAAGGGATCTGTTGCCGATACTGGAAGCTGTTGCCAAGGCAGGCCGTCCGCTGTTGCTGATTGCTGAAGACATTGAAGGCGAGGCACTGGCCACATTGGTTGTCAACAATATGCGCGGTATTGTTAAGGTTGCCGCTGTGAAGGCTCCTGGTTTCGGTGATCGCCGCAAGGCCATGCTGGAAGACATCGCTGTTCTGACCGGCGGTACGGTGATAGCTGAAGAAGTTGGTCTGTCACTGGACAAGGCCAAACTTGAAGATCTGGGCACAGCCAAGCGTGTACAGATTACCAAGGAAAACACCACGATCATTGATGGTTATGGCAAGAGCGACCAGATTCAGGGTCGCGTGAAGCAGATCCGTCAGCAGATTGAAGATACAACTTCAGATTACGATCGTGAAAAACTGCAAGAACGTGTGGCCAAGCTGGCCGGCGGTGTGGCAGTTATCAAGGTGGGCGCCTCAACTGAAATCGAGATGAAGGAAAAGAAGGCTCGTGTTGAAGACGCACTGCATTCTACCCGTGCTGCTGTAGAAGAAGGCGTGGTTCCAGGTGGTGGTGTAGCTCTGGTTCGCGTTATCGGTGCAGTTGCCAAGGTTAAGGGCAAGAATGCCGATCAGGATGTTGGCATCAAGATCCTGACTCGTTCACTGGAAGAACCGTTACGTCAGATCGTCACCAACGCGGGCGAAGAAGGTTCTGTCGTACTGAACAAGGTCATGGAAGGCAAGGGTAACTATGGCTACAACGCCCAGACCGGTGAGTACGGTGATATGATCCAGATGGGTATCCTGGATCCGACCAAGGTAACACGTTCTGCATTACAAAATGCGGCTTCAGTTGCCGGTCTTATTCTGACCACAGAAGCGATGATTGCCGAGATTCCGAAGAAGGATGATCACGGTCATGCTGGTGGTGGTGGCGGAGATATGGGTGGTATGGGTGGTATGGGCGGTATGATGTAACCGTAGTTTCACTTGCAGTAACGAAAAACCCGCCTGATGGCGGGTTTTTCTTTTGTGGCTTTGACTAAACTGCTTACCGAGGTTTCGCGTCTGGCATATTACTGACGCTTCATTGCATCGAAAAACTCCGCATTGTTCTTGGTGGACTTCAGCCTTTCCAGCAGGAACTCCATCGCCGCAAGCGGTTCCATAGGATGCAGTAACTTGCGCAGTATCCACATTTTTTGCAGTTCGTCCTGTGTAGTCAGCATTTCTTCACGGCGCGTACCGGAACGATTGATATGGATAGCCGGGTAAATACGCTTTTCGGCAATCTCACGGTCAAGGTGCAGTTCCATATTGCCAGTACCCTTGAATTCTTCATAGATAACGTCATCCATACGCGAACCGGTATCCACCAGTGCCGTTGCCAGTATGGTCAGGCTTCCGCCTTCCTCAATATTACGGGCGGCACCAAAGAAGCGTTTTGGTTTCTGCAATGCATTTGCATCCACACCACCGGTCAGTACTTTTCCTGAAGCCGGTACTACAGTGTTATAGGCGCGTGCGAGACGTGTAATTGAATCGAGCAAAATAACCACGTCCTTTTTATGTTCGGTCAGTCGTTTTGCACGTGCAATAACCATTTCAGCAACCTGTACATGACGGCTCGCTGGTTCATCAAACGTGCTGGAAATAACCTCACCTCTGACAGAACGGGCCATTTCAGTTACTTCCTCTGGACGTTCATCAATCAACAGTACTATCAGGTGACAATCAGGGTGATTATTCGTAATCGACTGGGCGATAGATTGCAGGATCATGGTTTTACCAGCCTTCGGCGGTGACACGATTAATCCGCGCTGTCCCTTGCCTATCGGCGCAACCAGATCAATGATTCTGGGAGTAAGATCTTCTGTGCTGCCATTGCCGATTTCCAGTTTAAGTCGTTTGTTGGCAAACAGTGGCGTCAGGTTTTCAAACAGGATCTTGTTTTTAGCCTTCTCCGGTGATTCAAAATTGATCTCGGAAACCTTGAGCAGGGCAAAATAGCGTTCACCGTCTTTCGGAGGTCTTATCTTGCCATCTATGTTGTCGCCAGTTCGCAGGTTAAAGCGTCGAATCTGGCTCGGAGAAACGTAAATATCATCCGGTCCGGCCAAATAGGAACTGTCGGCAGATCGTAGAAATCCGAAACCATCTGCCAGTATCTCGAGCACGCCACTACCATGGATATCCTCACCTTTTTTGGCGTGTGCCTTGAGAATTTCAAAAATGACATCCTGTTTGCGGGAGCGGGCCAATCCATCAAGGCCGAGCGTTTCAGAAAGCGCGATCAGTTCTGATGCGGGTTGTTGTTTAAGTTCGGTAAGATTCATGGACTCCGGATCTGTATTGAGATGTATAAAGAAATTGTGGGTTTATAAACGCAAGATGCGCCTATGTAAATCGAGCCTTGCTGTTTTCTGTTGGGGGAAACGGTTACGACAGATTGATATTGTTATTTATTAACTTAGCACGTGCTTTATACCCCGTCCAGCTAAATTTTACCCCTAGATGACACTATCAATGAAAGCTGACAACTGCGACTTGGACATGGCACCCACCTTGGAGCCAGCAATTTCACCATTCTTGAATATCATCAACGTCGGTATGCCGCGTACTGCATACTTCTGCGGCGTTAGCTGGTTGTCATCAATATTGATTTTGGCAATGGTCAGCTTGTCGGCATATTCATCTGCAATCTCATCCAATATTGGCGCAATCATTTTGCAAGGGCCACACCAGGCCGCCCAGTAATCCACCAGAACCGGATTCTGTGAATTCAAAACCTGCTCTTCAAACGTCGCGTCAGAAACATGAATAATACCGTCACCCATTTATGTTATTTCACCTCAGAATTGGAAATTGAACCAGAGGATATCATTTCAACAGATAATGATACGCGATTGCAAGCGTGGAATTTTTATCAGGTAAAATCAGGGTTTGTTATGCAATTCAGTCAAGGTGACATTATGGTGCATTTTATCCGGAATTGATTTGAACAGGCTTATTTATCGTTAAGCTATCTGGTATTATCTGGTATTCTCTCATTTCTTACCGGTGTCCTGAGTAAACCCGGTTCGTCAACCTGAAACCTGAATGTATACGATGCGCTTAATCACTGTGATTACCTTGTTACTGGTTTTGTCTGCTTGCGGGCAAAAAGGGGATTTATATTTACCCGAGAAGCCAACTGCCTACAGTAGCTATCAGTCCAGATAATGAATTATTTTACGTACCAGCAGGATCAGCTCTATGCGGAAAAAATCCCGTTTGTGGATATTGCGCAACGATTTGGTACACCCTGCTATGTATATTCCAGATCGGCTATCGAGCAGCAATGGCGCAGTTATGAACTGGCATTGGCCTCGCGCCCCCACCTTATTTGTTATGCGGTCAAGGCCAATTCAAATATTGCTATCCTGAATCTGCTGGCCAGATTGGGGTCTGGCTTTGATGTGGTTTCTGCCGGCGAACTCGCACGGGTTATCAAGGCAGGCGGCGATCCCCGCAAGGTCGTATTTTCCGGTGTCGGCAAACAGGCGCAAGAGATGGAAATGGCACTCAGAGCCGGTATCAAATGCTTTAATGTAGAGTCGATCCCGGAGCTGCACTTACTGAATACTGTGGCCGGTCAGTTGCATTGCAAAGCTCCGGTTTCAATCCGGGTTAATCCGGATGTAGATGCGAATACTCATCCTTATATCTCAACCGGCCTGAAGGAAAACAAGTTCGGTGTCGGGATTGAAGAGGCTGAAACAGTGTATCGAACAGCCGCAGGTCTTGAACATTTACAGATAACCGGAATTGATTGTCATATCGGCTCTCAAATCACCAGTACCGGCCCGCATATCGATGCCACCCGAAGAATTATCCGTTTGATGGCAAGACTAAAGTCTGCAGGAATTAACCTGAAACATATTGATATAGGTGGTGGACTCGGTATTACGTATGCGGATGAAACACCTCCTGATCCATCAGTCTTTATCAACGAAGTCACCCGTGAAATTACGGATGATTCGATTGAAGTTTTAATTGAGCCGGGCCGTTCCATAGTCGGTAATGCGGGTGTACTGCTTACGACGGTTTTATATGTCAAGGAGGCGGGACATAAAAATTTTGCTATAGTGGATGCGGCGATGAATGATTTAATTCGTCCTGTCCTGTACGATGCCTGGCAGCAAATATTATCTGTTCGGCAACATATATCGTCACCAAAAAGGGCATACGATGTGGTAGGCCCCATTTGTGAAACCGGTGACTTTCTTGGGTTGGATCGAATGTTGACAATAGCTTCTGGTGACTTGCTGGCTATTTGTAGTGCCGGCGCATACGGATTTGCCATGAGTTCAAACTACAACTCCAGAACAAGAGCGGCAGAAGTTTTAGTTGATCAGGATCAGATGTATGAGATCCGTCAGCGTGAGCACATAGAAGAATTGTATCGTGGTGAACAAATATTGCCTTGATTTAACTGGATAAGTTCACTGTTCCAGAATGGTGCATTCAAAAACTATATTGCACCAAATAAGTGCGTTAATGCAGGCCAAATTTTGTTTAACTATTTGAATTTATTAAGAATACTCGGGACAAACTGCTGGCATAGTTCATGCAGTTTACTCTATGGGTTACTCACCATATAGTCCTGCAAGGGAAGAGATGGTGTGACGCGTTTTTTTAGTGAAATGTAAACTTATGCAAAAAACAGTAGTAAGACTGAGGAGAGAAGATTATGTCGAATAACAAGGTGCTGGAGCTGATCAATGAGCATGAAGCGCGTTTTGCCGACCTGCGATTTTGTGATACCCGCGGCAAGGAACAACATTTGACCATACCGGTTTCACAGATTGGTGAAAGTTTTTTTGAAACAGGCCAGATGTTCGACGGCTCATCAATTGCCGGTTGGAAAGGAATCAATGAATCAGACATGGTGTTGATGCCGGATCCTGATGCTTCGTTTATAGATCCATTTTATGATGATACCACTGTCGTCATACGTTGCGACGTACTTGAACCGAATACCATGCAGGGATACAACCGTGACCCGCGTTCATTAGGCAAGCGGGCAGAAGCCTATCTCAAGTCTACAGGTATTGCAGACAAGGCATTTTTTGGGCCTGAGCCAGAATTCTTTATATTTGATGATGCACGTTGGGGTTCGAGTATCAACAGCGCATTCTACGAAATTGATTCACAGGAAGGCGCCTGGAACAGTGACAGGCCTTATGATGAAAGCAATATGGGACATCGTCCTGGTGTCAAGGGAGGTTACTTTCCGGTACCACCAGTCGATGCGTTACACAATATCCGCGCTGCCATGTGTACCGTACTGGAAGAGATTGGAATCAAAGTAGAAGTGCATCATCATGAAGTTGCGACAGCTGGACAGTGTGAAATTGGTGCTGCTTTCAATACGCTGGTGAGAAAGGCCGACGAATTGTTAATGCTCAAATATGTCGTCCAGAATGTTGCCCATGGTTATGGCAAGACAGCCACATTTATGCCCAAGCCATTGGTCGGTGATAACGGTAGTGGTATGCATGTGCATCAGTCGCTATCTAAGGATGGCAAGAACCTGTTTACCGGTGACAAATACGGTGGTTTGTCCCAGCTTGCTCTCTACTATATAGGTGGTATCTTCAAGCATGCCAAAGCCATCAATGCTTTCACCAACTCTGGTACCAACAGCTACAAGCGTCTGGTTCCTGGATTTGAAGCACCGGTTATGCTGGCATATTCTGCTAAAAATCGATCTGCCTCTTGTCGTATCCCCTTTGTTGCCAATCCCAAAGGAAGACGCATAGAAATCAGGTTCCCGGATCCGGTCAGTAATCCATACTTTGCCTTTGCCGCCATGATGATGGCAGGGCTTGACGGCATTCAGAACAAGATTGATCCAGGTGCGCCGATGGACAAGGATCTTTATGATCTGGAGCCAGAGGAAGCCAAGGAAATTCCACAGGTGTGTTCCTCACTGGATCAGGCACTGGAAGCACTGGATGCAGACAGGGACTTCCTCAAGGCGGGTGGTGTGTTCTCCGATGACCTTATCGACGGGTACATTAAACTGAAGATGGAAGAAGTGACACGGTTCAGAATGAGTACACATCCTGTAGAGTTTGCTATGTATTACAGTCAGTAATTTTTACGGTAATTACAAAAGCCCCCGCAAGGGGGCTTTTTTTTGTCTGCAGGTTGTGGCCTTACTATCAATCGACTATGCTGAATGTATGTATCGATCCCTGACATTACTGATTTTTTTGCTCGCATTACCTTTATATGCGGCTGAAGTTTATAAGTCTGTCGACACGCGTGGAAATACGGTTTTTTCAGATCAGCCTTCCGCCAATGCTGAGAAAATTGAAGTGCAGGATGTAATGACCATTCCTGCCCTGCAAACGCAGCCACCCAAACCAGCCGAGGCTGAAGCAGTGGAGCGGTATACCGAGCTCACTATCCTGACACCAAAAAATGATGAAACCTATTTCAGAAGCGAAGGAGACTTGATCATTTCTGTCCAGACACAACCCGCTTTATACGAAGGTGACAGGGTAGTTGTCTATTTGAACAGCAATGAATTACTGTCCGGTAAATCATTAACATACAACGTTGCTGAACTGGATCGTGGTACATATCAGTTACGAATTGCGATTAAAGACGCGGCCGATAAAATCGTCAAAAGCTCCGGCACGATTACTTTTCATATGCGTCAGACCTCAATCCAGAGTCCGCAAACAGCTAAAAAGCCAGCCAAATAGCTACAGTTGTAAAACCATTCCAGCTCCCCGGTTTGTTCCAATTACCGATTTTTAACCTAAATTTTAACCATTTTGTATTTATGGTCTGCTTCTTGCTGTTATAAATGGCATAGGACACGTTTGTCAGGGTGTCATTTACTTAACTATTTGTTTTTAAATATAAAAAAATAAAAGACTGTTTATTGTGAATATGAAATACCTACTGTTGCGCACCAATTAGGTGCAGAATCAGATGTTATGAGCACTACTCAGTTAAATCCAGCGACGTTGCTTGAGAATATCAACACAGCGGTGCTGGTATTTGATGATGACTTGAAATTGCTCAGTATCAATGCAGCGGGCGAGAATCTGCTGTCTGTCAGTGGCAAGCAGGTGTTGGGGTTGCAACCGCAGGAATTTTTACCAGGTGCAGTGCAGTTTTTTGCGAACCTGAAAAGAACGCAGGAAGAATCACGCCCGTATATCGATTGGGGCGTGGAAATTAATCTGCAAAACCACAAGACGATCACCGTGGGTTGCATGATTACACCTGTACTGGAAAATGATGTGTGTGTGCAGGTGATAGCCGAACTGATTGATTCAGCCTCGTTTACCCGGGTCATGCGGGAGGAGTCAATCACCGCCGTTTACGATACAGCCAGAAAATCATTGAAAGGTATTGCTCATGAGATCAAGAACCCCCTGGGTGGTTTACGTGGGGCCGCCCAACTGCTTGAACGTGAACTGGTCGATGTGGAACTGAAGGAATATACCCAGATCATTATCAAGGAAGCGGATCGCTTGCGTAATCTTGTTGATCGTATGCTGGTCCACGATAGCAGGCCACAACTGACGGAAGTCAATCTGCATGAATTACTCGAGTATGTCTGTGATCTGGTGCAGGCAGAAGTTGAATCACAAATGAATATCACACGTGATTATGATCCCAGTCTGCCCTTGTTACAGGGAGACAGGGAGCAGCTGATTCAGGTCTTCATTAATGTCATTCGCAATGCGATGCAGGCGATAGGTAGTGACGGGCACATCTGGCTGCGTACACGTATCAGGCGGCGTTGCACTATCCGTCAACATTACTACAAGCTGGTTGCACAAATTGACATTTTAGATGATGGTCCGGGTATCCCGGCCGACATCGAACATGAAGTGTTTTATCCCCTGATTACCGGACGCGCGGAAGGGACTGGTCTGGGGCTATCGATAGCGCAGTCGTTATTACAGTTACACGGAGGCGCAATTTCCTATAGTCGGGAAAACGAGCAAACTATTTTCAAGATTCTTTTACCACTGAGTCAAAAACATGACTGAAAAAAACAAGATTTGGATAGTTGACGACGATAAATCCATACGCTGGGTGCTTGAAAAAGCATTGACTCGTGAAGGGCTGGATGTGGTCAGTTTTGAAGATCCCAGGAAATTATTGCAGCGTTTCCATCATGAACTGCCAGATGTGATTATCTCTGATATCCGTATGCCAAATATGGACGGGATAGCGTTAATCAATGAGATTAAACGGCTTGCTCCTAACCTGCCAGTTATCATCATGACCGCCTACTCGGATCTGGACAGGGCCGTGTCTGCATTCCAGAGCGGGGCATTTGAGTTTTTTTCAAAACCGTTCGATGTTGATGAAGTAGTCAATCTGGTAAAGCGTGCCATCAAGGAATCGCAATCCACTACTAAAACACCAAAACAGGATTCCGGAATCAGTAATACCGAGATAATCGGTTCAGCGTCGGCCATGCAGGAAGTGTTTCGAGCCATCGGCAGACTGTCGAGTTCCAATCTGACGGTGTTGATCACGGGAGAATCCGGTACCGGCAAGGAATTGGTGGCCAAGGCACTGCATAAACACAGTCCGAGGGTAGCCGGTCCGTTTATTGCGTTGAACACAGCGGCGATCCCAAAGGAATTGCTGGAATCTGAATTGTTCGGACATGAAAAAGGCTCCTTTACCGGAGCCAACGAGCGACGTATCGGTCGATTTGAACAGGCAGACGGCGGGACCTTGTTTCTGGATGAAATAGGCGATATGCCATCTGAGTTGCAAACACGGTTGTTAAGGGTACTGGCTGACGGCGAGTTTTACAGGGTAGGTGGACATACCCCGGTGAAGGTGAATGTGCGGGTTATTGCAGCGACACATCAGGATCTTGAGAAACGAGTCAAGGAAGGCGGATTCAGAGAAGATTTGTTTCATCGCCTGAACGTGATACGCGTACATGTGCCTTCATTGCGTGACAGACGTGATGATATTCCAGTTCTGATGGAACATTTTCTAAAACAGGCCGCTATTGAGTTGAAAGTGGATGCCAAGAATGTATCGAAGGAAACCCAGTCCGCGTTGAATAAAATGCCGTGGCCAGGCAATGTTCGTCAACTGGAAAATTTTTGTCGCTGGGTTACTGTCATGGCATCGAGCAAGGAAATCCATCTCGAAGATTTGCCTCCAGAATTAAAGAATATCGAAAATACCGGTCTCGACAATCATAACTGGGAAGACAATCTGAGAGGTTGGGTGGAGTCTAACCTGATGCAGGGCGAAACCCGGTTACTGAATGAGGCCGTTCCGCGATTTGAACGGATCATGATTGAGGAAGCGCTGAAACAGTCTGGCGGACGTCGTCAGGATGCTGCCAAATTGCTGGGTTGGGGCAGGAATACGCTCACTCGAAAGATTAAAAGTCTGGGACTGGATGCCTGACAAAATCCGGTTTTTAGTTGCGGGGTGAATTAGTAACCGGATTGTCATTCAAATGTAACTTCACCGCACTACATTTCAACTTCCTTTTGCCGATTACTGTGTAATCAGGTAATCACAGCTGTCGACAGAGAAATCACATAAATGTCCCGGGTAATAAAAAAGGAAGTGATCGGTATGCCTTTCGGCAATGTCAGGGCTTTCGAAAATATCATCACCACAAGAAACCTGTACCCTGTCTTTCAGCCGGTGTTTGACTTTAGCAAGCCGGAAATTATCGGGTTTGAAGCGTTGATACGGGGACCTGCGGACAGCGAGCTGCATAGCCCCATCGCGCTGTTTGAGGCAGCCAAAAAATTCAATCTGCTCTCTGCGCTTGAATATGTTTGTCGTGATATTTCCTGTGAACAGTTTTCCCGCATCAAGTTGGCCGGAAAACTGTTCCTGAATATCAGCCCGATGAGTTTTGTCGATAATAATCACGAAAACGGTGTTACTTCACAAATTATCCAGAAGCACGGGATATCGCCTGATCGTATCGTGATTGAATTATCTGAGCAGTATCCGATGGATGACTACAAGCTAATCAAACTGGCTACCAATCATTACAGGAAAATGGGATTCGAGATTGCAATTGATGATTTGGGAGCAGGATATGCAGGATTGAGGATATGGTCTGAGATCCGTCCGGATTATGTAAAAATAGATCATCACTTCATTGAGAACATCAATGATAACTCCATCAAGCGTGAGTTTGTCCGTTCGATACATGATATTTCTCGCGGCCTCGGATGCAAGGTCATCGCTGAGGGTATTGAGACTCTGGCAGAGCTTGAGACAGTACGATCAATCGGCATACTCAGTGGTCAGGGATATTTATTGGGGCGCCCCAACAATATACCTGCCCAGACGATTCCAACCTGTCTTCTTGAAAAATCACCGTCACTAACCTATTCGAATCAGTTTTTCCGATCCGAAACAGTTGAAACCATGATCGAACTGACGGCTCCCATGACTCCTGAAATCTCGCTGGAGAATGCAGCAGAGCTTATCAGGAAAAATCCGGATTTAATGTCACTACCCATAGTCAATGATGAAGGGATTCCCATGGGGATTGTGACCAGAAACAAGGTGCTGGAATTGTTTATGGGTCGATATGGCAGGGAATTATATGCAAAAAAACCGATAAGTGCCTTTATGGATAAGCCGATTATTGTCGAGAGTAGATCGTCCATTCAGGATGTCAGTCGGTTAATAACGGGTGATACCAATCTGGATATCGGCATGGATTTTATTGTAGTACAAAATGGAAGTTATCTGGGTACAGGCAAGGTCCGTACCTTGTTGCAACGAATCACAGAGATGCAGATACGTAGTGCCCGTTATGCCAATCCGCTCACTTTGTTACCTGGTAATGTACCTATATATGAATGGATTGACGGGTTAATCAAAAAAGGAACGGAATTTTATTTGGCCTATTGTGATATCAATCATTTCAAGCCATTTAATGACAAATATGGTTACAGCTGTGGTGATGAAGTAATCGTTAAATTAAGTGAAATTCTGCAGATGAATGTCGATTCCAAAGTTGATTTTGTAGGCCATATCGGCGGTGATGATTTTGTGGTTGCCTTTTGCAGTCAAGACTGGAAGGAACGCTGTGACCGGATACTGGAAGAATATCAGAAAGCCGCAATCAGATTTTATTCGGCTGAAGATCAGGCCGTAGGTGGTATCTATGATCTGGATCGTCGTGGTGACAGGCAGTTTTATCCAATATTGAGTTTATCAATTGGTGTTGTCAATCCGGACCTTGAACGCATCTATTCGCACCATGACGTTGCCACTCTCGCCGCAGATGCAAAACACAGCGCAAAACTGGTCGGAGGAAATAACCTGTTTCTCTCCCGGCGACGCGGTCGCACTGTGACTGATGAATCGTGAATTCTTAAATTCAAAAAAACATTAGTCATCTTCTTATAATTAACCATGTTTCTTGTGGCTGATCTGACTTGCCAAGCACGGTACAATAGCCAGTTTATTCCGTAAGTATTTGGAGAGATGATTGCTATGGTTATTGAAAGGTTAGTTCCATATGTTCATAACGGTACATTGCTGGAAGGCTTTCTGGCCTGTGAGGAAAGCCAATCTGTACCACGACCGGCTGTCTTGATTGCACACGCCTGGGGTGGACGGGACGAATTTGTTTGTAACAAGGCCAGAATGCTCGCTGGAATGGGCTATACGGCGTTTGCGATGGATATGTATGGGAAGGATGTACGTGGTAACAATCCCGAGACTAACCACAAGTTGATGGCGCCATTCATGCAAGACCGCGCCTTGCTTCAGTCCAGAATGCAGGCCGCGCTAGATACTGTCAAATCACTGCCGGAAGTCGACCCTGATCGAGTTGCTGCAATGGGCTTTTGTTTCGGTGGTTTATGTGTGCTGGATCTGGCCAGGACTGGCGCTGAACTGTGTGGAGTAATCAGTGTGCATGGCCTGTTCAAGCCGGCTGATAATCTTAAGGAGAGCCACATCAAGGCCAGGGTGCTGGTCCTGCATGGCAATGATGACCCGATGGTACCAGTCGAGGCTGTTGTTGCACTGGAACAGGAACTTACCCGGTCTGGTGCAGACTGGCAATTACATGTCTATGGCAATACAAAACATGCATTTACCAACCCACATGCGAATGATCCAGTCAGAGGAACCGTCTACAATAAGGATGCCGATACCAGATCATGGATTACGATTGGTAATTTTCTTAAAGAGGTTCTTGAGCACTAAATTATATGAGCAGCTTGCCCATGCCAAAATTGGCAAGTCTGTGTACAGGTCATTATTACAGTGAACGAATACAGTTAGTGAAAGGAAGCGATTCCAGTTTCATACCAACATCTGGTTTTATTTATTACACTGACTGCCAGCAGCATTACCGGGACTTCAACCAGTACCCCAACCACAGTGGCCAGTGTAGCACCGGATTCAAAACCGAATAACACGATCGCGGTTGCCACGGCCAGTTCAAAAAAATTACTTGCACCTATCAAGGCAGAAGGTGCTGCAATACAATGCGGTGAGCCGACCAGCCGGTTAAGAAGGTAGGCAGCAGACGCGTTGAAGATAACCTGGATCAGGATTGGAACGGACAATAAAACGATGACCAGTGGATTATTTATGATCTGCGTGCCCTGAAAGCCGAATAACAGGATCAGTGTCAGTAATAGTGCGAACAGTGACCACGGACCTGATTTAACAATCAGCAATTTTAAGGCGGCCTGATTATTTTTATTACCAAGTACTGTACGGCGCAATAAATTGGCAATTATCAGGGGCAGTACTACATAGACTAGTACGGATAGAAACAGGGTATCCCAGGGAACACTGATCGAAGACATTCCCAGCAGTAGCCCAACCAAAGGAGCGAAGGCAAACACCATAATCACATCATTCAATGCAACCTGGGACAGGGTGAAATGGGGTTCGCCCTGAGTCAGATTGCTCCAGACAAAAACCATTGCTGTACACGGGGCGGCGGCCAATAGAATCAGACCGGCAATATAGGCCTCTATTTGATCCTCAGGCAAATACGGTCTGAACATATGATCGATAAACACCCAGCCAAGAAACGCCATCGAGAAAGGTTTGATAACCCAGTTAACAAACAGGGTTACACTGATGCCGCGAGTATATTGTTTCACCCCGGACAGGGCATGCAGATCTATCTTGAGCAGCATAGGAGTAATCATAATCCACACCAGTATGGCTGTGGGTAGATTGATGTGCGCAAGCTCCAGCTGCCCAAGCATATGAAATACTGATGGCGCCAGAAAGCCTAATATTGTACCGGCAAGCATGCACAACAAGACCCATATACTCAGATATTTTTCGAAATTACTCACCGTGTACACTCAGTTACATACACGTTTATCAGGTCGACCTGACATACCACGTAGTTTTTTCAGATCAGTTTTGAATTGCTTCTGGTCTTTGATACCACTCAGAGTTGCCTGTAGCAGTTCTCTGGACCAGTCCGGTAAGTCAGGATTGATACGGTAATGTATCCATTGTCCTGACCGGCGATCACTGACCACACCGTTTTGTCGTAGTGTAGCAAAATGCCTGGAGATTTTTGGTTGGATAGTATCGAGTGCATAGGTTAGTTCACAAACACAGAGTTCATCTTGCTGTAGTAGTAACATCAGGCAGCGCAGTCGGGTAGAGTCCGACAGTAGTTTCAGGAACTTCTGCGGTGTTAACTCAACTGTCATAATATACGGGTAGACATATATATGGTTAAATATATATTATTATCCTGATATGTCAATTTAACATGCAATGGAACGATCGAGATTATGCTCAGGATTATGAATGTATTATTTCTCTGTACCGGCAATTCTGCCCGCAGTATTTTCGCACAGGCATCTTTGCAACGTTGGGGATTGGGTAAGTTCAACGCTTATTCCGCGGGCAGCATGCCAAAAGGAAGGGTGCATCCGCTCGCGGCTGAGTTGCTGGAAAGGAATAATTACGATACTAGCTTGTTCCGTAGCAAGAGTTGGGAAGAATTTTCAGTTAAAGAGGCCCCCGCGCTCGATTTTGTCTTCACCGTGTGCGATCGTGCCGCGAATGAAGTCTGTCCGATCTGGCCCGGACAACCGATGACTGCTCACTGGGGTATTAATGATCCTGACCAACCCGATTTGTCTGTTGATCAACAGCGTCAATTGATGAAAAAAGCCTATATGGAACTGGACCACCGCATCCGGATTTTTACAGCATTGCCAATTGAAAAGTTGGAGAAATTATCACTACAAAAACATCTGGACGATATTGGTAAGGCCTTGCCAACAGATTATACAGATAAATAATCAGGCCCCTGATTTAAGACAATTATTCACTCAGCCAGATGGCTACCTGTTTTGCGTGATAGGTCAAAATGGCATCCGCACCGGCGCGTTTGCATGAGAGCAGCGCTTCCAGAACCGTTTTGCGTTCGTCCAACCAGCCATTATTTGCCGCAGCCTTCAGCATCGCGTATTCGCCACTGACGTTGTACGCGAAAGTCGGCATACCAAATTGCTGTTTTACCCGATATAGGATATCCAGATAAGGTAAGGCAGGTTTGACCATGACGATATCGGCGCCTTCCTGTATATCCAGTGCCACTTCCCGCAAGGACTCATTACTGTTGGCCGGATCCATCTGGTAAGTGTGCTTGCCACTACCGCCTAGATTTTTAGCTGAACCCACCGCATCGCGGAACGGGCCATAAAATGCCGAGGCATACTTGGCAGAGTAGGCCAGTATCATCGTATTAATCAGGCCAGCATCATTCAGACTGGATCGTATTGCACCGATACGGCCATCCATCATGTCTGAGGGGGCAACAATGTCCGCGCCGGCGTGTGCGTGTGACAAGGCCTGTCGCACCAGTACTTCTACAGTTTCATCATTGACCACATAGCCGTTTTTATCTGTTAAACCGTCCTGTCCATGTATCGTATACGGATCAAGGGCGACATCGGTAATGACACCGAGTTCGGGTACGGACGCCTTGAGTCCTCTGACTGCACGCTGTACCAGCCCATCAGGGTTATATGATTCCTCAGCCTTTTCAGATTTCAGTTTGTCTGCGACGACTGGGAACAACGCAATTGCAGGTATACCTAATTGTTTCAGCTCGCGGGCTTCCCGGATTAATTCATCCAGATTGACCCGATCAATTCCCGGCATCGAGGCTATTGGTTCGCGTGCACTCTTGCCATCAGTAACAAACATCGGGTATATCAAATCATCCGGGGTAAGCCGGTTTTCCCGCATCAATCGGCGGGAAAAATCAAACTGACGCATACGCCGCATGCGGATATCCGGGAAACTGGTGTCAGGTATATTTTTCATTAGTTATTGTCAGTTACAGGTTGGAATTTATAGTCCCATGAACTCGACCGGCAACCAAGCAAAAATTGACATAGCCAGTCAACATAGTCATGTCTTAGCCCAGGATTTTCTTCAGGCATTTAATCAGGGTTTGCATTTCACTTAATGTGCCTATCGATACCCTGAGATAATTATCGATTCTTGGCGCATCAAAATAACGAACCAGCACGCCCATTTCTTTCAGTTCCAGATAGAGTGCTTTTGCCAATTTGGTCCTGTGTTGAATCATGATGAAATTGGCTTTTGAAGGCACTATGTGAAATCCCATCGGCTCCAGTGTCTTGATGGTCCATTCGCGTGCGGCAATTATCTGTTCGCGATTGCGATCAAAGCTGACCTTGTCACGAAAAGACGCGGTGGCGCCGGCAATCGCCAGTGTATCCAGTGGATACGCATTAAACGAGTTTTTTACTCGCGAAATACCGTCGATCAATTGTTTGTCTCCCAGGGCCAGACCCACCCTGAGACCAGCCAATGACCGAGACTTGGACAGGGTTTGAACCACGACCAGGTTTGGATAGGTCTTGATTAACGGCACACAGCTGATTCCGCCAAAATCGATATAGGCTTCGTCAATCAGCACGACTGTATTACTGTGTTTTTGCAGCAGGGCTTCAATCTGCTTTATGTCCAGATAGCAACCGGTAGGAGCATTAGGATTGGCGATGATGATGCCTCCGGGGTTTTCCGGAATCGTGTTGATATCAATTTCAAATGTATCCGTCAGCGCAAATGTTTGAAAATCGATATCAAATAAGCGGCAATACACCGGATAGAAAGAGTAGGTGATGTCCGGGAATGCAACCGCCTGCTTGTCTTTATAAAAGGCCTGGAAGGCAAAACCCAGCACCTCATCAGAACCATTTCCTACAAACACATTTTCCGTTTTCAGCGCATAAAAATCTGCGATTCCCTGTCTGAGTGTTGTGGCTTCCGGGTCTGGATAAAGTCGTAGTCTGTCCGAGACTCGTCCCCGAATCGCATCAAGTACCGCATCGGAAGGGGGGTAGGGACTCTCGTTCGTATTCAATTTCACATACGATCGATCCTGCGGCTGTTCTCCAGCCACATACGGCGACAGTTGGTTTAAAAATTCACTCCAGTATTTGCTCATGTATATTATTCTCTCACATTTGAGCGGTTAAGACAGTGAGCAGAGCGGTGTCAGGCGTGAGGTGTTTGGATTTAAAGGCTTTACACCCCTTACCCCTCACCCCTCGATCCTAATCGATTCACTGTCGATTCTATCCAGTCTTCCGCTTCCTGAGTGATTTCAGTAGCCGTTTTACCCTGAGGCGTAATGACAGGACCGATGACCATACGGATGGTGCCCGGAAATTTGTCCAGACTGTTCTTTGGCCAGAAGTTGCCTGCATTATGTGCGACCGGGACAATGGGATAGCCGGTCTTTTCTGCGAGCAGCGCACCACCAGCCTGGTATTTACGTCGTTCACCCGGTGTCGTGCGTGTTCCTTCCGGAAATATTACAATCCAGAGGCCCTTTTCCAGCTTTTTTCTGCCGTCAGATACAATCTGTTTCAGCGCACGCATACCGGACGCACGGTTGATCGCTATCGGTTGCATCGACGCCAGCGCCCAACCATAAATCGGTATCCATAACAATTCGCGTTTCAGAATCCAGACCTGGGCCGGGAAGTGGATCTGCAAGGCCAGTGTTTCCCACGCCGACTGGTGTTTGCACATGATAATTGCCGGGCCTGCAGGAATGTTTTCCAGGCCTTCAATTCTATAGTCAAGACCGCAAATGTGTCTCAGTGTCCAGAAATTGAATACTGCCCATCTGGACATGATGCAAAATCGCAGCGAAAAATTCAGTGGGAGTATGGCAAGGCCGATTATTAGGAATACTACAGTAGCGAGTGCGAGCAGAAAATAAAACAGCAGTGAACGGAATCGGGTCATCTGCAGTTGGTAATATTCAATTTAATAGTGTCGTCATTCCGGCCATGGATTGGCCGGAATCCAGTTGGCAGGACGCCGTATTCGAAAATAGTACTCTAAGCATAGAATAATAAAGTAGATCGAAATGTGTTAACTTTTTTTCAACTTGCCAGCTTGGAAATATTCGCCACACGGTTGGTCAGGTTAGCGACTTCATGCAACAGGGCAAAACGATTACGGCGCAAGGTCTCGTCCTCGGCGTTGACCATGACATGATCAAAGAAGGCGGTAACCGGTCCATGCAAGCGGGCGGTTAGTATTAATGCCTCCCTGAACTTGCTTGTTTGCATGAGTATCTCTACCTGCTCATGTATTGAGCGAGTGGCGCTTAACAGGGATATTTCCTGGTCTTGCTGCATTTGTGACTCATTCGCCTTGACGGCAACGCTATCGACACCGGACTTGCTAATGATATTGCGAATACGTTTATCCGCTTCGGCCAGACCGGCGGCTTCAGGTAGCTGCAGAAAGCTGCGGACGGCATCAAGTCTGTCGACATATTCAGAGGGCTTTGGATTAAGGTCGATGACTGACTCGACTTCAGACGGTGAGTAGCCTTGTTCTCTTAGATAATTTCTGGCTCGTTCAGTGATGAATCGCAGGACTTCACCCAGATTTTTAGAAATCTCGATGTCTACGGTAGAGTATGGCGCGAGCGTGCCTGCTGTGTAAAAAAGTCTGGATTTTACGATGAGCTCATCCAGCTCCAGCGGTAATCTGAAATCCGACAAAATACGCAATATACCAATGGCCGCGCGGCGCAATGCAAACGGATCCTTGTCGCCGGTCGGGATTTGGCCTATACCAAAGATGCCAACCAGCGTATCGATCTTGTCCGCAATTGCAATGATGCGGCCGGTTGTACTGGCAGGTAACTGGTCCCCGGCAAACCGGGGCATGTATTGTTCATCCAGCGCGCGCGCTACTTCCTCAGGTTCACCACTGACCAACGCATAGTAACGACCCATTACCCCTTGCAGTTCGGGGAATTCACCCACCATGCTGGTAAACAGATCGCATTTGGCCAGAGCTGCCGCACGTTCTGCCAGAGCAGCGTCCTGATTTAATTTGTTGGCTATCCATGCCGACAACTTCTGAACCCGTTCAGTCTTGTCGGCCAGCGTGCCAAGTTGTTTCTGAAAGACCACGTCTTTCAGTTTTTCCGCATAGCTGGCAAATGGCAAGCTGCAGTCGCGACGCCAGAAAAAGGCTGCATCCGTCAGCCGGGGGCGTATTACGCGTTCATTTCCGAGCGTGATTTGTTCCGGTTGTGTGCTGGCGATATTGGCGATGGTAATAAAGCGGCTCATCAACTTGTCTGAATCCGTTTCAGCTACCGGGAAATATTTCTGATGTTCCTGCATGGTTGCAATCAATACCTCGGCAGGCAGTTCCAGAAACTTTTGTTCGAAGCTGCCGGTAATCGCAACCGGCCATTCGACCAGGGATGTCACTTCATCAAGTAAATCAGGATCAATCAGCGCGCGTCCGGCACAAGCTTGCGCGGCCTCGGTGGCAATCGACAGTATCAATTGTTTGCGTTCGGCAAAGTCTGCAATCACATAGCCCTTGTCCTTCAGCTTGCTCAGGTACTGTTTCGGAGAGGATAGCCGAATGGGTTTGGGATAATGAAAGCGATGACCGTAGGTTATTCTGTCCGATCGTGTGCCAAGTATGTCGCAGCTAACGACATCATTACCGAATAACACCACGGACCAGTGTACGGGACGTACGAACTCAGCTTCCCGATCGGCCCAGCGCATCCGCTTTGGTATTGGCAGTTTATTCAGTGCTGTATTAATAATCTCGGTCAGTAGATCAGTTGTCTGCTTGCCGGTTTCCATGCAGCGGTATATCAGAAACAAACCCTTGTCAGTTTCCTGTTTCTCCAGCGCAGAGACTTCAATGCCACAGGAACGGGCAAAGCCTTCTGCGGCTTTCGAGGGGTTTCCAGCAGAGTCAAACGCCGCCGCCAGTGCTGGGCCGCGTTTAATGACTTCGTGGTCTTTTTGCCCGGTTACCAGTTTGCTCACAATCACTGCCAGCCGTCTGGGTGTGGCATACCACTGACAGGCCTTGTGCTTTAGTGTCTGATTTTCCAGTCCGATACGAATGCCGTCAGCAAAAGCCTCCGCCAGACGTTTCAATGCCTTCGGCGGCAGCTCTTCCGTGCCGATTTCGATTAATAAATCTTTTGTTCGCATAGTTGTAACTAATCCTTGCGGGTGGCCGACTTGCATAACGGAAACCCGAGGCTTTCCCGTTTTGTGTAATAGGCCTGTGCCACTGCACGGGCCAGGCCACGAACCCGCAGGATATAACGTTGTCTCTCGGTTACCGAGATGGCATGCCTGGCATCCAGCAGATTAAATGTATGCGAGGCCTTCAGTACCATTTCGTAGGCAGGCAGGGGCAAATTGTCCGCAATCAGCGCCTGGCTTTGTTTTTCGTATTCGTCAAAATGGCGGAACAGCACTTCCGTATCCGCTTTTTCAAAATTGAACGTGGACATCTCCACTTCGTTCTGGTGATAAATATCGCCGTAGGTCACCGTGCCCGCGTCTGATTTTGTCCAGACCAGATCATAAACACTGTTGACGTTTTGCAGATACATGGCAATGCGTTCAAGTCCATAGGTCAACTCGCCGGTGACTGGTCGGCAATCCAGACCTCCCACCTGCTGGAAATAGGTAAATTGCGATATCTCCATACCATTAAGCCACACTTCCCAGCCCAGTCCCCATGCTCCCAGTGTCGGGGATTCCCAGTTATCCTCGACAAAACGGATGTCATGGATGAGAGGGTCGATACCCAGTTCACGCAGAGAGGCCAGATACAGGTTCTGGATATCCAGTGGCGAGGGTTTCAGTGCCACCTGGAACTGGTAATAATGCTGGAGCCGATTCGGGTTTTCGCCATAGCGACCATCGGTAGGACGTCGTGACGGTTGCACGTAGGCTGCTCGCCAGGGTTCAGGGCCAATCGAGCGCAGAAAGGTCGCTGGATGAAAAGTGCCCGCACCCACTTCCATATCGTAGGGTTGCTGGATCACACAGCCGCGCTTCGACCAGAATTGTTGCAAACGGAAGATGAGTTCCTGAAAAGTCATAGTAATGTACAGTTTGTGTCCAAAAGCAGAAAAACTGCCTGTTAAGTCATCAAGTTACGAGTAGTTAGTATAACGGAGAAATGCTGACTGAAACACCAGCAATAACAGGAGTGGCTTATGGAGATATTTGTTTATAACCGGGGAGTATTGCTCCCCGCTTATAGCAGATAAATTAACCCGGCTTTTTCTCTTTAGTCTTGGCGGGTTCGACAGGCTTGTCCTGAATGACATCAATGGGTTCTTTTACCAGCAGGCCGTATTTGGCCGAGGTGATGGTGTAAACCCAGCTGCCAACACGGCTGTTCAGATCAGCAACTTCCTTGCGTACATCTATGGGCTTCGGTGCAGCGTCTTTTGCCGGCTCGCCAATCACTATCGCTTCTTTTGCTGCCGGTTGTTCCGGTGTGGCAGGAGCGGCTGCAGCGGCGGTAAGCAATGCTTCGTCCACGTTGAAATCGAGCGAGATGACATTGGCGCCGTCTACATTGGCCGTTACGATAGTAGCCACCAGGCCGCCATAGGTGCGTATGGTGGTTTTAATCGCGGTATCCGGGAAGGTGAAGCCCTGTCTGGCTTTCACATTTTCGATGGTCAGGTTCGACAAGATGGTGCCAATCTGGTTAACGAAATAACCTGACTTGGTCTGTTTGTCTTTGGGCACATCCAGCACGGTGAAGTCTTTCTCACCTTTGGCGCGGGTAATGCTAACTACCTTGCCATCGGGATGATCCAGACGGGTATCAAAGATACGATCATCAGCGATGTCGAGCAGGTTTTGTTCTACCCAGGCCACAACATCACTGGAAATATCCAGTTTGCCATTGGTCAGCCAGGTTTCATTCGTTTGCGGCTTTCTCACATACGCGCCTGAACCTGCGTCCCGACCGACAATCAAGGAGGCCAGCACATTGCCTGACGCATCTTTCAGTGTCAGCAATCTGGCTTTTGAGTTTTCGGCATGAATGTCAGCCACATCCAGTTCGGAGAACAAAGAGGGTGTGCTGGTTTTTTGTGATACCTGTTTCAGGTCGGCCAGCGCAAGTACAGTCTGCTTTATTTTGTCAAAACGGGCCGGATAATTGCCTGCTTCAGTAATCAGCCATTTATCATCCTGTTTATTGATGTTGATTGTCCCTTCGGCGGATTCAACACTCAGTTGAGTCGCTGAATTGATCTGGTTTTTCAGCTCGGGAAACAGTGGTGACAACGACACGACGGTTTGCGGCGCCCGGTTCTGGCTACTGATTGATGCAGCGACAAGAATCACCACAGTGATGAATGCCAGTATCAGTAAGTTTCTATTACGCATGGTTTATTTCGCCAGGTTGTGTGCAGGTTTACGTCGGGTACGAATCATGCCAATCGTGAAAGCCACGATTACGATCAGCAGTGGGGTTAGGCCGATATTGATAAACTTCAGCACCGTACCCAGCTGTTCGATATTCTTTTGCAGCTCATGCTGGACCGCCCGCAGTTCCTTGCGGGTATTGATTTGTTCCATCCTGAATTTGTCGATTTCCGCACGTTGCTGATCGCTGATGAGTAAATCAGATCCGGTTTTTTCCTGTTGCAAGGCGGTAATTTTCTTTTCAGTTTCAGCCAGCTTGGTTTCCAGCATCTGTTGTTGTTCGCGGAACTGTGCTTCGGCCTTGCGGCGGATGTCATCGACCACAGTGAACGGACGGGAATATTCTCCGCGATTACGCAGACTGATCAGATCCGAACTGCCGGACATATTTTCCAGCGCATTGATAATAAAGTTACCGTTATCCGCAATTGGTTGTGGAACCTGCACGCCGTAGAAGTCTTGCATAGTAATCCAGAACTCATCATTCATCATATCGGTGTCAGCAACCACAATCGCGTTGATATCACCTTCGGTCAGGATTTTACCGGGAGCAACGTAGTCCTGATCAAATGGATTATTAATGTCGCTCTGGGGTTGGCCGTCCGGATAGGCTGTCTTGACCTTGCCGCTGAGACGAGCCGCTAGTGTGAATTTCTTGTTTTCAGATTTGAAGTCTTTCATCAGTTCGACCGGATTCCGATCCATTTGCAGCATCGCAACTGGTAACTGCATGGCTTCGGCTGATGTTTCAAACAGCGGGCTGAAGTTTACCGTGGCACCTTCTTTTTTGTTGAGTATACCCGCCGAGCCAAACGAGACAATTTTAAGCTGGCTGGTGACAAAGTCATCATGATTGAAGTTGGCGGTTTCCAGTTTCATCCACGGCAGATAATTGGTTTCCTCGACACCACGGTCAGTGCGGATCTGTACTCGCATCGCTGATGGCAGATCGGTAGCAATTTCAGTGCTCGACATTGAAATGCCCCAGGCATCAAACAATTTTTCAAAATTCGAGCTGGTTACCGGCACGTCATACTGGTTTTCAGGATCCGGTTGTGGATGGTCTGCTTCCGAGAACGGATCCACAAAGATCATCGCCTTGCCACCGGCAAGCAGATATTGATCTATAGCGAAACGCGTCAGTTCCGTCATCGATTTCGGATGGATAATCAGTAATAAATCCAGGTCCTTGTTGATTTCCAGTGCGGAATCAAGCATGCGCACTTCAAAAAATTCGGATATCAGATTAGAGATGGTCCAGGCTGGCATTTGTGGAGCAGAAGTGAATACCGGCAAGGTAGTCAGCACGCCGATTACCCGCTTCTTCGGATTAACCAGATTGTAAACCAGCTTGGTCAGATCGTATTCCAGCTGCTGTTCGCGGTCATACTGGAAGAAGGGAATGGTGAGTACGCCATCGGTTGAGTTGGTGCCGACCAGACCGAAATAGCCCATATCACCAGCTGCATTCAGTGGCATGCCCTGCAAACCATTTGCCACGGCACGATCTTCTTCCTCGGTAAACGGTTCCGGTTCAATTACATTCAGCCGCAGTTTGCCATTGGATTCGGCCACGTATTCGTCCAGCAAATCGTGCACGCGATTCGCATACGAAACCAGCTGGGGTATATCGGCCATCGATTTTTTGGATACATAATAATCCAGGGTGATGGGTTCGGCGGGTGAACGAATAATGTTCAGCGTACCTTCAGACAGGGTAAACAGTTTGCTTTCAGTCAAATCCAGTCGCCAACTTGTCAGCGTGGCGTTAGCCAGGATGATGACTGCAATCGACAGGATGGCAGCGATTGTAATTCCGGTTCCGGACAGTAGTTTTTTCTGGTTCATATCAATCTGCTTTCTTGGATTCGATGGTTATAACATTGGCATACAGCCAGAATGAAATCAGTACGACGAAATAGAGGATGTCCCTGAAGTCGATGATACCTTTCTGAATGGAATCATAATGAGTCAGTACGCTGACGGCAGAGACAGAATCAATAATCATCTGTGGTGCCCAGCCGGTAAAGAAATTCAGTACCATCGGAAAGCCGCTTACATAGAACAGGAAGCAGATGACGATGCTGATTACAAATGCAATCACCTGGCTTTTGGTTACAGCGGAAATACACGAGCCTATTGCCAGAAAGCCTCCCGCCATCAAAAAGCTGCCCAGATAATTGGCGATGATGACAGTGTTGTCCGGATCGCCGAGATAATTGACGGTAATCCAGATGGGGAAAGTCATCAGTAAGGCAATACCGGCAAAGAACCAGGCGGCCAGAAACTTGCCGATGACGGCATCACTGGTAGAGATGGGCAATGTCATTAATAGCTCGATGCTGCCGCTCTTGCGTTCCTCCGACCACAGACGCATGGAGATGGCCGGAATCAGGAACAGATACAACATCGGGTGAAAGCTGAAAAACGCCAAAAGATCTGCCTGATCTCTTTCGTAAAATCCACCCATATAGAAGGTGAACAGTCCGGACAGGAACAGGAAGATAACTATAAAGACGTAAGCGACGGGGGTGGCAAAGTAACCGTACAGCTCGCGTTTGAGTATGGCAATAATATTGTTCATGGTTTGCTGGTCTCACGGTAGCTGGTTGAGGAGCCGGTAGTGATGTTTCGAAATGCGTGTTCGATGTCATTGTCATCAGCGCGAGCACGTAATTCGGCCGGCGTACCATCAAACAGCAATTGTCCATGCGCAATGATGATCGCACGGGTACACACGGCATCAACTTCTTCAAGTATATGGGTGGAAATAATGATCGCCTTGTCGGCTGACATTCGCTTGATCAGACTTCTCACTTCGTGTTTCTGGTTTGGATCCAGACCATCAGTCGGTTCATCCATGACCAGTATGCCCGGATCATGCAAAATCGCCTGTGCCAGACCAACCCGTCGACGATAACCTTTGGACAGGGTATCTATCGTCTGATGCACAACGGATTCCAGATTGATTTGCTCAACCGCATTGGTCACGCGTTTATGTTTTTCCGCGCCTTTAAAACCGCGAATTTCAGCTATGAATTCGAGAAAGTGACCAACAGTCATTTCGCCATAGGACGGCGCACCTTCAGGCAGGTAGCCAATGGCTGACTTGGCCAGTATCGGCTCATCAACCACATTGCGGCCATTTACCAGCACCGTGCCATTACTGGGCTCAAGAAACCCGGTAATCATTTTCATCGTGGTGGATTTACCTGCACCGTTTGGTCCGAGGAAACCGAGTACCTCGCCCCGACGGACAGAAAAACTGATGTTGCGGACGGCATGGATAGGACCGAAATACCTGTCCAGCGCTTTTACTTCAATTGCAGCTTGTGTGTTTTCTGAAGTCACTGTTTTTCTCATTCCTTGTATTATGTGTAGCAAACAGCCTGTCATTATTCGCAGCGATATTTTGCATATCTTTATCGCCTCGTCAATTCACCAAAGACACTTTATAGACCGGAAATTATCCGGTCTGTTCCCGCGGGCGTTAAATTATGAATACTGGATTATTTTTTCAGACGGTACAGGGCTGAGATGTCTTCGTCCCCATAACCGGCTGCCATTAACCGTTCGTAATCGGCGGCAGTCATGGCCGTTAGCGGCAGGGAAGTATCACCGTTTTGTCTGGCCATAGCCATACATATTTGCAGGTCCTTATGATGCAGATTTACCTTGAATCCGGCGGGGAAAGTCCCGGCCAGCATGGTTTTGCCGCGATGGTCCATAAACCAGTTTCCCGCGGCGCCGCCAGCGATGGCTTCCAGCACGCTGTTCATGTCCAGCTGCATATGTTCTCCGAATGCGAGGCCTTCGGTTACAGCCTGATTAATCCCGGCGCAGATAATCTGGTTGACTGCCTTACAGGCCTGGCCACTGCCGGTCGGGCCAATGTAGA
Source organism: Gammaproteobacteria bacterium (assembly GCA_947480335.1). GTDB lineage: Bacteria > Pseudomonadota > Gammaproteobacteria > Eutrophobiales > Eutrophobiaceae > Eutrophobius. The sequence continues at coordinate 22,921 of CANKCB010000014.1, read as the reverse complement.
CAATACGCCGTGCTATTGCTGACAGAGTGTTTTGCACCTGATCCAGTATGGCTCTGTTACCTCCTGCCATTAACGACAGCGTGGCATTTTTTGCGCCTTCGACACCCCCTGTGACCGGGCAATCCAGAAACGCAACCTGACAATAGCTCAGGATGGCAGCAGCCTGTTCTGCCGTCTGACGGCTCACAGTCGAAGTATCGATCACAATTGAACCGGCACGAATACCTTTGGCAATCTGGCCAACCACCTCCAGCACGTCCTGATCACGCGAGACGCAAACCAGCACCAGCTCACATTCTGCAGCGAGTTCTTCTATCGAGTTAGCAACCGGAATACTGGTTTGGACGGACAGCTGATCCGCTTTCAATCTTGTACGGTTCCACAAACGATGCAAATGACCCGCCTTGTGCAGATTCAATGCCATATTGGCTCCCATCGCTCCGAGTCCGATCACACCGGTTTTCATTTGTCATACTCCTGATCTTGAGTGGCTATGCAGAATGGCGCTCAGTATAGCAACAAGCCTGAGGACTAAATTCTCAGGTTGATAGCGATTGACCCCGCTTTGAATGGTCGATCAATCCCCATATATACTTTAGTGATATATTAAAATAATTAAATATTCTTTTTAGTTATTTAAGATGGTCATTATGATGCACCCCGTCATCTATCACTACGTAAAAGCCAACATGACTCAACAGAGAACAAACGAACCACAATAGAATATCGATCACGATGCGCTGGCAGAGATATCGAAAGCGATTCTGGCAATACGGTTTGGTTCGGTCGAGGTCATCATCCAGGACGGCAAGGTCGTCCAGATAGAGCGTAAAGAAAAGATACGGTTAAACCCGGATCAGAAAAAAAGTCAGGGATAACTACAAGCCAAAAATAAATTTAAACAGATGGGCTGACCGGTCAACCGGAGGTTCTTTTAAAATGAGGGTATAAGCATGAAGAACTTTCGTATACTGGCCCCACTCGTCGCTTCGGCAGGGTTGATCGGGCTGTTTGCATTACCGGTCGCGCCCAGTTTTGCCCAGGGTCTCGAGGAGATTACCGTTACGGCCACCCGCCGCGTACAGAACCCTTCGAGCACATTCTGGACTTCGCTTTCACTGAAATGACTTTCAATCAGCAGTTCCTGCAAACGCATGCCTGTTGCCCTACACGCTGGTGTTTAATGCCTTGCACGGTCAGGTGGGAGTTGAGCGGGGTATTGCCAGCACGCGTTTTAAGTATCACGAACAGGGAATTGTCAGTCGCCTTCCCTACGTCGCTGGAGATTGTGGTACTGCTGTCTATGCGATTTTTATAGATTTCAGGGAGCAGCCGGCCAATCAAGGCAGGATTATTCTGCAAGGGGCTGAATCAAACGCCACGATTGATTTTACTAATATTCCGTCTGGGACAGACATTATTCAAGCTGCCGCCATGTGGTCGCATGGACGTGAGGAACTTGGTGGTATGTATCAATACGTAGTTACTTATCGCCGACCAGGCGTAGGCGATCCTACCTGTGTGAATAGTGTAATAGGTCCCTGGATACTGGGTGAAAAGGTAAACGTGATTGTTCCTGAATAAACGTGAGGAAGCGGAGAACTAATATTAAACAATACAGGGAGGATTAAAAATGTGGCAAACGGATATTGCTGTATCGGTACAATCACTATTCATCTCCATCAAAAATTATAATCGCACTTCGTTGTTCAATGAGATGTCAGATTATCATTTTTGTCTGAACAAGCTGAAAACCTCAGTCGACAAGTATGGATGTCAATTACATGCGTATGCATTATTGCCTAACCAGATTTTACTGTTTGCCAGTAGTGAGCAGGGTATTCCGGCCATTCATGCAATTGAACAATTTGAGCGCGGATTTGAGCAATACAGTAACTTTACCTACAGGCGTTTACAAAGCAAACTTGAATTGCATTATTCCATGGTGCCGGTAGATACGGAACGACATGTGCTCACTTACTACCGGTATATTGAGCTCGCGCCCTTACGTGCCGGGTTGAACGAGCACCCTGCTGATTATCCCTGGTCAAGTTATGGACACAATGCAATGGGAGAGGATGCAGGACTGGTTGTTCCACATCCGAGATATCTACAGTTGGGGCTGGATGATGAAAGCAGAAGACAAATGTACCGGCAGTTATGTGTGTTGTATCCAGCTTCAGTGACACTGATTAATCCAGAACCTCTGCGAAGTGTTAAATGACTGGATTTTTATAGTCTGTTACCAGACAATATTTGCACATAAATTCTGCAGCAGGTAAGCCATGTCCATCAGACGATTTCTCGATAAAACCCCGGTTATAGCAGACAGTGCCTATGTGGATGAATCCGCTGTGATCATCGGTGAAGTGACACTGGGCAAGGATGTTTCCATATGGCCGCTGGTGGTGGCACGCGGCGATCATCAGGCGATTAAAATCGGTGATGGTACCAATGTGCAGGACGGTACTGTGATCCATATTGCCAGTAGCAACGAATATGTACCCGGTGGATTGCCCTGCGTCGTCGGCGAAGGCGTGACAGTGGGGCACAAGGCAATGTTACATGCCTGTACCATCGGCAATCTGTGCCTGATTGGGATGTCATCGACGATCCTGGACGGAGCTGTAATTGAAGACCATGTGATGGTCGGTGCGGGCAGTCTCGTGCCGATGGGTAAACGTCTGGAGAGCGGTTATCTGTATCTGGGGTCGCCAGTAAAACAGTTGCGTAAATTGTCTGATCGAGAAAAGTTCTATATAGACTATTCCTGGAAGCACTATGTCGAAACCAAGAACAGTTTTATCGAGACACTGAAACAGTCCTGAACCGCTGTTGTTGCCTGCTAGATAGGACTAGAATAACCGCTGTTTTTCTTTTTTCTCGAGTTAACCTGATAGGGTGGTGTGACGTTTAAATCCCATGATCCAGCATAGAACAGGGTTCAGAACATGATCGCACTGATTGAAGCCCACCGTGCTGGCCTGTTTCAATGCAAGCATTGGTTGCCGAATATCATATCCGGAGTGATTGTGGGCATTGTTGCCCTGCCTTTGGCAATGGCGTTTGCAATTGCTTCCGGTGCCAAACCGGAGCAGGGTCTCTACACTGCCATAGTGGCCGGATTGATAGTCACCTGTCTGGGCGGCAGTCGCCTGCAGATAGCCGGGCCGACCGGTGCGTTCGTGGTGATTCTGTCAGGTATCACAGCACAATACGGTATGGCCGGTTTGCAACTGGCGACGATGATGGCCGGCGTGATGTTGCTATTACTCGGTCTGACCCGTATGGGTACAATTATCAAATATATACCGGACCCAGTCATAGTCGGATTTACCGCCGGTATTGGTGTGATTATCTGGGTGGGGCAATGGCAGAACTTTTTTAGTCTGCCCGCTGTACAGGGTGAACTTTTTTACCAGAAGCTTTGGCATTTGTTGCAGGTACTGCCGGATCTGCATGTAACTACGACCTGTTTGTCCTTGTTATCAATTTTGTTGGTCATTTATTCTCCCCGTATTCCCGGACTACATCGTGTGCCGGGACCGATGATTGCGTTACTGGTGATTACCTTGCTGCAAGTCGTATTTCGTTTTGATGGCGTGGTCACCATCGGAAGTGCCTACGGAGGAATCCCGCTCGGCTTACCGGTATTTGCCATGACACATTAGGCGTGCTGCCATCGGGACAATAGACGGTACAGGTGGTTTGTGCTTGCGTAGTAGTGGTACCAAGTATCGCTATAGCGATTACGAAAAACACTGACAGGGCTATGGAAATTATTCTGGACACCAAGGTCACTTCTGGATGGTAATCATTGCCGGTTCCAGCGATGAACGAAACAGTTAACAATCCCGATATGTCATTTACTCTGTACATCTCTGCCCGCCGGTTAGAACAGGTTTATGAATTTTATAATATCTCATATTGTGCGCTGCTTAGAGTGATAAGCAAAGGGAGTGAAACTGAGTACACAGCCTGTGTTTTTTTGAGTAAGAGCCGTTTTTTTAGCATTTTACGGTGAACTTGCTGGAAATTTGGGATTACAATACCCGCCCTATGCACAATTACCTTGAACAATACGATGTTATCGTCGTCGGAGGCGGCCATGCCGGTACCGAGGCGGCGCTGGCGGCGGCGCGTATGGGAGCAAAGACCTTACTGTTAACACAGAGTATCGAATCGTTGGGACAGATGTCCTGTAACCCGGCAATTGGTGGAATAGGCAAGGGTCATCTGGTCAAGGAAATCGATGCGCTCGGTGGCTTGATGGGTCACGCAGCGGATTGTGCAGGCATCCAGTTCCGTATTCTGAATTCACGTAAAGGGCCTGCCGTTCGTGCCACTCGTGCGCAGATTGATCGTACCTTATATAAAGCGGTGGTTCGCCCCTTTCTGGAAGCGCAGGAAAACCTGCATCTGTTCCAGCAAGCAGTTGATGATCTGATTGTCGAAGGCGACGCGGTGCGGGGTGTGGTAACGCAGATTGGTCTGCGTTTTCTGGCACCCACTGTTGTGCTCACGGTCGGAACATTTCTGGCTGGCAAGATTCATGTCGGTGATGCGAACTATCAGGGTGGTCGCGCTGGTGATCCGCCATCGAATGCACTGGCCGCACGTTTGCGTGAAATGCCATTCAGGGTAGGGCGCCTGAAAACCGGTACGCCTCCCCGAATTGATGGCAATACTATTGATTATTCGAAGTTGCAGGAACAGCCGGGTGATGTACCAGTACCGGTGTTCTCGTATCTGGGCTCGTCCAACGAACATCCGCGTCAGATTAGCTGCCACATCACCTATACCAATCAGCGTACCCATGATTTTATTCGTAGTGCCTTGCACCGATCGCCGATGTATAACGGCCAGATTGAAGGCATTGGCCCGCGTTACTGTCCCTCTATCGAGGACAAGGTGGTGCGCTTTTCCGACAAGGATTCGCACCAGATCTTTATCGAACCGGAAGGCTTGAATACCAGTGAAGTTTATCCGAATGGTATTTCAACCAGCCTGCCATTTGATATCCAGTTTGATCTGGTACGAACCATTCCCGGATTTGAGCATGCACATATCACGCGGCCCGGTTATGCCATTGAGTATGATTATTTTGATCCGCGTGATTTATTGCCCTGGCTGGAAACTAAATTTATATCCGGATTGTTCTTTGCCGGTCAAATCAACGGTACGACCGGATATGAAGAAGCGGCGGCACAAGGTTTGATCGCGGGATTAAATGCCGCGCGTAGGGCCAAGGATCTGGACACCTGGAGTCCACGAAGGGATCAGGCTTATATCGGTGTATTGATTGATGACCTGATTACACGAGGCACGACGGAACCCTATCGTATGTTTACCAGTCGAGCCGAGTACCGCCTGTTATTGCGCGAAGACAATGCCGATTTACGACTGACGGCAATTGGTCGTGAACTTGAATTGGTGAATGACCATCGCTGGCAGGTTTTTTCTGCCAAACAGGAGGCGATTTTGCTGGAGCAGCAACGCCTAGAGAAAATCTGGCTGGGCCCAGGCAATCTCTCAGATGAGATTGCGACCGCCACCCTGGGACAGCCTTTGACCAAGGAAGCCAGCTTGTTGCAGCTATTGCAGCGACCGGATATCAGTTACCAGAAATTGATGGAATTGCCCTGTATTGAAGACCTGGCTTTATCATCAGATGTAACCGAGCAAGTCGAAATTCAGGCTAAATATCACGGCTATATTGTGCGCCAAGAGGAAGAAATTCACCGTAATCTACGTGATGAGGATACGCGCTTGCCGGATGATCTGGATTACAAATTGGTACGCGGTTTGTCCAACGAAGTGACCCAGAAATTGATGACGCAAAGACCCTACACTCTGGGACATGCAGCCAGAATTCCTGGTATGACCCCGGCGGCAATCTCGCTGTTGAGAATACACCTGAAAAAACGTTCGTTTGCCCTGCAGCAGACGGCCTGAACCGTTTTGTCTGAATCACTCGCTGACACGTTAGTAAAGGGTCTTCGTGCTCTGGGGGAAGATCCAGCGTCACATCCGTGTGAAACCTATCTATGGTATATGCAGGAACTGGCACGATGGAATACGGCTTACAATCTGACTGCGATTACCGATCCAGCCCTGATGCTCACTCACCATTTGCTCGATAGTTTGTCGATATTGCCGTACTTGCATGGAAATCATTGTCTGGATGTGGGGACTGGTGCCGGTTTGCCAGGTTTGATTCTGGCTCTGGCCAGACCACAAACACACTGGGTTTTGCTGGACAGCAAATCAAAGAAAATACGGTTTTTACAGCATATTCTACTTGAATTAAAACCTGCCAATATCGAACTGGCGCTTGGCCGCGTTGAGGATTACCGGCCAAAACAGCTATTTTCCACGGTAGTCAGTCGCGCTTTGGGCACACTTTCGAGTTTTTACCGTATTACAGCCCATTTAAGGGAAAATGGAGCACATCTACTGGCCATGAAAGGCGCCTATCCAGCGGTTGAAATTACAGAATTGACCGGCGTGGAGGTAAACAGTATCCGGTTGGATGTGCCCGGTATGGACTCGGAAAGACACCTTATTATTATGAAGTAATGCCCCGGGAGTGACATCTGGCAAGTTATCTATGCCATAATAAACCCCCTAACCTGCACGTGATGAACCCGTGATGTCAAAAGTAATCGCAGTTACCAACCAGAAAGGTGGCGTTGGCAAGACGACCACCAGCGTCAATTTGGCCGCTTCGATGGCGGCTACACGTCGACGTGTGCTGTTGGTGGATCTGGATCCTCAGGGCAATGCCACCATGGGCAGTGGCGTTAATAAATCTGCGTTGGGTTCAAGCAGCTATGATGTACTGATGGGCGATAAGACTATCCGGGAATCTGTCGTGCACTCGGAAGAATGTAAATATGATCTGTTGCCAGCCAATTCAGATCTGACCGGTGCCGAGGTCGGCTTGATGGAAGAGCTGGCGCGCGAGATGCGCCTGAAACAGGCTCTGCAAGTGGTTGATGCTGATTACGATTTTGTGTTTATTGATTGCCCGCCGTCATTGAATATGCTGACCGTGAATGCACTGGTTGCCGCTACCTCGGTGATTATTCCCATGCAGTGTGAATACTATGCTTTGGAAGGCTTGACCGCCTTGCTGGCCACGATTGAAAAGATACGCAAATACCTGAATCCTGAGTTGAAGGTAGAAGGGCTGTTGCGCACGATGTATGACCCTCGCAACAATCTGGCGACTCAGGTTTCGGCACAGTTACTGGATCATTTTGGTGACAAGGTATACCGGACAATCATTCCGAGAAACGTACGCCTGGCGGAAGCTCCAAGCCATGGATTACCCATCATTGCCTATGATCGCGCTTCTCGCGGAGCGTTGGCGTATCTTGCTCTTGCAGGCGAAATGCTAAACCGACAGGGCAAGGCCGCATGATTTTGTATTTTTACTCCTTATCCATCATTTTTGACTATGACTATTAAAAAACGCGGACTCGGCAAGGGGCTGGATGCGTTGCTCGGATTGCAGTCAGCCGGAAACGTCGAAGAGTTGAGCCGTGAGCTGCATAGCTTGCCGGTAGATCTATTGCAGCGTGGTGTCTATCAACCCAGAATGGAATTTAATCAAGATGCCCTGCAAGAGTTAGCAAACTCAATCAAGGCTCAGGGCGTGGTTCAGCCGATACTGGTCAGACCATTATCTAACGGTAAGCACGAAATTGTAGCGGGCGAAAGGCGCTGGAGAGCAGCACAGTTGGCTGGCCTGCACGAAGTACCTGTGGTGATTCGCAAGCTGGATGACAAACAGGCCATGAGTATGGCCTTGATTGAAAACATCCAGCGTGAGGATTTAAGTCCGCTGGAAGAGGCCCGTGGATTGTCACGTTTACTGGACGAATTTGATATGACGCATGACATGATTGCCGAGGCGGTGGGTCGTTCGCGTTCCACTATCAGCAATATGTTACGTTTGCTGGAGTTGTCGGCGCCAGTCAGACAGATGCTGGAAGAGGGCAAGCTGGAAATGGGCCATGCCCGTGCGTTGTTGTCCTTGCCGGATAATCTGCAACTGGTTGCGGCCAGAGAGGTGGTTGCCAAGGCACTATCGGTGCGGGAAACTGAAGCCTTGGTCAGGAAGTTACAAAACCGCAGTACCTCCAAAAAAGCCGGTAAATCAGCAATTGATCCCAATATACGCGGATTACAGGATGAATTATCCGGTCGTTTGGGTACGACGGTTCTGATCAAACACAATAAGTCCGGCAAAGGCGTGCTCGAAATCCAGTACAGCTCGGTAGATGCGCTAGATGGTATCTTGTCTCGTATCAAATAATTTCAATGCCAGTCACCACTGAAAAATGATTAAACTTTGTGCGTCGCAACGATTGATTCAACGGGCATAGCTATTTATACTTGCAGCCCTGATCAGGTTGGGTACGCTGCATTAAAATAAACAGGCTTATCAAAACGTGTCTCAGGCGGCTATGGTGCAGGACAATACAGATAAAAACAGGTCCACCGCCTATAAAATGCTGGGTATTGAAGCGCTGGTTACAGTCCTTGCCGTAATTGTAATTTATCTGCTTGATGATGTTGAAACAGCCAGATCAGTTGCAATCGGCGCACTGGCCTACATCGTTCCGAATGCCTATTTTGCGAAATACGTATTCAGATATTCAGCTGCAGTATCGGCAGAGTTTGCCATACGCTGGTTTTATGTTGGGGAAATAGTAAAGATTTTTGCAACGGTGCTTGTATTTGCCATGGCTTTTTTCTGGACGAAAGAAATGGATGTGGCCGCATTGTTCGCAACATATATAGTAATGCTGGTTTTAAACCTTTGGGGAAACTCGATATTAATGAGTCGCTCAGCCTGAACGGCGAGTGAACTGGAAAACTCGATGGCAACTGCAGAAACAAACGCACACGAAACAGAATTAACACCGAATACCTATATGCAGCATCATCTGCAGAATCTGGTGTTGGGTAAGTTGCCTGCAGGCTATGAGCGTGCGGATGGTGAAGTGCTTGAGCATGAGACCTGGACCTTGGCCCATAGTCCGGCAGAATCAAAAGCAATGGGTTTCTGGTCCTATAATATTGATACGTTGGGTTGGTCGATTTTTCTGGGTATGTTGTTCTGTTTCTTCTTCCACCGGGTAGCGAGAAAATCAGTCGACGGTGCGCCTTCGGGCTTTCATAACCTGATTGAAATGTGTCTGGAGTTTGTCAATAAAAACGTCAAGGATGCGTTCAGTGGTACCAGCAATGTAATCGGGCCATTGGCGTTGACTGTATTCATCTGGATAGTATTGATGAATACGATGGATCTGTTTCCGGTAGATGTATTGCCGCTGGTTATGCAAAAGGTTTCGGGAAATCCGCATATGTATTTCAAGGTGGTTCCGACGACTGATCCGAACATTACTTTTGGTTTGTCCATTTCAGTATTTCTGCTCATTATCTTCTACAGCATCAAAATGAAAGGTATCGGCGGTTTTATCGGTGAATTGACATTGCACCCGTTTCATTCAAAAAATCCCTTGTTACAAGCTGTATTGATTCCCTGTAATCTGGCGCTGGAAGGTATCAGCCTGATGGCCAAACCGGTATCACTGGCCTTGCGATTATTTGGAAATATGTATGCAGGAGAACTGTTGTTCCTGTTGATTGCTATGCTTGGATATTGGCAGCTTCCCTTTCATTTTATCTGGGCGGTATTTCATATTCTGGTTATTTTGTTGCAGGCATTCGTATTTATGATGCTGACAATAATTTATCTAAGCATGGCACACGAGCATCATTGATTTTTTTACCAAGATTTAAACTTTAACAAAGCAGACTGGAGGATATAATGGAGACAATACTGGCTTCTACAGCGGCAGGAGTATTTTTCTTACTCGGTATGGGTGCATTCGGAACCGCAATTGGTTTCGGTAATCTCGGTGGCAAATTTCTGGAAGGTTCGGCACGTCAGCCTGAACTGGCGCCGATGTTACAGACCAAAATGTTTCTGGTTGCCGGTTTGATCGACGCTGTAACCATGATCGGTATCGGTATGGCCATGTGGTTCACGCTGGCAAATCCGTTCCTTGCCTATCTTGAGTAAGCGTAACCATAAAATTGCCATTTATCATCCCGGAACAAGAGGAATAAGCAGGTGAATTTTAATGCAACCCTGATTGGGCAGATTATCTCGTTCGCAGTATTTGTCTGGTTTACCATGAAATTTGTCTGGCCGCTGCTGTTAAAGCAGATGCAAGACAGGGAGACCAAAATTGCGGACGGCCTGGCTGCAGCTGACAAGGGCCAGCAGGCGCTGGTCGATGCCGAGCGACGTCGTGCTGAACTGGTCGATGAAGGCAAGCACCATGCCGCCGATATCGTCAACCAGGCACAGAAGCGTGGTGACGAGATCTTGGAGGAATCCAAATCCAATGCCAAGTCAGAGGCGGCCCGATTAATTCATGCCGCCAAGGCCGAAATTGACCGTGAGCGCAGTCAGGCCAGGGAAAATCTGAAGCGGGAAGTAGCTATACTCGCACTGGCAGGTGCTGAACAGATCCTGATGCGTGAAGTGGATAAAAATGCCCATAACGCCATACTCGCCAAAGTCAGTTCAGAACTTTAATACTCAGGACTACTAGCCGATGCTTGCCAATACAACCATTGCCAGACCTTATGCCAAGGCCGCGTTTGAGCAGGCTCAGCAGGAAGGTGCTATGGAGCAGTGGTCAACACTGTTGAAAACGCTGGGAAGTATAGTCAATGCTCCGCAAATGCGGAATGTCGTCAACAGTCCCAAGGTCAGTCATAAACAGTTACTGGAACTGATTAGCAGTGTTTACGGTGCCAAACTTTCAGATACCACGACCAATTTTATCAGGGTATTAATCAAGGCGAATCGTTTGCGAATTGCCAGCCATATCTCTACCTTGTTTGAGGAAAAAAGGGCGCAGGCAGAAGGACGCGTTGAAATCAATGTCGTCAGTGCCTATGAACTGGACAGTGAACAGACTAGCCGTATTGCGGATGTAATGGGCAAGCGCACGGGTAAAAAAATCAATATTTCAAGTGTAGTCGACAAGTCGCTGATTGGGGGACTGATAATCCGCGCAGGTGACTCTGTAATTGATGCATCCATTCGTGGTCGGTTGACAAAATTACGTAACGATTTAATCGGATAGTTTTAGAAATTTAACAATTGTGTTCGCAAGAGAGGAACAGCGATGTCTATCAGCGCAACAGAAATCAGTGAACTGATAAAAAAGAAAATCAAGGACTTCAATCTGGATGCCGAGGCACGGACCGAGGGAACCATCGTCAGTCTGTCTGATGGTATCGCCAGAATACATGGTCTGAGCGATGCAATGCAGGGTGAAATGCTGGAGTTTCCGGGTAACACCTACGGGTTGGCCATGAATCTGGAGCGCGACTCTGTCGGCGCCGTTATTCTGGGTAGCTATCTGCACCTTTCAGAAGGTGACACAGTTAAATGTACCAAGCGTATTCTTGAAGTGCCTGTCGGCGAAGCGCTGCTGGGTCGAGTAGTTGATTCATTGGGTAACCCGATTGATGGCAAGGGCGAAATCAAGACCAGCGAATCTTCTCCCATTGAAAAGATTGCCCCTGGTGTTATCCAGCGTCAGTCCGTATCACAGCCGGTACAGTCCGGACTCAAATCGATAGATGCGATGGTTCCTGTTGGTCGTGGTCAGCGCGAGTTGATTATCGGAGACCGTCAGACCGGTAAGACAGCGGTGGCGATCGATACGATCATCAACCAGAAAGGTACCGGAATTAAGTGTATTTATGTGGCTATTGGTCAGAAGGCTTCTTCTATCAATGTGGTTATCCGCAAGCTGGAAGAGCATGGTGCCATGGAGCATACAATTATTGTCGCCGCTACAGCGTCTGACTCGGCTGCGATGCAGTACATTGCGCCGTATTCTGGTTGTGCAATGGGCGAATATTTCAGAGACCGTGGTGAAGATGCGCTGATTATTTACGATGATTTGACCAAGCAGGCCTGGGCCTATCGTCAGATATCATTATTGCTAAAACGTCCTCCCGGTCGCGAAGCGTATCCAGGTGACGTATTCTATCTGCATTCTCGCCTGCTTGAGCGCGCCGCTCGTGTAAATGCCGATTATGTGGAAAAAATGACCGGTGGCAAGGTCAAGGGTAAGACAGGGTCATTGACCGCACTTCCGATTATCGAAACCCAGGCCGGTGACGTATCTGCATTCGTACCGACCAACGTGATTTCGATTACAGACGGACAGATTTACCTTGAGACCAACCTGTTCAACTCCGGTTTCAGACCTGCTATCAATGCCGGTCTTTCTGTGTCGCGTGTCGGTGGTGCTGCACAAACGAAGATCGTCAAAAAACTCGGTGGAGGTGTCCGTCTTGCGTTGGCCCAATATCGCGAGCTGGCAGCTTTCTCACAGTTTGCCTCTGATCTGGATGCATCAACACGCAAGCAGCTTGAGCGTGGTCAACGCGTTATGGAGTTGATGAAACAGAAACAGTATTCTCCATTGAGTGTGGCGGAAACAGCAGTCACGTTGTATGCAGTTGATAAAGGCTTTGTCGACGATATAGCATTGGACAAGATTGGTGCATTTGAAGACGCCTTGCATAGTTTTATGAACAGCAGCAAGAAAGATCTGATGACCAGGATCAACCAGACTGGCGACTACAGTGACGAGATTGAGTCTGGCCTGAAATCAGGTATTGCCGAGTTCAAGAAGAACCACACCTGGTAAGGATGATAAAAGTGACACTAAAACTTTCGATTTCCTATTCTCGAGCTCCGAGGTCTGCATAAATGGCCGTCGGTAAGGAAATTCGTTCAAAAATCGCGAGTGTCAAGAACACCCAGAAGATTACGAAGGCTATGGAGATGGTTGCGGCTAGCAAGATGCGCAAGGCACAGGAGCGCATGCAAGCAGCACGTCCATACGCAAACAAGATCAGAAAAGTAATCGCTCATCTAGGTCTCGCCCATTCTGAATACAAACACCCGTATCTGCTCCCAAGAGAGCAGATAAAACGGATTGGTCTGATTGTTGTTTCTTCGGATCGTGGGCTCTGTGGCGGCCTGAATTCAAACCTGTTTCGTGATTTGCTGCGTCGGATGAAAAAATGGTCGGAGCAGGGGATCGAGATGGATTTGAGTATCATCGGTAACAAGGCGGTTGGGTATTTTTCGCGATTGGGCGCGAACATCGTTGCGCAGAAGACCCATATCGGTGATGAACCCTCGCTTGAGGTATTGATAGGCAGTGTCAAGGTGATGCTGGACGCATATACCAGAGGCGATGTTGATTGTGTATATATAGTATCTAATAACTTTGTAAACTCGATGACACAGTCACCGAAGGTCGAACAGTTGGTGCCTGTGCAACCGGACACTGATGAAGATATGAAGTACCATTGGGACTACATATATGAGCCGGAAGCGCAGGAAGTTATCGATCAGTTGCTGAAGCGATATATTGAATCGCTGGTATATCAGGATGTGATTGAAAATATAGCCTGCGAACAGGCCGCGCGCATGGTAGCGATGAAGAGTGCCTCAGACAATGCCGGTGAGCTGATTGGTGAGTTGCAGTTGATTTACAACAAGGCCCGTCAGGCAGCTATTACCCAGGAGCTGTCTGAAATTGTGAGCGGCGCGGCAGCAGTCTAGTCCGAAACACAAACAGAATTTTTAACCAGAAATATAGATAGACACGAACGAGGAACTAAACTAATGAGTTCTGGACAAATTGTACAAATCATTGGCGCTGTGGTTGACGTCGAATTCCCAAGCAATGCTATCCCCAAGATTTATGACGCATTGATCGTTGATGCAGAAAACATCGAGACAACGCTGGAAGTACAGCAACAATTGGGTGAGAGTATTGTGCGAACTATTGCGCTCGGTTCAACCGACGGTCTCCAGCGAGGACTGAAGGTGAACAACACCGGTGCGCCAATTACAGTACCAGTAGGTGTAAAGACACTCGGTCGTATCATGAACGTATTGGGTCAGCCGATCGATGATGTTGGTCCAATAGACACCAAAGAAAGGATGGCCATCCATCGTGATGCGCCAAAATTTACCGATCTGAGCCCGACGACAGAATTACTTGAGACAGGCATCAAGGTTATCGATCTGGTTTGCCCGTTCGCCAAAGGTGGTAAAGTTGGACTGTTTGGTGGTGCCGGTGTTGGTAAAACAGTAAACATGATGGAATTGATTAACAATATAGCCACCCAGCACTCTGGCTTGTCCGTTTTTGCCGGTGTCGGTGAACGTACTCGTGAAGGAAACGATTTCTACCATGAAATGCAGGAAGCCGGTGTTGTAAATATCAAGGATTTTGAAAAATCAAAAGTATCAATGGTTTATGGCCAGATGAATGAACCACCGGGTAATCGTTTGCGCGTTGCCCTGACCGGTTTGACTCTGGCAGAAAAATTTCGTGATGAAGGCCGTGACGTGTTGTTTTTCGTAGATAATATTTACCGCTTCACCCTGGCCGGTACCGAGGTGTCTGCCTTGCTTGGTCGTATGCCTTCTGCTGTGGGTTATCAACCAACACTGGCTGAAGAAATGGGTAAGTTGCAGGAACGTATTACCTCAACCAAGACAGGTTCAATTACGTCCATTCAGGCTGTGTATGTACCGGCTGACGATTTGACCGATCCATCACCTGCTACCACCTTTGCTCACCTTGACGCGACCGTGGTATTGTCCAGGCAGATTGCCGAGTTGGGTATTTATCCTGCGGTAGATCCGCTGGATTCGACCAGCCGCCAGCTTGACCCATTGGTTGTCGGTCAGGACCACTATGAAACGGCCCGCGCCGTGCAGAACACCTTGCAGCGTTACAAGGAACTGCGCGATATTATCGCTATTCTGGGTATGGACGAACTGTCAGAAGAAGACAAGCTGGCTGTTGCCCGTGCTCGTAAAATCCAGAAATTCCTGTCACAACCATTCAGCGTTGCTGAAGTATTTACTGGAACCCCCGGCAAGTACGTTTCACTGAAAGATACCATCAAGGGATTCAAAGCGATTGTTAATGGTGAATATGACCACCTGCCTGAACAGGCATTTTATATGATGGGTACCATTGAAGAAGTGGTAGAAAACGCGAAGAAGTTCACCTAAGAAATACATATGGCCACCATACATATTGATATCGTCAGTGCCGAGCGCGAAATCTTTTCCGGAGATGCCGAGATGGTATTTGCTCCGGCCATTATGGGCGAGATGGGAATAGCTCCAGGACATGCAGCATTAATTACCAGGCTTACGCCGGGTGAAGTGCGTGTAAAGCATGCTGATGGTAAGGAAGAGGGTTTTTATGTATCTGGTGGCATGCTGGAAGTTCAACCGAAGTTAGTAACGGTATTATCTGATACGGCTGTGCGTGCGGAAGATCTGGATGAAGCCGCTGTAATGAAAGCAAAAGAAGAAGCGGACAGACAATTGCATGATCGCAGCGCTGAAGTTGATTACGCCACTGCACTGGCACAAACGGCAGAATTTGCTGCCCAGCTTCAGGCAATACAGCGCTTGCGCAAACGCTCAGGCCGTTAATACAACCCACCAAATTATTCATATTATCTATCAATACCGGCCAGAGTTGGCCGGTTTTGCTTCCCACTCTGACTCGGTCTATTATGTGTCTATAAACGGACACGTGGTCTGGCCTGGATCTGAATCTATATTATGAGCCTGAGTATTATCATCCTTGCTGCAGGGCAAGGCACCCGAATGCATTCAGCTTTGCCCAAGGTTTTGCATCAGTTGGCTGGGCGAACGTTGCTTGAGCATGTTTATGTTGCAGCCTCACGCTTGGATCATCGTCAAATTCAGATAGTGTATGGTTATGGTGGGAAAATGGTGCCAGAGACACTTGCCCATCTGCAGGCTGACTGGATAGAACAAAAGCAACAGC
Source organism: Gammaproteobacteria bacterium (assembly GCA_947480335.1). Lineage (GTDB taxonomy): Bacteria > Pseudomonadota > Gammaproteobacteria > Eutrophobiales > Eutrophobiaceae > Eutrophobius. The sequence goes on along the minus strand of CANKCB010000014.1, from coordinate 6,971 downwards.
TGGGGACTGGACATGCCGTTAAGTTGACAATGCCTACTGTACCGGATGTGGACAATGTGCTGGTTTTGTACGGTGATATTCCCCTGATAACCTTTGAGACACTACACCTGTTGGTAAAAGCCGCCGGATCGAATGGATTCAGTTTGTTGACAGCTTATCTTGACGAACCAACCGGCTATGGCCGGATACTCCGTGACCCAAGTGGCAATGTAACAGCTATTGTCGAGGAAAAGGATGCCACGCCTGCGCAGAAAGAAATTAACGAAATCAACACCGGCATGATGGTGGTGCAGGCGAGATTGTTGAAGCGTTGGTTAAGTGAACTGAAAAACAGTAATGCCCAGAGTGAATACTATCTGACAGATATTGTGGAAATGGCTGTCGCAGATAATATCCGTGTAAACACTATCTTGCCCGAGTCAATTACTGAAATACATGGTATTAACAATCGTGCACAATTGGCAGAGATTGAGCGGTACTATCAACTGATACAGGCGCAACATTTAATGCGACATGGTGTGACGTTGATGGATCCCTCGCGATTTGATTTGCGTGGTGATCTTGAAGCTGGCCGGGATGTACGCATTGATATCAATGTTGTAATAGAAGGCAGTGTCAGCATTGGAAATAATGTGATGATTGGCCAGAATTGTTATATTAATAATGCTGACATTGGTGATGGTGCGGTGATCTTGCCTAATTGTATTATCGAAAATGCCGTAATAGGTGCCGGCTGCAAAATTGGACCATTTGCACGAATACGCCCGGACACCCGTCTTGCAGACAATGTACATATTGGCAATTTTGTTGAGATCAAGAAGTCCGAGATTGGATCGGGTTCAAAAGTAAACCATCTTAGTTATATCGGCGATAGTGAAATAGGAAAAAACGTGAATGTTGGTGCCGGAACTATCACCTGTAATTATGACGGTGAGAACAAGCACAAAACAGTTGTAGGAGACAATGTATTTATCGGTTCAGACACCCAACTAATTGCACCTGTTTCAATCGGGAATGGCGCGACTATCGGTGCCGGTACAACCGTGACAAAGGATGTGCTTGCTGACTCGTTAACTATTAACAAGCTTGAGCATAAAACTATCAAGAACTGGAAGCGGCCTGGAAAAAAGAAATCATAATTACCAAATATTCCAGCAAGTTGATACTGATAAGCTGGCTGTATTGATTAAACCAGGATTGATCAGTGTGTTACCGGATCCGTCCATACGGTCAGGAATATGAAAATAATATTACGAATTCATCAGGCCGGACCAATTATATTTCTGCCATCCCGTCTGATATCTATCAGAGATAAAACTGCTGGTCTTTTGGCGCTTTTTGTATTTGCCGCTAGCGGCAGAACACATTTACACAATCTGAACCGACTAATAATTAGCTGATGTCTCGCATAATCTTCTTCGTAATCATGCTCGCAGGGATTGTGTTCTGGTGGCATTGGAAAAACACAACGGAAGCAAAGTTGCGCAAACGCCTGTTACAGCGTTCCGTCATAGGTGCACTAATTATATTTCTCTTGATGATGGTCGTTACCGGCCATATGAACTGGATGGGAGCCGTTTTGGCAGGAGTGCTGGCATTTGTCCGACAGAATATCGGATTAGTCGCCCGTTATGCGCCAGTCATAACCCAGTTTTACCGGGCACATGCTTCTGCATCACAACCTTCTGGTACTGCTACAGTCTCGACCAGGTTCATCCGGATGAATCTGGATCATGCCACAGGGAAACTCTCCGGTAATGTGTTGGCGGGTGAGTTCCAGGGGAGGGCTCTCGATTCAATGAATAAATCAGAGTTGGATCGCTTGCAGGACTGGTGCGGAAAAAATGATACCGACTCAGCCAGACTGCTAGAAAGCTATATTTCTGCCAGATTTGGTGCAAATTCCGGCTCCTCGACACATAATAATTCAACAGGAGTATCAGCGGGCGACATGACCGTTGAGGAGGCCCTGCAAGTACTAGGGCTAAAAGCTGAACCTTCAAAAGAAGAAATTACCTTGGCATATCGAAAAATCATACAACAGCTTCACCCTGACCGTGGAGGCAACGAATATTTTGCTGCAAAAGCCAATCAGGCACGCCAAGTGCTGAATAAGCGGTTTGGTTAGCATAATATTGCAGACATAGATGGTTAGTGTGGATATACAATGCAAGCAGTTACACATTCATTCAGCGAGGCGAAATATATGAAAACCAGATTCAATCTGTATTTTATAATCTTGAGTATCGTATTACTACTTGATCTGCAGGTGGCTCAGGCTGCATCGAAGCAGGAAATTGATATCAAGGTAGATGCCGCATTGCAAACATTTAACAAGGAAGTAACCGGGGCAGAACAGTTTTTGAAAAAGGCCAAAGGTGTGTTGATCTTTCCGGAAGTGATCAAGGCTGGGATCGGAATTGGTGGTGAATATGGTGAAGGTTCGCTCACGATAAACGGCAGTACCGTTGACTATTACAGTACAGCCTCTGCATCCATAGGCTTTCAACTGGGCGCTCAGATGAAAACGGTGATAATGGTTTTTCTGGACGCAGAAGCGCTGGAAAAATTCCGTAAAAGTGATGGTTGGGAAGTGGGGGTTGACGGGTCTGTGGCACTGGTAGAGTTTGGTTCTGGCAAGGACATTAATTCAGTCAATATAAATGATCCTGTCGTGGGTTTTGTTATCAGCAATAAAGGCCTGATGTATAACCTGACGCTGGAAGGATCAAAAATCAGCAAATTAAAAAAATAAATTAATAGTTGGAGTTTATTTGAAATATTTCACTCTACGAGTTTTGGCAATAACACAATGTCGGTGTATCAATAGATGAAAGCGGTAGTACTTGAGTCAACCAATGGTCCTGGCAGCCTGGTTATTAAAAATGTGCCAGACCCCGAACCCGCTGCAGGAGAAGTGCGCGTCAGGTTGTATGCCTCTGCACTAAACCGTCGGGATTACTGGATGACTCTGGGCTTGTATCCTGATATGCGGCTACCGTGCGTACCTGGTTCGGATGGCGCTGGAGTTATAGATGCAACTGGTGAAAATGTAGATTCATCCCTGGTGGGCAATCCCGTTATTATCTATCCAGCCCGAAACTGGGGTAATAGCCAGTTGGCTTATGGACCGGAGTTCCGGGTTCTGGGCATGCCGGATCAGGGCACGTTTGCTGAATTTATTTGTGTCCCGTCAGATTGTGTTCTACCAAAACCAGATCATCTGAGTTGGCAACAGGCAGCAGCGATTCCTGTTGCCGGATTGACCTCATGGCGTGCGGTTATTACCCAGGCAGAGGTGAAGCCTGAACAACATGTGTTGATCACAGGTGCAGGTGGTGGCGTAGCAGGGTTTGCCATACAGTGGTGTCTCGGTCGTGGAGCGCATGTATATATAAGTAGTGGTAATGATCAAAAGATTGCGCAGGCAGTTAATGCGGGTGTGACCGCTGGTGTGAATTACCATCAGCAAAACTGTTATAAGGAGCTGGCAAAACAGGTTGGTGGGTTTGATGTTATCATAGACAGTGCAGGTGGCGAAACTTTAAACCAGTTACTGGCATCACTCAGGCCGGCAGGGCGTTATGTTTTTTATGGAGCTACATTGCGCAATCCGCCGTTGGGGTTGGAAATGGCCAGACTATTTTTTAAACAAATTCGATTGCAAGGCACCACAATGGGATCGCCAGAAGAGTTTCAGGCGATGTTGTCGTATGTTACCGAACACAGGATAGTACCTGTTATTGATCGTGTATTACCGCTGGATGAAGCGGTAATTGCACATAAGCTTCTGGAGAACTACAGTCAACATGGCAAGATTGTGCTGACGAATTACCACAACTCTCCGGAACGTTAAGATTAACTTACGAGTTACTTATAACGTTTGACCATTTCTGTGCCAATCCCCGTCATCGATCGGATGAACTGGTCACTGAATGACTCCCTCTCTTTTTTCGCATTGTCACTATTATCCAGCATCGAAAATACATATACGCCTATCATGCCCGCTGTCATGGAAAACACAGCTGGATATTCATACGGAAAGATGGGTTTGGCATTTCCCAATATATCCACCCAGACTATAGGTCCAATAATCACCATGGTCACTGCAGATATAAGTCCAATCCAGCCTCCAACCATGGCTCCACGGGTACTGGTTTTTTCCCAGAACATTGAAAAAATTAGTACCGGGAAATTGGCACTGGCAGCGATAGAAAATGCAAGACCAACCATAAATGCGATGTTTTGACGTTCAAACAGGATGCCAAGTGCAATTGCAGCTATACCCAGCCCAATCGTTGCAATTTTTGACACCCTGATTTCATTTTCTTCCCTCGCCATGCCTCTCATTATGCAATGTGCATATAAGTCGTGAGATACGGCAGCTGCGCCAGCGAGTGTCAGTCCCGAGACGACAGCAAGGATGGTAGCAAATGCGACTGCAGAAATAAATCCAAGCAGCAGATTGCCACCAAGCGCTTTTGCCAGATGTATGGCAGCCATATTATTCCCACCGATGAGCGCCCCGGCGGCATCCTTGAATTCAGGGTTTCCGGAGATGAACACTATTGCGCCAAAGCCAATGACAAAGGTGAGTATATAAAAGTAACCAATGAACCCGGTTGCATAGAATACAGAACGTCTGGCCTGCTTGGCATCCGGGACAGTAAAGAACCGCATAAGGATGTGTGGCAGTCCGGCGGTGCCGAACATCAGCGCCAATCCTAATGAAATAGCGGAAACCGGATCAGCCACCAGTGTGCCAGGTGACATGATGGCGATACCTTTTGCATGAACCCTGACTGCTTCACTAAACATGTGATCAAGTGAGAAATTCAGCTTCGACATGACCAGAATCGCAAGTATTGTGGCACCGAACAGTAACAAACAGGCCTTGATAATCTGTACCCAAGTCGTTGCCAGCATACCGCCGACCGTCACGTAGATCACCATCAGCACTCCTACTAACACGACAGCTGTACTGTAGGGTAGTCCAAACAATACCTGTATCAACTTGCCTGCACCAACCATTTGCGCAATCAGGTATAACAAAATTACTGCAAGGGAACCGCAAGCAGATAACAGTCGAATAGGTCTCTGCTGTAATCGATAAGATACTACGTCAGCAAACGTATATTTGCCGAGATTGCGTAATCGTTCGGCCAAAAGGAACAGGATAACCGGCCAACCAACCAGAAATCCGATTGAATAAATGAGACCATCGAAACCCGACGAATAGACCAGTGCCGATATTCCCAGAAATGATGCAGCGGACATGTAATCACCTGCAATTGCCAGACCATTCTGGAAGCCGGTGATTCCGCTCCCTGCAGCATAATATTCACTTGCTGTACGGGTACGTCGTGATGCCCACCAAGTAATTACCATGGTGGCAGATATAAAAATCAGAAACATGAATACCGCAGTTACGTTTAATGCAGAATTCATTTTTTGTTACTCCCGTTGGCATCAAGATCATTCACATGCGTTTCAGAAGCATTGATTACATCACGCAACAGTAGATCAAATATAGTGTTGGCTCGATAAACATAAATACCGGTGATGATGAATGTGAAGAGAATAATAACAAGGCCTATCACTATTCCCCAGGTTGCTGTTGATGTAGCACTGATGGGTACACCGAGCAAGCCAGGTGCGAAGGCTATAACGAGAATAAAACTGTAATAGACAAGCAAGATGAGTGCAGCGAGAGTCCAGCTTAATCTGGAACGTTGTTTTACCAGATCATCAAATTTTATGTTGTTGCGAATATGATCAAAATGACGTCGACTCATTTTTCCCTCCCAGGATGAATAAGTAACATTACTATTAATCCAACAATACAACACTCTTCAGTCCCGGAGTAGTTATAGTTACTTAATTCAGCGGAGAAACACGTTTTATCACTGATGCGTTTAATAATGTGATTCACTATTATTGTAATGCAGAAAAACTTGATTCATTCAGTGTTAATTTATTCTCCTGTTAGTAGGTTGAATTGGAGGTGTTGTTTAACTTCCAGATAGCTGCGATTGAACCTTAGTATTGCTGGTGTGATTGCTAGTTTTCTGAAGAAGATTATGTTTACTCTATTATTTAACAGGAATTAGTTAATTATTGTTGTGTTTGGTAAGTATTGGCCAAATGGTCTGATGCAGAACATTACAAGGGTTAACATAAACAGACAGACAAATAGGCTCTGATCAGTAGAAAAATGCAGCATTTACCTGAATATAAAACACTGTTTTAAAGCTGAAAACCAGTAAAAATAAGGCTTACAGGGTGACCATGCAGAAACTTCAGAATTAAATGACTATTACAGTTGACCAACCCTGTTCTACGTGTATAATTCCGCGTTCTCAGTCAGGGGGTACCTCTGACTCGTTCTTTAAAAATCAGATCAAGAAAATTGTGTGGGCGCTTACGTCGATAGTTTGTTTCACCAAAAAACAATCGATGCTAGCAAACACAGAAAATCGTCAATGCGAACATTGAGCCAAGATTAGCTGCCTTAAGCAGCGTAGTACTTAAACTGAAGAGTTTGATCATGGCTCAGATAGAACGCTGGCGGCATGCTTAACACATGCAAGTCGAACGGCAGCATGACATGTAGCAATACATGTTGATGGCGAGTGGCGGACGGGTGAGTAATGCATAGGAATCTGCCCAGTAGCGGGGGATAACTTAGGGAAACTTAAGCTAATACCGCATATTCCCTACGGGGGAAAGCAGGGGATCTTCGGACCTTGCACTATTGGATGAGCCTATGTCTGATTAGCTAGTTGGTGGGGTAAAAGCCTACCAAGGCGACGATCAGTAGCTGGTCTGAGAGGACGACCAGCCACACTGGGACTGAGACACGGCCCAGACTCCTACGGGAGGCAGCAGTGGGGAATATTGGACAATGGGGGCAACCCTGATCCAGCAATGCCGCGTGTGTGAAGAAGGCCTGCGGGTTGTAAAGCACTTTC
>CANKCB010000013.1 GCA_947480335.1 Gammaproteobacteria bacterium | reverse complement strand
TTCCGAAAGGGACAGACTTTCATCAGGTCAGTGCCTATGAAATACAGAAGGCCCAGGACAGATTAAATGGCAGACCCAGAAAAGTGTTAGGCTGGAAAACACCGTTCGAAGCTTTCAGTGAACTGTTGCAATAGAAAATAGAGACCAACACTTAAATCAACAGCTGGATTAATCAATACCGTACGCAGACCATATTTTTCCGCAAGCCAGGTCGCCCAGAACCCACCGAGTGAGCTGCCCATCAGATATAACGACCCAATAATATGTTGTTCAACCAGTTTTTCCAGGGTGTTTCGGGTCTGATCAGGATAAGGCGTAAGAAATGGGCATAGATACTGGGTTTGGGGACGATATTGACTCAGCCATTCTCCCATCTGTATCGCCTTGTGCGATTTTGGCGAACTGAGAAAACCGTGAATATAGAGTAGTGCTGACATCTGCTCGATCCGGCGCGATACCTGACCATTATCCTCTCAAGGTGACCAACTAATTGCCTGATCTAGCTGCCTGTACAGCCTGGACCAGTTGTTGTTGTGCCTGCTCATAACTTAACTCACCGGCCTTTACTCGGTTAATATAATCAAGGATAACATCCGCCTGCTCACGGTATATTTCCTCGACCTGCATCCAGAATACCCTGCCCTTATGATCCAGAAACACAGTAAAAGGTAATACCAGTGAATCACCTGTAAATACTGCTGCCAGTTCCTGCGCCTTGTGTTCCTCTACCAACGTCAGATAACTCATGGGGAACTGTTGCAGGTAGGTTTTCACATTTTCAGGCTTGTCCAGAGCGATGCCGAGCACCTGTAAATCATTGTCATCGGTCGCCGCATCGAGCTGGTTGAACAAGGGGATCTCTCGTTTACACGGAACACACCATGTAGCCCAGAAATTAATGATCATGGCCTTGCCATCCCATTCGGTAACGGAGCGTAGTTTACCGGTCAGATCTGGCAGACTGAAATCCGGTCGATGAAAATCAGCGTCTGTTGTTTGCGCCTCCGCCAACGTTACGGTCAGAGTTATTATTACAAACAAGCTGGTAACAAGTTGTCGCCACAAGCGCCTGGCTTTTTCCAGCTTCATGCGTCAACTCCAGTTTGAGTCTTATTTGAGATTATCAAGAAACTTCTCAGCATCCAGTGCAGCCATACAACCAGATCCAGCCGAGGTGACTGCCTGACGATAGATATAATCGGCCACATCACCTGCAGCAAAAATACCCGGCACACTGGTGGCTGTCACATTGCCTTCAATTCCGCTTTTTACCTTGATATAACCATTGTTCATATCAAGCTGACCAGCAAAGATTTCGGTATTGGGTTTATGGCCAATCGCGATAAACACGCCTTCCAAATCCAGTCTGGAGGAGGCTCCCGTTTGCAGATCCTTGATCTGGATGCCATTCACACCCGTATCATCACCCAATACCTGCTCCAGCGTATGGTTCCATTTAAACCGGACATTGCCGCTGCGTTCCTTTTCAAAAAGCCGATCTTGCAATATTTTTTCCGAACGCAATTTATCACGACGGTGCACCAGCGTGACTTCTGCGGCAATATTGGATAGGTACAGGGCCTCTTCTACCGCCGTATTGCCACCACCAATTACAGCCACTTTGCGGCCTCGGTAAAAAAATCCGTCGCAGGTTGCACAGGCACTCACACCCTTGCCCATAAAGGCTTCTTCTGAAGGTAGTCCGAGATACTGTGCCGAGGCACCTGTTGCAATGATCAGGGCATCGCAACTGTATTGTACGGAATCACCATGCAGGACAAACGGACGTTTACTGAAATCGACCTTGTTGATATGGTCAGTCACAATTTCAGTCTTGAACCTTTCGGCATGGGCGCGCATACGTTCCATCAGCGCCGGTCCTTGCAGGCCTTCCACGTCACCCGGCCAGTTATCTACATCGGTAGTGGTCGTCAACTGACCACCCGATACAATACCGGTAATCAGTAAGGGTTGCAGATTGGCTCTGGCCGCATACACAGCCGCGGTATATCCGGCGGGGCCAGAACCTAATATTAATAATCGGGTGTGTCGCATAATTGGTCTCAGTGTTTTTATGAGTGCGTACGGATTAGACAGTATAAATGAAAATAAATTTTACTCTGCTCCCTATTGATCCCAATTATTCCAGTTCATCCAGGTTATCCAGATAAACCAGCCCGGCTTTTTCCAGTCCCGGACGCATATTGTACATATCAAGACCAAGTATGCCTTCAGCAAGTTTTTTACGTTTACCTTCTTCATTGGCTTCGCGTTTTTGGGCCTGCTCTAGTACGGTAGATGCATGTTTGCGCGGCACTACGACCACACCGTCATCATCAGCGACTATCACATCACCAGGAGTTATCAACTGTCCGGCACAGACGACCGGAACATTCACGCAACCGAGTGTATTCTTGACTGTACCCTTGGCGGACACAGCACGCGACCATACTGGAAAACCCATTTTTTCCAGATCGGCGATGTCTCTCACGCCAGCATCAATGATCAGGCCACGCACTCCGCGTGCCATTGCCGAAGTCGCCAGCAAGTCACCGAACATCCCGTCAGTATTATCAGTGGTGCAGGCAACCACCAGTACATCACCCGGCAGACACAGTTCAATGGCCACGTGCACCATCCAGTTGTCACCCGGCTGCGCCAGTACGGTTACAGCACTCGCACCTATGCGGGCATGCGGATAGATCGGGCGCATATATGGTTTCAGATAACCACTTCTATCTTGTGCCTCATGCACGGTTGCCACGCCGAGGCGACCCAGTGCATCGACGATAGCGGCATCGGCTCGTTTAATATTGCGAACTGCAACGGTTTTCATAAAGTTTGGCTCCAGTTACTAAAATCAATCATCAAAACCATAAAGACGTGCCGGATTATCGACCAGTACTTTCTGTTGCAGGGTGCTGTCTCTGGCAAACAAGGGCACCAGATCGACCAGATCACCGTCATTTGGCATGAATTTGCTGATGTTCGGATGAGGCCAGTCGGTACCCCATAAGATACGATCAGGCGCCACCTCAATTAATGCCTGTGCATAGGGAATGGCGTCATAGAATGGCGGCCCTCCCTGTGAGATACGCTCTGAACCACAGACCTTCACCCAAAAATCCTCACGTTTCATGAACTCTCGTAAAATCTGGAATGGCTTCTGCCGTATACCACCTGACGTCGGTACACGTCCCATATGGTCAATTACCTTGGGCAGGCTAAAACTGGCAAACAGATCTTCAAACTCAACCAGATCTGGCGCATCAACATGGATGACCAAATGCCAGCCCATCCGGGTAACACGCTCGACAACCCGGCGCATATCGTTCAGATCCGGAGTGCCACCAAGATGTTTAACAAAGTTGTAACGCACACCACGAATTCCCCCTTCGTGCAGCCGTTCAAATTCTGCATCGGAATAGTCATTTGAAGCTATACAGACACCACGGTAGTTTTCCCGGTTATGTGCAATCGCATCGAGCATGGCGGAATTATCCGTACCATGGCAGCTGGCCTGCACAATCACTACACGCTCAACACCGAGTATATCGTGCAGTTCTTTCAATTTTTCGCGCGGGGCATCCGGTGGCGTATAGGTGGTATCGTCGGAATACGGAAATTTATGTGCCGGTCCGAATACGTGACAATGTGCATCACATGCTTTCGGAGGCATTTCAAAATCCGGTTTACGGGTGTTTGGGTCCGGCGGCATGCACGGTTTGGCCATCTTTATTTTCCTCTCCACAATGTTTCGGGGATATAGGTTACCCCCTTGCTTAACAATCGTGCCGTCCTCAACAAACCGGCGTTTAATACCTCGGGTCTTGCTACCGTGCCGCCCACATCCAGACTGACAGAAAATTCACCCGACGGGTGTTCTACCGACAGATGTTTCTGATTGCCAGACGGAACATTCGCAATTCCCGCTGCAACAGAACCAGGCATGATACAAACGGTCGCCACTGATACCGCGCCCAATACACCAATCGAGGTGTGACAAACCTTCGGAATAAACGTCCGGGTGCAGACATGCCCACCGTTGACGGCCGGGGCAATCAGCGACATTTTTGGCACCACCTTTTTTGCCACATCTCCGAGATTCATCTTTGGTCCCAGTTGCAGCCGTATCGACTCCAGACGCGCTTTCAGTTCCGTATTCGCATTCATCTCGCCAGCACTTTCATAGCCACTGATACCAAAATCACGGGCACGTAAAACCACGACCGGCATTCCATTATCAATGCAGCTGACTTCAATGCCATCTACCACATCGACGATGTTTCCGGTTGGCAATAACGAACCACAGGCCGATCCCGCCAGATCCTTATAATTGCAGATGACCGGCGCGGACGTACCGGGCACACCGTCTATCCGTGCCTCCCCCTGATATTCAACCTGTCCACCAGGTGTCTTGATCCGTAATTCACAACGATTGCTGCTATTAACCATAAAAATACGCACCAGCGTTTCGTCCGCTGTCGCCTTGACCAGACCGGTTTCAATAGCAAACGGTCCAACGCCGGCCAGAATATTGCCACAGTTTGGAGTGACATCGACCCGGTCCTCACCCACAACCGCCTGAACAAACAGGTAGTCTACGTCGGTATCAGGACGATTTGAGCGACTGACCACGGCAATCTTGCTGGTCAACGGATGTGCTCCACCAAGACCATCAATCTGGGCCGGATCACTGCCGCCCATAATCGCGAGCAAGACACGATCGCGCAATTTTTCATCCTGCGGCAAATCAGAGGCGAGAAAATACACACCTTTGGAACTGCCACCACGGAACTGCATAAACGGAATGGCTGTTTGCATTACTCAGGAATCTCCGGCACACCCTTTTCCAGTACCATTTCATGACTGCGCACAGTCGAGCGCGTCATGATGGGATCCACGCCCAGCTCTTCCAGCAGCGCCATCGAGGCTTCCATCTCATGCAAACGCCGCAACGCATGCACACCGGTGCCGGTAATCAATCGGGATAACATTTTTTCATTCGCAACGGTCAGTTGCTCGGCCATGTTTTTCCATAACCAGTCAGCACATCCCGCTGCATGTCCGGCCTGCATCGCCTCTACCACCAGCGAGGCCAGCCCTTTCATCATCACGCTGCGCAAAAGCTTGCGTGTCGCTGCATCACCAGGTATCGCACTGATCGCCTCTGCCGGCATACCGAGTGGGCTGAATAGCGAAACAAATCGTTCTGCACCAGGCCCGGAGGCGAGCGCCGGTGTTTTCAGTCCATAGCCTGGCACAATCGTCATCAAGGCAATATCGACAAAGGCGAGTTTACGTGAGGCGGCAATCTCTGCGAGCTGGCGTTTGACGCCGGCAGAACTGGTGGAAAAATCAGCATACAGCGCAGAAGGATTGATTGCATCGAGTGCCTGTCGGATAGCCTGCTCTGAATCGGCCTGAGCCGTCAATCCTATGATGACCTCTGCCTTGCTGACTGCATCAACCGGGTTCTTGAACCGTTTCACACCCGCAGGTGTTTTCACTTTTGCCGGATCATAACCGCTGACGGACACACCCGCCGCGGCCAGGTCCGCCGCGATCAGCGAGCCGGCCTCTCCCAGTCCAAATACAGTGACCTGCAAGCTCATCCGGGGAATCTGAAAGTCAGGGTCGAGCTATTTATCATTTTCCGAATCCATCATCTTCATAAAGGCTTCGTTATAACGTTCACCTTGCACCGTACTGTCATTAATCAGCTTGTCCAGCCGGTTAATTACGTCTGCTGCCAATTTGATGTCTGCGGCCGCTGCATTTTCCTCAACATAGCGTACATGCTTGGTTCCGGGTATTGGAATCAGACTTGCGTCTCTGGACAACAACCAGGCAAGCGCAAGCTGCGCCGGAGTACAGTTATTCTCTTTGGCGATTTGCACATACTCATCGAGTAAACGCAGGTTTGAGATAAAATTCTCACCCAGAAAACGCGGCATGGTCAAGCGCAGATCATCTTCACCCAGCGTGGAGGAATCACGCAGACTTCCAGACAGAAACCCGCGAGCAATCGGACTAAACGGCACAAAAGTAATACCGAGTTCACGACAGGTATCGAGCACCTTGCGTTCAGCAATACGCGTCCACAATGAATATTCTGACTGGACAGCCGTCAACGGACACACGCTGTGGGCGCGGCGTATCGTTATGGAGGATGCTTCGGAAATCCCGACAGCACGTACCTTACCAGCAGTAATCAACTCTGCCATCGCACCAAAACTTTCTTCTACCGGCACTTTCGGGTCCAGACGATGCAGGTAATACAAATCGATCACATCGGTCTGCAGATTTTGCAGGCTCTCATCACAAATTTCGTGAATCTTTTCCGGTCTGGCATCCAGTGTACGCTGGCCTGTGACCTTGTCACGGAACAGACCACATTTGCTCGCCAGCACAAACTCATGACGACGCCCCTTGAGTACCTCACCTATCAGTTTTTCATTATGTCCGTAACCGTATAGCGAGGCCGTATCCAGAAAGGTATAACCAATATCCAATGCACGATGCAAGGCGCGTTCGGATTCTGCCCGATCCGGCTTGCCATAACTCTGGGACATGCTCATACAACCCAGCCCCAGCGCGGATACTTCAAACTGTCCCAGTTTTCGTTTCTGCATGGACAGATCCTATCCGGCTTTCTTCATCATGCGTTCGGCTTCATCCATGATTTCCATGGTGCGCATCAGTTGGGTCACACTGGCGTTCGGTTCACGTTTTTCACGAATAGCCGAAATAAACTCACGATCCTGCAATTCGAATCCGTTCATCGACACAGCCACCTTGGATACATCAATCTTGTTCTGCTTGCCGTCGAAAAGATCGTCGTACACGGCGATATAGGTTCCGTTATCACAGATATAACGGAAGAACGAACCTATCGGGCCATCATTATTGAATGACAACGACAGGGTACAAATTACACCGGAAGGTGTACGTAAACCGATATTCATGTCCATCGCAATCTTCAACTCTGGATGCATCGGGCCCTGCATTGCAGTCACGTGCGACGCAGGTTCGCCTGTCTGGTACTGAAACAAATCAATCGTATGTGCTGCATGGTGCCAGAGCAGATGATCGGTCCAGCTACGCGGCTGACCCAGTGCATTGATATTCTTGCGGCGGAAGAAATAGGTCTGCACATCCATTTGCTGGATCTTCAACTCGCCCGACTTGATCTTGTTATGGATGTACTGATGGCTCGGATTGAACCGGCGGGTATGCCCACCCATCGCGACCAGCCCCGTCTGTTTCTGTGTTTCATATACAGCACGTGCATCGGCGAGTGAATCAGCAATCGGCACTTCAATCTCTACATGCTTGCCAGCTTTCATGCAATGTATGGCTTGCTTCGCGTGTATCGGTGTCGGTGAGCCAATGATGACAGCCTCGACACCAGGGCGATGAATACCTTCATCCAAATCCAGCGTCCAGTGCGGGATATTGTATTTTTTCGCGGCAGCTTCCGTATCGGCTGCCACACCACCGACCAGCGAAACCACCTCGACATCCTTGATATTGGCCAGACCATCCAGATGTTTGCTGGAAATAGCTCCTTCGCCGACGACACAAATTTTCATTCTGTAATCCTCCTTTAATCCTGTTACTTTCCAGATGTTAGTAAGTCGTACTCTTGTGAGGAGTAACAATTGCTATACCCCTCACTCCTCACCCCTCACCCATCACTTATTCTCAATAACAATATTCCCCACCGCCGTGTTCGAACCCGGTACATGATAAAAACGGTAAACCTCTTTCACGTTGTCATTCAACGCACCACGCATAATCAACCACATGACCATCTCGATTCCTTCCGCACCGGTCTCACGCATGTATTCGACATGCGGTATCTTCACCAGGCGCTGCGGATCCTGGGTCAACCCGTCCAGAAACTGATTATCCCATTCACGATTAATCAGGCCAGCGCGTTCACCATGTAGCTGGTGTGACATCCCACCCGTTCCGAACACTACCACGCGTAAATCCTGATCAAAATTTTCCACCGCCTTGCGGATGGCACGACCCAGTGCAAAGCAACGCTTGCCGGTCGGTGGCGGGTACTGCACGACATTTACCGCTAACGGGATCACCTTGAACGGCCATTCTGCTGGTTGCCCGCACATCAAGCTAAGTGGCACAGTCAAACCATGGTCTACCGCCATCTCGTTGACTATGGCCAGATCGAATTCATCAAAAATCAGCGACTCTGCCAGATGTCGGGACAGTTCCAGATGCCCTTTCACCACGGGCACCGGTCGCGGTCCCCAACCTTCATCGGCAGGTTGATATTCGGCGGCAATACCCAGAGCGAATGTCGGCACTACATCCAGTGCAAACGCGGTTCCGTGATCGTTATAAACCAGTATGACCACATCAGGCTTGACCTTGGCCAACCATTCCCTGGATCGCTGGTACCCATCAAAGATCGGTTTCCAGTAGGGCTCACCGGCCTTGCCGGTATCCAGTGCCGCGCCAATGGCGGGAACATGGGAAGTACCTACACCTGCGAGTATTTTGGCCATTATTTTTTCCCCGAGAGACTGCGATTACCTTCTGGTGTCCTGCCACCGTTCAACATCATGTCGGCATATTCCTGCTGGCTCACACCCGACATCTCGGCGGCAATGTACTGAAACGACTTGCCCAGTGTCGCACCGATTTTCGAGGTATAATAAATATTGCCGCCCAGCTTGACCATGCCCAGCCAGTCGCGTTTGAGTACGGTTTGACGCTGCTCTGGTGTCATCGGAAACTTTTGCAGATAGGCTTCTTCATTTTCCAGAAATGCCTTGCGATTTTCCGATTTCAGTAAGGACATACTAAACATATTCAGATGATATCCCTGATGTGCACGCTCGTAGTCAAATACATAGGTGCCCGGTATATCGTCGTAATCCCGTGGTTTTCTCGTCATCTGTCTCCCTCAGTGTTGAGTCGATAATC
This sequence comes from Gammaproteobacteria bacterium, assembly GCA_947480335.1. GTDB lineage: Bacteria > Pseudomonadota > Gammaproteobacteria > Eutrophobiales > Eutrophobiaceae > Eutrophobius. The sequence continues at coordinate 47,822 of CANKCB010000013.1, read as the reverse complement.
TGGCTCGGATAAAGCGGTTACCCGCGTCTGTTCCCCCGACAAAATAGTACGAATTCCTGCGGTTACATTATATATGGATTGACCCTGCCCGTCATACACTTCCCGGGCCTGAACGGGCTAGCTCAGGGCTGCTTACTGGACTTGCGTGCAAGGTAAATTCCGGCCAGCACAACCAGCCCGCCGGCTATCTGCACCGGACCTAGTGCTTCCCCGAATAACATCCAGGCCAGCATTGCCGAAATCACGGGCTGCAATAACAAACTCAGCGAGGAAAATGCGGTCGACAAGTGTGCCAGTGCATAGGTAATCAAACCCTGACCGCCCAGATGCGATACCCAGGCCAGCAGGAATAACATCAGCCAGCCGGTTGACGTATCGGGCATGGCAAATACGCCGGTAAACCAGCTAACCGGAAACAGAATTAGACTGGTGGTCAGGCTGCTCCAGAACATGATGGTGCCGGTGGAATAACGTGACCGCAAACGGCCTATCGTCAACAGATAGCCGGCATAAAAAACTGCAGTAATCATCGCCATCACATCACCCCGGATGTGTTCATTACCCACACTGGCGCTGGAACTCATCAGAATCACAGCACCCAGCAATGACATCACCAGTGCAGCGATAAACTTACGATTGAAACGCTCGCCAAACAACACAGCCGATACCAACGTGACATGGATAGGTGCAAAATTGGCAAACAATGTAGCATTGGCCACGCTGGTCAGTTTGATTGACCAGTGCCAGAAGCCCAGATCTCCGGCAAAAAACACTCCGGGCAATAACAATAACAGATGGTCACTCCAGACCAGCTTACGGGTCGACAGGTCTGCAACGTTACGATTATCCACCAACATCCACGCCAGCATGAATGGCAAGGCAAGAAACACACGGTAAAAGGCTGTCACCATCGGGCCCACCGTGCTCAGGCGGACCAGTATCGGAGAAAAACCGATACAAATGGCCCCGGCAAACAGCGCCATCAGTGCGAGCCTGGTCGTGCGGACGGTAGTCATGGTCGTCATGGATATTCCCGGGTGCTGTGTGTCTGGCCAGTTGCTCCAGTATTACTTTTTATTTAACCACCATTATACGTTAAGCTTGCACCTGTTTTGATAAATTATGGAGAACCTGGTTGAGTAACCCATCTGTCAGCACCCACATATACCCGGAAGGCATGTTGCGTACGCTAAGCCGCAATGAAGCGGAACGATTACAGCAGGCGAGCAAGGGCGAGCTTGCGGTTCTGTTAAGGCGTTGCGCACTGGCGGTGTTGAACAGTGGTAATCAGGGGGACGATGTCAATGCTCTGATGGAACGCTATCAGGACTTCTCTATCAATGTGCAGCAGGTCAATCGTGGACTGCGGCTTGAAATCAATCATGCCCCTGCCACTGCATTTGTCGATGGTAAAATTATTGCCGGTATCAGCGACCTGCTCTCTGCCGTCATTCGTGATCTGGTGTATTTTGATATTGAGATCAAACGGAGCGGTCATAATAACCTGACTGAATCAGAAGGCATTACCAACGCCGTATTCGAGATCCTGCGCAATGCCGATGTGTTAAAGCCGCAAATCGATCCGGATCTGATAGTGTGTTGGGGTGGGCATTCGATATCACTGCAGGAATATGATTACACCAAGGAATGCGGTTATCAGCTCGGCTTACGCCGACTGAACATCTGTACCGGTTGCGGCAATGGCGCAATGAAAGGACCGATGAAAGGTGCCACGATCGCCCACGCCAAACAGCGAATTGCGCCTGGCCGTTACATCGGGATTTCCGAACCCGGTATCATTGCCGCCGAGCCACCGAATCCGATTGTGAACCAGCTGGTGATCATGCCGGACATCGAAAAACGTCTGGAAGCGTTTGTACGACTCGGACACGGCATTATCGTGTTCCCTGGTGGCGTTGGTACGGTAGAAGAAATCCTGTACCTGCTGGGTATCCTGTTAAAGCCGGAAAACAAGGAGATTCCTTTTCCGCTGGTGTTCACCGGGCCTGCCGGCTCAGCCGACTACTTCTGGCAAATTGATGCATTCTTGCGACTGATGCTGGGTAAACAGGCCTGTGAACGTTACCAGATTGTGATCGATGATCCGGCCAAGGTTGCCCAGATTATGGCAACTGGCGTGCAACAAGTTCGTGCCTATCGCGAGGAAACCAAGGACGCGTTTTATTTCAACTGGCAAATCCATATTGATGAATCTTTCCAGACACCGTTCGTTCCGACGCATGAAAACATGCTGAACCTGCGTTTGTATCGCGACATGGCGCCGCATGATCTGGCAGCCAATATGCGCAAGGCGTTCTCCGGTATTGTAGCTGGCAATGTAAAACCGGCAGGCCTTGAGGCGGTGAAAAAACATGGTCACTATGAGATTCGTGGCGAACAAGCGCTGATGGAATCACTGGATGTGATCCTGCATTCATTCGTCAGCCAGCACCGGATGAAAATTCCGGGCGGCCACAAGTATGAGCCGTGTTACAAGATTGTGAATAAATGAAGTTTAGGTGAGGGGTCAGGTGTGAAGAGTGAGGAGTCTACTTCCTGAAAACTATGGGACTGTAAGGGCACAGCATGCTGTGCCCTTGCGTCAAAGTCAGATTGCGCCCTTATTTCAAATCCAGCTTGAACAGATTTATCGCATTGGTACGACCAATCTTGTGCTTCTGCTCGGCTGAAATCACATCGGTAGCATCATACCAGTCAGCGGCGTCTTCCATCTGTTCAAACGGATAGTCGGCACAGAAATATACCTTGTCGTTATCAATCATTTCCAGCGTACAGCGGAATGCCGCATCGTTGAAATTACCGCTGGTGGTGATATGGAAGTGCTTCTTGAAATACTCACCCAACGGTTTGTTACCACGGTAACCACGCGGCGAAAAGCGCATACGTGCATCAATACGCCACAAACCAAAAGGAATGTTCTCGCCCAGATGGCCGATACAAATCTTCAGGTTCGGATAGTCATCAAACAATCCTGAACCGCATAGTCGCAACGAATGTATCGACGTCTCCACCGCAAAGCCCCAGGGCGCACTCATCAGCCAGGGATGGCCTTCATAGTTTTTTGCCTGTGACGGTGCCTGCATGCGCGGATGCAGGTAGAACGGCACGTCCAGCTCGGACACAGTCGCCCAGAAACTGCGGTATTCGGGGATATCGTAATATTTAATATTGTCTGGTGAATCAACCTGCTGAAACCCATTAACCAGCGCACCCTTAAACCCAAGTTCCTTCACGCAGCGTGTCAGTTCACGGGCAGCTGCATCCGGATCATGCATTGGCAACGCTGCCAAAGCGGCATAGCGGTTAGGATGATCCGACACGGCCCTGGCCATACGTTCGTTGGCTTTTTTGGCCAGATACATTGCTTCATCCGCATTCAATACTTTTTGCAGCGCCGGTGCATTTAACGATAACAGGGCAAACTCAATTCCGGTCTTGTCCATATGCTCGATGCGCTCATGATCGAGGTCCAGTATCTGCTTGCTGAAGTATTCCCACTTACCTGAATCGCCGGCAAAGTCATGTGAATCTCCCAGTGTCTCCTCAATAGCGAAATGTTCTTCAAATGCTATTTTGCCTTTCATAATTCCTGCCTTCCTGGTTCCGGTTAATATCAAATAGTCATGGTTAATCTGGTGCCCGTGCTATTCGTAGGCCTTCAGATTATTGTGGTAATACCCGCCTAAAATAGCATCCCGCCATAACTTTGCAACTGATGGGAAAGTCCCCATTGGCAGGTCCTTTTGTGGTGCGGAATATCCGTGCGTACCTGCCATAAACTGGACTACCCTTACTTTCGGCGGTGGATCCATTGCCGCAAACATGGGTAGTGTAACCTGCTCATAGCGATCATAAGTATGGTCGGCACTTGCTTCGGCAATGCCAAAAATTATAGGCGGAACCCGCTTTACTTTGGCCCCCTGCAATTCATGTGAATAACCGATGTATTGGTGCACCAACGCTTCTGTGTCCGCTTCATTCAAATCGAGGCGCTTTGCAGTTGCCCGGGCCGCATTTGCCAACTGATGTACACTACCAAAATGCACAGGCCCTTCCACCTTGAAATTTGGTTGGGTTTTACCCTTTTCCCAACGTTCAAAGACCTTGTCCATCAGATTCGGCAGTGCCATCAGAGCCTCGGGTCCTTCCAGCATCAAGGCTTCTGGCCCTTCATAACGCGCACCATCCCTCCATGTGCGGACATGCAAGCAATTGAATGGCAAATCACCATACTGCTTACCAGTAGGGTTACCAGATGACCGGGTCTGCACCCTGAATATATAGCCAAATGGCGAATTCTCCATCCCGACTACACCTACAATATTGTCTACACGCTGGGATAACATGAATGCAAACGGTCCACCGGTAGAATGCCCATCAATATAAATGGAATACTCATTTACAGGCAGGTTCCTTTTCATCATCTCCTTTCCACCTGTTTCAATAGCGACTTCCCAGCCGGCCATACGGTCATACATCTCGGTACCTTCTTTTGCACACGCCAGCGTGAGTTTCCCGTACTTGGTGCCAAGCGAATCATCTTCCCGGATTTCATACTGATCAGGTGTAATCACGCTGTCGGTAGTCCAGGCCGGTGTACGCACCGAGCCGTCCGCATGAATGGTATCATCAGGCCAGTCCCGGCTGGGGTCATTCAGGTTGATTCTGCCAGGATAGGAAAAAGTCACCACCTTGAAACCGAACTTGCCGGCCAGTAGCCTCGCCTCTTTTTCCTTGGAGCGATGATCGCCGGATCCGCCGTGTATGAAGAATACCGCGATCTTTTTACCATCAGGTCCACGCGGAATTTTAGTCTCGTCTTTCGGTGTAAATACGGCCCCACCCACATCCCAATCCATATCAACTGCACGAATACGAAAGATATCTTCTTTTACAATGATCGGGATATCGGGCAAAGAAAGTATCTCGTTCGAGTCTGCGATCATCTTCTCCCGCGTTACCTCAGCTGGCGGCTCCCAGCCCTCTGCCGCCGCAACAGCCGACACCACAAACAGGCACAGCATCAGTATTTTAAACATGTTCACACACCCCCTTATGCAATAAAATCTGTTCTGCATACAGCTTGTTAAGTTGTGCAAACGGCCGTAACCGATCAGCCAACCGCCAGTTCAAGCATATGATCCAGACACGTCTGATCCGGGGTAATCACCATAATATCGGATGCCCCCTGCAAGATTGCGTTCGTACCGCTACGTTGGATATCACCGTACTCCGGACGCTTGATCACAATAACAGTGACCAGCTTATGCAATTCAATCGCACGATTATAAATGGCAGGCACCGGAGTCATATCATCTCCCGGGCAGGCAACGATTATAATCGACTGCAAATACCGACTCATATCGTTGCCTGATTGTGTGGCGTGTTTATCCAGCTCGTTAGCATGATCAAGCAAGGCCACACCCTTGCGCACGGCCCTGGTTGCAAGCAGATATCCATGTGGTTCCATACCAAACAAGGCAACAGTAGAGCCTTTGAAATCTGCATCGACTTTCTGGCATGATGCCGTCATGAGCGCCAGGGGTCCACTGCGCAATGGATGGCGCCAGGCAGGCCTTTACCACCTACTGTATGCAAGGCCTGGTCAACTTCTTCCAGACGGAATACATGCGTACACATTTCATCCAATGGATATTTTCCCGAGGCAATGATCTGAATGGCCATTTCTACTGATTCATAACTGTGTCCACGCATACCACGCAGGGTCAGGAACCGTGTAATCAATAAATCACTTTCAAATTCCGGAATCGTCCGGAATTTGCGCCCGCCGATCATTATCCGTCCCCGTTTTCTTGCAAGCTGGATAGCCGACTTGATCGTACCCGGACCACCGGAAGCACAGTCTATGACGAGATCGGCCATGCGCCCATGTGTAATCTCATTGACTGCCTCAAGGATATCCACCTTGTCTGCCTGCAGGGTATGGGTGGCACCAAATTTTTTCGCCAACGTCAGACGTCGTGTGTCCGCCTCGGTAGACAAACCGCTTATAATGATGCATGCCGCTCCGGCCTCCTTCGCTGCAATCACACAGGCTAGCCCCTGTTGACCCGGACCCTGGATAACCACGGTTTCACCGATTCTGACACCGCCCTGTAGATAAGCCCACTCAATACCGTTACCCAGCGGCAGTGCGAGTGTGGCCAGCGTGTCCGTAACGTGGGCAGGCACCCGATGCAGAACCGCATTCGGATGCAGATACTGGTACTGGCTATAACCACCCCACAAGGAGGGTGCAACAGATACCGGTGTAGAACCGTAGCGAACCTTGCCTTCGAGATTAAGCGTGTCTGTATCGTTGCATAACCTGAAATCAGCGCTTCGGCAATATTCACAATGACCGCAGGGCAGATATTCTTCCATTGCCACCCTGTCCCCTTCCTTGAGACCAAAGCGTCTGGCTGCATCACGTCCCAGTCTGTCTATGTGACCTACTGCTTCGTGTCCGAGTATCAACGGGCCAAGCTTGCCGGGATATTTCTGATAGTAGGGCCAGTCACTGCCGCAGATCCCGCTTTTTTCAACTTTTAACAGACCTGCATCAGCAGGAATCTCAGGAAAATCAAATTCACGGACTTCCGTAAGCCCAAAATCAACTGAAACTGCAGCTTTTAACATTGCCTAAACTCCTCAAGACGATTCGCTAAAGAACATAATAATAAAATATCTACAGAATGGAATCGCCGTGGTTAAACCTATTCAATATCTACGAGAAAAGATTTTGCTGAGTCACTAAAAAACCGGCAGAAATCCCCTGAACAGGATTTCTGCCGGCAGACACATTGACAGTTTAACTATAATTGCAAAACGCAAGTATTACTGGTGTTCAGATTATCAATAATTCTGCATCACCACCGCCATAATGTACTTTGTGTCTTGACATCTTTTTCCCATTTCGCCGTTTTGATATTGAACTGCAAGGTGTTACCACGCAGTTGCGGATCCTCATACACAATCCTTCCCTGCACCATCGTCATGATAGGCTTGATAGTCGGCAATTCCTCAAGCGGCACATCCATCAGGTGTTTGTCGAGCACGGCCAGGTCGGCATAATTCCCCGGCTCAATCGAGCCAAGGCCCTTTTTCATCATCGTAGGTGCTGCCCAGCGTGTCATCATCAGCAGCATCGTCATCCGGTCCGGAATCGCCTCTTCAGGCACGCCCATCGCGATCTTGCCGTCCAGACTTCTTCTGGTCAGAAAGATGTATCCGTATTCGAATGGTGAATTTCTGACGCTGGACTGACTGCCAAACTCGCTGATCATCGGCTTGATTCCGGCCTTAATCATACTGGCGAACGGTGTATATCTGGCCAGGTATTCATCACCGTAATCGCGGGTGATGACTGTAGCCACTTCTTCCGAGGCATCACAGCTGAAGGTAATGCCAAGCTTTACCGCACGCTGGATCTGGTCTGGTCTCACCTGATGACAATGGTCAGTCTGCAAGGCAAGAGATCGTATCTTCTCAAGACTGAGACCCGACTGTTCTATTGCATCCTGGTAATAATCCAGGGCCTTGTCCCCCGCTACATGATGGCCGGCTATATTCAGGCCATTTTTAATAGCGGCTTTTAATGCCCGTATTCGCAAGATACCCACATCATGTTCATCACTGGTACAGCGTTCGCGATCCTTGATATCCTGTTTCGCATTGATAGTGGTGCACATCGCAATGGCCCCCCCATCCATACTGACCGGATTCATACCGATGTTCCAAAGGTGGTCTGAACCGTAACCGGCTTCATCAGGCATGCGATTATAATAATCTTCCGGGTTAGTATTAAAAATATGGGCCCAACCAAGACTCCAGGCCCAGCGTATTGGCATTTCATCATTCCGATCCAGCATCACCGCTGCTAAATGCTTACCTCCCAGACTGCATATTCCAAGCTTGACCGTGAATTTGCACGCGACGGCCAAGGAATGGGACCGTTTTTGACCACTGGCAATGACAGATGGGAGTATATGGATCAGTGGAGCGAAGAACTTCGTCTGACATCACCTTCTAGCGGCTTTCTTGAGTGGATGGTCGGTCTGTTTGCGCAGGATGTTAACCTCAATACCGGTTCAAACTCATACCGTGCTGGCATTGATGGTTTAACCGTAGCGCGTTCAAATATCCAGGGTAACCGCCACGGCGAAGATGACAGCTGGTACAGTGCTTTCGCAGCGCTTACCTTCAATTTCGCAAAGGACTGGTCTCTTGATTTGGGCGGACGCTATACGGACATTCAGAAAGATGGTGAGGTCAGAGGTGTTCGTGCATTTTGGCTGGCTGCGAATGGATCCATCATTACCGGGGCTACGGGGCATGGCGTTACGGCTGTTGCCCATACCCCAATAAATTTTACAGGCGCAAGGACTGTGGGCGTGTTCGAGGACAAGAAACTAAATCCACAGATCGTTTTGCGGTGGCGCCCTACTGAGGATTTATCTGCCTATGCCAGATACGCCACTGGCATGAAGGCGGGTGGCTTTGACTCTTCGGTGACAAATGTTGTTATTGATGGCTCCTTTGTATTTGACTCTGAAGATGCAGAAAACTGGGAACTAGGTATGAAAGGAAGTCTCCTTGATGGACAAATCAACTATGGCACAAATCTGTTCTGGACAGAATTCAAGAACATGCAGGTTTCTGCCATAAATCAGGACACCGGCTTGACCGCCACGACCAATGTTGCCTCCCAGCGCGTACGTGGGCTTGAGTTCGATGGTCGTTATGCGGTGAACGACCAATTGAATCTGAGTATTTCAGGAGCACTTATGGACAGCCAAATCCTGAGTTATCCGGGTGCCAATTGTACCGAGGACGAAGTATTTCGGTCAGATCGAGGCGACCGCGAAGCTTGCCCGGGCCGTTTTTTACCGGTTAGCCGTTCTATTACTGACCGTTCGGGCGAGACCCCACCTGATGTTCCGGACTGGGCATTTAACTTGCGGGCTACTTACTGGATACCGGTGATGGATCAGTACAAGGTATCAGCAAATGCCAATGGAATGCTTTCAGACGGTTACAAGATGGGTTTTGATGGCATATTCCAGATGGAAACGTATGGTGATCTGAATCTGTCTCTGGGTTTTGGCGACCAGGATGATGTCTGGCAGGTTTCTGCTTATGGACGGAACTTAATTCATCCAAAGCAGAAGTATTTTGGTGAATTCAACCATTCCGATGACACTGTCATTACCTTTTTCAGTGCGCGTAATTTCATGACCTATGGATTAGATTTCAAGTACAGCTATTAACACCTGTACTTGATTCTGATTTATCTTTATCTTATCCGGGAGTTACATTTTTGTAATTCCCGGATAATGATATCAGTCCATTAACGGCAATAACTTTCTGGTCCATGACCCTGCTTGCCTACCGACCGTTGACTCTGAATAAAGATGAACATCCCCATCAAGACAACAGGGTATTCTGAACTAGCCAAGGAAACTGCCACCGACTTTTCCTTACACGCCAGTGTCTATACTGACACTGCCATCTTTGATGCGGAGATGCGCAATATCTTTGAGCGCGACTGGTATTAAGCCACCCACGAGAGTGAACTTCCCAAAACCGACGACTTTCGCACCTCGGCTGTCAGTCACATCCCTGTCATTATCAGATCGTAAATGGGCGAGGCAGAAAATTTCCTTTACAGCGAAGCGAAACTAACTTATACCTACCAGCTCGAACAATGGCATAAGTTATTTATCATTGATGAGATTTGCTGGATGCCATGCGATGAACATGATAATGCAAATTACGAAACCCCCATAATCCACGATGATATACTGCAACTGGAAAAACTTATCTACCAGTTGCGTAAGAAACACCTTGCCCAAGACCGACGTTTACACACCATTCATTTCATCAGCAACGTACAAGTCGAACCCATATGCAGGCTGGATGAGGTGACTGTCTGGTGTAACCAGCTAATCCATGAAATACGCCCTGACGATCATCAGCAATTGCAACTCGGCCTAGCCGAACCCCGATCTTTCGCAGCACGTTGCAAATATCCCCTCCGTCAGAACACAGGCAACAGATTGCCCCCTGTTGTTACAAATTCGAATAAGCAAAATCTTGATTGCATGGAAAAGGAAGTACAGCATGTGCTTTAATACCATTGACTTAAGGTATGCGTTATGTTTTCACTAAACAAGTAAGGGGAAACACTGTGACAGCCCGATTTATTTTTCTCATCGCACTTGGCTTTAGCACACTGATACATTCAGCCTTTGCGGCTCCCCTATCCGTCATCGTCTATGGCGATTCCATCGCGGAAGGGGTCGCCCTTCCTGCCGCAGAACGCCAGCAGGCATGGATACATCAGGTGGAATTACTATCCAATGGTCAATTCCGGATGATTAATGAAAGCAAGGCCGGCAGACCAACCGCTTCGTTGCCTGAATTTTCAGACATGCTGAAACGCCGCCCACAGACCGACATACTTGTTATCGCATTGGGCACCAACGATACGCATGTGCTTACCAATCACACGGTGATGGATGCGGTCAGCAATGTTGAGCAGATGGTACAGATGGCTCGTACCCACTATGGCGAACACTTGCCCGTGATTCTGCTAGGCCCGCCCAATATACGCCAGGATACTCTGCGTACAGTTCATGCTGTTGACGGGCCAACACTGAAGAAAATTGATTCTGCGTTCCAGGTTGTAGCCGGACAACTCCGAAGTGACTTTGTCAGCCTATACGGTGTGATCCCCGACTCGGCGCTGGCCGGTGATGGTGTACATCCTAACGGTCCCGGCAATACAGTGATAGCAGAAGCCGTGCTGGACAAACTGAGCACGATTGCAGGTAATCACTAAGGCCTGTTATTCACGGCAGGCTACTTTAGCCCTACATGTATGATCATCTATGAGTGAATTTACAGATTATCTGTCAGAGTTGTTCAGTGATTTTGGCCAGGTCAAGGCCCGCAAAATGTTTGGCGGTTACGGCATTTATCTGGAGGAGATAATGTTTGGTCTGGTCGTGGAAGACTGCCTGTATCTAAAAGCCGATGCGAGTAACGTTGACCAGTTTGAAGCGCGTAATCTTTGCCCGTTTTTTTATCATAAGGCGGGCAAGCCGATTAAATTGTCCTACTATCAGGCACCATCCGAGATACTGGATGATCCGGAAGAGGCGGCTATCTGGGCCAGACGCTCTTACGCAATTTCCATGTCGACACGTAAAACGAAAAGAAAGAAATCTTAAAAACACAAACGCTGAAAATCCCGGCGTTTGCCTGCAACATTCAACGTGTCAGTCGGCCCATCTTGCCGGCCTGAAAATCGACCATGGCCTGATAGATTTCCTGCTGCGTATTCATCACGAAGGGACCATGTCCAACAATTGGTTCCGGTATAGGTTCCCCACACAACAGCAGTGCCCTGACCTCGTCCGCGCCATCAATCTCAATAGATTGCCCTTCCAGACTAAACACGCCCATTTCGGCTGAACGCAGTGGGTTGGCCTCCCTGACCAGCAAGGTGCCTGACATCACGATCAATGCCGTGGTGTGATTTTCTGGTACGGGGATGCTGAAGGGTTCATTGCTCGATAACGTCAAATCCAGCACCTGCATCGGCGTAAAAGTACGCGCCGGGCCTTTGGCTCCTGCAAATTCACCGGCAATGACACGCGCCGTGCCAGCGCTATTACCCAGCGTCACCACCGGGATTTGATTATTGATAATGGCCTGATAAGCCGGCGGTGCCATTTTGTCTTTTGCTGGCAGATTCACCCACAATTGCATCACTTCAAATTTGCCACCACGACGGGCAAATTCACTACCATGGAATTCTTCATGTACCAAACCGGATGCGGCAGTCATCCACTGCACATCACCCGGACCGATCTTGCCACCGCCACCGGAAGAATCGCGATGTTCGACCTCACCGGAATAAACAATGGTGACCGTTTCAAAACCGCGATGCGGATGTTCTCCCACGCCGAGTCTGGCCTGGGTAGGAGGAAAGTCACGCGGGCCGGCATAATCGAGTAGCAGGAACGGACTAAGCTTTTGCCCCAAATCCGAATAGGAGAACAGGGTCCTGACCGGAAACCCATCCCCAACCCAGTGATTACTGATACTGCGTTGTATATGTACCATTTGCTTGGGTTGATTTACCGTGTTCATCAACATAGGTCTCTCCTGATCTTTAATCTCTCTAACTCAAACTGCCAATGTCCATATTATACCCGATAATGCACACACACCGAGCAAGGTCAGCACATTCAGCTTGTACCGAAACAGCATGATTGAAGCGATACATATGAGGGCGAACATCGGTAAATCAAGGCTAAAGATGTCCGGAATTTGCAGATCCATTCCATAACTCTGGTATCTATTCTGTATAGGAAATAGGGCATGCAGACCAAACCATACAGCCAGATTGGCCACCACACCGACCACCGTAGCGGTAATGGCTGCCAGTGCGCTGGACAAGGCACGGTGATGGCGCAGTTTTTCGATATAGGGGGCACCGGCAAAGATCCAGAAAAAACAGGGCAGAAAAGTCACCCAGGTAGTCAACAGCCCGCCGATGAACCCATCCAGTAAATCCGGCACCGGGCTGGCGTGACGGTACGCCGCCAGAAAGCCGACAAACTGGGTCACCAGTATCAATGGCCCCGGAGTGGTTTCAGCCAACCCCAAACCGTCCAGCATCTCACCTGGTTGCAACCAGTGATAATGTTCCACACCCTGCTGTGCCACATAGGACATCACGGCATACGCCCCACCAAATGTGACCACGGCCATTTTGGAAAAAAAGCTCGCCAGTTGCGTATACAGATTATCACTGCCAGCGATTGCATACAGTCCCGCCAGCGTCAGAATCCATAACAACAGGCATACCAGTGCCGCCAGTGTGGTTCCCGGACGCACGGTGGTATCCGGTATTGGTTTGGTCGTAGGCTGGCCCTGCTTTTGACTACGCGCAGAAAAATATCCAAACAGGCCTGCCGCCAGTATCAACAATGGAAACGGTACATTAAATAAAAACAGGCCAAGAAATCCGGCAAGTGCGAGCAAATAACCTGTCCTGTCTCGCAGGGCCTTACGCCCGATGCGGATTAAGGCCTGAATCACAATGGCCATTACGGCCGCTTTCATACCGAGAAAAAATCCGTCTGCTACAGCAAAATCACCTAGCACCACATACAGACACGATAAAATCATCATGGTGACGGCGCCCGGCAAGATAAACAGGATGCCGGCCACCAGCCCTCCACGTACACCGTGCATCAACCAGCCAATATAGGTGGCAAGTTGCTGGGCCTCAGGTCCTGGTAACAACATGCAGTAATTTAATGCGTGCAGAAAACGTGACTCATCCAGCCAGCGTTTCTCGTCGATGATAATCCGGTGCATCAGTGCTATCTGTCCGGCAGGACCACCGAAGCTCAAAAAGCCGATGCGCCACCACACCCGCACTGCGTCATGAAACGACACTTGTGTCGATAAACCTTCTTCATCCAGATTCAGTTGTTGCATAGTACTTTTAATCTAATAAGTGGTTAACGTAACGATTTCAAAATCGGCTAAATTCGTGCAGTTTTCACCGAAAGCTTTGATAATTTTGATCAACATCAAAGCAGGCTTGATTACCACTGTCATACAGTGACATCAGTGGTAGTTTTGCCATTTTAGGCTAATTTTCCGGCAAAACTACTGTATATTGCCTGTAATAAAACAATAATTCGACTGTTGGTACGTCGTCATCACCTGAAGGAGTCACTATGAGTACTGAAATAAAACGTTACCGGGTATGGGACAGAAGCACTCGTATTTTTCACTGGATCAATGCGATTACCGTCATTGCACTGATGGCATTGGGCACCATGATAATAAATGCTGACGCGTTTACTTTTGAAAGCGAGGTATTTATTAAAAAGGTTCATACCGCGTTTGGTTATGTATTTTTCATCAATTTGCTCTGGCGTTTGATCTGGGGCTTTGTCGGTGGCCACTATGCCCGCTGGCGTCAGGTGTTGCCGACTGGCATCGCAGAAATCAAATCTTATCTAGCCAGTATCATAGCTGGCAAGCCAAAACAATATCTGGGTCATAATCCGCTCGCACGATTAATCATCACCGCGTTTTTCCTGCTGCTGACGGTACAGGGTATTACCGGTCTGGTCATTGCCGGTACTGATTTATACGCTCCACCGTTTGGCAGTTATTTTGCCAATTGGGTGACCGACGGTGATCCGGTGCGGCTCGCCGCTTTGAAACCGGGTGATCGTAGCCAGGTTGTCGATAGTTCGTTCAAGGAAATGCGTGCATTTCGTGGATCATTTACCGAAGTGCACGAAACAGTTTTCTATATACTTTCTGCGTTGGTACTTCTGCATCTTATCGGTGTGATCGTGTCGGAGGTCCGTGAACGTAATGGTCTGGTTTCGGCCATGATTACCGGGGTGAAGGTGCTGGATGAAACACCTGCAGACGGAACACGTCAGGATTGATCAGGATAAGGTAATTCCCATAAACTACCTGCTATGGACAAGTTTAGTCGATATCTGAAAATTATCGGGCCGGGCATGTTAACTGCCGCAACCGGTGTTGGCGCCGGTGATTTGGCCACTGGCAGCTTTGCCGGCAGCATGCTCGGTACGGCTATCCTATGGGCCGTAATAGTTGGCGCCTATATGAAGTTTGTTGTTACAGAAGGTATTGCCCGCTGGCAGCTCGCCACCGGCACAACTCTGCTCGAAGGTATGACCATTCATCTGGGTCGCGGCGCGGCCTGGATTTTCCTGCCTTATCTACTGCTGTTTTCCTATTTTATTGGCACTGCCATGATGAGCGCCTGCGGTGTAACCTTGCATGCGATGTTTCCGGTATTTGATAATGCCGTAGACGGAAAAATTTACTTTGGTATTGCTTCAAGTCTGATTGGACTGGTAATGGTCTATAAGGGTGGCTATCCGGTTTTTGAAAAGAGTATGCATGTGTGTGCCGGCGTCATGTTCCTGTCCAGCGTGATTACCGCAGGGTTGCTCTGGCCCGGCACAGAGGTTGTACTCCGCGGAATACTGATACCGACGATACCTGACTTTAGCGGAGAAGGTTTAATCTGGACGATTGCGCTGATTGGCGGGGTCGGTGGTACAGTTACCGTATTAAGTTACGGATACTGGATACGCGAGGAAGGACGTCTGGAAAGCAAGGATTTACCGGATTGCAAAATCGATCTGGCGGTAGGTTATATCATGACAGCGATTTTCTGTTCCTCCATGGTGATCATCGGCAATAATCTGACCCTCGAAGGCGAAGGTGTTACGCTGCTGGTCCGCTTGTCGGATCAATTGGGCAACCAGCTTGGCCCTGCTGGTAAATGGCTGTTTCTCGTTGGGTCGTTTGGAGCTGTATTCAGTAGCCTGCTCGGTGTCTGGCAGTCCATCCCGTATATCTTTGCCGATACCTGGATGCTGGCCACCCGCAAAATGAATGCCGAAACCATACGCAGTAATTCACAACGGGTGAACAGCAACCAGTCTGTATATCGTTTGTATATGGTGCTGATTGCTATCGTACCGATGCTGGGTCTGTTTACCAGTTTCCAGCAGGCACAAAAACTCTATACAGTCACCGGCGCCTATTTTTTCCCGCTACTGGCCATCGTCCTGTTACTGCTGAATAGTCGTGGCAAATGGATCGGGGAAAAGTTCAAGTACGGTCTGACCTCTATCATCAGTCTGGTTGTCGTCCTGCTGTTTTTCCTGTGGGCCACAGCAATGAATGTTCAAACCTGATTTTTCTCTCTGTCTATCAGTTGATCTGGATCATATAACTGGCGGATAACACCACCAGCCTCCACCAACTTTCGTTACACTATCAACCAAGTGAACCGGATTTTTAACCGTTGCATGTACTCTGTCGTAACGGAACGGAGCACGAAGTTGATGATCTACCCAATCGAAAGAGGAGTAAGGATATGCGGATTAAACCAGTTTTATTTGCGGTAGCAACACTGTTGTCACTTTCAATAACAAACGTATTGGCTGAAAGTTCAGACGCGCATTCAATGCAGGCAATGGAACATGCTGGTATGGCGCTGGGACACGGTGAGACCGGGCATGCCGATATGTTGTTACAGCACGCCGAAGAAGCACTTAAACATGCCAAGGCAGCGGAAAAGGCACATATGGAAGCCCATACGCACATGACACAAGCGGTCGTACATCTTGAGCAATCAATTGAACATGCGAAGATGGGACATGCGGATATTGCCAGTGAGCATATGAAGACGGCGATTGAACATATGCAAAAGTCTGCAGAATAACGGATTGCTATCGTGATCGGATTGACCCGGACAGGTGATACGTCCGGGTCAACCGGTAGTTCTTAGTCGTTTTGAAGTATTAGTGGTGATGACCATGGGCATCATGTGGATGTCCGTGATCCAGCTCTTCATCGGTCGCATCGCGCACGGCTTCGACCGTCACATCAAAATGCAGGGTTTTTCCAGCCAGAGGATGATTACCGTCTACGGTTACTTCCTTGTCTGTTACCTTCGCAACCAGTATCAACTCTGGCCCATTAGGGCCTTCGGTTTCAAACTGCATGCCCTGCTTGACTTCGTCCACACCTTTGAATAAATCCAGCGGCACGACCTGTACCAGTTCATCGCGATAAACACCGTAACCTTGTTCTGGTGGGACACTGACCTTGAAGCTGGCGCCTACGCTTTTACCGGTTAATTCATTCTCAAGACCAGGTATCAGATTATCAGCGCCGTGCAGGTAGTGCAGTGGATCACTGTTTATCGATGAATCCAGCAGTGTGCCGGCATCGTCAGTAAGTGTGTAATGTATGGAAACTACGCAGTTTTTACCGATTAAAATACCCATGTTTCAGATTCCTGGTGGTGAGATGTATGTTTAGGGATAGAAATATGGATCTCTGGAAACTACTACTATCTCGTACCCCGGTTTAGGTAGGGTGAGTTTACCATTATCCAGCTAATCCAAATCAATACTTTTTGTTCTAAATCAGGCAATATTCAGCCTGTTTTAGCGGGATTTGGCTGACTGGTGGCGCTGGTAGAATCTGGCCAGCGGCATCGCCAGCACGATACAGGCAGCAAGCCCAAGCATGCCGGCTGATATAGGCCTTTCGATAAAAATGGACATATCACCCTGTGAGATAGCCAGCGTACGACGAAACTGCTGCTCTGCCATTGGCCCCAGTATCATTCCAATTACGGCCGGTGCGACAGGAATTTCGGTGCAACGCATATAAAAACCGATCAAGCCAATCAGGTACATCAACCCAACATCAAATACAGAATCATTCAGGCTGTAGGTTCCTAACGTGGCAAAAACCAGGATTCCGCCGTATAACAACGGAGCGGGAATCTTCAACAAGCGTGCCCATAACGGTGCCAGTGGCAAATTCAGCAGCAGTAACATGAAATTGCCGATGTACAAACTGGCAATCAAACCCCAGATCAATTCCGGGTTACTGGTAAAAATCAGCGGACCTGGCTGTAAATTAAATTGCTGGAATGCGGCCAGCATGATGGCGGCAGTGGCAGAGGTGGGCAGCCCCAACGTGAGCAAAGGTACCAGCACGCCCGCAGCCGCGGCGTTGTTTGCTGCTTCTGGCCCGGCCACACCTTCAATAGCACCGTGTCCGAATTCTTCAGGTTTGGAACTCAGTCTTTTTTCCAAGGCATAGGATAAAAAGGTGGGTATCTCGGTACCACCGGTCGGCAAACCGCCTATGGGAAATCCAAGCAAGGTACCTCTTAGCCAGGGTTTCCACGAACGGGCAAGGTCTTCGCGAGACATCCAGGTCCAGCCACTGACCTTGATAATTTCTTCCACTTTTTTAGGTTGTGTGGCCAGAAACAGGGTTTCACCCACGGCAAACAAACCCACGGCCATAACGACCACATTGATTCCATCCAGTAATTGTGGAATACCCAACGTAAAACGGGCCTGGCCAGTTTGCAGGTCAATACCAATCAACCCCAGACCCAAACCAAAAAACAGACTCAACATTCCTCTTGCAGGTGTTTTACCCAGCACGGAAGCGATCGTGGTAAAACCAACGACAATCAATGAAAAATATTCTGCCGGCCCAAATACCAGTGCCATATCGGCCAGCGCTGGCGCAACAAATGTCAACGCAATAGTACCGATACTGCCGGCCACAAACGAGCCCAGTGCAGCGGTAGCGAGTGCGGCTGAAGCTCGACCTGAACGCGCCATCTTGTTACCTTCAATAGCCGTGATAATACTGCCACTTTCACCCGGCGTATTTAACAGGATAGACGTAGTCGAACCGCCATACATACCACCATAATAAATACCGGCAAACATGATGAACGCAGAAACCGGTTCCAGATTATAGGTAACCGGTAATAACAGGGCGACTGTCAGTGCTGGCCCAATACCTGGCAATATGCCAACGACCGTACCTAAAAACACACCTACAATAGCCCAGAACAGATTATAGGGTTGCAAGGCAACATCAAACCCCTGGATCAAAAGATGCAATGAATCCATTCTAAAATAACCCGGCAAGAATTCCGCGAGGCAACACCAATCCCAGACCGCGAGTAAAAATAAAATAGACACATATAGAAAGCACTACGCCGGTAATCGCATTGCGTAAACTATCTCCCGCACTGAACGCTCGTGCTATCAGCCAGAACTGGATGGAACAGGCAATAATAAAGCCTGCGGGTTTGAGCAATAGCAAACAACTGACCAATCCAAAAATAAGTATGCCAAATGCAGACAGATTAACGGGCTCCGCCTCGCGATGGCTGGTTCCACTCAATACTTCCAGCAACATCAAAATGCCGGTGACCAGTAACCCGGTTGAAATAACGAACGGGAAAAACCGGGGGCCGATATGATCGTAACCACTGCCCAGCTTGATAGTGAAACTGTCGGCAAGCAGAAACAGGCCAAACAGAATGGAGGCAAGTGCTATTCCCAGCTCCATCCTGTCGGCAGATTTAAATGAGTACATATACCGCCCAGACAGCTCGCTATAACGACTGTCAGTTTTTATTTAACCAGACCAATCGATTTGAGTACGGCAGCTACCCGCGTAGTTTCGGCCTGCATGAAAGCATCGTAATCGGCGCCTGTCATATACATATCGATCCAGTTATTGGTCTTGATCGTGGCTTTCCACGCATCGGTGCGATAGATGTCATCAACCAGTTTCACCATCTCCGCTTTCTGTTCAGCAGAGATTCCTGGAGGAGCCACCACACTACGCCAGTTGGCCAGACTGACATTGACGCCCTGTTCGATAAAAGTAGGTATATCGATGCCTTCTATCCGATGCTCACTGGAAAATGCCAGTGCCCGCAGGCGACCAGCCTTGATAAAGGACTCAAGCTCGGCATACCCATTCAAACCGGCGGCCACATGTCCACCCAACAGTGATGCCAAAGATTCACCACCACCAGAATGTGGAACATAGTTGACCTTGCTGACATCTATTCCCAACGCTTGTGCCAGCAAACCAGCCAGCATATGGTCAGTACCACCGGCCGAACCACCGGCAATGGCCAACGCACCCGGATCGGTTTTCCAGGCCGCAATGAAATCAGCCAGCGTCTTGTAGGGTGAATCAGTGGGCACAACAAACACATCGTATTCACCGATCAGACGAGCAATTGGCGTAACTTGATCCAGCGTAACGGCTGAACCATTCGTCAGGATTGCGCCCAGCATGATGAGTCCGGTTACCATCAGATAATTATTCTCACCCTGATGTGAATTGATTAACTGCGATAAACCTATGGTGCCACCCGCGCCATTTACATTAATCACCTGAGTATTGGCGGCCAGTTTGTTTTCCTGTATCACTTTTTGCAAAGCGCGGGCGGTCTGATCCCAGCCACCGCCGGGAGCAGCTGGTGCCATAATGGTCAGGCTGCGTTCACCCGCTACTGTGGCAGGCGCGGCACTGGTTGAAGTCGTTGTTGGTGCAGAGGAAGATTCCGGTTGTTGAACCGTTTCCTGACTGGCCGCAGGTTGCTGGCTGGTTGTTGGTGTACCGCTATCACAACCAGACAAAATCACGAGCATGGACACCATGCATGCCATCCAGACCTGACGCAGTTTCATATTTATAATCATACCCCCTCCTCTTTGGCATTTTTTACCAATGCACTTAATCGATAGATACCGTGAACAAATTTGCCATAGGGCATGGTGATAAACAGTCCCATCACCAACCCCAAATGGATAACCAACATTATACCCATCATGCCAGTTTCACGCAGAAACAATAGTAATAAACCAGTGATACTGGTTGCGAGCAACAACACCAAAAACGTGATGTCCATACCAGTTTGTAAGGTATCAGCTGGCTCCGGGTCTCGAATTCGCTTCAAGTACAAAAGACCCAGCGGCCCCACCAATAGCATGATGCCGCCAAAGAATCCGAGCTGGACCGGCAGACTGAAAAACGCATACGGTGCAGGTAAATCAAACAGATAATGGTAGACCGTTGCGACCGAGGTGGCCGCAAAACAAAGCATAAAGCCATAAAAGGTCAGATGATGAAATCGGCGGCGCAGGTTCGAGGCTTGCTCTTCCGGATAGGCACAGCCTTCACCGGAGGCACCGCCTAGATAACGCAAGCGCATAGCATCATGCAGGGCACGGACAACCGCACGCAAATCAAAAACTGCCGATTTTTCGGCAGTGGTCTCCTGCCAGAACCGGTACCCACCAACCAGCATGGCAATAACTGCAAAAATTCCCGCCGAACCAAAACCCCATACCAGCATGGTGTGTGAAACAATCCGGTAAAATGAACCATCTGCATCACTGTAAGCAGTAAAGAGTGCATCTGGCCCCACAAGCAACAGGCTTGCCAGAATAAAGAATACCGGAAAAATAAACGTACTGATCAATAATGCCCGCTTGCTGTTGCTGAACAGGGATACCATGAAAGAGGGCCAGGCATATTCACGATAGGTTTGCTGTCGTATCGCAGCAAACGTTTTTGGTACATTCAACTGGAACTCATGCGGTGGCGAATACTGGCAGGAATAGTAACATTCACGACAATCATGACAGAGATTCGCCAGATATTTCAGATCGCCGGAAGTGAAATCAAACCGTTTTTCCATTGCCGGAAACACGGCGCAGAATCCCTCGCAATAACGACAGGCGTTACATATTTGCATTACCCGCCTGCCTTCATCCAGCAAGGCGTTGTTGCTGGTTTCAGTGAGTGAGTCCACGAACGGCCTCCCTGCCTGCTATGCGACCAAAAACTGTTCCAATCGTCATGCCAATTCCGGCAAGATAGCCTTTGCCGAGTATATTGCCCGCCATGATCTCACCAGCGGCATAGATGTTCGCAGTTGGTACACCATTCTGTAACACCTGCGCCTTGTCATTCACGGCTACACCAAGATAGGTAAAAGTGATACCTGGTCGTAACGGATAGGCGCGGTAAGGAGGAGTATCCAGCTTGCGTGCCCAATGACTTTTGCATGGCACAAGACCATCTGTATGACAATTGTCGAGTAGCGTCAGGTCAAAATTACCAGGTTGAACTGCGGCATTATAGCTATGGAGTGTATGATCCAAAGTGGCGGGGTCCAATGACAGCTTTACAGCCAGCTCCGCCACCGAGTCGGCCTGTACTGGTGGAAAGACCGGAGGTAAGTAGGAACCTGCCGATTTGGCATCAATGATGGCATAGGCAATCTGGTCTGGTTGCTGCGCAATTAATCTGCCCCAGATGGCATAGCGTTTGGGCCAGAAATCCTCACCTTCATCGTAGAACCTTACAGCATGACGGTTGACCACGATACCGAGCGAGACACAATCAACCCGGGTTGCAATTCCACCATCAAATCTGGGGGAGTCTGCGTGTACAGCCACAGCATGACATTGTGAAACGTCACTGATGGTGGACATCCCCGCATCCATCAATAAACGCAGGATACGACCATTATCATAAGGCGTCCCGCGGATAATAAAATTTTCCGCCGCCTCGCCCCAGGCTTCCTTTAACCAATCAATGTTGGCTTGGAAACCACCTGAGCTTGTGATCAGTACCCGCGCCTTGATTTGCTCTGTTTGGGTATTACGTTTTACAGTTGCGGATCTGAACTGACTATTTACAATTTCAAGGTCAGTCACTTCGGCGTCATATTCAATATCAATTCCCAGCTTTTCTGCTGAACGATAGTACGCATTGAGTAAGGATTTACCGCCGCCCAGAAAAAAAGCATTCGTACGTGACAGTTGCAAGGTGCCACCAAGTGCCGGCTGGAACCGTGCACCATGGTGACGCATCCAGTTACGACAATGCGCAGACTCCTGCAACATCATTTTTGCCAGTGATTCGTTAGTTTTGCCACCGGTTACCTGTACTAAATCATCCCAGTATTCGGACAATGGATAGGAACCCAGTAGCACATCTTCCGGACCGTCATGCACACAACGCAGATTTCGTACATGTCGACTATTCCCACCACGAAAATGAACAGGGGCAGATTCAAGTATCAGGACACTGGCGCCAGCTTCCCTCGCAGTGATAGCAGCGCATAAACCGGCATTTCCACCGCCGATTACCAGAACGTCGTATAATTTACCGGGTTGTATCATTTATCGATTTTTACAGTAAAAACTCATCCGGCAGGATAATCATCCTGATTATGAAAGTCACGCTTCACAGAGCGAAAAACTGTCATATTTATCCTGTAAACTCAGGGTATGGCCATGTATACCGCTGACAGATATTTTTGCTATAGTTCAACAAGGTGTGTAATCAATCACCAAAATTTATAACTACCAATAGTCTCAGGATGGAAATGACATGAATACGCTGGATCTGTTCAGAAATGAAGATAACCTTGCCGAGTACGCATCCGGTGAAATTATCTTTTCAGCCGGTGATGTCGCTGACAATATGTTCATCATCAAACAGGGAGAAGTTGAAATCCGTATCGGCGACACTCTGGTAGTAACTGCCAGACCCGGTGAAATCTTCGGGGAAATGGCCTTGATTGATTCCAGCCCGCGTAATGCTACAGCAATTGCCGGCGCCGATTGCATTTTAATACCGATTGATCAGAAACGCTTTAACTTCATGGTTCAGCAAACGCCATTTTTTTCGCTGTACGTAATGCGAATTCTGGTTGAGCGTATACGCACATTAAATAAGCAGATGTCCTGCTAGTGTATTTGCCGGCAATCAAATTAAATTTTTCCTTTGGCATCCATCCAAAATACCAGCAAACTATAATCAAATGACGAGAAGCCGTTACCCATAGAACAAGGTGTCCCAGCGTACATATCTTATTACACTATCCGGGTTATTATTGGACAGGAGATAATCATATGAAATGTAGAATAATTTTAACCGGCCTGGTACTGGCATTTATCAAACTTCCAGTTACGGCTCAAGTAGTGGACAGAACCCAGCTGGCAGTGTCTGACACTATCAGCGATATCAATGATGAATTAATGCCCGGAGTGACTAATATACGGCTTGGTCTAGAACCAACTATCAGTCCGGATTATGATGGTTCAGATGACTACAACATCAGCATCAAACCGCTCATCTCCCTGCAATACCGTGACCTGATACAAATCGACAATAATAATATTCGTATCAACCTGTTTGGTGATGACGGCTTGTTCCATAGCCATAATTTCAAGGCTGGCCCCCTCATAAAAGTGGATTTTGGCCGTTCTGAAAATGACAATGCCAGTCTTGCGGGTATGGGTGACGTAGGCACCAGTATTGAATTAGGGCTATTTGCAAGCTATCCGTTGGACAACCTTACACGAGCAAGAATGCGCCTGGTGCAAGATACGACCAGTGGACATTCCGGCATGAAGATCATGGGAGATGTACGGACAATTTTGTATAAGGCTAATAGTTTTACTATTATTGGCTCGGTTATTTCTACGTGGGCAGACAACAAGTATCTGGACTCCTACTTCAGTCTAAACGCCGTTCAATCGCAACGTACTGGACTACCAGAGTTCGATGCTGGTTCAGGTATCAAGGATATTAGTCTGGCACTAAGTACAAACTATAGCCTTACCCGTCATTGGGATCTGTTGAGTAATTTTGGCTATACCCGTCTGGTAGGTGATGCTAAAAAAAGCCCCCTCGTTTCTATACGCGGCACAGCAGACCAGTTTAGTGCTGGATTTTTTGCTATTTACACATTTTGAATTATTTTTGACAAGTTATCCCGTGCACACTTACAGGATCTTACATGTCATGAAAGAGTTTGCCTTTGACCCATATAAACAAGCAGTTAGTAGAAACTGTCTCAATATTCAGAGCATGCACTAATAAACGACATAGGTTTGGATGAATAAATCCCAGGGAGAGCTCTTCAGAACGTAGAACACAAGACTCAGCGCAAAAGACGGTATGACTGAAGTAAATGGCGGGCTCTACAAGCAGCACATGCCAAAATAGCGTCAGATTTTCAAGCCTAAATAGCGAATGAAACTCGTTTGATGACAGTTCTGGATTCTGTTTCTACAAATGAAAAAGGCCCGGTAACTAAAAATTACCGGGCCTGCATTGCAAACTAAAATACTACTTTCTACCAGCCAACAAGCGACTAGCTAGTAACTGTGTGCTTTGCTCTTCCAATACATGGATTACCGAACGTGACAGCGCTGTCAGACCGGAATTAATGAATAGTAATGGAATCGCAGTACCCAAACCAAGAACCGTACAGATCATCGCCTGACCAATACCCTGAGCCATTAGTTTCGGATCACTGGAGCCTGACGACGTAATACTCTGGAACGTCAAGATCATACCGATAACTGTACCAATCAACCCTAACAATGGACCGGCAGCAACAGCAAGGCGCAGGAAAGACTGGAATCTTTCCAACTTGGGTATTTCACGTAATACTGCCTCGGATATACGCAGTTCAACCAATTCAGGCAAGTCTTTGGAAGTATCACGTTTACCATCGCCCAAAACGGCAATCAACATACGTCCTAAAGGATTATTCTTGATAGGCTTGTTCAAATTCTGGATTTGCTTGTTAACTGCAATCTTGGTTATGAACAGATAGATATACTGGAATACAGCCACCAGTGCACCCAGCATTCCAACTGCAATGATGATATAACCGACAGCCTCGCCTTTAGATATACGTTCAAATACATCCGGCCTTTCAACAAAAAGTGACAGCAATGCACCACGTGCAGGATCAACTACCGCTGGTATATATCCAGATGTAATTGCAGTTGTTTGTAATTCTCTCGCCTCTGACATCAGATTTTCCTGAGGAGGCTGGCGTGATAACAGTGCAAGTGATTTCTTGCTGGGCAAATAACTCAGGTATTTACCCTCACCGACCGCCGTAAATGAACCGATACGTACAATTTCAGTATCCTTCACAGAATCGTCTGCTTGAATAACCGGCGTAGTAAATTTCATAACCTGACTGTCTGCGTTCATCTCAAACATCAACTCGTACCACATCCTTTCCAAATCAACGATATTTGGCAATTCCTTAGCTGCAGCCAGACGTCGTAGAAAATCAACACGATCTTCAGCGCCAGCCACTGGTTTGATCTGGGTATTGATCATGGAGTTACTCAACACACCCGATGCATCACCCGCTATCTGTCTGGTGACGCCGAATAATTCACCAAGATTACCCTGGTTCTGTTCCAGTAAGGCTTTCATGTCCTGTATACGATTAAAATCTTCATCGTATTGTTTAGAGAGGGTGCCACTGCGTGCTTCTGCTGCATTTCGTTTGGCCAGAGTTTCCTTAAAAAGACGCTCCTGCTCTTCCATCGCTTTACGGAAACTCACCTCTCTTTCCTTGGATTGCTTCGCTTCAGCAGCATTCTGCGCCTTGATCTTGGACATTACATCAGAGAGCGAAAACTTGAAAACAGGACCCTTGGGTTGTTCTGGCACAGATTGGGCTGGGGCTGGGGTTTGTGCCTGAGCTGAAGCCTTTTTCTCTGCCTGAGCAAAAGTAACTCCCGAGGCAACCGTCAGTCCGAACATTATTACGACTGACAATAGAACCGGATTGATTTTTCCCTGTAACATTCTGTATATCATCCTATTATTCATACGCTGATTTGAGCTAACTTGATTAATATTCAACACTAGCCGTTCTGGCTTTCGATTAACTGCAAATAACCTCTCGCAGTCTGGCCATGAACTTTAGATGAGGAAGCCTTTTGCAACCAATTCTTTGCTTCACCCATTTTTTTCTGATTGAACAGGGAAATCCCGATCAATAATTGGGCATTTCCAGCATCTTTCAAACCACCCTTGGCAACAGCACTTTGCAGCGCAGTAGCTGCCGCATTCCAATCTTCAAGCTGCATGTTTACTTCGCCAATGCGCATGAAGATGTTACCGTCACCAGACATCTCTGCTGCTTTCTGCAATATAGGAACAGACTTGCGGTATTCACGAGCAGCAATCCAGGAGTTAGCAAGTTTTTCATACAGTTTGCCATCAACCTTGACCTGTTTTTTATCAATTGCGGTAGTCAGAAATTCCGCAGCACGGTAGGGCACGCCTTGTACCATCATCATGTCGGTCAGACGACGAATATCGGAATCCTCTGTGACCATACCAGCATGGTATGCAATCATCATAATCGACAACGCGTTTGAATAATCCTCAAGCGTTCCATATACAGAAGAAAGTTGTAACCAGTAAACTTTCTTGTCCGGGAACAAGTCGATCATTTTTTCAAGGACACCAATTGATTCCTTGTAATTTTCAGCCTGCAACAACAAGGCAAGCAGTAACTGCATCCAACTTTCCTGTGGTTTATCTACAAGCTCTATTGCTTTCTTGGCTGGTCCAAGCGCCTTATCAAATTTTTCCTGCTGGTAATAAGCAACAGCAAGCAAGTAGTACGCTGCTGAACTCGGTTTTGGTGCATTCTTGATCCAAAGCTCCATAGCGGCAGCACCTTCAACCCATTTTTCTTCTGCCATATACATCTGGGCAATCTGGTAGCTAGCCTGTGAAGCTTCCTGTTCATTCAAGCCACCTGAATCAATTGCTGCTTGCATGTGCTTGCGAGAAGCATCGTAATTACCCTGTGCGTAGGTAATAGAAGCAAGAATCTGTTCCACACGACTCTTTTCATAAGGACTCAGTGTATCAACAACCAATCCACTTAAGGCCGCTTCAGCATCTTTGTATTTTTCCTGATTCAGAAACTCGATCGCGGCATTGAGTGCCTTACCTGTTGCCGCATCAATAGAAGGAGGCGGTGGTGCTTTTTTGTCTTGGGCATAAACTGCCTGACCCATCATGACTATAAGGGCAACAATTAATACTCTAAGGATTCGGACATACGATAGGGATATCATTACTTAATTCTCCAGCTCGAATCTGATAATTGTTTCCATGCCAACACGTTCCACACCCTCACCATTTTCTATTTTCGGATTATAACGCCAGCGTGCAATGGCCTTTAAAGCCGCCTCTTCAAACATTTGGGAACTACTTTTAACTACGCTTGGATCCCTGACCGTACCAGTTGCGGTAATAGTGAATCTGACCTGTACCCAGCCTTCAATACCACGGGTGAGTGCTCGCGGCGGATAGTCGGGGTTAATTCTAACCAATGGCATAACATCGCGGTCGTTACCACCACCAAGTTTGATGCCGGACATAGCACTACCGGTATCAATTGTAGGTGCCATTTTCATGATATTGCTATCAACCCCAGTATTGGTAAGTGAAATCTTGGGCACATCCGGAGCAACAGGTGGCGGTTCCAGCTCGACCTTTTCTTCTCGCTTACTTGCAGTCTCGGTATCACGGCGCATTCGGGTAAAGTCAATTCGGACTGCCTCAACCTTATTAATTTCAAACTCTACATTGGTCAGTGCCCACAATGTCCAGAACAGTGTTCCATTCAGGAACAAGGCCATGGCAAGCGCGGCAGGCAGACGAATTAGTTGTAATGGGGACATTGTCTAACCTCCAGGCAACGCAGCAGCGACGGAAACATCCTTGATACCACCTTGACGGACTTCGTCCATCACCTTGGCAAGGGATATAGCAGTCGAAACCTTGTCCGCCACGATCACGGCTGTATCTTCCGGGCGCTCAATGTGCAAGCGTTCAATCGTAGTTCGAACTTCACGCAAATCGATGCGACGACGATCCATCCATATATCACCGTTCTCGCGTATTGCAATGAGGATATTTCCAGACTCCTGATGCTCAGCAGTTGATGCATCCGGTTTTACAACCGTAACACCCGCCTCTTTTATAAACGAAGTAGTAATAATAAAAAATATCAAAAGGTTCAGAACGAAATCCAGCATCGGCGCCAGATCGATTCCGTGGTCTTCACTTTCATGTGAGTAACGGTGTTGTTTCATTTTACAGTTTCCTGTTCCTGTTTCAGATTGAACTAACCTGATGTAGTGAAAGTAATATCGTAAACTCCGGCCAGACGTACCTGATCAACCACTCCAATAATAACACCGGTCTTGGCGTCGTCATCTGCAATAACCAGCGTTCCGGCTTCAGGGTTCAGTGCCTTAAGCCGTTCTACGTTTGCCCGTACCGCACGGATATCCACCACGCGGTTATCTACAAATATCTCACCCGTATCAAGGATTTGTATCTGAATACTCTTGCTGTCAGAATTTGAGGAATCAAAATCTGTAGGCCGGTTGACCATCAAACTTAATTCCTTAACAAAGATGGCTGTGATAATGAAAAAGATTAACAGATTCAGCACGAAATCGAGCATAGGTGCGAGATCGATACCATGCGACGAATCGTGATTATCAGCGTTATGTCTGCGCATTCTCATAATTAATAAGTAAACCTGTCTGCGAGTAGTTCTGTTTCTCTAAGCGCCCGTGTGCGGAAATAATGCACAGGGTACAAGCCTGTAATACTGACGGCCAATCCTGTCATGGTGCATATCATGGCGTGTGAAACACCGCTGGCCATTGAACGTGCATCTGCCGAACCACGCATAGCCATTGAATCGAACACTTCCAACATACCACTGACGGTACCGACAAGACCCAAAAGCGGAGACAAGGGTACCAGCACCTGCATCATCTGGAAGCCACTAGTCATCGCGACATTCAGGCGCGAAATCATCATTTGCCTGATCTGCCTGGCACACCAGGAAGTATGATCCTTTCGTGCCATCCATTGTGCGTGCAACGTACTAGCCTGCTTTGGTAGTACCCAGGTAAAGAACCAGTAACGCTCCAGAATAATTGCCCACATCAATACACCAGTAGAGAATATCCAGATTACGAACGGACCTCCTCCATGTACCAGCTCAGATACGGCAAGATAAATGTTAAATTTTTCATCCATGGTGGCGTTTTTCGATATTTTCAGCCAACAGACCGGTACTCTGTTCATCAAGAACCTGAATAATCGATCGTGAAATAGAATTTAACAGTGCGCCAGCAAACAGCAGCGGTACAGCGATACCCAGACCAAGCACGGTTGCAATCATAGCCTGACCAATACCGTTGGCCATAAGTTTTGGATCACTCGAGCCGGATTCGGTAATACTCTGGAAAGTCATAATCATACCGACAACGGTACCAACCAGCCCAAGAAGTGGACCAGCTGCAACCGCCAGTCTCAGGAACGGCTGGAATCTTTCTAGTGCTGGCATTTCCTTCATCACCGCTTCGGAAATGCGCAGCTCAGCTACTTCAG
Organism: Gammaproteobacteria bacterium; assembly: GCA_947480335.1. Classification (GTDB taxonomy): domain Bacteria; phylum Pseudomonadota; class Gammaproteobacteria; order Eutrophobiales; family Eutrophobiaceae; genus Eutrophobius. The sequence goes on along the minus strand of CANKCB010000013.1, from coordinate 18,092 downwards.
CATCGGCTTCGATATTCTTGCCATCACCCTTGAACGCAAGCAGTACACGACCCAGCGCATTATTCTTGGTCGGTTTCTGCAAATTGCGCATCTGAGCAGACACAGCGATCCTGGAAATAACCAGATAGATTAACTGGAAGATAAACGCAGCAACACCGAGTAAGCCAACAATAATAATGACATAACCGACTTCTTCTCCCTTGTGAATTCGTTCCATCCACGTAGGACGTTCTACATACATGGCCATCAACACGCCTCTGGTTGGGTCAACAGCTGCACCAACATAACCAGATGTGGTCTGTTGAACTTCACGAGCCACAGCTAAAAACTCATCCGGCAATTGTCTTGGCAATATATTTAATCTCGATAAGGCAGGCAGATAAGCCAGATACTTTCCGTCCGCCATCGCGGTAAAAGAACCAATACGCGTAATCTTGGAGCTTGTCAGATTCCCGTTTGGTTCAACAACAGGACCAGTGAATGTTGCAACCTGACCGCTTGCAGTCATTTCACGCTGAAGTTCAAACCATACTCTCTCAAGATCTGCCGGAGAAGCCACACCTTCCTCTGCAGCAAATTTGCGCAAGAAATCTACACGAGTGTCAGAACCGTCACCATAAAACTGTGCATTAACTAATGACTGCTGAAGTACCGTTGTGGCATCCCCTGCTACCTGACGAGCCAAACCAAATAACTCACCCAATCCCAACTCACGCATTTTGTCACGTAACTGTGTATTCAGCGTATTGATCTGCACGTCATTCAGAGAGTAGGTGTTGGCCTTGGCCTGTACTTCGGCCTGAATCGCCGCACGTTTGGCTTCTGCATCTGCCATCATTGCCTGCTGATCAGCCGGAGCTGCTGCATTAAACTTACTGCTATTTTGTTCCATCAGCTGGTTTTCAGCTGCCCTGACATTTTTAGCCTGTTCAAGCAGTTCATCCATAGTTTGCGCATGCGCAATCGGCATAAGTCCCAGGGATAACAGCATTATCCCCCAGCGGACATTGTGACTGAGGTTTTTCATGAACGTACCTCCTGCGGGGCAGGTACAGGTACATGAATCAGGTTAGGCGCGCCTTCTTTTCGTGCAACTGACAAAGCGTCACTAACTGCTTGCATATAGGAATTGTCCTGAACCCATGCACGCTTCTGCGCATCATAGTAGCCAGTCTCGGCACCATCCAGCGTCTGATACATTAATGATACTCGGCCCAGTCTTACAAATTGTACTGTCCGTACATTTGCACCTTCACCCAGCGATCCATTATAAGCTTCCAGTGTACGGCCATATTCAAGCTCAATCTGGTAGGCTTCAAGGATACGACGATATTTTTCAGATATAGCAACGTCGGCACTGTCCATGATTCCTTTCAGGTTATTAACCCGATTGGTACGCTCTTCAAGCAGGAATGGCACATCGGCAGCAATGAATTTATCAAGCGTATCAACCATGCGCTCCATCAAAGGCATGACTTCGCGGTTGGTGGTTTCGATGTCGGTCAACTGCTTCTGAATCGAGCCCATTTCCTCTACCTGGGAATTGACCTGCTTCTGCAGCTGTTCGTTATACTTGGTCAAACTATCAAGTTCGGCCAGTGCCTGCGCATACTTGTTGGCGGCGTCCTGTGTACGGTCAACCACTTCATTGATCGTCTGCTGGGAAGCAGCGGCTGCAGTATCAGTCTGTGTTTGTGCAGTAACAGCTGCATCAACTGACTGGGCTGCAACCTGGGTTGCCGGCAACACCGAGATAAGGAGTGCTAATCCTGAAACTACTGTGGATATCACACCTGGTCTGTTAATGGATTGTTTTGTTACCATTTGATTTACTGTCTCCCCTAATAAATGAAGAATTGCCCGAATGTAAAACCTGTACTTACTTATCAAGCCATTACAGGCCCGGAATTAAATTCCGTAAAAATATTACTTAATCAAGTGAAGTCGATATGGAAAAAGTATTACGCACAATATCCCAGGAGTATTTTTATTTATCCTGATTTATGTGTCAGCAATTGTTACTTCTGTTTCCAAAAAACTGCACGTTGATGACCCATTAAAGCACAATTTAGGAACACGTAAAACTTTTTTTTAGAACTAAATCTATCAACCCCTCTATCCGCATTAGACCACACATAAAGACATCAAACAAGAACGAATTTCAGCCAAAATATCATCCATAAAACGGTCATATTTTGGCTCGTGACGACACCTTGTTATTTCCGACTTTTCAATTACCAGCGCTAATATATTGACTGTCCCGCCTTCGTTCCTTTAACAGTAATACTGACGTAGTTTACTCACCCAGTTTAATATCCTGTAATGATGTGATGCACCAAAAAATTAGCACAACTTGTTGAATTTGCTTATTCCCCAATGAAACAAAAAATACCTGCACTCCTTTGTAGCATTCGATATTCTGGATGAATCGACCAACCAGATTCCACCTATAAATAAACTATTTAACAAACGAGTGATTCTATCAGTCAGCAATGGTAGTATGGCCGCCTTTGAAAATTGGCTCTAGCAACTAATGATGTCGTTTTCATGAAATTTTAAATACGCGCCCGTAGCTCAGTTGGATAGAGTACCTGGCTACGAACTAGGGGGTCGGGAGTTCGAATCTCTCCGGGCGCGCCATTTTAAACGAGCCTCAGTTCGAGGTTGATTTCAATAGCGTCATCATCAAGCTCAACACTAATCCGGTTTTGCCTTTAGATTGATTTAATTCAGTCTGGACTTAAGTCGTAAAAGAAGGACTTTTTGTTCAACATCGGCGTACACCAGCATTTTCTCTTTAAGACGTTCCTCATACACGGCCACCATTCTCTTCGCTCCATGGTCTTCCGGGTTGAGGCGAAGTTGTTTAACCATGGCATGGTACTGCTTTCTTGCGCTGTCGCGATCAGCTGCAGCCTGCTTTAACCGTTTCTCAGCAATTTCCAGATCAGATTCGATGACTGTTTTTTTCGGTTTCTTTGACAGCTTTTCTGAAACTGGCAATTTGGGTGAACATTTTATAGACAAATCTGTTCCGGCAGTTTTCTGATGCATGCATCCGGCAGTATCGGATATTTGATCCGTACCATTTTCTCCTGAACTGATATTGGTTTGTGACCAGGCAAAGAAAGGTAGTATTAACATCAAAAGTTGGAGTATACGAATACAAGACAAACGCATTTTTAAATTTGTACCTCATATAATAATTAAGGATTCTGTTCTATAAGTAAAATACAGCCAAATAATACTCAGACTGATAATGATTATTACAGATCTGATTCCAAATAAGTTTCATTTCTATCTGGCTGGTATGATTGTATCGCTATATCACATCAGAAGAAAAATTATCGTTAGAAATCAGCCCTTTTTCTTCCATTCATTTGCATTCAAAATTCGAAAGGTTCAACATAGTTCATATGTGAACCCGGTATACAAAGCACGGGGAAAAACAGGCATTGTTTCAACCCAGCCTGAGTCACTGGTAATTGCAAATTGACAACGGAGAACCGTGAAATGAAAACCTTTATCCAGATTATTGCAGCCACATTCCTGACCCTGACCTACACGAGTGGATATACCCAGGACCATGCAAACCATCAAGCCGCAGGGACGGATATGATGGCGCATCTTGATGTAGACCTTGAAGACATTCGTAAAACTGACGACCCTTCAAAACAAAAGGCAATGTTACTACATCATTTACAAATGATGGGTGAGCAGTTGAAAACCATGTCAGCGATGGATCATGGCGCGATGGGCGGCGAAAACATGAAAGGTATGGACCACGGCGCGATGGGTGGCGAAAACATGAAAGGCATGGATCACGGCACGATGGGTGGTGAGAGTATGAACATGATGCAACATCATCAGGACATGGTAAAAATGATGGAGCATATGCTTGTTACCCAGGAATTGATTCTTGGCCTAATAGACAAGAAATAAGCCAGGGCACCGACCGGGGCGATTTAGCCAGTCCTGAAAATATAATGCCCATCCGGAACCATGAAACTACCTCTGTTCCGGATGGGTAATCTGGTAGTACTCTGATATGTAAACAGGTATCCCCCTTGACACAAACTGAACGCGTTTCTCCACGCGCCATTGATTACCCTGATTTTCGCAACTATGTAGCCGCACGGTTCCTGACCAGTTTTGCCGTGCAGATGCAGAGTGTTGCGGTTGGCTGGCAGGTCTATTCGATGACTGGCGATCCACTGGATCTCGGCCTGATTGGTCTGGCACAATTTCTGCCATTTGTATTATTAACCTTGCCGGCAGGTCAGGTTGCGGATCGGCTGAATCGTAAGCTCATACTGACGCTATGTTATATACTGGAAACACTGTGTGGGGTGTTGCTTCTCATCTATACACTGGCTGGTGTGCAGGAAGTCTGGCCGGTGTTTACTATTCTGGTAATTTTTGGATGCGCCCGTGCTTTTTCGGTTCCGGCATCCCAGGCAATCACACCTAATCTTGTACCTCCTCCGGCATTCTCCAATGCAGTCGCACTGAATTCCTCCACCGGACAGATCGCCAGTATTGCAGGCCCGGCCGCTGGCGGGGTTATCTACTTGTTTGGAGCCGGGGCAGTTTATACAACTGTCAGCATTATATTGACGGTATCTGTCCTCATGATGATACGTATCAAACTGCCAAAAATCATACGGACCTCAGAACCTGCCAGCTGGCACACCATTACCGAAGGACTACGTTTTGTTCGTTCGCGTCCGATTGTGCTGGGTGCAATATCTTTGGATCTGTTCGCTGTCCTGTTTGGCGGTGCTACAGCACTATTGCCCGCCTACGCCAGTGATATTCTACATACTGGACCACAGGGCCTGGGATTATTACGAGCCGCTCCAGCCGTTGGTGCAGCAGCTACCGGATTAATGTTGGCCTACTATCCAGTTACCCATAATGTTGGTCGATGGTTATTCAGCAGTGTTGCATTATTTGGCGTAAGTATTATTGTCTTTGGTATCTCTGAAAGTTTCGGATTATCGCTGGTAACGCTTGCCGTATTGGGTGCGGCTGATATGGTCAGCATTTATATTCGCCATATGCTGGTACAACTTGAAACACCGGATGCAATCCGTGGCCGCGTCAGTGCGGTCAATGGCGTATTTATCGGGGCCTCCAATGAACTTGGTGAATTTGAATCCGGCGTTACGGCGGCCTGGTTGGGTCTTGTACCCGCCATTATCACCGGTGGTGTGGCAACCTTGATTGTAACGGTTCTCTGGATGCGTTGGTTCCCAGGTCTGCGCCATATGCAAAAATTTCCGGGCCATGCAGATAAACAAGGGTAGGCAGTAAAACACCGTTTGCTGCCTGGTAAAGAATTGGGGCAATAGATTACAAAGTAATTCCTATGCTCACTCAATCACATTAACAGGTTTGTGGTCCAACCAGGCCAATACGGCCTGATAACTTTGGGTATAAAAAACAGTATAATTATGCTGACCAACATAACCTTTATGTGGTGACAGAATCAGATTCGGCAAGGATCTCAATTCGCTGTTTAAAGGAAGCGGTTCATGCTCAAACACATCCAGTGCGGCATTGATGCGTCCCGTCCTTAATTCAGTCATCAGCGCTTTCATATCAATTATCTGGGCACGTGAAGTATTAACTATCCATGCATCCTTTTTCATCAGACCAAGTTGACTGGCACCCACCAGATTCTGCGTACGTTCAGACAAGCGCAAATGGATGGTGATGTATTCAGCTACCGACATCAATTGTTCCCTGGACACACGCTCAACCCCTGAAGCGCTGGCGTGTTCTTCCGTCAGATTTTGACTCCAGGCAACGACATGCATACCCAGCGCCTGTGCATATCCTGCAACCAGACCACCAATTCGTCCGAGCCCGATTATCCCCAATGTACTACCACGTAAATCACGGGCAAGTCGGGTCTGCCAGCCACCTTTTTGCATATCGTTATGTTCAGTAACAATGCCCTTGGCAGCGGCCATTATCAGCGCGAACGTCAACTCCGCTGTCGAGTGTGGCGGAGAATCTGTGCCACAGACTGTGATATTGGCATCCCGGCAAGCGGGCAGATCAATTACATCATTGCGCCTGCCAGTCGTTACGATTAACCTCAACTTTGGTAATTGCCTGATAAGTTGAGCCGGAAACGCAGTACGTTCACGCATCAACAACAACACATCAAATTCTGACAGGTGGGAAGCCAGCTGATCGTCAGGAAGTTTGCTGGTAAAGATTGTTAACTCATGATCCTTCTCAAGTCGATCAAACGGCGCGCAGGATTTGGCGCAGTTGAGATAATCATCCAGTATTGCAATTTTCATCCGAGATCGCTTTCGTTATGGCAGTGGCAGCAAGGGTTCCTTGTCATAAGGTAAATGTGCATCCACGGTGTGTAGCAATATCGCTGTTTTCACATAATCACCCATGTAATCACACAAGTCGACCAGATCACGTTTGCCCAACTGTTTAAGTACACGGGCATACGTTTCAGGTTTTACCTTGTGAGTCTGGAAAATCTCCCGCCCCAACTGGATAATCGAAGCTTCGCGTTCAGATACACCATCGAGGGGTTTACGATAACGTATCACATCAATAATTTCCGGAGGCACACCGTTTTTCAGTGCGACCGGTTCATGCAAAGTCCACTCAAACGCCTGATCCATTTCCCGTGCGACGACGAGACGGGTCAGTTCCTGGGTACGGCGATCCACCCTGGATTTTTCCATATCCCTGCTGCCATGCAACCTGACAGAACCGGGTCCACGTATACCCCCAAGTGAACTGGAGCCGGGCTGACGACGGGCATCATAGTAAGCCTTGCCTTCTTCATCGAGCTCATCCCTATTCACAAAAGGCAATCTGCTACCGGAGTCCTTATCAACATCCGCAGGCAGCGTAGCCTGATATTCAGCTTCGGTCACTGGCCATTTGAGTTGGTAGTAATCCTGGCTGGACTGGGCTATGGCCTGTTGCTGTACCAGACTCACCAACATAAATACGCAGGCCAGACTGAAAAATTTACTTATCTGATTTAGCATGATCCCCTCCCGAACAATACAAGTGTGGTAATATTATATTCTGTAGACAGACAAAGTTCCTGTGAATAATTCCTGTTATCCATTTTGGCCATGTCTATAAACAGGAAGAATGAACGTATATCTGACCCGGTACAGTAAAACCTTGGGAATTAGGGAAAAAGTGTGCAGCCAATTATTTCTGTAAAGGGACTTTGCAAAACCTACGCCTCCGGTTTCGAGGCGCTCAAAAATATAGATCTGGATATTCATCAAGGCGAAATCTTTGCACTACTCGGCCCCAATGGCGCTGGCAAAACCACACTGATCAATATCATTTGCGGTATTGTTAACCCTGGCCAGGGCATGGTGCTTGCTAATGGCCACAATATTGTCAGCGATTACCGGAATGCCAGATCAAGCATCGGTCTGGTTCCGCAGGAACTGTTTACCGATACATTTGAAACCGTATGGAACACTGTCAATTTCAGCCGTGGTCTGTTCGGCAAGCCTCCAAAACCTTTGTTTATCGAGAAAATCCTGCGCGACCTTTCGCTGTGGGACAAGCGTAATTCCAGAATCCGCACCCTGTCTGGCGGCATGAAACGTCGGGTTATGATTGCAAAAGCCCTCTCACATGAACCCCAGATACTGTTTCTAGACGAACCGACTGCGGGCGTGGATGTAGATTTACGTCGTGATATGTGGAACATGGTGCGTCACTTACGCGACAGTGGAGTCACCATCATTTTGACCACACACTATATAGATGAAGCTGAAGAAATGGCCGATCGTATTGGTATTATCAGTAATGGCAAAATCATACTGGTCGACGACAAAAAAGTGCTAATGCAAAAACTCGGCAAGAAACAATTACGCTTGCAACTACAAACACCATTGGCACAAATACCATCTGAACTGCAGGCCTACCCACTTGAGCTTTCCGATGACGGATTTGATCTGGTCTATACTTTTGATACTCAAAGCGAACACACAGGGATTACTACTTTGTTACGTAAGTTGAATGAACAGGGAATCGATTTCAAGGATTTGCAATCAAGCCAGAGTTCACTGGAAGAAATATTTGTGAATCTGGTAAAAACACAGTCATGAATCTCTACGCTATTCGTGCAATTTTCCGGTTTGAAATGTCACGTACCTGGCGAACTCTGATGCAGAGCATTGCTTCGCCGGTTTTATCAACCTCACTTTACTTTGTGGTATTTGGCGCAGCTATCGGTTCGCGAGTCGGCCAGATTGAAGGTGTTAGTTACGCTGCCTTTATTATTCCAGGCCTGGTCATGCTATCCATACTAAACGAGAGTGTGTCCAATGCCGCGTTTGGTATTTACCTGCCGCGTTTTACAGGCACCATTTATGAAGTACTCTCGGCACCGTTATCACACATCGAAATTATCATAGGTTATGTAGGTGCAGCGGCTTCCAAGTCGATAGTGCTTGGCCTGCTGATTCTGATTACTGCCAGATGCTTTGTTACTTATGAAATTGCCCACCCATTCTGGATGATTTGTTTCCTGTTTTTAACAGCACTTACTTTCAGCCTGTTTGGATTCATCATCGGTTTATGGGCAGATGGTTTTGAAAAACTGCAAATAGTGCCTCTGATGATCCTGACTCCACTGACATTTCTTGGAGGCAGTTTCTATTCAATCAACATGTTGCCGCCGTTATGGCAGAAAGTAGCCTTGGTAAATCCCGTGGTGTATCTAATTAGCGGCTTCCGCTGGAGCTTTTATAATATTGCCGACGTGAATGTAGAAACCAGCGTGATGATGATACTGGTGTTTCTGAGCTTGCTACTGGTTTCGATCATCCAGATTTTCAGAACAGGCTACCGCTTGAAAAGCTAGTTGTTAAAAGTCAGAGCGAAAGTTTAGCCTCAACCATCAGTTACATCTTAAAGGAGATAATGAACATGCATTATGTCATTTCTGCAACCTGGGGTCCCACTGATACCACGCGGGCGGCATTGCCGTTTATTTTCGCTGAGTCTGCATTGCAGGCTGGAGACACAGTCATGATCATGCTGTTCCATGATGCAGTAACGATTGCAGTTGAAGGCTCTCATCAGAAGATGGTGCCATTTGGCCCACCGCCCAAATTTACTGAAGTACTGACCAACCCCAGAGCAAAAGTGCTTGTGTGCAAACCCTGTGCTGAAGCCCGTGGCGTCAGTCCAGACATGCTGGTCAAGAATACCGCTTTAGGCGGTATGAATGATTTCCACAAGGAACTGGGTAAAGCAGACAGTAAGGCGGTATCATTCTGAAATGTTTGTGTAAGACTACCAATAAAAATTCATACCTCACAACAGTCTATTACCAATAGACTGTCATGAGGTATGAATGTATATCTAGTTATAGTTAAATTTTAACTGCAGGCCGTATGTCGTAAACATCGATGAATTCGTGATAATGGAAGTTTGTCCCTGTCCTGTTATCTGATTCTGAGGATTATAAGTAGGCCGCTTCTCCAGAAGATTACGTGCCCAAAGCGAAACTTCCCATACATCATCCTGATCGCCATAACCCAAGGATAAATTCAAGTCTTGTGACTTATGCATCGTAAATATCTTGGACCAGTTACGGTCCGTAATATAGGCATCAGATGCTATGAAATTGGCATTGAAACTAACCTTATATTGATCAAACACCGGTATCCAGTGATCCAGTTGTATTGAACCCTGCCAGTCCGGCGCCTGGATAGATTCTTCACCGGAACGGTCAATCGTATTATTAGGCCCACACAACCCCAACTCCTGTTCTGCTTGCTGGCAAGTAGCTGTCTTATAGTCCAGCATGACAGAATCCAGTATAGAAACTGAATATCCTATTGAAGTTCTGTCCGCAATCAGGAAACGCCCTGTTAGCTCTATACCTCTTGATCGTTGCTTGGCCGCATTCGAGGTGCGGGAGCTGGTCACGTTATTTACTGTCAATACCGATGTAACCTGTAGATCTTCGTAGTTAGTCCAGAACAACGTCAAATTGGCGTTTGCCTTGCCATCCCAGAAAGATGTACGAGCACCGGTTTCCCAAATCATAGCCTTTTCAGGTCCGAACACAAAAGCATCACCTTCAGGCGGTTGAGCACCACCCACTTCAAATGCCCCTGCCTTGAAGCCTGTTGCCCATTTTGCATAAAGTGAAGTGTCCTCATCCATACGATAACGGAACACAATTTGTGGATTGAACTTGCTATGATTTATCTCTGCATGTGGTTTTCTGATTAATCTGAAAGGAGTACGGCCAATCGCTTTCGCAGTATGCAAACCAAGCGGAATCACGTTTACACGCGCTGGTGTTACCGCAAGTCCGGTGGTTGGATTTCTGACTATCCAGTCAGCCTCATGTACATAGGAGATAGCTTCCTTATGTATATCACTGTACCGTCCACCAACATCAACAGACGCCTTATTACCGAGGAAATTATAGGTAGCAGTTGCAAATAATGCCTTCCATTTATTATCTTCAAAGGTTCGACTGCCACGAAATGCTGTAGGTGCTTCAGCCCTCCAACCATCCGCTGCAAAAGCTGACCCGGTAACTTGCAGATACGCGCCTGCCATCCATTCAATCGCTCCACCCGTAGGTGAGGTCGCTCGGAATTCCTGACTCCAGGAATTGTAGTCAGTATGCCAACGCCTGATATCAGTCAAGAGAGGAGCATTAGGTTCCCTGATTGTCTGAAAAACCTGTTTGTTAAACCCTGTTAATGAAACTAGCGAAACACCATTATCCAGTTCATAAGCCAGGTTTAAACTCGTGTTCCAGGGTTCGGACTCATATTTCTCCCCGAAATCGGCATTGATGAACTCAATTGGTGGATTTCCAAAAAACAGTGCTTCGTCAGCTGGACCAAGATCCCCCGGTTTAAGCTGAGTCATATCAAAAATACCCACAGCATTAGTGTTGGCGATGGTTATGCTTGCTGGTGGGGCAACATATAACGGGCCGCTCTTGATTCCAAGATTGGTAAACTTTCCAATCTCTGCAGTTGCACAATTTATCGGGTCAAAGCTAAGGCCCGCCAGTCCAATAAAAGGCACTGCTGATCCGCGGCGCGGATCAACTGGAAGTTTGCCACAGGCAAGACTCAGTGCCTGACTGCCCAGATCCTGTTTTGCATAATCGAATTTTGCTGTTGCTTCGAAATTTTCGGTTGGCGCCCATTGCAAGATTACGCGCCCACCTTTTTCCTCTTCAAAGGGAAATTTATCACCTGTAATTATGTCTTCCAGATAACCGTCACTCTGTTTGATTTTTCCAGCTACTCTGATACCCAACGTGTCCGTGATTGGACCACCAAGAGCAGCCTCCACTCTTTGGGTGTTGTTTCGGCCATGTTCAATCACAGCACGACCTTCCCATTCCGGACCCGGCGTATTTGACGTAATACTGATTGCCCCTGCAGTAGCACTTTGGCCAAAATAAACCGGCTGCGGTCCCTTCAGAAGCTCTACTCGCCCGACATCCAGAAAAGCATTCATTGTTTGTGAAGCGAGGCCAAAAAAGATTCCATCAACAAAAATCGGCGCTGCTTGCTCAGTGGACAGGTTTTTCCCGGTATTACCATTACCACGAACCATCAAGCCTTGCTCTTCAAATTCGTTTTTGATGATTATGCCCGGAGTGAAATCAGCCATATCCCTTAGAAAGGTATAACCTTGTTTATCTATTGCCTCACCGGAAACCACATCTATTGAAATAGGAACATCTCGAAGTGACTGTTCCCTTCTCTGGGCAGTTACAACAATTTCTTCAAGTGAATTAGAACTGGTTACGTTCTGTGCGTAGGCTGGTTGCGCCAAGATTCCGACAGAAATGATTATTATTGCTAATCTAGCTGATCGTTCCTTTCCCAACATCATTATTCTACCCCCCGATAGTTATAATTTTTCTGGATACCCTGACCCCACCAACGAATCAAATAACAGGCAGATCGCGATAATCGCATCAAAGATAGTACAGATCTGTTGAAATTCCTAATTCTTATTTTCAGACGACTACTGACAATATCGTCAATAGTCGTGTTCAAATCGATTATTTATTTCAGATTTTCATCCTGAGAAAATCAGATAGTAGTAAACTGTATGCACAAGTTCTACTTGTGATGTGTGGCTGTCAGAACTATTTTTAAGTTAGGGTATTAGTTCCTTGCTTAATCGTGATAGTGTTCGATGCAAAATGCATCAGAATGCCAGATTCAGACAGTATTTCAGGAAACGAAAATAGCTTATTCTGCGAGTTGTTTGTTACGATATCTAGTAAGGGCAGTTGATGGCATCAGGGGGAAGTCAAATGGTACGTTTTTGTTACAATCATTTTCGAATTTTAACTTTATTAGTTACTGTCTACAGCCTGCCAGTCGCCGGGCAGGATCTGGACTCCTACCGCACTACATTAAATACCTACTGTGTTACTTGCCATAATGAGACACTCAAAACGGCCAATTTAATGCTTGATAAGGCCAACCTGAATGATTTAAATCAGGATCCACAGCTATGGGAAAAAGTATTATTAAAGCTACAGACACGTTCGATGCCTCCCGTTGGCATGCCACGCCCGGACGAAAAGATGTATATCTCACTTGCCGGACATCTACAGTCCGAACTGGATCGATTGTCGGCTGAAAACCCGAATGCTGGCAGAACGATTACGGCACACCGTTTGAATCGCGTCGAATACAGCAATGCTGTCAGGGATTTACTGGCCGTAAACTTTGATGCAACTTCATTGTTACCTGCTGATAACTCAGGTGGATTTGATAATCTGGGGGATTTGTTATCTGTATCAGAAATCCTGATGGAGAAATATATGGTGGCAGCCCGTCAAATCAGCCGTATGGCCGTTGGCGATACCTCAGTTGAAGTAGATGTTGCCGAATACAATGTCTCACCATTTCTCCTGCAGAATGAGCGTATGAATGAGGACTTGCCATTCGGGACTCGTGGAGGAATTGCAGTCAGGCATCGCTTCCCGGTTGATGGTGAATATACAATCAAGGTTCGTCTACAAAAAACTGATGGCAGCATAGGTACAGGACTCGTCATTGGTGTAGATAAACCGCATTATCTGGATATCCGTATCGATGGAAAACGTGCGGATTTACTGACAGTCGGCGGAGATAATAAAGGCCTGGCCATCGGAGCCGGAAGATGTGACAAGGCACCTCCGGATTTTGAACAGGCGCAATATGAACGTACAGCAGATAATAATCTTGAAATCCGGATTCCGGTAAAAGCTGGAGAACGACTTATCCAGATCGCTTTTCTTAAGGAGCGATTTGCATCTGAAGAACAGGTGCCTCCCCGCTCATTTGAAAATTACTCTGAATCAAGATTGCGCCAGGGCTATGAACGGGCATGGGCTGAACCAGCTGTAAGCAATTTTTCCGTGACCGGGCCTTATAATATAAAAGATGCAGGTAATACTGTCAGTCGTGATCTGATATTTGTTTGTCGACCAGATAAAAAGTCGAATCAGGAATCATGCGCCCGGGAAATACTCTCGCAACTGGCATACCGGGCATACCGCCGTCCGGTTACAGATAAAGATGTGGCACCATTGCTAGGTCTGTACAAACAGGGAATGCAGAATGGCAATTCCTTTGAAGCAGGCATTCAGCTTGCACTTGAAGGTATTCTGGTCAGCTCGAAGTTTTTATTCCGGGTTGAACAAGATCCTGAAAACATCTCCAAAGACACCAATTATCCAATTACTGATCTGGAGCTGGCATCCAGACTTTCCTTTTTTCTCTGGAGCAGTCTCCCTGATGAGGAACTGCTGAAACTGGCAGAAACGGGTAACCTCCATAACCCTGATATTCTGGAAAAACAGGTAAGGCGCATGCTGGCAGACAATCGTTCCGATGCGTTGGTGAATAACTTTACTTCGCAGTGGCTACTTCTCAGAAATCTGTCGCATGTAGAAAAAAATCAGGAGCTGTTTCCTGATTTCGATGAAAATCTCAGAAAAGATCTGCAGATGGAAACACAGTTATTTCTTGAAAGCATCTTTCGTGAAGATCATTCCATGCTGGATCTGTTCAGGGCAGACTACAAATTCCTGAATGAACGCCTTGCTAAACATTATAAAATACCTGGTATTTACGGCAGCAGGTTCAGACGCGTCACGGTAACAGACGTGAACAAACAAGGACTGCTGGCACACGGATCTGTGCTTTCCATAACCTCTTACCCTAATAGAACATCTCCTGTGTTACGTGGGAAATGGGTACTGGAATATATTATGGCTGCTCCACCTCCCCCACCACCTACCGTCATACCCGCATTAAAGGAATCTGATGACAAGGGGAAAGTTTTGACCATGCGCGAGGCTATGGTGAAGCACCGTGCCAACCCTGTGTGTGCGGTTTGTCATAACCGTATGGATCCTATCGGATTTGGACTGGAAAATTTCAACCCTATCGGTCAGTGGCGAGAACAAGATGCCGGCAAACCTATTGATTCCTCTGGAATGCTGCCCGATGGATCAAAATTTCAGGGGCCTTCTGAATTACAACAATCATTGCTACGACAGTCCGGCGTGATTGCGAGCGCATTCACCCGAAATTTGTTAACCTATGCACTAGGTCGTGATCTGGCTTATTACGACATGCCAGGAGTACGTGAGATCGTTAAAAATGCCGATAAAACGGATTACAAAATTTCATCCTTTATACTTGGCATTGTTAACAGTTTACCCTTTCAGAAGAGGAGGTCAGGTACATGATTATTTTCAAAAAAGCACTGCCTAGACGCACTTTCCTGAGAGGTATGGGTATATCAATCGCCCTGCCTATGCTCGATGCCATGCTTCCTGCCTTGGCTCAGCCAAATGACCCGGCAGCCAAAATGCCACTTCGCATCGGCTACAGTTACGTCCCGAATGGAATAATAGGTGAAAGATGGCGACCTGAAGTTGCTGGTTCCAATTACATAATGACTGATGTATTGAAGCAATGGGAAGCATACCGGGACCAACTTTTAGTAATCAGCAACCTTGACAATGGAGAACTGGAGAGTGTCAGTGGACATTCAGGCGGCAGTTCCATGTATTTGACAGGCACCAAACCAAACAAGTCGCTTAGTGAAATACGATGTGGTATTTCTGTTGACCAGGTATTTGCCAGAGAATTCGGGAAGGTTACCCCGTTGTCGTCATTGCAGATTTGTATTGAAAATGCAGCAGAATTGGCGGGTCAATCCAATGCAGGCTATAGCTCTGCATACACAAATACTATTTCCTGGGGCAGTCCCACAACGCCATTGCCTATGGAACATCGTCCGCGCGAAATATTTGAACGTCTTTTTGGCGCAGGAGGAACAGATCCTAAAGTCAGGCAAAACCAGATTCAGAGAGAAAAAAGCATCCTCGACTTCGTCCGCGATGAAGTTGTAGAAGTAAGAAAAACTCTCGGTTCGGATGACAATCAAAAACTTGGACAGTATCTGGATGCAGTTCGCGAAGTTGAATTCCGTGTACAAAAGGCGGAAGCGAAAACGGATATGGCCCTTCCTGAAATGCCACGACCAATAGGCATTCCGCCACTTGAAGACCATTTAAGATTGATGTATGACCTGATGGTACTTGCTTTTCAGACTGACATGACTCGTGTATTCACATTTATGGTAGCGCGAGAATACAGTGAGCTGGTATATACCCAGCTGGGGCACCTTGATCCGCATCATCCATTGACTCATCACCGGGGTGATGCAAACAGGAAACGTCAGGCAGGTGAAATTGATGTTTATCATGCGAAGATGTTTGGTGAATTCATTGCAAAGATGAAAGCGACCAAGGACAGCGATGGTTCATCCCTGCTCGATAACTCAATAATCATCTTTGGATCAGGAATGGGCAATGGTGATATACACAGTCAATGGAATGTTCCGGTTGCGTTACTGGGTGGTGCTGGCGGAAAACTTAAAGGTGGACGACACATTATGGCCAAACCGGGCACTCCCTTGTGCAATCTGCATGTTGCAGTGCTGAACAAGCTCGGCTTACCAACTGAACATTTCGGACGTGCATCTGGTGAACTTAATCTGGATGCCCCTGCATAACGAGAGAACACGAGGTTCCTGAGCATGGCTTGTTTATCAAACGGTATATCTGGTCGACTGGTAATGTTACTACTGTCGACTTTGTGTCTGGGCGCTGCAGATATTGATCCCGGACTTTTAGAATCTGCCCGAAATCAGGATATAGATTCCGTTCGTGCATTACTACAAGACAGCAAGGTTGATATCAACGCCTCAGAAGGGGATGGTACTTCTGCACTGGCGTGGGCAGTGTACAAGGACAATCAGGAAATGGTGCAGCTACTTATAGCTGCTGGGGCAGATGTAAATGCCGCCAACGATAATGGCGTGACTCCACTTCAACTTGCATGTGAAAACCGTAATGCATCAATAGTTAAAGCATTGCTTGACGCCAGGGCTGATCCGAATAAACCCTTATGGTCAGGTGAAACCCCCTTAATGACAGCAACAGCATCAGGTTCGCTTGATGTTGTCAAACTACTACTGGAAAAAAGCGCAAACATCAATGTTCGCGAACCCCGTCGGGGACAAACAGCATTGATGTGGGCTATATCTTTTGGATATCCGGAAGTTGCACAAATTCTGATTGAAGAAGGCGCAGACATTAATGCAGGGACATTCAAATTAAAGGAAAGCAAACCTTTTAAACCCATGGTGATGGAAGGTTACGCTGCTACGGTAGAAAGTGTTGCACAGGGCGGTTATACACCATTGATGTTTGCTGCCAGGAAAGGTGATTTGGTTACTGCTAAAAGCCTGATCAATAATGGGGCAAATATCAATGAGTCATCTGTCGAAGATGGTACGCCTCTGGTGATTGCAAGTGCCGGCGGATATGAAGAGCTATCCCTCTATCTACTTGAAAAGGGGGCCGATCCTTCCATAGCAGATGCCAATGGTATGACTTCTCTACACTATGCCATGAGAGATGGACTGAAGTTATTACATGGATATCCTCTGGATTCCGAGAAAAGGGCCTGTGGTTTTGGACCACTCAGACTCTGCAAACCACTAGAAAGTTTGTCGAAAGAAGAACAACAAAAGGTTAACGAGCCTGGTTCTGGACTTTACCTTGAAGAAGGCAGAGATGAGAAGGCTATTCTACCTGGTAACAATATGTACGAACTCGCAGAGGCACTACTTGCACGTGGCGCCAACCCGAATGCAGCGATGAAATATCCCCCTGCTAGAATGAGACTGGACAGCCTTCCGTGGTTAAACCTGACAGGTGCCACACCGTTTTTCCTTGCATCTGCAGCCTTGGACACTACCGCCATGGAATTATTGCTGGAGCACAATGCAAATCCTCAGGTAACTACCATGGTAAACGATGCTGTATTTCTGAAGCAGACCAAAACATATGCTGACGATAACCAGATTTTAGGAAACGGTACCTCATTAATGGTAGCTGTTGGATTGGGAAAGAAAAATGATTTCACAGCCACTGAAGAGAAAAAGTCGCTTGAAGCAGCAAAACGGCTTATCGGCCTTGGTGCGGATGTTAATGCTGTAACGGCGACAGGCTGGACTGCATTACATGCCGCGGCATTTCTCGGTGCCGATATACTGGTCCGTTACCTCGTGGAAAGTGGTGCAAAAATAGGGGTGCAAAACGGTTGTGGCCAAACGCCATTGACTCTCGCTGAAGGACAAAGCTTTGCCGGTCTGATAAACCGGGCCAAACCTCATCCGTCAACAATCACTTTACTGAAAGAACTGGGCGCCGATCCAAAGCAAGTCTCTGCTCCAGCAGGTCAATGCATACTTGGCCGCGGCGGACTGGAAGCCGAGCTGGAGATTAAAAAGGAAGTCAAGGCGACAGAACAGAAGTAAATACTGGTGGAGTTTATGAGCAGAATATTCTCATCCAAGATTATTTGTCATAAGGGTTCTACCCCGATTTTACGGACACTTCAAAGAAGCCTTATGATAGGCAAAAGGAGTGTTTATGTCGAAGAGAAGAAAGTATAGCCCTGAGTTCAAACGGGGTGCTTTAGAACAGGCCCGTCAACCGG
>CANKCB010000012.1 GCA_947480335.1 Gammaproteobacteria bacterium | reverse complement strand
GGTACGCGAGCTGGGTTTAGAACGTCGTGAGACAGTTCGGTCCCTATCTGCCGTGGGCGTTGGAGATTTGAGAGGAGCTGCTCCTAGTACGAGAGGACCGGAGTGGACGTACCTCTGGTATTCCGGTTGTCACGCCAGTGGCATTGCCGGGTAGCTATGTACGGACGGGATAACCGCTGAAAGCATCTAAGCGGGAAGCCTCCCTCAAGATGAGATCTCCCTGGAACTTTAAGTTCCCTGAAGGGCCCTCGTAGACTACGAGGTTGATAGGCTGGGTGTGGAAGTGCAGTAATGCATGTAGCTAACCAGTACTAATTGCCCGTGAGACTTGACCATATAACACTCAAGCAGTTTTATATGACAATACAACGCGATATATCAGCTTTTCGAATGTTAAGGAATGTAGCGTGTTCCCCCGGGTAAAACCGGGGGACATTTTAAAGAATCTGGATTTATTGGGTTTACCCGATAGATCAGGCCGGTTTGCCTGGCGGCCATAGCAAGTGGGTACCACCCGATCCCATTCCGAACTCGGAAGTGAAACTGCTTAGCGCCGATGGTAGTACGGGGTCTCCCCGTGCGAGAGTAGGTCACTGCCAGGCTCTTATTACCAACCCCGATCTCATTGAGGTCGGGGTTTTTTATTGCCCACCTTAAATATGTACACGGCAGAACTAGATGATAATTGTTGCTCAGGTATTATTCATTCGCTTCTCAAATTGAAACTGCCCCAAATAAAAGCGATCCAAAAATATCCCTGATATTAAATCCCGTAAACATAGTTTATCTTTCAAATTTTAAATCAGGCAAGCAGGATTAAGTTTCGTATTTGTAACTCACCAAACTCTATTGGCAGGGTAATGTTTGTATCAGTTTAATAGCCTGTTATTGTTTGATTAATATAAAAGCTAATCGTATTGTTACAGAATGCTTATCCTGATTTTTAAATTTTGCCGTGACTTCCCATGACAGATTCAAAACCACACTATTCTGAATTGAACCTGATCGCTATTTCAGGATGTTTTATTCTCATCATTTTCTATCTTTATCTCGAATTAAACTGGTATAAGTCCTCAGCCGCATTTTGGTTAATGCAATCCGGATCCTTCTGGTTATTCGCCATTCATTCAGTCTCTAAACGAATTTGGTTGAATCGTGCGGACCCAGACGCACAAATTTATACTGATCTTGGTTGGGCTAACCGGTTAACAATCCTGCGGGGTTTATTCATTGCGATGACAGGAGGCTTTTTGTTCCAGCCATGGCCAGAACATACACTGATGTGGTTGCCAGGCATCCTATATGCGTTTGCAGCAATCCTGGATCGTCTGGATGGTTATGCTGCCCGTAAATCGAAACGCACCAGTTTGATGGGGATGGAACTGGATACCGTTTTTGATGCGCTCGGTTTGGTCGTAGCCCCACTACTGGCTGCTGGTTATGGACAGGTTCATTGGAGCTATCTGTTGTTTAGCAGTGCATATTATTTATTTCAATGGGGTCTCTATCGTCGTCGACAGTTGGGATTACCAGTTTATTCCCTGTCACCCAATATCTTACGTCGTGCATGGGCAGGCTTTCAAATGGGGTTTATTGCGGTAACGTTGTTACCTTTATTCAGGCCGCCTGTGACCACAGTGGCCGGATTTGCATTCATGATTCCGGTATTGACAGGATTTATAATTGACTGGTTAACGGTGAGTGGACGAATAGATCATAAAAAGGAGGCTATCAGAAAATATTTCAAAAAACTGGAAACTGTCAGTAATAACCTGATGCTTCCGCTTTTACGTATCATGATAGTGTCGTCGTTAGTGTCTCTAGTAAAATTACCAGACACAATGCAAGAATCAGCGATGTTATTAATAGCAGGACTGATATTGTCAGGTATTTTGGCGCGGGTTGCTGCGCTTGTCCTTATAGGGTTATCAGGGTTCTATTTTATGAAACATGTTATGGATATAACAGGTATATGTTTGATGGTATCCACAATTTGGATGTTGCTACTGGGTTCAGGTAGATATAGTTTATGGAAGTGGGACGAGGATTGGGTCAACCGGTATGACGGGGCCTGATGAAAATGAAATTTGAACCAGTACGACTGATTACCTGGCTAACAGCAGTTTTGCTGGTCATTACCATCGCAACACAGCTCCCTTTATCTTCGTTGCTTTCAACCCTAAGAACATTATCCGTTCAACAATGGCTAATCTGGTTGAGTATTAATCTGATAAATATATTGTTGTTGGTCGCGCGCTGGAGAGTTTTGGTTTACTCATTAGGTTTGAAGGTCGGTTTTACTTCACTATTGCTGGTAAGGCAGGCAGGACAACTGATCAGTTTTGTTACACCTGGCCCACAGTTTGGTGGAGAACCAATTCAGATTTACTGGCTTTGGAAAAATTATCGCTTACCAGGTCATTCCGCACTATTGGTGGTAGGACTGGATCGATTTTTTGAGCTCTGGATCAATTTTGCGGTACTGTTATTAGCTGTAATTATACTACTTCTGACAACAGCCACTGACAGGAGCACCTGGCAGTTTGTGGCCATTGTCCTTACGGTAATTATTCTTGCTCTGTCTGCAATTGGTTGGTTTCTGGTAAGCCATCCTGATTATATGTCAAAGTTGCTTCAACGTATTGCCAGCAGATGGCAACAACATCCCATTCTGGGAAAACTTGATTCACAATGGAGTGAGCTTAGTAACATGCTGACTCAACTCACAACGCAACATAAGCCGGCTTTGCTTCTGGCATTGGTGCTCTCGTTATTTGCCTGGGCTGGCATGTTGGGAGAGATATGGTTGATGTTGACTTTTTTTGATCCAAAACCAAGTTTTACAGGATTTATTGCCCTGTTTGTTGCAATTCGCCTCGCCTTTTTAATGCCATTGCCAGGAGGGGTAGGAACGCTGGAGGCCGCAGTATACTGGGCATGTAAAGGTTTACAGCTTTCCTCTACTGTTGCGCTTGGTTTAATTGTGTTGATGAGAATACGTGACGTATTGTTTTTAACAGGTGGTTTTTTTGCATTACGATATTTGAATTTAGGAAAACAACCATAGTCCGTTTAATCTTTCGTGATCAGACTAAAGCAGTCACGATTGGATGCACGAAACGTCAATTGTGAATCTTGTAGCTGTTGTCTACGTATGGTTAACCACTCGGTCAGTCCGGGTAGTGTCGCCAGCGCTGTTTCGATGGTATCGAGTATATTAGCAATAAATAAATTAGTAGTGAGCGCAGGTTTTGCCTGTAGCTCCCAGTTTGATGCTCCTTCAGCAAGCACACAGTGCCCCTGTTTTTCCAGCCAGGGCCCAAGCATATTACCAGTCTGACTTGGTTGCCAGTCCAGGGTGGGGAAACGCTTGTCCATGTCGTTGTTGTAGGCTTCAAAGATTTGGATATCCCCGGGTACAGCTGGCAGAAATAGAGTTTCACCCGCATAGTTCAGACTGAAATAACAGGCCCCCTCTCGGGTAAGACGTGCAAGTAAATTCGGCATACACGCTGGAACCGGTAGCAGATCTATAACGGCATGACCAATTATCAAATCAAAAGAATCCGGTAATGTCTGATTGGCTATCTGTAATGCATCACCTTGTATCCAGTGCACGGTAATCTTGCTCTGTTTGCCAGATAGCAACCAGGTAGATGAGTTTATCTGCTGGAAGTCACAGGCGTGGTCATGTGCCCAGTGACGCAGACGTTGCATAGCCACATCACGGAAACCGGACTCCAGCTCAACTGCTGTATACTCACATAAACACAGTAATTCATGATCCAGCAAACGCTCAATCATGGTCCCGATGCCTGCCCCGATTTCCAGTATGCGTAGGGAAGCACGGTTTTTTTGTTGTGAATTCATCCAGGTTGCCATGGCATCCCACACTTCTTTGTTCAGGCTGTCGTCATCTACAGAACGTTTCATTTCCAGATAATCAACGTAATCAAATGATTCGCGTAACAAATTAATTCTCCCTTGGTGAAATCAGTTGATGTAAAAAATTTCTGATTTGTTTGCCGGTATCATCCCAGGCCGGGTGTTGCCGATAGGCATTCAGAGCGTTGGTTCCGAGTGCTTGCAGTAATTGTCTGTCATCGTTCAACGTGTTCAATAGTTTGGTCAGCGTGGTTATGTCACCTGGTTTGATTAAATAACCGGTTTCCCCGTCCGAGATTATTTCTCTCGCCCCCCCTGCCGTTGTTGCAATGGCCGGTAACCCGAACTGCTGTGCCTCAACATAAACGATGCCGTAGGCTTCATTTACAGAAGGTAACACAAACAGGTGGTGTGACTGGTAAATTATTGCCAGTGGCTCCCTGTCCAGTGGGCCGGTAATCTTAACTTGGTCACACAGATTTAGATCCACGATGGTTTGCCTGATTCTGTTTACATAATCAGGCTCCATATCTAGCCGGCCGGCAACAGTCAGTGTAAATCGGTTTTTTGGTAAACGCTGCATGGCATGCAAGATTAAATGCAGGCCTTTTTGACGAATTACATTTCCCACATAGAGTAACTTTAATGGTGCACTTTTAGATGTCAGTTTTGCAGTTTCAGGTATCTGCACGTTGCCAAAATTATTTCCTGCCGGAACCGCGACCAGGTGTGGGGGCATGTTATTGCCGCCAATCAGGCTTTTCGCCTGTTGCAGACTGTTGTTGCTATTCAGGATCAGTCCGTTGACTGTATTTATATATGCACGTTCGGTATAACGTAGCAGCAAACGACGATGCAACGGTTGGTCGGCATAGGCAGAAAACAGATGCACCAGCCCGGCAACAGGTATGCCTGTTTGTCGGATGAACTGTTGATTTGAACGGTAAACAGAAGCATGGACAAGCTCGTCCTGAATGAGCACATCCAGTTTTGTATTCACCACTTTGTTCAAATCATATTGGTTAAATATTGCCTTTGAATACGGCTGAAATGGCAGGCTGAAAATTTCAACCGTATCACCCTGTTGCTGTAAGCAGTTAACTAGCTGACGGTCATAGAGATAGCCGCCACTTTGAGAAGCAATATCACCATAAATAAGAATACCGACACGCATGTGTTGGCTTTAATAGTTCTGTTCCCACGCAGCCCAGCAGGTTTCATTTTCCCACAAACGCACGGCTATCTTGCCTGTGCCTGGTGGTTGAATTCCTGCCAACAGGCGTTGGCAAATGATGCGGCTGAAATGTTCAATACTCGGATTGAGCCCCTTGAATTCAGGTAGATCATTGAGCAGACGATCTCGAAAGTAGTCAATCATGGAACCCAGTTCAGCTTCAATTCTCACGATATCGACCAGATAACCATGTTGATCCAGCTCAGCACTTTGCATGCGAATTTCGGCTACATATTGATGTGCATGTGGTTCATTTTCGCGTCCCCAGTCACCACCAATCAGAAAATGACGTGCAATAAAATCACGTTTTACGGAGACGGTATACATTTATCAAAACCCCCTGTTACGTTCTAGTTATTATAATCAAAGACAATTTGTATGGTTTGACCCTGTGTTTTGTCCAGCAGTTGATAAGCGTCGGCGGCAGAATTAAAGGGAATATTATGGCTAATCAATGTCTGTGGCTGGATTGTTTCAATCATTTGCCAGGCCGTAGAAAACCGTCTCGCCTTGTCCCAACGTCCACGTAATTCCGGCGCAATGGTACTGACCTGGCTGCTGATAATCTGGATTCGGTTGCGGTGAAAACTGCCGCCAAGTTTTAATTCGGCTGTTTTGGTCCCGTACCAGCTGCCCACTACGATACGTCCGGAGTAACCGCATAATTCAATAGCCAGATTCAGCGCCTCAGGTGAACCGGTCAGTTCGAATATCAGGTCGGCACCATTTGTGATTTCCTGCTTGCCAAGTCTGGATTTCAAATTATCCACATCTGTAATAGAGTCCGGACTGCCAGCAGAGTATACGCTGAATTTACTAGCCAGATTGCGTCGTTGCTGTATTTTGTCCAGTACATGCAACTCTCCCAATGGAAATCGGGACAGAATAGCTGTCACTAGTAAACCGACAACCCCTAGTCCCAGGACAACTATTTTTTCCCCAAGTAGCGGTTTGCTATCCAGTACCAGACTGACCGCTGTTTCCGTATTTGCCAGAAATACTGCATCAAGGGGGTCGGTCATGTCAGGGACAATAATTAAATCATCTAGCGCACAGACAAAATGGCTCGCATGTGGCTGGAATGCAAAAACGTGTTTGCCTATCAATGAGGCATCCAGTTCATTACCGACCTGCTCAATTTGTCCAACTGCAGCATATCCATATTGGATGGGGTAGACCGGTTTTTGGTTGTGCACCGTAAGTGTGGCGTCCAGGGACAGTTCCGCAGGTAATTGGCCACGATAAACCAGCATTTCAGTGCCTGCACTGATGGCAGAATACAAAGTGCGTACAAGAACTTCATTCGCACGCAGTTCCGGTAAGACAAACTGCCGGATTTCAACTTCGCCAGGGCGAGTAAACCAGAGCTGACTCGCTTTCAAGAGACAGGTTTCCCATATTGCAAGTCACCCCAGACAATCAAATCTTCACCCAGATTGCTCCAATGTATCGGATGAATCTGTGGTAATTGATTGGCAGGGATTAGTCCAAGATCCCCTACGGCCTTGTATCCACCAATAAGTCTGGGTGCAACTGTCATCACCAGCGCATCAGCAAGACCTGCTTTCAGAAACGCCGTTATCACCGTTGCACCACCTTCAACCATCAATGTGCTTATACCCTTGTTCATCAGAAAACTGAGTGCACTGGTTAACGGAATTTGCTGTTCTGTGGCATTCTCATCTTTCAGGGTAAATATCTCAGCGTGTTGTTCAAGGTTATTATGACTGTCCTGGGAGGTCAGTATCCAGCAGCGTTTGTCGGGATGTTGTAATAGTTTCGCCGTGGATGGCATGCGTAACAGGCTGTCCAGTACAACGGGCTGTGGGTTTTGGCCTTGCCATTCCCGAACAGTGAGTTGCGGGTTGTCAGTGAGTACCGTGCCTATGCCAACCAGAATACCATCATGCAGGCTACGTAGTTGGTGAGTGAGGCGGATTGATTCAGTACCGCTTAATGGCAGGCTTTCACCTTGTCGGGTGGTAATACTGCCATCCCAGCTTTGCGCATACGCCAGAGTGACAAAGGGACGATTAGCAGAACGGAAACTACCCTTGCGGGAGATTAACCAGGCTTCAATCTGTTGGTTGAGGTTCATGTTTGCCGGAGACTGATAGTACCGGAACATAATTGCCCAATTTCAGGATATGATTCATGCGCTCGGCTTTGGTTGTCAGATAACGTTCATTATCCGGGGTGATCGCGCATTCCAGTTCAACACGACCATTTACCTTGATGCCTTCATCTTCCAGTGCATTGATCTTGTCCGGATTATTGGTCATCAAGCGGATCGATTTTACACCCAGATCTTCAAGAATACGGGCTGCCACCGTGTAATCACGTTCGTCTGCCAGATGCCCCAGCATCAGGTTTGCGTCGACAGTATCGTGACCGGCATCCTGCAGGTTATAGGACTTGATTTTTTGCAACAGTCCGATGCCGCGTCCTTCCTGACGCAGATAAATTACCACCCCGCGGCCCTCGTTTGATATCAGCTGCAGGGAGCGATCCAGCTGTTCACCGCAATCACATCGTCGGGATTTCATCACATCACCGGTAAAACATTCAGAATGGACTCGTACCAGCACATCCTCGGCCTGATTGATATTACCGAGGTAAAATGCCAGATGGTCCTTGTGATCCGCTGTATTGGCGTAATAACAGAGTTGAAGTTCGCCGTACTCGGTCGGTATGCGCGCGCTGGTTAATCGTGTGACGGAAAGTTTAGACATAGCCGTTCATGTTACGACTTTATCTGAACTTGGTAAAGGCCTGTACCGGCCTGGAATTCTCAGGGAATCATGAGCATGGTTGAATCTACTGTATTCTGACAAGCACTGGTTCAATGATGTGTATGCGGCGCTCCTGCACGGTAGTCATCTCCGGTGGCATACCCATTCTTGTCCTCAACACGGAAATTCAGCGACATTCCTGCCTGTAGATGTTCAGATATATGGCAATGCAACATCCACACCCCTGGATTGTTCATTTGTACCAGCAAATCTACAGACTGACCGGGTAAAAGCAGCATAGTATCCTTCCAGGCCAGGTTCGTGCTCGGTACCCCGTCTGTAGAGAGTACAACAAATTGCTGACCATGCAGATGCACCGGATGTTGCATGACATGATCGGCTTTAGGATTATTGGTCAGTCTGATTTTTACCAGTTGACCTTGTTTAAATACCCAGTCATCAATCAGCTGGTTTTCCTTGCCCGTCTGCTCATCAATCAGTTTCCAGTATATCTCCGGAGTTTTGCGGAGGCGATCACTGTGTTGTGGATCATCCCACTGGATTTTTTTCAGTTGCTCTGCAAGCAGCTCTTTTCCCGCAACGGCTGGACTGTTTGTTCCCTGAGTAGCCTTTGGGTCATGATTCATGCTGGCGTGGTCTGGCATGGATGCGGCAACTGGCGTGGACGCTTGACCGCTGGCATGAATGTGTTGGCTATGATCAATTTGCTGACCAGCAAGCGAAATCGAAAGTAACAAACGTTTGTCCGGTGCAGTCGCCAGTAGATTGCGGAACCCAGCGAACTCTTTAATCACCTCTGCATTATCATGCGGTTTTTTAAAATCGACTCCGCACGGGTTGCCATTATCTGCCGATACTGAAAAATCCACGAGCTGGATTTGTTGACCGGGCATAGTATGTTGCAACATATAGTGGCCCGGCTGGTCGAAACAAGTCTCCATTACAACCCGTTCTGCCGGCGAGATTAAAAAATTGTCTGCATGCTGTTCATGTTCAAACCGGCCAATGTCTGCTGCCACAAGTTTGACGGGTGTGTTGCTGATGGCAAGATTATAGGTACGCGCATTGGAAACATTGGTGACAAAAAACCGGATGCGCTCTCCCTGACGTACATTCAATTTGTAGCCAGTCTCTCCGTTAACCAGATACTCGTTACCAAATCTTCCGAGCAAGGCGTAATTGGTATATTCATGCCAGAAACTGGCAATCTGTTCATTCTCTATCAGAATGTCGTCAATGATCAGTGGTATTTCCCTGTCTATCGGGTTCCAGTAGCTGGCGACAGACGGTGTGATCAGGTAATTACCGTATAAGCCGAGTTCCTGTGCGTAGTCTTCGCGTGTATGCGGGTGATACCAGTAGACGCCGGCATCCAGAAATTTAATCTTGTAGGTGTAACTTGCTCCAGGTTTTACGCTGTCCTGAGTTACGCCGGGAACACCGTCTGAAAGGTTATCAACGCGCACTCCGTGTGAATGCAAGGTAAGGTCGAGGTCGGTAGAATTGTTGAAATGGATAGTAATGGTAGCTCCCTGATCGGCCTTGATAAATGGTCCAGGAATCGAACCATTATAAGCGAGCATACGCAAGCTACGATTACCCACCAGTTTTTGTACATAGCCGGCAGTGATGGTAAATTCATTACCGTCTTTCAGCTCGACAGTTTGTGTCGCCTGTGCAACTGGCAAGCCATCAATGTCAGTAGACCATGCTGTTGCATTGCGTTCGTTATATGCTGAATCTGCAGACTGTGCATAGGCAGCATGGCTCGTATACAGCACTGCAAGTGCGCAATAAATGACTACAGGCAGTTTTGTTATCAAGAAATCAGAAGTGACTGGTTAACGTGTGCATCATCAGTCGGGATTATTGCTGCTGCTGATGCACACATGTTGAAACTCAGGCGATTTGTTCCCGGTAGAATCCGAGTGCCTGGAATACTGGCCTGTCGGTCTGGGTGAACAGTACAGCGGGTTCTTTCTCATTATTCGTTATCCTGTAGGGAACCCAGGAAGGTATTGCTGTTACATCGTGAGAACTGACTGTAAAGGTCTTGTTGTCAGGCAGATGGAACGTCAGAGAGCCTTCCAGCAGAATATGCATGACATTTTCTGTCCGGTGCTTTGCTTCTATGCTGGACTTGCCGTTAATCTGACGAATAGAAGTCCCCATCGATGGGAAAGTGGGACCTGTCGTCAATGGATTGATGTACTCAACCAATACTCCTTCATAAGGATCCCCTGCACCTTGTGCGGTCAGATCTTTCAGTAACTGGCGGGACTTGCTGTATGGATAGTAGATCAGTGTATTGTCTGAAATCGGAATATGATCAGGAAACATTTTTTTGCGGTGTATCAATCCTGAACCATAAACATCGGTAACCGAGTTTGACTGGTGCAGGATAGGCTGATACTGATGGCTACCTGAGCCGTCCTTCATTTCTTCGTAAAACACACCGCCCAACCAGTACGCCATCAATACGTCCAGACCGTCATACCAGATTACATGTGAATCACCTTCATTATGATGATCATGCCAGGTCCAGTTTGGTGTCAGGATCAAATCACCTTTGCTCATGGGTAATTTATTACCTTCAACTGTGGTGTAGGCTCCGGTTTTCGGAGCTTCCAGTACCAGACGGAAAGCATTGGCTGAATGCCTATGAGAAAACGCTTTCTCGCCAGGCAACAGCAGTTGTATACCACCGCGCAACGAGGGGAGGGCAGCGCCCGGCATGAAATCCTTGATGGCCGGGTTAACGAAATTAATATTTCTGCGTTCTGCTTCTTCCTGGGTTAGCAAGGTACTCAGTTCCATCAGTCTCTTTCTGGCTTCTGCGTATTGCCATGAATAGGGTACCGCTGCACTTACCGGCGTTTCGGTAAAACGAAACGCTGGATTACTTTTGGAATATTTTGGATGGGTGGCAACAAAAAAGGTTGTGAAATTATTTTCCAGCAAGTCCTCAATAAATAATTCTCTGGGTGTTTTTGCCTGTTTATTCATATCGTTCACCTTTTTGTGTCATCAATTAAAAAATCAGCCAGATTTCAGGATTCCGCCTTGATCGGATTGACCAGCGCACCGATGCCGGTAATCTCTGCCCTCAGTATATCGCCATCTTTGAGCCATCTTTCCTTGCCAAAAGCAACTTCGTGCGGTGTTCCCGAGGCGATTACATCGCCCGGTTCCAGAGTCAATCCATTCGAAGCGTGATAGATCAAATCCGAAATTTTATGCATCATACCGTCGGTAGTACCAATCTGTTTATGATCTGGATCATTGTCCAGTGTTAATTTAATTTCCAGTTTGTACGGGTCTGGGATCTCGTCTTTGGTTACCAGCCACGGACCTATCGGAAATGCATTATCCAGGTTTTTCAGTGTGAACCAGTGTAAACGTGCATTGTTCGGATCCGCGGAGAGAGAACGGCGATCACGGAAGGTGAAGTCGTTAACGACAGTATAGCCAGCGACATAATCCATCGCGTCTTCGCGGGAAATATATTTGCCACGTTTGCCAATGATAATTCCCAGCTCAATTTCACTATCATGTTTGTTTGATGTTTTGGAATGACAGATGGGTTGCCCGTGTGCTGTCATAACGGTAGCAAACTTCAGAAAATAATAGGGATCTTCTGATGGCTTGCTTCCGCTCGCTTGTGCATGGCCGGCATAGTTCATGGTTACGCACATGATTTTGGCACGGTCTCCGGCTGGCGGATGGAACTTGATTTTTCCCATGTCGTAGCGGAGTGAACCATCCTTGCTGCCCTGGGCTTTTTTATAAATATCCCTGGCCAAAGCCATCGCTGGTTCACCGCCCTGCAACAGATTGCTGACTGAGTTGAACCAGTCCGGCGCAGTCGATCCGGTAACCAGTTCGTACGCTCTGGTCATGTCAATGATAGTCGTGCCTTCAAGATGTGCACCCAGTTTCTGTCTGGAATTCGGATCCGTGGTAAATGTCAGTAATTTCAAGTTCGACCCCTTTTGCTTTGGTTAATGTTTAATAGACAGTAGTTATATTGATTTCAGGAAGGATTCCATATAGCGGTTTACTTCCGTTGGATTTTCCAGACTGGCCACATGTCCGGCATCCTGAATGACGTGGTGTTCCGATTTTTTTATGCCATTTTTCAGGTTATGCGGTGATTCAGCCGGAATAAAAATATCATGACTGCCGGATAGTATCAGTGCCGGCACGGTAATCTTTGCCAATGTCGGTGTGTCGTCCTGTTTCAGTGCCATTGCTTCCAGCGTGGCCGCATTCGCATCCGTAGTTACCGTATAGTTCATCATCTTGATCCAGTCGACCACCCAGGGACGTTCGGCAACAATTCGCGGTGCAACACGTTTCGGTGCGGTAGTCTCCACAAAACTTTGCAGGCCATTGTTACGGATATTATCTATCTGTGCACGTCGACGTGCCTTGATTTCATCCGTGTCGGCTTCAGCCTTGGTGCAAATCATCACCATGGCTGTGAACAGATCCGGACGTTTTGCCATCATCTTCAGAGTGATATAGCCACCAATTGATATGCCGGCGATCACTGTTTTTGTCACTCCCAGTTTTTCCAGAAACTCAATGTATGAGTCAGCAATGCCATCGACGGTATGTCTGGCCGGGTCAAATGAGGACTCGCCATGACCGGGCATGTCCGGGGCAATAACCCGGTAACCCTGCTCCAGAAAATGGGTCAGCTGTGGATACCACAGGTTTTTGTTATGTCCAAAACTATGCAGGAACAGGATGGTTTTTCCCGTGCCGCTATCATGATAGGAAATGGTTTTACCATTTGAAACAGTCAGTTGTGCCAAGGTGAATTCCCGGATGCAGTTAGTTACAGTGAAAGTATGTGAACAAGCAATACACGGAGAATTGTGTCTTTGGCAGTGCCCGAAGTCAATTTTTAAATGGTGAAAACTGCGTTATTGAAACTGTTAAAAATCACAGTGGTTTAGTTGATCTGTTCGGCCACCCGGAACGGGCAAGCGGTTTTCTCCCTGACCCGTTCCAGCGAGGAGCCAGGTGCTAGTTCTATCAAGGTCAATCCTGCACTAGCATCGACTTCAAATACTCCCAGATCCGTCACAACCATATTGACCACATTTTTCCCTGTCAACGGTAGCGTACACTCTGACATCAGTTTGGAAGAACCATCACGGGCACAGTGATCCATCATCACAATAATTTTTTTGACGCCGGAGACCAGATCCATCGCGCCGCCTGGACCCTTGACCATGCTACCGGGAATCATCCAGTTGGCCAGATCACCAAACTGCGATACCTGCATTGCGCCAAGTACTGACAGGTCGATGTGTCCGCCCCGTACCATGGCAAAGGATTCAGCACTGTCAAAGAATGCAGCTCCGGGTGACCAGGTAATGGTTTGTTTGCCGGCGTTAATCAGATCCGGATCTTCCTGACCTGCTTGTGGAAACGGACCTACTCCGAGCAGTCCATTTTCCGCATGCAGGGTAATGGTGATGTTCTCAGGGATATAGTTGGCCACCAGTGTGGGCATACCAATTCCGAGGTTTGCATACATACCGTCCCGAAATTCCTGGCTGATGCGTCTGGCCTGCCATTCGCGAATGGGGGTAAACCCCTTCATGTTCAACTGGCCTGCTACGGTGAGTTGTTCGATTGGTTTTTCGAGCGCGTCAGCGATGACGATTCGGTCCACATAATTTCCGGCCAGATGGATATGCATTGGATCCAGTTCACCTATCTCTACCAGTTCTTCCACTTCAACAATAGTGGTGCGTCCTGCCTTGGCGCAGGCCATATTGAAATTATTGGCGGTATATCGAAATATCAGATTCCCGGCCTTGTCGGCTTTCCATGCCCGTATCAGTGCCAGATCGGTGGTAATACTTTCTTCGAGTATGTAGTCCTTGCCATTGAAATTTTGTACCGGTTTGTTTTTGCCGAGCAGCGTGCCAAACCCGGTGCGTGTATAAAATGCCGGAATGCCGGCTCCACCAGCCCGGAGTTTTTCTGCCAGTGTACCTTGCGGGGTGAGCTCGAGTTCCAGTTCGCCGCTAAGATACTGACGCTCGAAGAGTTCATTTTCTCCCACATAGGATGAAATCATTTTTTTGATCTGACGTGTCTGCAATAACAGGCCGAGTCCGAACTCATCAGTGCCAGCATTATTACTGGCGACAGTCAGTCCTTTGACCCCGCTATCACGCAGCGCCTTGATCAGGTTCTCCGGTATCCCACACAGTCCAAATCCACCTACGGCAAGCGTCAGGTTATCCTTGAGTAGTCCTTCAAGTGCGCTGGTTGCGTTGGTATAAACCGGTTTCATATCCAGTGGTCTATTCGTCTATAAAAATGTCAGGCCTGCGCCAATAATCAGTCCAGAGTACAGCAGGATAATTATACAGTAGCCCATGATGTCGCGGGCACCCAATCCGGCAATAGCCAGTGCTGGCAATGCCCAGAAGGGTTGTATCATGTCGGCCCAGGCATCTCCCCAGGCAATCGCCATAGCAGTCTTGGCTACAGGGACGCCCAGTGCTGCACCGGCTGGCATCATGATTGGCGCCTGCACTGCCCAATGGCCGCCGCCGGAGGGTACAAAGAAATTGACCAGACCCGCACTGAGAAATGTAAACAGCGGGAAGGTCGTTGTTGTGGCTGTATCAACAAACCAGTTAGACATCAAAATGGCGCCGGATACACCCTCGGCATTGGCACCGGTCATCATGCCCATGATTCCCGCATAAAACGGAAATTGCAGAATAATGCCTGAAGCGCCTTTGGTCGCTTCATTAATGGCATCCAGAAAATGCCGTGGCGTTCCATGCAAAATGATGGCAGCAAACAGGAAAATAAAATTGACGATATTCAGATTCAGCTCAAATCCGGACTGATAAAAGTAGCTGACAACAAATATCAGACCCAACAATCCAACCAGTAGCGAGAAAAGTGAACTGTGTTCCATCCAGTCAGCCGGGGACTTATTGGCTTGAGCCGTGTCTATCTGACGAGCAGTATCCTTGAATGTGGACGGATCCGCGCTGATTGTAGATTGTGGATCCGGGTGCATGAACAGACAGATGAATGGAACAGTGAATAACAGGACCATTACGATGACCATATTAAATGTCGAAAATATGGTAGTGGAAGTTGAAACCGGATCGACGACCACTCCCATTGTAATCTTGGCCAGTTCCGGGCTGGCCGTTGCCAATGTCAAAGGTATGGAGCCGGAAAGTCCGCCGTGCCAGACCAGAAATCCGGCATAGGCTGAAGCAATTAATAGTCGATAGTCGACTCCCTTTACATCTTTGGCCAGCTGACGAGCATACAGAGCGCCGACTACCAACCCAAACCCCCAGTTAAGCAAACAGGCCACTGATGCAAAAAAGTTTACAAACAGTATCGCTTTCGCCGGAGTATTAGCAGGTTTGGCCAATGCTTTCAGTGCTTTTTGCATGACTGGAGCCTGCGCAAGCGTATGCCCGGTGACAAGTACCAGTACCATTTGCATGGAAAACGCCAGCAGATTCCAGAAACCGTTATACCAGTGGTTAATCATCGCAATCGGTCCTTGTGCTGTCATCAGCATACCGCCGACATACACCACTAGTGTCAGTAGAATGCAGAACAGAAAGGGATCCGGTAAATATTTTTGCACCAGATTGACTGACAGGTTGGTGATTTTTTTCAACATAATTCCCCCGGCTGGTTCAGTGCCAATTTGAGTTAATAATAAACACTGTACCAGAAAAATCCGAGTTTCGATTCGGTCAGTACGATGTATAGCCCGGGCAGGTTTCTGTATGTCTGATTTCAACTAACAGCGGCGACACTGTTGCCGTTATCTTGACTTGGCCCTATTCTCACGATAGGGTAAATCCAGGGGGATTCAGGATCGTAGGGTGTCTGTGTTTCCCGGCATTTCACTTACATTAACGAACGCGGGAAGATTCAGCCATGAATGAAAAGCAACGCATAATTAACGATCTTGTAATCGCCAATCGAATTTTAGCCAGGGAAGAAGTGGTTGATGCCTATGGTCACGTCAGTGTCCGTAATCCTGCCAATCCGCATACTTTTTTTATTGCGCGCTCACTGGCGCCGGAACTGGTCACAGCCGATGACATCGTCGAGCTGGATCTGGAAGGCAATCCGGTCAATGGCGATACCCGGCCACTGTATCTTGAGCGGTTTATTCACGGCAGTATTTTTGAAGCACGGCCAGATGTACTTGCTGTAGTGCATGCCCATGCCGAAGAGATCCTGCCGTATGGTATTGCCGATGGTACTCCGTTACGTCCGGTTATCCATTCAGGCAGTTTTATCGGCGCGCATGTTCCAGTGTGGGACATTGCTGATCGGTTTGGTGATACCAATTTACTGGTAGCCAATGTCGAACAGGGAAGGGATCTCGCCAAAACATTGGCGAAGAACAATGTTGCCCTGATGCGTGGCCATGGCTTTGCCTCGGCGGCTCGCTCGTTGATTGAAGTCGTACGTATGTCAGTCTATTTGCCTCGAAATGCCCGCGCCTTGTCAGCGGCTGTCAGGTTGGGTGGCAAAATCAAGTCACTGTCTCAGGGCGAGATAGATGCACGTAATCGTGGGTACAGCCCATACTCAACAGAAACCTGGCGAGCCTGGGAATATTGGGCAAATAAATGCGGTTGCGGTCATATGGTAACCAAGCCAGAACCGGCGCCAGACAAAAAATAAACAGCACTGATTCGCAACAAACGCGGGCTGGTCACAACAAGCTGATCGGCCCGCAAGCGCTTTGTACTCAAGTTAAATAACTGCTGCTATACTTTGGCATCATCAGAACCACCAGTAACCCAAAAGGAAAATCTACATGTCCAAATTGAAATTGAGTTTTGCGTGCGGTCCTTACGACAGAATGGAAGCCCTTGCCTACAACAGGATAGAAGTGGAAGGCATAGACCTTAATTATCTTGAAATACAGGCCCCGCGTGAAATATTTGATCGGATGGTCGGTGACAAGGCATTTGATATGTCGGAATTGTCACTGTCAGAACATGTGGAAATGACATCGAAAGGTAATAGTCCTTTTGTTGCCCTGCCAGTATTTCCGTCGAAAGCCTTCCGTCATGGATTTATCTGTATCAATCGCAAGTCCGGAATCAAGTCTCCAAAAGATCTGGCTGGCAAACGTATTGGTGTGCCGTTATATACGATGACAGCGGCCATCTGGATACGAGGCGATCTGGAAAATATTTATGGCGTCGATCTGTCCGGTGTAACCTGGGTACAGGGCGCGGTGGAAAAGGCCGGTACACATGGCAAACCGCCCAAGCCGCCAAAGTTGCTCAAACCAGTGACCATCGTGCAGAACACCTCGAACAAATCATTGTCTGACATGCTCCGCGACGGTGAAATCGATGCGTTGCTCGGCTCGCGTCTGCCAGATTCTCTGCGTACTGATCAGGATAAGGTCACCCGACTGTTTGCCAATCCGCGTGAGGAAGAAAAACGATATTATCGCGAGTACAAGATTCATCCGATTATGCACACCGTGGCGATTCGCCGTGAAATTTATGAGCAGAACCGCTGGATAGCCACCAGTCTGTTCAAGGCATTTCTTGAGTCCAGAAAATGGGCGCTCGACAAGATGTATTTCTCCGCTGCTCAGCGCACTATGTTGCCCTGGTTATATGATGATTTATATGAGCTGGATGAAATATTTGGCAAGGATCTGTGGGCCTATGGCGTTGAAGAAAACCGTCCTACCCTGGAGGCCTTTGTGAAATACATGCGCCAGCAGAATTTCATTGCGAAGGAAATGCCAATAGAAGAATTGTTTGTCCCTATACACGGACGCATCGAATAACACTATGGTCGTCAAGGCGTGATTATCCGGATAATGAACTGAATGAGTGCAGAAATGACTGGCAAGATCAACGGCGAACCGGAAGTCGTCCGCTGTCACCGGTTAATCGGTGCAGAAGTTCGTGGAATTGATCTGTCCCGCCCACTCGCTGACAGCGCATTTTCGCGTATCTACAGCGCCCTGCTTGAACACAAGGTGATTTTCTTCCGTAACCAGCATATCACTACAGAACAACAGGTTGAGTTTGCTCGTCGATTTGGCCCACTGGAACAGAACCCGTTCAGGCCTCAGCGTGAAGATCTGCCTGAGCTTCAAATTATCAAGAATGACAAGGATCATCCCGTATTATCAACCGATGTGTGGCATGCAGATCTGACCTTCCGTCAATTCCCGACCAAATTCACGATTTTGCGTTGCATGCAGATTCCCGAATATGGCGGCGATACCATGTGGGCAGACATGTGTGCTGCCTACGAAGGCCTGAGTCCAAAGTTGCGTGAGTTTATAACTGGCTTGACTGCGCTACATGATTTCAAGAATTTCCGGGTGCTTTATAAAGGGGACGAGGCCAAACGTGCGCAACTGTTGCAGATGGAAGAAATGTTTCCTAACCCATCCCATCCGGTGGTGATCACCCATCCAGAAACCCGGCAGCGGGTATTGTTTGTGAACCGCCAGTTTACATTGAGGCTGGAAGGCATGTCAGATTTGGAAAGTCGCAATTTACTTGAAATACTCTATCAACAGGCCAGTATTCCCGAGTATCAGTATCGTCTGAGCTGGCAACCCGGCACTCTGGTGGTCTGGGATAATCGCCTGTGTCAGCATTATGCCGTGAATGACTATTATCCCCATCCGCGCCATATGGAACGTGTCGCTGTCGCTGGGGATGCGTTACCCGCGTTTGATCCGGCTGCAAAACCGGTACGTGATTTTGCTACAATCGCGCGTGTCCATGCACACGAAGGGTTGCATTAAAAAAGCTGAAAACGATTGTTCAGTATTTGTCAGTTTTTTTATCAATATTCTCCTGCTGAAATACGTTTGCATTTAATCAGTAATCTATCGTAACCTTACGCCGTATGACGTTGATGAAGGGAGTGAACAAATGAAAAAGATAATGACGTTGCTGTTCACGTTATTAACCGTGCTTTTGTCAGGATGTGGACAAAAGACAGAAGAAACGTTTCCGCAGGAAAATATCTCGATAGTTATTCCTTACGGAGCGGGTGGAGGATTTGATACGACAGTACGTGTATTTGCCCATTTCTTTGAAAAACATCTGGGTGGAGGTATTTCAGTCTTGCCGGAGAATATTCCGGGTACCGGAGGTCGTCGTGGCACATCCACTGTTTACCGCGCCAAACCGGATGGATATACACTTGGAATTTTCAATCTTCCTGGACTGGTATTACCGAGCATAACAGGTGAAAAAGTTGATTATGATTTGCGTAAATTAAGCTGGTTAGGTCGGGTTGAATCACAGGATTATGTACTGCTGGTTCAGTCGGCATCCGCTATTAATACGCTGGATGATCTGAAAGCCCAGGAAAAGATTACCTTTGTTTCGATCGGTTATGGAACGACTGTTCTGGCCGCCATCCAGATTATGGCCGAGCAAATGGGCTTAATGAGCAAAAATCCGACATTTCTTACCGGCTATGCGGGTACGACAGATCAGTTAGTCGCTCTGGTGCGTGGAGATGGCAATGTCACCATGTCGCCAATCTCTACCGCAACGCAGTATATCCAGTCAGGCAGCCTGCGACCGTTGGCTGTAACTGGAAATAATCGCAGCAGTCATTTGCCGGAAGTGGCAACGTTTGCCGAACTTGGTTATCCGGATCTGGCACCACTAAACGTTCAACGTTCAATTGCTGGACCGCCAGACATGGCGCCTGCCTTGTTGGCCCAGTTAAGGGATGCTTTTTCAAAGACGATGGCTGATCCCGAATTTATTGCTGCCGCTACTGGAGCTGCGATGGATGTTGCTCCACTTAATGGTGAAGATGCCGCTAAAGCGATCAATGATAATTTCACCTATTACGAGAAATTCAAGGCCAATCTCAATAATCCTAATCAATAACAACAAGCATACCGCGAGCTTTAATTTCAATGTTTGATTCAATGATTACAGCCGTCCTCTATTTGATAGGGGATGGCTACAATATTTTTTATCTGATGATCGGCGTGATGGTAGGCATCATGTTTAGCATTGTTCCGGGTCTGGGTGGTGCAGCGGCGATTGCATTGTTATTACCGCTCACGTTTGGTATGGAGCCCGAGCAGGCAATCATCCTGATGGGTGGAGTCATGGGCGCGGTCTCGGCCGGTGGTGCGGTTACATCGATATTGCTGAACACACCAGGTACAGCTCCAAATGCGGCGACCTGCTTTGATGGTTATCCGATGGCACAACAAGGCAAGGCTGGACTTGCGATCGGTGCGGCAGCTGGCGCATCAACAATTGGAGGTGTTTTCGGTCTGGCGGTTCTTGTAGCAATTCTACCGGTGGCAAAGGCCATCGTATTATGGTTTGGTCCACCTGCCTTTTTCATGATGGCTGTACTGGGTCTCACCGCATTGACTGCGGCGGGTGGAGATATGCTGCGTGGTCTGATAGCGGGATGTGCCGGCCTGTTTTTAGGTTTTATCGGATACGATGATATCGGAGGTTCAGAGCGCTATACCTTTGGCATTGATTATCTGTGGGATGGCATGTCTCTGGTTCCTGCCTTGATAGGATTATTTGCTATCTCTGAAATGCTGACTCTGTACGTAACGAATGAATCGGCAGCAAAAGCTAAAGATGGGATCGATGAAAATATCACCGGAATCTGGGATGGTGTTGTTGAATCGTTCAAGGAATGGAAACTGGTTATGTACAGTTCTGCGATTGGAACGGTAATGGGTGCAATTCCGGGCGTCGGCGGCACGGTGGGTTCATTTATGGCTTATACCTTTGCAGCCACCACCTGTAAAAACAATGAAAATTTTGGCAAGGGTGATATACGCGGCGTGATTGCACCGGAGGCATCCAATAATGCCAAGGATGGTGGATCTCTTATACCAACTCTGGCGTTTGGTATGCCAGGCGGCGCTGAAATGGCAATCTTTCTGGGCGTGCTGATCCTGCATGGTTTGAATCCGGGGCCGATGCTGTTGATAGAGCGTGAATGGACAATTTTTACCCTGATCATTGCGATTCTGATAGCCACCGTTCTGAGCAACGTCATCGTATTGATGTCGACACGATATATCATCAAGGTGGCCAAGATTAATATAACAGTGCTCGTACCCTCAATTATGGTTATTGCATTCGTAGCCGCTTTTACAATTCGAAATTCCGTGGGCGATACTTTTGTCACGGCTATTTTTGGAATATTGGGTTACTTGATGCGAAAGTTTGATTATCCCCGTATTACGGTGGTCATCGCACTTGTACTGGCTGAGTTAATGGAGAAAAACTACACACAATCGATGTTGATGTTTGGGGGAGACGGAATGGGATTTTTCCGTGACAAGACCACACTGATAATCTTTTTAATCTGTATGGCCGCTTTGTCCTTGCGTTTTTTCCAGATAATCCGTGCACGTAAGAGGGTCAGTGTATGAGTCATTCTGATACCCCGACAGCCAGCCAACTGGTACTTTTGTTCGTTGCGGCATTAATGCTGGCCATAGCAGTTACTGTGCTGGTTATGGCATTTGACTTTGAAGGTGGCAGTGGCTTGTTTCCCCGGCTGATAGGCTGGATCTTTGTGGGGTTAACCAGCGCTGAATTAATACTGCAGATACAACGTTACAGACATTCCCTGACGACGCTGCAGCCTGCCGAAGTCTCCACATCCAGTCTGGAAAAGAAGGCGCTACTTCATAAGGAAATTATTGGTATATCCTGGCTGGGCGCCATTGTTCTGGGTATTTATCTGGTGGGATTTGAAGTTACAGCCCCGGTATTTCTGTTTGCATTTATACGTACAGGTGGAAACTCACTCAAGAAAACGGCGACGATCACTTTTTGTTTATCCGCCGTCCTGTATCTGTTATTTGTGGTATTGCTTGGTCACAAGCTTTACACAGGCATCTTGTTCGGGGCTTAAGAATATCCCTAATTTTTGCACAATTGCATAGATCGCTAAATGTCCACGCTGTTTACTGTTGTATACATGTCACACCAGACAGTATTACGGGTAAATAAAACTGAATTGTTCCGTGATTAAAATCGTTATCACTGCATTAAAATCCACTGATTAATTGCTGTGACGCACAATAAAGCTGCTGTTGTTATCTGCACAATATAGTTGTAATCTGCGCACACTCATTCGTCTGCCCGACGTTTATGACTCGTTATCGTGAATGAGATGTCAGGCAGATGAAACAGGTTTTACGTCGGCCAGATGGAATGATCAGCAGACATATTTTTTAAAATTCTCTCTACATTTTTTGGGGGTGCTATTGTGCATAAGACAGTTCAACTAAATCGATACCGCAAGTCTTCGGTATACACAGCCATCGTTTCAGCCATTGCAGGCGTGATGACCATGTCCGCAGTCAGTACCAGTCCGGTTATGGCTCAGGCTGCTCTGGAAGAAATCGTTGTAACTGCGCAGCGCAGGGTACAGTCCATGCAGGACGTACCGATTTCTCTTGAAGCAATTAACGGTGATTTCCTGCAACAGCAGGGATACCGCGCACTGGATGAAATGGCACAGTTTACTCCGACAGTTATCGTTGAGCCTGAACACTTACGACCCAGTATGTCTGTACGTGGTCTGGGTGCAGCGACCACCGACGCGTTTACCGTTGAACAGTCAACCCCGATCTTCCTCGACGGCGTGCATTATGCCCGTACCTCGATGATTAAACTTTCATTCCTGGACGTACAACAGGTTGAAATCCTGAAAGGACCGCAGCCGGTTTACTTCGGCCAGAATGCGATTGCCGGTGCGTTTAACATCACCAGCCGCAAGCCAACCCCTGAATGGGAAGGCTATGTAGACGCTTCAGTCGCCAACTTTGGTACCAAGGTAGTTGAAGCGGCTGCCGGTGGACCTGTTACTGACACATTTGGTATTCGCGTCGCGGCTAAATACGACAGCGCAGACGGTTATCTGCAGGATGTGGTTTCAGGAGATAAATTCCCCAACTACGAAAACAAGGCTGGTCGTATTATTGCCCAGTGGAAACCGACTGAAGCATTCCAGGCCACAGCCAAGTTTGACACGGCAGACCTGAACAAGGGTGCTGAAGGTACGGCAATTTGTCAGCGTATGACGGCAACCACCACTCCAGGTAACTTTACCAGCGTTTACTTTGCTCCGCCGTTAGGTACAGGTGCAGGTACAGGTAGCAGCAAGATTAATTTCACTCCATTGCCGGATTGTGACGATAAAGGTGCACCGATCGGTCGATCCTCGGATGGCCCCTTCTTTGCCCCAACCGGTACCTTCCGTGATACTGACAAACTGGTTTCGTTTGATATTCGCGATGTCGGCAATCAGTTGATGCAGGCCTATGCGGGTACGAATGTGACCGAGGGTTATGAGAAACTGACCCCGTGGAGCACCTACCTTGATCTCAGCTATGAACTGGACAACGGCATAACGTTGAGCTCACTGACATCTTATGATCAGTTTGAACGCGAAACCCTGCGTGAAAATCGTTATGGTTTGACACTGTCCAATACGCAGTATCGCGATCATAACTATGATGCAATCAGTCAGGAACTGCGGGCTTCTTCAGCCACAGGCGGAGACTGGGAGTGGATGGCTGGTCTGTACACCCAGAAAATCGAGGAAAATTACAAGGCACTGTTCTTGCGTGCGAATGCCCAGCAACCCATACGTTTCAAGGACATGGTCGGTGATGGCAACTGGAAGAGTGCGTTTGCCAATCTATCCTACAACGGATTTATGGATGGCAAGCTGACACTCAGCGCCGGTGGACGTTTCAGCCGTGTTAAAAAGACTACGGCAATCTGGGGTTCAACTGACCGCTGGATTGTCCGTAGCAATGTCACGGGTGCAATTACTACCCCGGCAAATGGATCTGGCTCAGGTTGCACAGGCGTAGCTACAGCTGCTTTCGGATGTACAGCTGCACAGGTTGCTGCGAACCCGCAGGCCCTTACGGCGGGTACCCTGAATGGTCAGAGCGTATGGAATGGCGCGACAGCCATTGGCTATACCGGCATCAGAACGCCAGTTGCCAATAACTGGGATGGTATTACTGGACCTAAAGGTGTGTTCTCAGGTGACGAGATCGACCCACAGTTCAGTGTGACTTATCGCTTAACCGATGATCATACCTTATACGGTAAGTACGTAGAGTCGTTCAAAGCCGGTGGTGCAGATGCCAGTCTGGCAACCATACCGACTGCTGCTGCAGCGACCGCAACTTGCAATAGTACCTGCGCATTTGATAAGGCATACGAGGAGTTCCAGTTTGACCCGGAATATGCCCAGCATATGGAGTTAGGTGCGAAAGGCAAGGTGATGGATGGACGTTTACGTTACGACGTGTCTTTATTCCAGACCAGAATCACCGACCTGCAAATTGGCGCAACACAGGCGCTCGAATTTAACGCCTTTATTTCATTCACTAATGCAGGTGAACAGAAAGTTAAGGGTATTGAATTCTCGCTGGATTATGCAGCGACGGATAATCTGACACTGCGAGGTGGTGGCGTGTACATGAAGAACACGATGGTAGACTTCATCTCCACCTGTACCGAAGTTGAAGTAGCCAACCCATCGGCTACTGGCTGCGTACTGACGTCTGCCACTGCCGGTGTAATTGACCGTAGTGGTGAACAGGGTGCGAACTCGCCTGACTGGAAGTTTGTGGTGGATGCAGACTACACTATGCCGTTCCTGACCAACTATCAGTTGGGCTTTAATGCCAATGCCTACTACTCGGATGGTTATATCACCGACAACACAGGTTTTAGCAAGGTAAGCATGATGGACAAACATGGTGATATGAGCCTGAATGCCTCATTCGGTGATAGCGATGAGAACTGGAAATGGTCAGCCTATGCCCATAACCTGTTCCACCCGAATCCGTCTTATCACATAGAGAACGACCTGAGCCCGGAAGCATTTGAAAGCCGTAATCGGGATACCAGTGATTTCATTACCTATGGCATCAAGTTCCACTATAATTTTCAGTAATTTAGTCTGTTAGTTGGTTTGCGAAGGCCCGATTCCAGAAGGATCGGGCCTTTCCAGACTCTGGGTACAGGGTTTAATGTGTTAATTCATTGAGGTAAAGGGGGTAGTATGATGCGTAAACTGATTCTTGCACCAACACTCGCAGTAATCTTGTCATTTGTAACTCTGGTTTCATCCAATGCCAATGCTCAGGCTCTTCCTGACATTCTGGTCAAGTATCCTGATTTAATCGTCCACAACGCCAAGATAATCACCATTGATGATACTGCCTATAACAGCAATCCTGGCACTATTGCTGAAGCGATGGCTGTGCGTGATGGCAAGATTCTGAAAATCGGTTCGAGCAAGGACATGCTTGCACTGAAAGGACCGAACACCAAAGTGATGGATCTGAAAGGCAAGACCGTTATTCCGGGTATCGTCAACAATCACCATCACCCACAGGGTGCGATGGAAGATATTGCCCGTCATATGTTCAAGTTGCCGGGAGCACTGGTGGGTTACTACATCAATCTCGTGGTGGCCAAAAATGCTGAAGAAACCATGGCCAAGGTGGCCAAGGCTGTCGGCGCATTACAGGCCCGTGAGAAAATTGATCCTTCCGCCTGGATAGGTATCGAACTGTTCCCGAACGGTGAAGAATTTCCGGATCTGGGTTCAGTATCGTTCATGATGAGTGCACCAAAAGAAGGTGATGCACCTATCGGTACCGATGAATTGAGTGAAGTCATTCCGGACAACCCGGCCGTATTGATGAGTGGTGGTGGTATCCACATCAGCAATAAGGCACCCGGTGTCTGGTATCACGTGACCAAGGCTGAGAATGGCGACCCCGTCATTGAAGAATTATTCACGTTTGAATTTGAAAAATAAGCAGGCATGAATTTGTTGTCAGTACGACACTACAAACCAAACGCAGCTTGAAGGAGTAAGTAAAAATGAATATCAACAAAACTGGTACAAAGATAGTAATTCTGGCCATGACCCTGCTGGTTTCCGGCGTGGTAATGGCTGGGCATCGTGCACGCTTGCTGAATGAATCAGCCGTAACGCACATTATGGAAGTCTGGCCGACCTTGCGCTCAGGTCTTGAGGCAAGTAACCCGGGTGTTGAAAACGTCGGACAACGTGTGGTTATGACGACCTCCCCGCCCTGGAGCCATTTCCAGACAGTCGCCATGGGTGCCGCACCATCGCCCTATGAACTCGGACAGGCCTTCAAGGAACATGTGAAGACTGCACTTTGGCCACAGGGTATTACCCAGTTTGAATCACGTCTGGACAAGGCCACTGAAGTTTCCGCGATGTATCTGCTGTTGCGGGAAGACGGTAAGTTACCGGTTCGGTTCGGCTGGCATTTTGAACAGGCCCGTCAGCCTATTTATGGTGATGAGCATGTACGTGCCTTCTACTCTGACCGTGGTTATTTCTGGACCAAGATGGAAGATGGTAATCCCTGGCTCTGGCTCGGTGGTGTCGGTTCTGAAGGTGATGGCGATACCGTTAATGGTCCTTGTATGCATGGCTTCAAGCCCTTGTCAGATCCCAGAATGGAAAACTGTCCGGACGTAGCTTCGGCTTCAACAGAGGCATTGCTGGTTGGTGCCTTGCAGTCAGGTTGGCGTTTTGTCGGTATGCACGGTGTAGGTCCTGGCATGATCCTGACGGCCGGTGAGTATGTTGAAAAGGCCATGGCGGTTAATCGTGATCTGACACTGGAACGTGTACGTTCGATGCGTCATACCTTTGC
The DNA here is from genome assembly GCA_947480335.1 of Gammaproteobacteria bacterium. Classification (GTDB taxonomy): domain Bacteria; phylum Pseudomonadota; class Gammaproteobacteria; order Eutrophobiales; family Eutrophobiaceae; genus Eutrophobius. The sequence goes on along the minus strand of CANKCB010000012.1, from coordinate 41,304 downwards.
ACATGGTACCTTGCTGGGACATGATCCGAAGATGCATGAAGTTGCCAAGAAATACAATTTCACGCTCGTCGTTGATCCGCATCGCGCATTTAACGATGAACCCGGTTTCGTAAAACGCTATATGGGTGGTGATATAACCCAGATTGCGCCAATCAAATCGGCACTGGATGCTGGTGTGCACGTTGCAGTTGAATACGGTGGCTTTGAAGGCTTGCAAGCGGTTGTTACCCGCAAGAATGACAAGACCGGTGAAGTCATAAACCTGGCTGAAGCCGTTGACCGTGTTGTTGCCTTGAAGCTGGTAACGATCTGGTCAGCCTTCTCGATGTTCTCGGACAAGATGACTGGCAGTCTGGAAGAAGGCAAATATGCCGACTTCGTCGTACTCGACAAGGACTATCTGTCCGGTTCGGATGAGGACATTTCCAAGAACAAGGTTACGATGACGTTCATCAATGGTGAACTGGTCTGGACTGACAAGGACGCACCGGTACAGCTGGAAACACCGGTCGCCTCAAAGTAAAGCAGGCAGTAAAATATTAAACGATCTGGCGGCGGTAAGCTTACCGCCGCCAGCATCGATAGCCTCAACCCACACCTGTCTGTTATTCTGTACGCCAGATTGACGACGCTTATGAAAACTAATCCTCCAAACTACTTGTCTCTGTTGATATCAGTTCTAATGCTGATCCATCCTGTATGTTCTTATGCCCATGGCGAGGGCCCGTGGAACAGCTTCATGATTGACAACAAAAATGACCAGGTCGAGCAATCGATAGAACAGGTCAAACAGGTTATTGGTGATATCGCACTGGAAAGAAGAGAAGTTACTGAATGGCCTGATCCGCAATTACGTCAGCTAAAAGTCAGTCTGACAGTATTGAAGGAAGAAGTAGATGGCATGTTACTGCATATGCAACAGGCCGATGGTATCTCCCTGCAGTTGCCCAGCACGCTGAAAGACAATCCACAGGCTGGCCGTTCGGTTACTGGTATGCATGTGATAGAAATTGCCATGGAACTAATCGATTACATTGCAGACATGGAAAGTCAGGAAGCCTTTGCCAGTGATCTGGATGCCGATGGAATTACCGCCTACATGTTTGATTTGACGGACACCTATCTGGACAAGATGTTGGTTTACAGAAAATTGCAACAGACAACCGAAAAACTGGTCGCAGCTGAAGCAAAATTTAATGAACGGACGGCAAGCGCAGACTTCAGGTTCCATCTGCGACAATGGTTGCAAAATATGGGATTTGAAAGTCTGGCCGCTACTCTGGCAGAAGAACCAGCTACATCCACAGCAACCAATCCGGAGCCGGCGGCGGCCGCATCGACCTCTCAATATGGCGGGGTGTTAAACCCCGAGTAACTGTATTGGCAGCGAGTTGAAGTATAACTTGCTGTGCTGATTACTTTCTTGTGGCATGCCAGTTTGTCGGCTTGTCACCACCAGCAAACCCCGAGCTGATAGTGCCAGTGATGTTGTTATCCGTGACCTGTCCATTCAATATATATTCCTGACTGCCGTCAGCATTAACAGCGGTGATTTTCAATTCTGTGCCTGTTACCGTGGCATTTTTGACGATGAGCGTCTGTTGATTGATCCGGAGTTCTGCTTCTATAGTCTGAAACTGTTGGCTGACAGACATCTGAAACTGGTCCTTGCCCATCTGCCATTGCCAATCACCCTCTACCTTGGCAGGAATTACCCAGTAAAAAATATCGTGTATATAGTAGTTATTCCGGTCATTGACCATCAGCTCTTGCTGCTGATCCGGTTGCCAATCTTCCATATCAAAGTTGTGAGAAACCACACGGGTGCCGGGTTTAAGTTGCTCAAACAGTATTGGTCTGAGTCGCATATTGACTTCGCTGTTCAGAAATAATGTCAACACTGTTGCCTGGCTGATATCAGTCTTGAACAGATCCCCGATGACGAATTTGACCTTGTCTGTTACACCCGCATTGCGGGCATTTGCATTGGCTTCCTCGATACGTTGCGGATCCAGATCCACACCGAGTCCGGTAGCGCCTCGTTTTACGGCAGCCAGAACCAGACGACCATCGCCTGTGCCCAGGTCAATAACGTAATCCTCTGGCGTAATCTGTGCCATATCCATCATTAGCGTGGCGATATCGTCCGGCGTTTCGACATACGGTACATCCAGCTCCACGGCGCTGGCTAACTGACACCAGAGCAGGGAAAACATTGCCAGGGTGGATAGCCAGAGCCGGGTTTGCCTCGACGAACGATTCAGCAAATTACGTTTTATTGAATAGCGCATACGAGTCTATTCACCCATGTACTTATTAGTATTGTCGAGTATGCTGTGCGCCCATTTCAGCCAGTGTTTGCCGGGGTTGGAGGCATAATCCTTGTTATAATTACCCGGTGCGGTGATGCCCGGAATTTCAGGGATCCAGTCCCTACGCAATATCTCGTCCGGGTTACCATAGCGTGATGCTATCGCACGTACTTCCGGATCATTGCTGGCCATGATTTGACCATGCTCAATGACCGTCTGCCATTTGCCAGAATCATGCAGACGAATCTGGTAGGTGGGCATCAGGGTATGATTATGCATGGCGTGTCCGATAGGCACCTGGTTCTGCTTGCCGAACTCGATCGCATCAGGTGAACGTGCTGATTTTTCCTTGTCCTTTTCCGGACCGTTTTTTACTTCAGCGCCGAATGACCAGTGTATGACACCACCGGCATTGCGTTCAGACAGGTTATCACCCACCAGCATTTCACCCGGGTGCTTGAAGTATTTTGGATTGGTACCGGTACCTGCTTCAAACAACCACCAGAATCCCGGATTCTTCTGGAACGGCCAGGTCAATTCATTGATTTTGGGATATTTCAGCCATAACCTGAAACCATCACCATAGAATCCACCGCCAATGACGTCCTGCACATAACCATTTTTGATATGTATTTCCATGCGCGGATGGTTGGATGCATGGCTATTGCTTGAAGCAATCACGCCATTTGCAGTGGTCATCTGGATAGTTGGCAGCCAGTCATTATTCTGTGCCGGATATGAAATAAACGAGAACGGATAAATACCCGATGACTGGGAAGGGATCATGAAAATATGACCCTGCAGATAAGAGCCTTGCGACCAGATTTTTGCCTGCTCTGGCGTCAATTCAAAATAAAAGGCACTGCCTTCCGGGTCAGTCACTTCAACCCGATCGGTATAGGCCATCGGCTCAATCATCTTGCCTTCAATCATGCGCCAGACATCTGACGGATAGGCCGGGACCTTACTCATGATGTCGAAATTATTCAGGTAAGTATAATTACCGACCAGTTTCTGGGCATGATGTTTCAATGCGTGCATGGCAAAGGGTCTGCCACCAGTACGCCAGAATACCTTGTTCACTTCAGGATGTTCATCCAGGTACTTGACTACGGCTGCATCAATCAGCTTCTGGAAATATTTTGCCAGTGTTTCCACTCTTTCGTTAGGGTATTTAAATGCTGGCCATGTCGCGTCAGCCAATACCGGATCGTGATCCCTGGTCCATTTCACGGCCGCATCCCAGTTATCCATTGCACCGGTGATTTGCAGGTAGTTCAGTTCCTGCTGTCCATCACCGGCCTTGAATACATTTTGAATCCGGGTAATCGTATCCAGATCTTCTTTGGAAATTCCGGCCAGCTCGTATTCATAGATCAATCTTACTTCTACCCGTCTTGCGGTGAAGGCGCGTTTGATCGCTTCCTGAACCAGAGGATCTGCCGTATGTGGCAACGGTATTAAAACAATGTCACCTGGATCAACCAGCCCCAAAGGTGAACGACCGCCTTTTTGCTGAACGGCATATTGGGCTTGTGGCATCAGTTCTTCCACGCTTTCCGGTGTTTTGAGATAGCTGGGGAAACGGGCTTGTGGAAAAGGGGTTTTCGTACCTGGCCCGATCAAACCGATTTTTTTTCGTAATTCAGGCATCTGAGACGGGTCCCAGGGGGCATATACCAGATTGCGTTCCTGAGCCGTCATCTTCTGTTGTTCAGCAGATAAATGGTCCTGTGCATCAGCCAACTGGTAGACAGTGGTCAGTCCCAGCGTGAGTAATACCATTCGAAAATTACGCATACTTGATACTCCTGATAAATGCAGATAAATATGATGAATGATCATACCCGATCATTGTCTAGTGATCCCGGTCAGAAACCACGTGTGATTCAAATTTGCCATCACGCATTCGGAAGATGGTGGGGAAGGTATCTGCCATTTTCTGATCATGCGTTGCAACAATTACGGTTTTACCCTGATCCTTTGCCAGCGAAATCAGTAACCGTGTGATGATTTCCATATTTGCTACATCCAGATTTCCGGTAGGTTCGTCAGCCAGTATCAGATCCGGATCATTAACCAGAGCCAGACAGACCGCGACGCGTTGTTGCTCGCCACCGCTCAGTTCTTCCGGGCGTTTATGGCCTTTTTCACCCAGACCAACTGTCTGCAACAGTTTCTGGGCTTTCTCCAGACGTTGGGGTCTGGGTACACCGGCCAGTATCATCGGTAATTCAAGATTGTCCATCGCGGACAGCGAGGGCACCAGATTAAAAAACTGGAAGATAAAGCCGACTTTTTTCAGTCGATAATTTTCTGCCTGGCGTTCTGTCATCCGCGTCACGTCCAGACCATCAACGATGATCGAACCTTCCGAGGCATTGTCCATTGAACCTACCAGGTTCAGCAGTGTGGTTTTACCGCAGCCGCTTGGCCCCATGATGGCAATCGCTTCACCCCGGCCAATTTGCCAGTCGATTTGTTTCAGTGCCGTTACTTCGCCAGCGGCCGTCATGTATTTTTTTACGACCTTATCGATCTGTATCATTGTTTCTGTTCCACTCATCTATTGTTATTCCTTTAGTCTACTTTTTTATTGCGCCTGTCCGCATATCGCATACCGGCGTATCGTTCTTCTCTCGCCAGCATGAAGACGCTGGTCAGTTATCGCTCAATCCTTCACGTACCGATTTGCGGAATGCCCAGCGACTAAATACCAGTCCAACCAGGGTAATGACCGCGAACAGGATGACCGTTATCACCACAGTCAATCCGGAGATGGCGAGATGTGTTACCAGATACAACAGGATATTTTTAATCTCGCGCAACTGCCAGACCAGATTGGTGATGCCAAAACCGACAATCAGTGACACCACAATGCCTATGATCAAACCGATATACGAGGGTGCAAAAATGCCTGAACCAAAAAAGCGTAACATCGCTCCTGGCCCGGCACCGCGTATCCGTAACAGACCCAGCGTGCGACGGTCTTCCATATAATTGGTATAAGCCACAGACAGGATACCAATGATGGCCAGCAGTAATCCGCCTATCAGGTAAATCTGTACGTTCTGGCGGGCCAGAAATATATACATATCACTGCCAATCTTGCGAATTTCCTGATCGTAGCTACGGATGTTTGATGGTTCTATCGGCAAGGCCTTGATCAGATTGGCGCTGACCTGTTCCGCATCAAAACCTGGCATCAGTTGTACGGCAAACTGGATTCCGGAAATCAGCACGTCCAGGTCCTTGATAGCCGCCTGATTTGGGTCAAGCGCGATATAGGCATTATTGGAGAACAGATGATTAACATAATCCACTCGTGCCGCATCGAACGACTCGCGGTCAGTCACTGACACCAGCGGGCTGCCGGGCAAATACCAGGTTGCACCAGCAATGGTGGCTTCAACCATTTTCTCTCCATCCGTCTGGCGACCAAGTTGGGTGGATTCTCCCGGTGCCTTTTCTAGAAATGAGGCCACAGCCGGTGAAAGGATGACCTTGCCCAGTTTAATTCCTGACATCAGTTCTGAGAATGTGCCCTGTTGCGCCAGTGATTCCTCTGCATACACGGTATCGCTATATTCTTGCGGGTTTGGCAGGAAATACAGTGGCAATCCATTAAAACCATAGCCCGGTATATAGACACCATCGGACACACCTTCAAACAGGGTCCAGCTAACATTACGCACACCTTCCACGCCCTGCATCGTTTTGATTAATTCAGGAATTTTTTGCGATATCGCCTGATACTGAACGCCGACACCACCACTGGCCAACAAATCATTGCTGACGATATCTGACGCATTCAGTGTCAGCTGGATATCAGAACCCACCTGTACACGGGTGCCGCGTTCGATCTTGTTATCAAACACGGCGGTCATCACCGTCGGATACAGTCCTATGGTGGTCATCATTGCGACGATCAGCAGAAACCCGGCAACCCGTTGCGGGCGGGTGGCAATGTGTTTCAGGGTCAGGTGGTGCATCGGGCCGCCGATGAGAGCGACGATCATCTGTAACACATGGTTCATTAACGACTGGCGCGATACCAGGAATGTGACCAGTCCATAAACAAACAGCGGGAAGCCAGCAAAATCGAGCGCATGGTCAAAGGTAATTAGCCATTTGATTTCGGTTGATGTAGCTATCGAATAATTGAATATCCACGCAAGGATCTTGTAACTACCCAGCAGCAAAGCCAGCAATCCGGTGATACCGAAACGCACGGTAGCCTGACGCGTTTCCGAAGATACCACCCGACCGGACGCTTCCAGTGGCGAAATAGTGGATGCATATCTGACCAGTTTGCGGCTGACCGCAAGGGCAACTACTACACCGATAATAATAAAGGTGAGCAAGATATACGGTTGCTGGACAATCAGGATCAGATGCAGTGGTAACAGGCTACCCTCATATAACCACAGTGGTAACAAGGTACCTGCGATTGCGCCGATGCTGCCGCCTAGCAGCGCACCCGAACCAATCGATAACTGTAAAGCCCGTCCCATCGCCCGACCAGATACACCCCGAAGGCGCATCAAACCAAACTTGCGGCGCTCATTTAATAATAACATTCCAGACAAATTACCCATCAGGATCCAGCCGACCCAGATCAGCGGTAGTGCAATCAACAGACTGATCAGCCCGACCCGTTTCGCTGTTTCATTCATGCGTTCCAGCAATACCCGGGTAGAGTTATCGAGAAACACGCGCGGGCCGATACTGAAGATCCGTTCATTCAGATAGCTTTGCAAATTGATCAGATTCAGCAAGGAACCACTGATGTCCCATCCGGAAATCATCCGGTTGGTATCGATTTTCATCAAATGAATAATATCCGGAAAATAATTGCCGGCTTCTTCATGCACATCCCCGCCTTCTTCATGGTGGGCCGTGACGATACCTCGCGCCAGCGCATCAAATTTGAATATCAGGCTTTCATCATAAGGCGTGACCAGGATCGCGCCAATTTCAGGTATCAGTGACGGTGAACTGGTTTGTTCCAGGAACCAGCGATTCAAATCGTTGCGTTCAATACGCATGGTGCGTTCCAGCTCCAGATCCAGTACTTCAATACTGACCAAATCCTGGGGGCTATCGACATGTTCTTCCACCGGCAGACTTGGGTCGACTGGTTCATCAAGCATATGATGGTTTTCCAGCTTTAACTGGAACCGTTTGCGATTTTGCAACTCGGCATAGGCATTGCCCATCTGAGCCTTGGTGCCGACCAGTACCAACACCGCCTTGCCGGTTGTCGGGCGAATACTCAGTGGCAGCATGGAAATATCAGAGGTGGTTAATAATGACAGCCAGGGCATACGCATTGGCTGATTATCAATGTAGGCAATGTCTTCGGTCGTCAGTGAGTTTTTCAGGAAGATCAGATTATTGTGCTTGAGTATGCCATCGGTGGTGCGCATCGTGCGTGAAACCTCACGAATGGCGTGTACATCACCGGACTGGTATCCCGAAATGTCCCAGTTGATTCTTCCCAGCTGGTCATCTACATACTGTTTCAGTGCATAGCGTGAGGCGATATTGACCGAGGCCAGGATCGATACAATCAGAAACGTTACTAGGGAAAAGACCAGAAAAGACCGCTTGCCGAGTATGCGGGCGAGAAAAAGTAAATTGGACAGAAAAATACCCTCTATAGATTTGGGTAAATTTTAACAGGGAATGACATCAGAGGTAAGCTGAACAGTCGATTAATCAAAAAGGATTAAGTGTGAAAACAGGCCTAAAAACCACCGATACGCTTGTATTTATAGGGTTGAATGGGTAATGTCATCACCGTTTCATATTTTGAAATATCACTTCCAGTCTGGAGACTAATTTAAGTGTCTACTACAAAAATCGGATTAAGAATTCTGCTGGTATTAATTTGTATGGTTCCGTTTGCCACAACCTTGATGGCACAGACAGAAAATTCGACTACGCCAGGTGATGACTCACTGGATGCCGCCAGCCGACCCGTTGCCGTGGATGAGAATGTGGTCAGCTATCCGGCCGGTTTTTTCAGTCGTTTCCGTCCCGGTTCAGCACTGGATATGCTCAAACAGTTACCGGGGTTTCGTCTGAATTTTGGTGGCGAACTCCGCGGTTACGGCAGTGACACGGGTAATGTACTGATTGATGGTCGACGCCCCAGTAGTAAACGCGTTACCGTGCCTTCGATTCTGGATCGCGTGCCGGCCAGTCAGGTAGAAAAAATAGAATTGATCCGGGGTCCGGTACGTGACATTGAATTGCTGGGAGAACCACAGGTAGCGAACGTGGTACTGCGCACAGATACGCCGGCCGCCGTACGCTGGTCAATGAAGGCTTATCATAATACGGACATGAATACTGTCCCCTGGTTTTCCAATATTGCCTTGTCAGATCGCTGGCGTGGCATCGACTTCAACGGCGGTCTGGATGTGTTCAGAAAATCATTCAGCGAACGTAATGATGAACACATCGTTGATGGTAATGGCAAGCTGACTGAACAGCGTCAGGAACATGGCTTTGCTAAAGAATTCGAAGCCAATTTCGATTTGACTGCGTCCACGTGGTATACCGAAGACACGCTGCTTACCTGGAACTCCCAGTTTGGAATTCAGAATGGTGTAGACAGATTCACTTCCCATCGCACGCCAGTCGGGCAGGGTACACGTAACGAACTGACCCGCGGTGTCAGTGATGAATTACAGTTTGAAATGGGTGTGACCGCCGAACATAACTTCACGCCGGATCTGGCCGGTAATGCCCTGTTGTTTTTCAGTCGTGAAGCTGAAGATGCTGCCTCCACCCAGCGCAGTATCAATTCAGCGGCCATCCTTACAGCTGAATTACTCAAAGATACCTACCAGATCGAAAAGGAAGCCATCGCCCGATCCGAGTTTGAATGGACCGGCCTTGCTGCACACACAATCAGGCTGAATCTGGAAGGCAGCTATAATCTGGTCGATAACGAGGAATTGCAAACGGAAAAAACCAGTACAGGCTCCCGATCAATCGTGGTTCCCGGAGCCACAACGGCTATCTCCGAAGATCGTGTGGATTTTCTGTTAAAAGACACCTGGACCCTGGGTCAGTATGAACTGGATTATGGTATGGGAGCAGAAGGGTCAAAACTGTCGCAATCCGGCATTGCGAACGCGGACCACAGGTTGTTCTATTTAAAGCCGCATGCAGAGTTGAGTTATACGCCTGGTGAGTCCAGCAAGTTTAGACTCCGCGTAGCGAGAGACGTCGCTCAATTGTTGTTTGACGATTTTATCAGTGCCAGTCTGTTGCTGGACGATGATGTGTCCCTCGGCAACCCGGATCTGAAACCGGAAAGCACAATCAAATCCGAGTTCGGATATGAGCAGCGTTTCGGTCAGCAGAGTGTGATTAAGCTGACATTCTTCCGTCACTGGATTACGGATGTGCAGGATCTTATTCCGGTATCTATCAATGATGAAGCCCCCGGCAATATCGGCGACGGCAAGCGTTACGGCATTCAGTTGGAAGGCACGCTGAAGCTCGGCTGGATTGGCCTTGATAATGCCCGTATCAATGTAAATTCGCGCTGGCAGCATTCCAGTGTGGTCGACCCGGTTACCGGTAAAACACGTTCACTGACGGCAACTATCCTGTCTGACAGCAATAATACCCGCAGTATTTTTGATAACGATAACGAATATGTAGTTGTGGTCGATTACCGCCAGGATTTTGAGGCAGAGCGGGTGGCCTGGGGCGCTGATGTTACCTTTGAGGCAAAACTACCTGTATATAAGGTGAATGAATGCGATGTGCGAGACAAGGACCCGCTGTTGAACCTGTTTGTTGAAACCACCCGTTGGTTTGGGTTAAAAACCCGGCTGGAATTCAACAACGCAATGGACCGCAGCAAGCTGCGTGAACGCACAATATATACCGGCCAGCGAGACGTATCACCGGTATCACGCAAACAAATACAGGACCGTACCGACGGTCGTGAAATTGGCCTGTCACTGAGCGGATCGTTCTAACGCGAGCGCCGCAAGGTGTTGTATAATTAAAATTGTGATCTCCACCCAACGCGCCTGTAGCTCAATTGGATAGAGTATCGGGCTTCGAACCCGAGGGTTACAGGTTCAAGTCCTGTCAGGCGCGCCAATTTCTTTTTTGATTTTTACTCTGCCCACAATTTCTCTATTCCTGAAGCTCGAAGTAATGCTCTCGTTTCAAATCATTATAAATATACGCAGGTAAATTATCGTCAGTCAACGCATCCCTCAGCCGCTGCCTGATAATATTCAGTGCCTTGACCGAGCCGCCATAGTTATTTTTCCAGTGTGAAGTGATTAATATTTCAGACAAACCTTCAAGCTTGCTCGGCTCAAAACCCAACGGAACTATTTCATGATTAATTGTGAATGCATTTGGTATTGTTACTTGAGACTTGGCTGTAGCAGGGCTAGTATTTATGGCAGATACAATTGCCACTCCTGCTAGACCACTTGTAATATTTTTCAGTGTATCTCGTCTGGTATAGTTGGCCATAATTATATCCTGCTTGGTTGTTAATATCTGGATCTGATCCTACGTTTGAATTCGGTATATCGGATGGCACTTTAAATAATGCAAATTGCATATAGGGATAATAGAGTAAATACCTCTGAATTTTTTACGGTACAGCATCATTACTCTGTCGCACGTGAATCCAGATAGTTTATTGCCGTATCCAGTATGTCCGCGCCGGGTCGTTTGTGCGGCATGTTGGGTACGATGATCAGTTTGCTGTATTTGACTCCGGCGTCCAGATAATCGTTATAAACCTGTTTCGTATCTTCCATGTTAAAATCTTCCGTGCCGGCTACGAACACATAACGGTTGTTGCTCATTTCCTGATAGCGGGTCAAAACTGATTCGCCCCAGAAATTAGCACCACTGTTATAGATGGCGCCTTTAAATATGCGGTTATATTCGGTGGCCACCATGCTGGCCATTCTGCCGCCACCGGAAAAGCCGGATAGATAAACCCGCTCGGTATTAATCGTGTAATGAGTATTTATCACTTTGGGCGCGAGTATGGCGTAAGCGACTCTTTGCGGGATGGAACTATCGTTGCCAGACTTGTTCGCACCAATCCAGATGAGATTGTGCTTTGCCATCAGGTCTTTCCATTCGTTGAGGATTTTGCCTGAGTCTTTCGAGTTGATAAACACCAGCACACCGGCCGGTTTGGCCGGGTCATAGTTTTCCGGCACATAGATTTCCCAGCTGACGGGTGCATTCATCGCAACCTTGTCCTCAAACGAACGGGCCTGTTCTTCCCCCATCAGCTCAAGTATCGTGGAGCTGGCGGTGTATTCGCCTGTCCGGTTGGTATTGTCGTCTGCGCTTGCAACGGACAGTAATGAGGCCAGAAGCGAGATGATCATCCACTGTTTCATTCACACTCCCCCTGTGTTTTACGAAATTATAGACTGTTTTCGCAGTTCAGGCTTTCCTGATAAATTCGGATTTGAGTTTCATCTCGCCGATTCCGCTGATTTTGCAGTCAATATTATGGTCGCCTTCCACTAGACGAATGTTCTTGACCTTGGTTCCTACTTTGACAGCAGAGGAAGAACCTTTCACTTTCAAATCCTTGATCACCACGACGGAGTCGCCATCAGTCAATAATGTGCCATGGACATCTTTCGCAATCAGGCCTGAATCAGCATCGGGGACACTTGTGTCAGTACCCGCTATCCATTCATGACCGCATTCAGGGCAGACCAGCGATGCGCGATCTTCATAGACATATACAGAATGGCATTTAGGGCAGGGAGGCAGTTCACTCATTCAATCAACTCTCTTTGGGTTTATGGTTCAGGTTTGCTTACACTGATTCACTTCAATCACAACATGGACCAGATGCGGGATATCTTTCAGTAATTGCTTGTAGTATTCCGGCGGCTGGGGGTGGTGTGTAATCAGCGAAACGCTTGCCGAATAGTGGTCAGTACTGATATGCCACACATGCAGATCCGTGATGCGATTATCCGCATCCTGCTCTATCGTTTGCTGAATCAGCGCACGGGTTTGTTCATCCACTCCTCCGTCCAGCAGGATATGACTTGTGTCGCGCACCAGTCCATACGACCAGCGTGAAATGACAATGGCACCGACCACGCCCATGATCGGATCCAGCCAGATCCAGCCGAAATACTTGCCCGCAATCAGCGCAATAATGGCAAATATTGAGGTAAGTGCATCAGCGAGTACATGCATATAGGCGGCCCGCATATTGTGATCCTGATGCTCATGTTCGTGGTCGTGGTCGTGGTCTGCATCATGATGATCATCCAGTATCCAGCCGCTGATCAGATTCACAATCAGACCGAGAACGGCTACCCCGATGGCTTCATTGAAATGAATTGCTTGCGGATCCAGCATGCGCACAATTGACTCCATTGCCATCAACAAGGCAACAACAGCGAGCGCTACTGCGCTGGCAAATCCTCCGAGTACACCAGCCTTGCCGATACCAAAGGTATAACGTGGATTATTTGCATTGCCACGTACATAGCGATAGGTGAACAGGGCAATGCTGAATGCGGCCACATGGGTAGCCATATGCCAACCGTCCGCGAGCAATGCCATGGAGCCGAACCACATGCCGGTGATGATTTCTATTAGCATCATCACTGCGGTCAACACCATCACCTGGGTCGTGTTTTTTTCGCCCAGATGATAATCCGTGACAAAGTTATGCGAATGTTGCCAGGGATCGAGTGCATGATTATGCATGGTGCTTGTTCCAGAGTGAAAAACAGGATTCCATTGTAGCCATTCCTGTATCAGATTGAGAGTCAATACCTGAAATTCTCAGGAAATAAACGTCCCAGAGATGCTAAGAATCGATATTGTCTGCGTGTATGTCTGGATAAACACATGCCAGGCTTGCTTTATACCGGGTTTTGCTCTTGCATTGGTGCCAGTTTCAATGCACGATCTGGCGCCTTGTACTTAGTCTACAACTTATTAAATCAGGATTGCATATGCCTAAAGCCAGTGAACTCAAACGTGGTATGGTTGTTGATATCGACGGTGTCCCTCATGCCGTAAAGTCGGTCGAAGCGAAAAGCCCGTCGTCGCGTGGTGCGTCCACGCTGTATAAATTCCGGTTTACCAATTTGCAGACTGGCCAGAAACTGGATGAATCGTATAAAAGTGATGATTACCTGAAGGAAGCTGACTATGTGCGTGAGGCGGTGCAGTTTTCGTACAAGGATGGCGATAATTATATCTTCATGAATACTGAAAACTTTTCCCAGTATGAAGTGAATGGCGACACGATTGAAGACCTGCTTGGTTATATTACCGAGGGCTTAGAAGGCATGACCGCACTGATCATGGACGGCGTGCTCCTTAGCATAGAACTGCCGCAGTCTGTTGATATGGAAGTGGTTGACACCGTGCCCGGGATCAAAGGGTCTTCTGCTACCGGTCGCACCAAACCGGCAAAACTGGTGACCGGACTGGAAGTACAAGTACCCGAATATCTAGAAATTGGTGAAGTGATCCGCATCAATACCAGTACCGGCAAGTTTATGTCGCGTGCCTGATAACGCTTATTCCCGGTAAATATCGTGGCAGCTGTTGCAGTCAAATAACCGTACCTTTTCCATTGTCGCTTCTGCGCCGCGGATTTCTCCCATCGCGGCAATCTCTTCCGCAATTTTCTGGAATTCGGCCGCCCGTGCCGTGAAGTCATCCCAGTTCTGCCAGATTTCCGGTTTTGCGCGGGACACATCGATTGTCAGATTTTTTTCAAAAGTACTTGGGACCATGGAAAACAGCGAGGCCAATGATTTGGCCGCGCGTACAAATTCCTGCTGATTCACCTCGCGTTTACCAATCAGCATTTCCTGCAGGATGTATTGTTGTCCCTTGATCAAATGCATCAGACCGTCGCGTTTAACATAGGCGAGCAAATCGTCCGGCAGGTCACCCGGATGTGCCATTGCGGTGCTGGCTGCCAGCACCAGTACGAATGTGAGCGTGGTGAAAATTGGTTTAGGAAAATTCATGGTATCCCCCGTGTGATGTCATTTTGTACCAGTGTAATCCAATAGCGAACAGGTACAGAAGGAACACGCGTATTGGTCTGGCGTTATTTCCATGCTTGTCATTCTGGTCTCTTCGGACATCCTGTCTCCAGCTTTGGCTCCTCGAGCGCTGTTGGAAAATTAGGTCCAGACGTTTTCTACCGCCTACATCCATGCAGGCGTCTCGCGACATTTCCCACATCCTGTGGGTCGCGCAGGCCAGCATCCACTATCACATTAAAGAATTGAGCTATCCCGGATTGCGGTTGCGACGTAAGGCAAAATACGCACCCAATAACAAGATGCCTGATCCTGCCAGAACCAATATAGCGGTATTTATTTCTTCGTCGGCAACGCGAATGCCAGGAGTGTCAGTTACCGGGTTTATCTCTGTCGGTGTAACAGCCACCGGTGCCGGTGTGGCCGCTACCGGTGGAGGAGCCTGATGTACAGGCGGTGGTGAACTGTTCGTAGGTGGGCCCGATGAATAAAAGCCGGTTTCCGGATCAAACTGTGCATAAGGTCCGCCCAGAGACTCCTCATCACTGGCTATCAATAGTGATGAAATGAATAACAGCAACAAGCCGAATATAGCTCGCATTGTGTATCAGTACCTGAAACTTTATTCCGGTACCCGGCCCGGGAAACCGTCCGGTTTGAATGCCGGGCAAACCTTGGGCGGCCCCTTGAAAACAAACCGGTTTTCCAGCGGTTTTGTAGGCCAGGTGGCTGGCCCCGCTGGTTCAAGTCCAATTTCTGTTGCAAGTACTGGCAGCAAATGGGCAATCTTGCCGCCCAGCATGGTCATCAATACTTTCGTTTTAGGAATGTTATTCGTATCGATGGTAAAGATATCCTGATCCAGTACCACGAAATCAGCCAGTTTGCCCGGCTCAAGCGAACCAAAGCGTTTCTCACGTAGTAAATAATGTGCGCCCCAGATGGTTAATGCTTTTAGCTGCGTGACCAGATCGGTTGCTTCTTCCTGACCGAATGCACGACCACAGGCTTCGTTATATCTGGTCATGCCGACCCAGACGTTATAAAACACAAACTGCGGCAAGGGCCGGTCAATTTCCTGTGAGTTCATCACACCGGCCTTGGTCAGACTTTGCCGTGGCACAATCCAGCCAGCATATTCCTCACCATAGTTCTTAACCCGGTACGAGGCGTCATAGGAACGGTTATTTTCCCACAGCATCGTATTCAACATGCTGACCATCATGCCGAGCTTCTTGATGCGCGGGATCTGATCCGGGCGTGGTGCTCCGGAGGAATGATCAAAGGTGTGTCGACGTTTGCGTATATCCTCCAGACTCATGCCTGCGGCCTTGCTTTGTTCCTCAATGATATCAAGCAGGTTGTCGATGTCCTTGTCTCCACCCGAGTGCATGGCAGCAATGCGACCGCCAGTGCGCACGATGAATTCCTTTTCTTCGCGGCCAGGATCTCCATTACCCAGTGCGCAGCTTTCGTGTTTCTTTACTTTTTCCGGTGCGGCGATAGTGGTGCAATCACCGCCGGACCATTCCCCTTGCGCTCCGACATTCCACAGATAATCAGAACCGCTACCCAGTAACGAAGAGACCATCTTGATACTGGTAAAATCCAGATTAGGACCGGTATAGCTCCAGCCATAGCGACCTGCCATACGGCCTTCACGATCCAGCTGCGATAGCGCTCCCAGATTATTCAAGGTGTACGGTGCTGAACCAAATGCAGTGATACCGTGTGCAGTCCACAGCGACATTTCTGCTTCAATCAGATCGGCGTTGACTGAGACCTTGTTGTGCAGAATTACATCCGGTTCGAGCATGCGTCCGGTTGGTCCGCGATTGCCACGAGCCGTGTAATCAGCGAATACTTTTTTCACTTCTTCTTCGCCGCGTGTATTCAGCAGGCCATCAATTGTACTGTTCTTGATGCGCACCGGATTGTTCGGAGCCAGTCGGTCCAGTTGTTCCACACTGATATGTTTCCAGAATTCAGTAATTAAACGTGACATGTATTCGTAATTGGCACCCCAATCAGAACCAACCATGATCCACTGACCCGGTTTAGCCACTGAGACCGCCTCTTTTAGTACAGACTCAAAACTGGCGATTTGTTCTTCCGGCGTTCCTTTCAGCAGACGAATCACGATATATTCATTGCCTTCAGGCAGGACATGTCGCAACGAAGTGAAGCCAGATTCCCATACTCGATCGGTCGGGTGGCCATGTGTGAGGATAAAACTGGGCATCACAGTGCGACCTTTCAGATCGATTTGCCGGGTATGCTTGTCTGCCAGCGCCCGGATTTGTTCATTACTGCCGAGTGCCAGAATTTCATGGCCGAGGATGGCCATTGCCTGCGTTATCGTACCGGGTGATGATGAAAAGGAAGCATCATCCATGGTGACGATTTTGCTGTTGTAGATAATCGTGTCAGGGGCGCCTGGTCGCAAAGTTGTTGTGTTGGTCTGGGCCTGCACAAAACATGAGCAGAACATCATGCTCAGTATAATAAGAGTGTATCTGATGATTGTGTGCATGTTCGACCCCCCGTCGTGATGCTGGTTTGGTCGCTAATACTAGCAGAATTCTCCAGTGATAATGTAGGGCAAATCCGGGAGCGCAGGATTTGTTGCGATGCAGGAAACTGAGCTAATCATGACCGTGATTCGATACATTTTGATCTGAATTTATTAAGGGTATAGTGTGAGGATCGGGCGGCAATGTCTGCAGGATATTCTACACGCAAAGCGCATTTCATATTGAAACAGAAAGAGTGTACTGCCGGTTATATTGCTACTACATCATTCACGGGAGGGGTAAGTCATGTTCAGAAAAATTCACAATTACGGATCAGTGATCAAAGCACTCAACATGGTCGTACTGGGTGTAATCGTGTGTATCAGTCCGGTCAGCGCCGCAGTGCTGAATGGTACAGTCAGCTCACAAAAGGAAGGCGTAATGGAAGGTGTGCTGGTCAGTGCGAAAAAGCAGAGTGGCACAATCACCATCACAGTGGTCAGTAATGACAAGGGGGTGTACAGCTTTCCGGATGACCGCCTGACGGATGGCAAATATGACATCACTATACGTGTGGTTGCTTATAAGCTACCCGTAGCCACTACCGTTACGATTGGAGCTGGCAAGGCTACCACGCTGGATCTGAAATTAAATGAAGTGACTGACAAGCTGGAGCTTGGTAAACAGTTGTCGAACGGTGAGTGGATTATGAGTGCCGGCGAAAAGGGCGAACCACTGGGCGAATGTGTTAATTGCCATACGCTGCAACGCCCGTTGTTCTCCAAACACCCTCCGGAAGAGATGATCAAGGTGGTACAGCGTATGGGTCTGCACACGAACAATGCCTCGCCTGAACACCCCTGGGTGGATACCGATTTTGCCGAGCAGATGGCGAAAGAACCGAGCAAAACCCAGGTCAGCGTAGGTGAATATATCGCTTCAATTAACCTGAGTGCGCGTGAAGTGTGGCCATTTGAATTGAAGACCTTGCCACGACCGAAAGGCGAGGATACCAAGGTTATTTATACTACATATGATCTGCCCCGACCCGACGCCGCACCACATGACGAAGCATTTGATGCGCAAGGTAACGTGTGGTATTCCGATTTCAATACGCAGTTTATTGGTATGCTGAATCCGAAGACCGGTGTCGTCAAGGAGTATGAAGTACCGTTACGTCGTGCAAATGGCGTGGCGCAGGGTGGACTGCAAATTGATCTGGATCCAACAGGCAAGGTCTGGTTCGGCAATATGGAGCAGAACCAACTGGTACGGCTCGACCCGGCAACCGGCAAGATGGATTATTTCAAGTTGCCGATTGACGAAAAAGACATGGCCGATGGTCATATCACCATGATTGATCCGGAGCGGATGGAAGTGGATGGTAACCTCTGGTTCAATGTAGCTGGCGGTGGTGACAAGGGCGGCCAGGGATCCTGGCGTTTGCATGTGGTTACGGGCGAGTTTACCCATATTAAATATCCTGAAGGAAGCCCTCCAGCCCAGGCTTACGATGTGATTGCCGATAGCAGCAATAATCTGTGGGGCATTTCATTTCGCAACCATAATCTCTGGAATACCTCTGCCAAGGATCTGAAAACCGAATGGTTTACCATGCCAGATGATCGCAAGGGTTGCCGTCGTGGACACATGGACAATCAGGACCGGCTCTGGTGTGCCGACTTTATTGGTAATGGTTTGCTGATGTTCAATACCAAAACCCGCAAGTTTGAAGGTAACTGGACCATGCCGACATTTTCGACTCGTCCATATGATGCACAGTATGACGATAAGGCCTATTTGTGGTCAGGTGGTATGGACAACGATTTGATTATCCGCCTGAATCCATCGACCGGTAAAATCAATCAGTACCTGTTACCGCATGAGACCAATATTCGCCATGTTGAAGTATGGAAAGGCGGTCCGAATGAGTTATCCAGTTTCTGGGTGGGTGACCAGCATGGTGCAACCATTACCCATCTGGAAGCGCTGACACCCTGATGCGGAAAGTGCGGATACCGCAATCCGGTATCCGCACTTCGTTCAGATTGTTACTTCGGTTTTTAACTATTACCAGGACCACAGGATGAAATCACTACTCTCTACGCTGTTGCTGACATTGGGTGCCACTTCGGTTGCGCATTCTGAACCGAGACTGCCAGTGATCTCACCAGATCAGTACACTACTGAACAAAAACAGGCGGCAGACGAATTTATGGCCGCACGCAAAACTGCTGTGTTTGGTCCATTCGAGCCATTGATGCATAGTCCTAAACTGATGAGCCAGACCCGGGCCATGGGTGATTATTTGCGTTACAAGTCAGCGATAGGAAATACCCTGAGTGAATTTGTCATATTGATAACAGCGCGTGAATGGACTCAGGATTACGAATGGCATGTGCATTATCCAATCGCGCTGAAAGCGGGTATTAAGCAGGAAGTGGCAGACGCGATTGCGGACGGTCGGCGTCCCGCAAACATGAGTGAGGATGAACAGATCGTCTATGATTTTTCGATCGAACTGCACCGAAACAAGCGTGTCAGTGATGCCACCTACGAACGCGTACAAAAACGTTTTGGTAATCAGGGCGTGGTTGATTTAACTGGTATCAATGCGTACTACACATTATTGGCCATGCAGATGAATATAGCTGAATATCCGTTACCGAAAGAAGCGAAGAAACTACCAAGATTTCCTGAATAAATTAATTATTGACCACAGATTGCATCACGGTTTTTCAGTGTGCACTTGAGCAATAAATTACCCTGATAATCAAATCCGCTGAATACCCAGGGTGAAGTCGGTGCTTTATCAGCGCGTTCCAGAAGGCTGTAACCAAATACACCGGATTTGGCTATGCCTTTTTTGACTTTAACACCATTGATAACAAATCCATCTGAAGTTTCGGGTACGCCAGTCGCCAGTGTGTCGCCGCCATTGCCAGAGAGTGTCTGCACAGGATAATTCTCATCATAGGTTATTACTTCCAGTACATGATGGTGGCCAGATAATATAGTCTGAATGTTGTCTGAGAGTCCTGAGCGAGCTGCCAGTGCTAATGTTTTGTTATCACCCAAAAACTGTGGTTTTGTCTCTTCCAGTGCCCAGATGGGACGATGCTGTGCAATCCAGACTGGCGAGCCAGAAGCAGACTTTGCCACGGAGGCATATTCAGATTTGAAACGAGCCGCTTGTTCTGTATTCGCTTTTTCTTCATCCGCAGTTGAAACATCGACTACAGCAAGTTTGATACCACCCAGATCAACGAGATAAGGTTCTCCCGGACCGATACACCCTGTGTCCGAAGACCATGCGTAAGGGTCGAGTATACGTGCCCAACCGCGTCCCCCACGCTCACATTCCTCATGGTTTCCGCGTACAAATACCCACGGTGCCGCCGTTAAAAGGTGCCCCAGAGGTGCAAAAAAATCGGCTTCCCAAACAGCCCAGGAATCACCATAGGGGCTGCCTGCACAACCTGTATTACCTTCAGGGCAGGGAGTTTCACGATAATGAAAATCACCGACATGCAGGATCAGATCAGGTTTAAGATTGGCAACAAACGCCGCACCAGTACGAAAAGGCCACTCAACCGGGTCGTTACAAGCCTGAAAACGATCAACCTTGAGCCGGCATCCCGTGTCGCCAATGATCAGTATCCGTTGTGGTAAGCTTTTGGCGAGGGGAAGAATCTTTCCTTCAATTTCAATTTGACCCGTTACTTTTTGCAATAACAAGGCGCATACAAAAATCGGGTACTGTTCACCTGGGTTTGAGCGTTGTGACATTTGCAGTTTTTGACCATCTGCCAGGACAACAGGACAGGTACCTTCGTTGGTAATGACACGTGCTTCCATGCCATCAGGCACATACTGGATCCAGCTGTATAAGGCCTCAGCACCTGATGATGCTGAGGCCAGAATTAAAAATAACCCCGATAAATGACCAATGAAGATTTGAATTAACTTTCTGCCATTAGTCATTTATCGTGTGCTCTGGCTAAATTTTAATATTCAGCTCTGAGTGTAACCATATAGGTCCGGCCTGGCTGCCACAGGAAAGTGTCTGTGTCACTGGGTGTACCATAAGCGGCGGTGCCAGAAGTGGTGTTAGTGGGTTTAACTGAAATAATATCTTCCTTGTCCAGCAGGTTATTGATACCCAATGCCAGCTTGATACCGTCAAAACCGGCTCCAAGATTGGAAATCTTATAAGACAGATTCAAATCAGTGGTTCCGTATGCATCCAGAGGGTAGCCTTCATCATCCAGCGCGTAAGTTCTACCTACACGTTTTTGAAAGAGTGTTATACCCAGGCCACCGGACCGGTAGAGTACGCCCAATGCCGATGTGGTGTCGGGTACGCCCGCTGTTTGCAGACCAGTCGCTTTGGTTGCAGCGCGGTTAAGTGAGCCATTTGCATAAAGCGAGAAACTTTCAGTAAGGGCATAAGTAACCTGACCTTCCAGACCCTTATGCTTTACTCCACCTTCATTATAGAAAATAGGTTGCGAAGCAGGGCTACCTGGTACCACAGCGATTTTGTTATTAAAGTCGATGTAGTAAACGTTAGCATCAAAGGCGAGTTTATCCAGTTGATAGACAAATCCCGTCTGGTAATTGGTTGATGTCTGAGGATAAATATCTGAGGCATCGGCATTGGCGCTCTGGTAAGCACTGATGTCGGGTACCAGCATGCCTTTGGCATATTGTGCATAAACAGACATATTGGGGTTGATAGTATAGTTGGCTGTCAGGAATGGCAGTGTCGCCGTAAAGGTTTTATCCAGATGCTGTTCGATACGAGCTGTCTGGTTTACAGTTGCATCAATTGAAAGCACGGTATGCATATATTTCACGCCGGGCGTCACTTTCAGATTGTCCATTGCCTGCCATTCAAACTCAGCGAAAGGCTGGTACTGTTTCCAACCGGATTCCTGCTCATACACGGTATTATTAAAGGTGGCCAGTGGTGATTCAACTGGTGCACCAACAACCTTGGCTTGATTATAGTTAGGCGTAATACCGTTCAACAGGTTAAATTCATACTGCGAACGATGCGTGTCTGCCTTTTCCGCCCACAATCCAACTCGTGCCAGACCCAGACTCGTTTGATTGGTGACTTTAAAAATATCACCCCTGACCGAGTATTCGTTAGTCTTTTTGTAGCCATCCATCTGGTTGGTAATTGTCGCGTTAGTGATCGTTTTCACGTTACTGAAACCCGCGGTCAGATTTGTTGCTTTGGACGAAAGGCCATTATTTGTGTATTCATAATAGTAAGCGTTGTTATCAATTGCCCAACCTGCACCCAGCTCACTTTCAAGTCGGACATAATCAAAGTTGGTAGACTTGGCGACGCGATTGTATTCAGTATAGTTTGCTTTTAAAGGATCCAGACCCAAGGCGTAATTTTTGCCCAGCAAAGTTGCCTGTGCCAGGGTGAGACCGGATTCTTTATCGTTCTGATAATACCAGTTAGAGTTGTGATTTAAGTTCACAGTTAAGACTGTGCCTTCACCAAAAGGCTTCTGGGCTTTCAGCATCAGGTTTTTACCCTGAATCGGGCTGTTGGTCCTGTAACCATCACTGGTCAATTTTTGCGCATTAATAGCAAAGTTAAGATCACCATACTGATCGATATCGCCAGAATCAAAGCGCATGCCCAGCAGTCGTGTATTATCAGAGCCCATAGAGGCAATCGGAGAAATGGTTTGTTTCTTTGCCAAATCGCGTGAAAACAGATTGATGGAACCGCCAAAGGTAGCCTGACCCAGATTGCTGGCGTTACCTGGTCCACGTTCAACGTCGATCATGCCTAGCACTTCAGCAGGGAAATAAGCTGTTGAATGGTGTGTGGGGCCGTTGGTATCGCCGAAAGGTACGCCATCAAAGGTTATATTGTATTCACCATCCTTGAATCCACGCAGGCCATTCTTGGTTTCGGAAAGACCTGGTCCGTTCGGAGATATGCCAGCTGATACGCTTGGTGCGATAGCTGCAATTGAAGAGAAATCACTGGCCGGAGACTTGGCATCTTCAAAAAAAGAACGGTTTATGATTGATTGCGGTTGTGTTGCTTTTAACGAAGACTGTGTTGGTGCAACTGAACCCACATCTACTTTTTGAGAAGTAACGGTAATAACTTCTACTTTGGAGTTATTTTGTTGAGCCGCTACCAGGTTTGAAAGTGTGATGCCTGAGATTAACAGAACTGCAGGCAGGTAAGTTCTCGTAAACTTATGGAATAATGTATACATCAGGTCACTCCGGTGTTGTTTTAAGTGGCGCGAATGTAAATTACAATTACTAATTTAATGTTATTTATTTGTTACTAAAATAAGACAACTTGAAGTTGAGAGATCGAATGGCTAGAAGCCTAGGTCTGGCATGATTCAAATGATTAATTCTCTGTATGAAGTTCAGTTTTTACATAATCTTCGACAGACGCTCAGTGATTATTGTTAAAGTCAGTGCTGCGGGTGCGTACTGTCAACATTTTATCAAGCACAGGGATTAATAGCTGGAGGTTTTGTGGATTACCACACTTATCCAGAAAAAAGCATGTTTGGCCGCAGGGCAAGCAGCGCTTACGGTGTCAGATTGGCGGCGCGTAACAGGTCTTTCACTGCGTAGAATTGAAAGGTCTTGTCTGTAGACATCGCGACGAACAATCCACCCTCAAAACCCGGTAGAGCAACGGACGAAATGTCACTACCATCGCTCTCTATGGTGCTTAGCCTGATCCGTGCGAGCAGTTTGTGCTCGTTCGGATTGCCGTGTGTTCCTTCGCGTGCATATACATTGAACAGATCAGCCTGCTGATCCGATATGAGCAGATAGCCAGTACCATCGTCGCGCTTGTAAATGGATATTCCCTCATGATCCGACGTGAAGTCGGTTTTGCCAAACTCTGCGAGCATATCATCGGCATCTTCAGCGAGAGGATCCGCAAGATATTTGCGGATTCCATAATGTTCGTCACTGTAATAGACATAACCAAGCTCATTATCGACAGCAACTGCCTCAATTTCCTTTACACCACTCCAGGCACCAAATGCACGCGTGTACAACCCTCTGATTTGTCCGCTCCCATCATCGACGAGACGATACTGATGCAGGTAGCCATTTGTGGGAGCGAAAGTATCTGAACGACTTACAATCGCAAACAGTGCACTGTCGCTCTGTCGCGTGTATAGAGCAATACCCATTACATCGCGTGCCTGCTCGCCTTCGAACACAGGAATACCACCACCATCGATTGGTGTCATATCGGGCAAGCGATATACACGCAGACGATGTGCATAACGTTCGGTAACTACCGCGACGTCAATGAGTTTACCACCCACCATGATTCCATATGCAATATCGACATTGTTGGGGCGCAACAAGCCGCGAACCACCTTGTCATGTAGTATTTTTC
The DNA here is from genome assembly GCA_947480335.1 of Gammaproteobacteria bacterium. GTDB lineage: Bacteria > Pseudomonadota > Gammaproteobacteria > Eutrophobiales > Eutrophobiaceae > Eutrophobius. The sequence goes on along the minus strand of CANKCB010000012.1, from coordinate 17,000 downwards.
CACGCAGATCGAAAACATAGAGTGCACCGTCAGAATCCTTGTCGGTACCGATGACGAGACTGGCAGCAGGGTCAGCCGTGTTGATCCAGATGGCAGGGTCATCTGTGTCGTAGCGTACGGCCTCGGTCACTGTTCGAGGCGTCAACGCTGCTTCATCCGCAATGCTGTCGGAGGAAAATATAGCGAGCGGCGAGACTGCGATTAACAGTCCCGCCCCTACTTTCAGGGTCACACTTTGTATAAAGTGCATCTGTGTTCTTCTTGTTGCTACTGTCTTACAGGTTGAACCGGACACCACCGATATAACGCGGACCAAATTTTTCGTATTCGATCGGGTAACGTGATTCATCACCGTAACGACGCGCACCTTTGTTGGTAAGGTTGACCGCATCAATAAACACCTCGATCCTGGGGTTGATCTGGTAACGCACAGACAAATCCATTTCGTCGTCGGTGTCCCAGTAGATATCACCATTATCAACTGGATAGACTTTGCCATTGATTACCCTGTAAGTGCCAACTGATTGACCCCACGGTGTACGATACTGATAAGCAAGCCTGACTGTCAGACCATATTTTTCGTAGATTCCCTGCAGGTTATATACTCGATCGGAAGTACCCAGCACACTGATGGTCCGCTCGGGGACACCACCAACAGACGGGATATTCACTTCTGAATCAGTCCATGTGCCGGAGAAGCTTAGACCAAAGCCCCCCATCCAGTCGGGCAGGTTCATGCTTTGCACAAGGCGTTCTGCGCTCGCGACATAAGCCAGTTCAAAACCTTTCAGATAGCCATCAGCTGCATTGCCAACGCTGGTCTGCTGATAACCTGAACGATCTATGCCCGCCACATCCAGTGTATCCAGACCAAAGGTGCTTGCCTGTTGCACGAGTACATCTTTGATGTCCTTGTAGAAAACACCCGCAGAAAAGAAATCACCTGATGGCATGTACCATTCAAGATAAGCGTCGAGACCAGTCTGCTTTTCAGGTTTCGCATCAGGATTACCGCCGGAAATTGTTTGCGCCGCATCATTAATTGTAAAGTTTGGACGCAGGTCATCGAAGTCAGCACGCGACGCTGAGGTCGTCAGACTGTAACGCAGCTTGATGTTATCGCTGTAATTCCAGTTCAAGTGCGCACTTGGATAAACCAGCGTGTCTTCACTTTTGGTTTCGACCAGTCTCGTTTCTGCAGGTGTGCTGCCGGTAGCGGGGAAAGCCACGTACGCTTTGCCAGTATTTTCAACTTGCTCGACACGTGCACCATATACAATATTACCCCAGGTGAATTCCGTTGTGGCCATGCCATACAATGCACCAATAGCTTCAGTCACTTCCCAATAATTCGCACGTGTGTCCTGCAATTTGGCAGTACCGTTGCGAATCTGTTCGTTCATGAAATCAGTGGTGATGGTCTTGTCGGTATAACGAAAGGTGTAATTCAAATCCTGGTTGCCAAGGTAACCAATATTGGTTGCAAAGTCAGACCATTTTGGAATGGTGCCTGTCGAAAAGCTTCGCAGATAGTTTGTATCCTTGGAGGTTTTGGTGCGGTCTGTATAGAGACCACCAAGCTGGATTTTGGTCGGCAGGGAAAACAGTTTTGACATGTGGCCGAGATCAAGTTTGACTGTTTCTGCCCGGGTTTTATCAGCACCTTCTATCTGCGAAATGCTCTGCATGGGAAAATCGAAGTCTTCTATCTTGGTGACCTGTTCGCCTTTAATGCGTTCACCGGTAACGCCGGTCGTACGGAATAAACGTATGGTGTTTACATCACCATCACGGAGATCATATTCCACAGTCGGTCGTAAGAGAAAACTAGAAGGACTTTGCAACGCTGCTGTCACGGGAGTGTCGCGACCATCCTGCGTAAAAGTGTGATTCAGGCGCCACGACACATCCCAATCCGACCAGTCGTGCTCACCGCCCAGAGTATTGGTCGATGTGTATTCCTTACTATCTCGATAATCAATACGGGCATTGATACGTGCACCATAGGAGGTGCCGAAAGTCGGGTCGTTATTATTGATAAAACCCGCGCTCGTATAGCTCGCGCCGGACGCATCAGTGCCCTGATCCAGACGCGTGATGAAATTATCGCGCAACTCATCGTCATGGTACAGAGTGTTGATCGTGCTCGCAAAAACTGTATTCTCTTCATCGATTTTATAATCAAATCGCATCGTCGCAGAAATATTCTCGCGCGTCAGGCGGTAATGCTTGTTCTCATGCTCGCGCGCGAAGTGTTTGGTTGGGTTGGTGATGTTACTGAGGTACGGATCAGTTTCCCAATTATCCGTCGCCATTTCGCGGCTGTAGTACGAACCCTGCGCTACTACTCCAAGTTTGCCTTCCAAAAAGATGTTCGAATAGACCAGTGCAGTGTCTACTTCATCACCGCCGCCGAGCTCGACTTTACCGGCACCAATTTTGCCAGTGATCTTCTGGCCTGGATAATCAAACGCACGACGTGTGCGGATATCGACGTTACCCGCCACGGTATTACCGGCCATGGATGGCACAATTGCTTTTTCAACAGTAATCTGGCTCGCAATTGCAGATGGAATGTTATCAAAGCGTGAAGCACGTCCTTCCGGACTTACAACGCTGAGGCCATCGAAAGACAAGGTGGTCCAGTACACCGGGGCACCGCGCAAGTTTATATATCGTGCTTGACCCTGGTCACGCTCTACTGCAACGCCGGGCAATCGACCGACTGCAAATGCTACGTTTTGGTCAGGCAAATCTCCGATCAAGTCAGCGGCGATTACACTAACAAGTGAATCAGAAGCGCGTTGTGCCGCAAGCGCGGCGGCATTACCTTCGGCTATAGGCCGTCGTCCTATTACTTTCACTTCTTCTACAGCGCCACCTGTCTGGGCTTCTGTAGTCAGAATACCTGTGCTACTGGCAACACCAAGTGCTAGCAGAACAAGGAGAAATGGTCGCTTATTCAAGTTATTGAATTTAAACATGAAAAAAAACTCCTCTTGGTTAATGTAAAAATAGATAACAAGTATGTGTTGTCGTATCTAAATGAGAAGCATTCTATCTAACAAGGGTTACAGGCTGGTTAAAGAATATGATGATATGGAGAAACAATATGACGGAGTATTACGACAGGGTTGCAGGCTCCCTTGTGCAGATAGATATTCAGCGCAGACGTCGATACGGGTTCACTGACCGCTTATGCCATCCATGATATGGATGACGTCTGACCAGTTCGACATCACGGAAAATGAGTATCAGTAGGGCCCCGGCAACAAATCCTCCTATGTGCGCCCAGAATGCAACGCCACCACCGCTTGCGCCAACAGAACTGAAACCACCGAGCAGTTGTAACACAAACCAGTAACCCAACATCCAGAATGCCGGCATGGCAAAGGTGGTCATGTAAAAACCAAGTACTACAAACATATGCACGGTAACACGTGGGTACAACATGATATACGCACCCATTACGCCACCAATCGCGCCGGATGCGCCCACCATCGGAATGATGGAGGAGGGATCAGCAGTAATTTGCAAGCCAGCTGCGGCCAGTCCGCATAAAAGGTAAAACACCAGAAAGCGCAGATGTCCCATTGAATCCTCAACGTTGTTACCAAATATCCACAGAAACCACATATTGCCGATGATATGCATCCAGCTGCCGTGCATGAACATATGACTGATCACAGTAATCCAGGATGCGCTGTCCGATACGGTGCAGTACAAATCCGGCCCTATCTGGAATGCGCTGTTGATTGGAGCGGATTGCAATAGCTCTGCTGGCAAGAGTCCGAGTAGACACACAGATTTTGACAAGGCGGGTTCTGCTCCCATACCTTGTAATAGAACCCAGGCAAGTATGTTCAAACCGACTATCAGCCAGGTTACATAAGGTGTAAGAAAATGTGGATTGTCATCGCGTAGCGGGAACATGGAGTGATCGTATTTTACACGGTCTTGTTTGGCAATCAGGAAAACCCTGGCGGGTGTACTGCAGGTTAAGTTAATAAATGTACTCCCGGGTGTGATCCATGCACACCCGGGATAAACTGGACTTTATTTACCTAGTAATGGGTAATCGGTGTAGCCTGCCGCACCGGGGGTATAAAACGTCGCCATGTCTGGTGCATTTAACATTGCGCCGGATTGCCAGCGTGCAATCAGATCCGGATTGGCGAGAACAGGACGGCCCACCGCAATCAAATCACATTTATTAGAAACCAAATCCGCTTCTGCACGCACAGCATCATAACCACCGGACAGAATCAGTGTGCGCTTGAACAGCTTGCGGAATGTCTGCTTGATCGTGTCAGGTACGGCCGGTGCACCCATTGGAGAATGATCGACCAGATGGATGTAGGTGACTCCCACGGCGTTTAATTGTTCTGCCAGATAGGCGTAGTCTGCCTCCATCGCTTCATACATGGGCATATCATTGAATACACCATAGGGAGAAAGACGAATACCAACCTTATCCTTGCCAATGGCATTGATCGTAGCTTGTGCCACTTCAAGCACAAAGCGGGCCCGGTTCTGGATTGAGCCACCATAATTATCAGTGCGCTGGTTTGTGTTCGGTCGAATAAACTGTTCAAGTAAATAGCCATTCGCACTGTGTAACTCTACGCCATCAAATCCGGCGCTAATGGCATTGCGTGCGGCCTGCACAAATTCATTGATGGCCGACTTGATATCTGCATCAGTCATCGCTTGTGGAACAGGATGGGGTTTCAAACCTTCGGCATCTGTATACATTTCGCCAGCAGCAGCTACCGCGGATGGAGCCATCAGTCTGGCACCTGCCGGCAGGTTTAAAGGATGACTGATACGTCCACAATGCATCAGTTGCATGTAAATTTTTGCACCACCAGCATGAACCGCCTGGGTGATTGGTTTCCAGCCATCGATCTGTGCCTGCGAGAATATACCCGGTATACGCGGATAACCCAGACCATTCGGTGAAGGAGAAGTACCCTCGGTAATGATCAGTCCCATGCTGGCACGTTGGGAGTAATACTGCTGCATCAAGGCATTGGGAATATTGCCAATGGCGCGGTTACGTGTGAGTGGGCACATGACCAGATGGTTTTGCAAGAACAAATGTTCAGGGCTGGTTTTGGTATAGAGTATGGATATGATAGAACCTCGTGGCTGGAAGAAAAACCTTGAAACTTGATAGTAACCCTAAACTGGACTAATAGCTTCCGCTAAGCGTCAGAAATATTCTGGGGCCGCCGGTTTGATTGCGTTGTTCAAATGTACGAATGGCTGAAAGACCGCGTGCGCCGGTATAGACGGTGCGATTGCGGATTTCCTCAAAGTCGAGAATGTTTTCAAGATCGACACGTATCTTCATATCGAACCAGCGTGTGGTCTCAATGAAGGTGTTTAATTCCGTAGTATCATCATTCATTTCCAGTTCATTGACCTTGTAGCGTAACTGTTCCGCTCGATCTTGCAATACAAAGCCCCAGGCGACACGGCTTTGTTTGAAGTCCTGCCGAAAATCAATGTTGTAAACATAACGGTTTTCGACATCAAAGAAATCCGAATCGCTGGTGCTGTTTACATCGGAAAGTACACGGTTCAATCCGGTGACTGGATCAACGACGGTGGAATCCTGCCAACGCGCTTTCAGTTTCAATCGGGCACCAGTCAGTCCGGTCCATTGCAGGGGAAAGGTCGATTCGATCACTACGCCCCAACGACGCCCATCGCCAATATTACCGGGCGCTTCAAAACTGGCTGATAGCGGTAACAAATCCAGCACATCGGTGATCCAGTGATGATAGGCCGTCAGTTTGACCACGCTGTCCTTGTTGAAATGGTGCTCATGACTTAACTCAGCTACCCATGTGCGGGAAGGGCGTATATCCGGATTACCCAGTGCCAGATCATCATCTTCAAATACGGTGGCACTGACAAAATCTTCCAGATTCAGTTGCGAAACTTCTCTGGCAAGTCGCAAACGCGACTGGTTGCCCTGTTTTGGTGAATAGCTCAATACTGTCTGTGGTTTGAGAAAAAAGAAATGTTCAGTCTGTTCCACATCACCGCTCTGGCTCAAAGTTGAAACTTCAGCACCCATGCCGTAATCAAGTTCAAATTCACCGAGTGACCAGATATCCTTCAGCATGAAATCCCCACGGGATTCTTCCACAAGCGAATTTGCGCCGGGGACAAAAATATAACGCCTGCTAGAACAAATTTCATCAATCTGGTTGAATTTGCCATCGAGTTGATTGTAGGCGCCTTCCAGATTCAACTGGATGTTGTGTTGCTCGATTCCTGACCAGTCAAACTCCAGTCGTGAGATGGCTTCACTGGTCACATTATAGACATCTGCGGTTCTTACCAGTAACAGGTTGCCGAGGTTATCCAGTAAACGTTGTGATTCGACCGAGTCCACATAACCACGCGAGAACAGCAAAATCATTTTGCCGGTCAGATCAGATCCAAGAGCGCGTTCGAGGTCCAGTCCAGCCTCGTAGTTTGGTTCATTGGAAGTTCGGTGGATATACTGGTTTCGGGCAGTGCCACCACTAATCTGTGGTAGACGTCGGTTTGACTGGTTCCAGATGTGTTCAACCCGTAGAAAATTCAGGTTCAGCCTTACATAATTTTCGCCGAACCAGCGTGATGCATTCAGGTTGCCGGGAATGAAGGTATTGCGGTTTTCGCGTTGACCATAACGTATTTCAGTTAACTGGTTATTACCGGTCAGGATGTTTTCCTCGCCTACATTACCAACCCGCGAACGTCGAAAGCCAATACCGGTGTTATAGTCGATACCTTGCCAGTTATGCGACAGAGAGATGCTGGCCTTCGGTGTCAAGCCACCGTGCTCGAATGTTTTTCTCAAATAACTGTCCCATTGCAATGAGACCGGTATATTTTCCCGTAACACAATATTGATCAAACTGGCCTGACCCTGCATGTCAATTTCACGGACAGGCCCTCTAATCAATTCAATGCGTTCGACCAGATCTGCCGGGATGCGAGACAGGATATCGACAGGCTGGTCCTGTTTTGCTGCCGGTCGTCTGTCGTTAATTAACAGGTTGCCCAGCGCATTACTGTAACCGCGTGTACTGCTGTTGTTTTCAAGACGAAATCCTGGAACCTGACGCACCATGTCCAGTGCCGTGGACGGTTGAAACTGGGCAAAATACGAAGCGGTATAACTGACGATATTATTTTCGGAGCTATCCGGTGTGGTACTTGCGCCGGGTAGTTCATTGGCAGCAATTGCCTCGGCGGTTGCGGCCTGAACAACACCGGTGCAAATGGTACACAACGATAGAAATAGAGTGAAAAGGAAACCTGTTGGCATCTGGATCTGCATAGCCCTGTTGTAGATGATATTAAAGGGCCGGACCCGTTGTAGTGAATACGTCTCCCCTTGTTCAATCTTCAGTATATTTAATCACGAGTCGTGAGGTCTACCGCTTATTATTTTCGATACATAACAGGATAGACCCTTACTGATTATCGTTGGTAATGTCAGGGACAAAAATGCTGATTAATTTCAGGCAAAGTAAATAGATGAATAAAAAAACCGGGGTTTTTGAGCATCGACAAAAGATGTGAAAACGACGGGTTAATACCATGTTTCGTTGGAAAATGACAAATAAACCACAATTTCTGGTCGAAAGAGTTGCTTGACTGTGAAAATAGTCTCAGTTATTTTCTATAGATGTCCTATAGTTACATCAAAGAGTTAATAAAAGAGGTGTAGTGTGATGTACTTATCAAAAGTAAAGTTAGTCAGCCTGGTTTTGGCGATTTCGCTGTTGGCTGCGTGTGGTGCAGCACCGATCGTCGCTGACAAAAAAGAACCGGAAATATTGACCATCTTTCCGGATGGTTCGATGAAACTGATGGACAGGCTGCTACCTGCTGAAGATGTGGTGATCTATCCGGATGGTTATGGTGGAGAGAAGGCAGCGGTGAAAGTCAGACTGGATCCACTGCATCCAAGCTTTTATCGTGATTCAATCCGGGTCAATCGTATCGGGCCTTCGTTAGTAACCGACAACTGACAGCGCGTTCAAAATCAACCGGAATTATCTGACCAGCGCAGATTGATTCCGGTTGGTGTTATACATCCACAGTAGCCATGCCGTAATTGCTCCAACAAATAACAGACTCCAGAATGGTCTGGTCAAACTGCCAAATAACAACATGGACAGAATGACCATCATGTAACGTTCAGGTCTACCCAGTAATTTGAACAGGTAGCCTTCAAAAGCGGATGCCAGCAAGGTAAAACCGATTAATACACTTATGACCTGCAGCCAGTAGTGGCCACTCAATACGTCAAACGATAACAGTCCTGGTGCCAGCACAAACAAAAATGGAACAAAAAATCCGGTGAAGGCGAGTTTCATGGCCGAAAATCCGGTTTGCATAAAATCACTGCCGGCAATGGATGCGGCTGCCATCGCGGCCAGACACACGGGAGGAGTGATCATGGACAACACTCCAAAATAAAATACAAAAAGATGCGCCGCCAGATCGGGAACGCCAGCTGTGATGAGCGCTGGTGCAACCAGTCCAACCATGACGATATATACGGCAGTGGTTGGCAGTCCGAGGCCAAGTACCAGAGAGGCGAGCGCAGTCAGGACCAACAATAAAAACAGATTACCACTGGCCTGATCGACGACACTCATGCCAAAGGTAAAACCGAGACCGGTAATCGACAGGATGCCTATCATGATTCCGGCAACAGCGACTGCCGGAATAATACTGATCATGCCCGAACCAGTGGCATCAATGATGCTGATTACGCGTTCCCGTGTCGGACGCATCGGTGTCATCATTGCAGCTACTACACAAATCGCTGCCGAAATAAACGCCAGTTTTTGCGGAGGTATGGTGCTACTGAAAAGCAGATACACCAGCACAGCCACCGGAATCAAAAATGGCCAATACTGTCGCAAGGTCTCCCGCGCTGGCGGAATTTCAGCTGTGTCGAGCGCGCGGATATTCTGTTTTGCTGCGCGGAAATGAACCTGCAGAAACAGGGTGAAGTAATATAACAATGCCGGTAATAATGCGGCCTTGGCCACGTTCGAATAAGGTATCGCCAGCATATCGGCCATGATAAACGCAGCAGAACCCATGATGGGTGGCATGATCTGTCCGCCTGTAGAGGCAACCGCTTCAATGGCGGCCGCATCGTTTTTGCTAAAGCCGGAACGTACCATCAACGGTATGGTGACGATACCGATGGTGACTACATTGCTGACAGCGCTACCTGATATGGTACCAAACAGTGTGGAGGCAATAATGGCACTTTTCCCGGCACCGCCACGATTACCACGCATACCGGAAATGGCCAGATCCAGAAACAGCTTGCCTCCTCCAAGTCCAAACAAGGTGGCGCCAAATACTACAAAGGCGAGCACGGTTGTGGTCACAACAGTCAGTGACGAACCCAGTAAACCACTTGGATCCAGTACAGTGTAGGTAATCAGCTCGTACAGACCGACTTCTCGACCTTGTAGCAGACCGGTGAAATGGCTGGCGGTCAATCCATATACCAAGAACCCGAACAGAACCACCACCAACGACCAACCACAGGTGCGACGGGTGGTTTCGCAGACCAGCAGGATGGCCGCGATAGAAACAGCCAGTCCGCGTGGATTATCCAGATAACCGTATTCAACCAGTTCTGCAAAATTCCAGGTGGAATAACTGAATACGATGAGAGAAATCAGAGCAAGGATCAGATCGACTTTAGACGAGGCGAGATTATTTTCAATGCGGTGTTTGCCTGACAGATTATAAAGTATAAAAATATCGGCACTGACCAGCCCAATCATGACCAGTCCAATCTGTTCCTGCCAGATGGCCATGCCAAAATAGTCGGCTGGCACATCAAATACAAAGGCTGCGCCGGTAATCAATAACAAGGCGCGCAGGAGTAGTGATGCCGTCCTGATGCTGTTCGTCTTCATGTTTATCAGGGAAGCGTGATGCCTTTGCTTTTGAAAAATTCAATCGCAGCTGGGTGATAAGGAATGGTACTGCCCGGCAGGGCCATACGTGCCGGCGACCAGGAGGAAAACTCGCGGTTTTCCTTTACGAGATTGTCATGTTGATCCCACAGCACAGTCAGTATTTGTTTTACGGCGGTATCGGCCAGATGTGTGCTGCCAACAAGATAATAATCGTATTCGAGAAAATAGGTGTCTTCGGTCAGATCGGGAATGGCTCCCTTGGGTTCGAGCGCAATTGCACCGGCAGTGAAGACAGCCTTCATGTTTTGCACGGCTGCTGCAGAAGGATCCAGGCTGATATAGCGTATGCCAATTTTGGTACCAGCCTCCAGTATTGCCGGCATGCCGGGAGTGGCACATAAGGCCACATCAGCACGACCTTCTGACAATGCTTCAACTGAAGCCACAGGGCTGCTGACTGGCACAATTTTCACATCATCACGCGTCAATCCCATATTCGCCATTTGAGCCTCGGCCAGTTGTTCGCAGGATTTATGTGATGAAAAGGCCCCTGTTACTCGCTTGCCGCGGATATCGCTGATTGATTTGATGTCTGAATCACGGGCAACGATGATACCGACGGTATTCGCATACGCATTCGAAATCAAACGCAGATTATTATTGGCCTTGTGAAAGGGTAACTCTCCCCGAAAACCCTGCGCTGCATCATTGGCATTTATCAGGGCGAGTTCGGCGCGACCACTTTCAAGCATAGGCACAATGACCTGGGCCCCACCGTAACCGGCAATAATAGTTGTGTACGGGGAATTACGGGTAATCGTGGCAGCGAGTGTCACGCCTACACCATAGGCCATCGAACCGGCTGGTAGTGTCAGTAATTGCAGTGTGCCTTGCTGTGCACTGACAGCACGAGGAAGCATCAAACTGTTAAAGACGAGGCTGATGATGAATAGATTGCGGACTGATGACCGGTACATTTAATCCCCCGAAACAGTAACTAAAAGTTAAATCTCCGTGGGAGAGTATGCAGAGCTAATTAAAGTGTCAACCATTTTGCGATACGGTTTTTCTGGCAGGGGTGCAGCAAGGTATTTTAGGGGCACAGCATGCTGTGCCCCTAACAGTCTCAGGCCAGTTCTGCTTGACGTCCAGTGCGCTTGCGCTCGTGTTCTTTCAGTTTTTTCTTGCGGATACGAATATTTTTTGGCGTAATTTCGACCAGTTCGTCGTCATTGATAAATTCCAGTGCGCGTTCCAGCGACAAACGCATAGGTGGTGTCAGGATGACGTTATCATCCTTCCCGGCAGCACGCATATTGGTCAGCTGTTTACCTTTTATTGGATTGACGACCAGATCATTGTCGCGTGAATGCAAACCGATAACCATGCCTTCATAGACCTCGGTACCGTGACCGATCATCAGCTGGCCACGTTCCTGCAGGTTGAACAGCGCATAGGCCAGTGCCTTGCCTTCGCCATTGGATATCAGCACGCCATTGGCACGTTGGTTACGGATCGATTTCTTGTACGGGCCGTAATGATCGAACACATGATAGATTAAACCTGTGCCTGCTGTGGCAGTCAGATAGTCAGTACGGAAACCAATAATACCTCTGGCTGGAATGACATAGTCCAGACGTACGCGACCTCGACCATCCGGGATCATATCGACCAGTTCACCACCGCGGTTGCCCAGCATTTCCATCGCAGCACCCTGATAGGTAGCTTCCATATCCACGGTCAGTTGTTCATAAGGTTCGCAGCGTTCGCCATCAATTTCTTTCAGTATGGCCTCGGGTCTCGATACACTGAATTCATAACCTTCGCGGCGCATGTTTTCAATCAGGATACCCAAGTGCAGTTCGCCGCGACCGGACACCTTGAATTTATCAGGGTCTTCAGTTTCTTCAACGCGTAGTGACACATTATGTTTTAACTCATGGAACAGACGTTCACGAATCTGTCTGGAGGTAACATATTTACCATCATTGCCGTTAAACGGGGAGTCATTGATCTGGAAGGTCATTGTCAGGGTCGGTTCATCTACGATTAATGCCGGCAATTTTTCCGGGGTATCCGGGTGGCACAGTGTGTCGGAGATGTTTAGTTCCTCAATACCGCTGATTGCAATAATATCACCGGCTGAAGCCTTTTCGATTTCAGTCCGCTCAATACCGAGCAGACGGTATATTGCCATAATCTTGCCGCGTTTGATGGTTCCGTCCGCCTTGACGTTCGCAATCGTCGTATTCGGTTTAATCTCACCACGAGTGATACGACCGATACCGATCATGCCGACATAGTTGTTATAGTCGAGTGCACTAATTTGTAACTGGAATGGGCCGTTGACATCGACTGCGGGTGCGGGGACGTGTTCAATGATGGCACGGAACAGCGGATCCATATTCTGTTCGATATGTTGCATGTCGGCACCGCTGTAGCCCTGTTTTGCCGAGGCATAAATCACAGGGAAGTCGAGCTGTTTGTCATTGGCACCGAGCCTATCAAACAGGTCAAAGGTCTGATCCACACACCAGCCCGGTCTGGCGCCATCACGGTCAATTTTGTTAATGACGACGATCGGATTCAGTCCTCGCGCAAGAGCTTTCTGGGTGACAAAGCGGGTCTGCGGCATCGGACCATCAACGGCATCGATCAACAACAATACGGAATCTGCCATCGACAAGACACGCTCTACTTCTCCACCAAAATCAGCGTGTCCCGGAGTATCTATGATATTGATACGGTAGCCTTTCCAGTCCAGTGCCGTGTTTTTGGCCAGGATGGTAATGCCTCTTTCTTTTTCCAGATCGTTAGAGTCCATCACCCGTTCTGGCATGACGGCACGACTACTGAAAGTTCCTGATTGGGTCAACAACTGGTCAACCAGTGTAGTTTTGCCATGATCAACGTGAGCGATAATGGCGATATTTCGAATTTTGTCTGTCATACGGGCTGTCTTTAAAAGGCGGCGAATTATACATGAATCAGGTTTTTTATATAGCCGGATACTACATTCTGGTCAGAAATAACCGGCGGGAATTTGCCAAAACCGGAAAATCTGGTCTATTCTGGTTTTTGAGCATGCAGTAAACAGGGGAATTGGTAGTATCTGGTGTGAAATTCAAGTCGTTCCTGCCGGTTATATTTACCAGCTGCATATTCACTATTTTTCTATAGATGGGGGGGCTTTAGATGGGTAATGGTATTGTTAAGTGGTTTAATAATGCGAAGGGCTTTGGATTTATCGAACCAAAAGACGGGGGAGCAGATATATTTGTGCATTACTCGGCGATCAAGTCGGAAGGTTACAAAACGCTGGCTGAAGGTCAAAGCGTCACTTATCAGGCAGAGCAGGGCCCAAAAGGATACCATGCAGTTGAAGTGATGGTGCAGCAACAGGAAGCGTGAGCAAGCTGTTGTCTGGAATGTACAACCCCGCCAAGTGCGGGGTTTTTTATCTGTAACAAGATTAAATCGTTGCCAAACAGCCCGTAAATACAGTCATTTCAGCCAGAGCCTGATCTGCGTATAATCAATTTTTACAATTATCAGGGTAAAGTGCCAAGATGGAAGCCGTTTCCAGAAAAGAAGAATACGACTTTAACAAGTTGCAGAAACGCCTGCGGCGTAATGTCGGTACGGCTATTGAAGATTTTAATATGATAGAAGAGGGCGATCGGGTTATGGTCTGCCTGTCGGGTGGCGCTGATTCCTACTCAATGCTGGACGTTCTGCTCAGTCTACAACGTAATGCACCGGTCAGTTTTGAGTTGGTAGCAGTAAATCTGGATCAGAAACAGCCTGACTTTCCAGAACATGTATTACCGGAATATCTGGGCAAACTCGGGGTGCCTTATCATATTCTGGAACGGGACACCTACAGTGTGGTCAAGCGTGTCGTAGAAGAAGGCAAGACCATGTGCGGACTTTGTTCACGCTTGCGCCGTGGTATTTTGTACCGGTTTGCCAAGGAACAGGGATACACCAAGATTGCACTGGGTCACCATCGGGATGACATTATTGAAACCCTGTTTTTGAACATGTTCTATGGCGGAAAGCTTAAAGCGATGCCACCGAAACTGCTCAGTGATGATGGTGCGCATGTGGTCATACGCCCAATGGCCTATTGTAAGGAAAGCGATATCAAGCAATATGCTGTGTCCAAAGGGTTTCCGATCATTCCCTGTAATTTGTGTGGCTCGCAGGAACATTTGCAGCGTAAGGCAATGAAACAGTTACTCAATGATTGGAATCAAAAATATCCTGGCAGGGTGGAGACAATCTTTGCTGCTGTCCAGAATATCGTACCTTCTCATCTTGCCGATTTTAATGCCTATGATTTCAAGCATCTGGGGCAAAAGCGGGAAACAAGGTCTGATCAGACTGCCGGTTGGTCGGAAGTGCAGGATTGAAAACGACTAGCACCAGGATGAACGGGCATGCCTGAGTTTAGCCTGGTCCAGAAGATAATTATCTATTCAATACCGGTAATTTTTGCAATTACTGTTCATGAAGTGGCTCATGGTTGGGTCGCGAGCAAGCTGGGCGACCAGACTGCAAGGTTGATGGGCAGGTTAACGCTCAATCCATTCAAACACATCGATCCGGTTGGGACCATACTTGTGCCGATTGTGATGCTAATCTTTACACCATTTCTGCTTGGTTGGGCAAAACCGGTTCCGGTGGACTGGCGCAACTTGCGTAAGCCCCGTCATGACATGGCCTGGGTTGCTGTTGCCGGACCCGCCGCAAACCTGCTGATGTTGATTTTCTGGACCCTGTTATTGAAGTTGATGCTGATCTCAGGCGTGGCGGAGCAGAACTATGCCTTGCCATTTGTCGCCATGTCGATGGCTGGAATCTTTATCAATATCACATTAATGGTATTAAACCTGATACCGATACCACCTTTGGATGGCAGTCGCATTGTCAGTGCATTGTTACCTGTTCGCTTGTCAATAATGTATAACCGACTGGAAGCCTACGGCATGATGATAGTCCTGTTACTGATGTTCACCGGCATACTCAGTAACTTGTTTATGCCAGTTGTATTCAGATTACAGCGGCTTATTGACAACTTCCTGTTTTGAAATAGCGGAATAGCCAGAGACCCGGTCTAGTTGTAACCTAATGAATAGTAATGAAAAATTGGATCAGTGAGCTGTGTGGCGCAAGCCTCCCAGTTGGGGAATAACAAACCCTGATGTATATGCAGGGATACCCCCTGCAATGTGCAGGTGTGATTTTTTCAACTCTTTGACGAACAGTGTTCTGTGACTGATTCCGATTTTCAAGATCCACATGCTGAAAAATGGATGCAACATGCCATTACGCTGGCCAGACGTGCACAGGAACAGGGTGAAGTTCCTGTTGGCGCAGTCATTGTTGAAAACGATCAAATTATAGGTGAAGGTTGGAACCAGCCAATCACTACTATCGATCCTACAGCCCACGCAGAAATTCACGCACTGAGGCATGCTGCAAGCAACAAACAGAATTACCGCGTCCCTGGAGCTGTCATGTATGTGACACTGGAACCGTGCGTGATGTGCACGGGCGCGATATTCCATTCCCGTCTGGCACAGGTTGTATTTGGTGCCTATGATCCCAAGACCGGTGCGGCTGGAAGCGTGATAAACCTTTTCGAGAACGGGTTACTGAATCATCATGCCAGTATCACGGGAGGCATTTTGCAGTCAGAATGCACAAAACTGTTACAGGATTTTTTCAGGGAACGCCGATAACCGATGTCTGAACAAACAGTCTCCTTACTGGTAGAAACAATTGGAAATGCCTTGCTGGCATGTGACAGGATGGTCGTGGTGGCTGAGTCATGTACTGGTGGAGGTATCGCCAGAGCGATGACAGATCGCGCCGGCAGTTCACGCTGGTTTGAACGTGGATTTATTACCTACTCAAATTCATCGAAAATGGAAATGTTGGGGGTGACAGCACTCACACTGGAAAATTTAGGTGCGGTGAGTGAATTCACAGCAATTGAGATGGCCAGAGGAGCACTGCTAAACAGTCATGCCCATATCAGTGTGGCGGTGACGGGTATTGCCGGGCCCGATGGCGGCACAGAACAGAAACCGGTGGGCATGGTTTGTTTTGCCTGGGCAGATGAGCACAATCTGAGCTCCACTACCTTGCAGTTTGAAGGGGACAGAGTCGCCATACGAGAGCAGTCGGTGTTGATGGCGATACAAGGCTTGATTAATTTCATCGACCAGCATGTCAGTTGATAGCAAGAGTTACCAGATGACGATTGTCAGCCAAGTTAAACAAAGGCTTAGCCTGCAATCTCAATAAACAACCGGAAACTGGACGGTTTTAACGAATAGTCCTATCGGTAGATACAAATTCGGGTTCTATCAGTTTGGACCACTTACCTTGGCCGAATTTTGTGGGATAATCCCTGTACAGTAAACCAATTCAGTGGAGATTAAATCAATGGATGAGAAAAAGAAACAAGCCTTGAATATAGCCCTGGGCCAGATAGAGAAACAGTTTGGCAAGGGTTCAATCATGCGTATGGGTGAAGGCTCTATATCGCATGATGTCGAATCAGTGTCGACAGGTTCTTTGGGGCTGGATATAGCCCTGGGAATTGGTGGTTTTCCGCGCGGACGTGTCGTCGAGATTTATGGACCTGAATCTTCCGGCAAAACCACACTGGCGTTACAGGTTGCAGCGGAAATCCAGAAAGCAGGGGGCACGGCGGCATTCGTCGATGCGGAACATGCGATGGATCCGAAATATGCCGAAAAGCTTGGCGTGAAAATTGAGGATTTGCTGATATCACAACCGGATACCGGTGAACAGGCTCTGGAAATCACCGACATGCTGGTCAGATCCAGTGCTGTGGATCTGGTTATTATCGACTCGGTCGCGGCATTGACACCGAAGGCAGAAATTGAAGGTGATATGGGTGACAGTCATATGGGACTACAGGCACGCTTGATGTCCCAGGCGCTGCGCAAACTGACGGGTAATATCAAGCGTTCCAATACACTGGTGATCTTTATT
>CANKCB010000011.1 GCA_947480335.1 Gammaproteobacteria bacterium | reverse complement strand
AAGCGTGGCGTGCGTGGCAAACCCGGTCTGCCACCGCCAGGCGTTCAAAACCTGTTGGAACGTGACTTTAATGCACTGGAGCCCGAGACCAAATGGGTGACTGATATCACCGAGATAAAGACCGGTGAAGGCAAGTTATACCTGTGTGTCGTCCTTGACCTGTTCAGCAAGCTAGTGGTCGGCTGGTCAATGCATCACCGGCAGGACCGTCAGATGGTGATGCGTGCGGTTGAGATGGCGATATGGCAGCGCCAGGGTGGATGGTCAGTGATCCTGCATTCAGACCGTGGCAGCCAGTTTCGCAGTAGTGACTATCAGCGTTTCCTGAATCAGAATACGTTGGTCTGCTCCATGAGTGCTGTTGGTCACTGCGGAGATAATGCGGCCTGTGAGGGCTTCTTTGGGATGCTCAAACGGGAACGTACGAACCGGAGGATTTATCGCACGATGGATGTAGCCAAAGCGGATCTATTTAACTACATTGAACGCTTTCACAATCCGCGTATGCGTCGACGAGTTGCGAAGAATGATTTAGAGTTATCAACCTTTTTATAACCGTCCGTGGACACGGGGTAGAACCCATGGCTATAGTGTTAGGCTGGAAAACACCGTTCGAAGCTTTCAGTGAGCTGTTGCAATATAAAATAGAGACCAACTTATTAATGATCAATAACTATATAATAGCCGCACTATCAGACTTGGTTGCTACCGCAAGGTGCTACGCTTTGGTAGGGATGCTTGGTTGGCAAGATGTTCGTCAACGCTACAGGCGGTCAGCTTTGGGGCCATTCTGGCTGACTATCAGTATGGCAATCATGATTGGGACAATGGGAATTGTATTTGGTCAGATTTTCAAAGCACCGCTAACGGAATTTTTCCCATTTCTTGCAGTCGGGATTATTCTATGGAGCTTTATATCCACGATCGTTAGTGAGGGTTGTGTTGGTTTTATTGTAGCAGAAGGCATCATAAAACAACTTCCGCTCCCTTTGTCTGTACATATACTGCGCATGATGTGGCGTAATGTTTTGATTCTTGGTCACAACATTGTTATTTTACCCCTTGTGTTTCTAGCTGTTGGGAAACCATTCACTTTAGTTGCATTCATTAGCATTCCTGGATTTATTTTATTGGTTGTAAATTTGACTTGGATTGCACTTATTCTTGGAGTTATATGTGCAAGGTACCGCGACCTCCCTCAGATTGTAGGAAGCATCATGCAAGTAGGTTTCTATTTAACACCGATTATGTGGATGCCGAATCTATTATCCGATCGAGCGGGGCTTTACTTACTACCTTTAAATCCTGTGTTTCACTTGCTTGAAATTGTCCGATCTCCTTTGCTCGGCCAATTTCCAACAATGAACAATTGGGTGGTATCACTCGCACTAGCATTGATTGGATGGGTTATGGCTCTAACGATTTATGGTCGCTACAAACGACGTATTGCTTACTGGCTATAAAAGACGAAAACTATGGCTTTCATCGAATTTAACAATATTTGCGTTGATTTTCCAATTTATAACGTAAACAGCAGATCAGTAAAGAAGCGCCTGATACAGGTCGCAACAGGTGGCCATTTAGGCATAGATCAAACAGGGTGCGTTGTTGTTCGCGCACTTGAAGGTTTGAACTTTACCTTGAAAGATGGTGATCGACTAGGTCTTCTCGGACACAATGGCGCGGGCAAAAGTACGCTGTTGCGTTTGCTAAGTGGCGTTTATGAATCCTCGTTTGGGTCGTGTCGTATAGTCGGTGAGATTGGCTCTCTGATAGATATTTCGCTAGGCATAGACCCTGAGGCTAATGGCAGAGAGAACATTTTCATTCGTGGTGGACTCCTTGGCATGACGAAGTCTGACATAAGTAAAAAAATCAATGACATCATAGATTTTTCTGAACTGGGGAACTTTATTGACATGCCCGTGCGAACCTATTCAACGGGGATGCATCTGCGTCTCGCATTTGCAGTGTCTACGATCGTTCGCCCAGAAATTCTTTTGATGGATGAATGGCTATCTGTAGGAGATGAGGGGTTTAGGCACAAGGCTGAAGCTCGCATGTCTGAATTAGTTCAATCAGCAAGTATTCTAGTAATGGCGAGTCATTCACGGGAATTGGTTATGAACACATGCAATCGAGCGATCTGGCTAGAGCACGGGAAAGTCCGCATGGATGGAACCTCACAAGAGGTGTGTGCTGCTTATTTTGGTTAAAAGAAGTTGCCATACGGAATGGATCAGCAGCAATCTGCAGATAACGTGAGTGTCGCAGACGAGTGGGTGTTGATTTGCATTTAAAACTGATCCGGTATTTGCATCTAATATTGACCCGTCTCTCGTTGGTCAGATTATGACCTATACGGGTTTGTGTCTGCCAGTTTTTCCCTCCTTTTTTTGTGTAGTGGATTGTTTGAATCGATAGCTGTCGTTGCCGGTTTCAATAATGTGGCAATGATGGGTCAGACGGTCCAGCAAGGCGGTGGTCAACTTGGGGTCGCCAAACACGTTCGACCATTCGGAGAAGCCGAGGTTGGTGGTGATGACCAGGCTGGTCTTCTCATACAGTTTGCTGATCAGTTGAAACAATAGGGCCCCACCCGCCTGACTGAAGGGTAAATATCCCAGTTCATCCAGTACCACCAGATCCATGTGTACCATGCGATGGGCGAGACGCCCTGATTTCCCCGCGAGTTTCTCCTGCTCCAGCGCATTGATCAGTTCAATCGTGGAGAGGAAGCGTACCCAGTAACGCTGATGTTGCAGGGCCTGGATCCCAAGCGCCGTGGCCAGATGGGTCTTGCCTGTCCCCGGACCACCGACCAATACAACGTTCTGTGCATCGTTGATAAATTCACCGCGATGCAAGACCCGGATGAGCGCCTCATCAACGCTACTCTGAGGAAAGTCAAAGCCGGTCAGATCACGGTAGGCCGGGAACCGGGCTGCCTTCATCTGGTAATCCAATCACTCTGGTAAGCTATAGGGCAGAAACCCAATAAAATAGAGGCTTGTAGCGTGTTTTTGGTGCTGTATTTAGCTTACACACCGCTCACACACTTTTGACGTTGTTGTTAGTGCTTTTTTCGCTGTTTCTACTATATGTATAGTCAGTAGCTAAGCACTAAGTTGTGGAAAAAAAGTTGTAAAAGTTATAGGGCCCATAGCTCAGTTGGTTAGAGCAGTCGACTCATAATCGATAGACGAGTTGGACGCTAAGCGCATTGAACAAATGGGCAAAGCGCCAAGTCAAAGCACTATGCTGACACATAACGCTGCGTTAAACAGAGTGTTTGACGAAGCAGTCATACGCAACTTTTTAACAGAAGCAAATCGGCCAAAACTTGAAGCTAACGCCACCACCACCACCACCAGTCGGTCTGCATAGGCATGCAGGCTCACCACCCGGTTCGCAAAGCTGGCCGGTACACTGTAGCGGTTGCGCTCAAAGGTCAATAGACACGTCGAGGAGACCAGTTTACTGTGCTCCACAAAGCCATCGAACATCGCGGGTACGGCCAACAGGAAAGCCTGCTCTTCCCGCAAGACCTCGGCTATCATTCGTTGCCTGTTTTGCGGTACAATTGGTAGCTTTTTAGAGATATGATAATCAGATTAGATCAAATGGCCAAGGCGGAATTTTATTCGAGAATAAAATGATGAGTTTTGAACAGTTATTGCCTTTTGAAGTAGTTCTGAATTGTTGCTGGAGCCTTGCAACGGTGGTCATTGAGAAAGAAGGTCAATCAGAGCGAGCATGGCGATATTCCGGTTGAGATGATGAAGTGGGTGTGGTTGGTAGGAAGAAAATTTCCTGGTCTGATGCATCGGCGGCACACCGAAGGTGCGTTTTATGGCGTGGCAATTCTGGGTGGGAGGTCGTGGATAGGAGCAGGTGAGGGCTAAATCTGACAAACAGGGTGCACCCCACGTTTTTTCTTAAGGTAAAATAATAATGAGTAGTAATCTTTGCAATAGACAAAACTGGCGAATTACTGGATGAAAGGGAAGGTATTAGTTACAGGCGGAGCAGGTTACATTGGCTCGCATACTGTCGTGCAGCTGCTTGAAGCAGGCTTTTCAGTCGTTGTTTTTGACAATCTTTCAAATAGTAGTCGGGCGGTAATCGATAGAATATTCAAGCTCACGGGTAAGCAACTCGACTTTATTGAGGGTGACATTCGAGATCGATCAGCAATACGCAATACATTCCAAGATCATTCAATAGTTGCGGTCATTCACTTTGCCGGGCTGAAGGCTGTCGGCGAATCAAAAGCCGAGCCGCTCAAATATTACGATAACAACGTATCTGGAAGCATAGTGCTTTTTGAGGAAATGATGCGTGCAGGTGTTTACACCATCGTTTTTTCTTCCTCGGCGACAGTTTATGGCGATCCTGGATGCAGTCAATATCGTGAAGACATGCCACTGGCGCCGGTGAATGTCTACGGCAGAACAAAGCTCATGGTTGAAGACATTCTTCGGGATCTCAAGAAGGCACAGCTCTCTTGGCGCATCGCATTGCTGCGCTACTTTAACCCGGTTGGCGCTCATTTGTCGGGCCTGATCGGTGAGGACCCAGCAGGCATCCCAAACAACCTGATGCCGTTCATCGCTCAAGTCGCGGTCGGCAAGCGCAAAAAGCTCTCCGTATTCGGAGGGGACTATCCAACACCCGACGGGACTGGCCGAAGAGATTACATTCATGTTGAGGACTTGGCTGCCGGTCACTTGGCTGCGCTAGACAGGGTTATTAATCGCGATGATTCTCTGATCACCGCTAACTTGGGAGCTGGACGACCATACAGCGTTCTAGAGATGGTTCGTGCATTCGAGAGAGCGTCCGGCAAGCCTGTACCCCTTGAAGTCGTAGACCGTCGCATAGGCGATTTAGCCGAATACTACGCAGATCCAACGCTCGCTAAAAACGTCTTGGGTTGGGAGGCGCAACTGGGCATCGACAGGATGTGCGAAGACACGTGGCGCTGGCAAAATAATAACCCTAACGGATACCAATAATCATCATTTCATCAAATCTATGTCAGTTTCGAACAGATGGTTAGCAAGATGTTTGATGCACAGATTTTACGACTGAATTTAAATAATTTCTTAATAGGGAGAGAGCAATGAAAATCGCATTAATTATTGGCATTACCGGCCAAGATGGTTCTTATTTGGCGGAATTTCTATTGGCAAAAGGTTATGAGGTGCATGGGATTAAGCGTCGTGCCTCTTCATTTAATACCCAGCGCATTGATCATATTTACGAAGATCCGCATGTGCCACACCGCAAGCTTAAGTTGCACTATGGGGACTTGACGGACACTTCTAACCTCACTCGCATTCTACAAGAAGTGCGGCCGGATGAAGTCTATAATCTGGGTGCGCAATCACATGTTGCAGTCAGTTTTGATTTACCTGAATACACCGCTGATGTGGATGGCATTGGTGCCCTGCGACTTTTGGAAGGTATTCGATTCCTCGGGTTAGAGAAAAAAACTCGATATTATCAGGCGAGTACATCCGAGTTGTATGGTTTAGTCAGGGAATCTCCACAAAAGGAATCTACACCATTTTATCCTCGTTCACCCTATGCTGTTGCTAAGCTTTACGCTTACTGGATTACAGTCAACTATCGGGAAGCCTATGGTCTATATGCTTGCAATGGCATTCTCTTTAACCATGAATCATCTCGTCGGGGAGAAACATTCGTTACCCGTAAAATCACCCGTGGGATGACTAATATAGCCCAGGGGCATGATGCTTGCCTATATATGGGTAATCTTGATGCATTACGTGACTGGGGTCACGCCAAGGATTACGTTGAAATGCAATGGTTAATGTTGCAACAAGACAAGCCTGAAGATTTTGTCATTGCTACAGGTATGCAGTTTAGTGTGCGTGACTTCGTTAATAAAACTGCTAAAAAACTGGGTATTGAACTGGTTTGGGAAGGTAAAGGTGTCAATGAACAAGCGTGTGTGCGCACAGTCACCGGCACCGATGCTCCTGCAGTAAAATCCGGAGATGTAGTTGTCAAGATTGATCAGGCTTACTTCCGTCCAGCCGAGGTAGAAACTCTACTCGGTGATCCGAGTAAAGCAAAAGAAAAGCTCGGCTGGGTACCAAAAATTACCTTGGACGA
The DNA here is from genome assembly GCA_947480335.1 of Gammaproteobacteria bacterium. GTDB lineage: Bacteria > Pseudomonadota > Gammaproteobacteria > Eutrophobiales > Eutrophobiaceae > Eutrophobius. The sequence continues at coordinate 75,674 of CANKCB010000011.1, read as the reverse complement.
GATGGTTTCAGAAATGGTATCCCATGATCTTGATCAAGCTAAACAACTTACTTTGTTAAAGAGCAAAGGATTTAAAGTTTCAGCGGGACGAGAATGAATATATAATGAACATATTGTTTGTATTATACGGTGACTTTAGCAGTAACAGCTCGATACCGTTGGCATTATATGCCCGTGAACTAAGTAAGGCCGGACATCTTTGTGTTATTACCGTGCCTCTAAATCTTGAGACAGTCGAGCAGCATCAGAATAGATCATTCACACCAGTACTCTACGAAACTGTATTAGCTGATCCTTTTTCAGTGTTTCCTAATGGCCGCCCAGCCGATGTGATCCATGCCTGTACTCCCCGCGAATACGTACGACGTTTTGTAACCTCTTACCAGTCCAGAATAACAACGCCGTTAATCATTGCGCTTGAAGACAACGAGCGCTGGATTACCGAAAAAGCATTCGATCTAGACGCATCCAGTCTTAATCAATTGACCAATCAGGAGCTTTCAGAAAAACTGCTTGGTGGCTTGTCTCACCCTGGTTATGTGGACAGTTTCACTGGTCTTGCAGATTCAGTGGTTGTAGTTCAGGACAAGCTAAAACCAACTGTTCCTCCCTGGGTTCCTTGCGAAACAGTCATGATAGGAATAGACTTCGATTTATTCACTCCAAGACTGCCAGATATAACATTACGAAACAGGCTTGGTATTGCAAAGGGTGATAAAGTCATTGTTTATCACGGCGGCTTTAACAAGTTTGTAAGGGAGAGCATAAAGAGCTTGTGTGTTGCTGTTGGTATCATTAATCAGCGCGGAATGGCATGTAAACTGTTACGCACAGGACCAATGCCACTGGATTTCCGGGATGATTTATCGCCAGAGGCCAATACCGCAATTATTGAGCTGGGCGTGGTCTCCAGATCGGAATTACCCGACTTACTGGCGCTAGCGGATGTTTTTGTCCAACCAGGCTCAAACAATTCATTTGAAGATCTCCGCCTGTCATGCAAGCTGCCGGAGTTTCTTGCCATGGGAAAACCTGTTGTTATGCCAGATGTTAACATTACTTACTTATTCAAGGATCACATTAATTCCTGTCTCCTTAAAGTCGGCAGTGCAGAAGAGATAGCTGAAAAATGCATGACATTATTTTCAAACCCCGATGTTGCAGAACAAATTGGAAAGGCAGGAAAAAAATTGGCAGAACAATTCTTTGATGCCAAGAAACAGTCGTTACTGCTAGAGCAGATATACCTGATGGCTATTGAAAAGTTTGATTTCACAAAAGCAAGTGAAGTTTGGAAAAACACATCGACTGGTAATGCACTATATGCCGGCTTGTTGACTCGGTTTAAACAGTTGCAGATTTCTGGTTTGAGTCTAGTTAACCAAGATGCCAATAAAATGATGGTTGCATATAACAATCAACTGGGAATTAGTCTGAATCGAATTAACGATTTTGAGCGACGTATAACTAATCAAAATGCAATAATATCGAATCAAAATGCAATAATATCGAATCTACTGAGTATCAAAAATGAACTGGAGTGCGTACTGGAATCGACTAGCTGGAAACTTACCAGGCCATTACGGATTTTAAAGAAATATTTTGACCATTCAGCGAGTAAATAAGTCATTTTACAATTGTGAAGACAACTTTCTATCTGATGTAATATTTTTTCTACAAGTCGCGCTCAAACTTCATGAATATTTTCGATCGGATAATAAAAATATACAGTAGACGTGGAGTCTCTGGCGTTTTTGATGCCGTAAGATTTAAACTTAGATGTGTATATTTCTATCTGTTGTATCCCGGTGAAGTATTAAATCGGAATGACTACGGTGACTGGCTACGACGTTATGAAAAACCATTGAAACAACAGTATCCGCATTTATTGTCTAAACTAGACAAAATGACACAAGCGCCAGTCATATCTGTCGTGTTAATGGTAAAAGATTGTTCGAATCAGCGTTTGAACGAATCGATAGATTCGATTATTTTGCAACTTTATTCCAGATGGGAACTCTTCGTACTATTTGATAAAAACACGCATGCATCTAAATTTTCGACGTTTGAAGGTTATAATAAGAACGATCCCAGAATCAAAATTATAAATTCACCTACCGACAGTAATATCTGCACTTCGTTGAATGCCTTGCTGGAACAAATGACTGGCGAGTGGTTCGCTATACTGAACGCAAAAGACCTGATGTCTGAAATTGCCCTGTACAGTCTGATAGAGACAATAAACAAAAACCCCGAGGCGAAATTATTTTACTCTGATATGGACAAAATAAATGAGTCTGGTAATAGACTGGATCCCTATTTCAAACCAGACTGGAACCAAACCCTTTTTTATACACAATACATGATTAGTCATTCTACCTTTTATCACATACCTACTGTTAGAAATCTGGGTGGATTTCGTGATCAATTTTCAGAAATGTATGAATTTGATCTTGCCTTACGCTATATGGAAGTAATCAGGCAGGATGATATTTATCACATACCTCAAGTACTTTTTCATTTGCGCACCCATGGCAATAGTGTTACACGTACTATAAACATTCCGGAAGCGGCACGTGAGTCTGGTGTGCGGGCATTAAATGAACATTTTCAGCGACTAGGAGTCAATGCTCACGGGGTATATGCCGAACCAGGATTTCGTATTAAGTACGCATTACCTAAGGAACTTCCATTGGCTAGTTTGATTATACCAACCAAAAATGGATTAAAATTTATACGTGAATGTGTAACCAGTATTCTCCAGAAAACCAGTTACGGGAATTATGAAATTATCATAATCGATAATGGTTCAGATGATCCTGCCACATTAAAATATTTTGCGACTCTTGATTCTGAACCGCATGTCAGAGTAATCAGGGATGATAGTCCGTTTAATTATTCAGCATTGAATAACTCTGCCGTGAAGTTGGCAAAAGGTGACATTGTTGGTTTGATTAATAATGATATTGCCGTCATTACCCCGGAATGGTTATCTGAATTGGTATCTATTGCAATGCAGTCCGGGGTTGGCGTTGTAGGCGCTTGTCTCTGGTACCCGGATGATACCTTGCAACACGGTGGCGTCATTCTGGGCATAGGTAGTTGTGCCGGTCATGCGCATAAAGGCCATGAAAAAGGGGACGCTGGTTATTATGGGAGGATGGCTCTCATGTCCGAGTTTTCGGCTGTGACGGCAGCCTGTTTCATTGTCAAAAAGGAACTTTATGAAAAGGTAGGTGGATTAAATGAAATCGACCTGCAAGTTGCTTGTAACGATATCGATTTTTGCTTGCGTGTGCGTGAACTGGGTTATCGTAATGTGTGGACCCCGTACGCAGAGTTATATCATTTTGAATCAGCTACACGTGGGTATGAAGATACACCTGAAAAGAAAGCCAGATTATCCAGAGAGGCTGATTATATTAAACAAAAATGGGGCAGGTATCTGGTAAATGATCCTGCATACAATCCGAATCTCACACTGGACAGTGAAGATTTTGGTTTCGCCTGGCCTCCAAGAGTGCATTAACTTTCATGATTGAACAGGTACTCTTTTACTGGAGAAGATATGGCTTTTTGGCGCTGGTCAGAAAAATATATCAAAAATTGTTCAAAGTTACTGTTGTTCATGGAATGAATCCGGTTGAAATTGATGAACTAAAACATTCCGCATTAACTCCCTTTGTTGTTTTTGATGATCCGCAAAAAGCATGTCGACTGAGTCTGGTGACGGAGTTGCAGAGTCGTAATCAATCCATGCTCGATCTGGCCTTGTTACTCTCTGTTACGCTAGCAAGTCAATGGGAGCGACCATTACGAATCATCTCCCCGCGTGAAACCAGTAAATACAGGTTTAATCGGCTAATGCAAGCCTGTGTTATTAACTATACAGATAATATTGACTTTAGGTCACTCGAATACTGTAATGCAGGAAAGGCATTAGAAGTATCAAGTGAGGAATATTTCATAGCCACCAGCTGGCAATTAGTCTGGAAGCTGATGGCAAGTATTAATGATAGACAGATAATCTGTCTTGTACATGAACAGCCAGAGTCGTCATCATTGACAGCTGTTGATACGGCCAACTACCTGAAAGTATTTCAAAACAGTAATATTCATTTTGTTTTCGCATCAAGATCTCTATATGAGCAATTTGTTTCCAATAGTACTGTCCTACGGGAACAGAGTGTCTGGCTTAATTTAGAACCATCCTCTAACCTGCTGACTGAAACAGAATCAGCCGCTAATCACTGGCAAATAATTTTTAATGGAATTTCAGGCTATCTGGACAAGGTAAAAACAAATGTATCAGCTTGAGTTACCGCCGTTTACTTATTCAGTACCCTGGAATGAACCCTATGCTGACAGAATCCGTGCGCTGAGTCAGGGTAAGCGTAAGGTAGCATTTTACTACGGTAACATGCCGGATAACGGCACTTTCAGGTACCGTGTATATAATATGGTTCAGTCGTTAAACAGTCTGGGCAATGGTATTTCCGCTGCCTACTTTATTGGAGCGGATGAGCCACATCTGGATGAAATATTTTCTGGTGCAGATTGTATCGTTATATGTCGTACCAAAATATCCCAACGACTTGCTCATGCGATGAGCATGGCTAAGAATTTGGGTAAACAACTTGTTTTTGATATCGATGACTTGTTGTTTGATCCGGTGTATATGCATCTGGTGTTGAATACCATTGATGCCGATCTTTCACGAGAGGACGTCTGGCAAAACTGGTACGGCGATTGCGCCAGATTTTCTGCAACGCTGATGCAATGTGACCGGGCTGTAACAACCAACGCATATCTTGCCGAAAAAATAGCAAAATCTTCAGGAAAAAATGTGTCGGTTATCCCGAATTACCTGAATGAAGCGCAATTGCAAATATCCAGAATAATGTATAAACAAAAACAGGAGTCAGGATTTAATTACTCAAAACCTCTATTGTTGGGTTACTTTAGTGGTTCATCCACGCACAATCAGGATTTCGCACTGTTGACGGATGCATTCATTGCACTATTTGAGAAATATCCAGATCTAAAATTGCGCGTCGTAGGCATGCTGGATCTGGACAAACGATTAAAATCCTATGCTGACAGAATTGAAATCCTCCCGTTACAGAACATACTCAGCCTGCAAAAATGTATCGCTGAGGTTGATATCAACCTCGTGCCGTTACAGGTAAATGTATTTACCAGTTGCAAATCCGAACTTAAATATTTTGAAGCAGGCATAACGGGAACAATCAGTATTGCCTCGCCAACCAGCGTAATGAAAGACGTGATAAATGATGGTCACAACGGATTTCTGTCCATGTCTTATCAGTGGTTTGAAAAAATAGATTTTGTTCTTTCCAACATGGATATATGTCCACAACTCGCCATGCAAGCACATGACCATTCTGAAAAGAATTACGCCTGGAATAATCTTTTACCATTGATTGAAAAAACCTACCTGGGATAATTAACGAAAAATATAATGTTTACAGTGACCGTTATTATCGTTAATTGGAACAGTGGGCAATGGCTGGAGAAATGCATCAAACATTTACTTAACCAGTCGATTTCCGCAGATTCCATCTTAATAATAGACAATGCCAGCAGCGATGGTTCTGTCGAGTTTGCCAGGCAAATATCGGCTGTTGAATTGATTCATACGGGCTCCAATCTGGGATTTGCTGCAGCGAATAACCTGGGCATTGCACGAACCACCTCCGACTATATCATTACACTTAATCCCGATGCATTTCCAGATCCTGACTGGATTGAACGATTGCTTGCGGCAGCAAGTAAGTATCCGGAAATAGCTTCATTCGGTTCCAGGCAAATGGAATATGGACATACAGACGTACTAGATGGTACTGCAGATGTTTATCATACAAGCGGCGTGGTTTGGCGTAATCATCATGGTAGCAAGTTATCACCGGATGACTTAATTCAGCGCGAAATATTCGCTCCTTGCGCCGCAGCCGCCATGTATAAACGTCAGGCCCTCGTTAATGTCGGTGGCTTTGATGAAGACTATTTCTGTTATCTGGAAGATGTGGACCTGGGTTTCAGATTACGCCTTGCAGGTTATAAGTCTTTTTATGTCCCGGACGCCGTTGTACAACATGTAGGCTCGGCTACTACAGGTGGGCAGCATAGTGCCTTTTCTGTTTATCATGGTCACCGTAATATAGTCTGGACGTATATAAAAAACATGCCGGGTATTTTGTTCTGGATACTGTTACCACTGCACTTGATACTTAATCTGGTGACCATTGTATGGTTTTCGACTCGTGGGCAAACGCAGATAATTCTGGCAGCCAAATACGATGCCATAAAAGGGATAGGTCGATACTGGAGAAAACGTAAACAGATTCAACATGGTAGAATTGCCAGTCTCTCTGAAATCTGGAATGTGTTGGACAAACGTTTCTTTTGAATGAGATTCCAAGTCCGTTTAAACAAAAAATATGAGATCCATGTAAATATATGGTTCCACAAGATGTCATATCACAAGTTACCGTTGTAATAGTCAACTATAATGCAGGAATATTTCTAGCCGAATGTGTCTCCAGGGCTTTATCTCAATCATCAAAAGTTATCATTGTGGATAATGCCTCGATAGATACCAGTCTAATTTTGTGTCAGCAATCATTTCCGGAAACATCTGCACTGCAAATCATCAGAAATAATCAAAACCTTGGTTTTGCAAAAGCCTGCAATATCGGTTTTGCTCACGTTAATACGGATTATGTACTTTTTTTAAATCCGGACTGCGAACTTGCTCAGTTTGCTGTGAAATCGATGCATGAAGTCCTTGAGTGCGATCCGGAAGCGGGCATGGCAGGTGGATTGCTTTTGAATCAGGACGGGAGTGAACAGAGAGGAGGGCGTCGTGCGATCCCGACACCCTTGCTTGCCATGAACAGGGCGTTTGGACTGCATTATTTGTCACGAATCTGGCCAGAATTATTTTCTGACTTTAATCTAGATAAACAACCTGTGCCTAAATCGCCGATTGCAGTCGAGGCTATTTCAGGAGCATGCATGTTGATTAAAAGCAAAGTAATGAAACAAGTCGGACTTTGGGATGAAGAATATTTTCTCCATTGTGAAGATCTGGATTTATGTATGAGATTCAAGCTGAGTAAATGGAAAGTCTTGTTTGTACCTGCAGCGCATATAGTCCATATGAAAGGTATGAGTAGTCGTGCAATACCGGTTTTTGTCGAATGGCATAAGCATAAAGGCATGGTAAGGTTCTATAACAAATTCTTTCTCAAGCCATACCCTTTACTACTTAAATATCTGGTCATATCAGCTATATGGTTCCGCTTTGGAATGATACTTGCCTATTACTCGGTGAAACAAGTAATACAACGTTTCAGACAGACCGGGTAGTAACACTATGCATAACAGAAGTACGGGGGTTTTGGGAGCAAGCAGCCTTGTAGGCACCTGTATTTTGAAAGCATTGGCAAAAACAGGTAGTAATGTGGTTGCTTTTTCAAGGGTGGCACATGCTCATACCGATTCTCGTCTCGTTTGGGAACAATTGCATAATAAAACGCACACGACCAGTAGTAATCACAGTTCAGGCAGTCTGATTGAAAACTGGATCTGTGCAGCTCCAATTTGGGTTCTGTCAGAATATCTCTCTATGCTGGAACTAAGAGGTGCAAAAAGAATAGTAGCCATTTCTTCAACCAGTGTTTTGACCAAGGAAAAGTCTTCTGCCCCGGATGAATTAGAAACTGTAACGAAGCTGGCTAAGGCAGAACAGGAATTGCAATTATGGTGTAAAGCCAAGGGAATTGAATGGATCATACTACGTCCAACGCTGATCTATGGTTACGGAATGGATAAGAATATAACTGTAATAGTCCGCTTTATACGCCGATTCAAATTTTTTCCTGTATTTGGCAAAGCCCAAGGAATGAGACAACCACTCCATGCGGATGATTTGGCTGAACTTTGTACACGTGCCATGCAAGCGTACGAATCTAAAAACAAATTATATACGGTGACAGGAGGAGAGATTCTATCCTACAAAGACATGATACTCAGAATTTTTGCTTGCCTGAAACAACGCCCAATTCTGGTTTCTGTCCCCTTATGGCTATTTAGCATCGCTGTGAAGTTGGCTCCCCGTTACCATCGCTGGACTGTCAGTATGGCGGAAAGGATGAATCAGGATCATCAGTTTGATTGTTCGGCAGCCATGCATGATTTTAATTTTCAACCTCGTCCCTTTGTATTAACAGCAGAAGATTTGGTGGTAGCTAGATAAAACCAGCCTGGAGTGTCATACTCCTAGGCCTTGCTCAAACATGAATCTACGGTAGAATACAAATCTATATAAATCGGGAAATATCCCATGAAAAATAAGGAAACACTTTGCCCCATCATTCTGGCTGGAGGAGGCGGCACCCGGCTTTGGCCATTATCCAGGGAACATTATCCAAAACAGTTTCTGGCTTTCAACAGTGAACACTCGATGTTGCAACAGTCCCTGTTGAGAATTTGTGGAATAAATAAGGGCCTCACTGTTTTGAGCCCCATGTTGATTTGTAATGAAGAACACAGGTTTCTTGTAGCAGAACATGCACGCTTACTGAATATCAATCCATTTGAAATTATACTTGAACCTGCCGGCAGAAATACGGCGCCAGCATTGACTATGGCGGCGCTGAGGGCGCCAGCAGGTGACCCCGTGCTTTTGATGCTGCCTGCCGACCATCTCATCGAAAATACGGATGCGTTTCAGCAATCCGTTATAAAAGGCATGGCAGAAGCGATGGCAGGCAAGCTGGTCACATTTGGAATAAAGCCAAAAATGGCTGAGACAGGCTATGGATATTTGCATGTACAGCCATCGGATAATGATCATGTATTTAATGTACACCGATTTGTGGAAAAGCCCGACATAAAAACGGCTGAAAAGTATGTGCAAGATGGAAACTATTTCTGGAATAGTGGCATTTTTATGATGAAAGCTTCTGTCTGGCTCAAGGCAATCAATCAATTCCGTCCTGACATAGCTCAGACATGTAGTGAAGTTAATCGACACAGTCGTGCTGACGGTAATTTTATACATCTCGACAAGACCTTTGCTAACTGTCCGGCAGAGTCTATTGATTATGCTGTTATGGAAAATGCCTGTGGCAAGAATAGTCACTATCAGACATCCATGATTGTTCTGGATGCGGGCTGGTCTGATCTGGGTTCCTGGTCCGCGTTATGGGAAGCTTCTGTAAAGGATGATGACAGTAATGTGATTCATGGTGATGTAATTACCAGTAATACCCGCAGTTCGATTATTCATTCGCATAGCAGGCTGGTTGCAACCGTGGGGTGCGATAACTTGCTGGTGATAGAAACGGCTGATGCCGTGCTGGTTGGTAATCGTGATCAGTCACAAAATGTAAAACAGATCGTAGAAAAGCTTAAGCTGAGCTCAAGAGGCGAACGCATTAATCACAGGAGGGTATTCAGGCCCTGGGGTAGTTATGAGTCGCTGGATTCAGGCGAACGGTTTCAGGTAAAACGATTGATGGTTAATCCGGGTAAAAAATTATCGTTACAGTTGCATCATAAAAGAGCTGAACACTGGGTTGTCGTACACGGTACTGCTACAGTAACCTGTGAAGACAAGGTGTTCGATTTGCAGGAAAATGAATCTACCTATATCCCTCTGGGTGCCAAGCATCGTCTGGAAAACAGACAGTCTATTCCGCTTGAAGTGATAGAAGTACAATCGGGCCATTATCTGGGTGAAGATGATATCGTACGATTTGACGATGACTTTGGTCGGCATAAATGACAGCGGCTGAATAAATGACAGCGGCTGAATGTTCTGAGTAAGACATGTTGTACTTTTCCTCACCCATTCATGTAAAGCGGCAAGTCTGGTAAATGACACCGATAGTCTACATCTGTCTCTATCTATTTTTTGCCATTTTTGCATGGGCAATAACTGGTCTGGTCAGACGTTATGCCGTGAACAGGTTAATACTGGATTACCCTAACCAACGCAGTCTGCATAATGTACCTGTTCCGAGAGGGGGAGGTTTATCTATTGCCCTCTCCCAGTTTCTGGTTCTGACGATACTCAGCTATTACACTTTGTTGCCATACAATATTATGCTGGCAATGGGAGGGGGAGGACTCATCGTTGTTGCCATTGCCTGGTTGGATGATGTCAGGGGAATTGCCATACTCTGGCGCATGTTCTTCTATTTGATTGCCGCCATCTGGTCCTGTTTCTGTGTAATGGGGTTCCTGGGACAGTCTGTACCTTTTTTGGTGATGCATTACCTGTTCTGGATTCTTGCTATTACGTGGACGATCAATCTATATAATTTCATGGATGGCAGCGATGGCCTGGCGGCGATTCAGGCTATATTTGCTGCTGGTATAGCTGGTATCCTGTTACTTAACGCAGGACAGAGCTCTCTTGGATTTATCATGCTCACACTGGCCGCCGCTTCCAGTGGTTTTATAGTCTGGAACTGGCCGCCAGCCAGAATATTTATGGGAGATATAGGCAGTTGTTTTATAGGCTTTATTTTCGGTCTTGCGGGATTGATAACCTATGCCAATAACAGCCTGTCTCCGTCTGTATGGTTGATACTACTGGCCATATTTATTGTGGATTCCACCTTGACCTTGTTCAAGCGGATATTCAGACAGGAAAGGTGGTATATGGCGCATAAAAGTCATGCGTACCAGCTGGTTATTCAATCTGGAATCAGTCATAAACAACTGGTATTAAGCATTCTGGTGGTCTATTTGCTGGTTTTAATGCCACTTTCCCTGCTGGCATTCAGATACAATGCGTACAAATGGGAAATTGCAGAAACAACCTATACTATAATCATAACCCTATGGCTTTACATTCATTACAAACTGGATACACGTTTAACTAAACACACATGAAGCCACACCGGATTTTTAATGTCAGATTATTAATTGTCATGCATGATTTAGCCATGGCATTGATTGCCTGGTCGGCTGCATGGTGGATTAGATATAATCTGGCATTTCCCCTCCCTGAGTGGTCTGTTTGCCTGTATACCTTGCCCTATGTGCTCGTGATCCAGACGCTCCTGTTCTGGAAGTTTAATTTATACCGCGGTATCTGGCGATTTGCCAGCCTGCCTGATCTCTGGAATATATTTCGGGCGTCTGTGCTGGGAGCAATGATAATTACCCTGACACTGTTTATTGTCTTCAGGCTGGCTGGCGTACCCAGATCAGTATTGCTGCTGTATCCCATCTTGCTGATTATCCTGCTGGGTGGACCTCGACTGGGTTACCGTTTATGGAAGGATCGTACATTGAATCTGGGAGCCGGGACTGAGGGTAAGGGTATCTTTATTATAGGAGCTGGTCAAACAGGCGAAATGCTTGCCAGGGAAATGCTCAGGGAAGGGTTATATATTCCGGTCGGATTTATGGATGACAATCCCGCCCTGCATAAAACTGAAATACATGGCATCAGGGTTTTGGGAGCCATAAATGATATTGAATACTACGCCCAGAAATTTCAGCCAGAATTCATAGTCATTGCTGTGCCTTCAGCCAGTAACGAACAGATGCAAAAGATAGTTGAGAAGGCTGAAAATACAAAGTTGCCAGTCAGAACCCTGCCAAAACTCAATGAAATGATTTCTACCAGACCCAGTCTGAAAGAATTGCGTGATGTTTCAATTGATGATCTGTTGGGGCGTGACAAGATCGAACTTGATTGGCGGTTATTACAACAGGGGATATCCAACAAGACAGTCATGGTGACAGGTGGTGGCGGATCCATTGGATCAGAATTATGCAGACAGATCTCAGGCCTGCATCCAAAACACCTGATTATAATTGAACGAAGTGAATTTAATTTGTACCGCATCATGCAGGAACTGGATTCTTTCAAGGACAGGTTCAAAGTAACCGGTTTGCTTGCCGATATCTGTGATAAGGGCAAGGTGGATTCAATATTCAATAACTATAATCCGCAATTAATTTTTCATGCGGCGGCCTATAAACATGTTCCTATACTTGAGACACAATGTCGCGAGGCAGTAAATAATAACGTATTTGGAACCATCAATATGGTCAATGCTGCCGAGAAATATCAAGTAGACAAGTTCGTGCTGATTTCCACTGACAAGGCCGTCAATCCTGTTAATGTGCTTGGCTCTACCAAGAGACTGGCGGAGATGTATTGCGAAACTCGCAATACAAAAGGTCATTCTCGTTTTATAACCGTACGGTTTGGTAATGTACTGGGCTCTGATGGTAGTGTCGTACCACTTTTTCAACAGCAGATACGAAATGGCGGTCCGGTAACGGTTACGCACCCTGAAACTACCCGTTATTTCATGACCATTCGGGAATCGTGTCAGCTGATCATGCAATCTGCCGTTATGGGGCAGGGCGGCGAAATTTATGTGCTTGACATGGGTAAACCGATCAAGATTCTGTATCTGGCAGAAAAAATGATTAAATTAAGCAATACCCATCCAGACAAAACAATCGAAATCAGGATTACCGGTTTGCGCCTCGGGGAAAAACTGCATGAAGAATTATTTTATAGTGATGAACAGAAAACCAGAACTTCGCATGAAAAAATCCTGATTGCCAGACATCCGGAGATTAATACAAAGCTGTTGTTGTCCATAGTTTCTGAGCTAGAAACGGCCTGTTTATTATTTGATGATGTCAGAATCAGGAAAATTCTCGAAACAGTGGCAAAATTTGATGAGTCTAAAAATAAATACAATAATATTATTCCAATAACACAGGGTTAGTTTTGACGTGAAAATCAGAAAAGCCGTATTTCCAGTCGCTGGACTGGGGACCAGATTCTTTCCAGCAACCAAGATAGTCGCCAAGGAAATGTTGCCGGTGGTCGATAAGCCCATTATCCAGTATGCAACGGAGGAAGCTGTCAATGCCGGCATTACTGAACTCATATTTGTAATATCTAGGACTAAGACCAGTATTCAGGAACACTACACCAAGGCAACTGAACTGGAAAAAGAGCTGGAATCCAGAAACAAGCATGACTTGCTCAATACAATTACCAATATTCTGCCGGCCGGAATTTCATGTGCCTACGTAGAACAACATAAAGCCCTTGGTCTTGGTCATGCCGTTTTATGTGCTCGTCCTCTGGTGGGAGATGAACCGTTTGCAGTAATTTTACCGGACGATATGATTGATGATGATGCGTCAGGATGTCTGCAGCAAATGGTTCAGGTTTATGAGCAGAATCAGTCCAGTATTATTGCGATTGAAGAAGTGAACCGATCAGAAACGGACAAATACGGTATCGTCAGCACAAGCCCTATTGCCAACGGTTTACATAGAATCAATGCCATTGTCGAAAAACCGAAGCCTGATGTTGCACCTTCCAATCTGGCCGTAGTGGGGCGTTACATTTTGTCAGGCGCAATTTTCGACTTTCTTGAAAATCTGGGTAAAGGAGCCGGGGGAGAAATTCAGTTGACCGATGGAATTGCCATGCTACTGAAGAAGGAGCCTGTACTTGCCTACGAATTCAGTGGCACACGCTATGACTGCGGGTCCAAAATCGGCTATTTAAAAGCAACAATTAACTACGCCATGAAACACCCTGAGTTAAAGCATGAGTTTGCAGCATTTTTACGCGAACACATGCAGGCAAGACAGTTCTAGAATAACCGACACTTTGGCTAGGGAACAGTTTGCTGTAGATGACCCTGACAAATGATGAGAAAAACTGGCTCCCCGGGACGGGCTCGAACCGCCGACATGGTGATTAACAGTCACCCGCTCTACCGACTGAGCTACCGAGGAATAATCAGGATGCGTATGGTACTTGTCGCCACCCGTGCAGGTCAACTCTGATTATTGCGTTGTTTAGGACAGGTCGGGGGGTTTTACCATTGACTCACCAGTTGACAACTGCTACCCCACCCTTTAACCAATCAATTCTGGTACACGCGCCATGAAAGGCCAGTTCAGCTTACATACCACATTTATGCCCGCCGGAGATCAGCCGGAGGCGATTAACAAGCTGATTTCAGGGCTAAATGACGGGCTTGCACATCAGACCCTGCTCGGCGTAACTGGCTCAGGCAAGACGTTCACCATGGCGAATGTCATACAGGCAGTACAAAGGCCTGCCATGATACTCGCGCCTAATAAAACCCTTGCGGCGCAGCTCTATGGTGAGATGCGAGAGTTTTTCCCTGAAAGTGCAGTGGAGTATTTTGTTTCCTATTATGACTATTACCAGCCGGAAGCCTATGTCCCCACAACAGATACCTATATTGAAAAGGATTCATCAATAAATGAACACATAGAACAAATGCGCCTCTCAGCAACCAAGGCCTTGATGGAACGGCGTGACAGTATCATTGTGGCAACTGTATCCGCTATTTACGGTCTGGGAGATCCACAAGCCTATCTGAAAATGGTCATGCATCTGGACCGGGGCGACAAACTGGAGCAACGTACCGTCCTGCGGCGGCTGGCAGAAATGCAATATACCCGTAATGAAGTGGAACTCCATCGTGCTTCGTATCGTGTCCGGGGAGATGTGATCGATGTCTATCCGGCAGAATCAGATCGCGATGCCATACGAATTGAATTGTTTGATGATCAGATAGAATCGCTGTCTTATTTTGACCCGTTGACCGGAGAAGTTCTGCGTCAGGTACCGAGGGCGACTATCTATCCTAAAACCCATTATGTTACTGAACGTTCCCGTCTTTTGGACGCGGTGGAATCGATCAAGATCGAGCTGGCTGATCGGCTGGAATATTTTCGGATAAATAATAAGCTGGTAGAAGCTCAACGCCTTGAGCAAAGGACGCGATTTGATATAGAAATGATTCTGGAAATTGGTTACTGCAGTGGTATTGAAAACTATTCTCGATATCTTTCCGGACGGGCCGTTGGTGAACCTCCGCCAACATTGTTTGATTATTTGCCTGCAGATGGTCTCCTTATTGTTGATGAAAGTCATGTAACCATTCCCCAACTCGGTGCCATGTACAAGGGTGATCGTTCCCGCAAGGAGAACCTGGTTAATTACGGGTTCAGATTACCGTGTGCGCTTGATAACAGACCCTTGCGGTTTGATGAATTTGAAAAGCTGGCGCCACAGACTATCTTTG
The DNA here is from genome assembly GCA_947480335.1 of Gammaproteobacteria bacterium. GTDB lineage: Bacteria > Pseudomonadota > Gammaproteobacteria > Eutrophobiales > Eutrophobiaceae > Eutrophobius. Next base: position 60,525 of record CANKCB010000011.1, on the reverse strand, counting down.
TCTCTGCAACACCCAGGCCCTATGAACGTGAGTTGTCTGGCCAGATTGTCGAGCAACTGGTTCGTCCTACTGGCCTGATTGATCCTGAGATAGAAGTGCGTCCGGTCACTTCCCAGGTAGATGATCTCTTGTCTGAAATCCACAAACGGGTAATGGTGCAGGAGCGGGTACTTGTTACAACATTGACCAAGCGTATGGCTGAGGATTTGACCGAATACCTGTCAGAACACAATGTCAGGGTAAAATACCTGCACTCCGATATTGATACGGTAGAAAGAGTCGAAATTATTCGTGATTTGCGTCTGGGTGAATTCGACGTGCTGGTAGGAATCAATTTATTGAGAGAAGGACTGGATATGCCCGAAGTATCCCTGGTGGCGATACTGGATGCAGACAAGGAAGGATTTTTGCGCTCGGAAATCACCTTGGTACAAACAATTGGCCGTGCAGCCCGAAATATAAACGGCAAGGCGATACTGTATGCCGATGTCATAACCGGCTCAATACAGCGTGCGCTGGAAGAGACCGACAGAAGAAGGGCGAGACAGGTTGAATACAATAGGGTGCATAATATAATTCCGAAAGGGATTAAAAAGGCCGTGGCAGACATAATGGAAGGCGCATACACTGAGCGCAAAAAAGCTAAACAGTCAGCAAAAGTGGCTGAATCGGCCAGAAGTTATCGTTCTCTTGATCCTGTAAGCATGGCAAAACAAATCAGGGAACTTGAGAAGTTAATGTATGCGTATGCACGGGATCTGGAATTTGAAAAGGCGGCTGAACTACGTGATGACATTTCAAGATTACGTGAATCAGTCCTGGAAATTGTACATTAATACAGAGTCGAAACGATTATGAATAATGACGAAACCAAATTGACCAAAAAAGATAAATTAAGGGAAAGTGCGCTTGAATATCATCGTGCTGATCCTCCCGGCAAGCTCGGAATTTATGCAACCAAACCCTTGGCAAACCAGCATGATCTTGCCTTGGCGTATTCACCCGGTGTAGCGGCCGCCTGCGAAGAAATAGATGCTTCACCCGAGCAGGCTGCATTTCTAACAAGTCGTGGGAATCTGGTTGCGGTCGTAACAAACGGTACTGCGATCCTCGGTCTAGGCGCTTTAGGACCGCTGGCAGCCAAACCGGTAATGGAAGGCAAGGCGGTATTATTCAAAAAGTTTTCCGGAATTGATGTATTTGATATTGAAATTGATGAGCGCGATCCGGATAAACTGGTTGAAATTATTGCCAGTCTGGAACCGACCTTTGGCGGTATTAATCTCGAAGATATCAAGGCCCCGGAATGTTTCTACATAGAACGCAAACTGAAGGAACGGCTTAAAATTCCCGTATTTCATGATGATCAACATGGCACGGCCATTATCGTCGGTGCCGCAATACTGAATGGACTGAAAATCGTTAATAAGGATATTGCCAGCGTTAAGATGGCAGTCTCGGGTGCGGGTGCTGCAGCAATTGCTTGTCTGGATTTGCTTGTTGGTATAGGTATGAGTAGACAGAATATATTTATCTCAGACTCAAAGGGAGTGGTCTGGCAGGGCAGGGACAAGGAGATGGAGCCGTCCAAGGCCAGGTATGCCCAGCAAACTGAAGCCAGAAAACTGGCTGATATCATGATTGGAGTGGATATTTTTCTCGGCTTGTCCGGACCTGGCGTTGTCAGCAAGGAAATGGTCAAATCCATGGCTGACAAACCGATCATTCTGGCTTTGGCCAATCCGGATCCTGAAATACTGCCTGAAGATGCACTGGAAGTGCGGCCCGATGCGATCATGGCAACCGGTCGTTCAGATTATCCCAATCAGGTAAATAATGTTCTGTGTTTTCCCTATATATTTCGGGGGGCACTGGATGTAGGTGCGACAACAATCAATGATGAGATGAAAATCGCCTGCGTTTATGCCATTGCCGAGCTGGCCACAGTCGAGCCTTCCGATATAGTTGCCAAAGCCTATGGTGGTAGCAATCTTCGGTTTGGTCCGGATTATCTGATTCCGAAACCGTTTGATCCCAGACTGATAGTAAAAATTGCACCTGCCGTTGCCAAGGCAGCAATGGACAGTGGTGTGGCTACCCGAAAAATTGCAGACATGAAAGCCTATCGCCAAAAGCTACTGCAGTTTATCTTCCAGACCGGCACATTGATGAATCCGGTTTTTGATCAAGCCAAACTCGAACCGAAACGGGTAGTTTATGCAGAAGGCGAGGCACGCCGGGTTTTACAAGCGGTTCAGCAAATCGTTGATGAAGGCATTGCTATTCCGATACTCGTTGGACGCCCTAGCGTCATTGAAAAAAGGATTCATGAGCTGGGTTTGCGAATCAAGTCAGGCATTGATTTTGAAATTGTGAGTCCATTGTATGATAAACGCTATAACCAGTACTGGAGTCAATACCACGAATTGATGGGTAGGAAAGGTGTCTCTCCCAGCGAGGCAAAAACCATATTACGCACTCAAAATACGGTTATCGCCGCCCTGATGGTAAGACAGAATGAAGCAGATGCCATGTTGTGCGGCAGCGAAGGTCCGTTTATTCGTCATTTGCGCTACATCCGTGAAATCATTCCGCGTGAGAAGGATACGACATCGATGGCGGCCGTGACGGCAGTTATTCTTCCGACAGGATTGATTTTCCTAAGTGACACCCATGTTTCAATTAATCCCTCTGCTGAGGAAATTGTAGAAAAAACACTGCTGGCAGCCAAAACAGTACAACGATTTGGTATCAAACCCAGAATAGCTTTGTTATCACATTCCAATTTCGGATCTCGAAATAATGCATCATCAAAAAAAATGCGCCGTGCGGCGAAAATGTTAATGGATCTGGATCAGAATCTGGTTGTTGAAGGTGAAATGCAGGCAGATGCTGCCTTATCTGAAGAAATACGAAATTACACGTTCCCCAACTCCCGCTTAAAAGGCAAGGCGAACTTGCTGATGATGCCGAATATTGATGCGGCCAACATCACCTATAACCTTTTAAAAATGGTAGGTGGCGGGGTCACAGTAGGACCTATCCTGGTTGGCAACGCCAGACCAGCTCATATACTCACCAATGCCGCTACGGTACGCGGAATCGTCAATATGACTGCTTTATCGGTTGTGGAAGCACAGGAAATCTCGAACGCAGCTAAACAATTAAATCTATATTGACTCTGGGTAAATCCGGTTCGGGTGGCTTTGGGTCAGCCACACGAATAGCCGCATAAAGTACTTGTTTATTCCCGGTTGGCTTTGTATCCTAGCCAGCCTTGATTTTACAGGCGCGTAGCTCAGTTGGTTAGAGCACCACCTTGACATGGTGGGGGTCGTTGGTTCGAGTCCAATCGCGCCTACCAAATTGGACAGTATGGCACTGTGAAACAGTGCCTTTTTTTATTTACAACAAGTGGCCTGTTGTGGGGGTCACCACTGATAGATGTTAAGGTAAAAATGTTACAAGTAACGCTTCCCGATGCCAGTATTCGGCAATACGCTAAATCCATCACTGTCCTTGAAGTTGCTGCTGATATAGGTGCTGGACTGGCCAAGGCTACTCTGGCTGGTCAGGTAAACGGTCGCCTGGTAGATGCCTCCTACCTGATCGATTCAGATGTTTCTCTACGAATAATTACCGAGAAAGATGCTGAAGGCTTGGAGGTGATTCGCCATTCCTGCGCACATTTGATGGCGCAAGCTGTCAAGCAGCTGTTTCCTTCTGCGCAAGTTACAATAGGACCTGTAATCGAAAACGGTTTTTACTATGATTTTGCGTTTGAACGCACATTCACACCGGATGATCTGGCTGCAATTGAACAGAAAATGTATGACCTTGCAGAACAGGATCTGCAAGTTTGTCGATCCGTAAAGAGTCGCGATGAGGCTGTCACGTTTTTCCGCAATATCGGGGAAGAATATAAAGCACAAATTATTGAATCCATTCCTGTGGCTGAACAGTTATCACTTTATCAGCAGGGGGACTTTATAGACCTCTGTCGCGGCCCGCATGTGCCTTCTATCGGTAAACTCAAGGCATTTAAATTAACCAAACTGGCTGGAGCCTACTGGCGTGGCGATTCCCGGAATGAGATGTTGCAACGAATCTATGGCACTGCGTGGCCGGATAAAAAGCAGCTACGGCAATATCTGAACAGGCTTGAAGAAGCCGAGAAACGTGATCACCGGAAAATTGCCAGAAAGCTTGAATTATTACATTTTCAGGAAGAAGCACCCGGCATGGTGTTCTGGCATCCGCGCGGCTGGACGATATACCGGGTAATAGAAACCTATATACGTGAAAAGCTGGTAGTGCATGGCTATCAGGAAATTCGTACCCCGCAGGTAATCGACAGGGTCCTCTGGGAAAAGTCCGGTCATATGTCGAAATTTGCTGACGGGATGTTTATGACCAGTTCCGAAAATCGGGAATATGCGATTAAACCGATGAATTGTCCGGCACATATTCAGGTATTTAATCAGGGACTCAAAAGTTACCGGGATTTACCTTTAAGACTGGCAGAGTTTGGTAGTTGTCACCGAAATGAACAGTCCGGTGCATTACATGGGTTGATGCGTGTACGCGGGTTCACCCAGGATGATGCGCATATTTTCTGTACTGAAGAGCAGATACAGAATGAAGTATCTGCATTCATGCAATTGCTGTTTGCGGTCTATACCGACTTTGGATTTGATGAAGTACTTGTGAAATTATCGACCCGGCCTGCACAAAGGGTGGGATCCGATGAAATCTGGGACAAGGCAGAAAAATCGCTGCAATTAGCACTGGAAAATAGTGGATTGCAATGGATGCTGCAACCTGGTGAAGGTGCTTTTTATGGTCCCAAGATAGAATTTTCACTCAAGGATTGTATTGGACGTATTTGGCAGTGCGGTACCATTCAGGTCGATTTCTCGATGCCTGAACGACTGGGTGCGACCTATATAGATGATAACAGTCAGAAACGTGTACCCGTTATGTTGCATCGGGCCATACTGGGTTCGATGGAGCGTTTTATTGGAATTTTAATCGAGAATTATGCCGGCGCTTTTCCCGCATGGCTGGCCCCAACTCAGGCTATAATTGCCACAATTACGGGTAATCAGACCGAATATGCAAAAATAATTGCAGAAACCCTGAAAAATCAAGGTCTCAGAGTAGAATGTGACTTGAGAAATGAAACAATCGGCCTTAAAATCCGCGAGCACGCAATGCAACGTATACCCTATCAACTGATAGTGGGTGCAAAAGAAGTGGAAACAAATACCGTTGCTGTGCGTACGCGAGATGGTGTCGATCTGGGTAGTCTCAGTATTGAATCCTTTATACAACGTCTGCAACATGACATCGCGTGCCGTGGCCGAACTAATCTGGAGGAATGACACATCGTAGTTGAAAAGCAGAATCGTTTGAATGAAGAAATAAACGCCCCGGAAATCCGATTGATCGGCAAAGACGGTGAACAAATTGGAATTGTATCTGTTCAAAAGGCTCTAATTCTCGCGAGTGAAAATGAGCTGGATTTGGTAGAAATCGTACCTAATGCCGAGCCACCCGTATGCCGGATTATGGACTTTGGCAAGTTTCAGTTTGAACAAAACAAGAAGCGTCATGCCGCCAGAAGAAAACAGAAACAGATTCAGATTAAGGAAATCAAGTTCAGGCCTGGTACAGAAGACGGTGATTATCAGGTCAAGATGCGAAATATTATCAAGTTTCTGAATAACGGTGACAAGGTCAAGATCACCTTGCGTTTTCGCGGCAGGGAGATGGCACATCAGGAATTGGGTGCAAAAATGCTGGAGAGGATAGAGCAGGACCTGTCCGAATATGGCAGTGTGGAGCAGTTTCCAAAACTGGAAGGCAGACAGATGGTTATGGTGATTGCATCAAAGAAGTAGTTATTTTTATTTATATATAATGTGTTGGAGTATTAAATGCCTAAGATAAAAACAATCAAGGCTGCAGCGAAACGTTTTACCGTATCAGCATCCGGTAAAATCAAGCATAAGCAATCGCATCGTAGTCATATATTGACGAAAAAGAGTACCAAACGGAAACGTCAGCTGAGATCCATGAATGCAGTACATGAAAGTGATCATAAAGCGGTAGCCAGGATGATCCCGTATCTTTAATAGAGGTGTAGAAACATGGCAAGAGTAAAACGCGGAGTTACAGCGCGTGCTAGGCATAAAAAAGTAATCAGTCAGGCCAAGGGCTATCGGGAACGCCGAAAGAATGTCTTTCGTGTTGCAACCCAGGCAGTTACCAAGGCAGGACAGTATGCTTACCGTGATCGCCGGCAGAAAAAACGGCAATTCCGTTCATTGTGGATTATCCGTATCAATGCGGCCGCAAGAGAGCATGGCTTATCCTATAGCCGTCTAATCAACGGACTGAACAAGGCTTTGGTACAGATTGATAGAAAAGTATTGGCTGACATAGCCGTACACGATAAAGCCGCATTTGCCAGACTGGCTTCACAGGCTCTATCCAGTCTCGCCTAGTCACTCTGGTTGTTGATTTGAAGCGGAGGAAAGGGCAAAACCCTTTCCTCTTTTTTATTTAGAGGATTACACCGGCATGAAGGAAATCTCACAGTTAATCGTGCAGGCCAGTTCCGATATTGCTTCGGCTGATAATATAGCCGCACTTGATCAAGTGCGTGTCAGTTATCTGGGTAAAAAAGGTCTGTTAACTACACGGTTAAAAGAACTTGGGAATTTGTCCCCGGAAGAACGACCGGCAGCTGGACAATTAATTAACGACGCCAAGCTGAAAGTTCAGGATTTGATTTCAGCGCGATTGCTGGCACTTGAAGTAATCCAGTCTGAAGCCGCACTGAAATCAGGTGAGATTGATATTACCTTGCCAGGTCGTGGACAACAGCAAGGTGGTATTCATCCACTGACACGTACCTTACGTGAAATTGAAGACTTGTTTACGCGTATTGGTTTTGAAGTCGCGGACGGTCCTGAAATTGAGGATAATTATCATAACTTTGAAGCATTGAATATCCCCGAGACACATCCTGCGCGGGCAATGCATGATACTTTCTATCTGGGCAAGGATTTGCTGTTACGTACGCATACATCCAACGTTCAGATTCGCTACATGAAGCAGCACAAACCACCAATTGCCATTATAGCTCCTGGTCGTGTATTTCGTTGTGATTCTGACATGACACATACTCCCATGTTTCATCAAGTGGAAGGGCTGTTAATTGATGAAGGCGTAGCCTTTTCAGATTTAAAAGGGTTACTTGAAGATTTTCTCAGAAACTTTTTTAACAAGGATCTGCAGGTAAGGTTTCGTCCATCCTATTTTCCGTTCACTGAGCCTTCTGCAGAAGTCGACATCATGGGTAAAAATGGCTGGTTGGAAGTACTGGGCTGTGGAATGGTCCATCCGAATGTACTAAAAAACACCGGGATAGACAGTGAGCGCTACACAGGGCTGGCTTTTGGAATGGGTGTTGAAAGGTTGACCATGCTCAAGTATGAAATCGATGACCTCCGGCTGTTTTTTGAAAATGATTTACGCTTCCTTAACCAGTTTTAATGTGCAGAATAGCGGCTCAGAAAGAGTAACATCATATGAAATTTACTGAATCTTGGTTGCGAGAACTGGTAGATGTACCGGTATCCTTTGAGGAATTGACCGGTCAGCTAACAATGGCTGGGTTGGAAGTAGAATCTGTTACATCCTGCTTGCCAGAATTTAGCGATGTCATTATCGCCCGCGTCGAAAATATCGAACCACTCACTGACTCAAGTACTTTGAAAGTATGTGTACTGGATGCTGGTAGCGTTGCCAAACTAACCGTTGTTTGTGGCGCACCTGATGTGAAGGTGGGGCATTGTTATCCGCTCGCCAGACCCGGTGCAACTTTACCGGGCAACCGGAGTATCCAAATTACGACCATACAGGGCAGGGTGTCTGAAGGTATGTTGTGTTCCGGTCGAGAATTGGGGCTGTCTGAGGATGATAGTGGTCTATTTGAATTACCCCAGGATGCCTCACCCGGATCCAGTCTGGCTGAATATCTGATGTTAAATGATGTACTGGTTGAGATTTCGCTTACACCGAATCGGGGTGATTGTCTTGGCATGACAGGATTGGCCAGAGAAGTAGCGGTCTTGAATAATCTTGATTATTCACCGGCTAAAATCATTCCAGTTAGCAATACTATCGCGGATAGCAGACCAATACGTATCGATGCTTCCAATGCCTGCCCTCGTTATTGTGGTCGTATAATACGCGGCATTGATATGAACGCTTGTGTTCCTGTCATGATTTCAGAAAGATTGCGACGAGCTGGTATAAGATCAATAAATCCGGTTGTCGATCTGACCAACTACGTCATGCTGCAAACCGGCCAACCGATGCATGCCTTTGATAATGATGCCTTGCAGGGGGTCCTACATATCCGTCAGGCCAGACAGGATGAACCCGTTGTATTACTGGATGGCAGCAAACGTAACCTGACTGAAAATACTCTGGTCATCGCAGATGATAGTGGTGCTGTTGCCATGGCCGGCATCATGGGTGGACAACTATCCGCAGTCAACAACAGCAGCACAACGATTTTTCTTGAGTCCGCCTACTTTGACCCACAGGCAATTATGGGCAGGGCCAGACAATACGGATTACATACGGAAGCGTCTCATCGATTTGAAAGAGGGGTGGACCCAGATATGGCCGCTGTTGCCATGGAAAGATTGACCCAACTTATCCTTTCAACCTGTAAAGGCGAACCTGGGCCTGTGACTGAAGTGAGTAATACAGACACACTTCCACCCATAAAAACTGTCCAACTACGGGCAGATCGCGTGAGGAAATTACTGGGTAGTCAGATATCAGATCAACGCATCTCACTTTTATTGGATAAGCTGGGGTTTGGATTAACTCAGACAACAACCGGTATTTGGCAAGTTCAAGTGCCGAGTTATCGTTTTGATATAAGTTTAGAGGTCGACTTAATCGAGGAAGTCGCTCGAATCGATGGATATAAAAATATTTTTGGCACAGCCCCAGCGCTGAAGATGCGTATGAGTACACCTGACTACTCCAGACAGGTAATTCAGGATATTTCAGCCAAACTGGTAGCCAGAGGTTATCGGGAGAGCATCAGCTACAGTTTCATCGATCCTGAAATCCAAAAGTACTTCGTGACAACTGCAGACAAGGCTACCTTGTTAAACCCGATTTCCATCGAAATGTCTGAATTAAGACAGTCGCTTTGGCCAGGTTTGATCCAGGCATTGCTCTATAACGTCAACCGGCAACAAACTACCGTACGCTTGTTTGAAATGGGTAAGGTCTATCTCGGTAAAGAGGGGACGGATGAAGTGCGTATGATTGGCGGCATAATATACGGTAATAAACATAATAAACAATGGGGTATATTGGATACTTCAGTTGATTTATATGATATTAAATCCGATGTGGAGACAATTATTGATGGTTTAAGTCTGGAGGTCACTTTCAGCAAATCCAGCGATTCCGCCTTGCATCCTGGGCAAACGGCTGAAGTTTTCTCTGGAAAAACAAGGGTTGGTGTACTTGGAATGTTACATCCCGCCTTGATTAAACAATTTTCCTTAAATCAGTCTGTTTATCTGTTTCAGCTTGAATTGGATAAAATATCGTCGATAAAGACCCTAAAGTTCTCGAAAATATCAAAATATCCTTCAATAAGACGAGATATTTCAATAGTGGTTGACGAGGCATTAGAGTCTTCTTCCATATTAAATGTGGTTAAAACTGCCTCGTCTGAAGTTCTGGTAAACCTAGAGTTGTTTGACGTATATCGCGGCAAAGGCATTGATTTAGGGAAAAAAAGTCTTGCGTTAGGCTTGACCTTTCAAAGATCTTCCAGCACTCTTACGGACGGGGAAGCTGATGAGGTAGTCGGCAACATCTTGCAATCGCTCCATAAGCATTTTGGAGCCATATTAAGAGAGTAAACAATCATGGCGGCGTTAACAAAAGCAGATATGGCAGAAATGTTGTATCAGGAGCTTGGCCTGAATAAAAGAGAGGCGAAAGAGCTGGTTGAAATGTTTTTCGAGGAAATCAGATCGTCTCTTGAAAATGGTAGGCAGGTAAAATTATCCGGTTTCGGAAATTTTGACCTGCGTGATAAAAATCAACGTCCAGGTAGAAACCCTAAAACCGGTGAGGAAATCCCCATCAGTGCACGAAGGGTTGTGACATTCAGACCTGGACAAAAACTAAAGGCGCGAGTAGAGGCTTATGCTGGAAGCATCCAATAATACAGAATTACCCGCAATCCCGGGGAAGCGCTACTTTACGATTGGTGAAGTGAGTGATTTATGTGCGGTCAAGCCGCATGTATTACGTTACTGGGAGCAGGAATTTCCGCAACTGAAACCTTTGAAACGTCGAGGTAATCGTCGTTATTACCAGAGACATGATGTCATCATCATACGTCAAATACGTAGTTTACTGTATGAACATGGCTTCACCATTGGTGGAGCCAGGCTACGTCTTTCTGGTACGGAAGCAAAAGATGATTCCAACCAGAGTCAGCAGATTATCCGGCAGTTACGTAATGAACTGGAGCAGGTACTGGATCTCTTAAAGCGCTAGATTTATTCATATCCGTATTTAATAGGATTTTCAATTCCTTGCAGTTGATCCGATCGAATTGTTACCGTAATAGGTCACTTCCGACAATTCAATTAAAGGATTTTCAAAATAATCAGTTACTAAATAACTGGATTCATGATTATATTTTCGGGGCGTAGCGCAGCCTGGTAGCGCACCTGCCTGGGGGGCAGGTGGTCGGAGGTTCAAATCCTCTCGCCCCGACCAACCTCACCATTCAAATTGGCCTGTACTAAAAGCCAGGATCAATTGTCGTACTTCCCTGTATACATCAGGTAGAATTATAGTATAAAAAATGTCTATCTGGCTTGCTTGCCTTCTAGCTGCCTGTTTGAATAAACAGCTTATTTGTTTGCAGACCTGAAGTAAATTAATCGTCGCTTGTATCCGTAATGATACGGATGAGAGGGTTTTGAATATGTGTGGGATTGTTGGCGCGCTATCAAGACAGGATGTCTGGCCAGTTCTGCTTGAAGGATTGCAGCGCCTTGAATACAGGGGTTATGACTCTGCCGGTATGGCCATAATTGATGGCAATTCTGCGATCAAATCAGAAAAAATACTCGGTAAAGTATCCAACCTCGCGAATGCATTAAAACTCAATCCATTATATGGTCGTACCGGTATAGCACATACACGCTGGGCCACTCACGGTAGACCTAGTGTCGTAAATGCACATCCGCATATCTGTCAGGGCAAGGTCGCTCTGGTTCACAATGGCATTGTTGAAAACCATCATTTACTACGCCAGAGCCAGATTGAACGAGGCTACAGCTTTGTATCAGAGACAGATTCTGAAGTGGTAGTGAATGAAATTCACTACCATGTGACTCACGGTATGAAACCGCTGCAAGCAGTGTTAAAAACCATTGCTTTGCTGGAAGGTGCATTCGCTCTTGGCGTAATATTCAGTGACCAGCCTGATCACTTGATTGCAACACGTCATGGCAGTCCTCTGATCATTGGACTGGCTGATGATGGTTACTATATCGCCTCGGATATCTATGCCTTATTACCTGTAACACGTCGTTATATACTTCTCGAAGAAGGGGATGTTGCAGATATCAATTTGACTGATGGTATTAACATCTACGATCAAAATGGACTGAGACAACAAAGGCAAATTATTACCACCAGCCTGGTTGACGGAATTTCGGATAAAGCCGGTTTCAAACATTACATGTTGAAGGAAATTTATAACCAGCCGGCCGCTATAGCCGAAACGCTTGAAGGCAGAATCCTGACTGAAGGGGTTGTGGAAAATATATTTGGTGAGAAGGCCGGCAATCTGTTCGACAAGGTAAAAGCGGTACATATCGTTGCCTGTGGCACCAGTTTTCATGCTGGATTAACAGCCCGTTACTGGATTGAATCAATTGCAAAAATTCCCTGTGTCGTTGATATCGCCAGTGAGTTCAGGTATCGGGACACTTTTGTCTATCCAGGCACACTGTTTGTGGCCATTTCCCAGTCAGGAGAAACAGCCGACACACTAGCCGCACTAAAGGTAGCCCGCTCAAGAGGATACCTGGCTACATTAACAATCTGTAATGTACCTGAAAGTTCCATGACCAGAGGATCCGATCTGGTTTTGCTAACACGCGCTGGTATTGAAATAGGTGTGGCGTCCACCAAGGCATTTACAACTCAATTAACTGCTTTGATGTTGCTGGTATTATCACTCGCTAAGCGAAAAGGCATGACAAGTGATCTGGAAAAACACTTGATTGGATTACTTGAAAGCCTGCCCGGAAGAATTAATCACATACTGGAACTGGATCCACAGATTAGTCGTATGGCAGAAAGATTTGCGCAGAAACATCATGCCCTATACCTGGGTCGGGGTAGCATGTTACCTATTGCCATGGAAGGTGCATTAAAACTAAAGGAAATCTCCTATATTCATGCCGAAGCTTACGCTGCAGGAGAATTAAAACATGGTCCGCTTGCTCTGGTTGATGAAAACATGCCGGTAATTGCAGTTGCCCCTAAAAATGATTTGCTGAAAAAACTGGAATCAAACCTTCAGGAAGTAAAGGCCAGGGGAGGGGAACTTTACGTATTTGCAGACTCTGGCATTTCGCTGGACTCTATAGATCAACTACATAAAATTGAGGTTTCTACCGTAGATGATTATATCGCCCCGATAATCTACACTGTTCCTCTACAACTGTTTGCATACCATGTTGCAGTTTTTAAAGGGGCAGACGTTGACCAGCCCAGAAATCTGGCAAAATCTGTAACAGTTGAATAAAACAGCCTATGGAGAACTATTTTCCTTTGGATAACAAAACTGATTATACCCATAAAATTGTTGTCGTTGATGATGACGATGAGATTCTTGTGGTAATGTCAAAGTGGCTTACCGCAGCAGGATTTGATGTGGTAACGGCATTATCAGGAAGCGAAGCATTTGAAAAGATAACAGGATCAGCCCCCTCTCTGGTCATCACTGACCTTTTTATGGATGGTATGAACGGACTTGAATTAATGTCCAGTCTTCATAAGACCAATCCCATGCTGCCGGTGATCATACTCAGTGGTCAGGCGGGCATTCCTGATGCCGTCAAGGCCACCCACATGGGAAGTGCGGCGTTTCTTACAAAACCAATCGAAAAGATCGAACTGATTGAAAATGTTAAACGCTATCTGCGACGCCCTTCTGGCAAGCCGGGTGAACATAATTTTTCAGACAAGATAGTTTATTGTAGCCAGCTGATGGCCGAACGGATTGAACTGGCCCAGCTGATCGCAGACAGCAATGTAACGATTTTTATCACGGGCGCTACGGGTACGGGCAAGGAAGTTTTTGCCCAGGCTATCCACCAGGCCAGCCCCCGCAAGGACAAGCCCTTTATTGCTATAAACTGCGGGGCAATACCGGAACAGCTACTGGAATCTGAATTGTTTGGTCACGAAAAAGGGGCATTTAGTGGCGCTATAGCCAAACATGACGGTTTATTCCATGCCGCCAATGGCGGAACCTTATTCCTGGATGAAATTGGCGATATGCCCTTGTCATTACAGGTAAAATTATTGCGGGTCTTACAGGACTTTGAAGTTCGCCCTGTTGGTTCATCCAAATCCTATCCGGTCGATGTAAGAATAATTTCTGCTTCCCATCGGAATATCGAAGAGAAGGTACAACTGGGTGAATTTCGTGAAGATCTCTACTATCGCCTGAAAGTGGTACCGTTTCATATACCCGCACTGAGTGAACGTCAGGAGGATACCCCATTACTGATTAATCACTTTCTGAAACGATATGCTCAGGATAACCATAAAACTGAAAAACGTTTTGCTCCGGATGCAATGCAATACCTGGTTTCAGCTCCCTGGCCTGGTAACATCAGGCAGTTGATAAATGTAGTCGATATTTGCGCCACGTTAAATAAAGCTGACACAATACCGCTAAGTCTTGCCAGAAGCGTGTTACAGGAAAAACCTGGTGAAATCCGTACGCTGAAAGAGGCCAGAAGAGAATTTGAAAAAAACTATCTTATTGGTGTTTTGAGAATAGCGAATGGACATGTTGCAAATGCGGCAAAGATCGCCGACAGGAATAGAACCGAGTTTTATAAATTATTGAACCAGCATAATCTTAATCCTGCAGATTTCAGATAATCATGCAGTAACAATAATCATAACAGAGGGGATAATGTAACATGAGTCCTGAGAAGATTGTCGTTTCTATTGACAAGGATCTTGAGGAATTAATACCTGGTTTTTTGAACAATCGGCGCAAGGATGTTAACTTGTTGAATGAAGCTCTGGCCAATAACAAGCTGGATACTCTGAAATCTATTGGCCATAGCTTGAAAGGAGTGGGAGGTGGATACGGATTCCACCAACTATCAGCAATCGGTGAGGCTATTGAGAAAAAAGCCAAGGCTGGGGAAACTGATGGAATACCGGAATTAATATCCGGCATGGCAGATTATCTGGACAGGGTAAAGGTTGTTTTTGAATAACAGTTTGATGAACAACAAGCAGAATAAGGTTTGGATAAACTATCTTGCTGCCCTGGCGCTGGGAGTGGCATTTAGTATCATTCTGCTATTCATTACCTGGAATAACAGTCTGGAGTCTGAAAAACGCGAATTTGCGTTGGCCTCCAGTTCCATCAAGGACACTGTAGCGAGAAACGTCCAGACAGCTAATGACTCACTGAACAGTCTGGCGGCCTTTCTCGAAACCAGTTCAGATTTAACCGAACAACAATATTCTATTATTTCGGGTTCATTGTTGGGGTTGCACCCGTTCATGGAAGGGGCTGTTTACACTACGCGACAGGTCGAAGGTACTGGTGATACTTTCGTCATAAAATATCAGTCCGTCCGTAACAGTATACAAGGCAGGCCAGAGACAGAATTGCTCGGTAACGAGGCTTACTCCAATGCCCTTAATGAGCTGTCTGAAAAAACTCGGTAGTTACTCTGGATTCTGGTTTTGTTGTCAATGGCTGGAAAGCCTACTGGATATTGAAGGCTGTTCGATCTCCGTCTCTGACGGTACAAAACACACAAACAATTAACGGGTTTGTGGCCATAATGATAAACACCAGTAAACTGATTGGTGAAAATATCGGCAATACCAATTTATCCGTCATGCTACTCAGTGATTCAGCTGGTCTCGGTGGACGTCAATTTCTGTTTCAGAATAATAATGCAGTCAGGCAAGACTGGACAATAGCCAGCCTGGTTGAGGAAGGTATTACTCAGTTCCCGCTATACTCTATCAAGCTCTCGGTATTAAAACAGGTCCCTTGGGATGAAATCGATAAAAGTCTTATCTATATTTCAATACTGATTGGTACGGGTGTTACCCTGTTGTTGATAGCAGTTGTAAAAACCAGAGATGAACAGGAACGCCAATTAAGGGATCGAAATATTGTAATTGAAGCCAAAGTACATGAACAAACTGTAGAGCTTGCACACGCCAGAGATGAAGCATTAAAGGCGTCCTTGATGAAATCCAGCTTTTTGGCCAGCATGAGTCATGAGATCAGAACACCTCTTAATGCCATTATCGGCATGTCCGATTTACTGGCTGAGACCAGTCTGGATTTCGAACAAAAAAAATATGTTAGCGTTTTTAAACGAGCAGGGGATACATTATTAAGCCTGGTCAACGATATTCTGGATTTATCAAAAATTGAGGCTAACCAGCTGCAGCTGGAAACCATCGAATTCAATCTTGTTGATATTCTGGAAGAATCCACAGAAATTTATGCACTGAAGGCAGCAGAAAAAGGTGTAGAACTGATTTGTGACATCGAGCCTTATCTCAAACCGATCAGACTGGGTGATCCCTCCCGCTTGAGACAGATATTACTGAACCTGATTAGTAATGCTCTTAAATTTACTGAAAAAGGTGAAATTGTCGTTACGATCAAGGAAAGCCTGCATGACCTTTCCGGTCTAAATAATACTGGTATGGTAGAGATTTCAGTGCGGGATACCGGAACCGGAATACCCGCAGACAAGCTTGAATTAATTTTTGCCAGTTTTACTCAGGCAGATTCATCTACGACTCGTAAATATGGTGGTACAGGTCTGGGCTTGACTATATCACGACGTCTGGTTGAGATGATGGGCGGTAAAATCTGGGCGGAAAGTGAACTGAACGTGGGTAGTTGTTTTGTACTCAGGGTGGATATTCCGGTTATGACAAAACATCCGGATAACATCCTGAAGCAACAGGGCAGTCTGACAGGAAAAAGAATCATGCTGGTAGACGTGAATGAGAGCAGTCAGAATGTTCTAAACAAATATATCAAGTATCTCGGAGCAGAAATTATACCCTTTCGCAACGCTGATTCTGCTCTTGAATCGCTGGGTAACTCGACATCGACGAGCTGTGATCTGGTTCTGACAAATACTGATTTGCCTGATATGGATGGTTTTACTCTGATGCACAGAATCAAGGCGACTAACGCTACATTGCCTGTGATTCTAATGTTAAATCCTTCTTCACTCAATCGTTTACAAAACTCCGGCAATGCGTCTGAAAAGTTACAGATGTATTTGACTCGTCCAGTCAAGAAAAAAGAGCTTACGCACCAGCTTATCAATGCGTTATCACATGATGAGATTAAAAAATCACTGGTTAGCCCGGAACCCGATCAGAGCCAGATTAAACCGTTAAGAATCCTGCTGGTAGATGATAGTTCAGACAATCGATTACTGGTAAAAACCTATCTGAAAAAATTACCATATACTGTAGATGAAGCTGAAAATGGTGAGGAAGCGGTCAAACAGTTTGAGCGAGAGCTGTATGATATTGTTCTGATGGACGTACAAATGCCGGTAATGGACGGGCGAGAAGCAACTCGTAAAATCAGGCAGTTGGAGAAGCAATCGTCACGAGAAAACGGCGTGCAGATAATTGCGCTAACGGCTCATGCTATCAAGGAAGAAATTGATCTGTGTCTTGAAGCAGGATGCAACACTCATCTGAGCAAACCGGTTAAAAAATCAACACTGGTTACAACCATTCAGGCGATCACGGGCTGAGTAAACTGGCGCGCGCCAGATATTACTAATTCAACCACTGATTAATCTGTTCAATATCATCTATTGTGAGTATGCCGGCTGCTTTTTTCAGGGTAAGAGAGTTGACTATGTAGTCATATCTTGCGCGTGACAGATCCCGTTTGGCCTGGAATGTTGCCCGTTCAGACTGCACGACATCTACTGCAGTTCGTGTTCCCACTTCAAATCCTGCCCGGGTTGCATCCAGAGCAACTTCACTTGAATGTACAGCCTGTTGCAATGCGGTTATCTGGCTGATTCCTGACATTACTCCGAGATAGGATTCGCGTGCTTGGCGGTGAACCTGGCGTCTTATCTGTTCAAGAGCTTCCAGTTGTTGTTCCAGCCTTTCATGCGATGCGCGCGTTCTGGATGAAACCAGTCCACCTGAGTACAATGGTACGTTCAGTTCAAGGCCAATAGTGTTAGTGGTATTTTTGCTGTCACCACTGGTATCTGATTTGTTATAGGTTCGTCTCGCGGTCAAGTCGACCGTCGGCATATGACCAGATTGTTGTACCTTGATTTCATTGCGTGCAATTTCTACAGTATGCATACTCGCTATCACATTCAGGTTATTGCTCATCGCACCAGTTGACCAGGAGTCTATGTCAGCTGGCTCAGGGCTGACCAGCGGCATCTTGTCAGTCAAGCCCTTCAGATCCATCAGATATTCACCGGTTATTTCCCTCATAGCTTCACGGGCATTATCAATTTCATTGGTTGCACGTATTTCATCTGCAACAGCACGGTCATATCCAGCCTGTGCTTCCTGCACATCTGTAACAGCCGTTAACCCGACATCAAAGCGTTGTTTTGCCTGTTCAAGTTGGCGACTGAGTGATCGTTTCTCGGCTTCAGCGAAACTCAGGTTGTCGATAGCCGCCAGTACATTAAAGTAGGTAACAGAAACACGCAGGGTTAGATCAATCTGCGCCGCAGTCAATTCGGCATCAGCCTTCTTGATGTTGCTGTCAGCCTGTTTAAGCAAATAATAACCATCCAGATAGAAAACATGTTGTGATAAGTTCAAGCTGTAACCACTCGTATCCGAATTGGATTTGGACAAATCCACCAGTTTACCGCCACCGCCAAAACCTACGGAATTGGAACCAGTTCTTTCGCTGCTGTTTCCTGAAATATTCGCTGCAAGATTAACTTGTGGTAACAAGGTAGACATTGCCTGTGGGCGGTCTTCAAGAACTGCACGTTTGTTTGCGGCGATCTGTTGAAATTGTGGATCGCTGCTCAAGGCCAGTTTGTAAACGCCCACCAAATCTGTTGCACTGGCAAACTGGGTCGTGGAAACCAGAAGTAAAACCATACATGGCCACAGCTTTGCAATAAAACGTGATGTGTTTGTCATCGGGTTTACATCCTTAAATTAAGTGAAAATAATTGTAGTTAACTGAATTCCGGAACTGTTATGAAATTATTATTTCAAATTCCCTAGTATCAATAGATGGCCATTGTTCTGTCAACTGTACTTGCCCAGGCGTTGATGCCACCTTCAAGGTTTTGCAGACACGAAAATCCACAACTTTCAAGATAACAGGCAACCTGGTAACTTCTGGAACCATGATGGCAAATTACAATGATCGTTGCGTCCTTGTCCAGTTCTGCAGTTCTGCTAACGATTTGTGACATGGGTATGTTGACACTACCCTCAATTTGACATATCTGGTACTCCCAGGGTTCACGAACATCCAGCATAATAATGGACATGCCGGTGTCCAGCTGATTTTTCAGGGTTTCAACGCTAATTCGGTCCATCTAAAAGACCACTATCTAGAATCTGAATTTGACCGGTGTGTCCGCGCCGATTAATGCGGGTAAATCCGTCTCAAACAGAGCTTTGCGTGTCCAGGAGCTGTTGCTTGTACGTGTGATCAGCATGGCGCTCATTACCGGAGACATGCCCACAATAACGAACAGTCGTCCACCAACCTGTAATTGCTGTTCAAGTTCAGGATTGAGGATTGGCAGGGAGCCGGTAACCATGATGACATTATAGGGTGCACCAGCTGCCCAGCCGTTTACGGCATTACCGGTATGTAACTCAACATTTTTAACCGCGTGGTCAGATAATTTTTTAATCGCCTGTTGGGTAAATTCCGGATGAATGTCCACACTGACAACGTGTTTGCCTGACATTGCCAGTAATGTCGTCAGATAGGTACAGCCGGTGCCAATCTCCAGTATTTTATCCGTGGTGGAAATGGTCACTGCCTGTAGTGCACGAGCCTCAACTTTAGGCGTCATTGTCACCTGATCATGCAACAAGGGAATATTGACGTCTGCCAATGCCACTTTTTTATAGGTATCGGGAATAAAGTCTTCCCGATGCACGGATCCCATCAGATCCAGTACTTGTTGATCTAGCACATCCCAGGTTCGTACCTGTTGCTCGATCATATTGAAACGTGCCTGTTCGTAATCCATTTTTATATTCCAGATAATAAATTTAAATAGGACTTATTATACTGCTATTATATAACAAACGAGTGCATCTAGGGGCGCCCAATTTTCGGGCTGAGAAGACCCTTCGAACCTGATCCGGTTAGTACCGGTGGAGGGAAGTTCGCACTTAAGCTCTATCCAGGCCACTCGTTTCAACCATGAGGAGCCAGATATGAACGCAGTACCTGAATTTCAGCGTGAAAATGCCAGAGTTGATGAACAGGCAGTCCAACCTTTTCCGAATTCCAGCAGGATTTATGTTCAGGGTAGCCGTGCGGATATTCAGGTGCCCATGCGCGAAATCCGCTGTTCTGATACGGTCACCCTGTCGGGTTCGGAAAAAAATAGCGCGATCACAGTCTACGATACATCTGGTCCCTACACCGATCCGGCTGTCGTAATAGACATTCGCAAAGGTCTTAACCCTTTACGCGAAAACTGGATAATCGAACGTGGAGATACGGAAGCACTGTCCGGGTTAAGCTCTTCATATGGTTTAAAAAGACTTAACGATAAGCGTTTGGAATCATTGAGATTTATACACACCGATTTACCGCGAAAGGCAAAAGCAGGTCACAATGTCAGTCAGATGCATTATGCCAGGGTAGGCATAATTACCCCTGAGATGGAATATATCGCCATACGCGAAAATCAGCGGTTGCATCTACATAAAGGTACGTCTCTGGCAAAACGCCATAAAGGCATGGGACTGGGTGCTAACATACCCGATGAAATAACCCCGGAATTTGTTCGTTCAGAGATTGCCACTGGCAGGGCCATCATTCCTGCAAATATTAATCATCCAGAAATTGAACCAATGATCATTGGCCGTAATTTTCTGGTCAAAATCAATGCCAATATTGGCAATTCTGCCATTTCTTCCTCAATAGAAGAGGAAGTGGCAAAAATGACCTGGGCCATACGCTGGGGTGCCGATACGGTCATGGATCTTTCAACCGGGAAAAACATACATGAAACCCGCGAATGGATAATCAGAAATTCACCGGTACCCATTGGCACTGTACCAATCTATCAGGCTTTGGAAAAAGTGAATGGCAAGGCTGAGGATCTGAACTGGGAGATTTTCCGGGATACATTGATAGAACAGGCTGAACAAGGAGTGGATTATTTTACCATTCATGCTGGCGTCAGACTGGCCTATATACCGATGACGGCGAACAGGTTGACCGGTATTGTTTCACGTGGTGGATCGATTATGGCTAAATGGTGTTTATCACATCATCGTGAGAATTTTCTCTATACGCATTTTGAGGAAATTTGCGAAATCATGAAAGCTTATGACGTGTCCTTCTCGCTCGGGGATGGGTTAAGACCCGGTTCAATTGCAGATGCCAATGATGAAGCACAATTTGCCGAATTACGTACACTGGGCGAATTAACGACAATCGCCTGGAAACATGATGTACAGGTCATGATTGAAGGACCCGGTCATGTACCTATGCATATGATTAAGGAAAATATGGAACGGGAGCTGGACCAGTGCAGCGAAGCACCATTCTATACTCTGGGACCACTGACCACCGACATTGCACCTGGTTATGATCACATCACATCAGCAATCGGTGCGGCCATGATCGGCTGGTATGGTACCGCCATGCTGTGTTACGTGACACCGAAGGAACATCTGGGTTTGCCAAACAAGGATGATGTAAAGGAAGGGATCATTACCTATAAGATTGCCGCACATGCAGCAGATCTGGCCAAAGGACATCCTGCCGCACAGCTCAGGGATAATGCCTTATCCAAGGCCAGATTTGAGTTCCGCTGGCAGGATCAGTTTAATCTGGGACTGGATCCGGATCGTGCCCGTGACTTTCATGATGAGACCTTGCCAAAAGACGCACACAAAGTGGCGCACTTTTGTTCAATGTGTGGCCCCAGTTTTTGCTCAATGAAGATTACCCAGGATGTTAGAGACTATGCGAAAACTCAGGGGATCGACAGCCTGAATGATGCACTGGCACAGGGAATGCAGGATAAGTCTGAACAGTTCGTCAAATCAGGCGGCGAGATTTATTCCAAAAAATAACTGCCGAACCCAGACATCTATCTATAAGCCGGTGTGTCAGTCCATTTTTCGAAACTGATTAGTCAATCCGCCGATCCTGCAACTGCAGAAAACAGGTTCGGGCGTCTGCTGGAAGACAGATCAAGCTGTAAAACGATCAATTCAATGCCTGAGCAAGCTATCAAGGAATTGATCAATGTAATCTCACTCTCACGTTTTCTTTTTCATTTAATTTGCCGTCATCCCGAAATGCTCGGGCAGTTCTGTTCCCCGACCGGTAAAACTTCAGTCAACCAGACTGTATCCTGTATTGATGATCTCAGGATTTATAAATACCATGAACTGCTGAGGTTAACCCGGATCGATATGCAAAACCTTCCCGATTACGGTCAGGTGCTTGCCGATCTTAGCTATCTCGCCGAATTTGTTTTTAACAAAACAGTAGAACTTTCCCTGTCACCCTCTAACCGGGAAGTTTTCGAACGGTATTTCTGTACCTATGGATTGGGTAAGCTGGGTGCCAGTGAACTCAACTACAGTTCAGATATCGATCTGGTGTTTTTGTGTGCGAATCCTGCAGACGTTCCGATGGCTGTGCATGAGTATCAACAGATTTTGCAAGACGGGATCAGATTGACATCCAGTCAGCTTGAGCACCGTACTATCGACGGTTTTTTATATCGGGTTGACCTGAAATTAAGACCCTGGGGCTCAAGTGGTCCACTCGTCATGTCCATAGATGAAACAGAAAATTACTACGCCGCCAGCACTGAAACATGGGAAAGGTTTGCCTGGTTACGGGCCAGAATTATCAGCGGTAACAGAACACTGGGCAACGACCTTTTATCACGATTACAACCCTTTATTTACAAACGTTCATTGAGTTCGGACGATCTGGACAGATTTGTCGAGATCAAAAATGAAATGTACAGGGTCCGACGTAAGAAAGGCCACTGGAATGTCAAGTTGGGTGAGGGAGGGATTCGTGATATCGAATTTTTTGTACAGATGTTGCAAATGGTCAATGCGGCAACCCACCCGGCACTCAAAGTAACCGGTACCATGAATGTTCTTGCTGAGCTGAGAAAATACGGATTAATACCAGAACCAGAGGAACAGGACGTACATGAGTGCTATATGTTCCTGCGCAAACTGGAAAACCACCTGCAGATGATAGATGAACATCAGACGCATGAATTACCGGATGATCCACGACTAAAAACCATCATTGCACGTTCACTCAATATATCCGGACAGTCTGACGCTGAGATACTGGATACATTTGAAACAAGATTGTTTAACTGCCGGACTATAGCACGCGGGTTCTTCGAAAGAATCCTGCCTCAACAACATACTTGATTATGGTTTCTGAAAAAAATATCGAGGTCGCGCTGGCACAAACCTGGCATGAGCAGACAGCAAGAAACAGTCTGGAGCGATGGTTAAAGTTATGTGAACAGGAAAACTGGAATGAGCAAAGTGTCAATCTTGATGTGCTTGCCGGAATATTTGGATCCAGCTGGTATTTTACACGGTATGTATTTGCTGTCGGGGAAAGCGCATTGTCGATTATCAATCAGGAGCCGCAGGGACTACCTGATTACACGAATTTGGGCAGACAGTTAGCCGCTTGTCTCATACATGACGACTTCGAAGCCAGAGTTAATCAATTACGAATTTTGAAAAATGGAATGATGCTGCAGTATCTGGTTGAATACCTGCAGTCCCGATTCTCCATTGAACAGCTTGAATATTCATTAACCCTGCTGGCAGAAGTGACTCTGGATATGCTAATACAATCTATACGGATGCTTCCGGGTTATGAACAATTCCCGGTTTCTGTGCTCGCCATGGGTAGAATGGCCGGTTATGAAATGACATTCGGCTCTGATCTGGATCTGATTTTCCTGTATGACGGCAAGGATCAGGATTTACATGAGCAACTGGGTAAATCTGCAAGAATGTTACTACGCATGATCGCCCAACCAGCCTCCACCGGTTCCCTGTATGAATTCGATATGCGTCTCAGGCCGCATGGCAATGCGGGCTTGCTAGTAACTTCTTATCAATCCTTTAAAGAATACCATGAGGGGAGTCGTGATATTTGGGAGAGGCAAATGATGACCCGTTGCCGTCCTGTTATAAAATATAATGACAGTGTTAATATCATCATGGAAACTGTCAATGACAGTTTATACAAACCCTATGACAGACAACTATTATGTAAAGAAATAATATCCATGCGCGCAAGGGTACAAAAGGAATTGGGTAGTCCCAAGGGCAGGTATGAAATAAAACGCGGTTTTGGTGGAATTATGGATATCGATTTTATTTCACACTATTACCAGCTTGGATACGGTCATCAGTACAGGGAGTTGCAAGTGTGCAGTACCAGAACGGCGCTGGAAGTCATGAGTAAGTGTGGCTTGATAGACAGGGAGACTTCCGTCAATCTAGTTGCGCATTACAACTATCTTAAAAAAACTGAAATGTGTCTGCGTTTGTTTGATATGAAATCTGTCGATTCATTCAAGGCGATGGATTCGGATAACATTGCATTGTCCAGGGCTATGGGGCATGGAGACAACCTTAACCGCTTTCTGGATGAATTTGAGACTGTCACGCATTCGGTACGCAGGATTTACGAAAAGGTAATGATTTGAAGTTCTTTTGATCTCGGCCACGTATGACGAACAGATTCTATTCCGGTTTTTCCGGATTCTTTCGAGTGTTATCTGCAGCCACCATCACATGATTGCGCCCTTTTTGTTTAGCTTGATACATCGCTTTGTCAGCCTTGGCAATCAACTCACCCAGATGCTGATCAGGTCTAGGCGACAGTGTTGCCACACCAAAGCTCGCCGTGACGATATTTTCACTGGGTGAGAATTTGTGCGGAATACTCAACTCCTCAATTGCAACGCGCATCTGTTCAGCAATCATGCGTGCGTTATCCACACTGGTCGCCGGTAAAACCACTACAAACTCCTCACCACCATACCGTGCAGCAAGATCGCCTTCTCGCCGCGCGTTTTCTTGCAGCAGGTTTGCAATCCTTACCAGTACATTGTCGCCTTTTTGATGACCATAATGATCGTTATAGGCCTTGAAATGGTCGATATCACATAAAATCAGGGATAACGGAGTATTGGTACGACTGGCCCGGTTCCATTCCCTGGCTATAATTGAATCAAAATGGCGACGGTTAGGGATACCAGTCAGTCCGTCCAGCGTAGATATCGCCAGTAACGATTGGGCCAGCTGTTCCGCTTTCTCCTTTTCTCGAGTCAGTTGTTCTTCAGCCAGTTTGCATTTAGCGAGGTCTATTTCCAGATCTTTATACAAGCTGTTAACCTGGTTTTTTTCCTTTTCCAGTTCGGCGAGTAATTCTAGGTTGTCAAATTGCAGGGAGAGGGACTTGCCAACCAGTTTGTTCAGCCTGTACGCGGTAAAACTTAGAAAAATCACAAATACACCCAGGATAAGACCAAACATATTCAGCCCGGGTTCGGCACTGGTAAACAGAAAAACGATTAAGGGCAGGGCAACGGCCACGCTAAAAGTAAAATAGGCTGTGAGAATCACGCTGTGAGTGGCCGCCGCACCGGCTATTAGCCCACCTATCATTAACAGTATGATAAAGCTGTCAAAAGCTTGCAGACTGGAAAGCAGGTAGATGCCCAATGCGGACCATAACAATCCGGCCAGAGTTGAAAATAGCAGATGGGAATTCAGCGCCAGGCTGTAATTTCTGTTACTTATTGGTGTAAGGTTAAAACGGGTAATCAATAAATACCTTACAGGAAAAATCAGCGTATAGAGAATAAACCATCCAGCAACAATATTGCGTTCGCTGGTATGCCAGAATGAAACGGTACTGATTAATGCAGCTACCACGCCGGCTGACATCGCCACCGGCGCCTGATTCAGCAAGACCTCAATCTTTCGCCTTGCCAGTAAGGTATTGGTTTTAGATTCCATGAAAAATTATGACATATCCGCGTGAAACTGCCATCGTTGATAGCGTGTTCATCAAAATACAGATCAGATACAGTCTAGAAGTCTAGCTGTCTTGGGGTTCTGGGAAAAGGAATAACATCCCGGATATTACTGACGCCAGTTACCAACATCAATAATCGCTCAAAACCCATACCAAATCCGGCATGCTGGACACTGCCGTATTTACGGGTATCCAGATACCACCAGTAATCGGCAGGTTTCAACCCGAGTTCAATTATTCTCGTTTCGAGCTTGTGCAGACGTTCCTCACGTTGGCTGCCACCAATTATTTCTCCAATGGACGGTACCAGAACATCCATTGCGGCCACGGTTTTGTCATCGTCGTTTTGACGCATGTAGAATGCCTTTATCTGTTTCGGGTAGTCATGAACGATCACTGGCCGCTGAAAATATTCTTCGGTTAAAAATCGCTCATGCTCTGATTGCAAATCTTTACCCCATTCCGGTCGATATACAAAATTGTGGTTGGATTGCTGCAATATAGACACAGCATCGGTATAGCTGACGCGGGGGAAGTCTTCTCCAGCGATATTGCAAAGTCGTTGCATCAGTGTGGGGTCAACAAATCGGGCAAACAAGTCCAGATCGTCAGCACAGTTATTCATGACAAAGTGCACCAGATATTTGATTAATTCCTGTCCCAGCGCCATATTATCATTCAGATCCGCAAATGCTACTTCAGGCTCAACCATCCAGAATTCTGCAATATGTCGACTGGTATTGGAATTTTCCGCACGAAATGTCGGGCCAAAGGTATATACCTTGCCCAAACTGAGACAGAACGTTTCAACCGACAGCTGACCTGAGACAGTCAGATTGGCTTCCTTGCCAAAGAAGTCCTTGTCGAAATTCACCTTACTGTCTTGCAGCGGTACTTTAGCCAGATCCAGTGTTGTGACATGAAACATCTCTCCCGCCCCTTCGCAATCGGCACCTGTAATTACTGGCGTATGTATCCAGTAAACCCCCCTGGAATTGAAAAAGTCATGGATAGCCTGTGCCAGGCGGGCTCGTATCCTGAACATGGCGCCGTATTTGTTAGTGCGAGGACGTAAATGGGCAATTGTTCGGAGAAATTCATCGCTATGTCGTTTTTTCTGCAAGGGGAAATCTTCCGGTGCGGCTCCCAGCAGTTCGAGACGGGTCGCCTTCAACTCCCAGCGTTGTCCTTTGCCTGGAGAAGCGATCAGGTCAGCCCGCAAGGAAATAGCCGATCCTGTGGTCATCAGTGTAATAGATTCAAAACCGGGTATTGTCTGCTCAGCAATCACCTGAATATTGGCCAGGCAGGAACCATCATTTAGCTCAATAAAGGAGAAGTCCCGTGAATCACGCCGTGTACGTACCCAACCCTGAACGGTAATCTGTTCCAGTGGAGATTCAGAATTCAATAAATCAGCAATGCGATGTTTATGTGTCATGGATATTTCTGTATGATAAACAGGTGAAATAAACAATTGCAGCCAGGAAATAAAGGCTGCTGAATCCTTGTCACTAATTAGATAACAAATCGGGCTAAATTAACAGATTCATCATGGACGAACTTGTCGCGGCCCACGGGTCATCTGAAGTCAGGCGCACGCCGCTTTACTCCTTGCATTTGCAACTGGGTGCCAGAATGGTACCGTTTGCCGGTTATGAAATGCCAGTACAATATCCGGCAGGAATACGTGCCGAACACGAACATACCCGAACCCAGGCTGGTCTGTTTGATATCTCCCATATGGGCCAGATACGACTCGAAGGCGAGAATGCGGCAGAGTGGCTGGAAAGTCTGGTTCCGGGTGATATTAAAGGGTTAGTGCCTGGACAGCAGCGTTACAGTGTGTTGACCAACGCTGAAGGCGGTGTGATTGATGATTTAATGATCACGCGTATGCCTGACCATTATTTTCTGGTAGTAAATGCTTCACGCAAACAGCACGATTTTGACTATTTACAGAGTCAATTGCCCGCTGACTGCGCACTTACGCATCTTACGAACAAGGGATTGCTGGCGATACAGGGGCCTACGGCTTCCACTGTTATGGCCAGACTGGATTCCCGCCTGGCTGAATTGCCCTTTCTGGGTGCTACCACTTCCACGCTGGCAGGAATTGAGTGTCTGGTTCATCGATGTGGCTATACCGGTGAAGATGGTTATGAAATCTCGACTGATAATACTGAAGTTGAAACCCTGGCCAGGCTATTGCTGGATAATCCAGAGGTTAAACCGATAGGACTGGGTGCACGAGACAGTTTAAGACTGGAAGCTGGATTAAGTCTT
The DNA here is from genome assembly GCA_947480335.1 of Gammaproteobacteria bacterium. Taxonomy (GTDB): domain Bacteria; phylum Pseudomonadota; class Gammaproteobacteria; order Eutrophobiales; family Eutrophobiaceae; genus Eutrophobius. Next base: position 32,582 of record CANKCB010000011.1, on the reverse strand, counting down.
TATGGACATGAACTGGACGAATCGACGACTCCGATTGAGGCTGGTTTGACCTGGGTGATTGCGAAAAAATACCGGTCAGACAATCCCGAATTCGCCCGTTTCCCCGGAGCGAATATTATTCTGTCGCAAGTCATTCATGGCCCGAAAAAGATTCTGAAAGGATTCAGGCCGGAGGGTAAAATACCCCTGCGTGATGGCATCTCAATTTATGACGGCGAGGGTAAAATTACAGGTATAATTACCAGCGGAGCTTATGGACAGACCTTTGCAGGACCTGTCGCCATGGGTTTTGTCCGGAATATCCCTGACACACATTTAAGTTACACGGTGGAGATCCGTAACCAGCGCCATCGAATCATTAGTACGGATTTACCTTTTGTTAAACATCGTTATTACAGAAAGTTCCGCTAGCAACCAAGAGAAAATTTATGAGTACAATAAAATTTACAGATGATCATGAATGGCTAAGACTTGAAAATGACGGCAGTGTCACGGTTGGCATTACTGACTATGCCCAGGAACAACTGGGTGATGTTGTATACGTGGAATTACCGGAAGCCGGTACCAGTTTTGAAGCTGGCAAGGAAATGGCTGTGGTCGAGTCGGTCAAGGCGGCAGGAGATGTCAAGGTGCCGGTTGCCGGTGAAGTCGTTGAAGTTAATGTCCGTTTGACTGAAGAGCCTGAACTGGTCAATACCGACCCGTTGGGAGACGGCTGGTTTCTGAAGATCATCCCGGAAAATCTTGATGATCTGGAAGAGTTGATGGATGAAAGCCAGTACCACGAATATATCGGTGGTCTGTAGCCAGTACATAACAACAGGTCATACGACCAAGCATTCAATTAACCCGGTTCTGGAAACAAACAGCATGTCAGTTATACCCAGTTCACTTGAAACTCTGGAAATGCATGGTGATTTCATACGTCGCCATATTGGTTCAGCCCCCGAACAGATTGCTGAAATCTGCAAGTTACTGGGACTGACAAAAGCTGAAGACATCATCGCGAAAGCCTTGCCCAAAGCCATACTCGCCAGCCAGCCATATACGTTAAATAATGCGCTGAGTGAAACCGATGTGGTGAATGCCTTGCAGTTAATGAAGAATAAAAACCAGGTTTTCAAGTCCATGATCGGCATGGGTTACTACGATACGATTATTCCGGCGGTCATCAAACGCAATATTCTCGAAAATCCATCCTGGTATACGGCCTACACGCCATATCAGGCTGAAATCAGCCAGGGCAGACTGGAAGCTTTACTCAACTTTCAGCAAATGATCATTGATCTGACAGGAATGGAAATTGCCAATGCGTCCTTATTAGATGAAGCCACTGCGGCAGCTGAAGCGATGGCCATGTCAAAACGGCTCAGCAAGAAGAAATCATCTGCCTATTTTGTAGATCAAGACTGTCATCCACAAACCATTGCTGTAATCAAAACACGTGCTCACTACTTCGGCTTTGAGGTTATCGTTGGTGATGCCGGTACCGAACTGGTCAATAAACAGGTTTTTGGTCTGTTATTACAATACCCTGGCAGTTCTGGTGTCATACGTGACATAGAACAAATTATCCAACAGGCACACCAACAGGATGCTCTGGTCACTGTGGCCACAGATCTGATGAGTCTGACACTGTTGAAACCACCTGGCGAAATGAACGCCGATATTGTACTGGGCAATTCACAGCGGTTTGGTGTACCGATGGCCTATGGTGGACCACACGCCGCTTTTTTTGCCACACGCGAAAGTTTCATCCGACAAATGCCGGGCAGGGTGATCGGTGTGTCAATAGACAAACACGGCAATCCGGCACTGCGCATGGTATTGCAGACCAGAGAACAGCATATTCGCCGGGAGAAGGCGACCAGTAATATCTGTACCTCACAGGTATTGCTTGCTGTGATTGCCAGCTTTTATGGCATTTATCATGGTCCTGAATCCCTGAAAATAATTGCTTCAAGAATTCACCGCTTGACCAGAATATTTGCAGACGGTCTAAACACACTCAAGCTGGAGATAGTCCATCAACACTACTTTGACACAGTACTTGTAAAAGTACCTGGACAAGCAGCCAGTATGGTTGACAAGGCGAGAGCCAAGGGTATCAACCTGCGTTTGATAGATGAAAATTCCTTGAGTATTGCCTTTGATGAAACCACGACCAGAGCGGAGGTTGCTGCCCTGTGGCAAGTATTTGCTTCCGGTTATGAATCCATACTAAATGTTGATTCACTTGATAAAATCGTCATTAACAATATTCCTGACAGTTTAATCCGTCGTTCCAGCTTCATGACCCATGAAGTATTTCATCTTTATCATAGTGAAACCGAGATCATGCGTTATATGAACTGGCTGGCAAGGCGAGACATCGCTCTGGACAGGGCGATGATTCCTCTGGGTTCATGTACCATGAAACTGAACGCTGCCACGGAAATGCTGGCCTTGTCTTATCGGGAATTCAGTGGGCTGCATCCGTTTGCACCACGAGAACAGGCGGGCGGTTACCAGCAGCTTTTCAATGAGCTGGAAAATATGTTATGTGATTTGACCGGCTTTAATGCCTTTTCATTGCAGCCGAACGCCGGCTCTCAGGGTGAATATGCCGGTTTGCTGGTGATACGGAAATACCAGGAAGTCAGCGGACAAAGCCATCGAGATATCTGTTTGATACCAGCATCCGCCCACGGCACCAATCCGGCCAGCGCGGCAATGGCTGGACTGAAAGTAGTCGTTGTCGATTGTGATGCCAATGGAAATGTTGATTTGTCTGACCTGCGTTCCAAGGCCGAAAAATATTCAGCCAATCTTTCTACATTGATGATTACCTATCCATCAACACACGGCGTATTCGAGTCCGCCGTGCGTGATATCTGTCATATTGTCCATCAGAATGGCGGACAGGTTTATATGGACGGTGCAAATATGAACGCACTCGTTGGCGTTTGTCGTCCTGCAGAGATTGGTGCAGATGTTATGCATATCAACTTGCACAAAACGTTCAGCATACCCCACGGTGGGGGCGGACCAGGAATGGGTCCAATCGGAGTTAAGTCACATCTGGCACCTTTTTTACCGGATCATCCTGTGGTCTCCGGAGTCAATCCAGCCGCAGGCTCTCATGGCACAATTGGTCCTGTCTCAGCTGCACCCTGGGGATCTGCCAGTATTCTGACGATTTCCTGGGCATATATCGCCATGATGGGCTCTGCAGGCTTGCGTCAGGCAACGATCATGGCGATATTGAATGCCAATTACCTGGCCAAACGGTTGGCGGAATACTATCCGGTATTGTATACAGGCCAGAATGGCATGGTGGCTCATGAATGCATTATTGATTTCCGAGGTTTGAAAGAGAGTAGTGGTATTACAGTAGAAGACGTTGCGAAACGTTTGGTCGATTATGGCTTTCACGCACCGACCATGTCATTTCCGGTTGCGGACACGCTGATGATCGAGCCGACCGAGAGTGAGAATAAGCGCGAACTCGACAGATTCTGTGATGCGATGATTTCAATTCGTAAGGAAATAGACTCTGTTGAAAAAGGGCAGTTGGACCGACTTGATAATCCTTTAAAGAATGCACCCCATACCGCCAGTTTGTTGACAGGCGACCACTGGACGGCAAACTATACAAAACAACAGGCTTATTTCCCTGTTAAAACAGCTCGTGATGATAAGTACTGGCCACCCGTAGGACGTATCGATAATCTTTATGGTGACAAGAATTTGTTTTGTAGCTGTATGCCCGTACAAAGTTACGAAGAATAATCTGTCAATTCAACCGGTAACCTTGTTACGAATATATACCGGTAAGGCATCCTGTGCGGATACCGTATTCCCTTTTTGATATTCATATTCTGCCAGGCTGAGGATATCACGGGCATCCGGATACCGATTGCCGTCACTCCCAAGTAATTGTTTGCCCATTACGGTTGCCAGTTCGGATTGGTAAGTTTCCCAGCCTGTGCCTACACCAAAATAGCTTTTATTTTCATCAATCAGAATTTGGTCTGGACTTGATACCTGTTCATCTACCAAAGCGGTTACCAGTCCTGTGCCACTGGTAACATATCGACACCAGTATATCTCACCCATACGTGCATCAATCGCACTGATAATATTGCTGGCGGTTGACGCGGCGGATTGTGCCAGTGCGGCCAGTGTTGATACCGGTATGACTGGCAAGTCCACACCGTAAGCCAGCCCCTGAATTACCCCTGTCGCGATACGTACGCCAGTAAATGCACCAGGCCCGCGACCATAGGCGAGCGCATCAAAGTCCTTGAGTTGCAGACCCGTATCCTGAAGTAATTGATCAACCATTGATAAAATCAGTGCGGTATGTTGTCTCGGGGCAATTTGATGCCTGAACAGGACTTCACCTTCTAGCAGTACAGCAGCAGAGCAGGCTTCAGTTGCGGTTTCGATCGCTAATAGTTTCATTGCTTAATTTTGCCACAGTGATCAGCGCTTACACAGCGATAATCACAATTATTGTGATTGCTTAATATCAGATGTTTACCAGTTTTAAGAACTAACATAAGCCGTGTTTGTAGCTTATAATGGCGTTCATGTACAAGCCATTCGAGCTGTTTGTCGGTTTACGCTATGTCCGCGCCAAGCGGCGCAACCACTTTATTTCCTTCATCTCCATGATATCAATGGCCGGTATAGCTTTGGGAGTAATGGCGCTGATTGCCGTATTGTCGGTAATGAACGGATTTGAAAAGGAGTTAACGAATCGGATACTTGGTATGGTATCGCATGCCGTCGTGATTGAATATGGTTCTTCCCTGCAGGATTGGCGACCCGTAGCCGAATTAATCGGTCAACAACCCCAAATCAAGGGGGTGGCTCCATTTATTGAAGCGGAAGGGATGCTGGTTTTTAACAAACGTGTCAAGGGTACTGCCATACAGGGAATATTGCCGGAAGAAGAACCGAAGGTTTCGGAAATAGCTTCCAAAATGGTCAATGGCAAACTTGATTCATTAAAGGCAGGACAATTCGGAATTGTGCTCGGTTCCGAGATGGCCGGAACGCTGGGAGTAGGCCCTGGTGACAAGGTAACAATTGTCGCCCCGACAGCCAATTCTACTCCTGCCGGTTTATTACCCCGACTGAAGCAATTTACAGTAGTTGGTATTTTCGAAATCGGCATGCATGAGTACGACAGTTCATTGGCACTGATACACATGGAAGACGCACAAAAACTATTCAGGAAAGATGGGCCCGATGGTCTGCGGGTAATGACGACAGACATGATGCAGGCACCCTATATCGCACGGTCAGTAATGCAAGGCATACCCGGTAAATACGGTGTCATCGACTGGACCCAACAACATGCAAATTTTTTCAGGGCATTGAAAACCGAAAAAACAGTCATGTTTGCCATTCTTACCCTGATTGTCGCGGTTGCCGCATTTAACATCATCTCAACACTGGTGATGATGGTGACTGACAAGCAGACCGATATCGCCGTATTACGCACCATCGGTGCCAGCCCCCGCAGCATTATGGCTATTTTTATGATCCAGGGAACGCTCATCGGTGTCATTGGTATCCTGATGGGAATGGCAGGTGGTATCTGGCTGGCCTTGAATGTGGAGACACTGGTGCCGGCTATCGAAAACCTGTTCCACGTTAAATTCCTGTCCGCTGAAGTGTACTACATAAGTGAATTACCTTCGGATTTACACTGGAATGATGTGTTTTTTATAGGCATCGTAGCCTTCCTGTTCAGTTTGCTGGCCACAATTTTTCCGGCATGGAAGGCCGCAACTACCCAGCCGGCAGAGGCATTACGCTATGAATAAGCCAGATGTTATTCGTTGCAAGCAACTGAAAAAATCCTATACCCAGGGCGGTCTGAATGTACATGTATTAAACGGTGTCGAGCTTGAACTAAAGCAGGGCGATTGCATGGCAATTGTAGGAGCATCCGGTTCTGGTAAAAGTACCTTCCTGCATTTGCTCGGAGGTCTGGACAAACCGGATCAAGGAGAGGTATCGATTTGTGGTATTAACCTGCAAACCTTGTCAGAAAAGGCCAAAGGTGATTTGCGTAATAGTTCGCTTGGATTTGTTTACCAGTTTCATCACCTGCTGGCAGAGTTTACCGCTGTTGAAAATGTAGCTATACCACTACTAATAGCCAAAGTACCCGCTATTGAGGCAGAGCGCAGGGCAAAGTCAATGCTGGAAAAAATTGGTCTTGGTGGACGGTTTGAACATAAACCAGGTGAACTGTCCGGCGGCGAAAGACAGCGCGCGGCCATCGCCAGGGCACTGGTCACTGAACCCAAATGTATACTGGCGGATGAACCAACCGGAAATCTGGACGAAAAAACAGCAGGTCAGGTATTTGATGTAATGATGGATCTGAACCGCCTGATGGGTATCAGCCTGGTGATGGTGACGCATAATCTGGCCCTGGCCGCAAAATTTCCTGTAGTCAAAACCCTGCATGAAGGCAGATTACTGGATTATTGAATAAACTAGCGGCTAGTTCTGCTAACGTTATTACTTTCTGGAATTTTTTCTTTTTTCCCAGGCATTGATTACCGCCATTCTCCAAAGCATTTGTACCGCTATGTAACCCAATCCGGAAGCAACAACCGCCAGTACCAGACTGCCCGTCAGCAGTGCAGGCCAGATACTCATCAGAGTTCCGGTAACCCATGACCAGGTCATTTCAAACTGAACCGGTAATATCGGGGAACCTATCAGGAATGCTCCGAACTTGTAACTGACATAAAAAATTGGTGTCATCGTCAACGGATTGCTTAACCAGGTCAGGGCCGCGGCAATGGGCAGATTTACCCGAAACCAGATTGAAGATAAGACCGCTAGCATGGTGTGCCCCGGGATCTGCATAAATACAAAAAAAAGACCAATTGCCGTGGCGCCACCAACAGAGCGGCGTGTCAGGTGAAAAATATCAGAATCATGCAAATACTGACTGAAATGTCGTAAATGACGATTTTGCTGGACCTGGCTTTTCTCAGGCAAAAAGGCTCTTAATGTTTTCTTGAATTTCATACTAACCGGAGTAATCTTATTTAATTAATGTTGTAGTATACCGCAAGCATCAAAATGGATTTTGAAAATGCGCACAGGAAGTGGTCTTTTTCTGCTTGGTGTAATGACCCTGATGCAGTTCAGGGAATTGCCTGCTACTTTCCCCGTTGTGATTATCACGCTGGGTTTATGCCTGATTGCCGCGCAAACTCGCTGTTTGCGGTTCTTTTTATGGTATTTTTCCGGGTTTCTATGGGCCTATACTGTTTCTACCTCAGTTCTCCATCAGCATCTGGATCCGGAACTGGAAACCAGAGAAATTATTATACAAGGACAGGTAGTCTCCCTACCTGAACCTTCTGATTATTCAGTTCAATTCAATTTCCAGATTGAGAAATTCTATGTGGATAATATGCTCCAGTCGGATGGACCTCAAAAGGTTCGTTTGAACTGGTATGCGCCTTATCCGGATCTGGTGGCAGGACAAATCCTGAAACTTGCCGTGAGCCTGAGACGGCCGCATGGATTCATGAACCGTAATGGATTTGATTATGAAGCCTGGCTATTTCAGCAACGAATCCGGGCAACTGGTTATGTGCATAGACTGATTAAGGATTCATCACCTACAGACACTCCCTTTTCATTCGATCTAATACGCCACATGCTCCAGAGCCGCCTGGTGGCAGCAATGAATAACTCAAAATATACAGGCCTGATACTTGCTCTGGCCATTGGCGACCAGAGCGGTATAGAGAAAAAATACTGGCAGGTACTCACAGCCACGGGAACAGGTCATCTGATTTCAATTTCCGGATTGCATATTGGGTTGATCGCGACTCTGGTCTATTTTTTAGTCCGTTGGTGCTGGCCAGTCTGGTCCAGCGCCAGCCTGATACTACCTGCACAAAGAATGGCAAGCTTGATGTCACTGTTGGCCGCAATTGTCTATAGCGGGCTTGCAGGATTCAGTCTGCCCGTTCAGCGTTCACTGGTCATGATCGCCGCATTTGTTTTGCCCAGTTTGACTAACCGGAAAATTACCACTGCAGACAGTTTTGCGATGGCCTTGCTTGTGATACTTATTCTTGATCCCTTGGCAGTTCTCTCCAGCAGTTTCTGGCTATCATTTGGCGCGGTTCTTGTCATTTTGGCTATACCAGCAGTAATACAACCGATACAAAAAATAACGGCTTTCAATCGTTGGCTAATAATCCAGCTCTATATTTTCGTAGGGCTGACACCTGTTCTGGCTATCTGGTTTTATCAATTCACTCCCGTCAGTCTGCTCGCTAACGGATTTGCCATACCCTGGATCAGTTTTCTGACAGTACCTCTGGTTCTGTCCGGTACGGTATTGCTTCCGATTCATGAGCCTCTGGCGTCAATATTGCTTCTCAGTGCCATACGATCGCTGGATATGATATGGCCCTTGCTGGAGTTTCTGTCCGTACACAGCCCTATATTATTTTCTGTGCCACACGCCTCATTCCTGATTTTAATTGCGGCATTGATTGGTGTAGTCCTTCTGTTTCTGCCACCGGCCATGCCCGCCCGTTGGTTAGGACTGTTCTGGTTATTACCCTTGTTTTTCCAGCAACAGGCGTTTCCGGACGAAGGTTACTTTGATGCCGAAGTACTGGACGTGGGGCAGGGTTTATCGGTACTGATTCGCACCCGTAATCATGTATTACTCTATGACACTGGACCCGGTACAAGTACAGGTTTTAATGCTGGATGGGCGGTAATTGTCCCCTATCTGAGAAGTTATGGGATCAACAAAATTGACCGAATTGTGCTAAGTCATGGTGATAATGATCATATAGGTGGCTTGCAAGATGTATTGCAAACTGTAGAAGTGTCCAGCGTATTAACCAGCGTTCCAGAGAAAGTAAATTCAGACAGGGTAACAAAATGCCAGGCTGGCCAAAGGTGGGTATGGGATGGTGTTCTGTTTGAAATTCTTGCACCAGACAGGCAGGATACTTTTACGGGAAACGATGCATCCTGTGTGCTCAAAGTCGGTAAGGGACGGCAATCGATATTAATCCCGGGAGACGTAGAGAAAAATGCCGAATTATCCTTGCTTGCCAGAAACCGTATTATTCCAGGGTCGCAGATATTGCTTGCCCCGCATCATGGCAGTATGACCTCTTCAACACCAGGCCTGGTGAGGGCCGTAGCACCCGATTATGTCATTATCTCTGCCGGTTTTTTGAATCGCTACAGGTTACCGAAACAGGATATAATAGACCGGTACCATCAATACGGAAGCATAGCGATTAATACGGCTTATGCTGGCGCTGTCAGTATACAATTTGATGCAAATGGCTTTTGGCTTGAAACAGAAAGGGACAAATCATCCCGGTTCTGGAATTTTAACACTGTTCAGTATGCAAACAGGGAGGAATAAGTGTGCTTGAAATAATCAAGGCAGGTGGCATCGTCATGTGGCCGCTGATGCTGTGTTCGGTCGTTGCGCTTGCCATCATTGCCGAGAGATTCTGGTCATTACAAACTAAAAAAATCTGTCCCGAAAATCTGGTGGCACAGGTCTGGCAATGGCAAAAAAACGGTGAGCTAAATGTAAAAAAAATTCAGGCTTTAAGAGCTGGCTCCAGTCTGGGCAAGGTTCTGGCAGCTGGGCTGGTTAATCGACATCATGAACGGTACATCATGAAAGAAAGCATCGAAGAGGCTGGGCGCCATGTGGTTCATGAGCTGGGTAAATTCCTGACGACACTGGGAACGATAGCTTCTATTTCACCCTTTCTGGGCCTGTTAGGTACGGTAATAGGAATGATACAGATGTTTTCTTCTGTAAAAACGGGTGGTCTGGGTGATCCTGCCGAACTGGCAGGCGGTATTTCCGTCGCACTGATAACCACTGCTGCCGGTTTGACAGTTGCCATTCCTTCGCTGATGTTTTACCGTTATTTCCAGGGCAAGGTAGATGAGTTGGTCGTCAACATGGAACAGGAGGCGATCAAACTGGTCGAAATACTGCATGGACAGAGAGAACGTGATTCAGTTAGTGAAGACCAGACAAAATGAACTTCAGACCCCGCAGAAAAGATGATGTCGAATTGAATGTTACTTCATTCATAGACGTGGTATTGCTGTTACTTATTTTTTTCATGGTGTCGACAACATTTGGCAAGAAGTCCGAGATCAGTATAACCTTGCCGGAAGCCACAGATGCACCTGTTAGCCAGGTGCCCGACACTATCAATATCACGCTGGACTCGCAGGGCCGGGTTTTTGTCAATGAGGCTCCACTGGTTAATGCACAATCCAATACTATACGTGAAGCCATTCGTGGTGTTGCCAGTGGGCTTACGGATCCTGTCGTTATAATCAATGCTGATGCCGAAACCACGCATCAAGCCGTGGTCAGGGTTATGGATGCGGCGCGTCAGTTGTCCCTTAACCGGATTACATTTTCAACCAGGGTGCTGGATGAAAAGTAATCCTGCACCATGTAACCGGCATTTACACCGCAAGAATCTGTACTGAATGAATATTACGCCAGAATTTCTCGAACAACTCTGGTATGGCAAACACAGACTGTCCAGTGTATTGCTACCACTGGGCTGGTTAAATGCCGGATTTATGAAAATACGGAATGCAGCCTATACCGTCGGAATATTACCCAAACGCAGTGTAGATGTTCCAGTAATTGTTGTTGGTAATCTTACTGTTGGAGGAACCGGTAAAACCCCGTTGGTAATCTGGCTCAGCCAGTTTTTAATCAAGCAGGGTTACCGTCCGGGAATAATCAGTCGAGGTTATGGCGGAAGAAAATCGAGTCGGCCACAACAAGTAAGACCAGACAGCCATCCGTCACAGGTTGGTGATGAACCGGTATTGTTGGCCCAGAAAACCAGATGTCCCGTTGCCGTGTTCCCCAATCGCTATATTGCGGCGAGTGAACTACTCAAATATACCGATTGCAATATCCTGTTGTGTGATGATGGGTTACAACATCTGGCGATGGACCGGGATCTGGAAATTGCTGTCGTTGATGGCGACCGACGCTTCGGCAATGGGCGATGTCTGCCTGCCGGTCCATTACGTGAGCCCGTGAGCAGATTGAGTACTGTCGATCTGATTGTTGCAACTGGTAAGGCCGGTAGAAATGAATTTCTAATGAACTATGTCTATGACGATTTGCTCAGTCTGGACAAACAACAATCCACTGTAATTGATGCCTTTCGCAACACTACAGTACATGCCGTGAGTGGTATAGGTAACCCCGAACGATTTCAGGCCTATCTGCGCAGTCATAATATCAGAGTGATCAAACATGAATTTATGGATCATCATAGTTATCAGCAAGCTGATTTGCAGTTTAATGATGGTTTATCGATAATCATGACTGAAAAAGATGCTGTTAAATGCAGGGATTTAAACCTTAAAAATGCCTGGTATCTACCGATCCATGCCGAATTTACCGAAGCATTTCAATACCGACTTTTGAATTTACTGAAAGGTTCATCAACAAATGGATAAAAAATTACTGGAAATCCTGGTCTGTCCTGTAACCAAAGGACCGTTGATTTTTGACAATAACACACAGGAACTGATATCTGTTTCGGCACGTCTGGCTTACCCGATCAAGGATCAAATACCTGTCATGCTGCAATCAGAAGCACGTGAATTGACTGAAGCTGAATACGAAAAATACAGAACCTGACTGTGAGCATGGCTTTCAAAGTTGTTATACCTGCCCGTTATGCCTCTAGCCGGCTGCCCGGCAAACCATTACTACAAATCGGTAATCGGTCGCTGCTGGAACATGTTTATCGTTCTGCAGCAAGCAGCGGTGCATCCGAAGTCGTCGTCGCGACCGATGATCAACGTATCGCTGACCATGCGGCCCGGTTTGGCGCAAAAGTGATAATGACCTCTTCAGAACATCAGTCAGGGACAGATCGTATCCAGGAAGCGCTGACTTGTCTGAACTGCGCCCCGGAAGAGATTATTGTGAATGTACAAGGTGATGAATATGGACTCGCACCTGAGCTTATTAGCCATGTTGCTACAGCATTAGCTGAAAATCAGTCCAATCAAATGGCCACCTTATGTGAACGAATTACTGATCCAGCCGTCTACACTGACCCGAATTCAGTCAAGGTTGTCATGGATAACTCGAATACGGCACTCTATTTCAGCCGTGCCTCAATACCCTGGAGTAAACCACCTTTAACACCGTTTACGCTACTCGCCTATAAACATATCGGAATTTATGCGTATCGAGCAGGTTTTCTGCAAGTATTTTCAAAATTACCGCACGTACTTCTTGAACAACAGGAATCGCTGGAACAGTTGAGAGCGTTATTTCATGGTTACCGGATACATGTGGCAGAAGTCCCGCAAAAAACAGGGATTGAAATCAATACCGCAGAGGATCTGGCCCGTGCCAGGGCCGCTTGGGGCAAGACAGAAAACTAGTCAAAGTAATTAGCGTGCACGATAGATGATTCTACCCTTGGTTAAGTCATAGGGTGTCATTTCAATTGTGACCTTGTCGCCGGTAAGTATACGGATGTAATTTTTGCGCATTTTGCCTGATATATGAGCTGTTACGACATGTCCGTTATCGAGTTCAACACGAAACATTGTGTTGGGCAGGGTTTCAATAATAGTACCTTCCATTTCTATCTGGTCTTCTTTAGCCATAGGTTCCTCATAAGTTGAAAAACAGGATTCTGCCTGATTTTATTCAACCTGGCAAAGAACATTCGTCCTCATTTTCAGTATAACAGTAATGCCAGTTATTGTTTCTGTAGACTTGTTGTGGTTGATATTCGGACTTGTAGTTCATCTTGTTACATTGTTTTATCCAGTATCCAAGATATAACCATTTGAATCCACGGGCACTGGCCTGCGCAATCTGGTACAGGATGGCAAATTTGCCGGGGCTTCGTCTGGCATATTCCGGATCATAGAAGGTATAAATAGCCGATAGTGCATCGTCTAGAATATCTGTGACGGCTACAGCAACCAGTTTTTCATTCTTTCGAAATTCAAAAAAAATGGTTTCGGTCCATTCCGTTGTCAGAAAATCCATATAGGAATCGGGCGTGGGATTGTCCATGCCACCATCAGCATGACGCATGGCCAAGTATTTTTCATACAAGTCGAAATGTTCCTGATTGTAGAGTGCCGGAGTTTCAACAATGACCAAATCCTCGTTACGCTTCCAGGTACGCATCTGATTGCGTGCAGGAACAAACTCATCAACAGGTACCCTGACAGAGATACAGGCTGTACAACCCTTGCAATGTGGTACATACAGATGCGATCCACTCCGTCTAAAGCCACTGGCTGTCAGTGCTGAATAAAGCCGTTTGTTCTTTGGGAAGTTCGGGTCGGCAAATAATGTCACCGCATCCTGTTCTGGCAGGTAATTGCATCGGTGAGGTGGCGTTGCATAAAATCCCAGTTTCTGGAAAGTAGTCATGAGCAGCTAATCTGTTCGAGCCAGTTATAAGTACCTGGCAGTTTACAGTATTGTCCTAACAAGCTGATAAATTCAGAGCGGGAAATATTTTTTGCTCCCAGACTCTGCAGATGCGTGGAATATAACTGGCAGTCTATCAAACGAAATTCATGTGTTTTTAGCTGTTCAGTCAGATGTACCATTGCCACCTTGGAGGCGTTAGGCATCAGGCTAAACATGGATTCGCCAAAATAGACCTTACCAATGACGACGCCATACAAACCACCTACCAGTTGTTGCTTGTACCAGCATTCAACAGAAAGTATATGTCCTATTTCAAATAGTCGTGTATAGGCAATGATAATATCCTCTGTTATCCATGTGCCGGCCATACCTTTACGCGGTGCGGCACATTGCCTGATTACCTGATCAAATGCCTGGTTACAGGTTACTTCAAAAACACCCTGCCGCAGGATTTTTTTCAAACTGCGTGAAATATGTATTTGTAGAGGTTCAAGTATGCAGCGTGGGTCCGGCGACCACCAAAGAATTGGTTGACCCTGGTTATACCAGGGGAAAATTCCACGTTGATAGGCATCAAGCAAACGACTGGAGTCAAGATCCCCACCTATCGCGAGCAAACCGTCCGGTTCCTTCAGCGCACGATTTACATCCGGAAAATCATTCGCACAGATTTTATCAGCAATCCAGTAAATCTCGTTTGCCTGGAGTTTGCCAGTAACTTGATTATTCATGCCGGATATTATCCGGTTCTGTCTGTCGGTAGGGTGATTGTTCTGCCAGTCTTGCCAGATACTGGTTCATGGCAATTGTTTCCCTGCGCAGAAAATCCGAAATTGCCTGACTGAAACCTGCATGTCTGAGCCAGTGATAAGACGTGGCAGCAACTGGATCAAACCCGCGTGCAATTTTATGTTCTCCCTGTACACCGGCATCAACTGTCTGCAAACCATGGTTTATGGCGAATTCAATCGTCTGATAATAGCAAAGCTCAAAGTGCAAAAAAGGGAATTGTTCATTGCAACCCCAGTGACGACCATACAAGGTATCTTGACCGAGCATGGCAAATGCACCAGCAACATAGGCGTTACCCTGTTTAGCCAGTATCAGCATAGTCTGATCCGGCATTTTGTTTCCAAGCATTTGGAAAAACTCCGGAGTCAGTCTGGGTTCGCCATGACGTCGATAGAATGTAGAACTATAGAACGGATAATAACTACGCCAGTGTGCTTCAGTTATCTGCTTGCCAGAAATAACTTCAATTTCAATACCCTGGTCATTAACCTGTTTGCGTTCTCGTTTGATCTGTTTGCGCTTTTTTGATACCAGTGTATCCAGAAAATCATCAAAATCGCGGTAGTTTTTGTTTTGCCAGTGAAATTGACAGGTCAGTCTGGGCATAAAACCAGCCTGTTGAAAATGAACATGGTCCAGTTCAGCTGTAAACAGTGCATGACATGATGAAAGTTCTGATTCCTTTGTCATGCTGACTAGTTGTTTTGCCAGCATGGCCCTTATTTGATTTCTGACTGGATTATTCTCGTTGACCAGAATTCTCGGGCCGATAACCGGAGCAAAGGGAATCGCTGAAACCAATTTCGGATAGTAATTTCCCACTGCCTGTTCATAAGCATCTGCCCATGACCAGTCAAATACGAACTCACCGGTAGAGTTAGTACGCAGATAAAGAGGGATTGCACCTATCAGTGTGGTATCAGCATATACAGCCAGATGCCTGGGCGACCAACCATGTCCATCCAGACACTTGAATTGTTCCAGACCGAATAGATAGTCGTATTTTACGAACGGATTTGAGCCATCCGTCAGGTTATTCCACTGTTGCTGTGGGACCGATTCCAGACCGGTCAGTAATTTGACCGAAAACTCATCAGACATGGCAACTGTTCAGCCAGGCAATGATTAGCTGTTCCAATCCAGGACAAATATCATTGCGCATGTATGGAAATATTTTCACCTATGGCACGGGTCATGGAACGTTTGGATCCAGCCAGAGAGATAGTCGTTTCGCGATAGTCTCCATTTTCCAGCTGGAATCGAAAAATGATAGATGACCCATTCATTACTTCAAGCAGTAAACTGGATTGAATCTGGTTGTTGGCAATTGTGCCGAGTATATATTCTGCTGAGCTATCCTCTGACAGGCAGTGTGTATTATCCACCGATTGATTGTTAGCCGCATGATTGTCAATTTGGTAAGTTGGACAGCTGTTTTTATTGAGTTTAAGCAAACCTGCAGCCAGCTTCAGTCGGGACCGGACGGTCGAGTCTGGGCCTAGATAAATTTCCAGACTGTAACCTTGCTCATTTTGGGTATGCGCGATTCTGATCGGCGTGCCCGTCGCTGACTTGCTTGAATCGTTAATCAACCATTGTGCAGGACTGACCGTGGCAAAGCCGACCAGCATCAGGGTAAATATCAGCTGTCCTCTCCAGCTAGTATGGAGGGCATATGTCCACCTGGACTTACGGCTTATCTTCACTGCTGCCATGGGTATACACAGGAAATGGCATGATATTTTTGCCTTTATTACTCACATCAACGACCTTGGACGCTCCCTGTTTCTGAACTTCATCTATCCGGATGACAGAATGTAGAGGGATATAAGTTCTTGTCACATCACTGAATTCAGATTTAAGGATTTCTTCAGAAGGGTCAACAACGACCGTTGATTTTTCTCCAAAAATAAGCTTTTCAACTTCAATAAAGCTGAACATGGCACCTTGCTGGACATTTCGGGCATAGATTTCATACACCTTGCCCTGATTGTGAAATATGATCTTGTAGATAGGTTTTTTCGACATTTGTCATGTTCTTGATTTAGCGAACTATGATGATTCTATCATATCCCTGTTTTGCATTTGGAGTAATTGAACGGACAGATACTTTTGTACTTCAGCCTGAACAGATAAAAGGGCGCATGATGGAGAATCCCACTCCAGAAATTCATTTGCGAACCGCGATTTACCTCTGTTTCTGGCTGAAACATGCTCCAATACGTGTTAGAATTGTTGCTTATTTAACAAAACCCTATGTAATTTTTTAACGAATCAGGATTAACTGTGGCGCAAGCATCTAAAAAACAAATGCGATCCGGTTCTGAAACAACTCAGGTGTTTCGCAACGTCAAGGAAGTAGGTTTTATCTTCCTTGCCCTCGTAGCTGTTTTTTTTGCAATTGCGTTAATGTCATTCAATGCTGAAGATCCTGGCTGGTCACAAACCAGTAGTTCGAATGTAATTCATAACAGTGGGGGCGTGGTTGGTGCCTGGTTGGCGGATTTTCTTCTCTATTTGTTCGGGTATCTGGGATACCTGTTTCCGGTATTTTTTATCTTTGATGGTTGGCGGCTTTATGAAACCAGCCGGTCAAAACTACAGGTCAATCAATTCTTGCTGGGCACCCGAATTTCCGGATTTATCATGCTATTTATCGGAGCTTGTGGACTATTGCGGATTCATTTCAGGGAAGGATCGTGGGTTCCGGAGCAAATCCCGGGGGCAGGAGGTATTGTTGGTGACGGAGTGGCCACGCTGTTTCAAGCCGGCTTCGGCTCACTGGGCAGTACGCTCATTCTGCTTGCGCTGTTTGTAATTGGTATTACCCTCTATACAGGACTTTCCTGGTTGTGGTTGATGGATATCACCGGGCAAAAAACCCTGATTTTTGCCGAATGGCTGACTGATTATATACAGGAAACCCGCCTGAAGACGGAAGGTAAACGGGTGAAGAAAGAACGGGAAATTGTCATCAAGGAAGAAATAGAAAAGGTGGAAAATCGTCCACCACCCAGAATCGAACACGTCATTTCGGAAGTTCCCCGGGGTGAACGGGCAGAGCGAGAAAAGCAGGAACATCTTTTTGCCCCTCCAGCTGACTCCTTCTTGCCACCATTAAATCTGCTGGATGGTCCACAACCGGCAAAAAACCGGCTGTCCAATGAAGCGCTGGCCGCACGATCACGACAGGTTGAATTGAAACTAAAGGATTTCGGTGTGACCGTTCAGGTAGTTGCAGTTAATCCCGGACCGGTCGTAACACGTTTTGAACTGGAGCCGGCACCCGGTGTAAAAGGAAGCCAGATCAGTAATCTCTCCAAGGATCTGGCGCGCTCATTATCGGTTATCAGTGTCCGTGTTGTGGATGTGATACCCGGTAAGGCCGTTATTGGTCTGGAAATACCCAATGAATACCGGGAACTGGTTACGCTGGGAGAAATTCTCAATACCAGTGAATACGATAGAACGGAATCTCCGCTTTGCCTTGCATTGGGTAAGGATATCAGTGGTAATCCGGTGGTGACCGAATTAAACAAAATGCCACATTTACTGGTAGCCGGGACGACCGGTTCCGGCAAATCAGTCGCCTTGAATGCGATGATACTAAGCCTGCTATACAAAGCGACCGCACGTGACGTGAGGATGATCATGATCGATCCGAAGATGCTGGAACTGTCCGTGTATGAAGGTATTCCTCATCTGTTGACTCCGGTGGTTACGGACATGAAAGAAGCGGCCAATGCCTTGCGCTGGTGCGTCGCAGAAATGGAGCGCCGTTACAAACTGATGTCTGCACTGGGTGTCCGAAATATTGGTGGCTACAATCGCAAGGTCAAGGAAGCGATAGACCGCAAGAAACCCATTCCGGACCCGATATTTACCTCAATGAATCCGGAAGAAATAGCCCCGGGACTGGAGGAAGTTCCCTACATCGTAGTCATCATAGATGAGTTGGCGGACATGATGATGACAGTTGGTAAGAAGGTGGAAGAATTAATTGCGCGTCTGGCACAAAAGGCACGCGCCTCAGGCATTCATCTGATCGTTGCAACGCAAAGACCCTCTGTTGATGTAATAACCGGCTTAATCAAGGCCAATATTCCCAGTCGAATTGCGTTTCAGGTTTCTTCCAAAATCGATTCACGTACCATCCTCGATCAAATGGGGGCAGAAAGTCTGTTAGGCCATGGCGATATGCTGTTTCTGGCGCCGGGGTCAGGCATACCCACTCGTGTGCACGGGGCGTTTGTAGATGATCACGAAGTACACAAGGTAGTTGAAAACATCAAGTCCCGAGGAGAGCCGGAATATCTTGAGGAAATCCTGCGCGGACCGGGAGAGGGTGGTGCAGATGCGATACCCGGACTGGAGTCTTCCGGGGAAGAACTGGATGTACTGTATGATGAAGCGGTTCGTATCGTGACTGAATCCCGGAAATCTTCCATTTCGTACCTTCAGCGACGTCTGAAAGTGGGTTATAACCGGGCCGCACGCATGATCGAAGAAATGGAAAGAAGCGGTTTGGTGGGACCACTTGAATCAAACGGCAATCGTGAAATATTTGCTGGACCGCCACCATCAGCCGACTAAGAGCGATATGCAGAATGACATTTTTTAAACTTTCGTTGCGCCTGATTTTAGTGCTGACTTTTATGTCTGTACCTGTTCATTCCCAGAGCAGTGAACCCACTGCTGCTCCGGTTGATGACAATCGTCTGAAGCAGTTTCTATCCCACCTGACCAGTTTTAGTGCTGACTTCGAACAAACTTTGTTTAATGAATTTGATGTTGAACTGGAAAAATCATCCGGCAAGGTCACATTATTACGCCCTGGCAAATTTCACTGGGAATATATCCAGCCATATTCGCAGTTTCTGATCAGTGATGGTAAGGATATGTGGATTTATGATAAGGACCTGCAGCAGGTGACGGTCTCTGCGATCAGTACCTCGATAGAAAAATCTCCTGCTTCCTTGCTGGCGGGTGATACCGATTTGGGGGATGACTACATCATTAACGATATGGGAACGCTGGATGGAGCAGACTGGGTTGAACTGGCATCGTCCGACCCGGAATCACAATACAACTCTATCCGATTGGGGTTCAATGGCGAGCAACTGTCTGGAATGGTGCTGTTTGATAATCTCGGGCAAACCACTCGCATTGTATTCAAAGATAACCACCGTAATGAACCTGTCGATACCTCCCTGTTTGACTTTAAACCGCCGGCGGGTGTCGATGTAATAGATAACAGGGAATGAAACCTGACCGGGATTATCGTCCATTGGCAGACCGTTTGCGGCCAGTCATGCTCGACCAGTTTACCGGGCAAACTCACATCCTGGGCAAGGACAAACCATTACGCAAAGCCATAGAATCCGGACACCCTCATTCAATGGTTTTCTGGGGCCCACCCGGCACGGGAAAAACCACACTGGCAAAAATTATTGCGGCTTCCTGTGAGGCACAATTTCTGACAGTTTCTGCGGTACTCGGTGGAGTGAAAGAAATACGCCAGGCGATTGATACGGCAAAACAGTATCGACAGGAATCTGGACGCGACACAGTGTTATTTGTGGATGAGGTCCATCGGTTTAATAAATCCCAGCAAGACTCCTTCCTGCCTCATATTGAAGATGGCACCGTTACTTTCATTGGTGCCACGACTGAGAATCCTTCGTTTGAACTGAATAATGCCTTACTGTCCCGGTTGCGAGTGTATGTACTTCGGTCCTTGACCCGGGATGACATCGTCATGGTACTGCAGAATGCGCTCACGGATCCGGAACGTGGTCTGGGTAAACTGTCGCTGACACTTGCCCAATCTGCTCTGGAACAATTAGCCAACTATGCGGACGGTGATGCCAGAAAAGCGTTAAATATGTTGGAAATAGCCTCTGATCTGGCCGATGACGGAATCATTACCAATGAAGTTCTTGAACAGATTCTCGGTAGTGGCAGTCTGCGTCGTTTCGACAAGGGCGGCGAGGCGTTTTACGATCAGATCTCGGCCCTGCATAAATCCGTTCGTGGTTCATCACCGGATGCCGCCTTGTATTGGTTTGTATGTATGATCGACGGTGGCTGCGACCCGCTGTACATTGCCCGCCGCGTCGTACGCATGGCCTCGGAAGATATTGGTAATGCCGATCCAAGAGGGATACGTTTGGCACTGGATGCCTGGGAGACGCAAGAAAGATTGGGTTCGCCGGAAGGGGAGTTGGCTATCGCGCAGGCAATAATCTATCTGGCATGTGCACCTAAAAGTAATGCCGTTTACACAGCCTACAATGAGGCCATGGCGCAAGTGAAGTCGCAAGGCTCTCTGGAAGTTCCGTTACATCTGCGCAATGCACCGACCAAATTGATGAAGAATCTGGATTATGGCAAGCAGTACCGCTATGCCCATGATGAACCGGATGCCTATGCTGCAGGGATAAACTATTTTCCGGATGGTATGCCGCCCAGACAATATTATCGACCAGTTAATCGGGGACTGGAGCAGTCCATTGCAGAAAAGCTGGAACGACTCAGACAACTGGACAAGGCAGCAAAATAATCATGAACAATCTTTTATTTATTGCAGGTGGCGGCGCTATAGGTTCTGTGTTTCGATTCTGGATGAGTACATTGGTCCAGAATATACTGGGCAAGGATTTTCCCTATGGAACACTATCGGTAAATCTGCTTGGTTCTATACTGATTGGGTTGTTATCCGTTATTCTGCAAGCTAGGCCGGAATGGCGTTTGTTACTTATTGTCGGACTACTGGGAGGGTTTACTACCTTTTCAGCCTTTTCTCTGGAGACCGTACAACTGCTTCAGAATGGTCAAGCAGGCAAGGCACTATTAAACGTACTGCTGAGTGTAAGCTTATGTCTGTTGGGTTGCTGGCTTGGTATAATTGTAGGCAAAAGAATTTAGTCATCAAATCAGGAAAAAACAATGCTGGATCAACATTTACTACGTAGCAATCTGGAAGATGTCAAACAGGCGTTGGCGAAACGCAGCTTTCCTTTGGACGTTGCTGCGATTCAACAACTTGAGGTTCAACGAAAAAAACTGCAAGTAGAAACCCAGGACCTTCAGGCTGAACGAAATAGCCGTTCAAAAAATATCGGTAAGGAAAAGGCCGCAGGCAATGACATACAGCCCTTACTTGATGAAGTTGCCAATTTGGGTGACAAACTGAAGCAGAACGAACAGGCGCTGGAGCAGGTGCAGACTGATCTCGATATAATCCTCCAGGCCGTGCCGAATATGCCACATGCCAGTGTGCCAGTGGGTAAATCCGAACAGGACAATGTCGAGGTTCGTCGCTGGGGTACCGTCAAGGAAAAAGACTTTACTGCCATAGACCATGTCGATCTCGGCGAAGAACTCGGTCTGCTCGATTTTGAAACAGCCACCACAATCGCCAGCGCGCGGTTTGTCATCATGAAGGCCGGTATTGCCCGACTGCACCGCGCCCTGATTCAGTTCATGCTGGACACGCATACATACGAACATGGATATACCGAGGTGAACGTGCCATACCTGGTCAACGCCGACAGTCTGTTTGGCACCGGACAATTACCCAAATTTGCTGAAGATCAATTCCTGGTTGAAAAACAAGGCCTGTACCTGATCCCAACCGCCGAAGTTCCTGTCACGAATATCGTCCGCGACAAAATATTGCCTGCAGAACAATTACCCGTGAAATACGTCTGTCATACGCCGTGTTTCCGCAGTGAGGCCGGTTCATATGGCAAGGACACGCGTGGCATGATCCGTCAGCATCAATTTGAAAAAGTTGAACTGGTCCAGATGGTCCACCCGGACAAATCCTACGAAGCACTCGAACAACTGACCAATCATGCCGAGGCCATCCTGCAGAAACTGGAACTGCCTTACCGTGTCATGGCTCTCTGCACCGGTGATATGGGTTTCTCCTCTGCGAAGACCTATGATCTGGAAGTATGGTTGCCCGGCCAGCAGAAATACCGTGAGATCTCCTCCTGCAGCAACTTTGAATCTTTTCAGGCCAGACGCCTGAAAGCACGCTGGCGCAATCCCGAAACTGGCAAGCCAGAACTTATTCATACACTGAATGGATCGGGTCTCGCTGTTGGACGTACGCTGGTTGCGGTAATGGAAAACTACCAGACCAAGGATGGCAAGATCGAGATACCAAAGGCGTTGCAAGCGTATATGGGTGGTAATACGGTTATCAGCTAATGTAACCTTATAAAAAAAGTTATGTAGTTGATCAGGTCTGATTGGTTATGAAACAAATTTATATGATTACTTATCCGACTGGAAAGATATACATCGGCAAAGATAGTATCGGTAGCCATCGATATTTTGGTAGCCCTAGCATGGAACTTATTAACCAGGATTTCGAAACCTTTTCATTGGAAAAAAGGAAAGACTATTCTGTTAGAAAACAAATATTGTGGGAGTCAGAGGATTGTACTGAAGCTGAGCTATCTTCAAAAGAGGTGGGGTTTATTCGAAAATATAATTCAAATAATCCCCAAATCGGATATAACCGATGGCCAAAGTTTATGTAACAACCAAGATTAGGATTCGTAGTTTCTTAACCTTAACCAATTACAGTTTCTTCTCAAAGAGAACTGCCAATAATTGACCCGCTATCATCGCCAATACAAAATAAACGATTTGAAGTGATCCCGTCACCAGTCCGGCAATGGCTGGCCCCGGACAAAAACCGGACATACCCCAACCGATTCCAAACAGGGCAGAGCCAGTTATCAACTTCCAATCCAGATCTTTCCGTGTAGGCAAATAATATCGATCACTGAACCACGGTGAAGTTTTTTTCTGTACCAGAGGAAAGAAAGGTATGGTGACAAGCAAGCCACCTCCCATTACAAACAACAAGGTTATATCCCACTGACCAGTAATATCCAGAAAACCGGTAACCTTTGCCGGATCAGTCATGCCGGATATGGCCAGACCAGCTCCAAACAGCAAACCCGCAATAAAAATACTGAGTAATAGCTTCATGTGATTACATGCCTGATCAAATACACTGTAACCATCGCTGTGACCATAAAAATCAGGGTTGCAGTAAAAGATCGTTTTGAACGCCGAGCCAGACCACAAATTCCGTGACCGGATGTACAACCACCGCCGAGCCGCGTGCCGAAACCGACCAGAATACCTGCAAGAATTAGCTGGAACCCTTGTGTCTGAAGAGTAACTGTTAGTCCATGAGAAAATATTGATATCAGTCCTGCCCCAGCAATCAATCCGGTGAGGAATATCAGGCGCCATAACCTGTCTGTATCAGTCCATTTACCGTACAGACCGCCGAGTATTCCTGAAATGCCTGCAATTTGACCACTTGCAGCAAGCAGCAGTACCGAAGCCGACCCAATCAGGAGTCCGCCGACAATCCCACCAGCAATATTTGGTTCTAACATGGTCAGTTTTTTCCACACGCCAGATTGGCGGGTACAGCAATATCCATCAGCCTTGGATTCGGGAGTTTCAGATTATTCATTAACTCAACATACTGCTGTTCAGTCCTGCCGATTAGACGCGGATTATGTTTTTTCTCCTCAGCAATCGACGACACAGTCCAGCCTTTGTAATCGTGAGCGGCATACACAAGCGTGTCATCCGGTAATTTGAATAAACGGTTCATGATCGAATCCCAGGATTTATGCGCATCACCACCCTGAAAATCCGTGCGTCCGGTACTGCGATAGAGCAAAACATCACCAGTAAAAATGCGATCTGGCATGACAAAGCTGTAGGATTCATTGGTATGACCAGGAGTAAAAAGTGCCTGTAAAACCAGACCGTCAACATCAATCTTTTCCCCATCCGTTACACCATGGCTAACACATTCGGCACGGGTTTGTTCACCCATAATCGTCACACAGGCTGTTTTATCGCGAAGAGTGCCGAGTGCGGTGATATGGTCAGCGTGGGTATGAGTATCCATAGCAAAGACGAGTTTTAAACCTAATTCATTAATCAACTTAATGTACATGTCTGTTGCGCCGAGTACCGGATCAATGATGACTGCCTCACCACCGGCGCGTCGTGCCAGCAGATAGGTGTAGGTCGATGTTTCGGAATCAAACAACTGTCGAAATATCATAGTGCCTCGTGGATTTAAAATGGCTGATAAATCAGGGAATCACGGATTACAGGGGCACGGCATGCCGTCCCTCTACGTTAGCCCGTAATCGCCTTCAACACTGCATCCAGAGTAGATTTTGCATCACCAAACAGCATACGGGTGTTTTCCTTGTAAAAGAGTGGGTTATCCACGCCGGCGTAACCGGAGGCCATGCTGCGTTTCAGTACAATCGTGGTTTTGCCTTTCCAGACTTCAAGCACAGGCATGCCGGCAATCGGGCTATTTGGTTCATCCTGTGCCGAGGGATTCACAATGTCATTCGCGCCGATCACAATGGACACATCAATGTCCGGAAAATCCGCATTGATTTCGTCCATTTCAAAAACAATGTCATAGGGGACTTTGGCTTCAGCCAGCAAAACATTCATATGCCCTGGCATACGACCGGCAACAGGGTGTATGCCGAAACGTACGTTAATTTTTTTAGCTCGTAACGCCTTGGTAATTTCATTGACCGTATGCTGGGCTTGAGCAACCGCCATGCCGTAACCCGGTATAATCATCACTTCTTTGGATTCCGTCAGCATCGCTGCCACTTCTTCGGCACTGACAGCCGTTACTTCACCGGTCTGGGCTGTGCTGCTCGCTACCGTGCCTCCACTGGTACCAAACCCACCGGCGATGACCGAGAAGAACTTGCGGTTCATGGCACGACACATGATATAGCTCAAAATCGCACCGCTGCTACCAACCAGTGCACCCACAACAATCAACAGGTCATTATTCAGCATAAAACCGGTAGCGGCTGCCGCCCATCCGGAATAACTGTTTAACATCGAGACAACAACCGGCATATCTGCACCACCGATGGCCATAACCATATGAATACCGAACAGTAAGGCAATAACCGTCATCCAGATCAACGGCTGGATTCCGGCACCAGCGGCTGACTGGGTCAGGAACTCATTGCCAAACCAGATGGAAGCAAGCAATAAGCCAAGATTCAGCCAGTGACGGCCAGGCAGTAACATCGGTTTACCACCGATCTTGCCACTGAGTTTGCCAAAAGCGATAACGGAACCGGAAAAGGTAACCGCACCGATGAGTATACCGAGATAGGTTTCAACATCATGGATCGTCCGGTTTACACCGGTAATGGCCGTATTGTGTTCCAGAAAGTTCGCCAGACCAACCAGTACAGCCGCCAGACCCACCATACTGTGCAATATGGCGACCAGCTCAGGCATCTGGGTCATTTCAACCTTCTTTGCCAGAATAAAACCAATTATGCCGCCGACCAGAATTCCACCCAGCAATACGCCATAATTACTGGTGACGATACCAAAAACCGTTGCCAGCAACGCAATACCCATACCTAGCACACCATATAAATTACCGCGACGCGCTGTTTCCTGATTACTGAGACCTCCCAATGCAAGAATGAACAGGATCGAAGCACCTATGTATGAAACCGTTACAATACCTTGTGTCATCGTCCTTCTCCTTATTTCCTGAACATCTGTAACATACGTTGAGTGACTGCAAAGCCACCAACGATATTGACACTGGTAATGAATATGGCGAACCCAGCTGTATACATTATCCACTTATCAGCTGAAGAGACCTGTATCAGCGCACCAATTACGATAATACTGCTGATAGCATTGGTTACACTCATCAATGGCGTATGTAAAGAAGGCGAAACATTCCAGATCACCATGTAACCAATAAAGCAGGCGAGTACGAATACAGTAAAGTGAGACATAAACTCCGGTGGAGCTACTGAACCAAGTCCAAGAAGCACCAGTGCGCCGATACCAAATACCATAAACAGACTGGCTGCACTGGCAGGCTGACTAGGAGCACCATGTCCACCATGAGTGACGGGTTTGGCAGATTCCTGTTTTTTCGGTGTGGCTGATAACGTTGGAGGAGGAGGGGGCCAGGTAATATTACCCTGATTGATAATTGTCGCACCACGTATGGCTTCATCTTCCATGTTGACAATGACCTGCCCGTCTTTTTTCGGGCACATGTCAGTCAGCAGATGTCTCAAATTGGTTGCATACAACTGGCTGGACTGGGTGGCCAGTCGGCTCGGCAGATCGGTATAACCGATAATTGAGACGCCATGTTTGGCTACCACCTTGTCACGTTCCGTCAACTTGCAATTACCACCTTGTTCAGCAGCCAGATCAACAATTACACTGCCGTTCTTCATCGACTTGACCATGTCTTCTGTAATCAGTTCAGGAGCAGGTCGGCCAGGAATCAAGGCGGTTGTAATGATGATATCGACTTCCTTTGCCTGTTGGGCAAACAACTCCATCTCAGCCTTGATAAATTCCGGGCTCATCACTTTGGCATAACCACCGGTACCCGCGCCTTCTTCCTTGAAATCGAGCATGAGGAAATCCGCATCCATACTTTCAACCTGTTCCTTTACTTCAGGTCGGGTATCGAAAGCCCGCACGATGGCACCCAGACTTCTGGCCGATCCGATTGCAGAAAGACCGGCTACGCCGGCACCAATGACCAGTACTTTTGCAGGTGGAATTTTACCTGCGGCGGTAATCTGACCGGTGAAGAAACGGCCAAAATGCTGTGCGGCTTCAATCACGGCACGGTATCCAGCGATATTGGCCATCGAACTGAGCGCATCCATTTTTTGGGCGCGCGAGATACGCGGTACACTGTCCATCGCCAGAATGGTAGCCTTGCTGGCAGACAGCTTTTGCATCAAGTCAGGGTTTTGAGCAGGCCAGATAAAACTGATTAAGGTATGTTTTGGCTCAATCAGATCGATTTCATTTGCCTGAGGTGCCCTGACCTTGAGAATGATGTCTGAGGAATGCCAGAGCGATTTGGCATCATTGATAATCTGCGCACCTGCGCTACGGTAGGCTTCATCTGAAAAACTGGCTGCTGCACCGGCACCTGACTCCACGGCAACCGTAAACCCAAGTTTGATTAATTGAGCAGTCACCTCGGGAGTCGTTGCAACCCGTTTTTCACCGGAATAGATTTCTTTGGGTACACCGATTTGCATCGTTACATTCCCCTGTAATTGGTTTTTAAAGCGCTTTAGATCATCTGTCAGATGAACGGTAAAAGCTGCTGAATCCTACAGGAAAGTCGTTGAAAATTCAAAAAGATGCAGGAGGTGGTTCTGGATATAACCAGTATAGATTCGGAAAAACAAACCCCGGCAATTTTCGGGGTTTATATGAGTCTTGATAATTCCATGAAGTTGGATGCTCAGTCTTCCCCTGAAAACGCTCCAAGCAGGTGCATCAAACTGGTAAACAGGTTAAATATCGACACATACAAGGATATTGTGGCCATGATGTAATTGGTCTCGTAGCCATGCACCATATCACTGGTTTGATACAGTATGGTTCCGGCCATTAAAAGCATAAACATCATTGAGACCACAAGTGATAAAGCGGGTAAGTTGAATAATAATGCAGCGATACCGGCTATGAAAGCCACCAGCACACCTGTCACGATGAATCCGGTCAGAAAGCTGAAATCCTTACGTGTGGTCAACGCATAACCAGACAGACCCAGAAAGATAACCCCGGTCCCTCCCATTGCCAACATTACCAACTCACCACCATTACTGAATACTTTCAGATAGGCATTAATCATCGGTCCCAGTGTGAGGCCCATAAATCCAGTGAGTGCAAAAACCGACAGGATCCCCCAGGCACTATTGCGTAACCGTGTCGTTAGAAATAACAGACCATAGAACCCCCCAAGTGTCAGCAGAATTCCCAGCGGTGGAAAATTGAAAACCATGGACAATCCCGCTGTAATTGCACTAAATAAAAGCGTCATAGATAACAGAGCATAAGTGTTACGTATCAGCTTGTTACTGGCTGAAACTGATTCAGCTTTACCTGTAATTGCGTATGTTTGCTCTTGCATGGACAGAACTTCCTTTTTGTAGGTTAATTTAGTGTTTAATAGTGAGTGTTTTACTTATTTTAAACAAGGGGGCACCAATAAATAAACCAACTAATGATTACCTGTAAACCGTAGGTTAGAGTGAATCATTAAATCGTTTTATATACAATTCGATACGATGGGCATTGGTTCCAAAATCACTGATTCCTAGTCTCGATGCAGATCGAATATCCAGACGGGAACCTTCGCTCGTTTTTGATATTCGTATACTCACATCATCCCTAAATCGTAAAAATCGGGTTATAGCAACGGCTTCAATCGTACCCAATTGAATATTTTCAGCCAGGATATCCCAGCCAAACGATTCAACCAGAGATCGGGCAAGTGCATAGGCCGCAATCGGATCCAGCCTGTTAATAACAGGCTGGATGTTCGGATAAGAAGCTTGTTGCAGGCCTGCAATTCGTACTCCTTCATAGGCAACAGAATTATGAAATCGAGAGCGCACGCGAGCGGCTGCCAGAAAGAGAGGGGGAGTCTCAGTATCAGTCGTGATATCGTGTATCCGTGGAGTTTTCAATTGTGTTACAGAATTATCCTTCATTGCAGTTGATTCTATTTTTAAATGATATAGGCCAGTATATCTCCACTTGCCACAGCAATATGTTAGTTAATTCTGCCGCCTGTTTTGATGCTTAAATATACCTGCGCTAATCTGGACACGCTGAAGCCAGAAACCATGAACCTGAATCCTGTGAAATAATTCAGGATAATATTCCAGATATTCATTGATACGGTATGCGAAAAGCCTAGCTCTTAGGTTGTAGACCCAGACTGGCTTATGTAGAATGCACAGCGCCGGAGTTGCTGGCTTGTGGATATAATCCCATGATCAGTTACTTAATCCTGAAACATACAGTCAATATTACCGCAGCGTGATATTTCACTGCCTGATGTTTTAAAACAGAATACCGGAGGGGTGGCAGAGCGGTTGAATGCACTGGTCTTGAAATTTGTTGTAGGTAGTAAAAAGGAAGCTTGGCAGAGTGGTCGATTGCACTAGTCTTGAAAACTAGCATACCGCAAGGTATCCAGGGTTCGAATCCCTGAGCTTCCGCCAATAAAAACAACAACTTAGCGCAGTTTCTGCGTTATGCAAAGGCGGTAACAAAAGCCCCTGTAACTGACCACATACAGGGCGAAATCAGGGCCAGTTTGCACAGCGAACAAAACGGCCCGTTTAGCGCATGTTTAGCATGTCAGCTAAAGGCTCTCCAGTGTTAAGCACAGCGCACCCTCCCGCAACACCAACAGCGGCAAGCGTTAAGGCGATAGGAATAGAGGCAATAAAAATCGTAGCATTGACGTTGCCATGCTGCTACATTCGTCCCTATTAACGACCATATCCGAATGATGCTTTCAAAAATGCGTAAGTTAGTCAATGTGCTGGACCACAGCCCTTTTCGTGTAGCGTGCTATTTTTCGCTTGCCCTGATGGGTGTTGCTGCATTTGCCTTAATGGCTTGGACGATTCTCTCGATAATATTGAAAGTCCCCGATTCAGTTGAAACTGCGACTGCACTAGGGATTATAAGTGGATTGGATCAGCTAGTAAAGCCGGAGCCAATAGAGAACTTTACATTTTTGTTTTCTACGGGAGTTGGTGTTTTTCTCTTTGGTCTAGCAGGTTATCGGTCTGCGTTTCTCTCAGCAGGGTCTGGAATTTTTTCCAGATTGAGCCTCGTGCTCGCCATTATTTGGCTATCGGTGTGGCTCTTATTTATGAATTGGGACTCAATTATCCCCCCATCGCCAAATTTTTTATTTGTAGCTGCAAGTGCTCATTCGTGGATATTTTCAGGTTTATTCATTGTGATGGCCGCACTATTGTTCGCTTCGACGAAGCTTGAGCTTGTCAAAAAATGGCGATATGTGCCTCTCGGTATATGTTTTATACCACTCGTTATATTGTCGCGCATGGTGCTTACTAGTAATGACGATGGCTACGTAAACACTTCGCATTACGAAGTGTTTATCTACCCTCTTATTCAAGATTGGCTGGGCAACGGTATTCATCTGACTCAAAAGTCTCAGTATGGAATGTACCCGATATTTCTCAGGCCATTGTGGTCAATTTTTGGGGCGCCTACTACCGTAGCGGTGACTTTCGTTATGTCTGTACTCCTGTTATTTAGTAATGTGGCTATGCTCACATTTATGTACAGGTTTAATCGAAACAAGACAATGGCGACCATTTTTGGACTGCTAGCGATAGTTTTTTCACTCTTATTTTACCCATTCTGGCCTGGCGACGCATATTTTGTGTTCTTTCCATTAAGACTGGTTTTTCCCTCACTGGCAATGCTGTTTATATGCATGCCTCTGACTCGACTGCGCTACCCATTTCTAGCCTACACGCTTTTGTCATTCGGCTTGTTTTGGAATTTTGAAAGCGGTCTAGTTGGTCTCGTCATGTACGGGATTTTCTCGATATCTTTGCGCTTTGAGCCCAAAAGGTCCAGATTAGTGATATTGCTTCTCAGGCAATTAATCATGTTGCTAGTTGCTCTCACGTTCGCATTTGCTTGCGTAATTTTCTATTACCAATTTCGTTTTGGAACTGCTCCACAATTCGGTGGCATGCTCACAATGATTAAGGCATTTTCGGCTGGTGTTGGAGCTAAACCAATGCCTCTGTTTGGTGCATGGATATTCCACGGTCTTATCTACGGTGTATCAATCTTCCTTGGTGTGCGCTGGCTATTTCGTTCACCAAGTGGTGTTTCCCGAGAACAAGCTGCGGCTCTGTTGGTCTTGGCAGTAATGGGGTTGCTTTGGCTGCGGTACTACCAAGGGCGAAGCTTGGCACTTCCGCTGACGTTTGCCACGTTTCCGGCTATTTTGTGCCTAGGCATGCTGCTAGATACCTTGGTCTCATCACTTCCACATCAACGAACAATGATTTCAAGGACGATAGCTGTCTTGATTGGAGGGCCATTGCTAGCTTCATTGCTTCTGTGGGCCGGAACAAATCCAGTTCCACAACGTGAGCTAACCAAGTTTTTTAATGAAGGTGCAGACGCTCGCCTTAATCTTGTCGTAGATCAAGTTCTCGGAGAATTTGAGTTGCACAAGAACGCTCCCGACGATCTGTTGCTAGTCGTAGCACCTTATGCCCACCTCGTTCAACTTAAATTGGCAAAGCCCAATCGTATTAACGTCGCTGGAATGTGCCAATTCTGGTTTGAGTCTGAAATAGACAATTTAATTAGTTCACTAAACGATCAAAATACAAGGGTCGTTGTTTTTGATAGTAATGACATTTGCTCTATGAATGGAATAATTAGCCATCCACGAGTCAAGCCAGTGCTTTTATCGTCATTCGATCAACTGCCGAAAAAGGATGAGTGCTCGATCGTTTCTTTAAAAAATCAGAATATATTTGTTCGAAAGAGTCCTAATTCTTACAATAACGCTGTGCATGGTGAGAGTCGCAATTTCGCATTAAATCAGGTGGCCAGCGAAAGTAGTTCATTTGGAACCTCTCAAGCGTCTGCGGCTGTGGATGGTGTCACTATCGGTAAATTCGAACAAGCCTCTACGACACATACTAATCTTCAAACTGATCCTTGGTGGCAAGTTGACCTCGGCCTTGCTGTGCCGATTGAAACGGTTCAAGTTTGGAATCGGACAGACTGCTGTAGCGAGCGATTAAAGGGCTACTGGATATTTCTATCTGACAAGCCATTCCATGAAACAGAGAGCATAGAAGATTTGAAGCATAGATCTGATGTCACCAAAAGCTTTCAGCCCTCTGTTCCTTGCCCGAATACAAATGTTCGCTTCCCGCAAAGGCAAAGTCGCTATGTAAGGGTGCAAATTGAAGGGACTGGGTATTTAAGTCTCGCAGAAGTAAAAGTGTTTGGTCCAAAAGGCAAGTCAGATTAACGGACAATCCGAAAGAGTGGTAACGAACCCGCCACAGTGGGCGGGTTCGGTTTGCTGGTCTTGCTGTGGTCAGTTGCTTGCTGTGTCCTCCTGCCTTACAGCAACACGGCAGACTGACCGTTGCGCACAGATGAACGGTTGGCCTTGTTCAGTTCCTCCCGCACCGACTGCCCTGCCTTCACTGGGTCAGAGGTGGGGGTTCTACCCCGATTCCACGGACGGTTATAAAAAGGTTGATAACTCTAAATCATTCTTCGCAACTCGTCGACGCATACGAGGATTGTGAAAACGCTCAATGTAGTCAAATATGTCCGCTTTGGCTATATCCATCGTGCGATAAATCTT
>CANKCB010000010.1 GCA_947480335.1 Gammaproteobacteria bacterium | reverse complement strand
AGTCAAGGCTAGCCAAGTTAAGACTAAAAGAAGAAGACTTGCCAAAGATAGACGCTGAAGTTGATGAGCTTGCTGAGGATGAGGAAGACAGTGCGCAGGCAAAACTAAAGAGCCGATGGGCAGCACTTGAAAAGATTGTTGGAGCTGCACCGCGAATAGCCAGTGTTGCTGCCGACATTGTTGAACATTTTGCAGAACGAAACGCTGCAATGCCAGGCAAAGCGATGATTGTTGGAATGAGTCGCGATATCTGCGTTCATTTGTATAACGAAATTAAAAAGTTAAAACCTGAATGGCATAGTGATGATCCTGAAAAAGGTCAAATCAAGATTGTGATGACAGGTTCTGCCAGTGATAAGGCATTACTGAGGCCGCACATCTATGACGGCAAGACTAAGAAGCGATTAGAAAAACGATTTAAAGACCCGAGTGACGAACTGCAGATCGTAATAGTTCGTGATATGTGGCTAACAGGCTTTGATGCTCCTTGTGTGCATACGCTCTATGTTGACAAGCCAATGAAGGGACACAACTTGATGCAGGCAATTGCTAGGGTTAACCGAGTGTTTAAAGACAAGCAAGGTGGCTTGGTCGTTGACTATATTGGTATTGGTAACGAGCTTAAAGCTGCGATGAAGGAATACACGGGCAGCAAAGGCAGGGGAAAAACCACAGTAGATGCGCACGAAGCTTATAGCGTGCTAGCTGAAAAATTAGATGTGCTGCGAGGTATGTTGCACGGATTTGATTACAGCGAATTTATGACTGGTGGTCATAAAACTCTAGCTGGTGCAGCTAACCACATATTAGGTATCAAGGAAGGTAAAAAACGCGTTGCTGACACCGCCGTGGCTATGAGCAAGGCGTTCTCGCTCTGCTGCACATTAGATGAAGCCAAGTCTGTGCGCGAAGAGGTGGCTTTTATGCAGGGTGTAAAAGTTTTACTTACCAAGCGTGAACTAACAGCACAACGAAAGAGCGATGAACAGAAGGACTTTGCGATAAGGCAAATCATCAGCTCAGCTGTTGTTTCTGACAGCGTGGTAGATATCTTTGATGCTGTTGGCCTAGATAAGCCAAACATCGGCCTCCTTGACGATGAGTTTCTTGCTCAGGTCAAAAACTTACCTGAACGTAACCTAGCCGTTGAACTACTTGAACGACTGCTGCACGGTGAGATTAAGAGTAGATTTAAGACTAACGTAACGCAAGAAAAGAAATTCAGCGATATGTTGACCAGCGTCATCCTGCGCTACCAAAACCGTGCAATTGAAACTGCACAGGTGATGGAAGAGCTAATTGAAATGGCTAAGAAGTTCCGCGAAGCTGCAGGGCGTGGAGATCAGCTCGGCCTAACCGATGATGAGGTTAAGTTTTATGACGCATTGGCAAATAATGAGTCTGCAGTGCGTGAGATGAACGACGAGACACTGAAGAAGATCGCACACGAGCTTACCGAAAACCTAAGGCAGAACATTAAGGTTGATTGGAATGAGCGCGAGAGTGTACGAGCCAGTTTAAGGCTGATGGTTAGACGTATTTTGCGAAAGTACAAGTATCCGCCGGATGAGCAGGACGATGCTGTGGAATTGGTCTTGCAACAAGTACAGGCACTTGGCGAGGATTGGATGCCTGCTTAAATTTATTACTTAAAGTAACAAACTCAAGAATGTGCGGAAAGCTGTAAATGGCTATTACTAAGTTCAAAATACCCACCGACAAGCAGATATGGGCTGAAGTTGACGCTCGATTAGAGACAATTCCAGCAATTATCAAAGCACGCGGACAGTTCGATCGTCAAAAGCTTTTTAATGAAAAAAAAGCTTGGTACAAAGATACGCCTAAACGTGAAAATGAGCTTGCTGAGCATAGAAAAAAAGAAGCTTTAAAGCAGGTCGCTGAGAACAAAGTCAAAGCAGAAGCTGATGCCGCTTACCTGTCTATTCGTAAAGCGCAAGGCAAGCCAATATTGACTACTGAGCAGATCAAGACGATGGTAGCTGCTTCAGGAAATAAAATTGATATTAAAAAAATTTCCCAACAAGAGCTATACGAAAAGTATGAAGTTTACGAACAGCTGTCGGCCGCTAAAAATATATATAAAAAAGTAACTCGATTAAAAGCAATTACCAGAAAATTAACTTTTGAGTACCTAACTCAAACTTACGGTTTGTATAGAAAAATTCGTCAATCAGAGGTAGCCAGTCAAACATTCGAGGAAATTCGAGCTTTACTTTGGAACAACTTCAAAATAAAGACGCATTACGACATACCGCAATCTTCACTATTGTTAAAGTTGGTTTTCGAAGGGCTTCCAGAAAAAACAATCCATCTTTACACTAGATCGATACAGTTAGCTGATGGCTATAACACTGAAGAAAAAGATTTTATTAGCTTCATTAAAGAGCTAGGCGGTATGGAGAAAATTCGTAAAGCCTATGCAACTGTAATTGCTGCTGACGCTGGTAAATGGCAGCCTTTGTATGAAAAAGATGCCGAATACTCTGCATCTAGAAATGAGTTGCTAGGTGTAACGCCTTTCAAAGTGGTGCAGCTAACAGGGCCTGAAGCTTCTTTGTTTACAAACGATATTTTCGATCACTACTGCCTTGTTGTGGCGCATATTGACCCTATGTCGCAACTTGAGCTTTACGGACAATGGCCTGGAAGCAACGCGACAGCTAATGAAATGATCGCAGCTGTATCTGCAAAGGCAAAGAAGGCGAGTACACCAAGTTGGAAAACGCATAAAGCAAAGGCTAGTGCTCTTAGTGCAGAGCGACTTCGTGAAAAACTCATTGCTAAGCAGGAAAAGCAGGAAGCGAAGGACAAGAAAGCTTCAGCAGCAGCCAAAAAGAATGCGGCTACTGCCAAACGCTTTGCCAAGCAAAGATCTAAGCCCAAGGCTTCATAATCAAGTTGAATAGAAATACTAGGAGATAAAAATGGCTTTATGGCTTGTAAGGGGTGGTAGTCACGGGAATGACCTAATCGAACAACTCTTGATTAACTACGACCGACTTGATCAAAGCATTCAAGCTGAGATTCCTCTTAAGCGTATTTGGTTGGTTGCTAATCAAAGTGATTAATTGAATTAATCTTTTTCTTTTCTTGTTTAGCCTAAGCAGAGGAAGATTTCAAAATGCTAGGTATTGCGATTTCCATTTACGTGCTTGCTGTATGTTTCTCATCATCGATGATTTTTTAGAAATTTAGTATTTTTTAGTCGTACCAATATAACTAGCGGTCAAATGCTAGCAGCCTAATCACTGCCTTCTAGTCAATAACGCTTCGTCAATCAACAAGCAAATGATTAGGTACTTGGGTATTTGTTAGATCTATGCATTGTTCATTGCCTTTGTATGCCTCTTTAGTTATGTATGACCCCCAGCCTTGTTCGCGACCAATAATTAAGGGGTCTAGCTTTATATCTTCTGTGCCTACACCAGTGCCAATCCAATGTGACTTGAGTTTTTCTAAGAATTCATCATCGAGCCTAGTATTATCAAAATTCCCAAATGCGATGTGAAAATGAAGTGTTTTATTTCTATCGTAGGTATTTAAAGTGCCTTCGAGTGACACCACAATTATTGGAATGTGATGATTTTTTCTGCGATGTCCATTGCCTGTCAGTAGCCTATTAAATTTTGGTTTTAATGCTGTCATTGCGCCTTTTGCTAAGCTGATGTTCTGCTCTAATTTTTGAACATTTATGTTGTGTGTTGAAAGATTTGTTTGCAGTGTTAGTGCGTGAGTGCATTTGCCTACTAGCTTTTGAATGAATTGCTGTTGTGCCTCAATGATTTTGTGTTTTTGCATAAAGATATTTATACAAACTGATATGACTTTAAGCTAATTTAGAGCTATTTCTATTCAATACAAACTCTTTGATTGCCCTTGATGTTCTTTGAAACTAAATTTGTGTTGCCCTGTTAAACATAAAGGAGAAAACAATGGCAACACTAGCGTCCTTAAAACTTGTATCAGCTAAAAAACCCTCAAACCTACCGCCTGTAGTTCATCGTCGAAACAAGCTGAGTAGCAAGGTCTATGAACAGATACAACTTGCACGTTCACAGAATGAAGGTACTGCTTTTACACCTACACGTACAAAGACGGTCACAAATACTGAAGGTCAGCGTGTGCAGATTACGCAACCAAAGCGTGTAAAGCCTTGGTGGTTTGTTGCTGAGAGTGGTAAGTGCTGCATAGCTATTAGATATGGCTCAAAGGTATTGGAGTTAGCAAAAGGCAAGACAGCCATTGAAGTAGCCAGTGCAAGTGCCTTGATAGATGCTCTTGAGGCAGTCAATGCTGCCGTGATTGCGGGAGAGCTTGATGGACAGATTGAAGCTGCCAGCGGTCAATTGCGTAGTGCATTTGTGAAGTGATCAACAAGGACGCTGCAGCGTCCTTGCTTAGCTATAAATAACTTTATGCGCTTTTATGAATTTACAACCAAGCCACAGAAACCTTTGACACCACAGCAGTCAAAAATTAACAGCCTTAAACGCAACGTAGAGATTGCAAAGCAGGCTGTTGATGCTGAACGAAAGGCGCAGCAGATTTCCAAAGCGCAGAAACGTATCCAGTATTTGAGTGGTATCAATTAAATGGGGTAAATGACTCATAATAGCAAGGTAGCAGCTTTAATTTTAGTTCTATAAACTGACCGCTTGCGATATGATTGGTATAGCTAAAAATGTTCGCGATGTTCACGAAAAACTATCCGCGCAGTGTGCAACCAACAATCCATTAAGTAGTTGAATTTAAACAGGAATTCTCTGTGCTCAAAGACGAAAAAATATCACAATTAGTTGCACAAAAGTTACACACAAATAATTTATCGTTGCAAATTATTGATTTTATTGATGTTTTTTATAACGTCAGTATTGAGTGGGAATAAGTATTGTAGGATATCCATTGTGTCTTTAATCAAGGACGCAAAATT
Source organism: Gammaproteobacteria bacterium (assembly GCA_947480335.1). Taxonomy (GTDB): domain Bacteria; phylum Pseudomonadota; class Gammaproteobacteria; order Eutrophobiales; family Eutrophobiaceae; genus Eutrophobius. Next base: position 79,237 of record CANKCB010000010.1, on the reverse strand, counting down.
TACAATTCAACAAATATGATTCGACAATAATCAAGACTGTAGTAAGCTTGGTCGATTCAGGCTCTCTCACAATATGCTTTTAATTGACAGTATTAATGATACTTGTCTGATATTACTTCTTCTGGGGTGGGGGGCGGTATGAAAAAAGCGTTACTGCTAATAATGTTTTTTTATTCAACATCCAGTCTGGCTCATCATGCAGATTTATACAAACAGACTGAACTCAGGTTGTATTTGTTAAAACTAACTATCTGGATTGAAACCCATTCCGATATGAATACCCAAAATATTCCATTGCCAAATATCGAGATTCTGCACGAAGACGATCTTTGCAAAATGGCGTTCAGTGACAGAGTCGCGATAAATTCACAAAACTGTTCCAAACTTCAAGGGTTATACAACTATGTGACCAAGGTTGTGTATATTGATGAGGATATGAGTCTCAATTCATTAGAGGGAAAGCTGGTATTACTGCATGAACTTGTGCATTACTATCAGTTTGAATATCACTACGTTAACGATAACGTTCATACGAATAATCTTGAAGATTTGCCTAAAGCGTTTGAACAACAGTACTTGCGCGAATGCTCTGTAGAGAGCGAGCAACGGGACAGTGATTCGCTTCTACGTGGTATTTGCTAGGTTTGTCACAGCTGCGTATGGCCTGTAGAAGGCCATACCATGAACGACATATTTCTAATATTGTGCTGCTGGCACCGTTACCACCAGGCCATCCAGTTCATCGGTGACCGGAATCTGGCAGCTTAAACGTCCGGTTTCAGACGGTTCAGCCGCAAAATCAAGCATGTCCTTTTCGAGTTGGGCAGCCGGGGTTAATTTCGTGTACCACTCCTTGTCCACGATCACATGGCAGGTAGCGCAGCTACAAGCGCCGCCGCATTCAGCAACAATGCCCTTGATTCCATTATTGACGGCGGCGACCATCAGGCTGGTGCCATTGACGGCATTGATTTCAGTTCTGGTGCCATCGGCGGAGATAAAGGTTATACGTGCCATTGTGGTTGTGCTCTCGTCCTGTTTATAAAAGACGCGAATTATACGGGAGTATGCGGCGGATTAAAGCAGTTTTTGCCACCCCTTACAGGGTCAGAATCAGCTTGCCGATATGCGCACTCGATTCCATTAAACGGTGCGCCTCAGCCGCCTGCTCCAGAGGAAATGTCTTGTAAATCAAAGGCTTTATCTCTCCCGTGGTCAGCCTTGGCCAGACCAGTTTTAACAGCTTCTCAGCCAGTTTGCGTTTGAATTTGAGTGGCCGGGAGCGCAGGGTGGAACCGGTCAGAATCAGACGTTTGCGCATGATGCCTAAAAGGTCGACTTCTGTTCGGTAACCTTTCAATGCCGAAATAACCACAATGCGGCCCTCTTCAGCGGCCACGCGGATATTCCGGTTCAGATAGTCACCACCGACCATGTCCAGAATGACATCGATGCCCTGGTTTTGAGTAATCAGCCGGCATTGTTCGACAAAATCCTGGTTCTGGTAATTGATCGCATGGTCCGCCCCGAGAGCCTTACAGGCTGTACATTTTTCCTCACTGCCAGCGGTGGTAATCACCTTTGCACCAAATGCTTTGGCTAGCTGGATGGCGGTAGTGCCAATACCGCTGCTGCCACCGTGTACCAGAAAAGTGTCTCCGGCTTTCAGATTGGCAATTTCAAACAGATTACTCCAGACCGTGAAATAAGACTCCGGTAAGCCGGCAGCCTCAATGTCAGAAAGTCCTTCGGGTATGGGTAAGCATACATCGGCATCGGCCAGCGCATATTGGGCATAACCACCACCGGTCAGCAAGGCACAGACCCGATCGCCCGGTTTCAATTTTACAGATTTGCCCTTGCTCGCAACGACGATCCCCGCCACTTCTACTCCGGGTATATCGGATGCGCCTGCTGGTGGCGGATACGATCCCATTCGTTGCAATACGTCGAGCCGATTGACTCCGGCTGCAGTGACCTTAATGAGTACTTGCCCGGTTTTGGGTTTTGGCAATGCGCACTCGCGTAGCACAAGTTGTTCCGGTCCGCCCGCAGCGGCTATCTGGATATAACGCATCGTGTCTGTCATGTTGTCCTCACACAGATTGGCAGAATTTGAATTGCGGATTAGTCAGCACAATTAAACAGTAGTAGCATGGCTGCAGTAATTCCCGAATGCACAGTATAAACGATATGTCAGACAACCCCTCATCAATTGCCAGATTACTGGAACAGGATCGCCAACTGATCTGGCATCCGTATGCAACCCTGATTGATCCTCCACCGGTACTGCCGGTCAAATCAGCATCCGGTGTGCGTCTGCAACTGGCAGATGGACGGGAGTTGATCGATGGCATGTCATCCTGGTGGTGTGCGATACACGGGTATAACCATCCCGTACTGAACGAGGCGGTCAATCGTCAGTTGCAGTCGATGGCGCACGTGATGTTTGGTGGCTTGACGCATGAGCCCGCCATACAGTTGGCAGAGCAACTTGTTAATCTGACTCCGGATGGTCTGGAGAAGGTATTTTATTCTGATTCCGGTTCGGTTGCGGTGGAAGTGGCGTTGAAGATGGCGGTGCAATACTGGGTAGCCTCTGGCAAGCCGGAGAAGCATAAGTATCTGACAGTGCATGGCGGTTATCATGGCGATACTATCGGCGCCATGTCTGTCTGTGACCCGGTGACCGGTATGCATACCTTGTTCAATCAGTTGATAGGCAAACAGTATTTCGCTGATCGTCCACGAACGCGTTTCGGCCAGGACTGGGATCCTGAGGATATGCAATCTTTCGAACGGTTACTGGTACAGCATCATGTTCACCTCGCCGCTGTGATTCTGGAGCCGATCGTGCAGGGTGCCGGTGGTATGTGGTTTTATCATCCCGAGTATCTGGTAGCCGTCCGGCTTCTGTGTGATCAGTACGGGGTTTTACTGATACTGGATGAAATCGCCACCGGGTTTGGTCGTACCGGTAAACTGTTTGCCTGCGAACATGCGACCGTGGTACCGGATATTCTGTGTGTGGGCAAGGCGCTGACGGGTGGTTATATGACTCTGGCTGCGACGCTGTGCAGTGCTCAGGTCGCTAACACGATTTCAGAGGGTGGCAAGGGTGTCTTTATGCATGGCCCGACCTTCATGGCCAACCCGCTGGCCTGTGCTGTGGCATTGGCAAATTTGCAATTACTACAGTCCTGGTCGTGGCAGCCGCGTATCGGCCAGATAGAACATCAAATGCGGGAACATCTTGCCATTTGCGAACGCTATGACACAGTAGCAGATGTGCGTGTGCTCGGGGCAATCGGCGTGATAGAAATGAAGACCACAGTGGATATGCGCCGAATCACCGAAGCGTTTGTCAGGAAGGGCGTCTGGCTGCGGCCTTTTGGCAAACTGGTGTATATCATGCCACCGTACATTATCAGTGACGAGGATCTGGCTGTCTTGACGCAAGCAATGTGTGAGGTGTGTAAGGATTTGTGAGGAGTGAGGGGTGAGGGGAAAGGAGTCAGCATACTTTTTTTACATCATTCCCGCGAACGACTACATGGATGTAGTCGGTAGAGCGACTCATGCAGATAAAGTCGAGACGGAAATCTGCCGCACAGGATGTGCAAATGCCATCAGTTTTAAAAGCGCTTTTATTTGACTGGATTCCGGGCTCCGCTAACGCGGCCCCGGAATGACGGAATAATTATCGCGAACTCTGATCTCTCAACCGTCATTCCCGCGCAGGCGGGAATCTGCCGCACAGGATGTGCAAATGCCGCGAAGCACAAGGACGTGCGAGAGCGGCCAGTCAGATTAACTGTGCCGCAGGCACGCCTATTTAACGGTTTGTAGTTCTACGCAGTAGCTACGATTAAGTGTCTACCTGTGTAATAATGGCGTATCTAATCAGTCAAAATACAGAACAGGAGTACCAGTTCATGAGTCAGTCGTGTGTTGTTATTGGTGCCAGCCATGCTGCCGCTTCATTTGTAACCGGTTTACGTCAGGATGGTTGGGAAGGCAGGATCCAGGTCATCGGTGATGAAGCCTATATTCCTTATCACCGTCCACCGTTATCAAAAGCTCTGCTTGCCGGTGAGAAAACGCTGGAGGAATCGTATATCCGCCCGTTGGATATCTATACGAAAGCCAATGTGGAATTCCTGCTGGGTAAGCGTGCCGAACAGATCGATCGCGCCAATAAAAAAATCACACTGGCTGATGGTTCTATCGTCCCTTACGACAAACTGGCGCTGACAGTCGGATCTCGTGTACGCAAGGTCAATGTGCCAGGCCATGAACTGGATGGTATTCATTATTTGCGTGATTTCAGTGACGTCACCAAAATCAAGTCGCATATCAAGGCCGGTGGCAATGCCGTTATCGTCGGCGGTGGCTATATCGGTCTGGAAGCGGCCGCTGTACTAAAGAAACTCGGCATGAAAGTGATCGTGCTGGAGATGATGGATCGTGTTCTGCAGCGGGTAACTGCACCAGAAATTTCCGAATTTTATACCCGCATCCATACAGAAGAAGGCGTGCAGATCCGTTGCAAGGTCGGCGCCACCGGATTTGAAGGTAAGGGCAAGGTCGAACGCGTTATCTGTAATGACGGTACGATATTGGCGGCCGATTTGGTCATTGTTGGTATTGGTATTATTCCGAATGTCGAGATTGCGCAGGCGGCTGGTCTGAAGGTGGAGAACGGTATCGTGGTGGATGACCATGCACGTACCAGTGATCCGGACATCGTCGCTGCCGGTGATTGTGCGTATCACTACAATGCGATTTATGATCGCTGGCTGCGTCTGGAGTCTGTGCAAAATGCGAATGACCAGGCTCGTGTGGCTGCGTCAACTGTGGCCGGACTGGACAAGGCTTACAATGCGTTGCCCTGGTTCTGGTCCGATCAATATGATTTGAAGTTACAAATTGCCGGACTGAATCAAGGCTATGAAGAAGTGCTGGTCCGGGGAGACCGTACCGGTAGCCGCAGCTTTGCCGCCTTTTATCTGAAGAATAATACTGTGATTGCGGTGGACTCCGTGAATCGCCCGGCAGAGTTTATGGTGGGCAAACGTTTGATTACCGAAAAGACACCAATCGATAGAATCAAACTGGTGAATGAAGCCGTCAACGTCAAGGAATTACTGGGCGCCAAACCGGCCGGCTAATTTTGTTCTACTGACAATTATTTGAGGAAGCTGCCGATCTGGTTAGCCATATTACTGCAGGCGCCAGATTGAACTCTGGCGAGTAATGGCAGAGGGATTATTACTGCAGGTACATAGGACGTCCCGCTGGATTGAGTACTGATTTTTCCCTCAAGATTCAGTTCCTTGAAGTCCCAAATGGTCGCTTCATAATTGGACTTGTCATCCCAGCTGGCAAAACCCAGGCAGCCGGCTATACCGACCCCGACGGCGCACGACATGGATCCGCTATTATTGGTTGTTTCTGTAAAGCCATCGATCCAGACGAAATAGCGTATGCGGAAATCGTTCAGTTTTTTGGCTACAGCGGGAGTTTGTACCAACTTGTCCAGATTCTGTACATCCATGGGTGCGGTGCTGGTTTCAAAATACGGGTACATGCTGTTCAGAAATTCCTTTTCCGGGATGATGTTAATGCCGCGTAACTTGTTTTTCAGTGTGTTTCCCACACAGGTGATGAAATCAAATTCTGTTTCATAGCTGGTACTGCTGCGTCTTCCGAGAACCACAATCGATTCGCCTTCAAGCATGGCGGTTGATTCGTTTTCGCGATACTCATCAACGGTGGTCGTATTACTGCAGCCGGTCAGAAATACCAACAACACGATTAATTTGCAGGCATTCGATAGCATGGAATTAGCAAAGATACGGGTACTCGGCACAATTGATTTTTCCGGCAATCCATTGCTGGACGCCGGGAGCCTTGCGAAAATCAAGGACAAACCGGGCACCAATATCTCGCAGTGCATAGGTAACTGCGGTGTTCAACCCATCTGTTTTGCTGGTAAACATGGCCGTTGGTGTTTTGCCATAACCGGTTAATTGCCATTCTGAAATCAACTTGCCATCCGGTTGATACAGTTTGATGGTGTATTTAATCCAGGCTTCATAATTATCCGTCTGGGTTTCATCTGGCAGGGCAAACTGGGTTTCCACCAGGTCCGGCTCCAGGATGGCATCAATTACAGCACCATCAGTTGGTACGCTGACAGCGGTAATCGGTAGCACGGACTGGAACATGGTGGGCAGAATCTGATCAAACAGGGTTTTGCGTGGCTGTCGGTAATCGATGTTCCAGTTTTCGCGTTCTTTGGTATTTTCCTGATAGATCTGGTTCAGGAAGTTATCGGTGTAGTGTACTCCCAGGTTTAGCGGATAGAGTGTGGCCAGCGGGGTCGGTAATTCCCCTTTAACCTGTAGCTTGACGCTGGAACTACAAGCACTGATCAGGGCCAGCAACAGACAGGACAGTACGTGGGTCAAACTTGTACGGAATTTGTTCATCAGGGTGTATCTCACAACAATACATGAGGCCCTAGATTATCTGAATGTATTCAGTCCTACAAATGTCCCGCCATTACGCTGGGTCAATTCCCGCATCAGATTGGCGAAGCGGTATCCTCCGATTAAAGGATCCCGATTCGCAAAAAGTGTTGGAAAACCAACGGCATGTATTCGTACCCTGGGATTACCCTGGTCATCCTTGCGATTTAACCTGTCAACCACCCTGACAACCTCTTCGATGGAGCGTCCGGTAAAGTCATCGCCGTATACATACAGGCTGATTTTCTTGTCCGGGGCATAGAATGTGGATATCGCCGCCGTGATACCTTCTACCGGGCTGCTGTTACTGAACGGATTCCAGCTTCGTATACGGCTGATGATGGCCTTTCTGCGAGCCGGGGTGTCCGGTATCCACTTACCCCGGTAGTCCGAGTACATATAGCCGCCTTCATCATCCATGATCTGCAAGCCCTTTACCTGCGGGTAGACATCCAATGTGTTTATTAGCTGTTCAGTCATTTTGTCCCATGCGTATTGAAACATACTGCCTGAGGTATCAATGATAAAAATAATATATTCACTATCAATCGGGACACCACCAACCAGGTCACTCTTTTTATCCACCTGACTGCCGAGCAGACGTTCAGTCTCTTCTGACAGTTCCTGCAAGGCTAGTTCGAGTTCTCCCTTGATGGCGGTATTCACAGCGGCTTGCTGGGACACGCTGGTCATCTGATTCTTCGTATCCGCCAGTTCCTGACTGAGTCTGGCGACTCTCAGATCCCAGTCGGATATTTGCTCCCGTTTTGCCGTCAGGTCGCGGTTTAGTACCTTGGCTTCACCCCGTATCGTGAACAGTTCTTCCTGAAGCTTGCGGATAATGCCATTTTCGGGTGTGGGTGATGGTTCCAGTTTTACCGGCTCTCCCGGCTTGGATATCATGATCAATAAAACCATCGTGCCAAACGCACAGGTAATCGTATCCAGAAACGATATGGTAAATATCTCGACTTCCTGACGTGGTTTCTTCATGGCCAATCCTCTGACGGACTCATGAGCGATCCGTTGGTCAGGTGAGCCAATTGCCAGTAAGTACCAGCAGCCATTGGATCACCTTCCATTGGCAGCAGGATAATATTGACCGGCACATTTTTTGGCAGTTTTGTTACCGCCTGTTCGAATAATTCCAGCCTGTCCCGTCCAGTGACGGTGGTCTCACGAGGGGTTGTGCGACCCTGTGTCGGCAAACCGTCCGTTAACAGGTAGATATTGTCCGGCAACGGACTCAGGTGACTGATCTCCTCAAATACATTTTCCAGACTGGTGCCACCTTCCGGAATTATTTTCTCAAGATCAGTGATGGCCTGATTCAGTTGTTTCTTGTCGCTGACGGACAACCATTGGCCGCGGGTTTTGGCCACGATCGAATCTGCCGAGGTATTGAACGGGTAAATCTGGTATTTGCTGGTCAGCGGAAAGCGTGTGCTCAGCCATTGCACCATGTCAACTGCGCGTTGCCATTTGGGAGATTCGCGTCTGGCCTGTTCGGACATATTCCGCCGCCGAATAATATTAACGATGGTGCTATCAAGCATGCTGGAGGACTTGTCCAACAATACGAGTATTCGGTTACCACCCAGCTTCAGTCCGGTCAGATACTGGCGATTGCCAGTACCGACAAAACTGCGGGTATCCTGTCCGGTACCATTTATTTTCGATTCAAGTTCCTGTCGTTCCAGATCCAGCTTCTGTAATTGTTCTTTTAATTTTTCGATTTCTGCCGTATCGGCTGTCGATGCCAGTGCTTCCTTTTTGCCAGACGTGTCATTCAAGTCTTCGGTGATTTTTCTGGCCAGTCCCTGTGCGGTGACAATGCGTTCATCAAGTTCCGCTATGGTATTGCGCAACTGCGCCAGTCCGTCCTTGCCTTCCAGAATTTCCTGTTCGAGCTTGCTGACTTCGCCTGCAGGATCAGCCGTTTTTACGGGTGACGTGACCATCGTTGCCGGATTGTGCTTGATCACCAGAAATAGCAATACCATGACACCGAAGCCACAACACATGACATCGAGAAAAGAAATGGTAAAGGTTGTTGCTTCGCGCCTACGCAACATCGGAGTTCACCAGCCTGACCAGCGTATACACTGTGTCGTAGCCGGCGAAACTGAGTTTGTCTCCGGCATAAACCGTACGCGCTCCTGTCAGGTAATCACCGTTTACATACATTCTAATATCGCTGGTCGGTGTAATTACGGCGTGAAAACTGCTGACTACCAGACTGCAGGCAGTTGTATCCTGACGTGTACTATGTACAGAACCGCGTGTGGACAGGTACACAGGGACTTGTTGCAACGGATAGATACAATGACTGCTTAACAAATGGGTTGCCTGCCGGGCTTGTCGGGTCTGTGTGTCAGTCTGTTTGTTTGACAAAGGTGTTTTTGTGCTTATTACCGGGTTCATCGGTGATGGCAAATTGGTGACAAACGTGAGCTGGGGACCACTGCTTGTTATGGATGACAGGTGTTCCTGACAGCCGTTGTAGAGAGTCCCTGCATCCAGACTGACCGCTTCTGGTATAAGACTGGCGAATCCAGGCAACAATGCTGTACGTTCACTCAACAGGATGCTGCAGCTTGGATCAAGTCGTTGCAGAACTCCCTGATAGAAGGAATCGAGTCGTTCTATCAGCGTAGTACGGGCAAGTCTAATCTGGTTACGTACCCCCCTGTGTTGTATTTCAACCTGGACTTCAGGGTGTACCGACAGTTGTTTCAGGCAATTCGGAATCTGGTTATACACAATCTGTTCCGTTTCAGCATGATGCATCGGATCAAAACGACAATTCAGGATAAACAGGTCGGCAATCAAACTGGCAGTGGCATCATAAACAGCCGTAATACCGCCATTTTCAATCGTATCAACCGTGTGCCGATCTACCCTGGAACCGGACTCGATGATTGTAAGTATTGTCTGGTGTAGCAATATATCGATATGTTGATAACGACCCGGGCTGGCAATTGCCGCCGCAGAAGCAACCGCACTGTCGACCAGACCGGTTGCCTTGAAAGGCAGCGCTTGGGCAATACCCAATATCAATGCCAGCTGTTCCCGGCTGTAATTGCCTGGTACAGCCAGTATCATTTCTTCCGGTTTGCCGGCCTGTTCATGCAGCGTCCTCAGATGTTCGTAGGCAATGTCAGCATGGTGGCGAAAGCGAGTTGTTGGTAGGGCCAACGGATGATTCTGACTCAGGTTAAGCCAGAAGCGATTATAGGTATGACGTGGATGCAGACGCGCATTTTGCTCTGCGGCTAGTCCAATATGCAAGGTATCTTCAAATATGACGGCATAGCCTGGACTGGATGCCGCAATTCCCGAATCATTGCTGATACGGACCCCGCTATCATTCAAATCGAGTATATATCGGGTCATCGCTGATCGTTCTGGCGCATTTGCAAATAAGGAATCAGATTGACATCACAATAACGTCGCGTGTCGAGCACCAGACGTTCCTGGAACTGTTGCAACTGGTGCAACAGAAAATTGATAATAATCGCCAGTACCAGTGCACAGAGGGTAGCATTAAAGGCGACGCCGAGGCTGACGGTTACACCGACAATATCACCCATAACAGCACGTTGCGCCTGTATCAGGGCGTTTCCGATACCGCGAACGGTGCCGATAAATCCGATGGCTGGAATGACCCAGGTACAAAAACGGATTAAAGACAGGTCCGAATCCAGACGATTCCATTCACTGTCACAAATATCCTGAATGGCATGGGACACGTCCTGAATATTTCGTGTAGTACCAAAACGCTGTAGCGCGGTGAGCAAGGTTCTCGGCAGGAGTAAATCGCGTTCGATTTCAGGCAAAGCCTGCAAAGCGCGTGAATACTTGCGTGAATCTTCCGGCAAAATACTGGTGCCAGGGGCTACCTCCAGCAAATCCGGTTTGATAATCTTGCGTTCATCCCAGCCATTCTTGTATTTACGTACGATTATAGCTAGACACCACAAGGCCAGTATTGTGCAGGTCTCCTGTTCAGGGTCGTGCACAATGATATAGAACGAACGTTCGACATCCACCAGTTCGCCTGCCGCAAATCTTGCCGCCTGGGCTTCCAGCTGGACGTTGGCTCTTGGTCTGATGACGGTGACATATATGGTATGTACGATAATGATGGAAATTATCAGCGCAAACATCTGGTATACAAAATCAGACTTTGGATTAAGGTTCATTAGGGATTCCTAGATATCAACCGGGTAGGGGACAGACAAATCTTCCGAGATGGTTTCGCTGGGCACAAACATCTGATTTGGTGGTGAAGGTGGATTCTGTTCAGTTTTGGGCGCAGTGTTTTCTTTTCCTTGTGGAGATTGTTTTTGACCCGCTTCGGGTTTGTCCTGCGAAAAGCTGGACAATGGACTGGCAAACAACAGTACGATCAACACCACCCTGTTTATTTTCATTGTAAGTATCTCGCGATTCGAAAGCCTAAATCATTTCGTTTTTCCGATCCGTAGTCACGGAAAGACAGGCGCAATTCAGTCAGGGTGCCCTGGCTCCAGCTGGATCCACGGATGACATGATTTTCCCCGCCTGTGGATCCCAATGGATCCGTGAGTGCCTCTCCTGATTCAACGATATTGATATCATAATAGTCGTGGACCCATTCCGCCACGTTACCGCCCATATCATACAGTCCTTTCTGGTTGACAGGGAAACTGGCGACCGGAGCCGTGACGATAAAACCGTCGTTATAGTCAGCAATAATATTGCCGAGCAGCGATGCGGACGTCACGTCGGCATAATTGCCACTTTTGGCTTTAGGCGGCATGGTGTCTCCCCACGGGAATTTCAGCAGAATTTCGTTACCTTGATCCCGTGCTGCCCATTCCCATTCCGCTTCAGTGGGTAGACGATAACCATCAGATGCCGGATTAAACCCGGTTATCTTGTTATCCTTTACCTCATAAAAGGGTGTCAACATCGCCTGCTGACTTAGCCAGTTACAGTAGAGTGCAGCCTGATCCCAGCTGATATTGACCACCGGGTTTTTATCACCGTTCAAATTATTACCCTGTATTTCACCTGAGGTGTGTTTGCTGTCAAATTTGCGAAACTCGGCATTGCTGACTTCGGTTTCCGATAAATAAAACGGTCGCGTGAACTGTATTTGATGGATGGTTTCATTGGCGCGACGACCCGGTTCGCGACGGGACGCCCCCATAGTTACAGAGACTGCCTCAAACAATCTCAGCGTCTGTCCTGTTGGTGACTGGTAGACACGGCGGATGGCATCCTGCCTGGCCTGTTCCAGAGATTTTAACCGTGCTGTTACTTGCTGGGCAATGCCACCACTGCGTGGGGTTATGGTGGATTTGTAGTCGACAAAACCGGGTTTACGAATTTCCACTGTATGCGGTGTGGTGGACAGGCTGGCAGTCTGGTCGGCCAGTCCATGCAATTGTCCATCGATATAGACCTCGGCATCTGCAGGGACAGCCAGAATACGAATATCCACCAGTTCGGATTTCAGGTCGATGCGTATGGTGCGATTTTCGCCGGATTTGGCGGCAACCGTCTGTACAGTTTGCTCATAACCTTCCTTGAACAAACGCAGAGTGGATGATTTACCTGGAGTCAATGCCACTTCTAATGGTGACAAGCCTTTGTATTCACCATCTACAGTGACGCTGGCCTGCGCAGGTTGGGTGACAATCTGTACTACTGCATCGGCCGGTTCCAGCTCTATCTTGTCCAGTGTCTGTGGTTCATTGGCCAGCGCACGCACCGTCTTGCGCCAATCCTTGTAACCAGCGAGTTTGATGCGCAGGTTGTGTTCCCCCTGCATGATTTCTGCCGTTACCGGTGTTTTACCTGCCAGCACATCGTCGACAAATACATCTGCCCCGGCGGGCAGCGTGTCCAGTTGCACATTACTCCAGCCAGGGATCAATTCAGCTGTATGTGTCTGTTGCTTGTCGAACCCTTCAATCGCCACCTCCGCCGTGTAGGGTAAATACCGATCAGCCAGAATTTCCAGCGTGTAGGTTCCCGGTTCGAGCGTGTCTATCGTGGCTGGAGTGGTACCTCTGGGAGTCCCTGCCAACCTGATTTCTGCCGCAATAGCCGGTCTGGTAATGACCTGCAGCTGACCGGGGAGTGGGCGTAAAGTATAGTTGTATTGCTGGTTTTGTTCGCTGTTGACGGTGAGTATTTCCCTGAAGTCACGATAGCCATTGGCCGTGATTTGCAATTGGTAGTCACCCTGACGTAACAAATAACGATCGGCCAGATGCAATTGCCAGCCGCCATGAATCTCAATTTGCGCATCGGTCGGATCGGTCTTGATCGAGACGGCTTTGCCGGTAACGATATACCAGGCGAACACGGCGCATATTATCAGGGCAGTGTAGATCAGTAGTGTGCGCGGTTTGGTTTTAAGAGAGTTGCGTCGCTGAGTGTGACTGGGCGGTACAAATTTGACAGGTTCGATTACATTGTCAGTATTAAAACTGACGGGGACTACCGGGCTGGAATCGGACTGTTCAGTCATGGCAGATGGGGATAATTACCGGGAGGCAAATTTTTCCGTCGCACTGACTTCAACTGTTTGTGCAGGTGCACCGGCAGTGACCGTGATATCTACTCTGACATCACGGTATCCCTTGCGGGAACCCACGGCAGTATATTTACCGGGTAACAGACTCAGGTTTTTTTCGGAAAATTTACCCAACGTACCTACCCTGAGCACCATGACCTCAGTCTGGTTATCCGATTTAATTAATACTGGAACCGGAACATTGGCTACCGCCAGCAGTTTGTCCAGTTTTTGTAACTGGGCGCTTAGTCCGGGCTCAGCCGGTGTAATGTCCTGCGCTTGTTGATACAACAAACGGGCATCCTCATAAACGGCTGTGTTGGCAAGCCTTTCAGGTTGATTAATCAATTGCGCCAGCCGTTCATCCAGTGTGACTCGGCTGCTGGCATATTGTTTGCCTTCCTGGGCAGCAGCCAGATTGGCGTCCAGAGCCAGTGCCTGATCATATTGCGTCATGGCCTCTTTCCATTTTTCATTTGATTCCAGTTCACGGGCTGTTTGCAGGATATCGTTGATTTTGTCGTTCTGCAGGCGAGAATCGATTTGCCCCAATGCTGAACCGGTTTCACTGCTGCCAGGTTTCAGTCTGGCGGCTTTTTCAAAAGCTGCTTTTGCTTCGGCTGGATGATTATTCTGTAATTGTGTGTAGCCGGTAGACATTAATCGTTTGAAATCGGCATCACGTATTTTGGTATTGACACTGGACAGCTGTTGCTTTGCCAGCTCTGTTTGTTTGTCAAGTTTGAGTGCCTGTTCGTATCGGGATCTGGCCTGTTCCAGCTGGCCACTCTGTTGTAGATCATTACCTTCAGTTACCAGTTTCAGTACTTCATTCAGCGTTTGTGCACGCTGCATGCCGGCTTTGGCGGATTCGGCGTCCGGTTTGATTTGCAGTGCCTGAGTAAAGGCCTGCTCAGCAGGGCTTGCCTCGCCATTGGCAAGCGCGGTATTACCCAGTTCGATTTTTTGATTAAACAGTGTCTCCGTATTTTCGAGCAGGGCAGACATTTCGTCTGCTGCCTGGGTATATTTTGCAGAGGAACCATCAAAATCCTGTTGTTGATAGGCGGTATCGCCATCCGTTGCCAATTGCAGGATATGCTCATATTCAGCTGCCGCCCACGCCTTTACGTTTTTCTGTTCCAGTTGTTCCTGTAGTTCCAGCATGCGCGAAAGCAGTTCCTGACTTTTAGTGCGTTGTCTTGCCAGCTGGGCAGTTTGCCAGGGAGCCGGTTCTTTTGGTTTGCTGGTCTCAGCTTTTGCCGGTCCGGACGGTTGTTCATTCCCGGTAGCAGTGGTGGGAGCAGATAATGCCGGTGGTTTCACATAGGCGGGTAGAACAAAAACGACTGCAGCCGTCAGGGTGATCATAATCAGCATTGCTGGCCACAGCCAGCGTGAGTGATTGCCTGGGGTAGTAGCGGGTTGGCGGTTATAATTCTGTGTTTGTGCAGACAGGGTTATTTCAGCTGGTCTGATAGCTGATGAACTGTTCTCTGCCTGTGATTTTTCTGTGTTATCAGTCATGCTTGATTACGCTTTGAATTACCTGCAATCCCGTGCTCCGGGAACACTCAGGTATTCCCGGTTTAATTATCCGGTTGTTATCAATCTATGGTTTTGTTTGTGGCTGGCTGTGCCTGACCTGTTTCGGTCATATAGATATTTTTCAGAATGGCACGCCATTGGTCATACTGCTGGTTAACAGTACCGGACAGTGTGACCGTATTATTATCCAGTTCTATCGTTGTCGGTTCGAGCTCCGCATTCAGTGAGGTTCCGAGTTCCTCCAGTGCCTGCACATGAATTTTGGCTTCCTCGCGCTTGTCCAGGCCTTGTTTGACCGCATAAGCACCGGCCCCGATACCAACGATACCGGCGGTATTGATCACACTGCTGTTCGCGCCTTGTGCGAGGATACCGCCAACAACAGCGGCAACACCACCGATCAGACGGGCTGCCGACTCATTCTGCAATTGCCTCAATGCGATGGTTTCTTCATAGCTCATCCTGCGCCATTCGCGGTAGGGTTGATCCATGGTTTTCTCAAAGGAACCGTAAAAGTCCTGTAGCGTGTCGACAAACATATGATCCCTTTCACGGATCTTGTGGATGCGAGCCAGGGTCGGATCATTGGCAGCTGGCAGTCGTTTGATCGTATAAATACCCTTGCTGCTGACCTCAATATGATCGTTGAAAGCATCCGGTGCAAACTGTCTGGCAAACTTCAGTTCAGTGATTGTGCGGATGTTGGCAATGTCGGTAGGTTTCAGTTTCTGGAACCACACGAGCAGATCATTGGCAATGTCATTGTAGACACCCTGGAACGGCTCTTCATTGCGACTACGGATACTATTGTCATACGCATATTTGCTGGCGATACCCTTGTAGTTTTTGGTGTACCAGGTCTTGCCGGTCGAATCCTGCACGGTAATTTGCAACTGTAATTGTTCGCCATCCGATTGCAGGATTTGTCCATCCACCCAGACATCCATTTCGCTTTGTCGACCGGGGATTAATCTGACTACGCCCCAGTTGCCACTGTTTTGTAGGGTTTCCACAATCTGGGCCGGGAAATAACGGGCTTCGGCATTGCGTACTTGTAGATAGACGCCTTCTTTCTCTGCTGATGTCTGATCCACGCCCGGCTTGAATATGTCTACTCCGACATCCAGCAAATCCTGCTCTGCCACGGGCTGTGCATTATGCACAATCGGGTTATGTTGGGTAGATTTTATAGTCGTCGAACCACAACCGGTAAGCAGACCAGTCGCGATCATTAACGATATTAATAGTCTTGTAGCTGTACTCATTTCTTTGCCTGCACTCCTTCTTTGTACTTGCGGTATTCGTTCCAGAGCTTTTCGCGTAAAACCGGATCTTTTTCTTGCATGGCCGCCTCACGCAACTGTCTGGCGACGATATCATCATCACTGCCATCCGAGATGTCTGCCGGAACCGTAGCATTACCTTTATTCTGGTATTCTCCCTTGCGATTGTCGCCCTGGGCATCAGGCATCGCACCGGTTGTTTCTCCCTGGTTCGCATTACCTGAACCGCCCGTTAGCAAAGGCGGCGATACAGAACCGGCATCACTACCACTTCCGCTATTGGCCGCGGTGCTGCTGCCAGCGGGTATTTGACCTGCGCCAGTTTCATTGGTTCTTGCAATGACTTCCTGGCGTTTGCTCAGTATGACGCCATCAAATACACCCATGCTTTTATCCAGCTCACGATCCATGGTTTCAACCCGTTCCTGATCGGTAGCCACCGGCGCACCAGAGCCAATGACCAGTACTCTGGGTGAACCACTGCCAGAGGTGTTGCCTGTGCCAGCCGGTCCGGATTGACCAGATTGACCGGTTTGTCCCGGTGTGCCGCTGGTGCCTGGTATTATGCCGCCTGTGCTTTGTCTGGTACCAACTGTGCCGGTACCGTTATTGGCGGTAGATCCTGTGCTACCGGATGGCAGACTGCCTGTGGTCTGTCCGCTGCCATTAGAGCCTGAAGTTGTTTGACCCGGTATCTGCTTGTTCCCGGATTGGTTCTGTCCAGCGGTATTAAACACTTCCATGGCCTGATCCAGTACATCATCTGGTTGCTGTACCGAAACAGATACACCGCTTGATGATGAGGTCGACGTCCCAGTGCCCTGCGTTCCGCTTTGCCCAGTGCCTGTAGAGCCGGATGGGTTCATGCTACCCTGGCTGGCCGTTGAACCCTGAGTCTGCGAGGAACCACTGCTCTGGGTGCTGGCACTGCCGGGGTTGCTCGTTGAGGAGGGGGTTGACGATTTCGACGAGGAAGAAGATGAGTTATTAGAAGATGAACTGGACGAAGAACTCGATGACTGTGAGCTCGAGGACGAGCTGGAAGATGTACTTGATGAGGAACTTGAACTGGAACTGGAACTGGAACTTGGACTCGAACTGGATTCCTTGACTTCCTGTGTTTTGCAGGCAGCCGCTAACGACATCAGCAGGATCACCGCCAAGGTAAAAAGGTGTTTATGGGCAGTTTTCATAGAATTTCCATCACTCGTTTTGGAACGTATACACCATCTTAACGTTTTCCTGTTGTATTGGTTTACCATTTTCATACTTTGGACGAAAAGGCACGGTTTGCACTTTGCGTTTCACATCATTCCTGAACCGGGGGTTGTCCGGATTAGACTGGATAACCTCAAAATTATTGACGGTACCATAGGAACTGATATTGAAACTGGCAGCAAGATAGAGCTTGTCTTTTAACCCTTGCGACAAAAACTGCTGGATTTCCTCATCGGATTTGCCCGCGAGATTGGTCGCTTGTGCCGCCCCATAGGTATTGGTTCCAATCAGGCCGAGTGAATGCGGTTCGGTAAACGTCTTGTCAATCCGGGTTACATCCCCCTGACTAATGTCTGTCAGGAGCTGGTAGGCCTTGATGTAAACCGGTCCGGAACGATCCTTTTGTTCAAACTTGAATAACCAGTCTGCCAGTTCCATCAAGGTCCTGGCATAGTCGAGCGCGGGTAGTTTCGGATTGACTTCATAGATACGGAGAATTTCAGTGAGCACATCACGACCCAGAATAAAGCTGTTTTGTATCGCAGATAACGTATAAGGCTCCAGTTTCTGGAAATCATTCAGATCCGCCCGGCTGAACTCACGCGGGATAAAATTGATGTACTTGATATAGTCCGGCATGCCACCAGGAGCATACTGGGAAGGATCGTAGATTTCCCTTACTCGCATCGGAGAAATAAAACCAAACCTTTCCACCAGCTTTAAATGTGACTGGTAAATACCATACAAGGGGGCAATCAGTTCCGGGTTGTCCGGATTTTGGATAGCACCCTTTAAAGCGAACACTTTTCTAAAACTATTACTGGCGGCAATCAGATGGGGCACCGATTGCGGGGCGGTATTGGCCTCATAGGTACCCAGATGCCAGTTGGCCACACGCTCCAGAACAGGCGCCATTGCCGGAGCATCTTGACCACCGTAGTTACGACCATATACCCATAACATGTAGTTATAGTTTTGATTCAGCTCGTCAAAGTGCTTCATGGCGGAATTCGTTTCAATGATACGTTCCAGAATCGGAATCTGATCCAGCGTATGCAGACCGTTGTTAACACGACTGATTTGCAAGGCGCGTTGATAGACTTTCAGTGCTTCCACATGGTTGCCGCCGCTACCATAGGCAAGACCCAGTCCAAGCAGTTGCTCTACCAGTTCGCTGTTATAAACGCCACTTTCACTTTCCAGCTTTTGTATCTGCTCGGCATATCGGCTGATGGTGCGTTCACGTTCAATCTGTTCCTCCGTCAAGGGAGCCTTGTCTGTGTCCGCCGTGGTAGCAGCCGAATCGGCAGAGGGATCTGATTCCTCCGCCTGGACAGTATCTGCCAAAGTGTTCTCATCTGTTTCTGCCGCCAGCGTGATATTGGCCATGGACACTGAAACGCTGACCAGTAAGGTATACAGATAGTTATTCAACATTTGGTTGAGGTCCTGTTTCGTTAGCGTCTGAATTATTTCGGGTTCTGCGTTATCATCAAGATGTCATAACGCCCATGCTAATATGATAACGCTGGGACACCTGTTTTAAATACAGAATTTCCGGAATTATTTCGCCTCAGAATTCCCGGCCGGCACCGGAAATGAATTCGCATGTTCAGGCGCAATATTCTGATAATAATGTTTGTTTTCATCTGCTTATCTGGATATTGTCTATGTGTTGGAACTGACATAATAAAATCGTTAATTTTCAATATTTTTGTAGGAGGAGATCGCAATGGCAAAAGTGGCACTGGTAACCGGGGGCACGCGAGGAATCGGCGAGGCAATTTCTCTGGCATTGAAACAAGCCGGGTTTAACGTGGTCGCAAATTACTTCGGCAATGAAACGGCTGCACAATCCTTTCACCAGCAAACAGGTATTCCGATATACCGTTTTGATGTCGGTAATTTTGAAGATACCCAGGCTGCTGTCCACAAGATTGAAGCAGAAGTTGGACCAATTGAAGTACTGATTAATAACGCCGGAATCACACGTGATGCCACCTTGCAGAAAATGTCCTTTGAACAATGGAACGCCGTGATCCAGACCAATCTAACATCCTGTTTTAATACATGTCGCGCGGTGATTGATGGTATGCGCGATCGAAAATATGGTCGCATCGTCAATATCGGTTCAATCAATGGTCAGGCAGGACAGTATGGCCAGGTGAATTATGCGGCCGCCAAATCCGGCATACACGGGTTTACCAAGGCATTGGCTCAGGAAGGTGCGGCCAAGGGCATTACCGTGAATGCAATTGCACCGGGTTATATCGCCACCGAAATGGTACGCGCGGTACCTCCGAATATTCTAGAAAAAATCGTTGCGAAGATTCCGGTCGGTCGTTTGGGTGAATCGTCCGAAATTGCCCGTGGCGTGGTGTTTCTTGCCAGTGATGATGCCGGATTTATTACCGGTTCCACACTGAGTATTAATGGTGGCCAGCATATGTACTAATCAGCAACTGGTATCCTGCCCCGGGTGTTAGTCCGCTCAATCGGCACGCAAGTCACCCGGGCGTTTTACTCTTCCAGCGTCTACAATACAGCTATGGTTTACAGAGGGAGATTACAATGAACAGTGTATATATCATCCTCACCTATTTTACCGGCGCCATCCTGCTTGCCCTGTTTCGAGCCAGCCTGAGATCCTCGGCCATTGCGAATGGTCTGTTAATCGTAGGAGCCTTGATCACCGGTAGTTTGTCTGTGTTCCTGTTTACCCTGCTGCTGTTGTCCAGTGTGGTACTGGCGATGTTGTCTGTGGACGATATCAGACGCAAGGGATTCACCGCGCCGTTTTTGTCCTGGTACCGTAAGGTATTGCCCCCAGTCTCCGCGACCGAACGCATTGCCATAGAGGCCGGTACAGTCTGGTGGGAAGGTGAAATTTTCAGTGGTAAACCCGACTGGCAAAAATTACTCGGTGTCGGCAAGCCTACACTGACAGCAGAAGAGCAAGCGTTTATTGACGGGCCGGTTGAACAGTTGTGTGCGATGGTCAACAGCTGGGATATCAACTACCGTCTGGCGGATATTCCGCCAGAGGTTGTCGATTTCATCAAGACCAACCGTTTTCTCGGCATGATAATTCCAAAAGCGTATGGCGGTCTGGAACTGTCTGCTGTGGCGCAGGTACAAGTGTTGACACGATTGTTCAGTACCGGAAGCGTAGTCGGTAATTTTGTCAGTGTGCCCAATTCACTCGGGCCGGGTGAGCTGCTGGTCAGGTATGGAACCGAAGCCCAGAAACAACACTACTTGCCCAGATTGGCCTCCGGTCAGGAATTACCCTGTTTTGCACTGACTGCACCGTTGGCGGGTTCTGATGCGACCTCGATTCCGGATACCGGTACGGTCTGTAAGGGAGAGTGGCAAGGCGAACAAATCATTGGTATGCGTTTGAACATCAACAAACGTTATATCACGTTGGCACCGGTTGCCACGCTGGTTGGTCTGGCGTTTCGATTGCAGGATCCGGATCATTTACTGGGGAGTACGGATGATTACGGTATCACCTGCGCACTATTACCACGGGATACAGTCGGGCTTGAAATCGGCAGGCGTCACTACCCAATTGGCGATCCATTCCTTAACGGTCCTATTCGTGGTAAGGACATTTTTGTGCCACTGGATTTTATAATTGGCGGCAAGGCCATGGCCGGGCATGGTTGGCGTATGTTAATTGAATGTCTGTCTACCGGTCGGGCGATCAGTTTACCGACCATTTCAAATTCAATTGCGAGAAACACCCTTGCGGCTACCGGTGCCTATGCCCGTATCCGCCGTCAGTTTGGGTTGCCGCTGGCCGAGTTTGAAGGTGTGCAAAAGCCACTGGTCAGAATGGCCGGTTTTAACTACATCATTCATGCGGCGACATTACAGACAGCGCATGCGATTACCCGGGGCGCGAGACCGGCTGTTGCTGCCTCCATCCTGAAATACCATTGTACGGAAATGGCCAGACAGATCATTAATGATGGTATGGACATCCAGGGCGGCAAGGCAATTATGAAAGGCCCCAAAAATACTCTGTCAGCAGCCTACGAATCCGTTCCGGTCGCGATCACTGTGGAAGGCGCCAACATCATGACACGCAGCCTGATGATCTTCGGACAGGGTGCAATCCGTTGTCATCCTTACGTGTTGAAGGAAATGGAACTGGCAGGTAAAACCGGGACGACCGAAGTTGTTAATGAGTTTGACCGGGTATTATTTGAACATGCGGGCAATACCATCAGAAATAGTGCGCTGGCTTTTGTCAGTGCACTGACAGGTTCGTTGTTCATACAGGGGGCATTTCCGTCTGCTCTGGCACCTTATTATCGACAGGTGAACCGGCTGAGTGCAGCATTTGCCGTGGTAGCCGATGTGGCGATGTTGACCATGCAGGCTTCACTGAAGAAACGCGAAATGATATCAGCAAGACTCGGGGATTTATTAAGTAACCTGTATCTGGTCAGCATGGTATTGAAACAATATGAAGACGACGGCGCGCCCGCCCAGCTGAAGCCGGTAGTGGAATGGTCCTGCCAGTATTTGTTACATCAATACCAGAAGGCAATGATCGAGCTTTTGCAGAATTTGCCAAACCGACTGGCGGCCTGGAAGCTGCAATGCATGGTGTTCCCGCTGGGAGCCCGATTTGCCATGCCAGCTGACACGCTGGAAAAACAGATTGCCGGACTGGTCACGCACAATACCCAGACGCGCAAGCTGTTAACCGAGGGGGCCTATTTGACTGCCAGTGATTTTAATCAGGTCGGCAAACTGGATCAGCTGCTGGTACTCGCTGATGAAATGGAACCGTTTATCGCCACTATGCGCAAAGCGGTCAAGGAAAAACGGATGCCGGATTTGATGGGACTGCCTTTAATCAACGCGGCAGCCAGCGCTGGTGTACTGGATAATGACGCTGCCGAGCGTATGCGTGATTTTGATGCGAAGATCATGGATATCATCAATGTCGACGATTTTCCCTACGATGCATTCAGTCATATTAGCCAATAACAACAGACAGTCCGGCAAATAAAACCAGTCTATTGCATCCGCGTCGGTGCGGATAATTCGTGGTTTAGTTCCCGGACACGTAGTTTTCGGCCCAGCTGAGCAATGCCTCTGACGTCGAGCCGGCCTCACCGAGTAACACAATGGAAGCTCCCTGTCGTAACAGGATTACGCCACCATGAACAGGGAATTCCGCATTCGTAGACTCCTTACTTTTGGCATCAAAGATATAACCGGAGGCTTCGCCTACTTGTATCGGATTCAGAGTATAGTCAAAAGGTAAATCCGCGGCGATCTCGGCAGGAATCTGCCCCGGAATGACAGATTGCAATACACCCAGAGTTTGCAAGGCGGTCCATGAGATCGTCGAGCTTGAATAACCCGCCACGGCTGCCCCGTAGAGTTTCTGTGGACTCGATGTTGTGTAATAGGCAACTGAAACATTGCTGGGTACTATGGCACGAGCCATGTCTATCAGGGATGCTATTTGTGGGTCGACTTCTCCTTCGGCACGCGCCTGATTCAGTCCCTGATCAAATTGCCTGACCATTAGTGCAATATCATCTTCAGTGAAAGATTTCAGGAATGCCATGCTGGACCCTGTCGGAGTTGAAGGCATCTGACCAAAGGAGTTGCGGTATTGTTCAAATTCGAGCAGGCCGTTGCCATTGCCTATATTGCTGGCGAGTCTTTCGGCAATTTCCACGCCTGCCGCATCGTTGGCAGAGATGATAATGGCAGTTTGGTTCTCTGCCTGTTGCAACGCATAGTAACTGGATGTGGGCGTACTGACATGGTAGCCCTGATATTTGACTCCACTGGCACTCTGTAATTCAACACCACTTACCTTCGTATTCTGCCCCAGTTCATTTAATGCGGTCTGGCTGGGTGGAGTCAGGGTTGAGGTTGCATTATCGCGCATGGCGAGGGTGACCACACTCACCTGTGCGCTGGACTTGTCAGAATGATAGTCAGCGGACATGGCACTTTCAGCCATCGTTGGCAACGATGATGGATCAATCCAGGGGGGAAGTTGCGATGATTGCAGTCCCACAGGTGAAACGGATTCTGCCGCATTGCCGGAGGCGAAACCGACCGTCATTACATTAACTGGTCGTGCAGGATCGTCGGTATTGGTATCAATTGGAAATTCGGTGAGGGTACCGGCCATTCGTTTGGGTAATGTAGCCGCCGCCTGCTCTGCGGTGGGCGTCACTCGTTCAGTCATCTTGTTGGCCATTTTGATTCCAACACCGGCAAGGATGATCAATCCGGCTGCAACACCGGCATTAATGAGGGCATATACGATGGGTGAAGTTGAGGGTGCTTTTGCACCTTCAGGTAGTGGTTCAATATTATTTCCTGTTGCCAGTAGCAAAGGAATAAATGCACCCAGAATCGGAAAACCGAGTATGGCGCCAAGTACCGCTGATTTACCTACACGCGGAGCGATACAGGTACCGAGATAAGCCAGTATGAATAGATTGAGTACTGGTACTATGGCAAAAAGTATAAATAGTGGGCTGACTTTTGCCAGACGACACAACAGGTAAAGATTGGCTACCGGTATCCAGGCAATCCACGCATGGGGATGACGGAGACGGGCTGCCAGCATGCTGATACCGAATGCGGCAACGATATAGAGCAGGCCGAGACTGATACCCAGCCATTTGCCAATATTCATGATAAGCGGAAGACTGTTCATCAACATGGGAACATCAAAATTTTCCATGCGCGCCTCCACGGCAGTCATTTGACCGGATAACGATAGCAGTATTTTGGTCTGTTTCTCCACAACAAACTTTGTTTGCCGGGTTGTAACCCGGACAGATCTGCCACAACCATTAAATGTCAGGTATAGTTCAGTTCACTTAATCCGGATGATCCTGTAAACGTTATGTCCCATGACTTGCAACAACAGATGCTGGCTTTTGCAATCAAGATTGCCATAGCCTCGGGCCGTATTGCCAGAAAATATTTCCGGACTGCCGTACAGGTAGATAACAAGTCCAGCGAACGGTTCGATCCGGTGACGGAGGCGGACCGCGAAATCGAACTCTATCTACGCAGGCAGATCCAGAAGCAGTATCCTGACCATGGCATTACCGGTGAAGAGCAGGGTGTGCTTGAAGGAGGGGCCTATACCTGGATTATCGACCCGATTGATGGTACACGCGGATTCATAGCCGGCACCCCGATGTGGGGTACCTTGCTGGGACTGCTTAAAGCAGGTCGGCCTGTTCTGGGGGTGATGCACCAGCCGTTTGTACGAGAAACGTTTTATGCGGATCGTCACTCGGCCTGGCATAAACAAGGGAATGCAATACAGCAGTTACATGCCCGCAATACCCGAACATTGACCGATGCTATCCTGTGTTGTACCCATCCGAATCTGTTTAAATCTGCCGCTGATCGATCAGCGTTTCAGAGGCTTGAAAAAGCCTGCCGGTATTCACGTTACGGCACGGATTGTTATGGCTATACGCTACTGGCGGCAGGCCATGTTGATCTGGTGGTCGAAGCCGATTTGCAGGCCTATGACATCCTGCCCCTGATACCGCTGATCGAGTCGGCAGGTGGTGTCGTGACAGACTGGGAAGGCAAACCAGCACTACAAGGTGGCAAGGTAGTGGCAGCGGCTAACCGTTCCCTGCACAAGATTGCATTGGTACATTTAAAGAATAAAACCTGAAAGTAAACTGTAAGGAGAAAATAATCATGAGCAAACCTGTAATCGCACAAAAGGCGCCAATTGGTGTGGATCTGGTCAAGGGTGAAAAGTACAGCTGGTGTGCCTGCGGTATGAGCAAGAATCAGCCATTTTGTGATGGTTCACACAAGGGCAGTGAATTTGCCCCGCTCAAGTTTGAAGCAACCGAAACCGGCAAGAAATTTTTGTGTGCCTGTAAACAAACCGGGAATGTGCCGTTTTGTGATGGTACCCATAGCAAGTTGTAACTTCTATTGTTTCAGGCCTGCATTACCAGCAGTAATGCAGGCCTGAATTTATCAGAACAGGGTTTAAATAACGGCGAGGATGGAATCCGTCAGATAGTCAATATTACTGTTGCTGATTCCGGCAATATTGATTCGACTGCTGTTTACCATATAAACGCTGTAATCTTTCTTCAAACGCTGTACCTGTTCGACTGACAACCCCAGCATGGAAAACATGCCGTATTGTGAGCGGACAAAGCTGAAGTCCTGTCTGGATCCTTTCTTTGCCAGCATGTCAGTAAGCTGTACACGCAGGCTGTTAATTCGGGTACAGATACCGTCCAGTTCCGCCGCCCAGCTCTTTTTCAGTTCCGGATCAGACAGGATCATACCAACCAGTATGGCGCCATGTGCAGGCGGTACAGAATAAAGTCTGCGTGCGACTGACTTCATATGCGATCTGACTGCCTCGGTAGAAGTCTGGTTTTTTGTCACAATTTGCAGCGCACCGACACGTTCACGATACAGACCGAAATTTTTGGAACAGGAATAGGCGATGATAATTTCAGGAACCGCCGCGGCCAGATAACGTAGGCCCTCGGCATCACCATCCAGACCCCGTCCCAGACCCTGATAGGCCGAATCCACAAACGGTGTGAAGCCGTTCTGCTGTGCCAGACGGGCAATTTCCTTCCAGTGATTCATATCCAGATCGGCACCGGTCGGGTTATGACAGCAGGCGTGCAATAACAGCACATCATTGCTACCGAGTTTTGAGATTTGACCCAGCATTTCATCGGTCCGGATTTGATGAGCCTGTTCATAATAGTAAGGATATTCCTTCATGGTCAGGCCTGCGGTACCAATTAACGGGATATGGTTGGGCCAGCTCGGTCGGCTTACCCAGACATTTGCGCCCGGCTTCCAGCTGTTGATGACTTCAGCACCGACACGTAGTGAACCAGAACCACCCGGGCCAACAATCGCACACGAACGTCCATCCTTCAGTGATGGGTGATCCGCTCCCAGTATCAGTTTCTGGATCTGTTCGTTGAAAACAGGATCGCCTTCGATACCGGTGTAGGTTTTGGAAGTTTCCTTTTCCAGCTTGATTCTTTCCGCGCGTTTGACTGCATCAAACACTGGTGTCTTGCCTTGTTCGTCACGATATACGCCGACACCGAGGTCAACTTTTTTTGGGTTGCTATCATTCAGATAGGCTGTGGTTAATCCGAGTATGGGATCATCGGGCAGTTTTTCAAACGCTTCGAACATGTAGGCTCCAGTTCATTATGAATAATCAAAAATTGCAGGGTTTAACGGTGTTTAAGGCCGGAAATAATACACCAAATTGGCTTGTGTGGTTAAGGGAGATTCAAAATTGTCCGGTAATATGACTATAATCGAGTCCTACCTGAACCTCTACCACTGAAGCGGACAGACATGAGCCTAACAGCAAAACAATTACTGGACAGTATCACCGCTGAAATCGGCCATTCGGCCATCTTACAGGGGGAGCAGGTCGAGCCGCGTTATGCCGTGGACTGGAGCCGGGAAAACCCCTGTCTGCCTGACGTGGTTTTCAGACCGAACTCTACAGAGGCCGTTAGTACGATTTTGCGGTTGTGTAATCAATCCAGACAGCCTTTGGTGGTACAGGGTGGACTGACGGGACTGGCTGGTGGGGCAACGCCACAAACCGGCGAATGGGTACTCAGTCTGGAGAGATTGCAAGGTGTGGTTGAACTGGATGCGGAGTCAATGACACTGACCGCCCGCGCCGGTACCCCATTGGAGACACTACAACTGGCGGCGCGCGAAGCCGGTTTCATGTTGCCGCTGGATCTGGGGGCAAGAGGCTCCTGTACCATTGGGGGCAATATCGCGACCAATGCCGGAGGAAATCAGGTAATCCAGTATGGTATGACACGATCGCTGGTTCTCGGGCTGGAAGTGGTTATGGCCGATGGCACCATCATTGCCTCTCGAAACAAATTGCTGAAAAACAATACCGGTTTTGATTTGAAACATTTGTTCATCGGTAGCGAAGGTTCGCTTGGTGTGGTTACCGAGGCGATACTGCGACTCTTTCCGGCCACATCATCCAGGACATCCGCTTTATGTGCGATGACTAATTTCAGCGATGTGATTGCACTGCTTAAATCGATGAAGAAAAAACTGCCTGTCATCAGTGCGTTTGAGGCCATGTGGGCAAATTATTATCGATATGCTGTTGATGAAGTGAAACACCGTCGCGATCCATTCGGTCAGCACCATAATTTTTATGTGTTGCTGGAGTCGGAAGGCAATGAGACAGACAAGGATGAAGCCAGATTTCAGCAGGCTCTTTTTGAGGAACTGGAAGCCGGTCGTATCGCAGATGCGGTCATCGCCAGTTCAGTGCAGGATCGGCAGGACTTCTGGGCGATTCGTGATGCGGTGGGTGAAATTTTACGCATGGTCAAATACGAGGCAAATTTCGATATTGGTATTCCGTTGAATCAAACTGAATCCTGTATCAGGGAAATTGAACAGGAATTACAAAGGGAGTTTGGTAATCTGTTCCTGTTGATATTTGGCCATATCGGTGACGGCAATCTGCATTTAATCGCCACTACCGGCAAACGCGAAGATACCCGAAGGATTTATGATATTGTTTATCGCATTACTGGCGCACATCAGGGTGGTGTCGCGGCTGAGCATGGTATAGGCATGTTAAAAAAACCGTGGTTGCACCTGTCACGCAGTCCGGAAGAAATTGTACTGATGCAGACGCTGAAATCAGCACTCGATCCAAATCATATACTGAATCCAGGACGGGTTATTGGTCGAGCATAGCCAGAGTGTAATCAACTGCGGGTGTACTGTGGGCCTGCTGCCGGAAACCCGGCACTTACTTACAAAGTTGTGATCCGTATTTCACCATAAAATTGTCACAGCGTTGCAGGAAGTCACGTGTGCTGTTCGGCATCGGTACCCGGCTATAAGTATGACTGATAATCAGGGTGGAACCATCCTGGATCAGTTTCAGACCGCGTTGTCCCAATGCGTGCAGTTTCTTGGCGCTTTCGTTGGGTATATTGATTTTGGCCGCAAAGGTCTTGTCTGAAGCACCGACAAACCGGGGCCAGATTTCGATCATTCTGGGATCGCTGCGCATGGTCTCAGTAGCCAATTTTGCGCTGGCGCCGAGTTCCTTGATGGTGGGTACCAAATGTGACAGTAACGGAGTCTTCTTGAATATCGAACACAGCTTGTCGGTAATTGAATCGATTTCGCGCATGGTTTGCGCAATCTTGATATAACGCGATTCCAGAAACTGTTTGACCGGCATGGAAAATGCCTTGAATGGTTCACCCCAAAGTTCTTCCAGACCTTCGAGTCCTTCCAGTCCCATGTTCGGATGAATATATTTGCCATACTCCAGCGCGCCCATGAAACAACTACCGCATTTTTTTAACAAACCACTTTCCGGGCTGACATCGACCCCTTTTTCTTCCAGTTCAACAATATGGGTCAAAATTTCCGAGCCACGGTTGAGCAAGGCGCCAGCCAGCATCGCTGCCAGTACCCGTTTTCTGTAGGGATCATTTTCAACTTCATAGGCAGCACGAACTTCTTCCAGACGATCGCTGGGTGTATTGATACCAGGCTCTGTATGGTGAAAAACGCGGCGGGTAAGTAAGTCGATCAGTTGTTTCTTGTAGGACAGTGTTTCCGGACTTTCGTAATAACGTATCCAGTATCCATCGTAGTAGACACGTTCCTCACCGTCCACCATTCTGACTGTGCCATTGGCGATTGATTCAGGTGTGGTTCTAGGCGGCATGGTATCTCAGGAAAGAAATGAGAAATCAGAATCTGACAGAATACAGAAACACAGCGCGGGGATGCGCTGCAACAGCGTTGTTGTAAACAGGAGACTGCACGGTAATCATCTGCAAAATACACTGTACCATCTAAAAATTTTCCGCATCATACTCCAGCCTCCGCTGCATTTCGACAGGATTAATGCAGATTTATGTCCGAATAGGTAATTTTGC
Source organism: Gammaproteobacteria bacterium (assembly GCA_947480335.1). Taxonomy (GTDB): domain Bacteria; phylum Pseudomonadota; class Gammaproteobacteria; order Eutrophobiales; family Eutrophobiaceae; genus Eutrophobius. The sequence goes on along the minus strand of CANKCB010000010.1, from coordinate 50,100 downwards.
ACTCTGGAGTATAATTTCCCTCATTATTCCCATTTGTTGGAGGAAGCACCATGTTGCGATTTATTACCCGTAGTCTGCTTTTACTGTCATTTTCACTGACAGTCAGTGCACAAGTCGACAGGCTGTTTAATCTGGTGAATATAGATGCCCAGGCAGAAAGGGAGGTGGAGAATGATCAGCTGGAAGTTACCATGCTGGTTGAAGCAGAAGGCAACAAGCCGGAGATGATCGCGGACGAGGTCAATACCACCATGCAATGGGCACTGGACCTGTCCCGTGCTAACAAGAATATTGATGTGAGTACACGTTCCTACCAGACGTACCCCGAGTACAGCGACAGATTTATCGTCGGCTGGCGCGCCAGTCAGGAACTGTACCTGCGCAGTGTTGATATCGCTGATCTGACCAGACTGGTGGGCGATTTGCAGCAGAAGCTGCATGTGAACCAGATGCATTTTTCCCCGACCAAACCAACCCGGATCAGGATTGAGAATGAACTGATCGGTGAAGCAATGGTGGCGTTCAGACAACGTGCGGAAATTATCCGCGAACACATGGATAACAAGAATTATAGAATTGTGAATATACAGGTCAATACCGGCCAGACCGGTCCGGTCATGTATCAGGACACCAGGGTGTCGATGGCTAAAATGGAAGCGGCCGCTCCTGCGGTTGAAGCGGGTAGCAGCAAGTTAATCGTGACAGTAACCGGCTCAATCCAGTTTTATTAAAGCTTCGCCATAACAGTTTCAGCAGCGCTGATGGTGGTCTGTATCTGTTCGTCAGTATGTGCTGCCGAGACAAAACCGGCTTCAAACGCTGAGGGTGCAAGATAAATTCCTTGATCCAGCATGCCATGGAAGAACTGTTTGAAGTGTGGCTGGTTGCAGGCGATGACCTGATCCAGGCGACGGATTTCCTGCTCGGCGGAAAAAAATAATCCAAACATCCCGCCAACTGCATTGGTTGAAAACGGGATCGATGCGTTGCTTGCCGCGAGGCACAAACCTGTCATCAGTTGTTCAGTTTTGCGTTCCAGTGATGAATAAAATCCCGGTTTACTGATCGCTTTCAGCGTTGCTATTCCGGCGGCCATGGCGACAGGATTACCCGACAGGGTGCCTGCCTGATAGACCGGTCCATCGGGAGCCAGATGATTCATGATATCAGCGCGTCCACCAAAAGCTCCTACCGGCATGCCGCCACCGATTATCTTGCCCAGTATGGTCAGATCCGGTTTGATTCCATACAGAGACTGGGCGCCGCCGAGCGCGACCCGAAATCCGGTCATTACTTCATCAAATATCAACAGACTGCCAAATTCATTGCACAGTTCTCTTATGCAATCATGAAACTCCTGGTTTGCAGGAACGCAGTTCATATTTCCTGCAACCGGCTCAATGATTACACAGGCGATTTCATTGCCTGATTGGGTGAACAGTTCACGTAGCTGCGCCGTATCGTTATAGGACAGCGTCAGAGTGTGACGGGCAAAGTCTGCGGGGACGCCGGGGGACGTGGGTACGCCGAGTGTCAACGCACCTGAACCTGCCTTGACCAGCAGCGAGTCGGCATGACCATGATAACACCCTTCAAACTTGACGATTTTGTCACGACCGGTAAAACCGCGAGCGAGTCGAATGGCGCTCATGGCCGCCTCGGTGCCCGAGTTCACCATGCGAACCTTTTCGATGTTTGGCATCAACTTGCAGATCAGTTCGGCCATTTCGATTTCAATTTCAGTCGGTGCGCCGAAACTGAGACCTTTTTCAGCGGTACTGATTACCTGTTGCAACACATCTGGATGGGCATGGCCGAGTATCAACGGACCCCAGGAACCGACATAATCGATATAGGGCTTGTTGTTGGTGTCATATATCAGTGCGCCACTGCCGCGGCTAAAAAAAACGGGATCGCCACCGACACCTTTGAATGCGCGCACCGGTGAATTGACTCCACCAGGTATTACCTGCTGTGCTCGTTTGAACAGATTCATGATGAATATTTTACCATTTGTTGATTGAATTTAATTACCACATCTGATGGATTGCTTGCCAGATACACACTGCTGACCGTCGCCAGTAAATCAGCGCCAGCCACGATGATCGGCTCACAGTTTTCCGGTGTAATTCCACCGATAGCCACAAGTGGCACAGTATATCGTTGTTTTGCCTGTGTGATCAGATCGGTTGATGCGTGTACGGTATTGGTTTTGGTTGAGGTCGCAAACATGGCGCCAAAAGCGATATAGTCTGCACCTTCATTTACAGCCTGTTCAGCCCTTGCCAGGTCATTATAGCAAGAGACACCGATCAGTTTTTGTGCGCCCAGTAGCAGACGTGCAGATTTGCAATCGCCATCATCCCGCCCCAGATGCACGCCATCCGCACCCAGACTGATCGCCAGTTGCAGATCATCATTGATAATAAACGGCACCTTATATGTTTGACACAGTTGTTGAAGTTGCCTGGCTTGCTCCATTTTCTGCTCATAATCGGTGGACTTGTTGCGGTACTGCAGTACCGAGATACCCAGCGGCAGTACGGATTCTGTAATGGCCAGCAGGCTGGCAAAATCCAGCTGTACATGTTCAGTGATAAGGTAAAGGCCGCGATTAATGCGGGTAGTAGACATCACGTTCTGTCCTGGAAATTTCTGTCCGGATGGAATTGCGATTTCCCCAATTGCAGATGGTACTTCAAGCTGTTCCAGCAAAATTGCTGCGCGCGGGTAACAGCTTCAACGCTCTCAACACCTTGTGCCAGTAGAGCGGCGATCGCGGCCGCCAATGTACAACCGGAACCATGGTAAACTCCCGGCAGTCGTTCCCATGTAAATTCGAGTGGTTCGGAATGTTGTCGGTACAGCGTATTGATCACCCTGGTTGTTGGTGTGTCAGCACCGGTAATCAGTACCTGCTGACAGCCCAGATCCAGCAAGGTCCTCGCTGCTGAATCAGCATCAATCGCGCCAGTAAGCTGCAAAGCTTCCTGCACATTTGGAGTCAGTATTGTTGTTAATGGCAGCAGTTGCTGTTTCAGACTGGCAATGATTTCATTCGTGGCCAATCCAGCTCCGGTTCCGGCATGCAGTACCGGGTCGAGCACAACCGGTAATGAACCGGCTTTTTTAATGACACGGGCAATTTCGTCAATAACGGTAACGCTACCGGTCAGTCCGATTTTAATCGCGTTGACCTGGATGTCCGCCAGCAGCAGGGCTGCCTGATTTCTAAAATCAGTGGCCTGTAAGGGTTGTATGGCCTCAAACACCGAGGTGTTCTGGGTGGTGGTGGCAGTCAGTACGGAAATGCAGCGGGCACCATTACTGTTGATACTCTCGATATCCGCCTGTATCCCGGCCGCTCCGGATGGGTCATGTGCGGAGAACACCAATACCACAGGGGGATGTTCGGTCAATGTTTTCATTGCAATCTATTCTACATGGATAATAATCTCACGGAAAAAAATCAGGAGTCTGTGGCTTGAAAAAATACATGTGTGTGATTTGTGGCTATATCTATGATGAGGCTTTGGGATGGCCGGATGACGGTATACTGCCAGGTACGCTGTGGGAAGACGTACCGATTAACTGGACTTGCCCTGACTGTGGAGCGCGTAAGGAAGATTTTGATATGGTGGAAATTTAGGCGGTTAATGCTGTCCCGCAATTACCTCACCGACTACTCTTTGCCTAGAAGGGTCTGACCACCACCAGAATAATAATGGCGATCAGAAAGATCACCGGAATTTCATTAAACCAGCGATACCAGATGTGACCGTGTTTATTACGGTCATGCTTGAAATCTTGCAGTAGTACGCCGCAATACAGATGGTAGATAATCAGCAGCAATACCAGCCCCAGTTTTACCGGCAACCAGTAACTTCCACTATAGGCAGACCAGCCCATCTGACCCAGTGTGAGCAGGCCAAATAGTACAGTCAGCAATGCGCCAGGTGTAGTAATGCCATAGTATAGTTTTCTTTCCATGATCTTGAAGCGATCCTTGCTGATGCTGTCCTCACTCATGGCGTGATAGACAAACAGACGTGGCAGATAAAACAATCCGGCAAACCAGGTCACCATAAAAATCAGATGCAGCGCTTTTAACCAGAGCATGCTGTTTGGTTCTCGATGTCATAGCAGGTTTGCTGGTAAGCAGTGCTGTGTATTCGTGAGCTCGTCACTCGTCTTGTCTGGCCTGCGGTAAGTATCTGCATGCAGCGATTATAACGGTATAATCAGGTAAAAGGCAGTGAACCGGGGTTGCCGGTCATGAATCGGCGGTTTTTTTGCTTTTCCTCACCCACCTCAACTCGTATCATACCGGGACAAACAACTGGAACCATGAACATGATTAAGGCTGGAATTGTCGGAGCAACCGGATACACCGGAGTGGAGTTGATGCGTTTGCTGGCGCAGCATCCGCAGGTACAACTGCAGGTGGTCACCTCACGTTCCGAGCAAGGCAAGCAGGTCAGTGACATTTTCCCCTCACTCAGGGGCATGATCAATCAGGTGTATGTTGAGCCGGACATCAGTACGCTGGGTGCCTGTGATGTGGTTTTTTTCGCGACACCCAATGGTACAGCCATGCAGAGTGCGCCAGCGTTGCTGGAAAAAGGTACCCGCATTATCGATTTATCCGCCGACTTCAGGCTGAAGAATGTAGCGGAATGGGAAAAATGGTACGGTCAAAAACATGAATGCCCCGATTTGTTGTCCGAAGCCGTGTATGGTCTGCCGGAACTGAACCGGGAACAAATACGCAAGGCCAGACTGATTGCCAACCCCGGCTGTTATCCCACAGCCGTGCAGCTTGGCTTTTTGCCCTTGCTCGAAAAACAGCTGGTGAATCCGGGCAGCCTGATTGCAGATGCGAAATCCGGAGTCAGTGGCGCTGGTCGCAAGCTGTCCATGGCGCATCATTACTGTGAAGCGGCTGATTCGTTTTCAGCCTATGCTGTTCCGGGGCATCGGCATTTGCCTGAAATACGGCAAGGATTGCAATCGGTCAGCAAAGATCCGATCGGTCTGGTGTTTGTGCCACATCTATTACCGATGATTAGGGGTATCCATGCTACCTTGTATGCGACGTTGAACAACCCGGATATTGATTTGCACAAACTGTATGCGGATCGGTATCGTGATGAACCGTTTGTCGACGTAATGCCGTTGGGTAGTCACCCGAATACCAGTTCAGTCAGGGGCACCAATATCTGCCGGATATCCTGTCATAAACCACAAAACGGCAATACTGCTGTGATCCTGGCGGTCGAGGACAATCTGGTCAAGGGTGCGGCGGGTCAGGCTATCCAGAACATGAACATCCTGTTTGGTTTGCCTGAAACTACCGGTTTGATTGCTGCAGCCTGTTACCCATGATGCAGTATTTCAGGCGGTTGGACTGAGATGGTACTATGCCGCGACTGGTAATCAAGACACACCGGCCCTGGCAATCGATTATTGCCGTGATTACACTGAGTGTACTCATTGCCCTGATTACGTGGTTGTTACTGGATAGTAGTTACTGGAGTTCTCTGCTTAAGAACAACAATAACAATAATGACACCCGATCAGTGCTTGAAGCCAATCATCAGCTGGAAAAACAGAACAGCGAGCTGAACGACAGGATTATCATGCTCGAACAGACCACCCGGCTGGATAAGGAAACCGCGGTGTTGCTGCAAAAGGACATGATCGCGTTGCAGGACCAAATCTACAAACTGAAACGCGAACTCGAGTTCTATCAGGGGGTAATGGATTCAGCGCGGAAAACGGTCGGGCTGGATATACACGGATTGTTTATCGAACCGTCCAGCCGGAAAAACTGGTATCTGTTGAAACTGGTCTTAACCCATGTTTCAAAAAATGATACTGTTATGAAAGGCAGTTTTGCCGTTACGATTGAAGGGGTCAGTAACGGACAAAGACAACAGCTGGATTTGGCCAGCTTGCTTGACAAGAAAACAGACTTTGGATTCGAGATTAAAAGTTTCAAGAGGCTGGAATACGAGTTTCAACTGGCTGATGGGTTCGTGGCTGATCATGTTATGGTACAAATCAGACCGACCAGCGGCGAACCGGCGATCAGCAAAACCTATGACTGGCCATTATAAATCACTATCAGGAGCCTGACAGATGTGGGGCAAAAAACAGAAACGCAAGACCACCCGAATCGATACGTTGGTAGGTCAGCACACCGTAATTAACGGTGATATGAAATTTACTGGTGGCTTGCATGTTGAAGGGGTCATTATGGGTAATGTGTATGCAATCGACGATGACGGTACCTCGATGTTGCAGTTGAGTGACCATGGACGGATTGAAGGGGAGGTTAAGGTTCCGTATGTCGTACTCAATGGTGAAGTTAGGGGCGATGTGCACAGTAGCGCCCATGTCGAGCTCTTATCCAAGTCCCAGATTACGGGTAATGTCTATTACAGCTTGATTGAAATGGCGATTGGTGCCGAAGTAAACGGTAAACTGGTTCATACCACCCCATCGGTACACACGGCGTCAAGCACAGCGGATGCTTTTGATCTCCCTGAACACGATACTTGAGCATTTTACTAGGTCTTTTGCTATACTGATCAATCTCAGCCAGCGGTATAAAGGTAATTAAGCTATGGAAAACAATCTCGAAATCTCCTCCGGTTATGTACCGGATCCACTCAATTTCACTGATTCTGCCGTATCCAAAGTCAGGGAGCTGATTGAGGATGAGGGTAATGCCGGTTTGATGTTGAGAGTCTATATCAGTGGTGGCGGCTGTTCCGGGTTCCAGTACGGATTCACTTTTGACGAAAAAACCACCGATGGTGACACGGTGATTGAGCGTGAAGGTGTAAAGTTGCTGGTTGATCCAATGAGCATACAATATCTTGCCGGAGCCGAAATTGACTATTCCGAAGGGCTTGAAGGTGCCCAGTTTGTCATCCGTAACCCGAATGCTCGCACTACCTGCGGTTGTGGTTCTTCATTTTCCGTGTAGTAAAACGGTCATCGATTTGTCAACAAGGGCGCTCTGGCGCCCTTTTTTGATTGTTAAAACTTCAGTCTGCACCGGTTTTTAGTTGCTGATAAATAAATTGGGGAATATCATCATTGCCGGCAGAATCAGGGGTGGGTTGTATGGCTCCTGACAGTAGTAATTAGCTCATGAACTTACTCAGGGGGTAGATTAATATGAAGTTTATCAGGATTTTTTCAATCGCGGTGATGGTGTCATTGTTGGGTCTGGCTGTCGTGTCTGCGCAGGATGCAGGCGAAAAAAAGAAGCCGACACCGGAAGAAAAAGCAGTAAAGGGTCGTCAGGAACTGATGCATGTACTGGCTGCGCAACGCGGTGTACTGCGTGCTATGGCAGATGGCAAACGTCCAACAGACGCAGTTGCATTTGCCAATTCTGCCAACGCCATCGCGGCATTGTCCAAGGTAATTCCCGAAGCCTTTACCTTGAACGCAATTGTTGGTAAATCCACTGCCAAGCCGGATATCTGGACCAATCAGGCCGATTTTTCCAAAAAAGCCACCGAGCTTTCAGACAAGGCTGCAAAGGTTGCCACGCTGGCTGTTACGGATATTGAAGGCGCCAAGGCCATGGTCAAGGACATCAAGGAATGTGGTGGTTGTCATGACGCTTTCAGGGTAGAAGAAGAAAAGAAATAATCTGCAAGTAATCAAAGGGTGGTGTGCACTATGCACACCACCCTTTTTTTGAGTTCAACCCGGGTAAATCGCACCTAATACAACGGACCGCCGTGCCCCGGTAACCGTTGGTATGTTCGCAGTGATATTATCCAGTCTGCATTTCGCCAGCCAGGCAAAGGTGACGGCTTCGACTGCATCGGCTTTGATGCCATATACGTCAGTCTTTTGTATCTTCATTCCGGGTAACAGTTCGATGAGTCGTTGTACCAGCGATTGGTTATGAGCCCCGCCACCGCAAATCAGCACTTCGTCTGTATCCGTTGCATATCGTGTGATGGCTGCGCTGATACTGTGGGCCGCCAATTCCAACAGACAGGCTTGTATGTCCGCGGCAGCAAGCTGCAAACCGGACGAGGATATCTGTTGATTTAACCAGTGCAGGTTAAACAAATCCTTGCCGGTACTTTTCGGTGGTGCCAGATTGAAGTAGGGCTCATCCAGCAATCTCATAAGTAATTGTTCATTGCAATGTCCTGATGCGGCCCATAGCCCATCCTGATCATACTCCTGCTGCAAGTGCAATTGTATCCAGCTGTCCATCAGGCCATTGGCCGGGCCGGTATCAAACCCGGTAACTGCCTGTGATGGATCGGCTGGCAGTCGGGTTATATTAGCAATGCCGCCAAGGTTTAGAATGATGCGATTTTGGCGTGGATGGCGAAATCGCCAGGCATGAAATCCACAAGCCAAAGGCGCACCCTGTCCTCCAGCCGCGATGTCATTACGGCGAAAATCAGCCACCGTGGTGATTCCGGTACGCACTGCAATTCTGGATGGATCACCAATTTGTACAGTACGGGCATGTGGCGCTTCCGGCAAGTGCAAGACAGTTTGTCCATGACTGCCGATGGCAGTGATGGCAGAGGCAGGTTGTCCCGACTGTTCCAGCAGGCTGATCACTGCTTCGGCAAATAACTCTCCGAGTATCGCATCCAGTTCGCTGATATCTACCAGACGGGTTTCTGCGTTGATAGATCTGATGCGTTGCTGAATTTCGCGGCTGATTGGAAACTGGTGATAATGAATGACTGATAATTGGTTGTTATTAATGTCTACCAGCGCCGCGTCGATCGCGTCCATACTGGTTCCGGACATAAGGCCGATATATCGCACGATCAGGGTTGCGTTTTGTTCGGTGTCTGGGCAGGAGGTTGCAGAGAATTCTCTTCTGTGAGAGCAATCAACTGTGGACCGGCATGGTCACTTTGTTTATCCAGCTGGGTGAACAGCATTGCTGATTTGGCCTTGAAATCAGCGAGTTGCTTGCCGGAGATGGATTCGGCCATCGGGAAGGTAACGGTCAACGGATTGTGATGAACATCATTGATACGGAATTCATAATGCAGATGCGGACCGGTTGCGAGTCCAGACATACCCACATAGCCGATGGTCTGTCCCTGTTTGACACGCATACCTTTTTTCAGGCCAGAGGCATATTTCGACATGTGTGCGTAGAGAGTTGAATATTGGCTGCCATGTTTAATTACGACCGTGCGACCATAACCACCATTTGTTCCTACCATCATGATCGTCCCATTGCCAGCCGCCTTGACTGGTGTACCGGTAGGGGCGGCATAGTCGACACCCTTGTGTGCACGGATCTTGTTCAGTACCGGGTGCTTGCGACTCAGGCTAAAGCCGGAACTGATACGTGTGAAATCCACCGGAGTGCGCAGAAATTCCTTGCGCATGCTGGTACCGGTATCCGAGTAATATTCCCTTTTGCCATCCGGTAATTCATATCTGATTGCGCGAAACTGTTTGCCTACGTTGACAAACTGGGCTGCCAGTATGGGTCCTTCACCAACTTTGACGCCCTCTTTATATTGTTCCTGATAGATGATTTTGAAGCTGTCACCTTCACGAATGTCCAGCGCAAAATCGATGTCCCAACCATAGATTGCTACCAGTTGCATGATCAGATTGTCTGACAAGCCAGCTTTTTGGCCGGCAGTGAACAGTGAACTGTCTATGGTGGCACCGGTTTCCAGTACCTTTATATCCAGTTCTGTCTTGATCAATTTGCTGGTATAGGCGCCGTTTTCATGATTGATTTGCAGGGTGGTTAACATATCCTGATCGTATTCGAGCGTCTTCAGTACTCCTCCGGCAGTCAGGAAACGCAACTCCTGTCCTGGCATCAGGTATTTCAGTGCCTTGGTGTCCTGACCGGAAGTCATGATGGTATAGAGTACGGCAGGGGAGATTTTCATCCGATCAAATATCAGTGACAGGCTGTCACCTGTTGATACCTTGATTTTATGCCATTGCTCGGCATTCGGATCGACATTTACCGTTTCGGGTTGTTTGATCGGGCGGTATTGGGAGTTGACGGTGATGAAATCAAGACTTTCTGCAATGACCTGATCAGGGTAGAAGTCGGTATCGACTGACTCCCATTCGGAAGATGGAGCCATGGATGATATGATGGCGGCTGTAGCCGAAACCAGAAATCCGGTAGTGGCCCAGATAAATCCACGTGGTCGCAAATACCAGGGACGATCTGGTATCCAGCGCACAACCGGTTTATAGTCGGATTTTACATAAATTTTGTAAGTCATGATTATTACAGGATAATTATTAGGTAAACCATAGCGCCATTGTCCAGACAGGTCAATGCAGGAATGAAGAATTAATGTCATCGTTAAATCATCGGTTGACCCAGGGTCCCGCTCAGGTTAGGACAGATATATGAGTACAATAAATGAAGCCATGGCGTTGCTGAAACGTGGAGCAGATGAAATCATCCACGAACAGGAACTCATGACCAGACTGGAGCGAGGTAAACCGCTTCGGATCAAGGCAGGATTTGATCCTACTGCACCGGATCTGCATCTTGGGCATACCGTATTAATCAACAAGCTGCGTCACTTTCAGGATATGGGTCACCATATTCTGTTTCTGATCGGTGATTTTACCGGGCTGATTGGTGATCCCACCGGCAGGAACGTGACGCGCAAGCCGCTCACACGCGACGATATTATTGCCAATGCCAAAACCTACCAGCAACAGGTATTCAAAATTCTGGATCCGGACCGCACCGAGATTTGCTTTAACTCAACGTGGTGTGAAAAGCTCGGATCGATCGGCATGATCAAGTTGGCTGCCCGATCTACTGTTGCCAGAATGCTGGAGCGGGATGATTTTAAAAAACGCTATGCCGGCAATTTGCCCATCTCGATACACGAATTCCTTTATCCGTTAATACAGGGTTATGATTCCGTGGTAATGAAGGCTGACGTAGAACTGGGTGGTACCGATCAGAAATTTAATCTGTTGATGGGCAGGGAGCTGCAGCGCGAGGAAGGACAGGAACCCCAGGTCATATTGACCATGCCGATACTGGAAGGTCTGGATGGCGTGCAAAAAATGTCCAAGTCACTGGATAACTACATCGGCATCAATGATGCCCCCGATCAAATGTTCGGGAAAATTATGTCTGTCTCGGATACGTTGATGTGGCGTTATTATGATCTGCTCAGTTTTCGATCCAGCGCTGACATAGATCGGCTCAAACAGGATGTAAACACCGGAGCCAATCCGCGCGATATCAAGATTCAGCTGGCCGAAGAGCTGGTTGCCCGATTCCACAGTAAACAGATCGCTGATGCGGCTCGTGATGAGTTTATCAATCGGTTCCGGCACGGCCAGATCCCGGAAGAGATGCCCGAGGTTATTCTGACAGCCGAGGCGGGTACCAGGGATATCGCAATCGCTTCTGTGCTGAAGCAGGCCGATTTAACTTCCAGCACCTCGGAAGCAATCCGCATGATCAGTCAGGGCGCGGTCAAGGTAGACGGAGAAAAAATTTCAGATCGGGACGTCCGACTCAACGCCAGCAGTAGCTATGTGATACAGGTAGGCAAACGCAAGTTCGCGAAAGTTACTATCAATCAGGGATAAAACAGTCGGTGATATGACTGTTATCGACTTGCTCTTTCCGACACACGTTTGACGCCGGATTTTTCCAGTGGTGTGGCGCCAAGAGATAACAGGAGTTCTGCTGTTTCTTTCCGATACGAACGCGGTGTCTGGCGATATGCATCGCCAATACCTTCGGTGACAATGGCATTGGAAATACTCAAGGGTGTCTGGCCAAATCCGTCCATCACATTCAGTTTTGCCCCTTTTTCCACCAGATACTTGATTACATCATTTTCACCGTGATAGGCCGCCAGATGTAAAGGGGTCCAGCCAAAATGACCGATTGCATTCACATCCAGACCGAGGTCGACCAGTAGTTTTACTGTTTTTAGTGCCTGTGCCATCACCTCGGCAGGTCGTTCCTCGGAAGGTGCAGCACCGGCGCCTGTGGCCATCATCAATGCTGTAACTTTCTGTTCAGTCGGAATTTTAGGATCCGCACCTGCATCCAGCAGTGCGGTGATGGCATCATAGTTATCGATATCGGCTGCAAGTAATAGTGGCGTTGCTCCTTGCAAATTCAGTTCGGTCGGTGTCAATAATTTGCCTTTCGGATGATTCAGACGGGCATTCGGATTGGCACCGTGTTTGAGTAAACTTTTTACCACACCAAGTGCATTTTGGTTACGAACGGCAAGATGCAGGGCCGTATTGCCCTTACTATCTAGGGTTGCGGTACTGGCGCCACGTTCAAGCAGCAGTGTGGCGACTTCCTCAAAACCGCTCGCACTGGCAATCAGTAACGGCGTCAGTCCGGTTTTAGGCATCAGTTCATCTACCTGTGATCCGGCAGCCAGTAAAATCTTCGCAGACTCAAGATCACCCTGTTGGGCAGCAAACATCAGCGCGGTAAATCCGGACTTTGATCCCAGATGGACATCAGCTTCTGACTCCACCAGCAGCTGGACCAGTTCCTTGTGCTTGTCAGCAACGGCCCACATTAATCCGGTCTGGCCGGAATTGGATTCACTGGCATTCGGATCCGCATCATGATCCAGTAATAATTTTACGGTTGCCATCTTGCCCCGGTTAGTTGCGGCCATTAATGGTGTTTCTCCTGACAGCAGGCCGGCATTCGGATTGGCGCCGGCATCCAGCAGTTTTTTTATCAATCCTTCGTCAGCACTGGCAGCGGCCAAATACAGGGCTGTGGCACCCAGATCATTGGCAATATTAACATCGGCTCCGGCCTGCAACAGCAAATCGACCATGGGCAAATCGTTTCGGTGTGATGCATGAGCCAGTGCGGTGGTGCCATCGGCCGAAGTCTGATTTATATCACTGCCAGATTTCAGCAGTGTTTGTGCGGCCTTGACATCACCGGTTTTCGTGACTTCGACCAGGCTGGTGCCTGCAGCAAAGAGCTGGCAACTGTTAAGCAGCATAATCAGCGACAATATTGCTTTAAGACTGGATGACATATATTTCTCTCCCGTACTAGACCAGTGGCAAAGGCAGTTTTCCGGTACTATCGCCAAAACTGTCCAGATGTATTCCCGCCTGTTCCAGCATGGTCAATAACAGATTGGTCATCGGCGTGTCATGTGCAAAACGTAAATGCTGACCACCCTTGATACCGGTGGTATTGCCTGCAAATAACAGCAAGGGCAAATCCTTGAAGATATGCAGGTTGCCATCGCTGAGCGCACTGCCGTAGAGCATCAATGTATGATCCAGCAGTGAGCCATCGCCATCTTTGGTTGATTGTAACTTGTCGAGGAAATAACTCAGTAGCTGGGCATGAAAAATATTGATCTTGATGGTTTTGGAAATCTTTTCCGCATCTCCCTGATGATGGGTAACAGAATGATGAGCATCGCCGAATCCGAGTTCAGGATAGGCACGGTTACTCATTTCATGACCAATCTGGAAAGTACAAACTCGGGTCATATCACTCTGCCAGGCGAGTACCTGCAGGTCAGCCATTAATTTGTAGAAATCAGAGAACTTCTCCGGCACACCAACCGGGCCAGCCATCTGTGGCAGCTCCCGATCAAACTGGGCTTCGGCTTGTTGAATGCGTCTTTCAACGTCCCTGACGGCTTCCAGATATTGGTCAATCTTGCCACGATCGGTCGCGGCAAGCCGACTCTGGATGCGGGTCACATCTTCCATAACAGCATCCAGTATGCTGCTGTTTTCCTGCAGTCGCTGTCTGCGTATTTTCGGATCGGTGCTGCCACTGTCACCAAACAGGCGTTCAAATATTACGCGCGGACGATTTTCCATGGGTAGCGGTGTGGTGTCATTGCGCCAGGACACGGTATTGTAATAAGCGCAGCTATAGGCCGATTCACAGGAACCGACAATTTCAGCTGATTCCATCCCGACTTCGAGTGATGCCAGTTGGGTGTATTTTCCGAATTCCTGGGCAGCAATCTGATCAATGGAAATGCCGGCACGCAGGTCAGCTCCTGAAGTCATACGGGCATGTGAACCAGTCAGAAATGCCGTGCAGGCACGCGGATGATCCCCTCCGACTTCCCCTTCGTGTCTGCCGGCTTCATTCTGGGCCAGACCACTCAATACCAGCATGCGGTCCTGAAAGGCCGCCAGTGGTTGCAATACTGGTGTCAGTTGAAAGTTTGCACCTTCGGTTGCCGGGCTCCACTGATTCATGATGATACCGTTTGGTACCTCGATGAACGAAAGTCGTGTGGGTCGTATGGCTGCCGGGTCAGTGGCTGCCGCAAGTGCCGGTATCATGCCATCAAGAAATGGCAGGGCCAGAGCGGCACCTGCACCGCGTAGAAAACTGCGTCTGGGTATGGCTTTTCTGAAGATCATCATGGCTGGTTGGCCCTCCTCATCTGAAAGGGAATACTGTTAACAATACCGTTGATAATGGCCGACCAGCGATAATCGCTGTCAGCGGCTTCCTGGCGTATTTTGCGTATGACCGGATAATCGTAATATTCAACACCCCTACCAAGAGCATAGGTAATCAAGCGCAAGGTAAACGTGTCTACAAATAATTCCTTCTGTTTCAGCAAAACCTCACGCAGTCCAGCTGGCCCATCAAAACTGGTGCCATCAGGCAGTTCACCTGAAGAATCAATCGGGCTGTTATTAGTGCCACTGGTTTCACGCCATCTGCCCAGACCATCAAAATTTTCCAGCGCAAATCCCAACGGATCCATCACCTTGTGGCATACCGCACAGGCCGGGTTGGCACGATGTTTCTCCATGCGTTGGCGCATGGTCAAAACCTTGGTGCTTTTATCATCTTTCAGAGAAGGGACATTCGGTGGTGGTGGCGGTGGTGGCGAGTTAAGTAACTGTTCAAGAACCCATTTGCCACGTATGGTTGGGGCAGTCCGGTTCGGATAGGAAGTCACTGTGAGAATACTGCCCTGGCCGAGTAAGCCACGGCGTCGCGGATCGGTAATCTTGACGCGCTGGAATCCGGCACCGTAGATACCCTCTATGCCATAGTGTCTGGCCAGGCGTTCATTTATAAAAGTATAGTCAGAGTCGAGTAATTCAACCACGCTGTGGTCTTCGTGCAGCATGCTTTCCAGTAACAATTCAGTTTCCTTTTGCATGGAGTCGCGCAGGTTTTCATCAAAATTCGGGAAAGCAATCGGGTCTGGCTGTACGCGGGCCATATTTCTTAAATACAGCCACTGTCCGGAAAAATTGTTGACCAGTGCACGTGAGCGTTCATCAGCCAGCATTCGTTTGGTTTGTTTCTCCAGTACGGATGGTTTATGCAGCTGGTTTTTTTCTGCCAGAGTCAGCAGTTCTTCGTCGGGCAGGCTGCTCCACAGGAAGAAGGAAAGTCGCGAGGCCAGTTCAAGATCGCTGATTCGGTAATTACCATTCGCAGCGATGTGTTCCGGATCAAACTCCATACGGAACAAAAATTCGGGTGATACCAGAATTTTTTGCAAGGCCATTCTGATACCGCCTTCATATCCGTCTTCCGCCTTGCCTTGTTCATACATGCGTAGCAGTACCGGCATGTCACTTTCGGCTACCGGACGACGATAGGCACTGCGGGCAAGTGTGGTAATGATCTGGCGCGCACATTCATCTTCTGACAGTGTAGCTGAGGGCTGGCAGGAGAATATTTTCCTGCGGCTGGGTGTGTCTCCTGGTCCGGTAATATTAAATGGTCCGGCAATGGACAATTTGCCTACGCCTTCAAAGAACGCCTGTTCCTGATTAGCCGTGGGCGCAGCATACTTATCCAGCATGCCTTCTTCCTTGACCGTGTCCTTTATAAAGGTGGCCTCAACAGTATGCATACCTGCCTTGATGGGCAGACGGATTTCAAGGTGCTCGTCCGGATCTACGCCATTACCATGAACTTCAACGTCGCCCTGTGCGCTGGCTGCGACGGTGAACCGTTGCAGACGCTGGTTATCAAGGCGGATATCCAGCTTGCGCTCCTTGTCCATACCGATGATTTCGTCAAAACGTCCTGTCTGTAATTTGACCTTGATTAAATATTCACCATCCACTGGAAAATGATGACGTATCACAATCCCGCCTCGCGAGCCGTAGGGCAGGTCATCATTCATGCGATCATCCTGGATCAGATAACGTGACACATCATAGGTCTGGAAATTGGCGGATTGATGTGTATCACCAATGGAGAGACGGCTGATTTTAGAAGCGACGGACAGATAGCGTTCCAGCAGATAAGGTGAAACAGTCAATACATCCCCGATATTGTCAAAACCGTAACCGATATCATCGGCGGGTAACAAATCCCGGCTGTTGATTTCCAGTGCCAGCAGGTCGCGGATTACATTCGCATATTCTGAGCGATTCAATCGATGCAGCGTCGGTCGGCCCGGATTCGGATGATCCTTTGCGTTTTTATCCAGATTGCCTTCTATATGGGCAACCAGCTTGTTGTATGTGGCTTCATCCGGTCTGGGCATTCCGGCCGGGGGCATAGTGCGACCACGTAATTTGCGTGCGACCTTTTCCCACTTCAACGCATCGGTGGCGACCTGATCCGGGTCGAGCTTGTCCAGCATCAGCCCGGCTGTTTTAAGTGTTTCGTTATGGCAGGTGACGCAATAATGATTCAGGGTTTCGCGAGCGGACTCTTTTGCATTGGCAGACTGTTGCTGTGCTGTAGCCGTGAATGCGATGAATACGAACAATGTAAACAGACAGGATGGTACCCATGAGCGTGTCTTGGTCAGCATAGATTTGCAATCCCCCCCAGGATTCAGGTTACGGGGCAGTCGTGGTGACTGATACCCGGAACGAATGTTGATAGATCAAGTGTAGTGGGTGGGTGATGGCAGCGTCAATGTGTAACGCCGCAGGAATTCTGGTTTGTCCGTCCCTGCTGATTATTCTGGTTATTTTTGTTGCTGTGGCAGGCTGGCAAGCTGTACTGGTTCGTTTCCAGCGAGCATATCCAGCAGTCTGGCCGTCAATTCATGCATGGCTCCGATGGGTTTGGATGAAGGTGTCAGGCCCTCAACAAACCCCATTTGCAACAGTGAATTGATAATTGCATCATTAGCCGAGACGATATGTACTGGTACGTCCCAGCGTGCACCTTCACCGCTGACCAGAGCAACTGGCTGATGATCACCAATAATTACCCAGAAGAAATCCTGATCGGGATGTTCCCTGAAAAAACCGCCTAGATAGTCAAAGGTATAACTCAATGTGCCGGCATAGGCAGGCTGCATATTGGTCCATTCCGGTAACAGGATCAGTGAATCCTGTACCGGGCCGTTATCAAACGGATTGGCGGAGAGTATACGCGACCACTCTGGCTGATACGGTGGAGTAGGCCGAAATGGCATATGTGAGCTGATACTGGTGAACATCAGAAATAGAGGGGGCCGGTTTTGTTTATTCAGTTCGATCTCGGCCAGTTTCGCGAGTGAATACTGATCAGGTATACGCCACCAGCCGAATTCCGGACCATGATAATCCAGTTCATTGGAGCCATAGATGCTGGCAAACTTATAGAAAGTGCCTTCCGGCCATTCATTGCGCAGTCCTGGCATCAGCGCAATGGATCGGTAACCCAGTGCAGTAAATCGGCTTGCCAGCGTTGGCCGGGATTTGGTCAGTAATAAATCGTAAGTGCTGTTCTTGTTAATTTCGAGACCGGTCATAAAACTGGAATGTGCCAGCCAGGAGCCGCCACCAAAGGTGGGTGAGACCACGTAGGCTGAAACAACCCGCCGCTTTGTTTGCGCGATAGCTGAAGCCAGATTTTCGCGACTTTGGGCAATCGCTTCGGCCACCACGGGAGAATCGAAAGCGATCGCTCCATAGGATTCAACAAAATCAATGATCACGTCAGCCCCGTTCAATTTGGGTAGTGGAAATTCACCCAATGGATTGGCTGTCGGTATTACATCAAGCTTGCCTTCTTCTGCGAGTGCGGAGGCAATGAAACCGGCTTGTTGCCAATAAGTTCTGGTGACTGGTACTGAATACAGATTCAGTTTGCGTACTGGCAGACCCAGATACCCGCACAAATAAAAGATAACCAACAACCCGGTAACAAGACTGACAAATCCCTGTTCCGTACCACTTACGATACGGTTTAGTGCGGTTCTCAGGATCAGGAATATACTGGTGAGAAACAGCAGAATGCCGGTAAACAATGCCAGCACCAGCAACAGATGGGTGGACTGAATCATCATGGCTGCCACATGCGGCAGATACTGGGCGTCCCAGTAAATATTCACTGGTCGTCCATACAGTGCCGGAGCCGTGACTTCAGCATAGCGTCCGATAGTCATGACAGTCAGAATCGCGGCGAGCGCGGAAACGACACGCGATGAGACGGCTCCTGCCCAACGTATATATAATGCCAGTACAAGTAACAGCATGGCCATTTCAATGGATAACTCAAAGTGAGTGGTAATCCATAATGTTGGCCAGACATTATGAAATGTCAGCACAAAGTTCAGCACAAACAGCGCGAGCGCCAGTCCCGTCCAGTTGCGCAATGTGGTTTTCAGTTGCTCTTGCTGTGTGTTCATCTACAGCGATTATCCGATAATTTCCAGTTGTGGTATGGCATGCGAGTCAGCAAACAGGATAGCCAATTGATGATATTTTTCTGCAAGTTTGAGCGCTTGTTTGCAGGAAATGCCAATAACCAGAAAGCCTGGTTCATCCGGCCAGAGTGATTTTGTATCACGCCCTGTTGCAGGCAGCGAACTATAGCTGGTCGCATGCAAATCCTGTTGGAGTAATTGTGTGGCGGTTTCATTCTTTTGCAGACTCTGGATCTCACTGCGGGGATTGTATGCCGTGATAAAGGCTGAACTGCTGGCACCAAACCGGATGTGAATGTCCTGCAGTGGCTTACTATAGTGTCCGACGCGTAGCACCAATAGGTTGTGATCATCCTGCACACGGTATTCAGCCTGCATAAACGCGTTGACTGAAACTTGTGACATGGCTGTATTTAACATTCAAAACCGGCCAAAGAGATTACCAGCTGGTCTTGATTTCAAGGCCTGCGCCCAGATTGGTATTGTCCGAACGCCGGTAATCATTGATACGATACTCAGCTACGGCATATAGCTGTTTATATAACCGGACGCCGAACTGGGTTTCACTGACAATGTTGTCGCGGGTCTGACCAGGACGGGCTGATTCGTTAATATTGTGATCAATAAAGCCACCCAGATAAAGCCGATCGGAAATATAGGGAAATGTCATCTGATAGGCATGGGAAATTTGCATGCCGCCCACGTCACGTTCATCAATCCTCAATGGAAAAATCTGGATGGCATAGCTCAGATTGATCGCCTTGAAAAAGGCGGTGAGCAGGGGCGTGCTGTTCAGTCTCCAGCGTATGCCAAGGTGTATGGTATCGTTGTCATGGCCTTTGCGGATAATATCCTGTGCCACCAGATCCAGCGGCAGTTTTTCCGATACTTGCCAGTTCAGGTTTTGTTCAGTCAACATGAAATTGGAATCGCCGTTTGAAATGGTTTCGTTGAAATTGATAAAACTGAAATAGGAAAATCTGCCCGGCAGCGGTACCAGGGCGGAAACGGTGAAGTCCGAATCTGATTTTACATCGGACAAATAAGGATAAAAGTTAAAAGAAAACTGTGCAGGGCGACGTTGTTGTGCAGCTGCATTGTTTGGCAGCAGCTGGCAAAGTAACACCACTAGCAATAATAGCCCGGATTTTCTGGAATTCATGAGTAGCCTTTTGAGGATAATGAAAAATGGATAAGGCCCGTTTAACTGGCGGGCCAGCCTCTAACAGTGACTTGCAGATAATAAGGTCTGTAGACAGTCAGCACAAGTATTTAGACGGCCATATTGAGTGCTTTAATAATCAATATAAACCGCGTAAACTCAAAAGGCACGGAATAACACAAACCAGATGATTCTTACAGCAGGGAATACCTGTCCCGAAACTACTAACCAGTTAATGTTGTCATCCAGCCTGTCTAAATCAGAGAGTTTTAGCCTTAACCTGGATGGATTCATACGAACCTGTATTCACATGCCGGATGGTATTTGCCGGTACAGAAATTCAAGGGTAGTCAATGCACGTAAACGAAAATAAATCCAGAACAGCCGCGCTCACGCTCGCTGCCTTGGGTGTGGTGTATGGTGATATCGGTACCAGTCCGCTATATACAGTTAAGGAAGTATTCGCTCCAGATTCAGGAGTTGTATTGAATTCAATAAACCTGATTGGCGCGGTGTCGGTTATCTTCTGGGCGCTGATGATCGTAGTGACGTTTAAATATGTGCTTCTGGTTCTACGCGCAGACAATCGGGGTGAAGGGGGAGGGCTGGCCCTGACTTCGCTGGCAACGAATGCAATCAGGGACAAGCCTGCGTTAAGAAAGTTGTTGCTGTTGATGGGCGTATTTGGGTCAACCATGTTTTACGGGGACAGTGTCATCACTCCTGCTATCTCGGTGCTGGGTGCGCTGGAAGGTCTGAAAGTAGTGACCCCGGATCTGCAACCCTATATCTTGCCTGGCGCTATCGTCATTCTGGTGGGCCTGTTCCTGGTGCAAAGAAACGGGACCCAGGCAGTTGGAAAGTTTTTTGGCCCGATCATTGTACTGTGGTTTACGGTGTTGGGAGTCTCCGGAGTTATTCATATCGTCCAGGAACCTTCTATCCTTGCTGCGTTGAATCCATTGCATTCCTTGAGTTTCCTGGCGGATCGGGGACCGTTGGTACTGGCAAGTGTAGGTGCTATCGTTCTGGCATTGACCGGCGCGGAAGCTTTGTATGCGGATCTGGGGCATTTTGGCAGAAAGCCGATTCAGTTGGCCTGGACGGGACTGGTGTTACCAGGATTGACCTTGAATTATATGGGACAAGGCGCCCTGCTGATGAAAGATCCCTCTGCGCTGGCAAACCCTTTTTACCATATGTTCCCTGAGTATTTGTTGATCCCGGCCGTTATTCTCTCTGCTGTCGCGGCGATCATTGCTTCGCAGGCGGTTATCTCGGGGGCCTACTCAATGACAAAGCAGGCAATCCTGCTCGGGTATTTTCCGAGAATGCGGATCATGCACACATCGGAAACATCCCAGGGTCAGATTTATATTCCGTCGGTGAACTGGGTATTGCTGACGGGCGTGCTGATCGCTGTTATCGCTTTTAAAAGTTCTTCAGCATTGGCAGGCGCTTACGGTGTTGCAGTCACAATTGATATGATGATTACAACGGTGATGACATTTTTTGTTATGCGTTTTGCGTGGAAGGTACCTTCCGTGGCGGCCATACTGGCAACCGGATTTTTCCTGATTATCGATGCGTTCCTGGTAGCAGGATGCATTATTAAATTCTTTGATGGTGGCTGGTTTCCACTCGCAATGGGTCTGACCATCTTTATGGTGATGACCACATGGGCGCGCGGACGGGTATTGTTGGTTGAGAGCATACAAAAAGACGGACTTGAACTGATCCCGTTCATCAAACAGCTGGATTTCAACTCGGTCAATATTGCTGACAGGACAGCCATTTATGCCGTCGCGAACCCGAAGGTGGTTCCGCAGGCATTACTGCATAACATGAAGCACAATCAGGTATTGCACAGGAAAAATATCATCCTGACGGTCAAGTTTGAAGACGTTCCCACAGTGCCTCCCGAGCAACGTCTTGAAGTGACTCAATTGACCGAGCAGTTCTGGAAGGTGGTCATTAAACTGGGCTTCATGAATGAGACAAACATCCCGGAAATACTCGAGGACTGCAAACAGTATGGACTGGAGATTGTTGCTTTTGAATCAACCTATTTCCTGAGCCGCGAAACGGTGGTGCCCACACCAGGCAAGGGTATGGTGAGCTGGCGGGAAAAACTGTTTGCCACAATGAGCCGCAATTCCGGAGACATCGCCGAATTTTTCAAGTTGCCGGATAACTCGGTAGTCGAACTTGGAACCCGGGTGCAAATTTAGGCTCTACAGCGATTTCCGGTAGCCAGCTGTCAGGTGATAAAAGTGAGTTTGTATGCTCGTCGCTGTGTGATGAATTTATTTCCCCGATTGTATAAAAAAATTATCGTCTTGCTGTGTTGTACATTCCCCCTGTTTGTCCATGCGGCGGGTAATGCAGCTCATGGTCAATATCTGGTTGCTGCCGCCGGTTGTGCGGGTTGTCATACCAATAATACGGTCGATGCCCGACCTTTTGCCGGTGGCCGGATCTTGCAGACGCCGTTCGGAGTTTTTCATGTACCAAATATTACCCCGCATAAGCAGACCGGTATTGGTAGCTGGACTGAAGCCAATTTCCTGCGTGCACTGCGTACAGGTGTGCGACCGGATGGCCAGCATTACTATCCGGCTTTTCCCTATCCTTCCTATTCCGGAATAACAGATTCTGATCTGAGCGATATCTGGGCATACCTGCAGTCCTTGCCAGCTATCAATCAGGTTAACCAGACACATGAACTGCAATTTCCCTACAACCAGCGCTGGTTACTCGGACCCTGGCAGTGGCTTTACTTCAGTTCCAGATTCAGTACGACTATTACCAATCGTGGTGCCTATCTGGTCGATGTGCTCGGCCACTGTGGTGAATGTCATACCCAACGCAACAGTCTGGGTGCTGTTATCCGGGAACGCCATCTGGGAGGTGGCTCGCTTGCAGAGGATAAATCTGCTCCCAGCCTGGCGCCGGGAGATTTACAGCAATGGACGGATGAAGAACTGAAACAGTTTTTGAAGACAGGTGACAAGCCGGATGGTGATGTAGCCAACACCACCATGGACGAAGTGATCCGTACCACTACCAGTCAGTTAACTTCAGCTGATCTGGAAGCTGTTATCGCTTATATACGCTCATTGCCACCCGTTGACAGTGAATCCGGGAATCAATGAACACACTACTGAATAACCGTTAGAGAGAATCTCTGCTACCGGTCAGTCTGATGATGTAGCCGGTTACAATTCCAGTAACAGCCATAGCCCACACAATGATCGCTCCTGTAGGCAGATCCAGCCAGGAAGATAGCAGTATGCCAATAAAATAGGACAGGGCTCCGGACAGATAACCAATAAAGAGTCTTTTGTTTCCCTGAAGCTGAGAAGTTGCCAGACCAGGTATGATTAAACTGGCAAATACCAGATACACACCGACCAATTGTACCGATGCAGTTACCGCAAATGAAAACGTGATATAAAATCCGATACGTCCGATTTTATTTTTCAGGGTAAACCAGACCAGCAGCAGGATGGCATACAGCACACTGATGGGTATCAAAGAAGACCAGGTAGACCATAATATCTGTCCAACCAGCAAGTCTTTCAGATATTCGCCACCATGCGGATTTTCTGCCAGCAATAAAATACTACCGGTAGCCGCGAGCACAAACAGGATGCCGATCAAGGGTTCCTGTATCCTGGGCCAGTGTTTTTCTGTCCAGTTCAATCCTGCGGCTGCGAGTAATGCGGCAGTAACTGCAGATATTTGTACAATTGTGCCTTCTGCCACGCCAATAAAGGTATCCGCTGCAATTACGCCAAGACCGGCAATCTGGGCAATGGCGAGATCGATAAAAATAATTCCGCGTTTCAGTACTTCCTGTCCCAATGGAACATGGGTAGTGAGTACCAGTATGCCAGCCAACATGGCCGGGCCTACTATTGTCCAGTCGATAGAGGTGAGATTCATGGCGTAACACCCAACAGTTGATCCAGTATGTTATCGAAGAAGCTGAACAGATTGGTAGATTTGTCATTGCCGCCGACTGTTAACGGTAGTGCCAGCATCGGGATTCCGCCGCGCTCTGATAACCACTCCGACGGCTTACTGTCCTGAAATGGTGCGCGGATAATAAAGTCTGCGCCACCCTTACCATACCGGGAAGCCAGGTCGCTCAGGTGGGAAACGGTTGGCGGGACGCCTGGTACGTCCTCCAGATTGGCGACTTCAACCAGACCAAGCCATTGTTCCAGGTAAGGCCAGGATTTGTGATGGGTGATGACCTTTTTGTTTTTAAGCGGAAGTGCACGTTGTTCCCAACGACTGATGGCCTCGTCCCAACGAGCCTGGAATTTTTTCAGTCCATCTGCATAGGCTGCGGCGTTTGCAGGATCAAGTTGTTGCATACGTTCCGTCAATGCAATCGCAACCAGCGCGATGTTATGGGGATTAGTCTGTATATGCGGATTCCCTTCCGGGTGAACATCGCCCTGGCTCCTGTCCACACTGGACGGGGCTTCCAGTCGTTGTACGAAACTGCTGGCGACAATATGACCAGGACTGCCTGGCTGCACCGATGGATTATTGGCCTTGGCCAGTAACATGGGTAACCAGCCGATTTCCAGTTGTGCACCACTGCAGATGACTATGTCCGCCTGCCGTACCTGTGCAATCAGGCTGGGCCGTGCCTGAATATAATGCGGGTCCTGCATGGCTGTCGTTGCACTGTATGTCGTAACTTTATCGTGACCAATCTCATCAGCTACCGCCGCCCATTCTGGTTCACAGGCAAATATCCGTAACTCGGCATGAGACATCAGCGGGAACATAATTAATAAGGTATAAATTAATATGCGATTCATGGAATTTGTCCTCAACCTAGAATGAGTGCGCACCGTGGGCACCAATGCTGTAGATGTATTGCAACCCGAATTGGGTATCGGATACGAGACCGGCTTCATCACGTGTCAACTGTAAGCGCAGTCGGCTGAACTCGCTGTTAGACCAGTCCACCATGAAACTGTAACGGTCCGGATTATTCCCGAGTGGCTCGAGTGCGGTTCCGCTAAAAATCAAACCCGGATTGCCGGCGGACAATATGTCGTAGCGTGCCCCGAAACGCCATTGCGGAAACGGTTGAAAAATGGCCTGCGCATGCCAGCCACTCCGATGATCGTCGTAGGCCAGTACCTGATTGCCGGACAGGGTGTAATCCCCCTTTTCATTGTTTTGGAGGTATTCAGTCTGGAATACGAAATTCTTCTGTTGCCAGTTACCATAAGGCGACCACTTCCAGGTAAAGTCGGCAATGATAATGTCCGCATTACCAGTAAACAGCAGTGGGTCATTCACACTGCCGGATATACGATCAGTACTGTCGGCCCTGAGATATGAGACGCCGGCCAGCCAGCTGTTACTGTCACCAACATCTCCACCCATATGGGCGAACAGGGTATGGCTGCCGATCCCCGAGTGCGTTGCGCCAACTGCGGGATAACGATCGCCACGCAGGACTTCGCCACCCAATTCAATGTACAAATCGGTTGGGGCAAGCCAGCGGAGTTGCAGGCCATCATCCAGATATTGGCCACCAAGGAAAGCCTGATAGGCCAGGGGCTGGTCAATAAAATCCCATGCGTGCGCATGTTTATTGTTCAGATAGCCGATATTGGAAAAGAATCGCCCTACTCGTGCCGAAAATCCGGCGGGTAACGCTGTGGTCTCAATCCAGGCTTCTTCCAGTTCGATTCCTGCATCACCATCTTCGATCACAATAGGGGTTGTGAGCCAGGCGGTAAACTTATCATCGACGTTCGCGCTGATATCAATTTCTGTTTCACCTATAGACAATCCTTCAGCCACGGGGCCTGCCTCACCACCGAAAGGATGCCCGGGAATCTGGTAGCCTTCAGGATCATGTTGGTAGTTCCACGCCTGACCACTGAAAATTACTCCCATTGCCGGGTTAAAGGCAGAATTGCCACTGCTGACTGAGCTGGCAGCCGTAACAGGTTGAGGAGAAGTCTGGCTATTTGCAGACTGCTGTTCTGCTTCTGCGACTCTTTTTTCGAGTGCCTGGATTCTGGATTCGTACTCCTGTCGTAACTGATTTATAGCCTTGCGCAAGTCTGCTGCGCTTTCATTACTGTCCTGCGCAAACGTTGATACGGAAAAAGCCAACAGCAATAAACAGATACCGCTACGTAACAAGCATTTCATTATTTGTCTCCTGATATGAATCAATTAAACCAGCCTCCTGTTCAGAGGTGGCCTCAGATTTAAGCTGAATCAGGAAATGACGGGTGGTGCGCGCTGTAGAAATGCTCTGGGCTGGCTGGAATGTGCTTGTGGATTGGAGCCTGCAGCCACCGATTTTTCAGTAGCATGGGATGCCGGTATTATGATTGCAGAGGGTAGTATCCCGGTCGAAGAGTGTGCTTGAGACAGACATAACTGACAATTCAGTTCAGAGTCATGCACTGTGGCATGGACAATCAACGCCATCTGACTGATCAACAAGACCAGTGCAATGAATATGATGCGGTTGCGTTGTGCAAGAGTCATAAGAGCTACTATAGTCCAAATTACTGTAGATTCAAGCCTGCCGGCACAACCTGTCTAGCGGGGTCTCTGCTCAATACCCGTCATTATCGAAACGACCAGCGCTTATGTCCCAGATAACTGGTAAAGACCGGAACCACAACACCAGTCGCATGAGCCAGTTCACGCACATAGGAGGTGATACCAATTGCGGGCAATAAATAATAAGCCATGCCCAGACTGATCAACCAGGTCTGCATGACAGCCACCAGGTTGACCAGAATAAAAAACATAGCCGAACGATGTAATGCTTGT
This sequence comes from Gammaproteobacteria bacterium, assembly GCA_947480335.1. Classification (GTDB taxonomy): domain Bacteria; phylum Pseudomonadota; class Gammaproteobacteria; order Eutrophobiales; family Eutrophobiaceae; genus Eutrophobius. Next base: position 23,472 of record CANKCB010000010.1, on the reverse strand, counting down.
GTGCTATCACGAAACACAAACAGTTTGGCTAGAATGAACGCCGTTATCATGCCGGTCAGGTAAGCCAGCATGATGGAAGCGGAAAAGCCCAGCCAATGGTTATACAGAATACGACTGCCAAAGTTGATAACAGCGGCGGTGCCACCAGTCAGTAAAAAAACCAGAAACTGTCGCGACAGGAAAGGCTTAATCACAGAACCGCTGACCTGGCCATGTTTCTGCCAAAATCGATACTTTCTGAAATGCCCCGATCTTCGGGATAGTAATAGGAGGTGTCTGCCACCCAGAGTCCCTTGATTGGAAGCGCGACTGGCGGCAGTTTGTCGAGAAAACCCGGGTCACACACAGGCTGTGCGTATCGATAACGACTGGCACGTAGATCGATGAAGTCCGTATCAATCAGATCAGGATTGATTTTTTTCAGGTAGCGTCTGACCTTGTCGAGAAAAACCTGATCCGGTTCGGCAAATTTGGGATGTTCACCCGGCATATAAAATGGAACATACACAATATGCTGATCCAGAGGCCGCAAATTGGTGTATTCCACCAGTCCTGGAATGTCCATCTCCGGATCGTTCGTGTTCAGCCAGAAGTTTTCGGTGACAGACTTGCGTAGTTTTACAATGACACAGACCACAGCAATGTTTTTGACAGACTGAAACTGCGCCAGGATTTTTGCCGGCAAATCCGGCATCAGTCTGGGAACGTACGGTAAAGGAATCGTGCTGATCACTTTATCGAAGGGTTCAAGCTGGCCATTCACCATCACTCCCCGTATTTGCCCGGCTGCAATCACAACCTGGCTGACGGGAGATTGTAGTCTGATAATACCGCCCCGGCTTTCGATCGCCATTTTCATCGATTGCAGTAAGGTAGTTGAACCGCCTTCGAGATAACCCAATTTTTCACGAAACAGATTATAGCGAGAGCGACCTATGCGTCGGATACGGCTCCAGATCCAGGCCGCTGACAGTCCGTTCGCATAATCATAAAACTTGTAGTCGAACAAACGGCGCCATAATATTTCATACGCTTCCTGACCTACCCAACGTTGAATCCAGGCCGTGGCTTCCACCTTGTCCAGGGTTCGCCAGTTGGTGCGTTTGGTTGCCAGAAAGGCATGTAAACCATAACGGAATTTGGCAATTAATCCGAGACCGCGAAATTTTAGCAGTGCGACCGGATTACCCCAGGCTTGTAACTGGTTCTGGTACCAGTATCCCATCCGTGTTTCCACCCAACGCATCTTGTCTGCAATTCCCAGTTCCTGCAGCATTCGCAAAAACCCGCTGTCAGAGATGCAATGGAAATGATAGTAGCGTTCGATTTGTAGACCATTAAAATCGAAACAGGCGGTCATGCCACCGACACGATCATCGGCTTCAAATACGACAGGCTGATGTCCATCCATCGTGAGTTGATAGGCTACAGCAAGTCCCATAGGACCGGCTCCCAGTACCGCAATTTTTTGTCCCATGCTAGAACTCCAGTACTACTTTGCTGTACACAGGATGATTGAAGGTTTCTTCAAGCGCCATTTTAAAAGGCGTATAAGGCACGCCGAAAATCGTGGGCCAGTCGATCACTTCAAATTCGTCCCGCGCGGTCAGCGCTGCAAGTTGTTGGGTAGTAAAGGGCGGATTGCGGTCAAACAGTGCCCAGATCCATAACAGCAGGTAAAACAGGGTGTAGGGTATATGCAATATCACTGACTGTGCGTGGGTAGCGCGTTTAATTTCACGGATGATGTCCACGTAATCAATTTTTTCATGTCCGGATATATTATAGATGCCATCACGGATACGACGTTCGATGCAGCTGATGATGATGTCACAAAAATCGCCCGCATACAGTGGTTGACGCATGAATTTGCCATTTCCCGGAATGGGGAATACCGGTACTTTGGCCATAAAGCGGGATAACCATCCAAGATGCTTGCGATCAAACCAGCCAAACATCAGTGTCGGACGCAATACCGGACAGGCAATGCCACTTTCCAAAACCATTTTTTCCTGTGCTTTTTTGCTACGGGTGTAAAAGTCATCTGCAACCGATTCCACTACCGAGGAACTGATGTGTACCAGATAGGGCACCTGATACTGGCGGATTGCTTCCAGAACCAGCCGCGTTGACTCGACATTATTGCGTATGAATTGCTGGTAATCATTGCCACCAATCTGGGCCTGCAACATGACCACTACTTCCGCACCTTTAAAATGTCGCTGCCAGTCACCCGGTTCAGCCAGATCTGCATATTCAGCGATAATGTCAGGTTGTACCTTTTTCAGAATCTCCAGATTGGCACGGTGTTTATCGAGTACCACAATCTGTGAATAGCCTCTGGCGCGCAGTCGTGCGACCAGAGTCTGACCAACCAGACCGGCGCCGCCGGGCAGGATTATTTTCTTGTCATTCACATCACATCCTCATTCTTTAACCAGCGCAATGGCAGACCATTCGCCCAGTGCTGAGCCATCATCGATTAGTTTTAATATAAACTCATCCGGCAAATGTTGATCGGATAATTCTATCAGGGTCCAGCTTGTAGATACTGGTAAGGGTGTAATAATTTTCCCCGCATTGATATCCATTAACTGATGACCACCGGTGGGGCCGGATCGGTAGTAGAACCGATCACCGCGGTGTGCACGTAGGCTCAGGCTACCCTTGTCAACGTCCGACTGGATAAAGGTGCCCAACACCTGCAGTTTCTCAAAAGTGGAATGGTAATAGTCGCTACCGGTCCAGCCGCTATTTTCCATGATGGTTCCGGCCAGTATCATCCCTGAATAATCGCTGGTGCTGGCTGGGTCCTGACTCGATACATGATATAGCTGGGTAGGTACTTTTAATGGTAGTTGGCAATCCGGTTGGTCCCCCACAGCGATAATTTCTGTATCTGCCACTCTGGTGCGTAGATAACCACCAAACCCGGAATAGCTGGCACGTCTGTCGATCACTTTGGCCACATCCGGTCTGGGGATTCCAGTCCGGGCAAACCCGGCCACCTTGCCTGAAGGATCAATAAATCGTATCAGTCGGGGTGTGCGGTCCTGTTCCTCGTTGAACAGCCAACCAAAGACCCTGATGTGATTCGTATCACCATCGATTGCTTCAATCCGATCCAGTGCACCCATACATTTGATGCCGTTTTGTATAGTCCAGGGTTTATCGAACTGATCGACCAGATCCAGATAAGGTGTCCTGGCAAAAATTGTATATCGGCCTGCAACAGCTTTTTTGACCAGGTCTTGCACATAGGCAGAATCCGGATAAATGTTTCCAATCATCACGCTATCCTGAATATGCAACGCAATAGCCAACCCGGCCATATCCCGTTTTGCTAACTGGTCATCCACCACTTCCAGCGCACTTACCTGAAGCTTGAACATATGTGTACACAGGGTAATGGACAGTAGCAGCAGGATGGCTGTCCAGACTTTACCTTTGAGACGACACAGGAGTGGATCTGCGGCAACCAGCAGCGCGGCAAAGGCCATCAATGAAGGTGTGGTGTAGCGGGAACTGAAGGCCTGATCCAGTCCGAAGATCACCCTGCCGCCAGCCGTACCTACGGCTGTACCCCCGATGTACAGGATAAAAAACAGCAGTGCCAGCATTGCCGGTGATTTTTTTTGTGAGAATAACTGGTATAGCCCGAGTAATACAGAACCGATGATTAGAAAGAGTCCGGATCGTTCAGCTGCCAGCTTGCCATCATTTCCTTGCTCATATAAATAATAGAAGCAGCTACCCAGATATCGGAGTATATAGGTCCATAAATCTGCCGGCATTTCCTGCAGCGCGACTGAAAGATGGCCGTGACCTTCCTGTGCATGATAGTCATAAAAATAGGCTCCGAGCACAAGCGCTGACAGACCAAGCAGTATGGCGCATCGTTGTGCTGACTGGCGTAATAAAAGCGCGCAACAAAGCATCAATGGTAGTGCCAGTACACCGTTCGCCATCGCACCGGCTGAGAGCACTCCCAGCAGGCACGCCAGTGCAAACGACAGGGGAGTCTTGTCGATTGAACGAGCCAGCCACAGCAGGGCAGCCAGTGGTAATAGTTGCGCCATAAAAAACTGGCTCTGAAACCCCCAGGTGAAATTTTCCGACTGGCACCACAGGAACAGCCAGGCGGTGATTAACAGCCCGGTGGCAATTTCCCGTTCTGTTGCAGCTTGTTCCTGTTGCAAGTCTCGCAAAAATAACCAGAACACCAGTGCCGCCAAAGCGGCCAGCAGGTAATTGGCGACTATGAGAAATATGCCTAGACCATCAAAGAAGTAAAAATCGATCCAGAACAGTAATCGTGCCAGTACCGGTCGATGTTCATTATGCTGGGCCCACCAGACCGATGAGTCGCCATCCATCACATTAAAATAGAATTGTACTGTGCCACCCCACATATCCCAGTTAGGTACGGCCGAGAAATGGCGGAACCCACCAACTATGGCCATCCCGGTGATAAGTAATGAAAAGGCCGCCCAGGCAATTACCCACTTGTATCTGAGCAGCAACTCCGGTCGGATCATATATTCAGGCGATTAAACAGGAAGGCAGGTATATGCCGAACAATCATCATGATCAGTTTCCAAATCGGTGGAGCATAGATTGTTAACGCGCCTTTTGAGATGCCGTTGACAATATGAAGAGCCACCTCCTCTGCACTGGCCAACTTTGCCCCCTGCTGTTTCAGATGTGAAGTCATCGGCGTGTCTGTGGGGCCTGGCTTGATTAACACAATCTTGACCCTGGTGTTGGCGAATCGATGCTGCATACCCTGTACATAACGGCTGACCAAGCCTTTTGCCGAACCGTAGATGTAATTGGATTTGCGTCCCCGATCACCAGCAACTGATCCAATGATGGCCAATGTCCCCCGGTTGGCTTTTTGCATTGACGTGGCAAACGCTTCGGCAAACAGCACCGGAGAGAGCCCGTTAATAAGCAAGGTGTCCTGACACAGCAACAAATCCTGTTGACACTTTTGTTGATCCGGTAAGGAACCATGGGCAATCAGTACAATATCAACAGCACCCTCGTTTTTAATTGATGCTACCAGTTCGGTAATTTTGTCTGCGGCGATAAAATCAGCTTGCATGCACTTTATCTGTGAGCCGGGACTACGCACCTTCAGGTCAGTTGCAATTTGTTCCATTCTGGCTGAATCCCGACCCACCAGGATCATGTCGCTGGATGCTTGCATGACCCACAGCCGGGCGCAATGTTCTGCGATCAGTGAAGTGGCTCCGATGATGACGATACGTTGTTTCTTGGTTGACATGTTAACTCCCTATCAATCGACGTGACATCGCCGAGGAAATACCTGGATCCCGTAACGGCATAAATTCTGCCAGGCGTGGATAGCCAGAAACAAACAGGCTTCTGGGCATGCGCGCATCTTTTGCAGCATAGATGCGTCCACCCGCTTCTCCCACAATCTTGTCCAGACGTTCAAACAGACGCAGGGTGTTTTCACCGTTATTGGGGAAGTCCAGTGCCAGCGTGACACCGGGTCTGGGAAAACTCAACATGCCTGCAGAGACAATCTCACCGAACGTTTTCAGTACAGCCAGAAATGAGCCTTCGCCAGAGCGGGAAATTTCCTGCAACATTGCGCGGGTTGCGTCCATGCCAGCTTCTCGCGGGACCACGCTCTGGTACTGGTAAAATCCGCCGGGGCCGTACAGTCGATTCCAGTCCTGCACATTGTCCAGCGGATACATGAACGGTTCATAGTGAACGATGCTCCGACCAGTGTGTGATTTCTTCAAATGGTAGTAGGTACTGTTGAACGGTGCCAGGTTGTACTTGTTGATCAGTGACACAGGAGGAACCAGAGGTATCCGCCATTTCGACGGTTTGTTCGTGAACAACTGCTGATGACTGGAATGGTTGGCCCGCATGAACAACCCTCTGCCACCTGAAAGACAATCTATCCAGGAAACTGTATGCTCAAAACCCGTTTCGGAGTCATCCGCAAGAGTGAAAAACTCTTCCAGATTGGCATAAGGTATCGTTTCGGATTCGAGCCAGGGACCGGCAACACGTCTGAGCTGGATTTCAGCGGTGAGTATAAAACCGGTCAGACCCAGACCACCGACGGTGGCCGCAAACCAGTTTGCGTGATGGAGTGGACCGCATTCGATGATCTCGCCATCTGTGCGTAACAATGTCAGTTGCAGCAGATGATTACCAAACGATCCATGTACATGATGATTCTTGCCGTGCACATCATTGGCGATCGCACCACCGACAGTAACCAGTTGTGTCCCCGGGGTAACAGCCAGCATCCAGCCTCGCGGCACCATTAGTCTTTGTATATCACGCAACAACACACCGGCTTCACAAACCAGCCGACCAGTCTGTTCATCAAACTGGATCAATCGATCCAGTCCGGTGGATTTCCATAAAATACCGCCGGGATTCAGACAGACATCACCGTAGCTTCGGCCCATACCATGAGCAATACCGGGGTGGGACTGGCAGATCTGCTGTGAGGCCAGACGTCGATCTGCTATTGCGATCACATCATGTTCAAGACGATTCAGCCTGCCCCAGGAAGATACCGCTACCATGACCACCCTGTGCTGCCCAGCACGACTATCACGGCAAAGATTGCACCGGCAAGCAGGCTGGCCTTGTCGGTGATGGTAAATACCAGCGGGTCATCATGCATCTTGCCGCGGTGTGCCTGCATCCACATCCAGCTGATCCAGAACAATAACACCGGTACCGTGCCCCAGATTATTTCCGGTGCCTGATAAAGTTTGATGACTGCCTCACTGTTCAGATACAGCGCCAGTACCAGCACCGAGGCATAACCAGATGTCACGCCAAGTGACTGTATCAAGGGTGCATCCGTTGTGTAGTACCCTCTACCATGCACCTTGTTTTGACCACTGAGCAACTGGATTTCCAGTTCGGCATAACGTTTGACAAAGGCGAGTGATAAGAACAGGAACACGGCGAAAGCCAGCAACCAGAACGACAGCGTATTATGTGCCGCAGCGGCACCGGCAATGATTCGCAGCGTGTACAGCATCGCCAGAGTCAGACAGTCGAGTAATAACAACCGTTTCAGTATCAGCGAATAAATACAGGTCAGTACAAAATAGGCAATCAGCCAGATAAAAAATTCACTGCCCACTTGCCAGGCCAGTAACAGGCTTGTCAGTAGTAACAACGGTGCCAGTATTACCCCGGTCTGGATAGGCACTTGTCCTGATGCAAACGGGCGCTTGCACTTGCGTGGATGCTGGCGGTCACTGTCCAGATCCAGCAAATCGTTGGTGATGTATACCGAAGAAGCGCACAGACTGAAGGAAAAAAATGCCAGCAGCAGGGAAATCAGGTGATCAATATTGGTCAGTTCGTGAGCGGCAAGCAGTGGCACAAACAATAGCAGGTTTTTCAGCCATTGATGCAGACGTAGCATGCGACGCCAGGTGCTGAAACCAGTGACGGATTTTGGAAAAATCTTTTCAACTTCACAGAGTTTGGCTGCCTTGCTGACCAGCGTATCGCCAGCATTTACCACAATAGCCCGTCTGGCTTGTTGCCAGACTGGCAGGTCCTTGTACGAGTTGGCTACGTAATCGAATCCACCGCGGCCAAAACGTTTTTGCAATATTTCAGCCTTGTTATGGCCGGACACATTTACAGTGCCATCGCTGGCAATCACCTCATCGAATATACCAAGATGTTCGTTAATAGCATTGGCAAAGGACTGATCCGATGCCGTACACAGTATCAGTCGGGTGCCTTCAGCCTATTTTTGTTTTAACCAGTCGAGCAGTTCGGTGTGGTACGGCAGTTTTTCCGGGTCTATTTGTGCCAGCCCGGACAACTGTTGTTTCAACACGGCCTTGCCACTTGCCAGCCAGAAAGGGATACGCAACAACACCAGAGGTTGAGCATGTACAGCCGCTATTGCTGATTCATGCAGCATGTCTGTCCGGATCAATGTTCCATCAAGATCAACGACTAACGGATAAGAACTCAAACCATCTCCCCCTGGAAAAATATTATTTCTGGCATGATGCACGTGCACATAAGGTTGCTATGTTAATCTGCTCAGCAGGGTACGTCACCATTTCGTTCAGTCTGGAGGTAATGGCAGATTCTGCCCGATGATTAGTATGGTATATACTGACTTTTAGTGTTGTAATTTGATGCATCAACGCGTTTGTAACGGGGGGGGTAACGGGCTCATGAGCAAGGTTTCTGGAATTATTCTGGGCGTGGCTATGACGGTGACTGTCAGCCAGGTTTGTGTAGCGCAACAAAAGCCGGAGCAAACAGCGGCAGCCCACTATCGGGAAACCCTGAATACCTATTGTATAGCTTGTCATAATGACGCATTAAAAACGGCCGGACTGAGTTTGCAACAGGCCGATGTGCAAGATGTCAGTGTCGATGGTGCCATCTGGGAAAAAGTGCTGCGCAAATTAAAGGCCAGAACCATGCCGCCTTCCGGCATGCCCAGACCGGAAGACCCTGTTTACCGGGAATTTGCCAACTATCTTGAAACCAGTCTGGATCAGTACGCACTGGAACATCCCACGCCCGGTGAACCTGTGCTACGTCGTCTCAATCGTAATGAATATATCAACTCGGTACGTGATTTGCTCGCCGTCGATATCCAGGATGAAGCCTTGCTACCGGCAGACAATGCGATGTCCGGCTTTAATAATATGGGATCGGTGTTAACCATCTCTCCGTTGCTGGTTGAACAATATGTTGCCGCCGCGCGAAAAGTCCGCTTACAGGCAATCGGTGACCCGAATATCCATCCCGGCTTTGATTATTACAACGTTCCCAATGAACTGTTGCAGGAAGATCGGATGAATGAGGAGCTGCCGTTCGGTTCGAGAGGGGGTATCGCCATTTCACACCAGTTCCCGATGGACGGCGAATACGTGATCAAGGTCGATTTGTTAAGGAATTACCGTGACTATATTCGCGGCATGGTGAACAAGCCGCACAAGCTGGATGTGCGCATGGATGGCAAACGCATTGCGTTGTTTACCATAGGCGGCGAAAAGTTAGGAAAAACGTCGCAGCTATTTTCCACTTCATCCCAGGGTGAGTTTGCCCAGGAAGAATATGAACGTTACGCAGACAAGGCACTGGAAGTGCGATTCCCGGCGAAGGCCGGTAAGCGGGTAATTACGGTGGCCTTTTTGAAAGAGACCACGCTCGATGAAGATCCGCTCACACCACGTCATACGGTCTATGATTATTCCCAGTACAAAGGGGGCGAGCCCGGTGTACGCACAGTCGCCATAGGCGGTCCGTTTAACCCGACTGGCCTGGGTACAACGGCCAGCCGTAACAAGGTGTTTAGCTGTAAACCAGCTGACAGTAATGATGAGAAATGCGCGCGCGATATTCTGACCAGCCTCGCGCATCAGGCTTATCGACGGGATCCCACCGGTGATGAGCTGGAAGAACTGCTCGGGTTTTACCGACAGGGTCAGCCGCAAGCCGGATTTGAGGCAGGCATTGGTACCGCACTGGAACGTATACTTGCCGGCCCCGAGTTTCTGTTTCTGGCAGAACGCGCGCCTGAAACGGTTGACCCAGGCGCGGTTTACCGTTTATCCGATAAGGAACTGGCCACCCGGCTGTCCCTGTTTCTCTGGAGCAGTATTCCGGACAAGCAATTGTTGACGGTTGCAGAATCCGGTCAACTCAGTCAGCCAGAAGTACTGGAAAAGCAAATCACACGGATGCTGGATGATCCTCGTTCAAATGCGTTGATCGATAATTTTGCCGCACAATGGCTCAATCTGGGCAAGCTGAATGTGGTCTCGCCGGATATAGAATTGTTTCCCTACTTTGAAGACAATCTGAGACTGGCTTTCCAGACGGAAACCAAGCTGTTCTTTGAATATATTTTCCGCAATGACCGACCCTTGCTGGAGTTGCTCGATGCGGACTATACCTTTGTGAATGAGCGTCTGGCACGGCACTACGATATACCGGAAGTCTATGGTAATCATTTCCGTAAGGTATCCCTGAAAAATATGCCGCGCGGCGGCTTGCTTGGTCAGGGTAGTATCCTCACAGTAACTTCGTATGCGAACCGCACGGCACCGACGATACGCGGTAAATGGGTACTGGAAAATATACTCAGTGCACCGCCACCGCCACCACCACCAAATGTTCCGGGGCTGCGAGACAAGAACGATGATGGCAAGGTGTTGAATATGCGTCAGCGCATGGAACAGCATCGCGCCAATCCGGTATGTGCCAGTTGTCACAAGGTCATGGATCCGCTTGGATTCGCTCTGGAGAATTTTGATGCGACCGGTAAATGGAGAAGCATGGATACCGCCTCTCGTTCCGCGATCGATGCGTCAGGTGCCTTGCCTGACGGCACCAGCTTTGAGGGGTTTGATGGATTGCGCAAAGTCTTACTGGAAAAGCGGCGTGAGGATTTTGTGCTGACCGTAGTAGAAAAAATGCTTACCTACGCACTCGGTCGTGTGCTTGAACATACCGATGCACCGGCGATGCGCACTATTATCCGGCAAACCGGACCAGACTATCAATTATCTTTATTGATCCGATCCGTGATCAACAGCACACCATTTTTAATGAGGAGGGCACCCAATCATGATGATCTTTAAAAAGTCCATGCCCCGTCGATCGTTCCTGCGCGCCGCAGGCGCAACCATTGCACTGCCTGTGCTGGAGGCGATGACTCCGGCTCTGGCCACCACAGCACAGCGCCAGGTTGCCCCGCGTCGTTTTTCGATTATCTATTCACCCAATGGCATGAATATGAAGGACTGGACGCCCGAAGTCACAGGCAAGTCCTACAAACTTTCACCTACACTGGAACCACTTTCTGCCTACAGGGACAAAATGTTGGTACTCACCGGGCTGAATAATAATGAAGGTGATGCCAGACCGGGTGAAGGGGAGACAGCGCCACATGAACGGGCGGGCGGTGTGTTTTTAACCGGCGTGCATCCTCTACGTGAAGGCAAGACCGGGATATCCATCGATCAAATCGTCGCCGGCGAACTGGGCAAGCAGACACAATTGCCATCACTGGAACTGGGTTTACACACTAGTGATGCGGTCGGTAATTGTGAAAAAGGCTGGAGTTGTGCCTATATCAGTACACTGTCCTGGCGTACCCCCACCACACCGTTGCCGATTGAGTATCGACCACGCGCCGTGTTTGAAAGATTATTTGGAGATAGCACCGATCCGGCTGTGCGTATGGCACGCATCCAGAAGGAAAAAAGTATTCTGGATTCAGTGACACAGGCTACTGAACGGATGATGAAGTCACTCGGTGGTGGTGATCGTAGCCGTCTGACGGAATTCCTTGAAGGTATCCGCGAAGTGGAGCACCGCATCCAGATGGCAGAACAGCAATCTGGAGACAAAATGCCCTCAATGGAACCGCCCACCGGCATACCGACCGAATTTGCGGCACATCTAAAGCTGATGTTTGATTTGCAAGTATTGGCATACCAGACTGATATGACCCGCATGATCACATTTATGACTGGTCCGGAACAAAGTAATCGAACCTATCCGGAAATCGGAGTGCGTGATGTACATCATTCGTTATCACATCATCGGAACGATCCGGTTAACCTGAAAAAACTGTCAATGATCAATCTGTATCATTCACAATTAGTCAGTTATTTCCTCGATAAGCTGCAGGCAACCCCGGACGTGGATGGTTCACTGCTGGATAACCTGATTCTGATGTATGGTTGTTCCATGAGCGATGGCAATAGTCATCTGCTGCAGAACTTGCCGATGCTGTTGATTGGTGGCGGAGCAGGGCAGTTGCAGGGAGGCAATCATCTCCGCTACAAGGAAGGGACGCCCGTCGCCAATATGTATCTGACCATACTGGATAAACTGGGTATCCAGACGGATAAATTCGGTGACAGTACCGGTAAACTTGATTTGCTGTCACTGGCCTGAGCGACCGGAAACACAACTGGGGAGAAATAATATGACTCTGTACCGCAAACTTGTGTTGATAGTTGCGCTGGCTGTTCCGTTAGTGGCAAACGCTGCCAGTGATAGCCGTTTAATCGATGCGGTTAAACACGGTGATCACGATGCAATCCGAAGCTTAATCAAAAACAAATCGATTGATGTGAATGCCGCACAATCAGATGGCACCACAGCCTTGCACTGGGCGGCACATAAAAACGATCTCGAAACTGCCGGCTTGTTACTGGATGCCAGTGCGAATGCGAGTCCGGCCAATGTTTATAATGTCACCCCACTGCATCTGGCCTGTACCAATCACAGTGACGAAATGGGACTCCGGTTAATCAAGGCCGGCGCCAAAGCCGATGCAGCCTTGTGGACAGGTGAAACCGTGCTGATGGAATGTTCTCGCACGGGGGCTACCGAAACGGTTGCCGCCCTGATCAAGGCCGGTGCGAATGTGAATGCAAGCGAGACAAGTCAGGGCCAGACTGCACTGATGTGGGCTGCCGGCATGGGTCATACCGACATCGTGAAACTGTTGCTGAAACATGGGGCAGATGTAAACGCCAAAACGTTGGCGACCGCTGACAAGGTACCTAACACGTGCCGTATCTGTACATGGAAATCCTCCCCGGGTGGATTTACGGCATTGATGTTTGCAGCACGATCCGGTGATGTGGAGTCCGCACGCTTGCTGTTAAAAGCCGGCGCCGATCCGGATGCCGCAACAGAGGAAGACGGCAATACACTGGTCGTTGCCAGCGCGAGTGGTCATGAAGAGGTAGCATTGTTGTTACTGAAAAGCGGTGCGGATTTCGAATCAAAAGACGACAACGGCGTCACGGCCCTGCATTACGCCTTGTACAATGGACTCTCGCGTATCCATGGTTATACCTACGATCCGGTATATAGAGTTAGGCCAGCCAATATGCCTAAACTGGCCAAAGCCTTGCTCGAATCTGGCGCCGATCCAAATGCAAAGATTGCCAAAAATTACAGTATCGGTCCGGAGATACGTGGTAATTGCGACAGCATGACCGGCACCGCCGGTGCCACACCATTTTTGCTTGCTGCTGCCTCGGCAGATGCCGCCTTGTTGTCGCTGTTGGCAAAGTACGAGGCAGATATTCATCTGGCCAAGGAAGATGGTACTACAGCCCTGATTGCAGCGGCCCGTTCAGCCTGCACGCTGTCACATCAGCGTGGCGATCTGTCCAATGCCGAAGAAGTGCAGCAGGCGCTGGCAGCCGTCAAAGTGCTTGTAGAACTGGGAACCGATGTGAATGGTAAGGACGAAAGTGGTAATACCGCCATACATATGGCCGCGTTTTCCGGTGCGGATATGGTCGTGCAGTTTTTGGCAGAGCGTAGTGCAAATGTGAATGCCAGCAACAAAAATGGTGAAACACCCTGGTCGATGGCATCCGGTATCAGTCCTTCTCTGCAAAGCACAGGTTCGTATGGTACACATGAAACCACGGCCAGCTTGTTGCTGTCTCTGGGTGCCAAACCAGTCGAACGGAATAAACTGGTGCAACAGGAAAAATCTGCAACAACGAATGTCAGTATCATTCGTGACCCCTCCGCCGGTGACGTTGAAATCAAGTAATCCAGTTCACTGCCAGTAACATACTTGATGTTTGCCCGGGCTCAGACCCGGGCAAACAAACAACCCCCTGAGCTAATACAATCTAGATCAGCAGCCAGCCACAGATCGTCTGTATATTTCTGGCGCTTAACTTGTGTAGAGATTGCGCAGGAGACAAGTACCAGCTCATGCAATGGAACGATTTAATCACGTGTTAGAACGGTAACTTAATACCGGGAATTGCGTAATGAGACTAGTGAGATGTAACGAGTAGGCAAAAAAAATCCCCGGTTATGCCAGTTGGCACAACCGGGGACTGATTTTTATTACTGACTACTATTAGAAGTTATACTCCAGACGCGCGCCGTAAGACCTGAAGCTGGACGGACCCATCGTGGTGGTTACCAGTCCGAGATCAATGATATCGAATTCCGGATGGTAGGTTTCCCTGTCTTCCAGGATATTGCGTACAAACCCTACTACACGCCATTTCTCATCCTGCGGGCCAAAACCGGCGGAAACGTTCATGTCGCCATGCGTATCGAAAAACACCGTTGTTGCCGGATCGTTGGAACGACCACTGCGGCTACCATCAGAGATAAAGCCCCTGACATCGACAAACCAGTTGTACGAATCCATGAACGGATGTGAGTAGTTGGCGCCGAGTGAGAATTTCCAGCTCGGGGTATCAGGTGGTTTCACACCGGTACGCGAGATGGTCGTGGCTCCATATATCAAGCCGTCTGTACCAGGGCCTGCAACCAGTCGGCAACCACCAGCGTAGAAAAACTCCTCTGGTAATTCTGCTCGGGTTGGCAGCCCGGCACGACGGTTAGCTGCAACGTTAGCCAGTATCGTATTCGCAGCTGTAATTTCAGCCGCTGTACGGTTTTCTCTGGAACCGCCCGAAGCTACTGGCGTGGTCGCATCAATCGCTGCCGCTACCTGACTATTGACTGAACAACCGTCACCTTCAAAAGTATTGAATATGCCATCGAGGAAAGTCGCAGCCACATTCAGGGTCAGGTTTTCGGTTGCTGCTGCTTGCAAGGCAACTTCAATACCATCAACCTGTTGCTCGCCAGCATTCAAACTGACAGAGGTTTGACCGGCGGCGTTATTTGCCGGAGCCGCACCAATTGTCTGCAAGTCACTGAACGTATTTCTGAACGCTGTAATGTCGTAACGGATACGGCTGTCAAACAGCATACCCTTGGCACCCACTTCCCAACCAACTACATACTCAGGCGAGAAGGTGAGTTCGTCAAAGGTGGCAGGCAAGGTGCCCTGGGCTGTGTCTGTGACCGGACCCTTGAACGACTCCACATACTTACCATAGAAAGTATGATCCCCATTCAACGCATTCGGTGTATAGCTCAACACGAACTGGTCGGAATAGTTATCCGCTTTCTGGGTTGCATCCCAGGGACCATCCTGGTTAGCAAATACCGGTGCAGTCAAACCAACTGCCGGTACCCTGCCGCCACGGTAGTTAAGTGGCACAGACGACGCACCACCGGTGCGGAAGTTCCAGAAGCTGGACGCCCATAGATTGTTGGTTCTGGCACCTGGCAGCAATAACTGCGGGCTGTCGATACGTACCTGTCTGGCCTGAGTAAAGCGGGTATCCACGGCGCCGGTTGTACCGCAAGTATTTAACAGCGGACCACCCTTGGCTGTAATCGGGTCGCAGACCGTGAACGTGGTCAGCGCCGGGTTGACGCGCTTGAAGTCCGGATCCGGTGTACAGGTTGCCGGGTTCGAATCGGTACCAGCTGAGTTACACGGTACTTCATCAAATATGAAAGTTGCGCCCCAACCAGCGACATGCACATCTTTCTTCACGTCGGTATAACGGCCACCAACCTGAAGGGACAACTGTTTATCCATCAGGTTGAACGTCAGGTTCCACGAACCGGATGCCCAACGTGAGTCTTCCCACACAGTATTGAAACGCATAGGACGACGGATGGAACCGGATTCGCCGTTACCATTTTGTGCATCGAGATAACCGAGCTGCAAGAAGGCCTGGGTCATGAAACCGATGTTGACACCACCAGGAACATCCCAGTTCATATCATAGCCTTCAGCGGGCGAGTCCAACTGAACCATCTGGCTCCATTGACTATAGTCTTCAAACTTGGGCTGATGACCTAACAGGAACGGGCTGAGTACGAAATCTCTGGCGGCCTGGCGATCAAGTTTGACAAAGCCGGTCTGGGAAGTAGCAGTGATACCGTTATCCAGATCGTATTTCACGTCCAGCAGGCTGTTCCAGGCATTAATGTTGTCCTTGCCGTCGGTACCGCCCATGTCCTTGCCACCTACACCAAATTCACCCCCTTCGGTGGTATAGAACGCCTGAAATACACCACGACCATCCACAGATCCGTCTTGCAATCTGTCGCTGTTCTGGCTGGAGTTAACGTTCGCGGGTGGTGCTCTGTACGGTCCACCGCGGCTGAATGCCAGATTGCCTTTGAAGCAATCACCTGGTGCGGTAACTTCCGGTTGAATAATACCGGTGAAATCACCTATACCATTTGGTGCTGGTGCAAATACAGAACGCTCATTACCGAACTGCCCTTCTAATGATTCAGTTTCACCCAGTGTCGGGGTATTTCCAAATCCGGAAATCGGTGCGCCAGTCAGACAGCCCATCGTGATTTCACTACCGTTACGCTGACGTGAACCATCAACCTTACCGAAGATGGTCAGCTGTTCAGTTGGTTTCCATTCCAGTGCAACACGGCCACCCAGATGGTTAAATTTGGGTAACTTTTCGCCTGGGTTGTAGCGGTTATAAACCACGCCATCATTGGTTTCGTAGGTGCCGGCTACACGAAGGCCGACGGTGTCGGTCAACGGTCCACCAAACGCACCGGTAAATTCCTGCTGGGCATTGTTGCCAAACTCGGCAGAAACATCACCTTCCCACTCATCACCTGGACGCTGGCTCTGGATATTGAACGCACCAGCGGTGGCATTCATACCAAAATACAGTGGCTGTGGTCCTTTCAGAACTTCAACGCTGCCAACGTCAAGAAACGCAGTCTTGACCATGGACATACGACCGAAATACACACCATCAAGAAATACCGGTGCGGCCGATTCCAGTGTCAATGAATTACCGCGAGTCGAAAAGCTGCGGATGGCAACGTTCTGTTCCTGCACGCCGTTGCTGATCACAACGGACGGCGTGAATTTCGCCATATCATCAAGGTTACGATAACCCTGCATTTTGATATCACGACCAGAGTAGGTCTCGATCGAAATCGGGACTTCCTGAAGTGATTGCTCGCGACGCTGTGCTGTCACGACGATCTCTTCAAGCTGTGCACCTTGGGCAAAGACAGGAGTTTCCGGGACTAAACTTCCAACTACGGTGGCTAACACCAGCGCCGTTGGAAATTTAATATATTTATAAAGGTTTGACGTCATACTTACTTCCCCCTTCCTAAGTTGTGTTACAAAAAAAAGACAAATTTGATGCTGTAGAAATACTGTTGTGTATTGCTGAAATTTTTGCAGATGGCAGAGCATCATGCAAATGTACATAGAAGCTGAAAATCAATGCGCCATTGTTAGGATAGGCGGCAATTTTTGTCAAGAAATATGCCGGAAATGCCTGCTAACTAACTTGTATCGAAATTTCGGTTCAGCAGCAGAATTAGAGTATGCGGTATATCTAAATTAAAGAGAGAGGGTGAGATGTCTATCGAGTCACTGATTCCATTAACCAGAGCATTTTACCCAAGATTTTGTTGATTGCGGATTCGGCCGGTAATGGCAAAGACAGAAGGATCGTGATTCACCTGAGTTAATAAACGCTTAAATAACAGAGAGATAAAGATTTGTGCGCCGCACACAACGAGTAGTTGTTTCAGTCTACTCTCAATTTAAGACTGTGCTCATTGGGATAGGACACTGACTGAATCCACCGAGTCAGTTAGTGCCACTAGCATCGACGGGCTCAAAACTTGCGGTAATTCAACCGGTGGTTTGTCTCCTGAATACCACAAATACAAGGGGACTCCGGCGCGTCCCTGGCTTTGCAGTAATTGACTGATTTCCGGGTTGCCACGCGTCCAGTCACCTTCCAGCACAGCGACTCCGGCTTTGGAGAATGCCTGCGCGACATCAGCCGAAGATAAACTGGTCGCTTCATTGACTTTACAAATCATGCACCAGTCAGCCGTCAGATACAGGAACACCGGTTGGTGTCTGGCTCGAATTTCTGCCAACAGTGCGGCTGAATAGGGTTGGTTATTCAGTAAGCGATTACCGGATTCTGATGCAACACTCTGTGTATTGGCTATCCCCAGTGCAAGTAATACAGATGCAATCATCGGGAACAACACCGGAGTAGCAGACTGGCCAACATTTTGTCTGAGCCCGTACCACCATAAGGCCAGACCCAGTATTAAAGTTGCAGTCACCGATTCGGTCATCGCGACCACACCCGCCTCGCGCCCCACTATCCAGTATAACCAGACGGCTGTCGCAAACATTGGCAGGCTAAGCAAACGACGGAAAGTTTGCATCCAGTTCCCTGGCCTGGGCAACCAGCGTCTTAATGGAGCGTAATAAGCGAGTCCAAGAAATGGCAAGGCGAGTCCAAATCCCAGACCGGCAAAGACAGCCAGCGCGGCTGGTGCGGGTAACAACAATGCGGTGCCCAACGCGCCAGCCATGAACGGCCCTGTACAGGGTGTGGCTACAAATGCAGCCAGTGCGCCTGATCCAATTCCGCCCCACAAGCCCTTACGCTGACCGACTGCGAAACTGAACGAAGGCAGTTCATACAAACCAGCCAGGTTGGTCGCAATCGCAATGACCAATAAAGCCAGCACGGCAACGACGCGGGGATCCTGTAACTGAAATGCCCAACCTGCGGCATGACCTGCCTGTTTTAACAACAAGACGATCGCACCCAGCATGACGAGCACGGTAATCGCTCCCATCGTATAACCAATCGCCTCGATACGTGTCTCTGCTTCATGACCACCGGCCTTCACCAGTGTCAGTGCCTTGAGGCTGAGTATGGGGAATACACAGGGCATCAGGTTAAGTAATAATCCACCAAGTATTGCTCCGGCCAACGCCAGCCAGAAACTGACATCGACTGGTTCCGGGATCGCAGCTGGCACTAACGAACCCGCATGGGCAATAATATGAAAACCTTTTACAGCGGGTTCTGTGCCCGCAATCTCGAGTCGTAACAAGCCTGACAAAGGCGCGTCCGTCGGTAAGCCGTTGCGTGGAATTGTGAGTACACGCTGGCCAGACTTTGTACGCAAGGTTTGTTTGCCGCGCACGACCTGACCATCCGTATCAGGGAAAAACTGTGCCACAACGATATTTGCCGGTAGCAATTCCGGTAATTGCAATTGAAGATCGGTATCGGTGATCGTATAGGTGAGTTCTGGAGTGAATGTCTTCGGCAGTTGAGAGCGAGCCTGTGCAAACAAGGAAGCGACCGCGCTGTCTGCTGCGCCATCTCCTGTTACCAGCACCAGATCAACCGTGACGTTTTCCGGTATACACAAACTTTCTGAACAAATAAGCACATCCAGTTTCAGTCCGATGGGTAATCGGGTTGCAGACGCCAAGGTGGAGTCCAGTGCGAAATCACTGAGCAGTATGGTGGTGCCTTCATGCACATGACTAATGATGTCTTCAACCACCATTTGTGTCGGAACAGGATGTTGTAACGTGCCAGCCGTTACGCCTGCTGGTAATGTCCAGTGCGGATCGGGTGGCAAACCAATTTCTCCAGGATTACTCCAGTAGGTATGCCAGCCAGCTTGCGGTTCTATCACAATCGCCACAGTCAGGTTCTTTCCAGCTGCCGGAGTCAAACTTTCGGCAACCAGTTCAGCGGTGAAGTGCGGGGTCGTTGCGGTACTGGCCGCTATCGACGGGACAGTTATCAGCAAGCATAAACAGGAAACAAGAATTTTATGGATCATCATAGAGTTCAACGGATCACCCAGCTACGCACACTTTCACGTTGGAGAAATTGCTCTGCTTTCTTGCCCTGAAGCATGGCCAATGTAGAGAGTATGCCAGCTTGCATGCAGGTGGGTGCGGCAACGGTAACAGAATGTGGGGCGTGTTTGATTGGCCAACCTTTACGTGGATCCAGAATATGACTGTAACGCACACCATTATTTAACAGAAATCGGCGGGCATCACCGCTGGTGGTCAGACCACCACTGGCCAGTTCGATACGCGAAGAGGTGATACCGGTTCCATCAGCCGCTTCAATCGCGACCAACCAGCGTTGATTGTTTCGGCGCAGGCCAGACACACGCAGATCGCCACCAAAATTGATCAGCACAGGCACACTGGATTGTTGTTTGATTTTCAGCAGGGCAGAATCCACAGCGTATTCCTTACCCAGACCACCGAAATCAATTTCCATACCTGCGGGCAGAATCAGTTGCGGATTTTTCCAGCTGACCCTGGACCAACCAATCAACGGTAGCAATTCGTCGATTTGATGCTGAGTGGGAATGTTGTCTGAACCATCAAATTTCCAGATCCGTCGCAGTACACCGGAGGTGACATCAAACAGTCCACCGCTGAGTTGGTAACAACTGTCTGCGTAATCAAGTAATGCAGCGGTTTCACTATCGACTTCGAGTGGTTGGCCAGCGGACGAATTGATCCGGGTGATCACACTGTCGTCGCGGTAACGACTGAATTTGGCTTCAATACGTTTGGCTTCGGCTTCCGCAATCTGGCCGAGTTGTATCGCCAGCATCGGGTCGTCGCAATCGACCCGTACCTCGCATGGCGATGCCATCGCACTGAATGTATATACCTGTGTGTCGGCCACTCAACTGGTTATCCTGGTTAAAATCTGTACTTGAACCCCATCATCAGGCTGGCCGCGTGCACCCCACTGAAAAAGGTTTCATTCGCCAGTGCGCCGGGTGCGCCGGCCACTTTCGCATCGCCTTTTTGTTTGTAGTCTTCAGCCACCAGATACACCTCGCTGTCCGGGGTAAACGAATAACCGAGTTTAACACCCAGTGTCAAGGCGTTGAATTTGGCTAAACGACCATCGGCACTGGCAAATTCAGGTTTGGTTGACCCATTCAGTAAATAATAATTGAAGAAGTCAGCCGCGTCCTGAGTGTAGTATCGCGCTTCCGGTTCGATAAACAGCCGATCCGAGATCGGTATCCTGTCGGACACTTCTGCTGTTATCGAATTGATACCCCAGTCATCATGATAATAGCGCAAGGAGATGTCTGCGACAGTGGACCCCAGTGCAATCTTGTTTCCCATGTACACGCTCTGGCGTACGCGTGAATCCGGACGACTTTCATACAAGTATTTGACCGGTGCGCCGGTTACAGGATTGACTAACGAAACGATTTTGTACGGGTCTGTCTGGTAACCATTGCTCCAGCCGATATTATAATTCAGCTGAAACAACCAGATGCGGTTCATTACCTGGGTAATGCCTGCATTGATACTGGTCACCGTTTTCGAATCAGAAGGTCCCTTGAGCAGACCGTTCATTTCCGTCATCGGTGTTGGAATACCATACTGTGGGTCGGATGTATCAAACTCCAGATTCAATCCAAGACCCAGCGTCGTATTTTTATCAAACAGTGCCTGCGAGATGGCAGCGTTCAACGAATAGGAAGTAAAATCTTTCTCTTTGGATCCGCTCAAGCCAAAACTGGTGGTCGTATCGGTATCCCATAAACTGGAATAACCCAGATCCAGCGCATAACGGGTATCCTTGAACCCGGCATCCAGCGGCAGCTCATTGGCCGCAGCGGTATATTGTGCTACCCGCGTGCCCGTGCCCGGTATGGTCACATAAGTCTTGCGACCCGATGCACTGGTCACAGACATGTCTTCATCTGGCGGGGGAGCCGGTGTGGTAAATGTCTGGGTGCCAGTCCAGGGTGCAGCGCCATTAGGCGTTGCACCTGTCAGTGAATCATAAGTAACTCGTGCATAAAGCACATTGCCGTTTTCGCCGGTGATCTTCAGACTGGAAACCGGTTCAATTGCACGTACCCGATCGCCGGACTCCTGATAAAACAATAGCGCTGTATCCAGCGAAGTCGTGCCCAGCTCATTGGCAATATCATCAATCGCCTGTGCCATGCCGTGTGTGGCCATGAATAAATTGGCTGTGACCAGACCCAGTGATTTGAGTACCTGGCCGTTTTTACGTTTTTTCAATTGCATCCGCAACCTCCACCATCAAATGTGCGCCCGCCGCTGGAGCCTTCCTTGCTGAAATAATTATGATCATGGAATGCCGTGATATTAGGCTGCGTATTCAACTGCATCGCCTTTGTCGCCATGATGTCGCGTTCCCAGGGTTTGACTCCCACACCGGAACAGCCCGATAACAACACTGTGAGACTTATCACTGCCAGCAATGATTTGGTCATTTTCATAATGGTATGTCCGCCTGATTATTTTTCGTTAAGTAATTCGAGTATGTGCGCTGTGTATTCGCGTTCCTTGTTCCTGAAAAAGCCCTGATGCACCGTGCGCAGCTTGCCAGTTCTATCGAACAGGATAGAAGTCGGCATATCCTTGACCGCGTATTTTTCGGCGAGCACGCCATTTGGATCAAAGATGACCGGAAGTTTGGTGTTCACATCACGCAGAAAGGCCTGGGCTTTTTCGTTCGACTTATCCAGATTGACCGTGATGATGACAAAGTCCTTGTCGCGATACAGGTAAGACTGTTGTTCCATGTAGGGGAAGGAAAACTTGCACGGCCCGCACCAGGAAGCCCAGAAATCCAGATATACCACCTTGCCCTTGTATTGGTCTAGATTAAATGATTCGGCGGTTAATGGTGTTGCGGCATAGGCCGAGCTGGTGGAGACGATGACGAGAACAAATAAAGACAGTAACAAACGTTGCATGTGATCCCCTGTGTAAGAGTTAGCATTCTGGTTCGTCAATATGGCTGACATAAAACCGGTTGAACTGATTTGTTTCAACTAACAATCTGATCGGTATTTTTTAAACAACTCCTTGCGTCAACAATATCCGGTAATACATTTTGTTAGTTTAAAAATTCAGTCGCTGTCATCTGTGACCTATACTGATCGATGAAAGTTCTCTGCGCTGGATTATTCAGTGTGCGCAATTAACGTAGAATTAAATTACTGTAAAAATAGCGTTAAATAGTTTTATGCAGCAGGAATAAAAACACTGACAGTTGCTAACAAGGAATTACTACGATTCACGATGAAAGTTAATTTGAGAAAAGTGGGCGTGTATCCCGATCTGTATTAAAGGCGCTTGGTGAAACTAGGTTGTGTTGAAAGTTCCATCAATATTTTTAATCTGAAGATTCCGCTTAGAAACTTATAGGTTATTAATCTACGAACTAGGGGGTCGGGAGTTCGAATCTCTCCGGGCGCGCCAATTTGCTGTGTTGTAATGACAGGATATAAGCTATCCTTTGACCTGATGCAACTAGTCCGGAATCTTGTAACCTTGTTTCCTAAATAATCTCAAAGCGACATCGACAACATCCTCATCATAGAGCGTGGCGCGACCACTCTCAATTTTAGGTCGTTCAATTAGCCATCCCATGACAGCCCTGTGTGGTTAATCAAGCTTTATCTGTTTATCTTGTTATTTGCAGGCCTTCATCAGCTGAGTGCTTGAAATTGACGTATCGTCATAGCTGTTGATTTGTGACTTAATCTGATCCGGTATTTGCATTATAAGTTTACCTACTACTTTATTACCCTTAAATACGCGGTGGTTCTATGAAAAAATTTCTTGTAATTGTCTTGTCACTCACACTATTTCTGCTTCTCTCAGCTTGTGGTAGCGGTGATGGTGGAACGAATTCTACGCCTCAAATGACAGAATCACAGTCTCAAGCTGCTGCT
>CANKCB010000009.1 GCA_947480335.1 Gammaproteobacteria bacterium | reverse complement strand
GAGGGGTGAGGGGTGAGGGGTGAGGGGTGAGGGGTGAGGGGTGAGGGGTGAGGGGATTGTGGCCGAACTTTCAGACCTGACAAGTATTTTTTGAAACTCCATCGTCATTCCCGCGCAGGCATACTGGCTTAGAGAGAACGAAAACCTTGAGCCGTCATTCCCGCGCAGGCGGGAATCCAGTTATAGAATATTTCCTTATCTGTTTCAGGATTCGTTAACTGACACATCGCGTTTTCTGGCAAATACTATTCCTGTGCTAACTGGAACAATTTTTTCACTGGATTCCCACCTCGGCTCTGGCTCCTGCTTCGCTCTACCGCCTGAATGACGCGATGGCTCACCGACTGACTTGCGACGTCTGACTCCTCACCCCTCACCCCTCACTGACAACTGTTATCTTCGCGGCTGCCGCCCGGGCTCTGGCCAGTGCGTTGCTACCTTTGGCCAGTGCCACGGCCATACGTCGGTACGGGCGTGTGGTCGGTTTACCAAAAATACGCACATCCACTCCGGGTTCACTCAACGCCTGTTCGATGCCGGTATAGCGCGGCTGAACTCCGTCCTTGCTCGCCAGCACCACCGCACTCGCACCTTCGGTCGTATCTATCTGTGGGATAGGCAAACCGAGTATGGCTCGCGCATGCAGATCAAACTCGCTCAGGTTCTGACTGATTAAAGTGACCATGCCGGTATCATGCGGCCTCGGACTTAATTCACTGAATATGACTTCTTCTTTGGTCACAAAAAACTCAACACCAAAAATACCGGCACCACCCAGATCAGAGGTGACCGTCTCTGCCATCTGCTGCGCGGCCTTTAAGTAATCCGACTGCATTGCCTGAGGTTGCCAGCTGTATTGGTAGTCCCCGCGTTCCTGCACATGCCCTATCGGTTCACAGAATAGGGTTTTGCCATTTCGTTGCCGGATGGTCAGCAAGGTAATCTCAAATTCAAAGCGGATGAACTCCTCCACGATCACTTTCTTGCGATCACCGCGCATACCGGCACAGGCATAGTCCCAGCTCTTCTGAATGTCGGCTGCCGTCTGTGCCACGCTCTGCCCTTTACCGGATGAACTCATCACCGGCTTGATCACCACCGGAAAACCAATTGCAGCAGACTGTGCCATTAATTCCCCTGCCGTTTCTGCATAGGCAAACCGCGCCGTACGCACACCCAGACCAACAGCCACATCACGGATGCGGTCCCGATTCATGGTCAGGTTCGCCGCACGCGCACTGGGGATAACGACAAACCCTTCCTTCTCGACCTCGAGCAACACCTCGGTCCGGATTGCCTCAATCTCGGGCACAATCAAATCCGGCTGGTATTTTGTTATTGCCGCTCGCAGTGGAATTTCATCCAACATACTAAATACACAGAATTCATCGGCCACCTGCATTGCCGGGGCGCCGGCGTAACTGTCACAGGCAATGACATAACAACCCAGACGTTTGGCGCTGATGACAAACTCCTTGCCCAGCTCACCTGACCCCAACAGTAATATTTTTTTCATGATTTTTTGCCCGTCTCATGTCATGTATGAATGAGCAGCATAATAACCTAAAAACCGGCCCTGAGCCCCTGTGTACAGGCGACCAAACCGGCACAGACACATGACAGGAAATAATCCTGCAAATCGGCTATTCTATGCACAGATTTTGACTGGAAGACCCGGCGTTATGCTGTTAATGATCGACAATTATGACTCGTTCACCTACAACCTGGTGCAATATCTGGGCGAGCTGGGCGAAGACGTGCGCGTGTATCGCAATGACAAGATCAACATCGACGAAATCGTCAAGTTGAACCCGGAACGCATTGTCATTTCTCCCGGTCCCTGTTCTCCGAACGAAGCTGGCATCTCACTGGAAATCATCCACAAGCTGCAGGGTCGTTACCCGATATTGGGCGTATGCCTCGGTCATCAGTGTATCGGTCAGGCCATGGGTGGCCAGGTACTCCATGCCAGACAAGTCATGCACGGTAAGACCTCACCGATTTATCATAACAATACTGATATTTTTCAGGGCCTCGCCAATCCGTTCACAGCCACCCGTTATCATTCCTTGATCGTGAAGGCGCCATTGCCGGTTAATCTCGAAATCACCGCCTGGACCCGCAATAAAGACGCCAGTGTAGACGAAGTGATGGGGTTACGACATAAAACGCTACCGATTTACGGCGTGCAGTTTCATCCAGAATCAATACTGACTGACTCCGGTCATCAACTGCTGCAAAATTTTCTGAACATCACAGGCTGAAACCGGCATGAACATCCAACAAGCATTGGCAAAAGTATTAAACCGCGAAGATCTGGCTGGCGAACAAATGCAGGCGGTCATGCGCAGCATCATGCTGGGAGAAACCACGCCGGCCCAGATAGGCGGCTTTCTGGTTGGTCTAAGAATGAAAGGCGAAACAATTGAAGAAATCGCCGCCGCTGCCACCGTCATGCGCGGCTTTGCATTGAAAGTTAATGTGCAGGGCGAAAACCTGGTCGATATCGTTGGCACCGGAGGCGATGGCACGCATACATTCAATATTTCCACCACAGGCGCATTTGTCGTTGCCGCGGCAGGTGCCCGTGTGGCCAAACATAATAATCGTTCTGTATCCAGTCGCAGCGGAAGTGCCGATGTGCTTGAATCCGCCGGAGTCAAACTCGGTTTGCCGCCGGAACAGGTAGCTGACTGTATCCATCAGGTTGGTGTCGGTTTCATGTTTGCCCCCGCACACCACAGCGCGACTAAATACGCAGCGGCTCCTCGCAAGGAACTTGGCATACGCACCATTTTCAATTTACTCGGGCCGTTGACCAATCCGGCTGGCGTACCGAATCTGTTGATCGGCGTCTATGCAAAGCATCTGGTCACACCGCTGGCCGAGGTAATGAAAGCGCTCGGTAATAACCATGTATTGGTTGTACATTCTGACGATGGTATGGACGAGATCAGCATCGCTGCGCCTACCAACGTTGCCGAACTGAAAGACGGACAGGTCAGCAACTATACGATCACACCGGAACAATTTGGGTTAAAGCGCGGCAGACTGGAAGATATTACTGTCGCCAATATTGAGGAAAGCCATGCCATCATGCGCTCGGTACTCGACAACCAGCCCAGCACTGCCCGCGACATCGTGGTACTGAACGCCGGTGCCGCGATTTATGCGTCTAACATTGCCAGCACGCTGGAACAAGGTATCAGGCTGGCTGAGAAAGCACTGGCTGACGGCTCGGCGAGGAAGAAGCTGGACGACTTAATCAAACTGACCACAATACTGGCCGAAAAATACTGACCCCATTCTGGCCTTAGCGACCAGTATCATACAAGACCATGAATACATCGACCCAATCAGACATACTCACCCGCATCCTCAAACGCAAACACGAGGAGGTGGCTGAACGCAAGGCAGCAAAATCGCTGGACACCATCAAGGCTGAGACCAGGGATACTGACCACACGCGAGGGTTCTTTTTTGAACTGAGCAAACAGGTTACCTCCGGCCAGTCTGCCGTGATTGCCGAAATCAAGAAAGCCTCACCGAGCAAGGGCATCATCCGTGCGGATTTTGATCCGGTCTCGATTGCTCAGTCGTATGAACAAGGCGGTGCCACCTGTCTATCGATCCTGACTGACCGTGATTTCTTCCAGGGAGAAGATGCATTCCTGATCGCGGCCAGAAACAGTTGCAAGCTACCGGTACTGCGCAAGGATTTCATGGTCGACCCGTACCAGATTTATGAATCGCGCGTGATCGGTGCCGATTGCATTTTGCTGATCGTGGCTGCACTGGATGACAAGCTGTTACAGGAACTCGCCTGGCTCGCTATTGATCTGGGTCTGGATGTGCTGATGGAAGTGCATAACCGCGAAGAACTCGAACGCGCACAACGGCTGCGTACACCCATGATCGGTATCAATAACCGTGACCTGCATACATTTAAAACAGATCTGGACACAACTATCGGCCTGTTGCGGGATGTGTACCCGGACCGGCTGGTGATCACTGAAAGCGGCATCCACACCCGTGAAGACATCGCACTGATGCGTCGTCATGGAGTGAATGCGTATCTGGTCGGTGAAGCATTTATGAAAGCAGACAACCCGGGGCAAAAACTGCACGAATTATTCAGCTAGACCAGCTGGCACCCTCTCTCCTCTTCTATCCATGTGGGAGCACAAATGAAAAATGAAGAAATGATCTCGGCGATACAAGGTGCACTCGGTGTAACCGTGGATGGCAAGGCAGGTCCTGAAACCTGGGAAGCCATCTACAAAAAAATCGTCAAACCTGACCCTGCAACAGCCACCGTATTATCGAGTGTCGAACCCGTCGATGCACGTAGCGAGAAAGTGATCGCCACCTTGCTACCACCGGTACAAAAACTGGCACGCGCACTTGTGCAGAAAACTGCCGATAACGGCATACGTATCAAAATCATCAGCGGCCTGCGTACCTACGAAGAACAGGACGCACTGTATGCCCAGGGCCGCACCACTCCCGGCAATATCGTCACCAAAGCGAAAGGCGGCTACTCAAACCATAACTTCGGCATCGCATTTGATGTCGGTGTGTTTGAAGGTACAAACTATCTGACAGACTCACCCAAATACAAGGCTGTTGGCGTACTCGGCACCGAGCTCGGACTCGAATGGGGCGGCAACTGGAAAACCATCACCGACCAGCCACACTTTCAACTACGCCCCGCCTGGGCGACCGAGATGAACGAGAAACAAATGCTGACCGAACTGCGCGATCGCGTCAGCACAGGCGTACCGGTCTAACGAGAAAGAAACCCTATGCGTCTTCCAGCGAACGCCTACAGGGATGGAATCGGTAGAGTCGAGTCCGGAACGGAGACTGAGGGCGAAGCACGACTGCATGAATGCAGCAGGTAGAAGCGCGTCTGGAACAGCGCTCGAGGAGCTAGAGCCGAGGCGGGAATCCAGTAGAAAAGCACTTTTTACCCGCATAAACCTGTTGAGTGAATTGTGTTAATGAACCTGAAAACTGGATAAATCTCTGTAAGTTGTTTATCTTTACCTAAGTCAATGATCAATAAGGAGGGGTTCTTATGTCTCGCATTGCCGTCTATATAATATTATCTCTCCTCCTTTCTCATTAGTAACTTGTTAGGCAGTACCGGAAAAGAAATTACGGCCATGCGCACTAACCGCCACATTTTCCTGACTGCATTTCAGAGCCTAGTCCTGCTGCTAAAGACAATGCCCGCATTCGCTTCCGGTAGAGAAGGCGAAGCCTTGGTCGAGCCCGTTCGCTGGATCGTTGCGATCGTGCTGATTATCTTTGCCACGCTGGTCTTCGGCGGCGGCTTTCTCGGAGCGTTCAAGGCAAGCCAAAGCGGCGAATCGATACTGAAGGGCGGCGCGCGCGGACTACTTCATGTTCCTGGTCGTAAGCGCCGTGTCGGTGGCGGGGCTGACTATCTTAGGCATCCTCTGGATTGCTTATTCATTCCTGGACGTCTACGTGTTGAGCCCTTCCTAAAACCAATGCTGTCTAACAACAGATAATGAGGGCCAAAGAATCAATTCATAGCTTGCTTCCATCATCACTGTGAATTGATTCTCTGACCCTCAAAACATAATGGGCGCAGTAGCGGAATGAGCAGTATTAATGTTGATAACGCATCTAATTTCAATCAACTCTAGGTGGACATCTTCCGGCAGCTGGCGGCGCAATCACGGCATGCTTTGACACAATCATCCATTCCACCGATGGCTTCGCAGCTTTTCGCGCAAGCCTCACAAATATCTGCGCAGATACCGCAGAGCGCGACATGGAACGATGAGCCGGATAATTGGAAGTTAGCGGATGTTTGGCATATTTCAGCACAGTTCATCATCAATCGGAAATGATCTGCATCCACATGGTCGCCTCCGGTGTTGAGGCAGTGAATCATGGCCGTATGCAAGCAGGTAGCGTGGCAGTGACTGCATGCCTCAATACAGGAGTGCATTTCTTTAGGGTGTGTCGCGTTATCAGCCTTCATGGAATGGTTCATTTTTCGTTCTCTGGTAGAATGGTGGCAAGAAATAATACCCAGCGTCTACTCGCGGGCGAGAGGTTGAATAGTATTAGCCGACGTTAAATATAGTATTCGACAGGATCTGCGTCTGTTCGTCAGCACACTCCTGCAGGGGATTACAGCAACAGTTCATCTTATTCAGAGGGTGGATTCAGCATATGGCGTCAACCACCCCTGTAAACGTGTATACGTTACGGTACAGCAACTTCCACTAATATTTCGTTCCTTCGCAAAAATGGCAGTGTCCAGGGCGGGTTGTAGCGCGCCAATTGTGGCGAGGCAATGGCCCTCCTGTTTTTTCCCTTGAGCCAAGTCAGGAGTTCTTCGGTCTTTTGTTGCACCTTGTCTTCGCCTGCGAGCCCTGAAAAGACGAGAACTGCATAACGTTTACCCGGTACCTCTCTTAAGGTGACTGCCGGATTCAGAGGCTTAGGCAAGCTTGCCAACGAATACTCGCTGGGCATTGAAAACTGTACACGCCAACGCTGGCTATGCATTATCCCGTCAACGGAATCACCTTGCGGCTCAATATTCACAGGGGCAGTCATGGCGATCTTTTCCGATCGCGCAATGGGTTCAACCAAAACTGGCGCAGTCATGGCAATTTTTTCTGATGCCTTTTCCACGGATCCGCGCAAGGACTGGTTGTTGCCAAAAATATAGTCGGCAATCAGTCGAAATCCTCTACTCGAGGCCGACCCCATGTCCCCATCAACAAAGGTCTCAGCCACAATAACCGGGTGATATTGCCGTATCTCAATATTCCCGAATTTTTCCAGCATCTCGAATGCCGGCTCCTCTATTGCCATAGCTCCCTCGCTTAGGATTAATCCAATTGTTGTAATTGCGAAAAACTGTAGTTTTCGACTCATTTTGAATACACTCTTGATACGTCGGCTGTTCACCGTTTAAGTGTATAGGGCATTGCCCCGAACATTGTCAATATTGAGTTGATTGCTGTGTCGATGCTGTACGGCATCGCACATAGCGCTGGTTGATATAAACAACCGCAACCGCGGTCAGGTCTCACCATGAGAATGAGGGTCATAGTAACAATTCATATAGCTTGATTTCATCATTACTGTGAACTGAAGCTGGCTATATTGCGGTCATGGGCATTATCATAATTCTGTGTCAGGCTATATTTTAAACTACAACGACGTACTCTCCTTCTGGTTTGAAGAAATCAGGTCGGCTCAGTGGTTTGTCAAAAGTGATGAACTGGATACCCTGATTATCGACCGTTTTTCAAACTTGCATGCTCAGGCCGCTCGCGCCGAGTTGTATGAATGGCGAGAAACGGCCAGAGGCAGGTTGGCAGAAATCATCGTGCTCGATCAGTTTTCCCGCAACATGTATCGCAACTCTCCGCTGGCCTTTGCCTGTGATCCCCTTGCATTGGTTCTTGCGCAGGAGGCCATACGCTGTGGTGCCAGCTCACAACTGAATCCTCTTGAATGCAGCTTTCTGTACATGCCATTGATGCACAGCGAATCTCTGTTGATCCATGCACAAGCTGTAAAACTGTTTGAATCTAACGGCATTGCGATGAATCTGGAATATGAACTCAAGCACAAGGCCATCATTGAGAAATTCGGGCGTTATCCGCATCGCAATGCTGTGTTTGGACGGTCATCCACACCGGAAGAAGTGGAGTTTATTACCAGCCACCCAGGATTCTGAAATACACTATTCAATCCGGCTCGTTACCCGGACGATAACAATCTTCACAGGAATCCATTATCATTTACTTACATAGTCTTAAGATACCGAGGCCCGACCATGTTTGAAGATTCTGCTATTACCTCTGTCGCCCATGTGATCCAGCTTTCGGTCGCGCCAGTATTTTTGCTTACCGGCATCGGTTCGATGCTGTCGGTGATGACCACGCGCTTTGCCCGTATTATTGACAGGTCACGGGTGCTGGAAATCATGACGCCAACTGAGACGCATACGCGGGAACAAATCGAAAATGAACTGCGCTCACTGGCGAGGCGTGGCAAATGTATCAACCGCTCCATCACGCTGTGTACGATTACCGCATTGCTAATATCTCTGGTGATTGCAATCCTGTTTCTGGGCGCGTTTGTTGCCTTTGATACTTCGATACCGGTGGCCTTTCTGTTCATCACGGCGATGCTGTGTCTGATTACCGCGCTGATTTACTTTTTGAAGGAAATCATGCACGCCACCTCCAGCGTGCGTATCGGCAGGAACTAGTCATGCATCAGGATGAGTTAATCATGAATGTGTTTGTGGCGTTTGCCATAGACATGAAAAACCGCCCGGCGCTCACCTTGCGTGGCGGCAACGATCTGGATGAATACCGTACTGCATCACCGTTTGATCCCGCTTTAGACGGTATCTCTGATCGCTATCTGGAACAGTATTGCTGGGGACTCGGTTATCTAGACCCCGGTTCCTGGCGCCATTATCTGCCCTGTTTTATAGAATATGCCGTGCGGCATCTCGATAAAGGCTCGGAGGCAATTGATGCCTTATTAAACAATCTGCGACCGCCAGACCGTGAACCGCCGCGACTGGAATCGCTGACCGATCAACAACAACTGGTAATCCGGCGCTTCCTCGAATTTATTGCCTTTGCCGAAAAGTCCGCTCATCAGGATCTGGCCTGTCAGGTAATCGAGGAATGGTGGATACCGGATGCAGTATTTCGCAGCGAGTGATGTTGATCAGTTCTATTCACTGATAAACAGGATTACACTGGCGCATGGATAAAGAGGAATTCACCCAGCCTACCCCGTCTGCCAGAATCACCGGCATTGCGTTGATGGTTGTCGGAGTAATTACGTTGTTTCTGATCGAACCGGTATCGTCCTGGTATGTAGAAACACTGGATAGTATTCACGATGTCGATTTGTCTCGCCGGATATTGATGCTCTCCAGCCTGGTTCCCTCCATCCTGTTTGCCAGTCTCACTTCCTGGTTGATCACGCTGGGACACCGGACAATCACATTAAAACAGTGGCCACCACAAGGCCTGCCAATCTTGTATCGCACCCGCAAGTGTCAGGGACGTCTGGCAGACATTAATGGTGTAGTCTGTTTTATTGCGGCAGGCTTCACAGGGCTGATTGCCCTGTTCTGGTTTTATATGGTGTGGAAGTCGTCCACAATCTAGTTCAAGCAGCTATAACAGGCTGTATACTTGATTGCACCTGTCACCGATACTCACTATACTGTTGATACTCATTGGGGAGTAGCTTACCGTCGGCAGTCTGGACGGGGCTTGTGTCAACATACTTGGCCAGCAGGCCATGGCACAAGCGGCATACACGCCAGGCAAGACCTTTGACTACGCTGTTCCTGACTGGCCAGGAGCGGAGTGGTCATCGATCAGGTCTGGCCAGGGAGATAAAATAAATGGAAGCTTTCCTCGTATCCACCTCTATCGTTGCGCTCGCTGAAATCGGCGATAAAACCCAGTTACTCGCTTTTATCCTTGCGGCACGGTTTCGTGCGCCCTGGCCGATCATACTCGGCATATTGGTGGCCACGCTGGCCAATCATGCATTTGCCGCCGCGCTGGGCACCTGGATTACCTCATTAATGGAACCGGAAACCTTGCGCTGGGTACTGGGACTGTCGTTCATCGGTATGGCCATTTGGGTACTGATACCGGACAAGCTCGATAATACCGAAACCACAGGGACGCGTTTCGGTGTATTTGGTACCACGCTGGTCACGTTCTTTCTGGCCGAGATGGGTGACAAGACCCAGATAGCAACGGTGGCACTGGCAGCGCAGTACCATACCTTGATAGCCGTGGTGATGGGGACGACGTTGGGCATGATGATTGCGAATGTGCCTGCGGTCATACTCGGCGAACGTATTGCCAACCGGATTCCGGTACGCACTGTACACATGGTTGCTGCCGCCATCTTTGCGGTGCTGGGAGTGCTGACTTTAGCGGGAGCGGGCAGCCGGTTCGGTTTCTAGAATGACAGATTCAGCCAAAAACAGGTTACGCTGGATCTCTGCATGAATCGGTAGATATACTTTACCGTACATCTGGATTCAAACGATCCACATTAATTATTTGAGGGAGTAAGCATGATTAGCACCATACTCATAGTCATTGCTGTAATTATTGTCGCTGTCGTCGGCTTTGCGGCAATGCAACCGAATGATTTTCGCGTCTCACGATCCGCAACAATGTCTGCTACACCCGCCAAGGTTTTTGCTCAGGTAAATGACTTTCATAACTGGGAAGGCTGGTCACCCTGGGCAAAACTTGACCCAAATTCCAAATCAGTTTTTGAGGGCACGGCCTCAGGGGTGGGCGCTGTGTGCAGATGGGCTGGCAATAAAAAAGTTGGCGAAGGCAATATGACGATCACCGAAAGCCGACCTGCAGAATTGATCCTGCTGCGACTGGAGTTTATTAAACCGTTTGCCGGAGTCAATACAACTGAATTCACGTTCAAGCCAACAGGCAATGGGACTGTTATCACCTGGACCATGACTGGCACAAACAATCTGATCGGAAAAGTATTCTGTATATTCATGAACATGGATAAAACTGTCGGCGGACAGTTTGAACAGGGCCTGGAAAACATGAAAGCGACTGTGGAAAAGACCGCGGCATAATCTGCCGCCAGCCATTAACAGAAATACAGATTTATCAAACCTGCATTTAAATTTTGTCTGATAACTGATGCCAATAAGTATATTTAAAAGTTTTTAAAGCACCGTTTTTAAATAAACATCAGGCCTGTACCAGATAATTGCGCATCATGCCGAGATCCTCATGTTCGAGGATATGGCAATGGTACAAATAGATACCGATGTGGTTATTGAACCTGATCAGAATCTTTACCTGCTCGCCCGGCATGACGATGACCACATCTTTCCAGCCCTCATCTACCAGCCCGTCTTGCATCGTGCTGGTTATGGATTGTTGTCCGGGATCCTGAATTCTTTCAATCACCTTGAACTGGGCATTATGGATATGCATCGGATGTGACATGCCCATATGACCACTGGTATTCACGAACTGCCAGACTTCGGTGGTGCCTGCTCTGACTGTCTCATCATCTGTAGTCTCGTGCATTTCAAATGTACGATCATTCAAACTGACTGTGCCCATCCCCATTTGCAAACGTATCGTACGCGGATTATTTGCATTCACTGCCTCTTCAATTCGCGGCCAGTTTATTGTGGATAAGGTTTTCGGCAAGTCTTGCGATGGTTGTGCGCCGCCTTCAATTTGTATGGTCAGCACTTCCATCTCCACACCGCTCGCACTCATACCGCCACCCATGCCGCGCATGCCCATACCCATACCACCCATGCCCATCCCGGTACCCATACTGCCACTGGTAAACGCAAGACTGACCAGCTTCAGATCCTGGCCAGGCTTATCCTTACTTAAGTCCAGCCACAAATCTATCCGTTCAGCGGGAGCTAACATCACATACGGCTTGTCAACGGGAGAGGCCAGTAATCCACCGTCTGATCCGATTACCGTCATTACTCGGGCATCATTCCATGCCAGTTTGTAAAATCGCGAGTTGGAACCGTTCAGCAGACGTATTCGGTAGACCGTATTGCCAAGTTGCTCGACATGATCGGGCAGGCCATTTACCAGAACACGATCGCCGGTAAAACCCATCATCATTTCCATGCGCATACTGGCATACACCAGCTGGTTGTCACGGTTGAACTGCCGGTCCTGCAACACCCAGACCCGCTCGTGTTTACCATTGGGCAGGCCCGTTTGCAAGCTCTCGTCATCTTCGATAATTAACAATCCGGCAAGACCGCAATACACCTGTGCTCCGGTACGATGATGCGGATGCGGATGAAACCAGTAAGTCCCTGCGCGCATGTTTACCGTGAATTCATAGACAAAGGTCTGTCCCGGTGCAATCGCATACATCGGATGCCCATCCATTTTTTGTGGCATGTGCATACCATGCCAGTGAATAATGGATTCTTCGGGCAACTTGTTATGAAAATAAATGCGCAGGCTCTGGCCTTGACGCACACGTATGACCGGAAACTGTGAGCCGTGAGTCCACTCCAGCACACGTGGATCTCCCTGCAATACCTTCGCCTCGTATTTCCACAGCTGGGTCAGGCTACCGGAAAACAATTTCGCAGAGGTTTCAGTCGCGGTTAACTCAAGCTCATAGTCCGGTTTAAAATCTGGATTTGCTGTCGCTGACTGGCTCACGCCAGTTTCAGACGTCTGGGCAAGTACCGTTGGTACCAGGGCCACCGCCGAACTGGCAGCGGACAGGCGAAGCAGTGCACGTCTGTTGATGGCTAACATATTCAACTCCTCATAAGGTATGGCCGGAGGGAAAGCACAGATGCACTCTGGTAGATGACCGGTTAATTCGAATCTGACGCCATATTGAATTCCCTCAGTTTCAGTCTACACTTGCAGACAGTTGAACTTTTGATCCTAATCAAACTTGTTCTGGAAATGACCTGAAAATGAACCGTACAGACCATATCAAGCTGATGGCTACCTATAACGAGTGGATAAATATTCGCCTTTATGAGGCCGCAATGACCCTAACCGACGATCTTCTGTCAGCCAACCAGAAGGCGTTCTTCGGTTCGATTTTGGGCACACTGAATCATCTGGTCGTTGCCGACACCATCTGGCTGAAACGTTTCACAACCCATCCGGCGAAATTTACTCCGCTGACTGTCATGCACGAACACCTGATGCCGACCTCACTGGATCAGGTTCTGTACACCGATATACGCAGACTGTGGTCACAGAGGAAAACACTGGATGCCATCATCCTGGACTGGGCCAATGCCGTGACTGAGTCCGATCTGGATTATGTGTTTCATTATGCGAATATGAAAGGAATTGAATCTGACCGGAATTTTTATAGCATCCTGCTGCATTTTTTCAATCATCAGACCCATCATCGCGGACAGGCAACAACCTTACTCTGTCAGCAGGGTGTGGATGTGGGTGTGACTGACCTGCTGGCGCTTATTCCTAATCAGGCACGTTCATAATTAACGTGCCGGTTTTATTCCACCAGTATATTCAGCATCATGCCTGAATCTTCGTGTTCCAGATTGTGGCAATGTAACAGGAACAATCCCGGATAAGCATCAAAACGTACGGCCACGCGCACCTTTTCCTGTGGATGCACCAGCACCGTATCTTTCAGCCCTGCCTCCCACGGCATCACCTTGTTGCGACCGCCAGTACGCGACAGCACGCGAAAATGGGTTGCATGCAAATGCACCGGGTGTGAGAAATTGCGCTTGTTATCAAACGTCCAGATTTCAGTTTGTTTGAACGGCACACGCTCATTGATTTCGCCCATGCTGTACGCCGTGTTATTGATCCGGTGTGACATCATGGTGCGGGTTTGTTCATCGCGATCGGAAGTAAACACAAATGACCGCTCCTTCACCGCATCATTCGGATTAGGCCCACCTGCTTTCACTAACTTATTTGGGATGGTCTGTTTGATACGGGATTTGCGCTTAACAACCAGCTGCAATAATTACATCGGATGACCCTGACGCTGAATCTGTTCTTCCTTTGCCAGCGAGTTGCTAATCATAAAGGCACGCGAACCCAGTAATACTGTATCGCCAACTGTGGCATTGCGCAGATCCACCAGCAGATCCACTCTTTCACCGGGAGAGATATCGACATAATCTACTTTTGCCGGACGTTCCAGCAATCCACCGTCATTACCAATAATGATCAGATCCTTGTTATCACTTCTGGCAAGACGAAAGATTCGGGCATTGGAACCGTTCAGCACTCTGAACCGGTAAATCGCGGTTTCCACTTCCAGCTGCGGTCTGTGTACACCGTTACCAAACGGTTCATTGCCAATCATCCCTTCCATCGTATCCGGATCGGCATAGGGAACTATGGCACCGGATGGGTCAACCCGACGGTCCTGCAACACCAGCGGAATTTCATATTCGCCAGAAGGCAACTGCAATGCATCTGCTTCATCATCATCCACAATCAGCATGCCTGCCACTCCCAGATACGCATGCTTGCCTACGCGATAGTGTGAGTGCGAATGGTACCAGTAGGTACTGGCACGGTTCTCAACGGTAAAGTCATATTCATATTTTGAACCCTCCGGTACAGCCAAATGCGGATGCCCATCCATTTTTTCCGGTGGGGTCATACCGTGCCAATGCAATATCAATGCTTCAGGCAATTCATTTTCCATTGTCACCCGAAATCGATCGCCGCGACGTGTACGTAAAAAAGGTGAAGGCAAGGAATTATTCAGCAACCAGGCCTCTTATTTAACACCAGTGCCAATATCTATTTCAGTAATTGCTGCTCGCAGCACCAGATTATCCGGTGCAACAGGCTTCATCCGCTGCAACGGGTTCCATTTTGTGAACGGGCTGATATATTCAGTGGGTGACATGACATACGGTCCCGACGATTGTGACCAGCATTCCGGCAAGGACATCATTGCCAATCCGGTGGCCGAACTGGTCTGGATAAACCTTCTTCTACTGAAAGCCTTTGCTGTCATCGTCGGTCTTCCTGTGTATGCAACCATTAAACAAGTATTTTACATACTTCTTTTATACCTATAGTATTTATCCAACCGGAACGAGTCAAGCACGATGCAACTGACCACACATACCGATTATTCGCTACGACTATTGATTTATCTGGCCATAACACCGGCCAATGGCCAGGGCACGATACAGGCGGCTGCGGCTCATTACCGTATTTCTGCCCATCATCTGGCCAAAGTGGTCCAGACGCTGGTACAGCTTGGTTATATCCAGAGCCTGCGCGGACGGGGCGGTGGATTAAAACTGGCATTGCTAGCTACAGAAATCAATCTGGGTCAGGTTGTCAGACAGATTGAAAACCTGCAATTACTCGAATGCTTTGGCCCCGACTCCACCTGCCCGATTGAACCGGCCTGCAATCTCAAACGTGTGCTGGGCAAGGCACTGCAGGCGTTTATTGATGTACTGGATGAATACACACTGGCGGATCTGACCACCAACCGTAGCCGTTTGCAGCGTATGCTCAACGTCAGCTAGTCTTGTCTTCCGTCCCGCCTAGTCCGGGTTGTCATGACAAGTCGGTATAAATACCCTAGAATCCCTCCGTATCACACAGGACTTGCCAGCAACTGATCGGTCAGATGCACCCGATCATTCCGGTATAAACACAATTCAGACCAACCACACCGCAACAGGAAAACATATTGTGAACAGTATTATCTTAAAAGCCGGTCGCCAGAAATCACTGCTGCGCAAACATCCGTGGATATTTTCCGGCGCAATCGCCGATGTACAAGGTAAACCGGTGGCGGGTGAAACCATGCAAGTCAGGGATGCCAGCGGTAAAGTCATCGCGCTCGCTGCCTGGTCTCCGGCCTCACAGATGCGTGGTCGGGTCTGGAGTTTTGATCCGGAAGTCAGTATCGACCCGGAATTTTTCCGAAACCGCTTGCAGGCGGCATTTGCTCGACGTGCAGCCCTGGGTCTGGGACTACATTCAGACGCGGCCTTGCGTCTGTTTTTTTCAGAAAGCGATGGCCTGCCCGGACTGATTATCGACCGCTATGCAGGAGTACTGGTCTGCCAGTTTCTATCTGCCGGCGCCGAGTACTGGCGTCCGTCCATCCTTGAAATCCTGCAGCAACAATTTCCCGGACTGGCGATTTATGATCGTTCTGATGTGGAAGTGCGGGAAAAGGAAGGACTGCCCAAACGCAGTGAACATGTGGCTGGAAAAGAACCTGGCGACAGAATCAGCATCACCGAAAATGGCATGAAATTTCTGGTCGATATCCGTCACGGCCACAAGACCGGCTTCTATCTGGATCAGCGTGATAACCGTTTAAAAATACAACAATACGCAAAGGATCGTGATGTGCTGAATTGCTTTTCCTACACCGGCGCGTTTGCAGTGGCTGCCTGTGCCGGCGGCGCCCGTTCGGTGATGAACATTGATTCGTCGGCCACAGTTCTGGGTATTGCGAAAGAGAATCTGCAACTGAATAATCTGGATGTCTCGACCTGTGAGTTTCTCGAAGCGAATGTGTTTGAACAGCTCCGCGCCTATCGTCGTCAACAGAAACAGTTTGATCTGATCGTGCTGGATCCACCCAAACTGATTGAATCCAAAGAAGCACTGACCCGCGGTGCACGTGCCTACAAGGACATGAACATGCAGGCATTCGCGCTGTTACGGCCCGGCGGCATGTTGATGACCTTTTCCTGCTCCGGTTTGTTGGATACACAATTGTTCCAGAAGATTGTAGCCGATGCGGCACTGGATGCAGGCAGGCAGGGGCGTATTGTGGAAAGACTGGGGCAATCGGCTGATCATCCGGTTGCATTGAATTTCCCCGAGGCGGAGTATCTGAAAGGTTTCTGCGTACAGGTAGACTGACCGACACAAGCAATTGCTAATTGTTGATGCTACCCATTAATATAATGGGTAATACAGTTGCTGACATAGACTATACGACCACACCCGGGGGGAATTATGTTCCGATCTGCACTAAACCTGTTAACCGTCTGCCTGCTTGCTTGCACCTTTGCCAGTGCGCAGGCCCAACCCGCCGTCACTCCGTTCAAACTCGGTAACTTCGAACTTCAGGGCAAACCGCTAATTGGTATCGTACTGAACGACACACTCATCATAGATTTGGCTGCGGCCAATGCGGCGATCAAATCTACCGGCCCCGCAATGGATAGTCCTGCCGATATGAAAGCGTTGATTAGTGCATATGATACTGGCCTGCGTACACGCATTGTTGAAATTGTCGCTGCCGTGAATGCGATGCCGGAAACGAACCGTCCTGCCTGGGTCCATGCATTACCGGATCTGAAAGTAAAACCGGCCATCATGTATCCAGTCAGCATGATGAATGCGGCATTAAATTACACCGAACACGCGCTGGAAATGGAAGGGGTGCGTGATGATGGCGTCGATGGCAGCGCTGAACCGGGTATTGCGGCCAAGGAATCAACCCGCCCGGCCGGTATCTGGGAACCGCAAGCCAAGGACCGTCGCTGGACACCGTATATGTTCC
Organism: Gammaproteobacteria bacterium; assembly: GCA_947480335.1. Lineage (GTDB taxonomy): Bacteria > Pseudomonadota > Gammaproteobacteria > Eutrophobiales > Eutrophobiaceae > Eutrophobius. The sequence goes on along the minus strand of CANKCB010000009.1, from coordinate 88,206 downwards.
AGAAAGCCTCGTCTGCTGTCATTGCGCATGAGGAGACAATACACCTGCCGGCAAAACGCACCCAGATCGACTGGGAATGCGAACTGGGTGTGGTCATTGGTCGAGATACCAAACATGTCGCTACTGCAAATGCCGCAGATTATATTTTTGGTTACACGCTGGAAATGGACATTTCAGATCGTGAAGGACGTGGCGATACCCGTTATGGTTCTGACTGGTTGATGGGCAAATCACACGATACCTTTGCACCGCTGGGACCGTTCATCGTGCCGCGTGAATTTGTGCAAAACCCGAGTGATCTGGATATCCGCTTTGTGTTGAATGGTCAGGTCATGCAGGAATCCAACAGCAAGCTGATGATCCATAATGTGTTTGAGCTGGTCGAGTACGCTTCCAACATCCTGACCCTGCGCGCAGGCGATATCATTGCTACCGGTACACCTTCGGGCGTCGGATCGGCGCGTAAACCACCGATCTACCTGCAGGATGGCGACAAGACCGAATGTACTTATGAAGGCATAGGCACGATGAAAAATTCTGTCGTAAGAGACAAGTAATCACAGTGCCGACGCAAAACAGAAGGATGTAATACGCATGATATCGGCTACAGAAGCTCTGGCACAATTACAGGACGGCAATCACCGCTTTGTCACAGAATTGCGTGGTAGTGATTCGGTATCCAGCCGCTTACGCCGTATGGAATTAACTGCCGGTCAGTCGCCATTTGCGATCATACTGGGCTGCTCCGATTCACGCGTACCGGCAGAGATCGTATTTGATCAAGGTCTGGGGGATCTTTTTGTGATCCGTGTGGCTGGCAATATTGTTGCCCCTTCCCAGGTTGGCAGTGTTGAGTTTGCTGTGGAACGCTATGGAACCCGGCTGGTGGTTGTGCTCGGTCATTCAATGTGTGGGGCCATACTGGCCACGCTGGAAGAACTGGCGCGTCCGCGTGAAGATCACTCACCTAATCTGCGTTCTATCGTCGACCGCGTCAGCCCATCGGTGGAAATCCTGATGGATACCGAATTACGTCATAATCATGATGCTCTGGTCAATGCCGCCGTGCGCGCCAATATCAAGGCATCCGTAAACCAGTTGCGACATGGCTCAACCATGCTTGAAAACATGATACAAAATCAGGGCCTGCTGGTAGTCGGTGCGGAGTATTCGCTCGAGACCGGTGTGGTCGAATTTTTCGATAGCAAACCCTAACCCGCAACCTAGATTTACTCTGACATAATTTTATGATGGATGGCGTCAAGCTCGTAAACACACTCTACAACACTGGTGAAGTCCGTGTGGCCGAGTTTGTCATTCAGCCTCACTCCGTGGGCTCCAGTCACTACCATACCCAGGTAAATGAACTGTGTATTTGTCTGGAAGGACAAATGTTTGTACACCAACAGAACCTTGAGATGACCGTCCTGCTGCCCGGACAAAAAACCACAATCTATGCAGGGGTACTACATACCGTGGAAAACACACAAGCTGTTTTGTGTCGTTATATGGTGGTACAAGGTCCCGGCAAATACGATTTAATCAGAATGCCGTTAGCCAAGCCGTAACCAATCAGTCTGGCAATCCCTCTTGCTACTGCAGGTCAAAGTCAAACCCAATGCCAGAACCAGTGTGCTGGAACCGCCGATACAGGGCGATATCTGGTCGGCCAAACTGAAATCCCCACCGGTAGATGGCAAGGCCAACAAGGAATTAATAACACTGGTTGCAGCGCATTTTGATTGCCCCAAATCCCGGGTGACCATCAAACGGGGTGCCAGCGGGCGCATCAAACAGGTGCAGATCGACAACGACGAGTAATCACTCCACGATAAATCCCTGCCAGTTCACACGATTCTTGTGTTAGTTTATGTTCCTGTCAGTGGATGAACTTTCATTCATCCGTCACAGTCATAATGTCGAAACACCATTACGATAGAATCACTGTACTGAAACTGCCTGAACCTGCCAGCAAGGAAAACTGAAATGAAAAAATATTATCTGATTTTGCTTCTGACGCTGTTCAGTTGTCTGGTATTGGCAGCTGGAAATGCAACTACCGAAATTGTCGTTTATAAAGACCCGAACTGCGGATGTTGCTCCAAATGGTCTGAACACTTACGTCAAAACCACTTCTCCGTCACCGAAGTGGCTGTCGACGATATCAGTGCCTATAAAACGAAATACAATGTACCCGCCAACCTGTCTTCCTGTCATACCGCAACCGTACAGGGTTATGTGATGGAAGGCCATGTCCCCGCTGCCGACATTCTCAAGGTGCTTGCGGAAAAGCCGGACATTATCGGACTGACCGTTCCCGGCATGCCGCTCGGATCTCCGGGCATGGAAGTGGCCGGGCGCTCACAGGCGTATGATGTATTGGCGATTCATCGGGATGGCACCACAACCGTGTTTCATTCTTATAGCGAAAAATAGTGGATGGGTATTTACCCATTGCAGAAATAACCAGACCCGCTGACAAACTGAACTAACCGGAGACATAAAAGCCATGTTTGTATGGATTAATAGCCCCGAAGCCTGGATATCCCTGGCTACCCTGACTGCACTGGAAATCGTGCTCGGCATCGACAATATCATTTTTATTTCGATACTGGTCGGGCGCTTACCGGCGCATCAACGCAATTTCGCCAGAACGACTGGTCTTGCACTGGCCATGGTTAGCCGGCTCGCACTTTTATTTTCCATTGCCTGGGTGGTCACACTGGTGGACCCCTGGTTTACCATATTGGGTCAGGAGATCTCCGGACGCGACATTATTCTGATTGGTGGCGGGCTGTTCCTGCTCGGCAAATCCACTTCAGAAATTCACAACAGTCTCGAAGGTGCGCATGAGGACCATGCAGGAAAGATTGTCGCGGCCAATCTGGGTTCCATCCTATTCCAGATTGCGATACTCGATATCGTATTCTCACTCGATTCAGTGATCACGGCAGTCGGTCTGGCCGATCATGTATCGATCATGGCGATTGCGATCATCGTCGCGGTAGGCATCATGCTGTTTGCGGCCAAACCGATTGGTGATTTTGTCGACAAACATCCAACACTGAAAATGCTGGCGCTGTCGTTCCTGATTATGGTTGGCGCGGCACTGATCGCCGAAGGCTTTGATGTGCATGTGCCCAAAGGCTACATCTATTTCGCCATGCTGTTCTCTGTGGTGGTCGAAGCGCTGAATCTGCGGCTGCGCAGCAAGCAGGGCAAACCGGTAGAGCTGCACAAGAAACTCGACGAGGACTGACAGGCCTCGGACGGATCTTCCGGCCAGAGGCTGTTAAGAAAAGGCTTATTCCCGTATCAAGGTGACCGGGAGGGCGGATAAGTGCACCACCTTTCTGGCCACCGAACCAAGCAGAATTCCGGATACAGAACCCATGCCATGGGTACCGAGGATAATCTGCGTGCACTGCTTTTCGCGGGCAAACTGCAAAATTACCTCAGCCGCATCGCCAACACCGATATGTTTCACATATTTGACTTTGGCATTATCGAGCACGTCCAGCGCGCTTTGCAAAGCCTGATCACCCAGCTCATGATGGTATTGCGCTATGGTGTCATGGCCGATCACAGAGGAAATCCTGTTTCCATAAGGTATCGGATGTTGCACATTGAGCACATGCAACTCCACATTGTCCTTGTACAGCGAAATCAGCTTTAGTATGCGGGCAATGATACGCTCGCTGTGCTCTGAACCGTCAATTGCTACCAGTATCTTTAACATATCTTGCTCCAGTGTCTGTCTGTCAGGGCGGTGTCAGGATTTCGGTAATTCATTAGCCAAATCGACCAGTGGTTTCTGCTTGCCGACTATTCGGTTGGCAAGCCATCTGCCCAGGCCGACCACAAGGATGGCTCCGAAAGTAGGTGCGACCCAATGCAGCCATTCGGCATGTTCCTCGATCCAGTGTAAATCCACAGGGTCCGTAATGATCATCTCACCGGCAACAATACCCAGTATGGCTGCGCCCAACGTAATAATGACCGGATAACGATCCATTAATTTCAACAACATCGAGGCACCAAACACGACTAGCGGAATACTGATTGCCAGTCCCAGAATCAGTAACAAGCTACTGCCCTTGGCGGCCGCGGCCACCGCGATCACATTGTCCAGACTCATGACGAGATCCGCGATCAGAATGGTTTTAATTGCTGAGAACATATTACTGTTGGAGGAGATATTGCCCTCGTCCTCATCCTCCGGTAACAGCAACTTCACTGCAATCCAGAGTAGCAGCAGACTGCCGATGATTTTCAGGAACGGTAATTTGAGCATTTCGACTGCGGCAAACGTGAGTACGATACGCAGGATAACGGCGGCACCGGCGCCCCACATTACCGCCAGTTTCTGCTGTTTCTCCGGTAAGGACCGTGCAGCCAGCGCTATAACCACGGCATTGTCACCAGACAGAATGACATTGACCCAGATGATCGTCATCAATCCAGTCCAGAACTGTGGGGCCATGATTTCAGCCATCAGTCCATCCATCAGCAAAATCCTCCAGTAAAGTGTAATGAATATAAAAATAACAGGCCGGGATTATAACTGTTCAGTGGTAACGATGTCATGTAAGCAGAATAACTAGCCGCAGGGCAGGATTTGCAACGACTGCTGTTCTCCAAGCACGACCATATGGTTCGGTGGGACAATGTGCCAATTGGGATCATCGGTTAGTTTCTCCGAACTGACGATCATCTCACTTCCTGCGCTCCTGCCGTCCATGCAGGGTTCATACAAACTGCCGCTGTACCAGTACAGCGATTCTGGCGGTGAGGCGGGATCATTGGTATACCGTGATATCACCGCATTCTTGCCATCACCAACCGCAATATTCAGATAGCAGGGTTCGCCGTCTCCGTATTGTTTGACGATGGCGACCACGCGCTTGATTGCAGCATCCAGCGACGCCGCCAGATCCATTGCAGTGATAGCGTGGCGTTTAAGTAATTCATCAATCACGACGGCAAAAAAATGCTCCGAGTCGGTGCTGCCATAAACATTACCAAAAGCCTCGTCGCTGATGGTTTCCAGCAAGCGTCGGCGAATTTTTTGAAAGTTGCCGATATCGCCATTGTGCATAAACAGCAATTTACCGTAACGGAAAGGATGACAATTTGCTTCATTGACTCCGCTAGACTGTGTCGCCGCTCGTACATGGGCGTAAATACAGGGGCTGGCCACCACGCGGGCCAGATTGTGCAGATTACGGTTGTTCCAGGCGGGGGTGATCGAACGAAATACCGCTGGTTCATCGGTCAGGCCGGTGGCATACCAGCCGACACCAAAACCATCTCCATTTAAGGGTTCGTCACGTTCCTTGCTGTTTGAACTCTGGCGTATCAGCGAGTGTGCAGGCTCTATCAGCAAGGAGCTGAGCAGTATTGGCGGGCCCTGATAAAGCGTAAATCGGCACATGGTCGTTTGTCTTGCTCCGGTACGTTGTTCCAAGTTTAGACCAGAACCGAAACGGGCAGGTACTGAAATTTGATGGTTAAAGTATGCCTCAGCTCCTGCTGTGTGCATTATACTGACCTGATGCCAGACCTGAATCACACTGCCGATGGATATTGAACTCGCTGTCGCGATTGAACCGCAGCCGGACAATTCGACCTGTGGGCCGACCTGCCTGCATGCCTTGTTAAACTACTACGGGCACAAAATTAGCCTGCAGGAAGTCATAAACGAAATCCAGATGCTACAGGCCGGCGGCACGCTGGCGGTCTTTCTCGCCTGTGCCGCACTAAAACGCGGATTCAAGGCGACCATCTACACTTACAATCTGCAGATGTTTGATCCGAGCTGGTTTGCCTCCGATTCAATTGATATTGCTGACAAGCTGCGCGCCCAAGTCAGGGAAAAACCTAGCAACAAACTGAAAGTGGCGACCCAGGGCTATCTGGAATTCCTCGAACTGGGTGGGCAACTGCAATTTGTGGATCTAACGCCTGGTCTGATACGCGGCATACTACAACGCGGTTTGCCCATCCTCACTGGTCTGAGCGCAACGTTTTTGTATCGGGACAAACGCGAGTACGGTCCGAAAGACGAACACGATGATATACGCGGCACACCAGCCGGGCATTTTGTCATTCTGAACGGTTATCACCGCGAAGGACGCACGGTACTGGTCACCGACCCGTTGCATCCGAATCCGGCCGCACCGACCCAGGTCTACCCGGTCAACATTGATAGAGTCATTTGCTCTATCTTGCTGGGCGTGCTGACCTATGATGCAAATCTGCTTGTTATCCAGCCACATAAAAATAATAATCATGACTGATCTATGAATATCCTTCTGGTCGTAAATAATCCAAAGAACTGGCCTTTGAACATCCCCGGGGTCTCTGTCACTTCTGCACGCGCATATCTGACCGATCCGACCTACAGCGAGGACCGTACCACCAAAGTATTCAATCTGTGTCGCTCCTATGCGTACCAGAGCAGTGGCTATTATGTGTCATTGCTGGCCGCTGCACGGGGTCACAAGCCGCTGCCGGACATCAACACCATTCAGGATCTGAAATCCCAGCATGTGATACGTGTGCTTTCGGAAGATATGGAGCAACAGATTCAGAGCACGTTAAAACCGCTGCAATCGAAAAAATTCACACTGAGTATCTATTTTGGCCGTAATACGGCAAAACGATATGACAGCTTGAGTCTGGGGCTGTTTAACCTGTTCCGTGCACCGCTACTACGGGCCACATTCATCAAGCTGGATCAGTGGAAACTCGATTCTATCCGCACGATTGCTGTCAGCGATATTCCGGCAACCCATCGCAAATTTGTGATTGATGCGGCATCCGATTACTTCTCCGGCCATAAACGCCGTCCACGCAAACGATCCACGCCGCGTTATGATATTGCCCTGCTGCATAACCCGACCGAAGGCTATCCACCTTCAAATGCCGGTGCGCTAAAAAAATTCCAGAAAGCGGCAGAAGCGGTCGGACTCGATTGCGAAATGATTACCCGGAATGACCTGCATCGATTGGCCGAATTTGACGCACTGTTTATCCGCGAGACCACGGCCGTCAATCACTACACCTTCCGCTTTGCCCAGCGTGCAGCCGCAGAAGGCCTGATTGTGATGGACGATCCGGATTCGATCCTCAAATGTTCGAACAAGGTCTATCTGGCCGAACTGATGACCCGGCACGGTGTACCTGTGCCAAAAACCTTAATCATCCACAAGAACAATATTAATAAAATTGCGGAAGTGCTTGGCATGCCGGTGATCCTGAAACAACCGGACAGCGCTTTTTCGATGGGCGTGAAAAAATTTGAATACGAGGATCAGCTGGAAGAAGCGGTGACCCAGTTATTGACCAAGTCGGATCTGGTGGTGGCACAGGAATTCCTGCCGACCGATTTTGACTGGCGCGTGGGTATTTGTGATCGCAGGCCGTTGTTTGTCTGCCGTTATCATATGGCGCGTCGACACTGGCAGGTGATCCAGCGTGACGAAGCGGGCAACACCAGTGGTGAAGGCAGTGTCGATACATTATCTATAGGCGAGGCGCCGGATGAAGTGGTCAAGACTGCGTTAAAAGCGGCCAATCTGATCGGTGACGGGCTGTACGGGGTGGATATCAAACAGGTCGGTCAAAAATGCTATGTGATCGAAGTAAATGACAATCCGAACATCGATGCCGGATATGAAGATCAGGTACTCAAGGATGCGCTGTATCGCGAAATCATGGGCACGTTCCTCAGACGCATCGAAAACCGCAAGCGCGGCTTAAATAGCTGATGAGTGACCCGGCAACACCGTTATCCCTGTTTCAAGCCTATGGCATAGAACTGGAATACATGATTGTCGAACGTGACAGTCTGGATGTCTTGCCGGTATCCGATGCGCTGATAAAAGAGGTTGCCGGTGAATATGTAAACGAAGTCGAACAGGGGCCAGTCGCCTGGTCGAATGAAGTGGTGTTGCACGTGATCGAGATGAAATCGAACGGGCCGGTCGCTTCATTATCGGTATTACCGGAACAATTCCAGCACAGCATCAATCACATCAATGCAATACTGGATAATATGGATGGTCGGTTAATGCCAACCGCGATGCATCCGTGGATGAATCCGTTCCTTCATACAAAGCTCTGGCCACACGGTGCATCCGAAATTTACGACACCTACAACCGTATTTTTAATTGCCAGGGCCACGGCTGGTCGAACCTGCAAAGCATGCACATCAATCTGCCGTTTGCGAACGACGCTGAATTTGGTCGATTGCATACTGCCATCCGCTTGATACTACCGATATTACCTGCGATTGCAGCGAGCTCACCGGTGATGGAAGGTGAACTCACCGGACTGATGGATACACGTCTTGAAACCTATCGACGTAATGCCGAGATCATTCCAAGCATTACTGGGCTGGTTATCCCGGAGCCGGTGCTGACGCGAGCCGAATATGATCAGGTGATCCTGCAACCAATGTATGCGGACATTGCCGCACACGATCCGGACAAAATCCTGCAGGAAGAATGGCTAAATTCACGCGGTGCGATTGCGAAATTTGAACGCAACGCACTGGAAATCCGTGTGCTGGATGTACAGGAATCACCGATCGCGGATCTGGCCATTGCCAGCTTGATCGTTGCCGTGCTGAAAAAACTCGTCAGTAATGAATGGTCAGACTTACCCGACCAGCTTGCCATATCTACCGAAGCACTCGCCGCGATTTTTACCGACACGATCCGTTATGCCGACCGGACCGTAATCGACAACCGCGATTTTCTGCGTCTGCTTCGCTTTCCCGAACGCCGTTGTGAGGCACGAGAACTGTGGCAACACCTGTACGAATCCGTCAAACCACAACTGGCCAACGGCCATACCGGTCAGGATCAAGCCATAAGTTTACTACTCGAAGCCGGACCACTCGCACGCCGAATTGCCAAACCTTTGCTGAAAGGATTCCGCAAATCCAAATTACAGGAAATCTACCGCGTACTGTCCCTCTGCCTTGAAAAAGGTCAGCTGTTTGAAGGCATTGACTAGTCAGCTCATACTGACGTGTGAACATGGCGGCAATCGGATACCTGCCGCGTACCGGCGCTATTTCAATAAAGCCACATCCATACTGAACACACACCGAGGACTCGATATCGGTGCGTTGTCCATAGCCAGACAGCTCGCCAATAGTTTGCCCGCACCGCTGCTCTACTCAGACATCAGCCGCTTGCTGGTTGATCTGAACCGCTCCACTCATCACCGTAAACTGTTTTCAGAATACACGCAGGCGTGCAACCAACTCGAACGAGAGCAGATCCTGCGTGACTACTATTATCCTTACCGGCAGATTATGCAGCAGCAAATCAAGGATACGATTGCGCAAGGTAATACCGTGCTGCACCTGTCAATCCATACATTTACACCTGTGCTGGCAGGACAGGCCAGAATCGCTGACGTTGGGTTGCTCTATGACCCAAACCGAACTCGGGAAAAATCGTTTTGTCTATCATTACAGACCCAACTGCAACAAGGCTCAAAGTATATTATCCGGCTAAACTACCCCTATCGCGGTAGTGCTGACGGCCTGACTACCTGGCTACGTAAGCAATTACCCGCAAAGCGTTATCTTGGCATTGAGATTGAAATCAACCAGAAATGGCTGATCAGCAATAATAAAATAATCGGAACGATACTGACGAATGCATTGCGGAACACGGTTCAACAAGCAATTAAATAAGGCGTTGGCCAAAAAACGCCTTATTTAACTTGAGAATGAGGAAAACGAGAAAGCTGGATATTGCTCTGTAAGTTGGTTATCTTTACTCAGGTCAATGATCAATAAGGGGGGGGCTCTTATGTCTCGCATTGCCGTCTATATAATATTATCTCTTCACTTTTCCCTTGAGTAACGTGTTAGCAGATAATGACACACATTAGAGAGATTGTAGAACAGGATATCGCCCCAATATCAAATCTCTATGTTTCTGTATTCAATGAGCCGCCTTGGGACGAAGAGTGGCAAACTGAATGGGCGAAAGACAGATTAACCGGAATATATAACTCTCCAGGGTTCTATGGTTTATTGCACGAAGATTCTGACAAACCAATTGCATCAGTACTTGGTCGCTCCCTCACTTTTAAAAGCTGGAAAGAATTTGAGATAGTGGAATTATTTGTTAATCCAAAATATCAAGGCAATGGCATTGGGTCAGAATTAGTAATGCAATTGGAGTTTCATTTAAAGCAGAATGGCTACTTTAAAGCCACTCTCCTTACTGCGAGGGATACCCAAGTAGAAAAGTTTTATTCAAACCGAGGATTTATAACAAGTAACAGAATGATTTATATGTCCCATGAACTATAAGTCTGCTAACAATACACTGCAGTGGACGGCCAAAAAGCGGCGACCCACTAAGTTTGATCGTTAGGCAATGTTATATTGCGACACCCTGCACCCAGAAATTCGATTCAAGTGAATAAACAGTCCAAGAGGTAAAACATGGCACTTATCAATCCCCACATAAACTTCAGCGGCAATGCCGAAGAAGCATTCAATTTTTACAAATCCGTATTTGGCGGGGAGTTCGCAAAAATTATGCGTTTCAAAGACCTCGCTAACCCTGAATTTCTAGTCGCTGAAAAAGAAGTCAATAAAATAATGCACATTGCTTTGCCTATAGGTAAAAACGTTTTAATGGCCAATGATGTTCCGGAAAGTATGGGACGAACAAATGAAAATGAAAACAGAAGTAAAATTTCAATCAGTGCAGAAAGTAAGGAAGAAGCTGACAAATTGTTCAACGGACTTTCAGCAGGTGGGCAAATTGAATTTCCTCTTGGCCATATTCCCTGGGGTTCCTATTTTGGAATGTTCAGGGACAAATACGGTATAGAATGGATAGTGGATTTTGACCCAAAATATAATGGAAAATGATAAGTGGAAAACAACGAACGCCTAACAGGACGGTCGTGAGTGAAATGAAACGAATTGTGAAAGTTTAATTACAAGTCTTTTGATAGTGTGAACCGGTTCATGCTTTTTTACAGCTTTGAACGAAGGCGTGATATTTAACTACCCATAGTAAACACTGATTCTATTCCAACTCTATTTATAGCTACCGGGAGAGGTGCTATTGTTCACAGCGTTAAAGGGCTTTAAACCCCTTTTTACAAAGCCCCGTGTAGCACCCCCCTCCCGCTACCGGGGCTTTTCTATTTTCTGACCGACCACTTCATTTCCTTAGTTATTCAACGTGTCATGACTTAAATGCATCGCTGGCATTCATTTGGGCATTATTTTGCGGAAAGATGGATGCTGGCATTCGCCAGTACGGCAATGCTGGAAAATTCTTTACGAAATTTTAACGAATAAACACCGGGGGATTATTTATCTTCCCCTTCAGCTCTTTGGGTGGACTGGTGAATACAGATGGGGTTACTTGTCGTCTGGCTTCAAACCAAATAGCTCATCCAGTTTACGTCTGGCTAATTCTTCAGCTGTGAGAACCGGACTGGAATCTTTGCTTGAGCCACTTAGACCAAAAAGCGCGTCCAACTGGCTTAGTGCTGCGACATCCGCTGTGGCTTTTACCCTGTTACCGGCGTCAACATCGGGCTGAAAGTAACCACAGAAGTTCTTGCGCTGCTTGTCTGTGACTTTCTCGGCAACCGGCTCGGTGCAGGCATTGCTGACGGTCGTATCATAAAATTGACACATACGGCATACATGCAGATCGGCATTACAGGATTTGCATTTGGCCAGTCTGGACAAGGGCAGTAATACGTCTGCTAGTGACGCACTGCATTTCCAGCAGGACAATTCGGATGGTTTTATCACTCTATTATTCTATTGACCGTTTCAAGCAACTCGGTAATGCCCCCATCTTCCACTGGTTCTTAAGTAAAGAATAACAACTTGATCACAAACACGACAAGTACCAGATTGAGTACCAGCCTGATGAACTTCTCTCCTTTTGAGATAGTTAAATGGGTACCGAGCCAGCCACCGATGGCATTACCCAATCCGAGGAAGGTACCAAGCACCCAAAGTATCTGGATTTGAGTGGCAAATACAATCAGCGCCACAATAGTATAAACGCCGGCAATAAAAACCTTGTGCATATTGGTACGTACCATATCGATTCCGAGCACCCGGTTTAACACTGGCATGACCAGAAAGCCCACACCGACCTGTATGAAGCCACCGTAGAAGCCAACACCAATCATGAGCAAATGCCCGGCCAGCATTCGTCCGCGTGAAACGGGCTGGCCTGTAGCGACATCGCTGTTACCCCTGTCAAAGGCCATGATTACCATCACACCAAGCACGATGATCGCCAGTATGCGATTAAACCAGATCCCTTCAAGTTGACTGCCGAGATACGCACCAGCGATCGAACCGGGGATGGTCATCACCGACAGGGACATGCTGAGTTTAAAGTCTGAAAAGCCCTTTCGGAAAAAGGTGATCACGGCGGCGATATTTTGCGTGAGGATACCAATCCGGTTGGTGCCATTGGCGACAGGCCCAGGAATACCCATAAATACCATTACCGGCACTGTCAGCAAGGAGCCACCACCGGCCATCACGTTGAGAAACCCGGACATGATCCCGAGCACAAAAATCAACAGGCCTTGCCAGAGTTCCACTAGGTCTCCTGCTTGCCGTAATGCCGAAATTTCTCCAGATTGATTTTGACTTCATCCTGATCGAGCACGACCGGTTTGCCGACTGCACTGGCAATGCAATACAGCCTGGCCAGTTGCTCCACTTCGATTGCCCGCTTTAGTGCAGTCGTCAGATCATCCCCCAGCGCCAGCTGACCATGGTTGGCCAGCAGACAAGCATAGTGACCCTCCAGCGCATGCACAGCGTTGACAGATAGATGACGGGTACCAAAGGTAGCGTAGTCAGCACAACGGACTGAGTCGCCCCCAAGCAGGGATATATGATAATGAATTGCCGGGATGGTTTGTCGGATACAGGAAACGGTCGTGGCATAGGTTGAATGCACATGCACAATCGCTTTCACTTCCGGACGTTTACGGTACAGATACGCATGGATACGCCATTCAGAAGAAGGCAATAATTTGCCGGTTATTCGTTTGCCGGATAGATCCAGCTCGATGATGGAGGCTGGTTTTAATTCTGCGTAGGCGACCCCGGTCGGGGTGATTAAAAATCCGTCCTGCGTCCTGACGCTGACATTACCGGACGTTCCAATACTCAATCCCGCCGGACCGAATGAGCAGACGGTGCGGATTATTTCCTGGCGTAGTTTCAGCAATTTCATAATTACTAATTTAATTTGGCCACAGAGAACACGGAGATTGGCAATAAAACTGATTCAATAATTATTAAAATATAAGAACATGCAAAATCAGGATTTCCGGGGAAAATGACATGATCTGCGCCTACCCCGCAAATGATATTCACTATTTACTTGTGATCTCTGTGGCTAATTATTAATCACACATTAAACCGGAACAGCATGACATCACCATCGTGTACCACATATTCCTTACCTTCCAGTCGCCATTTACCCGCTTCCTTCGCACCCGCTTCACCATTAAAGCCAATATAGTCCTCATAGGCAATCACTTCGGCGCGGATGAATCCGTGCTCAAAGTCGGTATGGATTTTGCCCGCGGCTTGAGGCGCGGTGTCACCAACCTTGATGGTCCAGGCGCGCAGCTCCTTCGGTCCCGCAGTAAAATAGGTTTGCAAACCCAACAGTTTAAAGCCGGCACGGATAATCCGGTTTAACCCCGGCTCTGCCAGACCCAGTCCTTCGAGGAACTCTTTCTTTTCACTTTCTTCCAGCTGCGCAATTTCGGCTTCGATCGCTGCACACACCGGAATCACACTGGAACCTTCCCGTTGCGCCAGTTCGTTCAATTTGATGATCCATTTGTTCGATTCAATACCAGCTTCCTCGACATTGGCGATATACAACATCGGTTTTGAGGTCAGTAGCTGCATGTCCTGGATATGTAATTTTTCTTCATCATTCAGTGACAACGAGCGAACTGGATTGCCCTGATCAACATGTGCGTACACCCTTTCCAGCAAGGCCTGCAGCTTTAATGCGATCTTGTCGCCACTGCGACCGGCTTTCTGCGCCTTTTGCAAAGCCTTGTCGATTGCTTCCTGATCCGCCAGACACAGTTCAGTATTGATTACATCGATATCCGACAGCGGATCCACCTTGCCTGCCACGTGGATGATATTGTCATCATCAAAGCAACGGACGACCTGTGCAATCGCATTGGTTTCACGTATATGGGAAAGAAACTTGTTACCCAACCCCTCTCCTTTGGAGGCACCTTCGACCAGACCGGCGATATCGACAAACTCCATATGCGCCGGAACAATCTGTTTCGATTTGATGATGTCCTGCAATTTATGCAACCGGGTATCCGGAACCGGCACGATCCCTACATTTGGATCAATCGTACAAAAAGGATAGTTTTCAGCACTGATGGCTGAATTGGTTAGCGCATTAAACAGGGTTGATTTACCCACATTCGGCAGCCCGACAATTCCACATTTAAATCCCATGGCTACACCGCTTTCTGCAACCCGGTGCAGATCCCTGTTACTGAATTCATTCTGACTCCTGCTGTTTTGAATCGGATGATGATTTTTTCACCGTGTGTAATGTGGACATGGCCTTGTTCTGCTCAACTTTGTATAACAGTGGCATCACTGACAGCGCATCGTCGATCGACTGGTCCAGTTGGCGTCTTTGCTCTGAACTCGGTCTGGACAGCACATAACCATGTACCTTGCTGCTATGTCCGGGATGACCAACGCCTATGCGCAGTCTCAGGAAGTCCTTCTGTCCGGTTTGTTCAATGATGTCACGCAACCCATTGTGTCCACCATGACCGCCACCCTGCTTCAATCGGATCACGGCATTTTCCAGGTCAATCTCATCGTGTACGACCAGTATCTGTTCCGGACTCACGCCATAATAATCACTGGCTGCCTGTACAGCTCTGCCACTGTTATTCATGAAGGTGGAAGGTTTCAACAATCGGCAATCCACGTTGTCTGTGACCAGACGCGCTATCTCTCCGTGGAACTTGCGGTCAAAGGCAAAAGCCGCATGATGGTCTGCTGCCAGCCGATCCAGAAACCAGAACCCGGCATTATGCCGGGTTTCTGAGTATTCCGGTCCGGGATTACCGAGACCAACGATCAATTTTAATGATGCTGGCACAGTAATCCGTTCAGGACGTAATTATCCGCCGGTCTTGCCCGAGTCAGCTGCAGGAGCGGTTGCCGTAGCGGCAACAGCAGCTTGTGCAGGTTTCTCAACTTCTTCAGCCTGTGGAGGTTGTACTGAACAGATAGCCTGATCGGCATCGCCACCTGAAACCAGCAGTTCCAGTTCAACGCCTTCAGGCAGCTTCACGTCTGACAGATGGAACGATTGACCAACATGCAGTGCGGCAATATCGATTTCGATGTATTCCGGCAGATTTCTCGGCAAACAGATTACTTCCAGCTGCGACATCAGGCTGTTGACGATACCCTTCTCGTCCTTCACGCCCGGGCAGATTGAGGCATTAATAATATGGATCGGTACGCGCATGGTGATCTTTTCACTGGCGCTAATACGCTGTAGATCGATGTGCATCAATTTTGGCTTGTATGGATGACGTTGCAGATCCCTGAGTACAACTTCCTGCACTTCGGTGCCCAGCTTCAGGGTCAGAATGTGAGAATAAAATGCCTCGTTCTCCAGATGATGTACCAGATCGTCATGGTCCATCTGAATTGATACGGGTTCTTTTTCGGTGCCATACACCACACCAGGTACCTTACCAGTACGACGTAAGCGGCGGCTCGCACCTTTCCCTACGTTCGAACGCGGTTCAGCATTCAGTTCGAAATTTTGCATGGTACTACTCCTCAAGACAGTTAATGTTGAATTTACCCCCGGCTTGCGACCAGCCAGGAGCGGGGAGCGGGATTATAAGGCTATTTGGGCAAAGTGCGCAGGCTTTTTACTGGATTTGTCTTCCAAAACCTGGGGTTTAGGGCCGGATTCGCTCTGGAAATGACTGATTTTCCCAGTTTAATCGATAAACATTGAGCTGAGAGACTCTCCGCCTGAGATACGTCTGACACTTTCTGCCAGCATACCGGCCACACTGAGTTGTCGTATCCGGGTACAGGCCAGCGCCTCGGGCTTGAGCGGAATGGTGTCGGTCACCACCAGTTGGTCGAGACTGGATTTTTCAATGTTGCTAATTGCCTTGCCGGACAAAACTGCATGGGTACAGTAAGCCACCACCTTAATGGCGCCGCGCTGTTTTAATGCGCCAGCAGCATTACACAATGTACCCGCCGTATCGACCAAATCGTCGACGATAATACAGGAACGACCCTCAACATCGCCGATGATATTCATGATTTCTGACACATTCGGGTTCGGGCGACGTTTATCAATGATGGCCAGATCCGCATCTTCGAGACGCTTGGCAATCGCACGGGCACGAACCACACCACCCACGTCCGGGGAAACCACCATCTGGTTCGGGTAACGGTGCTTCCAGATATCGCCAAGCAATACCGGCGAGGCATACACATTATCAAGCGGCATATCAAAGAAACCCTGGATTTGATCTGCATGCAAATCCACGGTCAACACGCGGTCAACACCGGCGGCACCGATCATATTGGCAACTACTTTTGCCGTGATGGGTACTCGGGCCGAACGCGAACGCCGGTCCTGTCTGGCATAGCCCATATACGGAATGACTGCTGTCACTCTGGCGCTGGAAGCACGCTTCATCGCATCGGTGATAATCAGCAGTTCCATCAGATTATTATTGGTCGGTGAACACAGGGACTGGATTACGAAAATATCCCGGCCACGGACGTTTTCCTCAATTTCGACAAATATTTCTCCGTCACTGAATGTGTCCACGGAGATTTTACCCATCGGCAAATTCAGCCGGTTAGCAATGTCAGATGCCAGTTGTGGATTGGCATTGCCCGTGAATAGCATTACATTATTTAGAGACATATTATTATCGGTCTGTCAGAAAAATTACATTATACCTGTTATAGATTTGGCTGGGGTGCCAGGATTCGAACCTGGGAATGCCGGGATCAAAACCCGGTGCCTTAGCCGCTTGGCCACACCCCAATTTGTACTGTTAAAACGGTTACCAGTTGCAGGTTCTCAGCCGGCACTGCGTGCCAGGATGATTCCGTACATCCATGTACTCCACCCTTCGGGCCGGCCTATGGCCGTTCAAAATCGTTCCATACGATTTTGTCGAACCTGGGAATGCCGGGATCAATACCCGGTGCCTTAGCCGCTAGTCCCCACCCCGCCTAAAATATTTACAACCAACTCTACAAAACTTCTCATCCAGCACTGCGTGCCAGTTTTTGATGCAGGGGAGACATGTTACAACCACGGCTGACAAATCCTTGCCAGGCGTGAGGTAACTGCGCCAGTACGGTGCTTGCTTCCTGCTCACTCCCGAACCGGCCAAAAATACAGGAGCCGGTCCCGGTCAATCTTGCCTTTGTCCATCCATCCAGCCATTTTGCAGCGGCGGCGACTTCGGGATAGTAGTCATAAACCACTTTTTCGCAGTCATTATGACCTGCTCCACCAAGAAAGTCGCGTATTGTGATGGGTGTGGAATTACGTGTCAATTCAGGTTGGTTAAACACTGTGGCTGTGCTGACTGGACAATCGGGATAAATTACCAGATACCAGTTATCAGGCAGTTCAACTGGTTGCAGTTGCTCACCCACCCCTTCAGCCCATGCACTGTGTCCTTGGATAAACACCGGTACGTCCGCTCCCAGCTGCAAGCCCAGATCTGATAATTGGCAAAGTGACAATCCGGTATTCCATAACCGGTTTAATACTACCAGTGTGGTTGCCGCATCCGAACTGCCACCTCCGAGTCCACCACCAATCGGGATTCGTTTGTTTACCGAAATCACGGCGCCTTTTCGGGTCTCAGTCTTTGCTTTTAACAACGTGGCTGCTCGCAGAACCAAATCTTTCTCAGGATCGATTCCGTCATAATCCTGCTCCAGGTTTATACGATCCTTGTCATCAGCACGTATGGTCAGTTCATCTCCGAATTCAAGCAGCTGGAAGACAGTTTGTAACTGATGATAACCATCAGGCCGTCGACCGAGTATATGCAGAAACAGATTCAGCTTGGCCGGTGCTGGCCAGCTATCAGGATTCATCCGTCATGGTCCACTTATTGATGCTCAGACGCAGCTTCAGTTGTTCGCGCACGATGGTCATTCTCGAAGGCAATTCCAGCGCACCGACACGGGTATATTGCTCATAGCTGACATTCCAGCCGGATTGGTTGATAGAGGCCAGATGTCCGGGCTGTTCAAGTTGTATCTGGCTGATCGCCATCTGTGGATCCGGCAATCCCCTGATCCAGTAAATCAGTGCGGCAACCGGGATTTTCCAACCCAGATTTTGCTGCATTAATATATCCACATCCTTGTCTTCCAGTAACCGGTTATCGGCCGTATGCAATTTTACCGAATCTTTATTACCGGAAATTTCGATAGTGCCACGACCCAATGGTGCCACAATACGCAGGGTGTAATTATCACCCTCTTGTGTCCAGTAAAGGCTGGCACTCCAGGCTTCCTTTTCCAGTTGTATCGAGATACGCCCGGCCAATTGCCAGTGTGTCAGCTGACCCAATTGTTGCTGTTGTTGTTTCCAGAGTTGTTCATTGACGGGTTGCGGGACTCGCGGAGTAGTCGCACAACCAGACAGCCACATCAGTAACAGAGCTATCAGGGGGGTTCTGAATTTATGTAATAACATGAATTGTCGTCGCGTGTTACGCCGGGTTGACCGTCTGTATAAAGTGCCGGGCGTGTGGAGACGAACGACCCGCTTTACGGATTGAACTTCTCAATCACGTTTTGCAGACTGGTGTTATCCGGCGTAGCTTTCAGTGCCGAAGCCCAGACTTTCTTCGCTTCCTTTTTGTCACCACTGACCCAGAGCACTTCACCCAGATGGGCCGCAATTTCACTGTCCGGGATCAAATCCATTGCCCTGCGCAGATAATCGAGCGCTTGCTCAAGTTTACCCTGCCGGTATAACACCCAACCCTTGCTGTCGAGTATAAAATGATCGTCCGGACGTATTTTCAATGCCTGATCTATCAATTGTTCGGCTTCTGAATAGCGGTCGGTCCTGTCGGCCAGTGTATAGCCCAGTGCATTCAATGCCTGGGCATTTTCGGGATCCTTTTCAATGATTGATCGCAGATCGGCTTCGAGCAGATCCAACCTGTTCATTTTTTCTGACAGCATCGCCCGAGAGTACATCAGATCCGGATCGTATTTTTTCTCCAGAGCAGTATTATATATCTGCAGAGCTTCTTCATGTCGTTTCAGATCGACCAGCAATTCCGCTTCCGCCTGAATCAACAACACGGCCTCACGTTCATTCTGGATATGTATAGACTGCAACTGCGAACGGGCCTCATTAACCTTGTCCTGTCTGGCCAAAGTCATCGCCATTCTTACCTGTGCATCGAAATAATTCTGTCCGGATTTTACTCCCTGGAACCACACAGCCGCTTTTGCTTCATCACCACGATCTTCTGCAATACGTCCAAGATAGTAATTCACTTCATTGGATTTATTACTCTGTTCGTCCAGTCGCAGCAAATATTTTTCGGCATCGTCTGCCTTGCCCGATTGCAGATACAACAAAGCGAGAGCAAATGATACGTCCTCGTTCTTCGGGTCAACCTTTGTCAGAATTTCAAACTGTTTTTCGGCATCGTCATAACGTCTTACATCAGCGAGCAACCTGGCATAGGCCAGACGTAGATCAAAATCATCTTCCAGATCGGATTTCAGTGTCTTTTCCAGCCACGTCAACGCTTCTTCAAAACGATCCAGTCGCTGCAAGATCGAGACATAATTCAGGGCAACCGCAGAATTTTTCGGATCCAGACTGTATGAGCGGGTCAACAATTCGAGCGCTCGCTCGTATTCACCCAGTACTGCCGCAACACGCGCATAGGCATACAACGCAGCAGGTGAATCCTGACGCTTCGCCGTCATTTTTTCCATCACCTGCAGGATCAGGTCCTTGTCGGCTTCGCGCCCTAGCATGCTGGCTATCATCAGCAGCTTCTGATCCATTTCACCTTCGGTATAATCCAGAATGCTTTCCAGATGTACCAACGCTGTCTCGACATCTCCCTTGCGGATTGCCATCACCGCCAGTACCTGATGAGGGTCCGGATTACGTGGGTCCAGTTCGACCCACATATTGGCCATCTCGGAGGCAGCGGCTTCGTCACGTGCAAACACCGCAATGCGGGTGGCCCTTTCAATAATTTTCGGATCTTTGGTTTCGCGTGCCAGATCCAGATAATTCTTTAGCGAGGTATCCAGTTGGCCGCGCTGACCTGCAAATTCAGCTTCCAGTATACGGGTCAGCATGTCGCCGGTTAAATCGATATTGGGACGCACGGGTTCAACACTGACAACGACTGGCTCAGGTTTGGCTACTTCGGCAACCGGTTGTTCAGGCTTCGCCGGCGAGCCACTGCATGCAGACAGGATGAGCAATGCACACGCCAACGGCACGGAGCGGTGCACACCTGCAGGCATGAATGTCAACGATTTGCTGACCCTTTTCCAGTTTGCACCAAGCATAGAGTTCTGACCTTTCATTATTTATGGACAGGATTATAGACATAAGGCCTATTGTCCGGTTCCGGGCATTCTTGCTGTATTTTACTGTAAGCCCGATATTTGTGACATTATCCGGTTGGGCTGTGTAACGAATCAATCCAACAAGTTGATAAATAAATGATTTATAATGTCAGCTTCGGAAAATATAGCATAATTGCAGCTAACTTCAGCCAGAATTACATCGATGACACTAATTGCCCTAGGCCTGAACCATACCACAGCTCCGGTAGAGATACGCGAAAAGGTGGCGTTTAGTGGCGAGATCCTGCCTGAGGTATTGTCCGATCTGAAGCAAAAAAGCGGTATTGATGAAGTAGCCATCCTCTCGACCTGCAATCGAACCGAAATTTACTGTTCGCTGGATGAAGTACACCAGCAGGATTTGATGCATTGGTTATCTGGATTTCATAAATTGAAACTGCAGGACATCCGTCCATTCATGTATAGCTACCCGGACGCCACGGCAGTCAAACACTTGTTAAGGGTTGCCTGCGGACTGGATTCGATGGTGCTGGGTGAACCACAGGTACTGGGCCAGCTGAAATCGGCCTACAAGACCGCAGTCAGTGCCGGCAGTATCGGTCAGTTGCTCGAGCGTCTGTTCCAGCATTCATTCCGGGTCGCCAAGGACATCCGCAGTAATACCGAAATAGGCAATCACCCGGTATCGATTGCCTTTGCGGCAGTCCGACTTGGACAACAAATCTTTGGCAACCTGACCAACCGCACCGCCTTGCTGGTCGGCGCCGGTGAAACGGTTGAACTGACCGCACGGCATCTGCATGATAAAGGACTGCAGCGCATGATCATTGCCAACCGTACGCTGGAACGTGCACAACATCTGGCCAGTGAGTTTTCAGCCTATGCGATCAGTCTGGATGATATCGGCAGTCATCTGGATGAGGCCGATATCCTTATCACCTCTACCGGCAGCCAGCAACCGATCATTTCTGCAGAGATGGTGCGTCTGGCCATCAAAAAACGCAAACACCGCCCGATGTATATTGTTGACATTGCCGTACCCAGAGACGTTGATCCGGAAGCTGGCAAACTGGATGATGTGTATCTGTATACGGTTGACGATTTACAGGGGGTCATCAATGAAAATATGCGCAATCGTGAGCAGGCCGCCAAACAGGCGGAAGAAATCATCGATACGCATGTTTCCCAGTTCATGGACTGGATGTATACACTGGATACCGTCTCCACCGTGCGTGCGATTCGTGAAAATGCCGAAAGCATGCAGCAGGAAGTACTGGAGGCAGCGCTAAAACGCCTGCGTCAGGGTGACGATCCGGAAATCCTGTTGAAAGAACTGGCCCGCTCACTGGCCAACAAGATCATCCATGCGCCCAGCGTACAGCTGCGCAACAGCAGCCAGGAACAAAAAGACGAACTGATTCGGGCGGCCAGAACGCTGTTTGCACTGGCGCCGGAAAACAAGGACAAAAAATGATCTCTCTGTTAACCATCCGCACGGACTGCGACTTATGTTAAAAGCGTCACTGCAACAAAAACTGGAAAAGCTGTCAGAACGGCAGGAAGAAATACATGGTCTGATGTCGGACGCGAACGTGATTAAAAATCAGAACAGTTTCCGTGAACTAAGCAAGGAAGCGGCTGAAATCAATCCCATCGTTGCGTGTTTCCATCTGTACCGTAGAAACCTGGGTTCTATCGATCATGCCCGCGAATTACTGAAAGATGGAGACAGTGAAATCCGCGATATGGCACAGGAAGAGTTGCTGGGCAGGGAAGCAGAAAGCACGCGGCTCGAACTGGAGCTGCAAAAACTATTATTGCCACGCGACCCGGCTGATAACAGCAATATTTTTCTTGAAATACGTGCAGGCACAGGAGGTGAGGAAGCTGCCTTGTTCGCCAGCGTGTTATTACGCATGTACACACGTTATGCCGAAATGCGACGCTGGCAGGTAGAAATCATGAGCGCCAACCACAGTGATCTGGCCGGGTATCGTGAAGTGATCCTGCGTATCATTGGCGAAGGTGCCTATTCGAGACTGAAATTTGAATCCGGTGCACATCGCGTACAACGTGTGCCGGAAACCGAAGCACAGGGACGTATACATACCTCGGCCTGTACGGTAGCAGTAATGCCGGAGTCGGAAGAAATCAGTGATATCGAAATCAACCCGAATGATCTGCGTACCGACACCTTTCGTGCGTCCGGCGCCGGTGGACAGCATGTGAACAAGACCGATTCGGCGATACGTATTACCCATATCCCGACTGGCATCGTGGTTGAATGTCAGGACGAGCG
Source organism: Gammaproteobacteria bacterium (assembly GCA_947480335.1). Classification (GTDB taxonomy): domain Bacteria; phylum Pseudomonadota; class Gammaproteobacteria; order Eutrophobiales; family Eutrophobiaceae; genus Eutrophobius. The sequence continues at coordinate 65,205 of CANKCB010000009.1, read as the reverse complement.
CTCACAACATAAAAACCGTGCGCGGGCCATGTCCTTATTAAAAGCCAGAATCCTCAGCGGTGAACGCGAGCGACAAAATGCACAAATCGCCGCGACACGAAAAATCCTGGTTGGTAGTGGCGACCGTTCCGAACGAATCCGCACCTATAATTATCCCCAGAGCCGGGTAACTGATCACCGCATCAATCTAACATTATATAAACTGGATGAGTTTCTGCAGGGTGATCTGGATATGATCATCGATGCGTTGATTAACGAATACCAGGCCGACCAATTGGCCGCGCTGGCGAATTAACGGAGCAATACGTTGCCGCAGCTTGCAACAGACAGGGTGGTTACCGTCGGCGAACTGATTCAATACGGTATACAGCAATTAACTGATCCCACAACGGCCCGCCTGGATTGCGAAATTCTCCTCTGCAACATCCTCAAACAACCACATTATTTTCTGTATGCACATTCAGATGTAGTTGTCGAACAACGTGACATCGTGGACTTCAATTCACTCATCAGCAAACGCGCGAATGGTTTTCCGGTTGCCTATCTGATCGGCGAGAAGGAGTTCTGGTCGTTACGGCTTCAGGTAAACCAGCACACGCTGATACCCAGACCGGAAACCGAGTTGCTGGTAGAACAGGCACTTGCGTTAATTGAGAACATTAACAATTGCAAGATACTGGATTTGGGTACCGGTTCGGGCGCAATCGCGCTGGCGATTGCCAGGGAAAGACCGGATTGCAGCGTTACCGCTACCGATATCAGCCTGCCGACGCTGGCTATGGCACAACAGAATGCCGGACTATTGGGAATTCGAAATGTTCAATTCATACATTCCGACTGGTATGCCTCGCTGACCAGCCAGTCGTTTGATCTAATCGTTTCGAATCCACCGTATGTAGAATCAGGGGACAGTGGATTTATCAATGGTGACATACGTTATGAACCTCGCGTGGCACTCGATGGCGGCAGCTTTGGACTGGACGCATTCCGTCGTATCGTCCCGGGTGCAAATATGTATCTAAAAAGTGGTGGCAAACTGTTGTTTGAACATGGTCACGCACAGGGAGAGTTGATTCGCGAGTTGTTGCACGCAAATCGTTTCATTGAAATCCTGACCAGACAGGATTATGCCGGGTTGGATCGGATCACCTTGGCAGTGTTGCCATGAAGACACAGCAACGCCTGTGTCGTATTGCCCTGCCCGCTAAGCTCGATACTGCACTCCGGGATGCACTGATCCGGGAACTTCAGACACTGGATATCGAAATTAACTATCTGCCAGAAAATAATATTCTGGGCATACGATATTCGTTTCCCGAAGTTAGCTTTTATACAATCTGGCAAACAATCAAAACCCATATCGACAGCAAGCAGTTTGGCTTATTGCGCAGACTACTACTTGAACTGCGTTCCAGCATGGAACAGACTGAAGCGCAGTATCAGCATGCCCGGTACGGCTGGGATATCTATGTACGCGATATCATGGTCGCCAGTCATCTGCGGGACGAAGCGCGCCGCAGTAAACGTATTGCCAAACCCTGGCAAACCGTAAAACGGCCGGAAAATCAGAACTCATAAACTGCAAATCATCCTATACTGGCAAAATGCGCGACGACCAATTACTCAGATACAGCCGACAGATCATGCTGCCGGAAATTGATGCCGCAGGCCAGTCGCATCTGGCCAATGCTACAGTACTCATCGTTGGCCTGGGTGGCCTGGGTTCTGCCGCCTCCCTCTACCTGACAGCAGCTGGCGTTGGCCATCTGGTACTGGTTGATTTTGACAAGGTCGATTTATCCAACCTGCAACGACAGATTGTACATTCGAACGCAGACATAGGCCGGCTCAAGGTCGAGTCTGCCAGAGACCGCCTGCTCGCGCTAAATCCTGACATTAAACTCACACTGATCGATCGTCAGCTGAGTGAGAGTGAGTTTGCTGAATGGATGAGTAAGTGCAATGTGGCCATTGATGCAACCGACAATTTTGAAACACGGTTTGCACTAAACCGCGCTAGCGTCCAGACACGCACGCCACTGGTCTCCGCGGCGGCGATACGCTTTGAAGCACAAGTCAGTGTGTTTGATCCTCGCAATACGGAATCCCCCTGTTATCGCTGTCTTTATGCAGAAGACAATCAGGTGGATACCACCTGTACCGCAAACGGCGTCATGGCACCGCTACTCGGTATCGTCGGCAGCATTCAGGCCAGCGAGGCTATGAAGTTGATCATGCAAATTGGCACCACCTTGCAAGGCAAACTGATGTTGCTGGACATATTGAATATGGAATGGCATCAGGCCAGATTATCAAAGGATCCGGATTGCCCGGTGTGCAGGACCACCCCCTAATCGCTTAATAATAAAGCCCGATTACTTACGTTCGGACTGTTTTATTCCGGATTAATCACCGCATTAACCTTATCTGACGCAATCCTTCCATCGACCAGTTCAATAATACGATCGCAGCGTTGGGCAAGACGTTTGTCATGCGTGACAATCAAAAAACTGGTGCGGCTTTCCAGGTTAATCTTTCTGAGCAGATCAAACACACTGTCTGCGGTCTGGGTATCCAGATTGCCAGTGGGTTCATCGGCAAGTACCAGTGCAGGTTGCATAATCAGCGCACGGGCAATTGCAACACGCTGTTGTTGTCCACCGGACAGTTCATTTGTAAGGTGACTGGACCATGGCGTCAAACCAACTGCCTCGATTAATCCTTCAGCACGTTTTTGCATATCCTTATCTGGTCGCCCACGCGCAGCCAGCAGTGGCAACATGACATTTTCTTCTGCGGTAAATGCCGGAAGCAGGTTATGTGACTGAAAAACAAATCCAATTGCCGTGGCACGTAACCTTGTCAAATCGGCATCATCCAGACCGGTTGCTTCCACTCCTGTCAGAAATAGTTGACCTGCTGTTGGATGATCCAGTAAGCCAATCAGATTGAGCAAGGTACTTTTACCGGAACCGGATGGCCCTATCAGCGCAGTGAATTCACCCTTTTGTATCGTCAGGTCTATACCGTGCAATACTTCCATCTCAGCCACAGTACCCACGCCATAGGCTTTACGAACTCCCTGCAGACGCAGTGTTTGTGTTTCAGCCACGAATTGCTACTGCAGGATCCAGTTTTGCCGCTGTACGTGCAGGGAAAACTGCCGCCAGAGTGCCGACCAGCGTTGCACCTACAGCGGCCCAGACAAATAGCATCGGATCAAACTCGATAACAAATAGCGGAGTACCGTCGGCATTGATGGCAATACCACGCCACGCAATCAGAAATAGCCAGCCTGCGAATGAACCAATCAGCGAACCCAGCAACCCCATCACCGCTCCTTGTAACAGGAACACACGAAGAATCTGGTTGCGTGTCGCGCCGGTCGCACGCAGGATTCCGATTTCCCTGGACTTCTGCACGACAGAAACGACCAGTACACTGGCTATTCCCAATGCGGCCGTAAGACCAACGAAGAAACGAATAATGAAATTGGACATGGATTGCGCCTGCAACGCGCTGAAAAACTGGGCATTCAAAACGATCCAGCTTTCAACATCCAGACCAGTCTGCGCACTGATAACTTGCGCGACCAGTTCAGCATCAAACGGTTTTTCCACATTGACTTCAACAGTAGTAACACCACCCGGCAAGTTAAGCAGGCTTTGGGCTGTACGCAAGGCGACATAAACTGAGCGTTCATTGATACCTTTATTTCCAAAATCAAAAATGCCACAGATCGTCAATGTGACACTGGCCTTGCTTGCTGTTTGCAAAATCAGCTTGTCACCTACTCCTACGCCTAGATCGTGCCCCAATTCATTACCAATCAGAATATCTGCTGGCCCTACCCTGGCCGTACCCGCAATCAATTGTTTTTCCAATGCTATCAGTCGTAAATAGCTTTGTGGTTCCATACCGGTAAGATTGACCGCTTTGTTCGCATCGCCTCTGATTACAAACCCGGCACCGGCCACTACCGGCGCGACTACTTCTACTTCGGGCATTTTTTCCAGCATCCTGCTTACTGTTTGCCATTGATCCACTGAACGCAATCTCTGGGCGCGAGGCTGTACCAAAGTTGCCTGCAATCCAACATCCGATTTACGCAAGGAACGCGCTACTTCTCTGGGAGGACGAATGACAATTTGCGCCTGATAATCGAGCGTGCGGCGGAACAGATTGGTTTGCAAACCACTAATAAGAGCTGAGATAAATACGATGACTGAAACCCCCAGCGCTACGCCGGAGATTATTAACAATGTTTGCATTATCCCTTCACGCATAAAGCGGGTCGAAAGTATCCATTCATACGTTAATAACTGTTTCATTGCGTCTTAACCGGACGTGCACGCACGCGTGCACCCTCAACCACCGTTTTTATACTTGCTGAAACAACCGGTTCACCGGTTGACAGGCCCTTCAGTACCTCGACATTTTCATCACCACGTAGCCCCAATTCAACCGGTTGACGTACGGCACGACGCTGACGCACCACCATCACCCAGGGCTCTGCACCTGAAATATCATGTGTCGTGCCCGTAGGAATCACCATGACGCCCTCTCTTTGTGCAGTATGTATATCCACCGACACTGTCATGTCCTGTCGTAAATATTCGGGTGGCACTGGCACATCAAGTTTGACCTCGACGGCACCACGTGTGGCATCGATACCTGGATTGATATAGGAAACTTTTGCTTCAAAGCGATCACTGGCAAACGCATCAGCGGAAGCCAATGCAGGTTGACCGATCTGGATTCTGGAAAGATTTTTTTCATCCAGTTGCACTTCAATCTGGCTTTTGCCCGCGCCTGCCAGCAACATCAGTTCCTGCCCGGGCTGAACAATATCACCCGCTTCCGCTTCGCGACTTATCAGCGTGCCATTAACCGGCGCCAGAATACGGTATTGCGCCAGCTTTACCGATGCCTGTTGGAAAACCGCTTGCGCTTGTGTCAGCGCCGTTTCAGCCACGACATAACTACTTCCAGATGGCTGACGTGCGAGAATTTGCAAGCTCGCAGAATCCACCTGACTTTGAGCTATATCAAAATTACGTTGCGCGTTATCAAGATCAGATTGGCCTACAAACCCATTTTTCTTCAAATCCTGTATCCGTACGAGCTGCTTGCCGGCTTGCAACAAATTGGCCTGTGTTTCATCCAGGTTATGTTGCGCGGCTGGGAGCTCAAGCTCCTGTATTGATCGCAAACGTGCACTCGCCTGCTCGACTGCAGCACTGGCCTGGGCCAGATTCGCGCGCGCGTCTTCGTCATTCAGCTCAACCAGCAGCTGACCTTCGGTAACCGTGCTGCCTTCTGCAACGGTCATATTTTGTACGCGTGCAAGCAACTGTGCAGAAATAGCGATGCGTTGTGGGGTGACTATACGACCACTGGCAACAACTGTCTGTGTCAGGTCGCCCATCGTCACAGCATACGTATCGACCAATGGGCCGAGCAGCGTATTACGAAACAACCAGGACAGTAGAAACAGAACCACAAGGATCCCTGGCAACCACTTCCACCCGGATTGATTTTTCCATGACTTTGGTGCGGACAATGATGAGTTATTGGTCAATTTTTCTGCCTTGATTTATATGGATTTTTTATCCGGAGATATACGTCATTTTGGTGTTACCACTTTGCGCACTGAAGCCACTCATGCTTTATTTAACAATGACTCAGAATAAAACCCGATCCAGATTCAGTCATAAATATAGCATAACAGTGCAATTTGGGCTTGATCAAAATCAAATTCCGAATCAGCAGACTACAAAGGGCTCGGTTTCAGGTCTGTTCGTCACCACACGCATGGATATTTCAGACACCAGTTAATAATCTTGAGCACGGCCACAGTTTTTGTAACGCTGTTTTAGTTATAGAGCACTACTCTGGACGATTAGTCCGTGTAGGAAATACTTATTGACCCAAATCCCAGTCCACCGGGTTGACCTTTAAATTCATTGCTGCGAAAGACATGCGCATAGGATATTTTGAACTTGCGACGCACGATACTGGCGCCAACTACCAGATCGCCGACGAACAATTCCTTGTCGACCTTATGACTGCTCCTGAACGTATTACCATCGAGAAATATATCGTGCAACACCATGCGCCCGGAGGTGGCAATGAATACATGTGCACTGTAGGCATTCAGGTCAGTGCTGTATCTAACATCAGCGGTATCGGCCGGCGCATTGGTATCGCCTCCAGGTCTTATTAGGGCAGTACCAAAGTCAGTAGGCAGGTTCCACCCGGCACGCAGTTCAATTCCACCGTTCAGGTTGGTGTAAACATTGCCCAAAGCGCCACCCGCATGAAGAATCGCATCAGCCTTCCAGCGGCGACTGAAATCGATACGCGGAACCAGCCGGTATTTGTGGTCATAGACCAGTGCAAGCCCTGGTTCTGTGCGGATCTGGTTGTCCCAACCATTTGCTTTTGGAATTCCACGAACTGAATGAACCAGATTCTGGGCTTCCCGGGCCAGCGACCATTTACCCGTGAAACCTCCCTGGATTTCGAAGCTGTCCAGCACGCGATAATTTCTGCTATGAAAAGCCGCGCTACCATACAACTAGCCTGCATAGGGGCGATCATCATCGATCAGTGTTGTGGCAACCGTATTTCGCGGTGTATACATCATCTGTCCTACAGACAATGAAAAGTTGCGCTGGCGACTTTCGTCTTTATGATAAGGTAGTACAGAGGCAAACCAGTTCAGCCCTTGCTGTGGCAACCCTTCCTTTTTAAACCACGCCAGATCCTCAAACCATTTCAGCTCCGGCGAGATCCAGTTCAGTTTGATGCCATTGGTATAGAACCGGTCGGTGCGATTAAACAAATCGTTTTCAAACCGGAGAGTAAAGGTCCACGAGTCGGTGGGTGGCAAATGATTGGCGATGCTTCCTGTGCTGAACCCTGTCAGCAGCAACAGCAATAGCAGGCGGAAGTTTAAAAGGACAGGTTTATCCTCTAGAAAAACAGTACCAAAAGCCAGACCACCAGCACATTGATCAGCGCAAAAAACACAGCTGCCGATCCGACATCTTTCGCATGACCTGACAAGGTATGATGTTCACCACCAAACCGATCCACGACGACTTCTATACCGGTATTTAACAATTCAACAATCAGCACAATCAGCAGCACGCCGCATAGCAACGCTTTTTCCACGCCGGTTTTGCCCAGCCACAGACCGAGCGGAAATAATATGACTGACAGCGCGAGTTCCTGACGAAAGGCAGCCTCGCTGGTGAACGCAAACCGGATACCTTTCATTGAATATAAGGTAGCCTTGATGACTCTTTCTATACCTTGCGGACCCTGAGCTGACATGAATATTTCCTGAGACTGTGAGTGTTGATAGCAGTGAATATTTTGAACTGTGTATGCTAACGGACGCCCTTGCCGGTTAATTGTTGTTTATGCCAAACGTGTGTATCAACAATGTCCAGGTAGTAGTGAGGGTTTCGTGTCTACTTGTGCCAGTGCCTGTTCAAGCTTTTTGGACAGGCTTTCCATCACATAGACTGAACAACGTCCACAGGTAGTTGCGACGTTCAACCTGGCCCGCAGTTGCTCCATTGTGACCGCCCCGGCATCAATCTCTCGATTGATATCGGTATCAGTTACAGCATTACAAACACATACGTACATTGTTCAATCCGTTATATCGCAATAGGCTGGGTGTTATCGACCATAGTACAAATGAGAATTACTATCAACAATGCGCCTGCTGGCTGGCCATTGGTGCTTAATAATGTATCAGTCAGACAGTGGTGCCGATTACATTTTCGATTGCTGGTAGTTTTCGATTCCAACTTTCTCAATCAGACCTAGCTGTGTTTCCAGCCAGTCGATATGTTCTTCCTCACTTTCCAGAATATCTTCGAACAATTCACGCGAGATAAAATCCTTGACCGTTTCACAGTGGCTGATTGCTTCACGCAAATCCGGAACCGCCAGCAATTCCAGTTTCAAATCGCATTCGATCACTTCTTTGGTATTCTCACCTATCATCAACTTGCCGATGTCCTGCAGGTTTGGCAAACCGTCCAGAAACAGGATGCGCTCAATCAGTTTATCGGCGTGCTTCATCTCATCGATCGATTCCGCGTGTTCGTGCTCGGCCAGCTGCTTGAGCCCCCAGTTGCGGTACATGCGAGAATGCAGAAAATACTGGTTGATCGCACTGAGTTCATTTTTCAGCACCTTATTCAGATAAGCAATTACCTTGGTGTCACCTTTCATATCATTTACTCCGCAGTCTGGGTAAGCTGGTCGCCAGAATAACGGATCACCGATCCTGTTAAAAGCTTATATTGTGAGAACAATAATTATTTCCGCTCACGCTTGTCGCAATCCTGATTGCAGTGCATGATTAGTACTCATTATTGCGGAGGAAACCATGGAAATCGCACTCTTCGTTATCATCGGGATTCTTGCGGTTGTATTTGCCTACGGCGTTACCATCTATAACAACCTGGTCTCATTAAAGCATAACGTCGACAAGGCCTGGTCGAATATCGACGTGTTGCTTAAGCAGCGACACGATGAATTGCCCAAGCTGATCGAAACCTGCAAGCAATATATGCAATATGAGCAGGGCACGCTGGAAAAAGTAATGCAGGCCCGATCTGCCGTTTCTTCTGCATGGGAACGCAATGATGTAGGTGCACTGGGCACAGCTGAAACACAATTACGTAGCGGCCTTGGCTCCCTGTTTGCGCTGGCTGAAGCCTACCCTGATCTGAAAGCCAACCAGAGTTTCCAGCAACTGCAATCACGCATTTCCGGTCTGGAAGATGCAATTGCCGATCGTCGCGAGTTCTACAACGAAAGCGTTAACAATAACAATATTCGCATTGAACAATTCCCCGACGTGCTGCTGGCACGGATGTTTAATTTTGTAGCACGACAACTGCTCGTGTTCAGCGAGGAAGAACTGAAGGACGTCAACATCAAGGAACTGTTTCGTTAATCTGACGCAATGGCTTTCGCGAGTGCTATAAGTGAGTGGGCGAGGAACAGTCCGGCACAGGATTTCTGGGTAATTGCCCTACTGGCTGTCGTTGCCAGTCTTTTCGGAATCCTCGCCGGATTTTATTATCTGACACGTAAACGCATACTCGAGAATATTCCCACTTCAAAAATCCGATCTGCAGCACAAGGTTATCTGGAACTGATTGGGCGCGGACAACTGCTGGAAGGTCCGCCCATCATTTCACCGCTGACAGGCAATCGCTGCACCTGGTTCAGTTACCGTGTTGAGGAACGTCGAGGTTCCGGCAAAAACACCCGGTGGGACATCATAGAAACCGGAATCAGTGACAGTCTATTTCTGATTCTGGATGAAACCGGCCAGTGTGTGATCGACCCTGATGGTGCAAGTGTGATTCCTGCTGTCACGAACACCTGGTATGGAACCGGACCGCGTCCACAAAGTGGGCCCGGCATAAAACGTGGTATTTTTTACGGCGGAAGCTTTCGCTATATTGAAAGCCGGATGCATGCCGGCGATTCCTTGTATGCGATAGGACTATTCAAGACTGTAGGCGGTGCCAGTGCCGAACTGAATGCGAATGCAGAAGTCGTATCATTGTTGAAGGAATGGAAAAATAACAGTAATGAACTGTTACAAAAATTTGATCGAAACAGGGATGGTCAGATTGACGCACAGGAATGGGAAAAAGTTCGCGATACGGCATTACAGGAAGTACTGGGCAGACACCGTGAGTTCACATCCGCGCCAGCCGTCAATCTGATGAGCAATACCCATGATTTACGTCAACCCTATATCCTGTCGGCGTTATCCCAACAACATCTGATACAACGTTATACCTGGTACTCTGCCGGTTTCATTGCACTTTTCTTTCTGGCCGGTGGGTTTGCCTGTGTTGCAATTACGGCCCGTCTATTGACGGGTTAACGCAATCGCTTGTCGTCATCCTTCCAGAATTCACCTTCAACAATAACGGTCTGATTCTGCGTATTTCCGGACTTGATGATCAGCATTTTGCCAAGCAGGGCGGTGGCGATACGGGTGCGCAGCCCAGGAATCAGACAGATCAAGCCGGCAATATCAGAGAGAAAGCCCGGTAATAACAGCAGTATTCCAGCTAGCAGCAAAATAAAACCCTCTACCAGATCCGTCGCCGGCATTTCTCCCTGGCTAAGTTTCTCCTGCACGCGACGAATTGTCTGCATGCCTTGTTGCCTGAATAACCAGGTACCCAGCATGGCAGTGAGGATACATAACATGACCGTGGGCAATGCACCGAGCAGGCTGCCAACCTTTATAAAGACATAAACCTCCATCAACGGCACCAGCAACAACAGTATAAACAGTATTCGAAACATGGCGATTTGGAGGGATCCTCAAAGATTGTGGCTTATTACTGAATGTATTGGCAAAATAGCATTTTTCAAGCGGTAAATCCGGATAACTTATGGCGAAGCAATCAAAACATCTGCTGGTACTGACGAGCTGCCCGGGAACCATCACGGCAAAAAAAATTGCCAATGATCTGGTCATTGAGAAACTGGCCGCCTGTGTTCAGATTATCCCTGGAGTGATGTCGTTTTTCCGCTGGGTGGGCAAGGTCGATCACTCTGAAGAAATCCTGCTGCTGATTAAAACCACATCGGATCGTTATCCCCAGCTGCAGGAAAGGATTGCGTCATTGCATCCTTATGACCTTCCGGAAATTGTTACTATCCCGATTAATGGTGGACTGGAAGGGTATCTTGCCTGGATCGATACCAATACATCCACCGAGTAAGCCGGCCTGCTCATGCCACGGCATACCAATGTGTTTCCGGATAAAGTGATGAAACTTCCTTATTGCAGATTACTGCTGCTGTGGTTTTGCATCCTGTTATGCACACCTGCTTTTGCACAATCCAGTATTAGTGAACGTCTGGATAAGTTACGGGGACTGGCTACCAGTTCAGCAGAACAGGAATTCCTGCATCCGGATCAGGCATTTATCATGTCGGCCACGGTTGACGCTCCGGATCGAGTCACTGCGCAGTTTCAGATCGCCAATGGTTACTACCTGTATCATGACCAGTTCAAATTTGAGGTAATTTCTGGCGATGCGACTGTCGATAATACCCATGTTGTCATCCCGCCGGGGGAAATCAAGGAAGACCCTTCCTTTGGCAAGGTTGAAATCAACACCGGTGATGTCAGTATTGCGATACCTTTGATCCGCAAAGGACCAGGCGAAACCAGCATCAGCCTGCAGATTGCTTATCAGGGTTGCAAAGATGAATCCCTGTGTTATCCACCCATCAAAAAAACGGTACCATTGATACTGGCCGCCGTCTCCAGGCTGACGGCTACTGACAGTACACCACCCACACCCGTTGCCGGGCAAATCCCCACGACCCGCAACGAGTCGACGGAACAACCGCTCATCTCCGAACAGGATGCGTTCACAAAGAAACTGCAAGAAGGCAGTATGCTGGTGAATATTCTACTGTTCTTCGGAGCGGGATTATTACTGGCGATCACACCCTGTGTGTTTCCCATGATTCCTATCCTGTCCGGCATAATCGTTGGCCAGGAAAAAACCGTTACCCCGACCAGAGGTTTCCTGTTGTCATTGGTTTATGTCATTGCAATGGCATTAACTTATGCAATCGTTGGCGTTATTGCGGCGATGGCAGACTTGAATATTCAGGCAGCGGCCCAGAATGTCTGGGTCATATCGGTTTTTTGTCTGGTCTTTGTCGCACTGGCACTGTCAATGTTTGGCTTTTACGAAATTCAAATGCCCGCATTGATCCAGAACAGACTGGTTAAGATCAGCAACAGCCAGCAAGGTGGAACCTTGTCCGGCGTGGCCATCATGGGATCAGTATCAGCAATCATTGTCGGTCCTTGTGTTGCGCCGCCGCTGATTGGTGCGCTGGCCTATATCAGCCAGACTGGTAATGAATTGCTCGGCGGTCTCGCCCTGTTTGCCATGGGATTGGGTATGGGCGCACCACTGTTGGTTATTGGCGCATCTGCCAGTTCATTATTACCTAGAGCCGGTAGCTGGATGGACACGGTAAAACAGGTGTTCGGTGTTGGGCTGCTGGCACTGGCCATCTGGTTTATTGCGCGAGTCGTCTCTATCACAACAGTTTTTTATCTGTGCTCTGTCCTGCTGATAGTCTCCGCGATTTATATGGGCGCACTGGAACCTGTAGGCAAACCTTCCGGCTGGGCGAAACTGTGGAAAGGACTCGGGCTCATCCTGTTGTGTTATGGCATTCTGTTGCTGATAGGTGCCGCTTCAGGTGCCGGTAATTTTTTCAAGCCAATGGAAAATATCACTCGCGCATCCGGCAATCCGCAGAACGCAACAGAGAGTCATCTGGTATTCAAACGAATTAAAAGTGTGGCAGACCTCGATGCAGCACTACAACAGACAGACAAGGCCGGCAAAATAACCATGCTCGATTTCTACGCAGACTGGTGTATTGAATGTATCCGCATGGGATCGAGCACCTTCACCATGCCTGAAGTGAAGAGCGCCTTGCAGAATGTGATTCTGCTGCAAGCAGATGTTACGGCCAATGATGCAGAAGACAAGGCGCTGCTGGCCAGATTCGGAATTTACGGTCCGCCTGCCATCCTGTTTTTTGATCAAGACGGAAGGGAAATGACCGCTTATCGCCTGTTTGGATATTCGGATGCGGACAAATTTACAAAGCATGTAAACAGGGCGACTGGCAAGCAATGAACAAAACCGGTTACCTGCTGGTATTGGCGGCAGGGATCTCCCTGAGTGTCGGATTTTTCGTGTCGCGCATAATTACAATGCCTCCTGCAGAACAGACCTCGCTGCCCCCGCTTGCTCTTCCGCAGGCCGATACCCGTATTCTCGGGCAGCTTCGACCCGAATTTTCTCTCCCTGACATCCAGGGCACTGTGCACGATATCAAGGAGTGGGATGGCAAAGTCATCCTGCTCAACTTCTGGGCCACCTGGTGCTCCCCTTGCTTGCAAGAAATTCCGGAACTGGTAGATTTACAACAACAGTATCAGGCACGAGGCCTGCAGGTTATTGGTATAGCCTTGCAAAATCCGAATGAACTGTCTGATTTTATCCGTGAACACGGCATGAATTATCCAGTGCTGGCGGGCTTGGAAGCTGTGATTGTAATCGCGGAAAGCTATGGCAATACGGTCGGCGGATTACCCTATACGGCAATCATTGATAAAAGTGGTAAAATCATCTTTGTTCAAGCCGGTCAAATCAAAAAGGCCGAGGTAGAGAGTATCATCACTACCTTAATGTAATCGGTCCGGTTTTCAGGTATTAAATCTCTCGTATTTCGTCTAAATTCTGCTAATATGTTTCTATTAGCAGCAAACTCCATACTAAAACAACCACATTATAAATTGTCAATTTCGGGGTATAAATGGCTACCGTGCTGGTCTTGAATGGCCCAAATCTGAATCTATTAGGCACGCGCGAACCAGAGGTTTACGGTTCGACCACGCTGGATCAGATCATCCAGATGCTCGATACCGAGGCCAAATCACGTGGACATCGGCTCGAGCATTATCAAAGTAATGCTGAACATGAACTGATCAACCGCATCCATCAGGCACGGGATCAGGGAGTTGCATACATTATAATCAATCCCGGCGCACTTACCCATACCAGCATCGCAATACGAGATGCACTGTTGGGTGTAGCCATACCGTTTATCGAAGTGCATCTGTCAAATGTGTTTGCCCGGGAATCGTTCCGTCAGCATTCCTATCTGTCAGATGTGGCTACCGGCGTCATTAGTGGGCTGGGAGCCTCCGGTTATCTTTATGCATTGCTAGCGATTCACCAGAGAATCAAGGAGAGTTAACGAGTGGACATCCGCAAGGTAAAAAAACTGATCGAAATGCTCGAGGAATCGAAAATTTCGGAAATCGAGATACATGAGGGTGAGGAATCTGTACGCATCAGTCGCAACAGTTCCGCATCCGTCCAGCCACAAAGTTATGTGCAGGTCTCTGGCCCTGAGCATGCCAGACCTGTAGCAAAAGACGGAGATAATGTTGCAACTGCTCCGGAAAAGAATGCCGAGCCGGATGGCCACATGATACGCTCACCGATGGTTGGTATTTTTTATTCCTCACCTGCACCGGACAAGCCATTATTTACAGAGCCAGGCAAGGAAGTAAAGGCCGGCGATATTGTCTGTATCATCGAGGCTATGAAAATCATGAACCAGATAGAAGCGGATGCGGATGGAACAGTGATCAGGGTGATGGTTGAAAATGGTGCGCCTGTCGAATACGGCCAGCCACTGTACCTGCTCCGGAAATCCTGATTATTACCGGACATTCCAGCTCTCCCTAACCTTTCGGACCCAGCCTGTATGCTTGAAAAAGTTGTCATCGCCAATCGTGGTGAAATTGCCCTGCGAATACTGCGTGCCTGCCACGAACTCGATATAAAAACTGTCGCCGTATTTTCCGAGGCAGACAGAAACCAGAAACATGTATTGCTTGCTGACGAAGCCGTCTGTATCGGGCCGGCCAGTTCGATGGAAAGTTACATGAACATTCCTTCCGTCATCAGTGCAGCGGAAGTAACGGATGCGGTGGCTATCCACCCCGGTTACGGCTTTCTTTCCGAAAACGCTGACTTTGCCGAACGTGTTGAAAAAAGCGGGTTTGTATTTATCGGTCCACGTTCTGAAACCATACGGCTGATGGGGAGCAAGATTTCGGCCCGCAATGTCATGCAGGAATCCGGTGTGCCGTGTGTGCCTGGTTCCGATGGACCTATCAGTGATGATCCGGTTGAATTCACACGCATGGCCAGAGACATCGGCTATCCGATCATTATCAAGGCCTCCGGTGGTGGTGGTGGTCGTGGTATGCGTGTCGTACATAGTGAGGCTGCCTTGCGCAACGCGGTTTCGCTTACGCGTTCAGAAGCAGGTGCCGCCTTTAATGACGATACGATTTATATGGAAAAATATCTGGAAAACCCGCGTCACGTCGAAATCCAGGTGCTGGCTGACAAACACGGCAATATTATTCATCTGGGTGAACGGGACTGTTCCATGCAACGGCGTAACCAGAAGATTCTGGAAGAAGCCCCGGCACCGCATATCAAGGACAAGCTACGCAAGAAAATTGCGGAACAATGTGTGGACGCCTGCCGGAAATTTGGTTACGTCAGTGCCGGCACTTTTGAGTTCCTGTATGAAAATGATAATTTCTATTTTATTGAGATGAATACCCGGGTTCAGGTAGAGCATCCAATTACCGAACTGATCACCGGCGTGGATATTGTCAAGGAACAGCTACGTATCGCAGCGGGCGAAAAACTTTCCTACAAACAACAGGACATCCATTTCCGCGGTCATGCAATTGAGTGTCGTATTAATGCCGAGGATCCTGAAAAATTCATTCCCTGCCCAGGGGTGATAAATCATTATCATCCACCTGGTGGTCCCGGTATACGTGTAGATACACATGTGTATCAGGGCTATACGATTCCACCGCATTATGATTCATTAATAGGCAAACTGATTGCTCACGGCGAAACCCGTGAACTGGCCATCAAGCGCATGTCGATGGCCTTGTCTGAAATCGTGATTGATGGCATCAAGACCAACATACCGCTGCATCGAAAACTGATGAATGATGCTGCATTCATTGCCGGCGGTACCAATATCCACTATCTAGAAAAAAAACTTGGACTTAAATAACTCAGGCAGTAACGCCTGGTTCAAGCTGACCCTGACCAGTTATCCGCCCCTGGTCGAGGATCTGGTAGATCTGCTGGAAAAGTTTGACGCAATCTCTGTCAGCATGACGCCAGCCACCAACGAACCAATCTTTGGTGATGATTCAACTGAAGACCGGTTCTGGGAGCAAACAGCCATTTCTGCGCTGTTCAATCCAGACATCGATCTGGACATACTGGTTGCCTGTATCCGCAACAAGGTAGGCAGTAATAACTTAATCGAATGCAAGATTGAATTTATGCAGGACGCCAACTGGCTTGAGCAACACAAGCCAGGCTTTGCACAGATGATCTTTGGCAACAAGCTGTGTATCTGCCCCAGCTGGTTAACACGACCGGCAAATATCGACCATATCATTGAGTTAGATCCAGGTCTGGCCTTTGGTACAGGCACACATGCGACGACGGCCCTGTGTCTGGAATGGCTGGCCACCCATGATTTACAAGACAAACAGATTATCGATTACGGTTGTGGTTCCGGTATCCTTGGTCTTGCGGCCGCCAGCCTGGGCGCCAGTATCGTTCATGCCGTTGATATCGATCCACAGGCCTTACAGGCAACTCGTAACAATGCCGGCATTAATCAACTAGAATCTCGCATACAGACTTATCTACCTGACCAGTTTTCAGACCAGCCAGCCGATATTTTGATTGCGAACATCTTGCTCAATCCATTGATTACACTAGCGCCCTATTTCAGCACACTGCTCTCTGGTGGCGAGAGAATTGTCTTGTCAGGAGTATTATCTACCCAGACGGATCAGTGTCTGCGAACCTATGCACCCTGGTTTGATTTGGACACGCCGGTTTTTCGCGATGAATGGGTCATGATTACCGGTACTCGCAAGCAGGTAATTGCTGGCAGTAAAACATGATTACCGTCTGTTATTCCTGCCACAGGCAGTTTCGTATCAATGCCAGACAATTGTCTGCGGCGCAGGGTCAGGTGCAATGCGGGTTTTGTGGCGAACAATTCAATGCGCTGGACAAGCTCTCTGACAGGCCTTCATCTGCCAGCGAATCCGGGCAAAAAATCATGCTGGACCTCATGCGCAAAAAGCCGGAGGAACCGCAGTTCGAGATACCTGAAATGCTCAACGAACCGCGTGCTACTTCCAGCATCAGTCCCATGGCGAATAATCCTGCACAAATTACCCGCCAGGATATAGAGCCTGAATTTGCACTGAATTTACTGGCCGCGGAACCCGAAGTTCGATCCCGCACAGCAGCTGTATTTTGGTCTCTGGGTGTGTTGTTGTTTACTACAGCCATTGCCGCGCAACTGCTCTGGTTTAACCGTGATATGTTACTGACCCGCTATCCACAGTATCTGCCGCTGGCCAAACAGTTCTGTGAACGTTGGCAGTGTCAGTTGGTCAGGGAGCGTGATCTTGATGCAATCGTTCTGGTCAATCGTGATGTGCGTGATCACCCCAGATATAACGATGCGCTGCTCGTCAACATTACGATTGAAAACCAGTCTGATAAAACCCAACCTTATCCGGGTATCCAATTCATGTTATATGACAATAACGGTGCGGTTACCGCGTATCGTCGCTTGCAACCGGCTGAATATCTCGATACTTCCGTTGCGATAGATGCAGGCCTGTCACCGCATCTCCCCCTGCATCTGGTACTGGAAGTGGCCGACACCATTGCCAGCACGGTTGGTTTTGAGTTCGGCTTTTTTTGACCTACTGTCGATAATACAGGCATCCAGCAATACTTTTATCACTCGTTAGAGGCAGTTAAGTCGCTTATTTATCCTGAAGCATTCAATTCTGCTCTAAACCGTTTGGCCAGCTTGTAAAGCAACGCTTTTCACCCTAACTATTCCCCGTTATGATTGCGTCTCACTATGCCGCCACGAAATCACTAGAAGCGGCGATTTGCAGGATGAACGTTATTTCTGACTTGACTCACAAACAAATCTTTCTTGCTCCGATGGCAGGAATTACGGACAAACCATTCCGTAAAATCTGCCGGAGTATGGGCGCTGACGCTTGCGTTTCAGAAATGACCAGCTCCAACCCGACGCTGTATCACAGCAAAAAATCCCGATGGCGCATGGATATCATTGACGACGAGTCGCCGCGAATAGTCCAAATTGCCGGCGCCGATCCGGTAATGATGGCAGAGGCGGCCAAATTCAATGTCACACAAGGAGCCGAGGTGATAGATATCAATATGGGTTGCCCGGCCAAGAAAGTCTGTAATTTGATGGCTGGCTCATCCTTACTGCGCGACGAACAGCTGGTGGGGAAAATACTGGAAGCGGTGGTCAATGCAGTGTCCGTACCGGTTACGTTGAAAATCCGTACCGGTTGGGACTTGCAAAGCAAAAATGCGATCACGATTGCGAAGATAGCGGTAGAATCAGGAATACAAAGACTGACGGTACATGGCCGCACCCGCGCCTGCAAATTCAATGGCACTGCAGAACATGACACTGTTGCCGAGATAAAATCACGCGTCCTTATTCCGGTCATTGCCAATGGTGATATCGACTCGGCAGAAGAGGCCGCAAGGGTTATACGTTATACAGGGGTAGATGGCGTCATGATTGGACGCTGCGCGCTTGGCGATCCCTGGATATTTTCCAGGATCAAGACATATCTGCAGTCCGGCACGGCCATGCCGTTGCCTGATCATTCCGGGATTGGCCGCGTATTGATCGAGCATCTGCAACAGATATACCGGTTTTACGGGGATTACACCGGAGTACGTATCGCCCGTAAGCACATCGGATGGTACTGCGCTAAGGTGCCAGGATATAGCACTTTCCAGCCGTTGATAAACGCTACGGAAAGTTGTGAACAGCAGTTACAACTGGTTACAGAATTCTTCTGGATGGAAGGCACTAGACACGGGAAACTGGCAGCATGAACTCAGCCACACGCAAGAAAAAAAGCAGACCCCAGAAAACCCAGGCAAATGCCTCCGGTAGCATGGGTAACCACGTCAAGGAAGTCATGGAGAAATATTTCCGGGACATGGATGGGCATGAACCAGCCGATGTTTATGAACTTATCCTGACCCAGATTGAAATACCACTGTTTGAATCCGTGCTCGATTACGCTGGCGGTAATGTCTCACGTGCGGCCGAAATTCTGGGGTTGAACAGGGGCACCTTCAGGAACCGCCTGAAAAAATATAATATACAATAATTCTTTTTTTATTATCCCGAAAACCCATCCGCTAATAGTCAGAGGTATTTTGTTCAATGTCAGTCGTAAAACGCGCGCTCGTCAGTGTTTCCAATAAAACAGGAGTGATCGAGCTCTGCAAGGAGCTGCAAAAACTCGGTATCAGTATTCTATCAACAGGCGGTACAGCCGGCCTGCTCAAGCAACAGGGAATAGAGGTAACAGACGTTTCTGACTACACCGGTTTTCCTGAAATTATGGACGGTCGGGTAAAAACCCTACACCCGAAAGTACATGGCGGTCTGCTTGGACGACGCGGACAGGATGATGCGGTGATGCAAAAACATGGAATAGAACCGATTGATTTGGTCGTGGTAAATCTTTACCCGTTTGAAGCAACCGTGAGCCGACCGGATTGTACGCTGGCTGAAGCAATAGAAAATATCGATATTGGTGGACCAACCATGATCCGCTCAGCAGCAAAAAATCATGCCTATGTCGCTGTACTGGTTGATACAAACGACTACGCCCCGGTATTAGCCGAGCTGAAAGCAAATAATTGTAAACTGGCTGATGCTACCCGTTTCCGCCTTGCGAAGAAGGTCTTTGCCCATACTGCGAACTATGATGCCTCCGTTTCCAATTATCTGGGTAGCATTACCGGAGACAACCAGTACCAGAATTATCCTGATACCTATACCATGCAATTTCGTAAGGCACAGGATCTGCGCTATGGCGAGAATCCCCATCAGACCGCCGCGTTTTACAGGGATAACCTCAGCTCTTCCGGCACGCTGGCCAGTGCAAAACAATTACAGGGCAAGGAATTATCTTACAATAATATCGCTGACACGGACGCTGCACTTGAATGTGTCAGTGGCTTGAGTGAACCGGCCTGTGTCATCGTTAAACATGCCAACCCCTGTGGCGTGGCAATATCGGATTCAATTCTGGATGCCTATGAAAAAGCCTACAAGACCGATACGGTCTCGGCATTTGGTGGCATCATTGCATTTAACCGGAAGCTGGATGCCGTTACGGCAAAAACCATTATTGACAGACAGTTTGTTGAAGTGATCATTGCACCTGAAATAGATGATGATGTACTTGCTATTACGGCCAGCAAGCAGAATGTCCGGATACTGATCAACGGCTACCGTGAGTCACCTATACAGCAGCTGGAGTTAAAGCGTGTCAGTGGCGGCTTGTTGATTCAGGATAGCGATAATGGCGTTATTGGTCAGGCAGAACTGAAAATTGTCAGTAAACGAAACCCTACCCCTCAGGAACTTATTGATCTGTTATTTACCTGGCATGTAGCCAAATACGTCAAGTCGAATGCGATTGTTTATGGCAAGCACAGGCAGACCATTGGAATTGGTGCCGGCCAGATGAGTCGGGTCTACAGCGCACGTATCGCCGCTATCAAGGCAGAAGACAGTGGTCTTATCGTAAAGGGTTCGGTGATGGCTTCAGATGCTTTTTTCCCGTTCCGTGACGGGATTGATTCAGCAGCCAAGGTTGGCATCGCGGCAGTGATACAACCCGGAGGTTCCGTGCGTGATGAAGAAGTCATCGCTGCGGCCGATGAGCATGGCATGGCAATGGTCTTTACTGGCATGCGTCATTTCAGACATTAATTATGAAAATCCTGATCATAGGTGGAGGCGGACGTGAGCATGCACTGGCATGGAAAGCCTCACAGTCTAAGAATATTGAGGCCGTATTTGTCGCTCCAGGTAATGCCGGTACGGCCACAGAAACGGGTATCTATAACATCCCGATTGCCGCCGATGACACGGATTCCTTAATCCGCTTTGCCAGTGAACAGGCAATTGGCCTGACCATTATCGGACCCGAAGGTCCGCTGGTTAACGGTATAGTGGATGATTTCATCGCCGCAGGATTACCTTGTTTCGGTCCCCGAAAAAATTCGGCCGTACTGGAGGCCTCCAAATCCTTCACCAAGGATTTTCTCAAACGGCATAAAATCCCGACAGCAGACTATGAAGTCTTTACCGATCTGGACAGGGCGATTACCTATATACACACCCGAGCTATTCCACTGGTAATCAAGGCCGACGGTCTGGCCGCTGGAAAAGGCGTGGTGGTAGCCACCACACTCGATGAAGCATTGGCTGCGGTAACGGATATGTTACAGGCAAACAAGTTTGGTGATGCCGGTCATCGTGTCGTGATTGAGGAATTTCTGACCGGTGAAGAGGCAAGCTTTATTGTTATGTGTGACGGTGAGAATGTACTGCCTATGGCAACCTCGCAGGACCACAAGGCCCGTGACAGAGGTGACCGTGGACCTAATACCGGCGGTATGGGTGCATACTCACCTGCACCGGTAATTACCGATTCATTACATGACCGTATTATGGAAGAAGTCATACGTCCTACGATTGCTGGTATGAAAATGGAAGGGCGTACCTATACCGGATTTTTGTATGCGGGTCTGATGATATCTGCCGACGGCCACATTCGGGTACTGGAATTCAATTGCCGGTTCGGCGATCCGGAAACCCAGCCTATCCTGATGCGTCTGCAAAGTGATCTGGTGGAATTATGCCTGCAAGCATTGGCAGGAAAACTGGATCAGACCGTTGCCAAGTGGGATCCACGACCTGCGTTAGGTATTGTTGCCGCCGCCGCCGGTTATCCCGACTCTCCCAAAAAAGGCGATACGATATCCGGACTGTCAGGTCCATTTACTGCAGACACAAAGATATTTCATGCCAGTACCTCTGTTTTGAATGACCGCATTGTCACGGCGGGTGGACGGGTACTCTGTGTGACCGCGCTGGGTAATAGCGTGAAATTGGCACAGCAGGCCGCTCTGGAGGCAATACGTCAGATACACTGGGAGGGCATGTTTTACCGGGACGATATCGGCTACCGCGCCATTAACAGAGAGAACGGATAAATCGTTTAAGAATAAGAAGCTTAGGGTTAAATACCTAAAGCAATTCCTGACATTTTATTTCACCACGGCAGACCCCGCCATAAATTATTTTGTGAAAAAATGGCTGTATTTACGCTATTAAATTTGGATTTGTAGGCTTTCCATAGCATAATTGGCGCCCTTGGGGGAAATAATCGCTGTAGACCTGACATAGAATTACCGGACGTATACTAAGGATTCAATAACCATAAATTACTGATGCAAATCATGAGGAGACAAAATGGCTAAGACAGTTTCAACAAAACAAACCAAATCGCAGATATTGAGCAGCCTGGCTGACAATACCGGTTTATCCAAGAAAGAAGTGACGGCTGTGCTTGATGGTCTTGCCGCGCTTGCTCATGCCCATTTGAAGAAAGGTGGCTCAGGAGAATTTTCTGTTCCATCACTGGGTATTAAATTAAGAAGAATTATCAAGCCAGCTCGCGAAGCCAGAAAAGGTACCAATCCATTTACCGGAGAGGAAATCATGATCAAGGCCAAGCCAGCAGCAACCAGCGTAAAAGCCACGGCGTTAAAAGCACTGAAGGACGCTGTAGCCTAAGCTTTTAGCTACACTCGTTATAAAAAAGGCCGTTAAAACGGCCTTTTTTTTGTCTGTTATTCTGTCCCAGGCGGGCCGATTGTGTTTTACCAGGCCAGAAAATTTGATAATAGCTGCAGTCCGGCTCGTTGACTCTTTTCTGGATGAAATTGCACGGCAAACAGATTGTCTCTTGCGATTACCGAGGTAAAGTCAACGATGTAGGATGTGGTTGCAGCCGTTACTGCAGAACTGTCTGGTTGCACATGGTAACTATGAACAAAGTAAAATCGTTCGCCAGAGGGTATGCCTTTCCACAGCGGATGTGACTGTTGTTGTTCCACAACATTCCAACCCATATGTGGAATCTTGTATTTATCCCCGTTACTGTCAGTTTTTTGTGGGGGAAATTTAATCACCTTGCCGGCAATCACACCGAGTCCCTCTGTACCACCATCCTCCTCGCTAAATTGCATCAGCGACTGCAACCCCAGACATAAACCAAGAAACGGTTTGGTCCTGAGCGACTCAAGCAAGGGTTCAATCAAGTTTCTGGACCTGAGTGAATCCATACACTGTTTAATAGCGCCTTGCCCTGGAAACACAATTCGGTCAGCTTGCTGTAACTGCTCGGCGGTCGTACACACACTGATGCGGCTTTTGGCATCGGCAACGTGTTCAAGTGCCTTAACCACAGAGCGCAGGTTGCTTGCACCATAATCGATCACGGCAACGGATTTCATACCAGTCAGGCTTTGGTCCTAAAGCGATCCTTTGGTAGACGGCATTATTCCTGCCATACGCGGGTCTGGTTCAACGGCCATACGTAATGCCCTACCAAACGCCTTGAAGATGGTTTCAGCAATATGGTGCGCATTACGTCCCCGGAGATTATCGATATGCAGGGTAACCTGGGCATGGTTTACAAAGCCCTGGAAAAACTCATAAACAAGATCAATATCAAAATCGCCCACTCTGGCTCTGGGGTAATCCACCAGATACTCAAGACCGGGCCGACCTGAACAGTCAAGTACAACACGCGACAAGGCTTCATCCAGTGGTACATAGGCATGGCCATAGCGGAAAATACCTGTTTTATCACCCAACGCCCTGGCAATAGCCTGACCCAGCGTAATCCCAACATCCTCAACTGTATGGTGTGCATCAATTTCCAGATCGCCAGTGGCATCAATTTTGATATCAATCAGGCCATGCCGTGCAATCTGGTCAATCATGTGTTCCAGAAACGGAACACCGATCTTCAGGCTGGAGTGACCCGTACCATCCAGATTTACTTCAACCACTATACTGGTTTCACGGGTCTCGCGTTTTACAGTTGCAATTCGTTTGTTTGACATCGATCAATATCCGCACAATTCAAGTTTGGTTACAATAACATATGATGCAGTAAATGGTATAAACCGCACAACATGGACTTGAAATTTATATGAAAAATTCGGTCAAAAATACAGCAGAAGTCAACCTGACACTGGTAAAAGAGTATCTGCTCCGTTTGCAGGACACGATCTGTACCGGGCTGGAAAGACTGGATAACCAGGAAGTCTTTCAGGAGGATAACTGGCAGCGCGAGGCAGGTGGTGGTGGGCGCACCCGTATTCTGACCAATGGCAAGGTATTTGAACGCGGTGGCGTAGCATTTTCGCATGTATACGGCACAGAACTACCGCAGTCGGCCACTGCGAAACGACCGGAACTGTCTGGCAGAAACTTTCAGGCTATGGGTGTGTCCCTGGTCATTCATCCGTTAAATCCTTACGTTCCCACTTCACATATGAATGTGCGGTGTTTTGTTGCTGAAAAAACGGGGGAAGCACCGATCTGGTGGTTTGGAGGTGGTTACGATTTGACACCCTATTATGGCTTTACCGAGGATGCCGTACACTGGCACCGTACCGCTCAGGCGGCCTGTCAGGGATTTGGTGAGCAGGTCTACCCTGAGTACAAACGCTGGTGCGACGACTATTTTTATATCCGCCATCGTCAGGAACAACGTGGAATCGGCGGACTGTTTTTTGATGATTTAAATGAGTGGGGTTTCACACGGTGTTTCGATTTTCTACAAAGCGTAGGTGACAGTTATCTGTCGGCCTATGCTCCATTGGTTGAGAAACGGATGCACACCGAATATGGTCAGCGACAACGTGACTTCCAGCTTTACCGTCGTGGCCGGTATGTTGAATATAACCTGGTCTACGATCGCGGCACTCTGTTTGGGCTGCAAACCGGCGGCCGTGTTGAATCGATCCTGATGTCGATGCCACCTGTGGTGAAATGGGAATATAACTTTCAGCCCGAACCCGGTTCTGAAGAAGCCCGTTTATGTGACTTGTTTTTGAAACCGAGGAACTGGATTGAAGAGTGAGGTGGCAGGTGTGACGGGTAACCTTGCCAGTAATCTTAAATACTCAATCTGATAACCGATGCTTGTCGTAAGGATAAGCCGGGGCACAGTCTGTCAGAAATTATCTTTTAATTTTCACAACATTTTGTGACTGATTAACGCCTGCTCAAGCTGTCAGCCAGAACGTAACTGGTCCGTCGTTGACCAGGTGTAATTGCATATCTGCACCAAACTGACCTGAACAGACCTTGCCATATTTCTGCCTGGCCTGTTCTTTGAGATATTCAAACAAATGCCTGCCCAGCTCGGGTGATGCCGCCTTGCTGAATCCGGGACGGGTACCTTTTCGAGTATCTGCTGGCAGGGTAAATTGAGGAACAATTAACAACTCACCCTGAACATCTACAAGACTGCGATTCATTTTTCCCTCTGCATCCGCGAAAATACGGTATGACAACATCCGTTCCAGTAACCTGTCTGCAGTAGCCGGACTATCCGACTTTTCAACACCGATTAATGCGCAGATTCCTTGCTGAATACTGGCAATGGTTTTTTGCTGAACATCGACGTGGGCGCGACTGACCCGCTGTATCAGGCCGATCACCGGGTGGAGGATATTACTTAGATAATTGCGAGGTAATCGAGAATATTGACTGCGAACAGTGCCGCCGCCGCCAGTACAGCCCATTCCATATTACGTCTGGCAAGAAATCCGGTGAAATGCAGTGCCAATACTATGATGGAAGCGATATAAACTATGTAAAAAATCATGACTTACCCTCTGGGGTGTAGTTTGATTGTTATTGTTTCATCTCTTGCAGACAAGGTACTTAATATTCGGGATTGATGTCTGCGCGATGTACAGGCGCCGATAATATATATCATTTAGACGGCCACTACCATACTGAATCACCTGCGTAAGGTTTGCACTGAATCGTTATCTGCGATCAGCAGGATATCGGCCGGTCGTATGGCAAACAAGCCATTGGTAACCACTCCGGTGATCTGGTTCAACTGCATCTCCAGTTCAGCAGGTTTCAGTATCGTTAGATTATGCACATCAAGAATGATATTACCGTTGTCGGTAACAAAACTGTCACGCAAAACCGGTTTCCCTCCCATTCTGGCGATGGTACGGGCAACATGACTACGTGCCATGGGGATAACTTCGACGGGCAACGGAAACTTACCCAGCGTATCAACTAATTTCGAGTCATCAACTATACAAACGAAGGTCTTGCTAACAGCAGCAACAATTTTTTCCCGTGTCAGCGCTCCCCCACCACCCTTGATTAATTGCAGGTGACGGGTTGTTTCATCTGCACCATCAACATAGACCGATAATTCATTCACACTATTCAGATCCAACACCGGTATATGGTGTTTACGCAGCAGTTCAGCAGAGGCGTTTGAACTGGATACTGCACCTTCTATCCGGTGTTTGATCGTGGCTAGAAAGTGTATGAAATGGTTAACGGTGCTGCCCGTGCCCACTCCGACAATTGTATTGTCTTCTATATATTGCAGCGCCGCTTTCGCAACCGCCTGCTTTTTTTCGTCTGCAGTCATGTTTTGTCCTGGTAAGGAGTGAGGGGGCAGGAGTGAGGGGTAACAATGCTTAAATAAAAGGGTAGCATTGATAAACTCAGGTTAGATTGAGTCTGGAATTTCATATAAATAACAGTAAGGCTTTTTTCACTCCTGACTCCTCGCTCCTATCCCCTCACGTTTCTTCAGGATCTTTTCCGAAATATCGAATGAATTCTGATCGTCCACATCAATGGGCCCAAAATCATAAGGCAGAAACACGGCGGCCACCTTTACCCCAAAACCCTTACCAACCCGACGAACCATGCCATCAATCGTAATCAGTTTCAGCTTGTACAGCAGAAATGATACCAGACCGAATGCCTTCAGGATTCTGCGGTGGCGTTTACCAAACTGTCCACCACCACGAAAAACCTCAACAGCCTTCAACGCGTCACGGTCTTTCAATGAATACAGATTACATGAGGAAAAGCCTCCGTCCTTGAGACGGTGGAATGCCTTTGCGGCCTCGGGCAAGGTGGCGACAACTACTTCCTCGCGTGTGATACCGCAGGAAACGTCCGCACCATTGCTTTCAGCCCCGTCTATGAAATCCCGCACTATCTCGGGTGTGTGTAACGCATTATCACCTGTCGTTATCATGACAGGCCAGTCGCGATCAGGAATCTGTTCTGCCGCTGCCAATACACTGTCAGTCAGGGTACTACGAGCAGATACGGTGCTGACCGATCCATCCGCCAGCCAGCCAACTATTTTTTTGTTTGATTGCAGCACTTGCGGGTCATCTATTGATACATACACGTGCTTGCAGCGACCGCTCAACAATACCGCCTCAATGACACGCTCCAGCATGGGGCGACCATTAATTGGTGCCATACATTTATGCGTTACACCGGCTGCTTGCGCTAACGGATCGTGTATACCGGGCCTTTTTGCGGCCAATACCAGACCGCTGTACTTGGTAGATGAAACTTGCATGGTTCTGCTGACCGTCCTCGTGCGTGAGTTAGAATACTGTAAATTTTACTGCAAAATATTTGCTCATGTCGCTGGCCAGCGCCAGTTTCTGAAAACCAGACAAAGCCTGCTTGAGTGTGAGGGCCTGCTCCACATTGAGCAAACCGTTCACACAAGCGTCGTATTTTTCCCAGTACTGTGCTGTTGTAAACGGTGCGGCAAGACTGCCTCTGGGCATACTGGCGGACAACTGGTATTGCCGGTTATTTGTGCATAACACGGTGAGCCTGGTTGGAAATACGCTTTCAAGCACGTCCACAGGCCGTAACTGTATTCTGTTGAACCACATGCGCACTTCGGGCCGGGCAACAGCTTCGTCAGTAAAGTCCTGTAATCCGCAATAGCGTGTGGACAGCAAACAGGCCAGTGCATATTGCATTGAAAATTTCGCTTCCAGGCCATTGACGGGATTATGGTAAAACAGGTTATCCAGATGTGACTTGGGTGCTTCAACGACAATACTGAGTATCTCTTCCGGCGCCAGCCCGCGTGTCTGTAAGATTTCCAGCAGGATATCCATAGCCCGATGAGCGCTGCCACAGTTCGGGAACCGTTTTACCCGGAAACCGTACTCGGTGATATGCAATGGCTCTCCAATATGATCCGTTTTAAAATGAAGCGTTTGGCCATGTTCTGCACCGGTCAATCCCTTACGCAATTCATCCCGATCCGGGCCAACCATCAGTGTATTCATGCCGGTAGGACCGTCCAGCGTATGACGTCCTGCTTGCATACCTTGTCGTGCAAGCGCGGCAGACAATACACCGCCCTTGGCGGCAAGACCGGCATGCAGTGATTTGGCCATTGAACCAAACTGGGACATGAATCCGGAAGACATACTGGAAGCCAGAGACAAGGCATGAGCGCTCTGGGAGGCATCTAGCTTCAATAGTCTCGCACAAGCCGCTGCTGCGCCAAACACACCCACTGTTGCGGTTGCATGCCAGCCCCGGTTACGGTGCACTGGATTCACACCTTGTCCGACTCTCCCCATGATTTGCAGTCCGACAATATAGGCATCCAGCACTTCCAAGCCAGATTTGCCATGCACATCTGCCAGCGCCAGGATCGCCGGGTAGAGTACAGCGGAGGCGTGAGTTTTGGAGGGATCAAAATTGTCATCAAAATCGAGTGCATGGGCGGCTGTACCATTTACCAGCGCTGCCCAAGGTTCTGGCAAGCAGGCTGTACTGCCTGCAACCCGGCTACCTTTATCACCGTTTCCCCAGGCCGAGACTGTCTGTAATACAGCACAGGCAGAGGGTTCAATCGCCCCAGGGATCATCACCGCGACAGTGTCAATCAACTGGCGATGTGCACTATCAAGTGCCTCAGTACTCCAGCTAGCAGGGCAGGTAGCTACCCATGCACCGTAGGCCTCTACTACATTCACAGTTGATGATTCCTGACTCATAACCCCTGCTTGCAGATTTGTGTTTTTATTATTCAAGTTTGAGTATGTATTGCCATTCACTGGCTGTCACTGGCATGACCGACAGCCGGTTACCCTTTTGCAATAACCTCATATTACTCAAGGCCTTATGTTGACGCAATTCATTCAGGCTGATAATGCGTTTGAATTGTTTGACGAATTTAACTTCGACCAGATACCAGGCTGGACTGTCAGGTTTGCTTTTGGGATCAAAATGGATATGGTTTTGATCGAAGGCGGTTGGGTCCGGCCGGGCAGCACCGGCCACCTTCAAAATTCCGGCGATACCGGGAACATCGCAATTGGAATGATAAAAAAAAGCCAAATCACCAGACCGCATATCATCGCGGATAAAATTTCTGGCCTGATAGTTTCGGATGCCATCCCAAGGCTCGGTTTGGCCTGGTCGTTTTTTCAGATCAGTGATGCTGAAAACGTCTGGTTCGGATTTTAATAGCCAGTAATTCACAGTCAGGTTTTCGTTGATCGATGCTCGTTAGCAGATGCCCGTATGATACAACAAAATAATCCTGCTGGCTGAAGCGGGCAGTAGGTTATAGGGATACAGATTTAATTATCCGAACTCCCGGAAAGAAAAATAAAGAGGGTATCAACCGTTCTGACGTGGCAGGCCTGAACTTGAACCAGATAGTTCAAGTGGGAACAGCGAGTGATATATCAGGCTTCCCTTACGGGCATGCACAACAATACCACGATTAGCCCCCGGGTTTTGTAATTAGGCTCAAGTTTCCTTGGCCTGGTTACGCGCAGTTCAGAAGATACCCAAGTTTGATCTGGTGACTTGACGGGCCTGTTTGTTGGCTACTGATGCATCTCCAGCTGCTTGCTGCTGGTCAGAGCCTGCTCCAGTTTGTTTCGCAAGCGCTGCACCGTCTTGTCTATAGTTTTAGTATAGTCGGCATTCTGGCGTTTGTATGCAAGAAGTTCATGCGCAATATTCAAGGCGGCCATGACCGCGATTCTTTCCGAACCGATAATTTTTCCGCCGTCCTTGACGTCTTTCATTTTCATATTAAGAAATGTGACAGCGGTATGCAGCTGCTCACGCTCGTTATCATCACACGAGATCAAATACTCTTTGTCCAGTATATGTACAGTTACAGGCTTGGTACTCATGAGCGTGTTTCCATTGCACGTAGGCGGGTAATCATCGATTCTATACGTGAACGCGCTTGCTCGGTTTTCTCAATCAGACTGGACCGTTCATTTACCAAATGTTCTGTTTGTGAACGCAGAGCGTTATTTTCAGATTTCAGGTTATCCACGGTTCGGATAAGCTCATCCACACGCGTCTCCAGGGAGACAAGGTCCATGTTTTCACTGGTTTTATCATTCATAGTCAAACAGTCTTTTTATGTATTTGGTTAAGCAAACGTTGTAGCGTCTGGTGTCCAATATAGGGCTGCACCAGATTATGGTCAACAACCGATATTGATGATTTACTTTTAATACTTGAACCCGGATGATGTTGCCCTGCAAAATACCGGAACAAGCGGGAGAGCCTGGTTAACGTATGCTGGATTATAGTGAATTAAACGAGATATTACGACAGTCTGGATCCGTCGTTCAGGCAGCTGATTGCCATGGTTTTTTGTCCGGTCATCTGTGTGTGAACATATACCCAGATCAGGCTGTTTGGGAAGAATATCTGGATCTGCAGACAGAAGATGACAATCTGGTGGCTGAATGCTATCGAACCATTGATCTCGTCCTGACCGAATCCGGCAGGCTACTTGCCTCGCCCGAATTGGATTTCGACCTGCTGTTACCAGACAGTTACCTGGCCTTACCTGACAGGGCGGTCGCACTGGGCGAATGGTGTCACGGCTTCCTGAATGGCTTTGCCCTTGGTCAGAATACCGAAATGGTAATGGCTGATGAGGAGGGCAAGGATTTAATCGAGAATTTTACCCGAATATGCCATATCGAAGCAGGTGAAACGGCTGACGAAAGTGATGAACAGGCCTTGTTTGAGCTAGTTGAATACGTGCGCATGGGTATCATTTATATCTATGATCTGCTGCAACCAGCTGACACCGTGACCAGTAAAGCGGAGACTTACCATTAATATGGACAAGAAAGAATACGCGCGCCGAAGGAAAAAACTGATGGATATGATGGGCGATCAAAGCGTTGCCATTATACCAACAGCTCCAGTCACGATCCGGAATCGTGATGTTGAGTTTGCCTTCAGGCCTGACAGTGATTTTTATTATCTGACCGGCTATTCTGAACCGGAAGCGGTAGCCGTACTGATACCGGATCGCCATCATGGCGAATATGTACTGTTCTGTCGTGAACGTGATGAGAAGATGGAGACCTGGAACGGTCGCCGCGCCGGCCTGGAAGGCGCCTGCAGTCTTTATGGGGCCAACGATGCTTTTCCGATTGAAGATATGGACGACATTCTTCCGGGACTGCTGGAAGACCGTGATCGTATTTACTATACGATGGGCAACAATGCTCCGTTTGATCACCGCGTACTTGGTTGGGTAAATCAGGTGCGTAAACGTATACGTACCGGTGTCAAATCTCCCGATGAGTTTATTACCTTGAACCACCTGCTGCATGAAATGCGCTTGTTCAAAAACCGGGATGAAATTTCATTGATGCGTAAGGCAGCCAAAATCGCCGCGAACGCGCATAAGCGGGCAATGAGAGTATGTCAACCCGGCATGATGGAATATCAGATTGAAGCTGAAATTTTGCACGAGTTCATGCGCAATGGTGCACGTTCAGCGGCCTACCCTTCCATCGTCGGTAGTGGTGCCAACAGCTGTATCCTGCATTACACCGAAAACACTGATGAACTTAAAGATGGCGACATTCTGCTGATTGATGCGGGTGCTGAGTACGGAAATTATGCCAGTGATATTTCCCGTACGTTTCCTGTAAATGGCCACTATAGCCGCGAACAACGCCAGATTTACGAGCTGGTACTGGAAGCCAATCTGGCGGCGATTGATCAGGTCAAACCAGGCAAGCACTGGAATGATCCTCATGATACGGCTGTCCATATTCTTACCGAAGGTTTATTGTCACTGGGTATTCTCAAGGGCAAATTATCAACACTGATAAAGGAGCAGGAGTACAAGAAATATTTCATGCACCGCACCGGTCATTGGCTGGGCATGGATGTACATGATGTGGGTGACTACAAGCTTGAAGGCGCCTGGCGCAAGCTGGAACCGGGAATGGTCACCACAGTCGAACCTGGATTGTATTTCCAGCCACACAAGGGTTTATCCAGTAAATGGTGGAATATCGGCGTACGCATTGAGGACGATGTGCTGGTCAAGCGTGATGGTAATGAGGTTTTCACCCGCGACGTCCCCAAGTCGGTTGATGAAATTGAAGCGTTGATGGCCGGATAAGTCTGCTGTTTGCCTGAAGATGACAACTGACTACGATATTGCAATTATCGGTGGCGGCATGGCAGGCGCCAGTCTTGCCTGTTGCCTGTTGGATAAATCATTACGTATTGCTGTTATCGAACAGATTGTTCCGGGCGCCAATCTGCAACCCAGTTATGATGACCGCGGTCTGGCACTGACACTTTCATCACAACGCCTATTGAACGCCATTAAAGTCTGGAAAGACTGTGCGGAAAGGGCAAACCCCATCAGGCATATTCATATCAGCGATCAGGGCAAATTTGGTCTGGTACATCTGCACGCGACCGAGTTACAACTACCGGCTCTTGGCCATGTTGTCGTGGCCAGGGAACTAGGCAAGGCACTACTGAACAAAATTACTACACACCCGGATATAGATTTTATCTGCCCGGCAACCGTAACAAGTGCCACCCACACAAACCATTCAGTCAAACTGGAATATAACGTTGATGGGCAGTTAAAACTGCTGTCATGCAAACTGCTGGTAGTGGCGGACGGGACCCATTCCAGATTACGCGAGCAAATTGGACTGACAGTAACTTGCAAGGATTACGGCCAAACAGCCATCGTAGCTAATGTTTCCACTACTGGCCACCATCACCAAACAGCGTTTGAACGGTTTACCCGCAAAGGACCATTGGCACTGTTACCGATGGAAGAGAACAAGTGTGTCTCTGTCTACACAGTGCCAACACCCGACAAGGACTTTTATCTTGGGCTGGACGAGTCCTCCTATCTGCAGAAACTGCAGCACGACTTTGGCAAACGTCTGGGTGAAATGACCAGGGTCGGTGTCCGCAAGAGCTATCCGCTGCAACTGGTGCTGGCAGACAAACAATATACTGAGCGCGCGATACTGCTTGGTAATGCCGCGCATACGATACACCCGAATGGTGCCCAGGGGTTTAATCTGGGACTACGTGATGCAGCAGAGCTGGCAGAACATATTATAACTGGAATGAACAGCAGACAGGATCCAGGTCATATCAGTGTACTGAAAAATTACTGTCAATCTCGAGCGCAAGACCAGGCACGAACAATACGGTTTACCGATTCTGTCGCAGGCCTGTTTTACAATAACAACCCACTCAAGGCGATGTTCCGAAATCTGGGAATGACAGCACTGGACATGTCACCGACGCTGAAACAGGAGTTTATGCGTCAGGCTACTGGTATCGTCGGCAAACAGCCAGCACTGGTACGCCATACAATAGCCGGTTCTGTATGAGCGATTGCCAGACTGAAGTTGTTATTGCAGGTGGCGGACTAGCTGGTTGTACTCTTGCGCATCTTTTGTCCGGAGCCGGGATACGCTGCATTCTTATAAACACAGGAAAGACACAGCTGAACTCGATTACATCGACAACACCGTCTAGGTCTCTGGCCATTACACTGGCTTCAGCCAATATTCTGGCTTCAATCAACATCTGGCAAAAACTGCCGCGTTTACAGCTCGGTCTGTTTAACCAGATGCATGTCTGGGATGAACAATCAGGCGGAGAGATCCGGTTTGACAGTACCGATATCAATGAACCATTGCTTGGATACATCGTTGAACAACAGCTCTTGCAGCAGCAGTTAACCGATACCTGCGCCTACTTACCAGGGTGCAATGTAATCAACGCAGAAACGGTTACCTCGGTCATCAACCAGACAGACAGTGTTGTAATAGAACTCGGTACTGAGGACAGGATACAGGCACAATTACTGGTAGCCGCCGACAGCAATCATTCTCCGATCAGAAAACTGGTTGGCCTGGAGTATAAACGGCACGATTACCAGCAACAGGCTGTTACCTGTCTGGCAACCAGCAGTCTGCCGCATGAAAATGTAGCAAGGCAACGATTTCTGCCTGGCGGTCCACTCGCCTTTCTGCCTACAGCAGATCCTTCTGTTTGCGGAATAGTCTGGTCAACCGATCCGGATCATGCCAGATCGTTGTTATCGATGAACGAGACACAGTTTTGTTCACAACTGGAACAGGCGTTTGAATATCGGCTGGGGAACATTACCGACTGTGGTGACAGAAGCCGCTTTGACTTGTTTCGAGCACATGCACCTGAGTATATCCATGAACGTACAGTACTGGTTGGCGATGCGGCGCATACAGTCCATCCACTGGCCGGTCAGGGCGCCAATCTAGGACTGCTGGACGTGGCGGTGCTTGCCGAACTGATTAGCCAGGCACGCCAGCAATACCGGAATCCCTTCTCTCAACGGGTATTACGCCACTATCAACGCTGGCGCAAACTTGATAATCAGCGCATGTTGGTGTTTCTGGATGCACTGAAATATCTGTTTGCAGCGGATAACAGTCTGTTGATTAACCTGAGAGGATACGGTTTGAACACACTAAATTCGATTCCTTGTTTAAAATCACGGATAATGCGCCACGCAATGGGCCTGGAAGGTGAACTTCCACGCAGTGCCATGCCACTACCGTATGCAGAGATTATGTGATGACAGATACTATCAATACGTCCAGTTCCAATTTTATCCGTCGGATAATTGAAGATGATCTCGCCAGCAACAGTACTGGCGGGAAAGTCCATACCCGGTTTCCCCCGGAACCCAATGGCTATTTACATATAGGCCACGCCAAATCAATCTGTATCAACTATGGGTTGGCACAGGAGTTCAACGGCAGTTTCAACCTGCGTTTTGATGATACCAATCCGGAAAAGGAAGAAGTTGAATACGTTGAATCGATTATTGAAGACGTACGCTGGCTGGGTGCCAACTGGAAAAGCCGCATGTTTTTTGCTTCGGATTATTTTGAGCAGCTTTACCAGTACGCTGTCGAATTAATCCGGCAAGACAAGGCCTATGTTGATGAACTGAATGCAGAAAAAATTCGCGAGTATCGCGGCAATCTGACAGAACCTGGCCGTAATAGTCCATGGCGTAATCGTGATGTGGCTGAAAGCCTTGCACTGTTTGCCAGAATGAAACAGGGAGATTTCGAGGACGGCCAGTATGTGCTGAGAGCCAAAATCGATATGGCCTCACCAAACCTGAATATGCGTGATCCCGTGATCTATCGTATCCGCAATGCCGTCCATCATCGCACCGGTGATAGCTGGAAGATTTACCCGATGTATGATTATGCCCATTGCTTGTCGGATGCAATTGAACACATAACACATTCGATTTGTACGCTGGAGTTTGAAGACCATCGACCACTGTATGACTGGGTGCTCGACAATCTGCAAACACCCTCACGACCGCATCAGTACGAGTTTGCACGTCTGAACCTGGATTACACAGTATTGAGCAAACGCAAATTAATCGAGTTGGTAAAGGAAAGTTTTGTCAGCGGCTGGAATGATCCTCGCATGCCAACGCTGTCAGGGTTACGTCGACGAGGCTATACACCCTCCTCGATTCGCAATTTTTGTGATGTCATTGGTGTCACCAAAAATGATACCCGTATCGACCCTGTCATACTTGAAAATGCGTTGCGTGATGATCTGGGCGAAACAGCTCAGCGTGTCATGGCAGTCCTGAATCCGGTCAAGGTCGTCATTGAGAATTATCCGGACACAACTGAACAGCTAGAAGCACAAAATCATCCGCAAAAACCGGAAATGGGCACGCGCATGATTCCGTTTGGCAAGGTCATCTATATTGAACGTGATGACTTTATGGAAGATGCCCCTAAAAACTTTTATCGCCTGGCCCCAGGCCGCGAAGTTCGTTTACGCTATGCCTACCTGATTACCTGCAAGGAAGTGATAAAAAATGCACAGGGAGACATAGTCGAATTACACTGTACTTATGATCCGGCCACACGTGGCGGTAATGCACCTGATGGAAGAAAGGTGAAAGGTACGATCCACTGGGTGGCACAAGTTGGTGCAATCGAGGCTGAAATACGCTTGTATGATCGGCTATTTACTGCACCGATACCGGAAAAGCTGGATGATTGGAAAAGCGCTTTTAATCAGGATTCCAGCCAGATTTTGCATACTGCCATGCTCGAACCCTCGTTGGCACAGGCAAAGCCCGGTGCAGCGTATCAGTTTGAACGACTCGGATATTTCAGCGCCGATCTACTTGATCACACATCTAACAGACCTGTGTTCAATCGATCCGTTACAATGAAGGATACCTGGGCAAAGGTGAGTAAGTGAGGGGTGAGGTGTGAGGTGTGAGGTGTGAGGTGTGAGGTGATTGAAATTTTCAACTCCACGTGTCAATAATTTTATTCTGTTTTATCTAATTTACCAATCTACTGTCAGTACATTACCTGCGCTGTTACTCCTCACCCTTTACCCCTTACACCTCACCGATCAAATGTTACGACCGTAGAATATCTCGTACATTTCCTGCTTGAGACTCTTGGTTATAGACTCGCGTTGATCCTTTTTCAAATCTGAAGCTTCAACGTTGAACAAGTAGGTATTCAGATCAAAATCTTTCAACAACATCTTGGTATGGAAGATGTTTTCCTGATAGATATTCACATCTATCATCTGGTACCTGTCCTGGGTACCCTGATCAATGTAGTTCTGGATGGAATTGATTTCGTGATCTATGAAATGCTTGTTACCCACCACATCGCGGGTAAAACCTCTGACCCGGTAATCAATGGTCACAATATCCGATTCAAAGCTGTGAATAAGGAAATTTAAAGCTTTCAGCGGGGATATCATACCGCAGGTGCTGACGTCGATGTCTGCGCGGAACGTGCTGATACCAAAATCCGGATGGCTTTCAGGATAGGTATGCACCGTCAGATGACTCTTGTCCAGATGGGCAACCACTGCCTCAGGTATCGGCCCTGGCTCTTCACTGTTATTCATGCCTTCCGGCGCATGTCCTTCTTCGGATATCAGAATCGTGACACTGGCACCCAATGGATCATAATCCGCCTTGGCGATATTCAGAATCTTTGCACCAATAATATTGGCCACGTCTTCCAGAATCTGGGTCAAACGTTCGGCGTTATACGCCTCATCAATATAATCCATATATTCACGGTTCTGAACGTCGGTAACCGCATAACAGACATCATAGATGTTGAAGCTGAGCGTTTTCGTCAGATTGTTAAAACCGTGCAGACGTATTTTATCCATTCACGATTCCTGCCTTATAAAGTGGTGTGAAGTAGTTGTACAAGCGCAGGCACATTACACGAGACTTAAAGCATATAAAAGCAAAAATTTATTGAATTTGGCGCTGACACCCAAGGTGTGGGAAAATACATAAAAATTTAACCTGCAAGGAGTAAAAATGACAACTTCGCATGACACATTGTTCAAATCCGATATAAAAAGTCTGCAACTGATTAACAGCGGTAAAGTGCGTGATATCTATGCGGTAGACAAGCAGCACATGCTGATAGTTACTTCCGACCGGATTTCAGCATTTGATGTGGTCATGCCTGACCCGATACCCGGCAAAGGGAAGGTACTAACTGCAGTATCCAATTTCTGGTTTGAGCGATTTAAAAACCTGATGCCCAGTCATTTAAGCCATCTTGCCCTTGAACAGGTTTTACCCGACGAACGCGAACGCCAACCGATAGTCGGCAGGGGTATCGTCGTCAAACGGCTGAAACCACTACCAGTAGAAGCGATAATACGTGGATACTTGATCGGATCAGGCTGGAAGGATTACCAGACCAGCGGTTCCGTGTGTGGCATCCGTTTACCTGTCGGGCTTCAACAAGCTGAAAAACTGGCAGAACCCTTGTTCACACCCTCGACCAAGGCTGAGCTGGGTGCCCATGATGAGAATATCAGTTTTGAGACGGCTGCCGGGCTGATGGGACGTGAAATTGCAGAAAAGGTGCGCGACTGTAGTCTGCAAATCTATAAAAAAGCAGCTGAATATGCACTATCACGCGGAATTATCATCGCCGACACCAAATTCGAATTTGGTCTGGATGACAATGGTGTAGTGCACCTAATCGATGAAGCGTTGACTCCGGACTCCTCACGCTTCTGGCCAGCCAGTTCATATCAGGTCGGCATCAGCCCGCCCAGCTTTGACAAACAGTATCTGCGTGACTACCTGGAAACACTGGACTGGAACAAGACTGCGCCGGGACCGAAACTGCCGCAGCATGTCATTGACAGTACTGCGGCGAAATACCGTGAGGCGCAAACCATTCTAACGGGTAGCTAGTTATACGCCTGTTGGTAATTGGACCTGAACTGTCTACGCCTCGGAAGTATACTTGCCCAGGCTGGCCAGACTGTTACATTTCTCACGGTGCAGCAAAACCTGCTGTGCATTGGCCACATTCTCAGACTTGCCGCCCCAGGCTTTCAGACAGGGTTCCTGCAAGGCCCGACCATAGGAGAAACTTAACGGCCAGGGTAAATGTGGATTGGCCACATTCATCGCATTTAGATGTATCGTTGCGAGCTCGGCACTTTGGCCTCCGGACAGAAAAACGATTCCCGGAATAATCGCCGGGACAGTGGATCGCAAACATTTGACCGTTTTCTCTGCCACTTCTGCCACACCCGCCTGCACCTTGCACAGTTTTCCGGAAACCACCATGTTTACCTTGAGTATGGTGTGTTCTAACACGACTCCCTGCTTTTCCAGTTCGGAAAACAGCGCCGTCAGGGTTCTTGACGTTACGTCGTAACAGGTATCTATCGTATTATCAGCGTCCATTAATACTTCCGGTTCTACCATCGGTACGATACCAGCTTCCTGACAGAGTGCTGCATAACGGGCCAAGGCATGGGTATTCGTGCGTATGCAAGCGCTGGTAGGGATACCGTTACCTATCGTAATCACCGCACGCCATTTTGCAAACTTTGCTCCAAGCTGACGATATTCAGCCAGTCTCTCTCTCAAACCATCGAGTCCTTCTGTCACCACTTCACCCGGTTTACCTGCCAGTTCCTTGGTACCCTTGTCAACCTTAATGCCTGGCATAATTCCCTGGTCAGCCAGTGCCTTTGGAAACGGCACACCTTTGCTGGTGGATTGACGCATGGTTTCATCATACAAAATCATGCCACTGACATACTCAGCTGAACCCGGTGCCGTAATCAGCAGGTCACGATAGGCACGACGATTCTCTTCGGTTGAAGCGATATTGATGGTCTTGAATCGTTTTTCAATGGTGGGCGCACTTTCATCAATAGCAAGGACACCTTTGCCTTTGGCAACCATTGCTCTGGCAGTTGTTTCAAGTTCATGTGCAAATTTGGTCATATGTAAACTCCGGTCTGGTCAAAACAGTTTTGTAAAATTATTATTCGAGAAAATGGTCTACGTCCGGAATAATGTCTCCGACCGTAACAATCTTCATGTTATTGGTACCACCACGACGGCCACGCAAATCACCCTTGGTAATGATCACAAGTTCTCCCTTGCGCACAATTTTATGTTCGCTGAGCACATCCACCAACTCCTGGTTGATCTTCACGGTATCGGTACTGGTCACATCAAACAGAATGGGATAGACGCCGCGATAAAGTTTTACCTTGCGCATGGTATTCAGATGGCGGGTAAAGGCAAAAATCGGTATACCCGAACTGATACGTGACATGGATAGTGCGGTAGAGCCCGTCTCCGTCAATGCGGCAATGGCGCTGGCACCAATATGATTGGCTGCGTACATGGTTGACATGGCAATTGCTTCACCAATATTTTCAAAGCGTGTATTAATCCGATGGTCGGAAACCCTTATGGCACGCTGCTTTTCCGTTTCAGCACAGATATTGGCCATCGCCTGCACTACCTTGACCGGATACAGACCCATACTGGTTTCACCCGATAGCATGACCGCATCGGTTCCATCCAGCACAGCATTGGCAACATCGAACACTTCGGCACGGGTAGGCGTCTGGTTTGATATCATTGACTCCATCATCTGTGTCGCGGTGATCACCGCAGTATCCATTTCGCGGGCCAGATTGATCAATCTTTTTTGCACAGGTGGCAAGGCCGCATCACCGATTTCAACACCCAAATCACCTCTGGCGATCATGATTGCATCTGCCGCACTGATAATTTCCTCGGCATTATTCAACGCCTCGGTACGTTCCATCTTGGCAATGATGTGTGCATGGCTTTTCAGTTTTTTCAGATGAGCCCTGGGTATGGAGATGTCCTTTGCTGATTTAACAAAGGAAACCGCGATGTAATCAATACCCATACTGACCGCATGCACCAGATCAGCCATATCTTTGTCAGTCAGACCATCTGTTGAAAGACCGCCGCCCTGCAGGTTGATTCCTTTACTGTTGGAAAGCTGACCGCCAACGATGGTGACACAATGTATTTCCGGACCCTTGACCTTTTCCACTTCCAGCACGATACGACCATCATCCAGCAGCAGACGGTTGCCACGTTTGACATCCTTGGCGAGTTTTTTATACGTTACTCCCACACGTTCCTTGTTGCCCGCGCCTGCCTCCAGCTGTGTATCCAGAATGAACGGATCATTCTCCTTCAGCATAATCTTGCCACGCTTGAATCGTTCAAGCCTGATTTTGGGTCCCTGCAGATCCGCAATGATGCCGGTCTCTATACCCAGTTTCGCGGACAGCGTGCGAATCTGCTGGATGCGCACTTGATGTGACATGTGGTCCTGATGCGAATAATTCATTCTGAACAGGTCTACTCCTGACAGAATCAGCTGCTCAAGAATTTTGGGATCGTCCGTTGCTGGTCCAAGTGTGGCTATGATTTTTGTTCTGCGCATTTTTCCTCAGCTTCTACTGTGTACGCGATCTGTTGTTTGTATGTGCCATTCATGCGCACGCTGTTCAAGTATGGCAATTGCAGGCAGTGTCTTGCCCTCGAGAAATTCCAGGAAGGCACCGCCGGCAGTGGTAATGTAGGACAGTTTGGGTGCAATACCGAATTTGGCAATCGCTGCAAGCGTATCGCCTCCACCTGCAACCGAAAATGCGGTACTGTCTGCAATAGCATTGGCAACAATGCCCGTACCCTGGCTAAATTGCTCAATCTCAAATACGCCCAGAGGACCATTCCAGATGATCGTCTTTGCCTGCAACAAGGCATGTGCATAGGACCTAGCAGTTTCAGGCCCGATGTCCAGAATCATGTCATCTGCACTGATATCATGGATGGACTTAACAGTGGCCACGGCATAGTCACTGACCGTGGTGCCACAAATAACGTCCGTCGGTAACGGCAGGCGCTTGCCCTGGTCTTTTGCCATTTTCATGATTTCAGTAGCACTGTTTAACAATTCATCCTCGCACAGTGAACTGCCAATATTAATACCGGAAGCCTTAAGGAACGTGTTGGCGATACCGCCGCCGATAATCAACTGATCGACCCGATCCAGTAATGATTTGAGTATATTCAGTTTGGAGGAAACCTTGGATCCGCCAACAATGGCAATCATCGGTCTGGCCGGCTTTTTGAAGGCAACCGTTAATACTTCCATTTCCCTGACCATCAACGGACCAGCACAGGCTACTTGTGCAAACTGCGCAACACCGTAGGTAGAAGCATGAGTTCGATGCGCGGCGGCAAAGGCATCATTCACATAAATATCACACATCGCCGCCATTTTTCTGGCCAGCTGTTCATCATTTTTGGTTTCGCCTGCCTGAAAACGCACATTCTCCAGCAGTACAATTCCATCGTTGCCTGGCTGATCCAGGTTAGCCCAGTCTGAAACAAAGCTGACTTTCTCTCCGGTAATTTCAGCGAGATGCTCTGCAACCAGTGACAAACTGGCGGCTGGATCAAACTTGCCTTCCTTGGGTCTGCCCATGTGCGACATCAATATCAGCCGGGCACCGGATTGCAAAACACGACTAATTGTAGGCAAACAGGCGCAAATTCGTGCGTCGTCCGTGATTTTGCCGTTTCTTACCGGCACATTGAAATCAACACGGACCAGTACACGTTTGCCTGACAATGATACATCGTCAAGGGTAACAAACAGATTATCGTGTTTCATGAAACGACTTAACCTACGCTCATCAGTGCCAGGGTCGTATCCAGCATACGGTTGGAAAAACCCCATTCATTGTCATACCACGATACCACCTTGACCAGCTTTCCCTCGATAACCTTGGTCAATGAGGCATCCAGAGTGGACGAGGCCGGATTATGGTTAAAATCAACCGAGACCAGTGGCTCTTCAGTGTATGCCAGTATGCCCTGCAACTTGCCAATACTAGCCGCCTTGACCAACGCATTGATTTCCTTGGCACTGGTTTCACGTCCAGCGATAAAACTCAGATCCACCATCGACACATTAATTGTCGGTACGCGTACTGCAAAACCATCCAGCTTGCCATTTAGCTCAGGCAAGACCAGACCGACTGCTGCCGCCGCACCGGTCTTGGTCGGTATCATCGACATAGTAGCGGAGCGTGCACGTCGGAGGTCGGTGTGATAAACATCAGTCAAAACCTGATCATTGGTATAGGAATGAACAGTGGTCATGATGCCACTGACTATTCCCACACCTTCATGCAATACCTTCGCCAACGGCGCAAGACAGTTCGTGGTGCAAGATGCATTTGAAATAACCGTATCCGTGGCCTTGAGTACAGAGTGGTTCACACCATAGACAATGGTAGCATCCACATCCTTTTCACCCGGCGCAGAAATAATCACCTTTTTGGCGCCCGCCTGCAGATGTTTACTCGCCTTTTCCTTGCTGGTAAACAAACCGGTCGATTCATGCACCACGTCCACGCCCAGCTCTTTCCACGGTAACTTTGCCGGATCACGTTCGGACAACACCCGAATCCTGTCACCATTGACGATCATAAAATCACCTTCAACTGCCACGCTGCCAT
This sequence comes from Gammaproteobacteria bacterium, assembly GCA_947480335.1. GTDB lineage: Bacteria > Pseudomonadota > Gammaproteobacteria > Eutrophobiales > Eutrophobiaceae > Eutrophobius. Next base: position 22,263 of record CANKCB010000009.1, on the reverse strand, counting down.
GAAATTTCCCATGCGCTGTGTCGTAACGTGTCAGATGTGCATTGGTCTCTGCATTGCCCAGATCATTGATTGCCACGATCTGGATCTTCTTTGACAGATCCGATTCATACAACGCACGCAGAATGTTTCTGCCGATACGTCCATAACCATTGATACCTATTTTTATTGCCATTTAAAAATACTCCGGTTTATTAACAGAAATTCAGATAATGCTTTTTATTAATTTTATTAAATTTGGAATGGTAATACCAAAGTGTTCGTACACTACATTAGCAGGCGCAGACTCACCAAAGGTCGGCACGCCGAGCACCCGTCCATCCAGGCCGGTATACTTTAACCAGTAGTCAGGGCTGCCTGCCTCAATCGCCACACGCTTGCGTATATGAGGTGGCAATACGGTATCTCGGTAGGATTTGTCCTGCGCATCAAACAAATCCGTGCACGGCATGGACACCACGCGTACTTTATAACCTTCCTTGCCCAGACTTTCCGCCGCATCAATGGCAATACTCACTTCCGAACCCGTAGCTATCACAATGGCATCCGGTTCCTCTTCCTCACCCGACAGAATATAACCACCACGGGCCATCTGGGTGATTTGTTGCGGGTTACGTACAATATGACGCAAGTTCTGTCTGGAGAAGAGCAAGCTGGTAGGTCCCGCCTGATTTTCAATTGCGGCCGCCCAGGCCACTGCCGTTTCAACCGTATCACATGGGCGCCAGACCGACATATTGGGGATCATGCGCAACGTTGCCGTTTGTTCCACGGCCTGATGCGTCGGCCCGTCTTCACCCAGACCAATGGAATCGTGCGTAAACACAAAGAGATTACGTTGCTTCATCAAGGCGGCCATGCGCAAGGCATTACGCGCATATTCGGAAAAAATCAGAAATGTGGCGCCATAAGGAATAAAACCGCTGTGCAGGGCGATACCATTATTGATGGCACACATGGCAAATTCACGCACACCATAATATATATAATTTCCAGCCGGGGTTTCCCTGCTGTTACCTGTGGAGCCTGACCAGATGGTCAGATTCGAACCGGCCAGGTCGGCCGAGCCACCAATCAATTCAGGCAATATTGCGCCATAGGCTTCCAGTGAATTCTGCGAGGCCTTGCGTGAGGCTATCGTTTCACCTTTATCGACACACTTCTTGATAAATCCGCTTACCGTCTGTTGCCAGTTAGCAGGAAGGCTGGCGCCGGTACGTCGTGTAAATTCTGCGGCCAACTCTGGATATTGTTGTTGATAGGTAGCAAATTTATTATTCCAGGCAGATTCCAGTTCTGCACCACGACGGCGTCCGTCCCAACCTTGATAGTATTCTTCCGGAATAACGAACGCCTCATGCTGCCAGCCCAGTGCTTTTCTGGTTAACGCAACCTCGTCCGTACCCAACGCGGCACCATGGGAAGCTTCCTTTCCCTGCTTATTGGGCGAACCCTTACCGATGATCGTCTTGCAGATGATCAGTGAGGGTTTGTCGCTAACCGCATGCGCCTGTTTCAGTGCGTTTGCTATCGCATCCGGGTTATGACCATCCACATCTCGAATAACTTGCCAATGATAAGACTCAAATCGCATGGCTGTTTCATCGGTAAACCACCCATGCACTTCTCCATCAATGGAAATACCATTGCTGTCATAGATTGCAATCAGTTTACCCAGACCCAGTGTACCGGCCAGCGAGCAGGCTTCATGTGAAATACCTTCCATCAGACAACCGTCACCAACACTGACATAGGTATAATGGTTAACGATGTCGAGCCCGCCGCGGTTAAACTGGGCCGCCAGTGTTCGTTCGGCCAGCGCCATACCGACAGCATTGGCCAGACCCTGTCCTAGCGGACCGGTGGTGGTTTCAATACCCGGGGTATAGCCGTATTCAGGATGGCCAGGTGTCTTCGAATGGAACTGTCTGAAATTTTTGATGTCGTCTATCGATAGATCATAACCTGACAGATGCAGCACTGAATACAACAGCATGGACCCATGTCCATTTGACATCACAAATCGGTCACGATCCACCCAGCCTGGATTGACCGGATTATGTTGGAGAAAGTCCCGCCAGAGCACGGTCGCGATTTCCGCCATGCCCATTGGCGCGCCCGGATGGCCTGAATTGGCTTTTTGTACGGCATCCATACTGAGCGCACGGATTGCATTCGCTAATTCCTGCCTGGACAGCATTTATACCTCCAATTTCCTGTTAATTTTGCGAGTTCTATAGCCAGAACATTCTTCCCGTAAATTCCAGGCGCTACACAAGGTTTAGCCGACTTGATACCGCTGGCATCGAACATTTGTCTGGGGCTGGAGGCAGGTTTTTACCCTGAATCACAGGGGCTTATATTGTCGCTCAGCTGATGCCTCTGAGCAAGCGCGGATCCATCATTCACGCCATTTTATTGAACAGCCCATGCTCGGAATCTGTAACTCTGGTCCCTGACCGGTTTTGGCAATCTGGACCATGGCCTCAAACAGCTCTCTTCGTGAAACAGTGTTTAGACCAGATGGCGTGGTTGCATCCAGTCGACCACGAAATTGCAACTGCAGATCCTTGTTGTACCCAAAAAAATCCGGTGTACAGACCGCACCATACGCTTTTGCAATCAGCTGCGATTCATCGATCAGGTAGGGAAAAGGATAGGCGGACTCTTGTGCCACCCGCTTCATGTTTTCCAATGAATCTGCTGGAAAGGCCTGAGTATCATTCGGCATGATGGCCACGGTGTTAATGCCATAATTCAGTAGCTCAGTGGCGTCGCGTACCAGCAACTTCTGTATCGCCTTCACATACGGGCAATGATTACAGATAAACATGATTAAAGTACCCTTGCTGCCTCGACACTGTTCAAGTGTCAGGTTTTTCCCGTCTATACCGGGCAAGTCGAAATCAACAGCAGGTTTTCCAAACTCACAAACTGGTGTATTTAATAGCGCCATTAGTAAAACTCCTCGGCTTGGGGAAGTGATTCATCATACCGGTTTTATAGTAGACAGATAATCTACTGAATTTTCTGATTCAACATCAGGATCAACCTGAATTTTTAAGGTATAGTACTCGCCCGACCCGATCATCAACCTCTGTAAGGATTATTTGATATGCAGAAGAATTACCTTTTTACCTCTGAGTCTGTTTCAGAAGGCCACCCGGACAAAATGGCAGACCAGATTTCCGATGCTGTGCTGGATGCTCTACTCACACAGGATCCACTCTCAAGAGTTGCCTGTGAAACCCTGATAACTACCGGTATGGTGGTATTGGCAGGTGAAATCACTACCAAGGCAAAAATTGATTATGCCAAGGCGGCTCGTGACACTATCCGGGAAATCGGCTACACCTCCTCCCACATGGGATATGACGCGGACACCTGCGCCGTTATTGTTTCGCTAGGTCAGCAATCTCCTGATATCGCCCAGGGTGTAAACGAGGGACAGGGGCTGGATCTGGATCAAGGTGCCGGCGATCAGGGTCTGATGTTTGGCTATGCCTGCAACGAAACCGATGTACTGATGCCTTTTGCAATTACATATGCACATCGTCTGGTGAAAAAGCAGGCCGAAGTTCGCAAGCAAGGCAAGTTATCGTGGTTACGCCCGGACGCCAAGTCTCAGGTAACGGTTGCCTATGAAGACGGCAAACCTAAGTTTATTGATACCGTGGTTTTGTCCACCCAACACGATCCGGAAGTCGGCCATAAAGAGCTTTCCGAGGCTGTGATTGAAGAAATCATCAAACCGGTGTTGCCAAAACACATGATCACCGCAAACACCCGTTACCTGGTCAATCCGACCGGGCGCTTTGTCATCGGTGGTCCGATGGGAGATTGCGGTCTGACTGGTCGCAAGATTATCGTTGATTCCTACGGTGGTTCTGCTCATCACGGTGGTGGTGCATTCTCCGGCAAGGATCCATCCAAGGTGGATCGTTCAGCGGCATACGCTGGCCGTTATGTTGCCAAAAACATCGTCGCCGCCGGTCTGGCTGACATATGCGAAGTTCAGGTGGCCTATGCTATCGGAGTCGCCAAGCCTGTCAGTCTGCTGGTGAATACCTATGGCACAAATAAAATTGATGAAGCGAAAATTGTTGCTCTGGTCAATGAACACTTTGACCTGCGACCCAAAGCCATCATCCAGACACTGAACCTGCTGCGGCCTATCTATAAACAAAGCGCAGCTTATGGCCATTTTGGTCGTGATGATGTGAAGTTCCCCTGGGAGCAGACAGACAAGGCAGCTGCACTGAGAACTGCCGCTGGACTGAAGTAGGACTGTTGGTAGTCGCTGTCCTTAGACAGCGGCTACCAACAAGTTGTCAGTTTCAACCCAGGTAACTATACTGGGCGCCCGGTTCGAACACTCGAGCCGGTCACATGTAAAATCCATTTCCGAGGAGCGTTGCGACGGGATCCCCGCCAGGCTTGGAAGTGAGGTAATTATCAAACGGCGCTCGCTTGAATTGTTAGGAGGATAACAAGGTGAGCGTAGCTAACAAAACGTCGTTCAAAGATTACCATGTCGCCGATATGTCATTGGCAGCGTGGGGCCACAAAGAAATACGTATTGCTGAAACCGAAATGCCTGGACTGATGGCAATACGTCGTGAATACGGCAGCCAGCAACCGCTGAAAGGCGCGCGGGTAGCCGGTTCATTACACATGACCATCCAGACTGCCGTGCTGATCGAGACACTGGTCGCGCTCGGTGCAGAGGTACGCTGGGCATCCTGTAATATCTATTCAACCCAGGACCATGCAGCAGCGGCAGTCGCTGACCAGCAGATCCCTGTATTTGCCTACAAGGGTGAATCACTGGAGGAATACTGGGACTACACCCACCGTATACTTGACTGGCACGACGGCGGTACTCCGAACATGATCCTTGACGATGGTGGTGACGCCACCATGCTGGTCATCCTTGGTTCTAATGCGGAAAAGGACCTGTCTGTGCTAGACAATCCGGGCAGCACTGAGGAAAAGTTTCTGTTTGCCTCGATCCGTAACAAGCTGAAGACCCATCCGGGCTGGTATTCCAGAATCAAGGCGAATATCAAAGGTGTTACCGAAGAAACGACGACCGGGGTACATCGTCTCTACCAGATGAAAAAGAATGGCACGTTGCCGTTCCCGGCGATTAACGTAAATGACTCGGTTACCAAATCGAAGTTCGACAATCTGTATGGATGCCGTGAATCCCTGGTTGACGGTATCAAACGCGCTACCGATGTGATGATTGCCGGCAAGGTTTGCCTGGTGCTCGGTTATGGTGATGTGGGCAAGGGAAGCGCACAATCGTTGCGGGGGCTTGGTGCCACAGTATGGATCACTGAAATCGATCCTATTTGTGCCTTGCAGGCAGCAATGGAAGGTTACCGCGTCGTACGTATGGATGAGGTGTGCGACAAGGTGGATATCTTTGTTACCGCCACGGGCAATTTCAATGTAATTACCCACGATCACATGTTACGCATGAAGGATCAGGCCATCGTCTGTAACATCGGCCATTTTGACAACGAGATTGACATCGCCAGTATCGAGAAATACCAGTGGGACGAGATCAAGCCGCAGGTGGATCATGTGATCTTCCCAGATGGCAAGCGTATCATCCTGCTTGCCAAGGGTCGCCTGGTAAATCTGGGCTGTGGAACGGGTCATCCAAGCTTCGTCATGTCGAACTCGTTCACCAACCAGGTTCTGGCGCAAATCGAGTTGTATTCGCATAACGCAAAATACAGCAAGGACGTTTATATACTCCCGAAACATCTGGATGAAAAGGTCGCCAGACTGCATCTGCAAAGAATCGGCGCGAACCTGACTGAACTGACACCGAAGCAAGCTGAATATATCAGTGTCGACAGGAATGGGCCGTATAAAGCAGACCACTATCGATATTAATTGTGGATCGGGACTCGTGAGTTTAACTGCAGATAGGAACAAAATCCGGCTTGACTCAGTCAGCCGGTTTTTATCTGTCCTGATTTACAAACCACGAGTCCTGTATCCCGGATTTTTATATCTGGATATGTCCCGGATCCAAAAGTAAATGCACAACCAAACCATAGCTCGCAAAAAGTTTAGCTTCGAATTTTTCCCTCCGCGTTCAGGAGAAACGGAAGAGAAACTGAAACTGACACAGGCCAGACTGGCTGCTCTGAATCCTGACTTTTTTTCCGTGACATTCGGCGCTGGTGGCAGCACACGCGACAAGACACTGGAAACTGTTCTGCAGGTCAAACGCGCCACTGGCATTGAAGCGGCACCACATATCTCCTGTGTCGGTTATGCTATCAATGATTTAAAAAACGTTATTTCCACCTACAAACAACAAGGTCTGCGACATCTGGTTGCGCTGAGGGGCGATATCCCCTCAGGAGCCATTGATAGTGGTCCACTCAAGTATGCCAATGAACTGGTTGAACTCATTCGTACTGAAACTGGTGATTTTTTTCATATTGATGTTGCCTGTTATCCTGAATTTCATCCGCAAGCTGTCAGCGCCCGCAAAGACATGGAAAATTTCAGACGCAAGGTCGCTGCCGGAGCCAATGGCGCAATTACACAGTATTTCTATAATGCAGATGCCTATTTCCGCTTTGTCGACGATTGCGAAAAAAATGGCGTAGATATCCCTATTACCCCGGGTATCATGCCTATCATTAACCGTGAGCAGTTACTCCGCTTCTCAAAAATGTGCGGCGCCGAGATTCCTTTGTGGATACTGAAACGTCTTGAGGATTTTGCTGACGATCTTGATGCGATCCAGTCATTTGGTACTGAAGTGATCTCCAGACTGTGCTCAACCCTGTTAGCCGGTGGTGCACCCGGTTTACATATCTATACCATGAACCGGCATACCGCTACCGAAGCTATCTGGAATAATCTGGGTTTGACCAAGTAGTATTCTAGAACAGTTTCTACCTGGCGCAACAGTTTTGCCTGGTTAGAAATTTTCCATACCACAAGTTATTTGCACTGATACTTGTAGAGTCTATAACGATGATACGGCCTTCCGCCATAAATCGTTCTGTCATATCCAGGGACTTGTCGACATCAACATTGTCCATAATTTTCAGCGCAACAGGTCGATTCAGCGACTCCTGTATAGCCAGATAAACAGTGGCCATTCCGCCCCTGCCTATTTCCTTTTGCATCAAGTAACCAGGTATTTCCATAGCTTGATTATAAAGGCATTTTTGCCGTGTTAGTATCTGGAAATAGAATTAATGCCGCGTTTTTTCTGGAAAATTAAACTGTTGTGGGGTGTATACGGCGGTCCCGGGGGGGAATCGGCTTTATATATGCACTGACTGAGCGTCAGGTCACACGGGGAGTCAAAACACGCTGAAAGTTTCTGTTGATTTGGTAGCTATTCTGGTTACCCAGCGCACTAGCCTGTCACTTCACTGGCACGATGTTTCGCCCGGATAAAATCTTTGTGGGAAACATAGAGCAAATCAGAAGTCTTGCGGATGAAATATTCCTCATATTTATGAATGACGCTGTCTGCCGCAGCGATTTTCCACAGTAATTCAATCACTGTATTTTTTTCCTCCCGGGTCAACTCCTGATTAAGCACGCGGGTAAAGTCGTGCAAGGAATTGGCGTCTTGCTGATATTGTTTGGCCAGCAACAACAAGGCGTTAGCCTGTTGTGTGTCCAGAAGAAAATGTTCACTGACAGAATCGACTATAACGGTGTGTTCCTGTGGATCAATGCCGGAATCTGCCAGTGCAATTTCCATCATTAATATGGCCGTACAAAGTTCCAGCGTATGTTCACGTTTACCTGCACTGACATCCTTGATTGCCAGCCTCTGGCAAAGGAAATCCGTTAACGACTTGATCATTGCCTGTGACTTAGTTCAGGCGCCAGCTGGTATTTTTATAATGACCTTTATTGAACTCATCAAAATAGATTTCAAGCAGTGGATGCTTAATCTGCTCATCTGAGCTGTCCGCTGTCAGATTCTGTTCAGGCAAATAGGACTCATCATGGGCATTGTTAACCAACACCTTGTACCAGGGCTGATCCTTGGCAGGTCTGTTCTGGGCAAACTCGTCATACCAGGCCTCTGATCCGAGAAACACCGGATCAATGTCGATAATCACACCGCGGGTATGCAGCAGTTTGTGCACGACTACCTGACCCATGCCAAACCTGGCAACGGCCCGTGTTACGTTATTGTTCTGCCCGATATTGATTTTATTCGTTATCATAAGCCAATTGTACCCTCAAACCATACTGTCTGTATTCGGTAATCATAACCCATACCATAATGTAATGGCCTGTATGAGAAAAACAAGGATATTTATTGATTCGGAGCTAAAAATAGAGGAAATCATTCCGCTAGAACCTGACGCGTCCCATTATCTGGGTCGAGTACTCAAGGTGCGTGCGGGAGAGAGCATTCATGCCTTTAATGGTCGCGGCGGTCACTATGAAGCAGATATTGTGGAAGTGGGTAAAAAATCTGTCTCAATCAAACTGCAGCAATTTATTGGCGAAAACAACGAATCACCATTGAACCTGACCCTGGCACAGGGTATTTCACGCGGTCAGCATATGGACTACACCGTGCAAAAAGCGGTGGAACTCGGTGTCAGCAGGATCGTGCCCTTATTCACTGAATTCAGTAACGTCAGGCTGGAAGAAGAACGGGCGCGCAAGCGCCACGAACACTGGCTCAAAATTATTATCAGTGCCTGTGAACAATCCGGTCGCAACCATCTCCCTGAACTGGTTGGAGCCATGCCGCTGGAAACCTGGATCAGCCAGGACACGTCTGCATTGAAACTACTGATGCATCCACAAGCCAGTCATGATTTGTCGACGCTCACTAATGATATCAACGACATAACCTTGCTGTGCGGACCTGAAGGGGGGCTTAGTGAGACTGAAGTTGATCGTGCCGCCAACGTTGGTTACCGGAAAATATCACTCGGCCCCCGGATATTACGTACCGAAACAGCGGCAATTGCTGCCATTGCGGTCTGTCAGGCGCTGCGTGGTGACATGATGTATAATCACCGACCGCAAGATTGACATGAGACACCATGGTATCAACCCTAGAGCACCCAGCACCTGAGACTGCCACTACAGTGAATGAACCCTTATTGACCGTGGAAAAGCACATCATTGCGCACCAGACTACGATTGAATCCTGGTTTCGCAGCGAGTGGCGCAAAACCCCGGCACCGTTTTATGCTTCGGTCGATTTACGCAATTCCGGCTACAAGATTGCCCCGGTAGACACCAATCTTTTCCCGGCAGGATTCAATAACCTGAATCCGGATTTTGAAGCCATCTGCATACAATCGCTGCAACTGGCGGTAGAGCGCATGGGCAGGAAAATAGATCGCATCCTGTTGATACCCGAAAATCATACCCGCAATCTGTTTTATCTTGAAAATATTGGCGTCATACAATCCTTGATTACCAAGGCCGGGTTTGAAGTCATGCTGGGATCGCTGATACCCGAATTGACAGAACCACTAACTATCTCACTGACATCCGGCAGCACGATAACCCTGCATCCTGTCATTCGAAATGGCAATACGCTGTCTATCAACGGTTTTATACCGGACATGATATTGCTCAATAATGACTTGTCCGGGGGGCGTCCTCCTGTTCTTGAGTCGTTACAACAACCGATTGTGCCGGACTTGTCGCTGGGCTGGTCAACGCGGCTGAAGTCTGTCCATTTTCGCCACTACAAGGAAGTTGCACAGGAATTTTCTGAACAAATCGGCATTGATTCCTGGTTCATTGACCCGCTGTTTCGTAACTGCGGTGAAATTGATTTCATGAAGAAAGAAAGCAACCAATGTCTGGAAAACAACGTGAACACGCTGCTGGTGGCAATCCAGAAAAAATACGAAGAATACGGTATCCATCAAAAGCCCTATGTCGTGGTCAAGGCGGACGCCGGCACGTATGGCATGGGTGTCATGATTGCCCACAGCGGGGTCGAATTGCTGGACTTGAATCGCAAGGAAAGGACCCGCATGTCAACGACCAAGGAAGGCCAGAAAGTAACCAAGGTTATTATCCAGGAAGGCGTGTATACGAATGAAACCTGGGGAGCAGACAAGACTGTGGCCGAATCGGTGGTCTACATGATCGACAAGAATGTGGTCGGTGGGTTTTACCGGGTGCATCCAAACAAGGGTAACAATGATAATCTGAACTCGCCCGGGATGCAGTTTGAGCCGCAATCTTTTGAAGATTGCTGTGTGTCACCGGACAAGGACCAATCCCCGGACACAAAACTGAACCGACGTTATACCTATGGTGTCATTGCTCGTCTTGCCAATCTGGCTGCCGCCAGAGAATTCGTTACCCCGCATTCCTGACCTTTACAGATTTTTAAGTCTCTGCCGTATCTCCGCCACGTGGCGCCGACTGACTTGCAGTTTTTCCGGCAGCCCCCGTACTGTTAGCAGATAACTACCATCGGCATTTTTTTCCAGCGTAGTTACATGCGCCAACGATACCAAAGCATTACGGTGTATACGCAGAAACAAGTCTGCAAACTCTTCCTCAAGATTTTTTAAAGGATCATCAATCAGGATTTCCCTGCCGTCACGAAACACCGATACGTATTTATTGTCTGCCTTGAAACACTGGATTTCGTCTACCGGTATCAACAGAATTTTACCCTGACTGATAGCACTCAAATGGGTCCGTCTCGACTTTTGACCCTCTGCTGCCAACACCTGACTCATCACGGGTCGTTTGATCAACACAGCCTTGCCCAGAGCCTGTTTCAACCTCTCCAGACGTACCGGTTTAAGCAAATAATCTATTGCATTGGCTTCAAACGCGCTTATCGCATGTTCATCGAATGCGGTAATAAAAATTACCGCTGGAGCAGGATCCAACGTGGCCATATGCAATGCCGATTCAAGCCCATCCATCACGGGCATGCGTATATCCATCAACACCGTATCCGGATGCTCACGTTCAACCACACCAATTGCCTCCAGACCATTACCGGCTTCCAGAAGGGTGTAGCCCAGATCAATATCTGCCAGCAGATCAGCGATACGCTGACGTGCGGGAAGTTCGTCATCAACGATCAGGACTTTCATGCTTTCAGAGGAATAGTGATTGTCAGCTTATAACTGCTATCAAGCTGGCTGACGTGCAATAAATCGTCCTTGCCGAAATAGGATGACAGTCTTTGTCTGACATTGTCCTGGGCAATACGATTGCCGGATCGGCCCGGGATCTTGCGATTGGCAGCGGGTAACGGATTTTCAATACTGATCATGATACCGTCCGTTTGTACAGCGCCACGTATATGGATAGTACCGCCTTCCGGAACCGGCTCTATTCCATGGTAAATGGCATTTTCCAGTAATGGCTGAATACTCAACACTGGCAAACGCACGGTGTCCGGCAAGCCATCCAGCTCCCATATCGCCTTTAATCGGCTGCCCAGACGTTGCTGTTCAATCCGCAAGTAACGTTTACACAGTGCTATTTCATCGGCCAGAGTACAGATTTGCTGTGAATCCTGCAGACTGGCACGAAACAAATCAGACAAATCTTCAACCACTTCTTCTGCCAGTGCGGGATTACGACGTATCAGGCTGGCTATCGTATTCATGCAATTAAACAGGAAGTGCGGTTTAATGCGTGATTGCAACGCCTGGAAACGTGCTTCGGATTCAGAGGCCACACGCACCCGCCACTGGTGCTGGACATAAAAATATCGCAATGCCAGTGCCCAGACTATGGCACTGGTGCCCATGATTGGTGTCAGGAAGGTTGTGTGACTGACACGAAAATAATTCAGACCGGCTTCCCGACTGAACACCCAAAATGCCAGTTCGGCAATGATCAGCGTCACGGCCAGAGTGATCACATAACTGATGCTTGCTGCCCAATGGTCACTGACGTTCTGTAACCAGCGTCTGGCTATACACAGTACGCCCGTACAACTAAGCGCCACCCACTGGATAAACAGCGAATACATCGCCAAATCATAAACCTGATTATCTATAAATGGTGGTTGTGCCAGTGTCAGTACGATAGCCAACAATTCAGACAATAAAATGACAACAAACACCGTTCTCGCATCGCAAAAATCGGGCAGAAATGTTGCAATATTCTGTCTGTTTTGTCTCATATGAACGAATGGGTAATGGCCTGAGTTGATGATAGAGTTATACTACTACCTACACTATTTTACCGGTTACACTAAAAATGACATCCAAGCATACAACAGTAAAGCCATGGGGTGGTCGATTTACCCAGGCCACTGACCGAACTGTGGAGAAATTCACTGAATCTGTCTCCTTTGACTATCGATTGTACAGGCACGATATCACGGGTTCGATAGCGCATGCCCGCATGCTGGTCAAAACCGGCATCCTGACGGAAAAGGAAGGCGAACTGATTGTTACCGGATTAACCGCTATTCTGGAACAGATTGAGTCTGGCCAGTTTGACTGGAAAATCGAATTGGAAGATGTACATATGAACATTGAATCCGCACTGGTCAAGCGGATCGGTGAACCTGGCAAGAAACTGCATACCGCCCGTTCGCGTAATGATCAGGTGGCAACTGACCTGCGTTTATATCTGCGGGATGAGGTTGATACCATTCGCAACCAGTTGCAGGCCGTCATGCAAGCATTGGCAGAGTTGGCAGGTCGGGAGGCAGAAACCATACTCCCCGGCCTGACCCATATGCAGGTCGCTCAACCGATCACATTTGGTCACCACATGCTGGCCTGGTTTGAAATGCTCAAACGCGATGATCAGCGGTTGCAGGATTGCCGGAAGCGAATCAATATTATGCCGCTGGGTGCTGCTGCACTCGCCGGCACCGATTTCCCGATAGACAGACACTATACTTCCGGGTTATTAAAATTCGACAGCGTTGCTGCAAATTCACTCGATGCCGTCAGTGACCGCGACTTTGCCATTGAGTTTTGCGCAGTGGCCTCAATCATCATGATGCACTTGTCACGGTTTTCCGAAGAATTGGTGTTATGGATGAACCCGCAGTTCGGATTCATTGATCTGGCTGACGCTTATTGCACCGGCTCTTCGATCATGCCGCAAAAGAAAAATCCGGACATCCCGGAACTGGTACGAGGCAAAACCGGACGGGTTTATGGGGATCTGCTTGCCTTATTGACACTGATGAAGGCACAGCCACTGGCCTACAACCGTGACAATCAGGAAGACAAGCTGTCGTTGTTTGATGCAATCGATACCGTCGAAGCCTGTTTGTCGGTATACGCAGGATTGATTCCGGCGATAACAGTCAAACGCGACAGAATGCTGCAGGCGGCCAGGCAAGGTTATGCCACGGCCACAGATCTTGCCGATTATCTGGTCAAGACCGGCTTGCCGTTTAGGGATGCCCATGAAGCAGTTGGTCAGACCGTCAATTACGCGATTGCGCAGGGCAAGGAATTATCCGGTTTGACTCTGGAAGAATTTGGTCGATTTTGTAGCAACGTAAAACAGGATATCTATGGTGTGCTGGAACTATCCGGTTCCGTTAATGCCAGAGATCATGTCGGAGGCACCGCCCCAAACCAGGTTAAGGTAGCTGTCCGGGAGGCGCAAGAATATCTGAATGCCGCAAAAACCACATAGGCGAAATCACCATGAAAGCAATTAAAGTTGTCGGTGTATTACTGGGACTCTTACTGGTCAGTCTGCTAGCCGTTGTCGTTTACATCTCCACACTGGATCCAAACAATTACAAGGGATTGATTGCAGACAAATTCTCTGAACAGACCGGCCGCACGCTGGTGATGGACGGTGATATTCGTTTAACAATTTATCCCTGGCTCGGTATCGAAGTGAACGGGGTGACAATAGGCAACGCCAGTGGCTTTGGCGACCAGCCATTCTTCCATGCCGATCAAGCCATGGTTCGAATCAAACTGATGCCATTGTTACAGGAGCAGTATGAGATCGACACTATCCGACTACACGGTGCCACCATCAATCTTGCCAAAAATGAAGCGGGACAGACCAACTGGGCGGATTTGGTTTCAGGTGGCGAAACACAAGATACCGGTGGACTACCGCTCGCGGCTGTCATACTCGGTGGCGTGGATATCCAGAATGCCAACCTGATCTGGGATGATCGCGGAACTGCCACACACTACACCATCAGCAATATGATGATGAGTACCGGCGAACTGGTTTATGGTGCGCCTATCCAGTTCAATCTGTCATTAAATGCTGCAGCCAACAAACCTGAATTGGCCGCAGACGTTAAATTGTCTGGCACCATCATCTACGACCTCGACAACGAAACCTTTGATATCACACCCTTTGAACTAACCACCACGCTAACCGGACCGAACGTACCAAACAAGTCTGCGGCAATCAGTCTGAAGACCGCAATTAATGCGAATCTGGCGGATGAGACACTGGCGATTAATAACTTGCAGTTTGATGCACTGGACACCAGCCTGGCTGGTAACATCCAGATCAGTAATATCGAATCAACCACGCCCACAATCCAAACCACGATCAAACTGGCAGGCAAGGATTTGTCCATGCTGTTCAAGGTCGCTGAAATCGAACCTCTGGCCAGTCAAATTGCCAAACTGGGAAATCGTTCGTTTGATTTTGCCGCAACCATCAATGCTGACATGCAACGCGGGGATGTGGATCTGTCCGGTTTGCAGGCAAACCTGCTCGGAGCCAACGTCAAGGGTGACATCAAGGCCACCAATATAGAATCTGCTTCGCCGGCATTCCGTGGCACCCTGAATGCTTCCGGACCGGACTTGCCGACACTGATGCAGGTACTCGGACAACTGCAAGGTGGTGCAGAGTCAGCACTGACACAATATGGCAGCAAATTGTCGCATGTTGCCAATAAATCCTTTGTCATGAATACAAACTTTGATGCGGATATGGGTACCGGTAATATCAAGATGCCGGTATTAACGCTCAAGGCATTGGGAACCAACCTCAGCGGGACATTGACAGCCAGTAACATGAATCAAACCAGCGGCAGCATGACCGGGCAGTTCAAACTGTCCGCAGACAACCCAAAGGATTTACTGGCAGCACTGGATCAATCTGAGCTGGGTGAAGTAATGCAATCCGTTAATCTGGATGTGAACATCAGTGGCAACCGCGCCAATCTGAATATTAAACCATTCGCTTTGACCATGGTGTTGGCAGGCGCAAAAATTCCGAACTCGCCGGTCACCCTGGGACTGAATGCCGTTACCCAGATGAACCTGGAAAAAGAGACACTGAACCTGGACAATTTTAGCCTGACCGGTCTTGGCCTGAATGCCACCGGAACACTAAAAGCGACCAACATCTTGAACTCACCGGCATTTAACGGTGAAGTAAATGTAGCTGAATTCAATTTACGCACTCTGCTGCAACAACTCAATCAGGAGTTACCGATAACCGCCGATACAAAAGCCTATTCCAGAGTCTCACTGGCAACAGCATTTGATGGATCCAGTAATGCGATGAATATCAGCAAACTGTCAATGGCATTCGACGACACCAAACTCGATGGCAAACTCTCCGTAACGGACTTTGCCAAGCCCGCGATTCAATTTGGTATCACGATTGACCAGCTAAACGCAGATCGATATTTGCCACCCCCACCGAAAGACGGTAACAATCGAACTCTCACGCCGGAAGTCGCTGCCGGTGCCGCCATGCAATTACCAGTTGAATTATTACGCAGTCTGAATGCCAGCGGCGATATGAAAGTTGGGCAGCTGGTCATATCCAAAGCGAAACTGGCCGATATCGTACTGTCGTTGAATGCGAAGGATGGCCTGATCAAACTGGCGCCAGTATCCGCCAATCTGTATCAAGGTAGTTACGCTGGCGATATCAATCTGGATGCCACCAGCGCAGAACCCGTACTCAGCTTTAAATCCTCCCTGCAGGGAGTCCAGATGGATCCTCTGATGACCGATTTTACCGGCTCTTCCAATATTAGCGGCACCGGCAATATCGAACTGGGCGTTTCTGCAAAAGGTGACAATACAGACTCCTTGAAAAAATCACTCAGTGGCAATGGCAAGGTCGCGCTAGAAAAGGGCATCTTGCGTGGCGTTGATGTGGCCAAGGTACTCGAACAAGTCGAGATCATGATCGAAAGCAAACGACCGATGGCTATCGACAAGGGTGTAGAAACACCATTCGACACCTTTACCAGCACATTGGCCATCAATAATGGCGTAGTCAACAGTGATGATTTGTTAATCACCGCACCAGGAATCAAGATTACAGGTAAAGGCACCGTTATTAATCTGGTCAACGATACGCTGGATTACAATCTGGTTGCCTCTGCCGATGCCAGCAGTGTCACCCAGGGTACAGAACGATATAATATTGGTGGTTACAGTGTACCGATACGGTGCCGCGGTCAGGTAAATGGACCATCCTGTGTGCCGGATGTGGGAGAAATACTCAAAGTAGCGGTACAAAAAGCGGTTCAGGAAAAAGTACAGGAAAAGCTGGGCGATGTGTTGCAACGTGCGCTTGGAGTACCGGCTCAATCACAACCGGAGCAGGCACAACCGGAACAGGCACAACCCGCCACGGATCCGGCCCAGACACAACCAACCGAACCTCAGCCTGCCCAACAACCCATAGACCCGAAGCAGGAACTCATCAACAGGGCGCTCAAGAGCATATTCAAATGATGCCGGTATGCTACGCCGGTTTATAACCGGCCTGTTATTATCCGGCCTGCTGTTTTCCTTGCAGGCTGGCGAGGTACAGCATGCCAGGGTCAACTACAAGGATGGCGATTACAGTATTGATATCAGCGTCAAAATCAATGGCGACAAGGACACGATTTACAAAATAGCAACCGACTACAAGAAACTGTCACGGCTCAACGATCTGATCATTGAAGCCAGCCTGGTAAATCAACTCGATAAAGACGGAAACCCTGTGGTCCGCCGCCGTATGGTAACCCGGACCTGTGTCATGTCATTTTGTTTTAACGCGATTCTGATCGAGGATTTATGGGAACCTGAAAGTGGCATCATCAAATCGGTTTTTATCCCGGAACAAAGTGATTTCAGTTACGGCGAAGCGATCTGGCAGGTACTCAGAATTGATGATGCACACACCATGATTACGTTTAACAGTACCTTCAAACCGAACTTCTGGATACCGCCTCTGATAGGCCCCTTGTTCATCAAGCGGATGATGCTGAACCAGACCAAAATAACGATAAACAATATCGAAAAGATCGCTGCCAGTGAAAAAGCTGTCCCCTGATTTACTGAAGTGGTTTGATCACGCTGGACGTCACGATCTACCCTGGCAACAATCGGTTAACCCCTATCGCACCTGGGTTTCTGAAATCATGCTGCAACAGACCCAGGTAAAAACCGTCATTCCGTATTACAACCGCTTCATGCAACGTTTTCCTGATTTACAATCACTGGGCAGAGCACCCATCGATGAGGTGTTGCATTTATGGTCGGGCCTTGGTTATTACGCCCGAGGCAGAAACCTGCATAAAACCGCACAAATTATTATCTCTGAATATGCGGGCATCTTCCCAACGATCATCGATGTACTAATAACACTCCCTGGCATAGGGCGATCAACAGCCGGTGCGATACTGGCACTGAGCCAAAACCAACGTCATCCTATCCTGGATGGCAATGTAAAACGTGTGCTCACCCGTTATCATGGCATTACTGGCTGGCCGGGAGATAAACAGGTCGAACAGCAACTCTGGAAACTGGCCGAACAGGAAACACCGAAAAAACAGGTTGCCGAATATACCCAGGCGATCATGGATTTGGGGGCTACTCTCTGTACGCGTACCCGACCCGCCTGCGATCGCTGTCCGCTGGCGAACGCCTGTTATACCTGTGCACATAATCTACAAACCAGTCTGCCCACACGCAAAGGCAAGAAAACGCTGCCGCTGAAACAAGCCATCTTCGTCATAATCGAAAACAAACTAGGTGAAATATTACTGCAAAAACGTCCGCCCACAGGTATCTGGGGAGGGTTGTGGAGCCTGCCGGAATGCCCGATGGACACAGACATACTGACGTGGCTAAAACAGCAGTTCGGTAGTACAGTAAGCCAACTGACAGAACTACCCTCGCGGCGGCATACCTTCAGTCATTTTCATCTTGAAATTCGACCTTATCGGGCAATGCTGCGTGCTACCAAGCTAGCGGTCAGGGATGAAGGGGAGGTGCGTTGGTATCATCCCGGCAAACCCACCCGATTGGGTATGGCCGCACCTGTCAAAAAGATACTATTGGCATTAACAGACTAAACGGCCGGAGCAACGTTATGACTTACATGGTGAAATGCATCAAACTGGGACGAGAAGCAGAAGGTCTGCACGCACCACCTTATCCGGGCGAACTGGGCAAACGGATCTACCAGAATGTATCCAAGGAGGCCTGGAAGATGTGGCTGGGCCACCAGACCATGCTGATTAATGAATATCGCCTGAGCCCAATAGAGCCAAAAGCCCGACAATTTCTTGAAACCGAGATGGAAAAGTACTTTTTTACGGGTGGATCGGACAAACCGAAGGAATTTATCGCTCCAGACAAGTAAGCTGGCTTGACGAACCCGGTTTTGCTCTGTTTAATACGCCCTTCGTTTTGGTAAACCACCGGATCTTTCAGGGATCCTGGCAAGTTTTCCCACCATGGCCAGATAGCTCAGTTGGTAGAGCAGAGGACTGAAAATCCTCGTGTCGGGGGTTCAATTCCCTCTCTGGCCACCATTTTCTTGAATTGAATCATTCCTAGTATTACTTAATCTGTTAAGACAACCCGCATCACTTATCTATGTGTCGGTTACTGTGGCGTTAGATTCTTGTCGCTACCCCGATGACGAGCATGTAACAACCAATCTAGTTCCTGCCGAACAATCGACACTGACCCGACAAAGTATTGGCTAATTGACAACATTACTGACATCCATGAAACTCATGATCAGAATCAATTTTATGTAGGGGGATCAGTGATTACAAAAAAATATGCAGCCGTTATTGACGTCTATCGACCATTACTACGCTTTATCACTCTGTTAACTTTCATCCTGTGTACAGGCAATGCTGCGGCACAAGAGGGTTGCAAATACCTGGAACGGTATATGGCACCACCGGCAATGCCTGCGGAAGAATGGAATGCCGCCATGGCCGGTCCGAAGCCAGGCGAAGTCGAGCAACGACTGGTAGGCCCGGAATCCTGCACGATCGTCGAAGAAAAGATTATCAAGAATGCACATGGCGTTCCCTATCGACAAATCACCATGGGTATCCAGGGCACGGTGTTTGGCTATTCCGCGAAAAATTCTCGCTTGCTTCCTCCGATTGGTACCGGTGAAGACGGTGAAGGTCGTGAAAACACGTTTGATGATCAGATTTTCATTATGCAGGCCAGAGGTAATATGGGGCCGTATGTTCCGGGTGTTGGCCGTTACCGTTATACCGAGCAGACCCCGACCAGTATCGAAATACTGATACCGCAAAACCCGGCCGACTGGAATGGCAATATGTGGATACTGGTGCATGGTGCGGCGAGCTATCCAGCACTTCAGTTCTTTCCGCGCGAGGCAGGTAAATTCAATCGCTATACCGAAGCGAGCGAATCCGCTGGCCCCCTGATCGATATGGGATCAGTTGTCATCTGGACCCGCCGTGATGCAACCGGCACAGATGAAGATACCGTCAAGGAAGGTGATCCCTTGTCCAATACGGTCTTGCTGGATGATGGTACCGAAATGGGACTTCCGGGCACGACCTTGATGGGGCTGAATAACAATTTGGGTCTGATACGCGATTTCACCGAGATCAGCCGTAACTACGTCAAGGAACAGCTGGGTAAGGGACCAGAAGCGTTGTTCTTTCGTGGACATTCTGCTGGTGGCGCATCCGGCAGGAGTTTTCTGATTGTCAAAGGCATGAATACGGATCATCAAGGCAAAAAACTGTTCGACGGTTTTTATCTGGATGACAGTGCCGGTGGACGCGGCGCACCTACTTATTTCTGGGATGCAACCGTTGTGGATGAGACGGGTGCTTTCCGTTTGCAGCCGACCGAAAAAGATCAACTTAGTTTCGATGCGGACCAGCGACGCTATATGGCTCCGGTTATCGAAACGATCCATGCAGCCTATTCCGGTGGCAACACCTCAACCGTGCCACAAATATTCGAGCGGGTGTATCCGACCTACGCCAATTACAAGCGTGAAAATGCGCGTCTGAATATCGAAAAAGGACTGGGAGATCTTTGGAAGTCCTATGAGATCGCGGATGTCAGCCATGGTGATGCCACATCCGAGGCGAAGCGCTATCCCGAGCTGGCCAAGGATATGGTCGACATCGGCAGTATTGCCATCGTACTCGAACAGGCGCTGGTTGACTGGGTACGAAACGGGAAAAAACCTCCCGAGACTCGAGTAGAGGCAGTTGACGTATGGGAAGCCGATCCGAAAACCGGCCCAGCGATACAGCTTCCTGAAACAGCCTGCCCACGTGGCATATTTCGTACGTATATGAATCGTCCGGATGGTACTTCGGTCGGTTCAAGTCCAGCACTGTTCGTACCTTTCCTTACCGAATTACGCCCTCAGATCAATTCGAATCAGGATCGTCCACCCGGTTTTAACGATGAGTGGCTGGAGCCGTTAAACCGCGAAGGGTATCTGGTTGACATGACGGACAGTGGACAACGTGATACCCGCCCAACCATCGAACAGGTATGGCACCAACGTTATCGTGAAGGGAAAAAAACCGGTATCTTACGTCCGTACGAAAATCTGACCCGGGAGCGTTATGTCGAATGTGTGAGCGGCGTCGTCACCGCCCTGCATAAGGACGGACTGCTCACACCCGAAGCAAAAGACTGGTATATCGAAAAAGCAAAAACCGATGTAATCGGTTATCAGGCCAATCGCTAGCGGACAGAGCGGGAATTCATCGAATTGAATTCCCGCTTTGTTTTTATTTGCTGATTAAATGTGGTATTTGAAACTTTTGACGTAAAGATTCGACTGGTTTTCAGGCGGCTTTAAACGATTTGATTACCAACACTTTCATCATGATCATTCCGATGAGCACCACAATCGATCCTATCGATAATACCGGCTCAATCGTTTCCATGGCAACAAACTTACCATAGAACAGAAACAAACCGAGTAACAGAAAAAACGTCCCTGTCTGATGCGTGTAATACTGAATAACGGCCAGTTTTGATGTGGCATTATTCAACCACAGTTTATGGCAGACTCCGTACGCAAAGGAAACCACGAAACCGAGCAACATGATGTGGGCATGTGTAACCAGTTGACCATGATTATGGGTGGCGGCCATAAAAATCCCCAACACCAGCCCAGCAATCGCGTATCCCAGACCAGTTAATACAAATTTTCTATCCATCTCCCCCTCCTGATTTAATTTGGCTGTACGTACTGCACTGGCGCAGTTTATAAATTATGTTTTTCCATGATTACCATGACAGCATCACGATACGTCTGGTCTGCACTCAAACGGGCTGAATTCAGAATTATTTGTATTATCTGGTTGTCTACAGCTGTCAACTTCTCAAACAGACTGTTCTCATCCAAAAGAACCAGCATGTCCTTAATCACATCCAGCTGTGCGTGTTCCAGTACACTCATGACACAACGAATTACTGGCTGCGGATTCAGTGCGGCAATTTCGGGTATATGGCCAGTCTTGAATAGAAAATCGAATTTTTCCATCGCAAAGGTTCGATTTCCATGTTGCAGGCTGTTACTCATCACCTGTAAAAAAATGGCTTTTTCTGACTCAGGCAGTTCCTCCCATAGGATTACTGCCGTCGAAATCAAATTATCCTGTATGTCTGGCTCCCAGGGACCCAATTCTACTGCTTTATGTACAGCCGCATAATATTCCTGATCAATTTCTGACAGTCTGAATTTGACACTGGCCAAATCATTCCAGGCGTGGGGCCAAGTCGGTTGCTGTTTAATTGATTCGCGATAATGTACAGCCGCCTTCTGACGCGCCACATCCCCCGCTACCTGATCACTCGAATAAGATAGATAGGGGCCTTCTAATGCAATTCCCATCCATTGGTGTAATTCAGGGTTGGTCGGATGGGTTCTACCCCGTTTCCACGGACGGTTATAAAAAGGTTGATAACTCTAAATCATTCTTCGCAACTCGTCGACGCATACGAGGATTGTGAAAACGCTCAATGTAGTCAAATATGTCCGCTTTGGCTATATCCATCGTGCGATAAATCT
>CANKCB010000008.1 GCA_947480335.1 Gammaproteobacteria bacterium | reverse complement strand
TTTTGTTGTCGAATGCGATATTCCTGTTACCCGCCGGTCGTATGGCGGATATACACGGACGCAAAAAAATCTTCCTGATAGGCATGACAATGTTTTCAGTCGCCTGTGTGATGGCGAATCTGGCACCGAATATCGAATTACTGTTGGCCACACGCCTGCTACAAGGAGTCGGGGGCGCACTCGCCTTTGCCACCGGTCTTGCCATCCTGATGACAATCTTTACCTCGGAAAACCGGGGCACGGCTCTGGGAATCGCGTCCGCAATGCTCTACATCGGTCTGACCCTCGGCCCACTGACCGGAGGCTGGTTTACCGAACACTACGGCTGGCGCAGCGTGTTCCTGTTTCCGGTGGTGCTTGGATTTATATCCATTACGCTGACGATACTGCGACTGAAAGGCGAATGGAAAAATCCTGACGCACAAAAGGTTGATTGGTACGGCACACTGATTTTTGCCATCTGGTCGAGCGCACTGTTTATCGGTATCTCTCTGGTGCCGGACCCGATCTCGTTTGCCCTGTTGCTCGTCGGGGTAGCTGGTGCAGTCTATTTCTATTTTCAGCAGACACACTCGCCGCATCCATTAATTCGCTTCAGTGCGATACTGCAAAACCGGGTGTTTTCAAGATCGCTGATGGGTAATGTGTGTATCTATTGCAGCAATTATCCGTTTGTGTTCCTGTTCAGCCTGTATCTGCAATATATCCAGGGCATGTCACCGGCCAACGCCGGCAAGATCATGTTATTGCAATCCTTGATGATGGCGATCGTCGCGCCAATTTCAGGTCGCCTGTCCGATACGTTTGAACCCCGAATCATAGCAACAATCGGTTGTCTGATCATGGCCTGTGCATTTGGCTTACTGCAAACCATTGGCCCCACAACTTCTCTGTCGCTGATCAGTACCGGGCTGATCACACTGGGAATCGGTTTTGGATTGTTCACGACACCTAATAATAACGCGGCACTGAGTTCGATGGACAAGGGTCGTCTGGGCATAGGCTCAGCCCTGTTAAATCTCGCACGTGTTTCGGGAAATATGCTGGGTACCGGCACAGTGTTGTTGCTGGTCAGCCTGTTTATTGGTCATAACAAGATTGAATCGGATAAGTTTCCGGCCCTGCTCACCGTCGTGCATCTGGCACTGGGCATGTCCTGCTTTTTGTCGATCTGCGGTTCCTGGTTTTCCTACTCAAGAGGCCAGATCCGGCCTGCCTAGGCAGTTATCCTTTTTGCTTACCGTTCCAGATATTCACGACCGAGCAAAACAACTCCGCCGTTTTTTGTGCATCATAAATCGCTGAGTGCGCTTCACTGCTGTTCCAGGATAAACCGGCGGCCTCCACGGACCGCGACAACACCGTCTGACCATAGGCCAGACCGGCCAACGTGACCGTATCAAACGTGCTGAATGGATGAAATGGGTTGCGCTTGATGTCGGTACGGGCGACAGCTGCATTTAAAAACCCCATATCAAACGCCGCATTGTGTCCGACCAGAATCGCACGCTTGCAACCGTGATCTTTCATTTTTTGCCGGACCAGTTTAAATACATCCTGTAATGCCTCTTTCTCAGAGACTGAGATCTGTTTCCTGAAAGGATGTTCCGGATCAATACCGGTAAACTCCATGGCAGCCTTGTCCAGATTGGCTCCCTTGAACGGGTTGATATAACGGGTGATCGCCTCATCAATAAACCAGCTGCCGTGTGCATTTATACTTAACATGACGGCAGAGATTTCCAGCAGCGCATCCGTATTGGCATTAAAGCCACCGGTTTCTACATCAATTACGACAGGCAGATAACCGCGAAACCGTTCAGCGACCGGCGCGTTGGCGAGAATATCATTTTTCATTGGTCAGCAGTTTCCAGTGACAGGTTTCACCTGCACGTATGGGGACAATTTCAGTATCGGCAAATGGAAATGATTCGGGAACCTGCCAGTCCTGTTTTACTAACGTGATAAAAACTTTGTTCACCGGTAATCCATAAAACTGAGCTCCGAATCGACTGGCAAAACCTTCCAGATGATCCAGCTTGCCTGCGGCTTCAAACACTTCTGCATATAACTCAATTGCGCAAGGCGCAGAATAAATGCCGGCACAGCCACAACTGTTTTCCTTCGCCAGCCTGGCATGGGGAGCACTGTCAGTACCCAGAAAGAACCGGGGATTATTGCTGGTGGCCGCACGTACAACTGCCTGCCGATGAGTTTCGCGTTTGAGCACCGGTAAACAGTAGGCATGTGGACGCAGACCCCGGTTAAACAGACTGTTACGGTTATACAGTAAATGCTGAGGGGTGATGGTCGCAGCAATGTTACCGGTACTTTCGGTCACAAACTGCACCGCCTGCGCCGTGGTGATATGTTCAAACACCAGTTTCAGTGTGGTGAACCGGCGTAGCAACGGAGCCAGCAGCCGATCGATAAAAACCTGTTCCCGATCAAACGTATCCACGTCAACATCGGTCACTTCTCCGTGCACCAGCAAGGGCACTCCGAGTTTTTCCATCCGTTCGATCAGTGGATAAGCTTTGGTTAAATCCATCACGCCCCGATCCGAATTGGTCGTGGCTCCCGCAGGATAGTATTTGAACGCATACACATGCTCGCTGTCTGCAACGGCAGCAATTTCGTCCGCACGTGTGTTATCGGTCAGATACAGTGTCATCAAGGGTTCAAAACGACTGCCGGATGGCAAGCTGTCCAGAATTCGGTTCCGGTAGGCCAGTGCCTGTTCTACTGTTGTTACCGGGGGATTCAGATTCGGCATCACCATTGCCCGTGCAAACTGACTGGCCGTTGCCGCGACCACACTGGACAATGCCGCCCCGTCCCGCAGGTGCAGGTGCAAATCGTCCGGTTGAATGATGGTTAAAGTTTCCATGCAGGTGATGACTGTTTTAGTTGTTTTTCGGCGTGCAAGGTATCATACAGACGCGCTTTTGTCTGATATGCTAATACCGTCTGGATCAACCAGATGGGTGTTTATCATAAATTAACCTCTGATTAATGTGAAATTACATGCAATATTCTGAACTCGGCCGTACCGGAATCAAGGTCAGCAAGCTCTGTCTAGGCAGCATGACCTGGGGTGACCAGAACACAGAACAGGAAGGACATGCGCAGCTGGATCGGGCGATTGAAGCGGGTATCAATTTTATTGATACCGCTGAAATGTATCCTATCCCACCGCAACAACGCACTTATGGTAAAACCGAAGAAGTTATCGGCACCTGGCTGGCCAAACGCGGTAAGCGCGACCGAATCATTCTGGCGACCAAGATGACACCGCCGGGCAAGAACCGGCCCTGGATACGCGGTGAAACCAACCGGCTCGATCGTAAGAACATTGAAGTGGCCATTAATAACAGTCTGAAACGACTGCAAACGGATTATATCGATTTGTACCAGATCCATTGGCCGGAACGTAACGCGAATAACTTCGGACAATTGAACTATACGCATACACCGGAGCAGGATGGCACCCCGATTGAGGAAACGCTCGAAGCACTTGATGCGATGGTACGCAGCGGAAAAATCCGCCATATCGGTGTCAGCAACGAAACCGCCTGGGGCCTGAGTGAGTTTTTGCGGGTGTCCACACAGAAATCCTTGAGCCGGATCGTGTCCATCCAGAACCCGTACAGCCTGCTCAACCGTATTTATGAAATTCATCTGTCAGAATTTGCCTATCGTGAACAGGTCGGCCTGTTGGCCTACTCACCCTTGGGCTTTGGGGTACTCAGCGGCAAGTATCTGCACGGACAACAACCGGATAAGGCACGACTGACGCTGTACACCGGCTTCAAACGTTATCGCAATGAGGCCGCCATCAAAATGACCGAAAAATATGTGCAACTGGCACGCGACCACGGACTGGAACCCACACAAATGGCACTGGCGTTTGTGCTGACACGTACCTTTTTAACCAGCGTCATCATCGGTGCGTCCAACGTCAGCCAGCTGGACAGTAATATCGCCAGTCTCGATGTCAGCCTGTCCGCTGCTATACTGCAACAGATCGATGCGCTGCATGCTGAACAACCGAGCCCCAGCCCCTGAACAAACACACACTGAACGGAAGATACACATGGAACTGAATTCACTGACCGCCCTCTCCCCTGTTGATGGACGGTATGGCAATAAAACGGAACAACTGCGCTCGCTGTTTAGCGAATACGGACTGATCCGTTATCGCGTCATTGTCGAAATACGCTGGCTACAACAACTGGCCAAAATGAAGCAGGTCAAGGAAGTGCCGCCGTTAAGCCAAACGGCCAATCGCAAACTGGAAGCCATCATCAAAAACTTCTCGCTGGATGATGCGAAAGCAATAAAGCATATTGAAAAAACCACGAACCATGATGTGAAGGCAGTTGAATATTTTCTCAAGCAGCAATTTGCCAGCAGCAAGGAACTGAACAAGGTATCGGAATTTCTGCACTTTGCCTGTACCTCGGAAGACATCAATAACCTATGCCATGCGCTGATGTTACGTGATGCCAATACGGATCATATCGTCCCCACCGCCAGAAAGATCATCAGTAGTCTGGCCAAACTGGCACAACAACAGGCCGGACTGGCGATGATGGCACGTACGCATGGCCAACCCGCCACGCCGACCACAC
Organism: Gammaproteobacteria bacterium; assembly: GCA_947480335.1. GTDB lineage: Bacteria > Pseudomonadota > Gammaproteobacteria > Eutrophobiales > Eutrophobiaceae > Eutrophobius. The sequence continues at coordinate 108,928 of CANKCB010000008.1, read as the reverse complement.
TGGGCAAGGAAATCGCGATATTTGTACACCGGCTGGATCGTCAATGTCAGGAAATTGAATCGATGCAGATGTATGGCAAGTTCAATGGCGCGGTGGGTAATTTCAATGCGCATCTGGCGGCTTATCCGAATATCGACTGGATGGCAGCCTCGTCCTCGTTTGTGTCATCACTCGGCCTTGCCTGGAACCCGCACACCACCCAGATTGAATCACATGATTACATGGCCGAATACTTTCATGCGCTCAGCCGCTTCAACATGATACTGACCGATTTTTGCCGTGACGTCTGGGGTTATATCTCGCTCGGGTATTTCCGCCAGAAAACCCGTGCAGGTGAAGTGGGCTCCTCCACCATGCCGCACAAGGTCAATCCAATTGATTTTGAAAATGCCGAAGGCAATCTGGGTATCGCCAATGCACTCTTGATCCATCTGGCCGGAAAATTACCTATCTCGCGCTGGCAACGCGACCTGACCGACTCGACCGCAATCCGTAATGTTGGCGTGGCCGTGGCCTATTCGATAATCGCGTTTGAATCCTGTCTGAAAGGGATCGGCAAACTCGAAGCAAACCCTGCGGCGGTACGGGCTGATCTGGTCAACAGCTGGGAACTGCTGGCCGAACCGATCCAGACCGTTATGCGCCGGTATGCGATCGAAGAGCCGTATGAAAAACTGAAAGCACTGACTCGTGGCCAGACCGTCAACCGGGAAACGATTACGCAATTCATCAACACACTCGAGATCCCCAAAAAAGAAAAACTACGACTGCTCGCACTGACGCCGGAACTTTACATCGGCAATGCAAAACAGCAGGTACTGGAGATTGTTGCAACCGTATTAGACAAGAAGTAATTGGGGCAAGTGGTCAACAAATCTGACAGGCGCTGCTTGCTGACAAGAGCAAGAGTGAGCAGTAATACCTGTTTTGCTACACCGGTAAGCAGTATGCCCACCCCGACAATCAACCATACCGTCCCAACATCCACCCTCTTTCCCTATTCCCCCCTTGATTAATACAAGACCAATGGCATGAACAACCAGCTGATCCTGAAAACGACTCCGACCAGTCTGGCAGAAATCAAACAACTGTTGTCCACAATCGATCGCCCTCTTCGACGTCTGCTAATCAGTGTGCAACAAGGTAACGAGCTATCTGAAAGTAACCAGAATAGTTCTGTTTCTGGCAGTGTGGGGTCTGATAATGCGAGGATCACCCGCCAGCCGGATCGTGAAAGTAACCGCGGACTGGTAATCGAAAGCGGCGATTCAACTGGCAATGTTATTCAGTTTAATTCGCGTAATACGCAGACCAGCCAGAACCAGAACAACACCTACACCTTACAAACACTGGAAGGCAAACCGGCCTACATCCAGACCGGGCAGTCTGTGCCGGTGCCGAGCCAGAATACCGTGATTACCAGAAACGGGGTGATTCTCCAGAATACGACTGAATACGCCAGCGCCAGCTCCGGCTTTTATGTGCTGCCCAGAGTAAACGGCAATACGGTGACCTTGCAGGTAGCCCCCCGACTAAGCTCGGTTAGTCAGGGCCGAATGCCTGAATTTAACGTGCAGAATGTGGAGACAACCGTCAGTGGCCAGCTGGGCGATTGGATGCAGATTGGCGGGCTGAACCAGTCCGGGCAAGGTGATAGCAGCCGGATTAGCGGCGCGGGCCAGCAGATGTTCACCGAACAGCACTCGGTACTGATAAAAGTTGAAGAAATTCGGTAAACTGTGCGCCATTACAGTCCGATACTGAACCTTACATAGCAGGAATCCTGATTGATGCTCGTATTTCGCGGCGAACCCGCATTTTCTGTATTTCGAATCGAAAAAAAACTTGCTGTACTCAAACAGGTTTGTCCAAAGATTCAGTCGATTCGTACTGAATATGTCTATCTGTGTACAACTGAAGCGGATCTGCTCAGCGAGGAAATAACACGACTGGAAAATCTGTTACAGGCAAAGTTGCAGACGGATACGGCTAACTGGCCTGCACAGTCTCTGCTGGTGGTGCCTCGTCCTGGCACCATCTCACCCTGGTCCAGCAAGGCAGGCGATATCGTCCATCAATGCGGCCTGAATAAAATCAAACGGGTCGAGCGAGGCATTCTCTGGCAGCTCGATTTTGAACCCGATTATCGTCCCGATGAACAGTCTCGCAACAGACTGAAATTACTGATCCATGATCGGATGACACAGACTGTACTCGAGTCAATCGCCGGCGCGTCTTCCTTGTTTGAAGCAGGCCAACCCAAACCATTTAAACAAATCGATTTACTTGGTGCAGGCAAGCCGGCATTGGTAACAGCCAATGCCACCATGGGTCTGGCGCTATCGACCGATGAGATTGATTATCTGGCTGAAGCATTTACACGTCTTGGACGTAACCTCTCGGATGTCGAATTGATGATGTTTGCGCAGGCCAACTCCGAACATTGTCGTCATAAAATCTTTAATGCTGACTGGACTATAGACGGCGCGGCCATGCCGGAGTCGCTGTTTGGCATGATACGGACTACCCATGCACACCATCCAGGAAGGGTATTGTCTGCCTATAAGGACAATGCCGCCGTCATGAAGGGTTATGCCGGTTCCAGATTCTTTCCGGATTCAGCTGACAATATTTACCGGTTCCATAAAGAAGACGTCAATATTCTGATAAAAGTAGAAACGCATAATCATCCCACCGCGATTTCTCCGTTCCCCGGTGCCGCAACCGGATCTGGCGGCGAAATCCGGGATGAAGCGGCAACCGGAACCGGTGCTAAACCAAAAGCAGGTTTGACCGGCTTTGCCGTTTCCAATTTACATTTGCCACAACAATCGCAGCAATGGGAAGTCAGCACCGGCAAACCTGATCGAATCGTCAGTGCACTCGATATCATGATCGAAGGCCCGCTCGGCGCGGCTTCCTTTAATAATGAATTTGGTCGGCCCGCCTTGTGCGGCTATTTCCGCAGCTATGAACAAGCGATCCCCGGGTCTCATGCCGTGTTTGGCTATCACAAACCGATCATGCTGGCAGGAGGTTACGGCTCGATACGCACGATGCATATCGAAAAACAGGATATCCATGCCGGAGCCAAACTGGTGGTTCTGGGTGGACCGGCGATGTTGATTGGTCTGGGTGGCGGTGCGGCCTCTTCTGTGGCTTCTGGCATGGGTGATGCCGATCTGGATTTTGCCTCGGTACAAAGAGACAACCCGGAAATGCAACGTCGCTGTCAGGAAGTAATTGATCGCTGTTGGGCGCTCGGTACAGATAATCCGGTCATCTCAATACACGATGTCGGTGCAGGTGGACTGTCCAATGCCTTACCCGAGCTGGTGCATCAGCGTAACATCGGTGCCTCCTTTACCATGCGCGATATTCCCAATGACGATCCGGGTATGTCGCCGATGGAACTGTGGTCGAATGAATCGCAGGAACGTTATGTACTTGCTATCAAATCGGAAGCGATAGATTTCTTTTCTGCCTTGTGTAAACGCGAACGTGCCCCGTTTTCGATTGTAGGCACAACCAATGACAGCGGTCAGCTGCAATTGCAAGACTCGGTGTTTAACAACAAACCGATTGATATGCCGTTAAATGTGTTGCTGGGCAAACCACCGCGCATGAGCCGCAATGTGCAACGTCAGACTTTTGTTGAGAGCCCGTTGCAGCTCGGACATATTTCTGTCGCCGATGCGATCCAGCGATTGCTGCTATTACCCACCATTGCAGACAAACGGTTTTTGATTACCATCGGCGATCGCAGCGTTTCCGGACTGGTAGTCCGTGACCAGATGGTTGGCCCCTGGCAATGCCCTGTGGCCGATTGCGCCGTCACGGCCAGTTCTTATGATGCGTATGTCGGCGAAGCGATGTCCGTCGGAGAACGTACTCCAGTGGCCATACTGAATGCACCGGCTTCAGGCAGATTGGCACTGGCTGAAGCCATTACCAATATCAGTGCGGCGCGTATAATCAGACTTGAAGATATTGCACTGTCTGCCAACTGGATGGCTGCCTGTGGTCAACAGGGAGAAGACGCCAAACTGTATGAAACAGTGAATGCTGTTGCTACTCTGGCGCGATCATTGAACATATCGATTCCGGTCGGCAAGGATTCGCTGTCCATGAACACGCTCTGGAAGGATGGCGACAAACAGAAACAGGTGTATGCCCCAATGTCAGTCAACATCACCGCGTTTGCGCCGGTCGCGGATATCCGCAAAGTGCTGACACCGCAATTGCAGTCCGGCTCGGATACCAGTCTGCTGTTGATTGATTTGAGTGGCCAACGTAACCGTCTGGGCGGTTCCTGTCTGGCACAGGTGTACAACCAGTTTGGCCAACAGACCGCCGATCTGGACAACCCTGCCCTGCTGTCCGGGTTTTTCCAGACCATCCAGTTACTCAATGAAATGGATTTGATTCTGGCCTATCACGATCGTTCCGACGGCGGCGTGTTTGTCACCCTGTGTGAAATGGCTTTTGCATCCCATCTTGGTATTGATATCAATATTGAAGTCGCCTCTAGTGGCTTACTCGCAGCGTTGTTCAGCGAGGAACCTGGCGCCGTCATCCAGATCGCCAATCATCAAAAAGAAGCTGTCTTGACTGCATTTGCCAATGCCGGATTTGGCAAAGAACATTTGCATATCGTTGGTACCACCAATAGCAGTGGTGCAATAACGATCTCGAACAATGGTGTTTCAGTGCACACAGAATCATTGCGAAACCTACACAAACTTTGGTCATTCACCTCCAATGCCATTCAATCACTGCGGGACAACCCGGAGTGTGCACAGGAAGAACTCGAAACCCTGCTGGATATGGAAAACCCCGGATTATTCGTCTCTGTACCTGCCATCGCCCGACCCAAAGCGCCTGCCATCAACATCGGTGCCAGACCGCGGATGGCTATACTCAGGGAACAGGGAGTAAATGGACAGATTGAAATGGCGGCGGCATTTACCCGCGCCGGATTTGACTGCGTGGATGTACACACAAACGATCTGATTAACAAAACAGTATCATTGCAGGACTTTATCGGTTTTGCTGCCTGCGGTGGCTTTTCCTACGGCGACGTACTCGGGGCCGGTGGTGGCTGGGCCAAATCGATATTGTACAACCCGGCCTTGCGTGATCAGTTTGAACTATTCTTCCAGCGGAAGGATACGTTTGGTCTGGGTGTATGTAATGGCTGTCAGATGATGTCACAGTTACGGGATCTGATTCCGGGAGCAACACACTGGCCTGATTTTGTCAGAAATCGATCCGAACAATTTGAAGCACGACTGGTCATGGTTGAAGTGCTCGACTCTCCGTCCATTTTCACACGCGACATGCAGGGCGTCTCGGTACCAGTTGTTGTTTCACATGGTGAAGGACAAACCCGATTCCGTCAGGATCAGCATCCAGCACAAGCCATTCCGTTTATGCGGTTTATCGATAACTATGGCAAACCGGCACAACAGTATCCGGCCAATCCAAATGGTTCTGCCGGAGGACAAACCGGCTTTACAACTGCTGATGGTCGGTTCTCGATCTTGATGCCACATCCTGAACGGGTGTTCCTGAGCAGCCGGCTTTCCTGGATTGCCGATGACTGGCATCTGGAAGACTCTCCCTGGATGAAGCTGTTCCAGAATGCGAGAAACTGGGTAAAATAGTACCTGCTGAACTACAAGTGCTGATATGCTGTCCCAATAACACGTCTGGAGGATAGTGCTTATGTTGATCAAACCCCCGTCGGATATCAAACCTTCTGATATTACCCGCAAGGAAGATTATCTCTCCCGCCGTAAATTCATACAATCAACCGTGGGTGTCAGTATCGCCGGTGCCGCTGCCAGTGGCAGCTTGTTCTCGCAAGCTGTTCAAGCAGGCGTCAAACTGGAAAACATCAACCCCAGCCCTCTCTCCTCAAAGGAAGAAACACTGACTCCGTTCACGGATATCACGACCTACAATAATTTTTACGAATTTGGCACAAACAAGGAAGACCCAGCTGAAAATTCGGGTAAATTCCAACCCAAGCCCTGGTCGATTGAAATCGCCGGGGAATGCAATAAGCCTGGCACTTATGCACTGGAAGATTTCATCAAACCACACAAGCTTGAAGAACGCATTTACCGGCTACGTTGTGTGGAAGCCTGGTCCATGGTGATACCCTGGGTCGGAATACCGCTGGCCGACGTGCTGAAACGATTTGAACCGAATGCGAATGCGAAATACGTTGCCTTCACCACAGTAAGTCGCCCGTCCGAAATGCCAGGGCAACGCTATGATGTTCTCAAATGGCCTTATACAGAAGGTTTACGAATCGATGAAGCCATGCATCCCTTAACTATTCTTGCTGTCGGATTGTACGGCGAAGAATTGCTTAACCAGAGCGGTGCGCCCCTTCGATTGGTCGTACCCTGGAAATATGGTTTCAAGAGTATCAAATCGATCGTCAAAATCCGTTTTACCAGCAGAGAGCCGGAAACTGCCTGGAACCTGTCGTCACCGGGTGAATATGGTTTCTATTCAAATGTGAATCCGGAAGTGGATCATCCTCGTTGGAGCCAGAGCAAGGAACGACGTATCGGCAATTTTCTGAAACAGGATACCCTGATGTTTAATGGATATGCAGATCAAGTGGCATCGTTATACGCAGGTATGAATTTGAAAAGGAATTTCTAAGATTTTGGACAGGGGGATGAATCATGCAGATTAAAAAGCAAGACCCCATAAAATCTTCGGAAATTACCTGCAAGACCGATTATTTGTCGCGCCGTGATTTTCTAGCTCGCACAGCGGGTGTTGGGATGGTTGGCACGCTGGCAGGCACAACACTGTTACCCGGATCAAACCTTGCCTATGGTGCGGCACTTTCTAACATCTCGAAAAGCCCCTTGTCGACAACAGACGAAACACTAACCGATCTGGAATCGATCAGCACCTACAATAACTTTCTTGAGTTTGGTAACGACAAAAAAGATGCCTCGACCAAATCGGGTGGATTTACGACACGACCGTGGACAATAACGTTTGAAGGGGAATGTAACAAACCTGGCGTATTCAACCTTGAAGATTTTATCAAACCGCATCAACTGGAGGAACGCATCTACCGCCTGCGTTGTATCGAAGCTTGGTCCATGGTCATTCCCTGGGTCGGCATCCCTCTGGCCGACGTGCTGAAACGGTTTGAACCTAACTCAAATGCAAAGTTCGTCACTTTTACTACGGTGTATCGTCCCGAACAAATGCCGGGGCAGAAAAAAAATACCAAATTAAACTGGCCATACAAGGAAGCTCTGCGGATTGACGAAGCCATGCATCCATTGAGCCTGCTGGCGGTTGGTATGTATGGTGAAGACCTGATGAACCAGAACGGCGCACCCATCCGGTTGGTTGTGCCCTGGAAATACGGTATCAAGGGCCCCAAGTCGATAGTCAAAATCAGTTTTGTATCCGCGCAGCCGGACACCATCTGGACGCTGTTTGATCCGAAAGAATTCGGCTTTTACTCAAATGTAAATCCGGAAGTGGATCATCCACGCTGGAGTCAACGCAAGGAACGTCGTATCGGCAATCTGATAAAACAGGACACACTGATGTTTAATGGCTATGCGGATCAGGTTGCATCCCTGTATACCGGTATGGATCTTAAAAAATATTTCTAGCGCGGGTATATGAAGGTCATTATAAAACCGGCAGTTTTCATACTGTCACTGCTTCCATTTTTCGCATTGATTTATTATGGCTTTACCAGCCAGCTGACGGCCAATCCGATTGAATTTATCACGCATTACACCGGTGACTGGGCACTCTATTTCCTGTTAATCACGCTGGCCATTTCCCCGTTGAGGGTCATTACCGGTTCCAATGCCTACACACGTTTTCGGCGCATGCTGGGGTTGTTCGCTTTCTTTTATGCCTACCTTCATTTCACTACCTACTTTGTGCTTGATCAGTTTTTTGATTTTCAGGCTATCATCGAAGACATCGTTAAACGTCCCTATATCACGGTCGGATTTACCGCCTTTGTGCTGCTGCTGCCACTGGCTGTTACTTCAACCCAAAAAATGATCATGCGCCTGGGTAGCCGCTGGCGACAGCTACATTCAATGATATATCCGCTCACAGGACTGGCCATTTTGCATTATTACTGGCTGGTAAAGGCCGATACCCGTACGCCTATTATGCTGGGTATTATCTTTACTTCATTAATGATCTTGAGACATCCGTGGGCAAAGCAGATCCGAAACCGGGTATTACCTGTCCGTAAAAAGGCCTGAATCCTGACTTTTCCCCGAAATTGCGTTAACCTGCTGTAACTACTCTCCTTTTATCTACAAGCAAATGAGAAAACGTCCATTGGATCCGGAAGATATTGCGTTATTCCGCAATAAGATGAGTGATGTCAGCCCGATTATTCATAATCTGGCTGAAACACCTCGCCCCTCGGCCAGAGAAAAACGTACAAAAACAGCTGCGACTCAGGAATGGATGCAGTTACCCACAGCGGTAATGAATACCACCTATGAACCGGATGCTGTAACAATCAGCCATGAAAGTGTTATACAGTTCAGACGCCCCGGTATACAGGACAGTGTTTTCAGGAAACTTCAGCGTGGACAAATCCCCATTATCACGGAACTGGATTTACATGGAATGACGGTAAACAAGGCTAAAATCGCACTGGACAGGTTTATGGAGGAACACCTGAGACAACTGGAGAAACAGGTCTGCGTACGCATAATCCATGGCAAAGGCATCGGTTCGAAGGACGGCCTGCCCGTCATCAAAAGACAAACCCAGCTATGGTTGCAGTGCAATATAAATGTGCTGGCTTATAGTTCTTGTCAACCTCGTGACGGAGGAACCGGCGCTTTATACGTACTTGTTAAAAACTGTGCATAAAGCTCAATTTCCGAGGAAATCTGACGATAAACTATTAATTTAAGACAGATTTTATTTATACTTGTCGACCCTGCTACTTGTTTGGTAATTGAAATTAACTTATGACTACAGCATTACTCAAAAATGCCAAAAATTATCCGCTCACCGCGGAAGTCATGGTCATAGATGACCAGCTGACCAGTCGCGTCATCATGGAAAGTATCATTAAAAGTATCGGCGATAATATTCGAGTTACTACCTATGACAATGCGATATCCGCATTGAATGATGATTGGGGATTTAAATCATCACCAATGATTAACTTATGTACTATTGAATACGTTAATTTCAATGATGCAATTGTAATCCGTAAGCTGATCTGACTGACTTCATTGGAAGCACCAGTAATTTCATCTCGAAGACAAGAGGACATGTATTAACCATTAATTTGTGATGGAACTTTTATGAAAATAATAACGGCATCTACACACCCTGTTTTGTTCTAATACTAAAATCCTGTTTTTTCAGCAACCTCTATAATTTAATAATCAAAACTGTCGCATATACTGCGATACCCTCTTTACGTCCTACAAACCCCATCCCTTCTGTTGTGGTAGCCTTGATATTCACATCACTTGTTTCAACTCCCAAATCTGCTGCCAGGTTGCTTTTCATCTCAAGTGTATAAGGCATTATCTTTGGTGCCTGGGCCAGAATTGTTATATCCACATTACCGACTCTAAAGCCTTTATTGCGGATGATCGTCATGACCTGGCGTAATAAAATCCGACTATCGATATTTTTATACGTTGAATCCGTATCAGGGAAAAATGTACCTATATCACCCAATGCCACTGCCCCCAGCAATGAATCACAAAGCGCATGGATAACGGCATCACCATCCGAATGAGCTAATAATCCCCTGTCGTGCGGAATGGTTACACCGCCAAGGATGAGCGGCCGTCCGGCAATAAACGTGTGTGCATCATAGCCGTGACCAACTCTCATAATCGATACTCCTGTTGTTTCAGGTAAACCTCAGCAAGCATCAAGTCTGCAGGGTGGGTGATCTTGATGTTGTCTGCATGTCCTTCCACGAGCATTGGAAATTTCCCGAATATTTCGATTGCCTGCGACTCGTCAGTTACCGGTATATTTTTAGCAAATACGTTTTCCAATGCCGATTTGAGCATTGAAAATCTGAACATTTGCGGCGTTTGCGCATGCCAGAGGTCATCTCGACTGACCGTGCTTTCTATTTTTTTGTCGCGAGTCGCACGTTTCATCGTGTCACGCTCGGGGATCGCCAGAACCGCTCCATCCGCGGAACTGACAGCTGCCTGAATTAGTTTATTGATATCTTCTGTTCGAATGCATGGACGAGCTGCATCATGCACCAGAACCCAGTCATCCACGCTGGCCATGTTTTCCAGATACCGCAAACCATTAAAAACCGAGTGATACCTTTGTATTCCACCTGTTGTGGTATGAATTTTGGGATTTGCCGCAAGAGACAGCTTTTTCCAATGCCTGTCATTATCTGCAAGCACGACTACCACACCGCGTATATCAACTTGTTCACAAAACCGTAGCGCAGTGTGCTCCAGTACCGTTTTACCCATTAAGGGTAAATATTGCTTGGGTATTTCCGCGCCCATTCTTGTTCCGATACCAGCTGCAGGAATAACTGCCCAACACGTCTGGTTCGGTTTCATGCGGACCTATTCCTGGATTATGGCTGGTACAGAATCTGGTTTGTCGACAATTTGATAAAAAGTCTCACCCGACTTTATCATTCCCATTTCACTTCTGGCACGTTCCTCAACAGCCTCCATACCAGACTTCAAATCAGTGACCTCGGCAGCCAATGACTGATTACGTACCGTCAGTTTCTTGTTTTCTTCTATCTGGGCAGACTTGATTTCTTCCAGTGTCCACACATCCGGCAGGCTGCCGTTCCCATACCACAGACGGATCTGTAACAAGGTCAGTAATACCAGCAGTGTTATATATACAAATTTCATATCGTTAGCGGATAAAACCTGTCTGCGATATTACTGAACGTTAAAGGTCTATTTCAGGTTATAAAACGCCTTGCGACCAGGATAGGAAGCCTGGCTACCCAGCTCCATTTCGATTTTCATCAGGCGATTATATTTGGCAATACGGTCAGAACGTGATAACGACCCCGTCTTGATTTGACCTGCGGAAGTTGCCACAGCCAGATCAGCAATGGTGGTATCTTCCGTTTCACCGGAACGATGCGAGATGACAGCCGTATACCCCGCTTTTTTGGCCATGTTTATCGCTGCAATGGTTTCTGTCAAAGTGCCTATCTGGTTGACCTTGATCAGAATCGAGTTGGCGATTTTCTTGTCTATACCTTCCTGCAGTATGGCGGTATTGGTTACAAACAGGTCATCACCAACCAATTGCGCTTTTTTACCCAGCTTGTCGGTTAATAATTTCCAGCCAGCCCAGTCATCTTCGGCCATGCCATCTTCTATGGTAATAATCGGGTACTTCTCAAACCAGGGCAGCAAATAGTCAATAAATTGTTCCGAGCTTAAAACCTTGTTCTCGGAGGCCAGATGGTATTTCCCTTCCTTGTAAAATTCTGTACTGGCAACGTCCAGTCCGAGGAAGACATCCTTGCCCGCGTTATAACCGGCATTCTTGATTGCCTGCAAGATTACTTCGATGGCCTCTTCATTTGAAGCCAGATCTGGTGCAAACCCGCCTTCATCACCCACGGCTGTATTCAGGCCTTTTTTAGCCAGCACTGATTTCAATGCGTGAAATATCTCTGCGCCACAACGTACCGCTTCTGCAATGCTACCAGCACCAACCGGCAGGATCATGAATTCCTGCATATCAACGTTATTATCAGCATGAGCTCCGCCATTGATGATGTTCATCATCGGTACCGGCATCTGATAAGGTCCGTTCCCACCCAGATACTGATATAGCGGAATAGACTGATCACTGGCCGCCGCATGGGCAGTTGCCATCGATACAGCCAGAATCGCATTGGCACCCAGTTTATTCTTGTTCGGGGTTCCATCTTTCTGAATCATGGCGTTATCAATACTTGCCTGTTCGGATACTTCCATCCCTGTAACCAACGGTGCAATCTGCTCATGTATATTGGCTATGGCGTTCAAGACACCCTTGCCCAGGTATCTGGCCGGATCCTTGTCTCTTAATTCCAGTGCTTCACGTGAACCGGTTGAGGCGCCGGAAGGTACCATGGCCGTGCCAATTGATCCTTTCGTTGTATAAACTTCAGCCGCAATTGTTGGATTACCCCTTGAGTCGAGCACTTCTCGTGCTTTTACACCTGTAATTTTTGACATTTTACCTGCTACCCTTAGCTGTATTGTTGTTAATAAAAATCAGAAGTAACTATCCGGCCTTTACGACATTATCAATTTTCAACAGAGTCTCCAGCAGCCCCTGCATTTTTGCCAGTGGCCAGGAGTTTGGACCATCACTGAGTGCCTTGTCGGGATCAGGATGGGTTTCCATAAACAGTCCGGCAATACCAACGGCAATCGCCGCTCTGGCCAGTGTCGGTACAAATTCGCGCTGCCCACCTGATTTGTTACCTAATCCACCGGGCAGTTGCACTGAATGGGTTGCGTCAAACACTACCGGGCAACCGGTTTTCTGCATCACCACCAGTGAACGCATATCGGAGACCAGATAGTTATAGCCAAAGCTGGTACCCCGTTCACACACCATAATCTGCTGATTACCCGATGCCTTGGCCTTATCGACCACCTGCTTCATATCCCACGGGGCGAGAAACTGCCCTTTTTTGATATTGACCGGCAAGCCCTGACTGGTCACGCGCTGGATGAAATTGGTCTGTCTGCATAGAAAAGCTGGCGTTTGTAACACATCCACTACAGCGGCCACTTCATTCAGGGGCGTATCTTCGTGCACATCCGTCAGCACGGGAACACCGATGGTTTTTTTTACTTTTTCCAGTATCGCCAGTCCCTGCTCTATACCAGGTCCCCGAAAGCTCGTGTGTGAACTGCGGTTGGCTTTATCGTAGGAGGTCTTGTAGATAAACGGGATACCCAAACTGGCAGTAATCTGTTTGAGCGTACCCGCCGTGTCGATGGCCAGTTGTTCACTTTCAATTACACAAGGACCCGCAATCAGAAAAAACGGCTGGTTCGGGCCGACCTGAAAATTACACAGTTGCACGTTTTGACTCCGAAGCAGTGGCTGTTTGATAAGCCAGTGCAGCACGTACAAATCCGGCAAACAACGGATGACCATCACGCGGTGTCGAGGTAAATTCCGGGTGGAACTGACAGGCGATAAACCAGGGATGTCCAGCCAGCTCAACGACTTCCACCAGACGCTCATCCATAGAGATTCCGGAAATAATCAGACCATGCTGCTCAAGACGTTGCCGGTAATTATTATTGAATTCGTAACGGTGACGATGACGTTCGATGATGACGTCCTTGCCATACAGCTCACGTGCTTTGGTGCCCGGAATAAGCTTGCACTGTTGGCCACCAAGTCGCATGGTTCCACCCTTGTCAGAAGTCTCATCACGTTTTTCGATGGTTCCAGCCTTGTCCATCCATTCGGTAATCATGGCGATGACCGGATGAGGCGTGTTCTTGTCAAATTCGGTACTGTTGGCACCGGTCAGTCCAGCCGCATGTCTGGCCAAATCAATTACCGCCACATGCATGCCCAGACAAATGCCCAGATAGGGAATCTTGTTCTCCCGTGCATATTTTACTGCAGCAATCTTGCCTTCAATACCACGATTGCCAAAGCCTCCCGGTACCAGAATGGCGTCGACTCCCTTGAGGATGCCAGTCCCGGACTTCTCGATTTCTTCTGAATCAATATAGGTAATCTTGATTCGGGTCCGCGTATGGATCCCCCCGTGCAGCAGCGCTTCACTCAACGACTTGTACGAATCCGTCAAATCGGTGTATTTGCCTACCATGGCAATATGTATTTCGGTCTTTGGATGTTCCATGGCTTCAACCACAGCGTCCCATTCGCGTAAATCAGCCTTTGGCAGCTTTAATCCAAACTTACTGACCACTATGTCGTCCAAACCTTGCTCATTAAACAGTCTGGGTACCTTGTATATATTATCGACATCTACTGCCGAGATGATGGCTGACTCCGATACATTGGTAAACAAGGCCAGCTTTTTGCGTTCATTCATCGGTAAGGGTTGATCTATCCTGCATAACAGGACATCTGCCTGTATGCCGATAGAACGCAATTCCTTGACCGAGTGCTGTGTCGGTTTGGTCTTGATTTCTCCGACAGCGCTGATAAATGGCACCAGGGTCAAATGCATGAACAGGGTTCTTTCCGGCCCCAGTTCGATACGCATCTGACGTATGGCTTCCAGAAATGGCTGTGACTCAATATCCCCTACCGTGCCACCAATCTCGACCATGGCCACATCGGCATCACCGGCTCCCTTTATGATGTTAAGCTTGATTTCATCGGTGATATGCGGAATAACCTGTACCGTGCCGCCGAGATAATCCCCCCTGCGCTCCTTTTGTATGACATTGGAATAGATCTTGCCGGTGGTAAAACTGTTGCCACGGGTCATGCGCGTACGCACAAACCGCTCGTAGTGGCCCAGATCCAGATCAGTTTCGGTTCCGTCCTCGGTTACGTAGACTTCGCCGTGTTGAAACGGGCTCATGGTACCTGGATCGACATTGATATAGGGGTCCAGCTTTAAAAGTGTTACTTTAAGTCCACGCGCTTCCAGCAAGGCTCCCAGTGAAGCAGAAGCAATGCCCTTGCCAAGCGAGGAAACCACTCCTCCAGTAATAAAAATAAAACGTGTCATGCTCATTCCGATAGATAAGGTTGAATTTTGGGGGAGTCTGCCTGAGCGGTCTGTAAAGACCGTTTTTGGTCATAAACAATGGCAGGCAATAGATACATAGGATGGGTAGTAATCCTAACAGAGATTACAGTTGTTTGCATCACAGATGAAGACAGAAACAGGTGTTTTGTTTTCGTCTTGACGGCTGATTTTATAAGGCGACGGTTAACACGCTATGATCAGGACAGTTCCCGTTCCATTTCGTAGTCATCCATGACAAATCCATTGCCAATATCGCTAACAATTTCGGCCTTTTTCTCAAACCCCAATTTAAGATAAGCCGAAATTGATGAGTGATTAAACTTGTTCACTGTCAGATAGAGTCGGTGTAATTCCAGTGTATGGGCCATGTTTGTAATGCTCTGCACAGTCTCCCTCGCAAGGCCTTTGCCACGCCATTCTTGCAGTATATATAACTTGCTAATCTGCAGGGATTGTCGCTCCGGACGTTCCACCAGTGCCAGGTAACCTGCATCGAAGTCAAATACCCTGAGCAGATAGTATCGGTAACCTGCCAGAATCTGTTGACGGATAGCCGTGTCGCTCTGGAAGCGCTCGACCATATAGTCGACCTGATCCTGGCCAATAATGGCGGGAAAATGCTGGTTCCAGATGTTATGGGCGAGTTCGGCTACCTTACGAATCTGATCATCACTGGTAACGGCTATCAGTTTAAGCATAAGTCAGCGAATAACACTACCGTTTGCCGGACAGCTTCCTGACTTGCTGATAACGGAAACAACCCAGTACATGATCGTTAACTATACCAGTGGCCTGCATATGTGAGTAAATAATGGTTGAGCCCACAAAATTGAACCCGCGTTTTTTCAGATCCGTGGAGATCACATCCGATAGTTGGCTGGTTGGAGGAATATCCTTTAACGTCTTGCGTGAATTCTGCACGGGTTTGCCATCGACAAACGCCCAGATGTAATTATTAAACGCACCAAACTCTCGACGAATTTCGATAAAGGCGTTGGCATTTCTAACGGCTGACTCAATTTTCAGCCGGTTGCGGATGATCCCGGGATTTTGCAACAAGGCATGCAGCTTTGCTGGTTTATATCCGGCAATCTTGTTGAAATCAAACCCGTCAAACGCCTGACGATAGGCTGCCCGCTTGCGCAACACGGTAATCCAGCTCAAACCGGCCTGCGCTCCCTCGAGCAGAATAAACTCAAACAGTTTTTTGTCGTTATATACCGGAACACCCCACTCTTCATCATGGTATTTCACATAGAGTGGGTCGTCACCGCACCAGCTGCAGCGTTGTTTCATGGCCATACAGAATGCCCTGATTTCATCTCAAAAACCGAGTCTGCCGGTCAGCAACTGACCAAACATTAAAAAATCACCCATGAGCGAATACACGGGGTGAGTGAATGTCGCAGGCTGGTTCTTTTCAAAGAAAAAATGTCCTGCCCAGGCAAAACCATAACCCGCCACAGGTATCATCAACATACTGTAGTGACTGCGATACATCACGCCATGTAGCAAGAACAGTATGGCCAGCAGCGTACCTGTGAAATGCAGTTTCCTGCAGGTTCGATTGCTGTGCTCGGCGAGATAGAACGGATAGAATTCTGCAAATGAGGTGAATGTCGGGCGTTCTGCGTGCATCTGGCCATCTTGCCTGATTCGGTCGGGCAAGCTACAGATCGACCTGTTCAAATTTATAGCCAATGCCATACACCGAGTGTATGAATTCCTGTCCCGGCAAGGCATCGGAAATCTTGCGCCTGAGTTTTTTAATATGGCTGTCTATCGTGCGATCACTGACGATACGGTGATCATGATAGATACGATCAATCAGTTGGTTGCGGGTAAAAATTCTTCCCGGATCAGAGGCCAGTAACTTCAATAGCTGGAATTCTACAACCGTCAGATCCAGTGTCTGGCCTTTCAGAATTGCCGTATTCCTGGATTCATCCAGCACCAGTTCCTCGGTCTGAATTACACCTCCCCGACTACGACGCATGACGGCCTTGACCCTCGCCACTACTTCTCTCGGACTAAAGGGTTTGCAGATATAATCATCTGCACCCAACTCCAGACCCAGCAGTCTGTCAATTTCTTCCACCCTGGCAGTCAACATGATGATAGGTATTTCCGAAAACCGTCTGACTTCCTTGCAAATTTCCATTCCATCCTTGCCCGGCAGCATCACATCCAGCAGCATCAACGAAGGCATATTCTGCTTCAGGGCGGGAATGACCTGCAAACCATCCATAATTGTTTCAGTCTTGTAGCCGCTGCTCTGCAGATAGTCACTCAGCAAGGAAGCGAGTTTTGGTTCATCTTCAACGATCAATACCCGGTTTTCCTTCATATTCATCTACCTGGTTGTAGGCAGTTCAATGGTTATCTGCAAACCATCATAAGGTGATCGCCAGGCACTGATCGTGCCCTGATGGGCTTCTACTATATTCTTGCAAATCGCCAGCCCGAGTCCGGTACCACCGGTTTCACGACTACGCGAGGATTCAACCCGGTACAAGCGATCAAACAAACGTGGAATTTCCTCATCAGGCACGGCAGGTTCGGTATCATTGAACTGGATTTCAATCTGATTAGACCGGTCTATTACCCGCACTTCCAGTTTACCGCCGCTTTCGGTATAGCGTAGCGAATTGGTCAACAAGTTTGAAAACAACTGACCCAGTCGGTCCCGATCGGCATGTACCCATAGCGCACCCTGCTCGGGCTTGATGGTTTCGATCCGGATATTCTTTTTTTCAAATTCTTCCGTATAGATCGAAATTGATTGATGCAGGATTTCCAGCAAATTGATTTTCTGTTTTTGATAACTTAACGCACCAATATCAGACATGGACAGTTCATATAAATCCTTGACCAAACGGTCAAGGTTCATTACTTCACTGTGCAGGTTGTCCAGCGTTTCGGGAGTCAAGACCCGGACCTTGTCCTGAATCGCCTCAATTTCACCACGCAATATGGCCAGTGGCGTCCTGAGTTCATGTGATATATCGGCTATCCATTGGCAGCGTGCCTTTTCATTTTCTTCCAGCGTTCGCGCCAGCACATTGAAATCAGCAGACAGTTTACCCAGTTCGTCATTGGAAGCGTCCGGTATCCGGACACTGTAATTACCAGATGCCAGTTCGCGTGTGCCAGTGGCCAGAGTATTGATACGACTAACCAGATATCTTGCCAGCGGAATCGAGAGCATTAATGTCAGTAGTGTCATCACTATGGCAATAATATTCAGGCCATGAACCTGTTGTTTGGAAAACTCGATATCAGGCGTTTCCAATACAGTTAGCAAGGGTCTTGCGGCCAGATAACCAACCACCTGCGAGCCCACAGTAATCGGCTTGAATTCCGTGCCATCTGGCTGTTCGATTTCACGTCCAACCACATGCCGTTTTTGTGCATCCAGCAAGGCCACGTTGGAACGGTAAAACCGCTTTTCACGCTTGGAAATATTACGTGTCGGATCATCCAGATTCAGTATGTCGACCGGTTTACTGCTGTCTCCGTTGTTTTCGAGAGGTGATGTGGCACGGGCAAAATTCGAGACCACCAAATCATTCCAGTGATTCTCATCATTACGTATTACCTCCCATCCACCATGATCAATGTATTCCTGTCCCAGATTGGCAATCAGATTGTTCTGGGCTTTTTGCTCATACTCATTAACGTATTGCAGAAATGTGCGATCAAAACTTTGTTGTAACAGGAATACCATGCCACCGATTGCTGCCACGAGCAGCACCGTGATAGACAGAAAAATCTTGTATTTGAGTTTGAAAATCATCTGGATTGAACGACACCATCATTCGTGGATTCGAAAATTCTACAAGTATTGGCTATACGATCATAAAACTATTTGAACCAAACCGGGCGTTTACACAATATTTGCTAGATTCCATCCAGATGTAGTGTCCATCACCACAAAGGACTGATCAGTTTACAGTTCAGAACTTACCTTGCGCTTTATCAGGATTTTCCAGTTACAAACGGCCAGACCGGACAGAAATCCCGCTACAAAAAACAGAAACAGGATCAGCGCCCGGGGCATGCTGAATTGCATCCATAAATAGACAACGGCGATGCTTTCAGTATTTTGCAGGGTAAATACTACGACATTCAGTAACAGGAACAGCACAAGTCCGGATTTTATTTGTGCTGAACGTCTGGATGTGGCTACAGTTGTTGGCTCGATCATGTCATACCCCTGGATACGTGTTTGACAAAAAACAGTACCGGACTATTGTTCACCGTAGGACGGAACAAGTCCAGTCTCCATCCGGGTTTCAATACTTATATTATGGAATTAAATTGTGGCGCTCTCCGTAAAAACGGAAATTATCCCACTATGCATCTGCAGTGTTTGTCGGCAATCACCTAGATTTTAAGTGCTTGTCCCAGAGCAGCATCCAGATCCTTAATCAAATCATTGACCGATTCATGTCCAACTGAAAGCCGTATCAGGCTGTCAGTAATCCCGACCTCCTGGCGTTCCTCCGGTGCCAGACGGTGATGAGTGGTAGTTGCCGGATGTGTAATCGTGCTCTTCACATCACCCAGATTAGCCGTAATCGAAAACAGATTGGTCGAATCGATCAGTTTCCATGCCCTGTCCCTGCCACCGTCAACATCAAAACTGACCATGCCACCACCACCGGACTGCTGACGCTGCGCCAGCTCATACTGAGGATGACTGGGCAAACCCGGATAATAGACCCGTTTGACTCCCTTACGGGTTGATAACCATTCGGCAACCAGTTGTGCATTACGACAATGCGCCTGCATCCGGATATTCAGGGTTTCCAGACCCTTCAGAAATACCCAGGCGTTAAACGGACTCATGCTCGGACCAGCCGTACGCAGGAACATCAGGATATCTTCCTCCATCTGCTTGGCAGGCCCGATAATCGCACCGCCTATGCAACGCCCCTGCCCGTCCAGATATTTGGTCGCTGAATGGATGACATAATCAGCACCAAACTGCAGGGGTAACTGCAAGGCCGGTGTACAAAAACAGTTATCAACAACCAGCAGACAATTATTCTCATGGGCCAGGTCAGCGAGACGCTGGATATCGGCGATCTCGGTCAGCGGGTTTGAGGGTGTCTCCACAAACAACATTCTGGTCTCCGGACGAATAGCACTGGCCCAGGCGTTATAATCAGACAAGGGTACATAGCTGGTAGAGACATTAAACTTGCCAAGGATTTTATTGAACAAGGCCACAGTCGTACCGAAGATATTCTTCGCCGACACAATATGATTGCCGGACTTTAGTAAGGCCATGCAGGTGGTCAGGATGGCGCTCATTCCAGACGATGTGCCTATACAGCGTTCCCCGCCTTCCAGTGCTGCCAGACGTTCTTCAAACATTCTTACGGTTGGATTGGTAAACCTTGAATAGATATTACCCGGTTTGTCACCACAAAATCGTGCAGCGGCATCAGCAGCATCATCAAAGACAAAACTGGAGGTTAGAAACAGCGGTTCGCTATTTTCGTTTTCCTGTGTACGCGACTGACCTGCACGAATCGAACGTGTCTGCATATCGTATTTATCAGGATTAAATTTACTCATTGTTACTCTCCATAAACAAAAAAACCCGCATCAGCAGAGGCTAAAGCAGGTTGGTTCTCTTTAGCGGTATTTTTTAAGCGCCCGCAAGCTGATACTCAAATCGGCGCTGTTGGTAACAGTAGATAAATTGACAGGGTGTGTCAATGGCTTTCTGCCAGAACCGGATCCCGACCTGGATAAGTAAACAGACGCGTGGATCCGGGTATAGTCATTGGCGGTTATCCTTACTTACCGGTATATTCAAACACCAGCAAGGTTAAATCATCTTCGCAACTAACACCCTGTGAATACTCCAGCAGTTTGCCCAGACACCGCTGGTTCAACTCGTCTACATCATACTGTCGATGTTCGACCAGCATCTGCGCCATTCTGTCCGTGCCAAACGGCTCGCCAGAATCATTTTCCCATTCGAGTACGGCATCAGTATAGGCGATGAGCTTGTCCCCCGGCTGCAATTGATAATGCTCCTCCAGATAGGGTACGGGCTCGTCATCAAATATTCCAAGCGGGCAACCACCTTGTTCAAATTGTACAAGTGCAGTTCCATCCGCAGGAAGTACCAGCAAGGGAGGATGACCGGCATGCGTAACAAACAATTTCCCTTTC
The DNA here is from genome assembly GCA_947480335.1 of Gammaproteobacteria bacterium. Taxonomy (GTDB): domain Bacteria; phylum Pseudomonadota; class Gammaproteobacteria; order Eutrophobiales; family Eutrophobiaceae; genus Eutrophobius. Next base: position 87,972 of record CANKCB010000008.1, on the reverse strand, counting down.
GGCGTAATTCGAAAAAACACACCCGTCACCGACATGCCGGTCTTGCGCCCGACCAATAACCGGTTCAGCCGCCGTATGGATTCATCCGTGGATAAATCACGACGTATTCCATCCAGACCAATAATCACCATCATCGTCATCAACGCGGCCGCAACGCCATGACCGGTGGCATCACCGACAAATACGGCCAGTTCGCGTTCCCGATTCAGCAGAAAATGGTAAACATCACCGGATACCTCGCCGTAGGGATAGTAACTGACTGAACTTTTCAGATAGGGCACTACTACTGGTTCGGCCAATACCGCACGCTGGAATACTGCTGCTGTTTGCAGCTCCAGGCGTATATATTCTTCACTGTTTGTCTGAACCTGCTGCATTGCGTCTACGTTAAACCGTTCTTCTCGTGGGAGGTACATTCTATAGTTATCGGCCAATTCCGGATTTTTTAAAGTATTTTTGGATTTGCACACAGAAGCAAAAACGTTACATGCCAACCGTCCACGACCAGCATTCTCGTTTATTCCTATACTGAACGGACAAAGTCATCTGTGTCGTGGACGGAAACAACTTGAATATTCCAGCATCAAATCCAATAATGTCTGCTGACCATGTATAGATCCCATACAGAAAGACACCGTACCAAACGCATAGGCTGGTTACGTGCGGCTGTCATGGGTGCCAATGATGGAATCGTCTCTACAGCCAGCCTGGTAGTAGGCGTAGCCGCTTCCAGTGCCAGTCATAGTGAAGTTCTGGTCGCCGGTATGGCGGGACTGGTAGCCGGTGCCATGTCCATGGCCGCCGGTGAATATGTGTCTGTCAGTTCCCAATCGGATACAGAAAAGGCCGATCTGGCTCGTGAATCCCGTGAACTGGAAATCGACAGTGATCACGAACATGAGGAACTTGCAGCTATCTATATTAGTCGGGGCCTGGAACCTGACCTGGCAAAACAGGTTGCCCAGCAAATGATGGCGCATGATGCCCTGGGCGCCCATGCCCGGGATGAACTCGGAATATCTGAATTTATGACCGCTCGTCCTATACAAGCGGCCCTGGCCTCCGCCGCTACCTTTTCCGTAGGTGCAGCACTGCCCTTATTGACGGTACTAATCGTACCTACTTCAGTAATGGCTCCGGTAGTGTCGGGTGTTTCTCTGGTCTTTCTCGCTGCGATGGGTGCACTTGCGGCACAGGCCGGTGGTGCGTCCAAACTCAAGTCTTCAATACGGGTTGCCTTCTGGGGCGCCTGTGCCATGGGTCTGACTGCAGCTGTTGGGGCACTGTTCGGAACAGCCATGTCCTGATTCGGGATTATTTTTTACAAAGGAGCATCGTATGAGCTTGCCAATAACTTCCCTGCTTACTGGTGTATTTGTGATCATGATGGTGATTTTGGCATTGCAAGTGTCCCTATGCCGACAAAAACTGCGAGTATCACTCGGTGATGGTAATGATGAAGCGTTGCGTCGCAAGATACGTGCACACGGAAATTTTGCTGAATATGTGCCATTGGCATTGATAGGCCTGGCCCTGATTGAATCAGCCGGAGGATCCGTCCAGTTTGTATCGAAACTGGCCGTGGCCTTGTTGACCAGCCGTATTATACATGCCATAGGAATCGTACATTTCAAAGCGGCCACACCACGGGTCATTGCCATGGTGATGCAAAATACCGTATTTATTTCAATGGGCATCTGGTTGCTGGCCAGCTACTTGAAATAATTTCCTGTTCCATCAGCGCTCGTTATTTTAAGGAGACTTTTTGTATGTCCTTTACTGAATCAAAAAACGGATTAACCCGCCGCGAGATGTTATTGACCGGCGCGCTCGCAACAGCCGGATCAGTCGTCGTCAGTAATATCAGTCTTGCCGCCACCCCCTCTGGCAACACCTTGCCAATCCCGGATATTGACGAACTGAAACCGGATGCGATGCCTCGCGGTTTTTCACAGGCTGAAATCGAAAGACGCTGGAACAAATGCCGTGAATGGATGAAAAAAGAAAACTTTGATGCGTTACTGGTTCCCTCGCGCCCTGAAGGCAATGCCGATATCAAATGGTTGAGTGAAGGCAATCCAGACTGGATCGTTTTTCCCCAACAAGGCAAACCGACAGCAATCTTTCGCACCGGTGATGATGCCGAGGCTTTTGGCAAGTCCACCCATCTGGATATCAATCTGGCTAACAGCCGACTAAGCCGATCGGATTTGATTATATCCACTCTGAAAGATGCCGGGGCCGCCAAGGGTCGCATCGGTGTTGGCAACTTGTCTGGTGTGGTTCGTAATGATGAAGGTGGCGTCAGTTACATCACCATGAAAAATCTGGTTGATGGTCTGCCTGGCGCCAAACTGGAATCTGCAGTGAATCTGTTGATGCGCGTCAAGCTGGCACGTGGATCGGAAGAAATCGAAGTATTGAAGCTGGCCAGTCGCATCAGTGAACTGGGACTCAAAGCCATCGTCGAAACCGCCGGACCAGGCGTACCGCAACGCGATGTCTGGTTCCAGGTATTCAAGGCACTGCTGGATGCTTCCGGTGAAGCTCCGGGGAGGGTTTCAATACGCTCCGGCGATGAGGGCAATACGGCCAATGGCCAACCCTTGAATGAATATATGCAGGCAGGTCAAATCATTGGTGAGGAAATATCAGCCTCCGTGCTGGGGTATAACTCACAGGTCAACCAGGCAATATGCATAGGTCCGGCTCCGGCAAAATGGGAATCCGCTTACAATTACAATATCGAGCTGTTCAATGAATTGCTTGACTGGGCCAAACCCGGCAAGTCATTTGCGGATTACAGCACGCTGTATAAACAGAGAATCGATAAATGGGTGGCAAGCCAGGGCGGTGAGATGTATTTCGGCGTAGTCTTCCATACCGCAGGCGCAATGGGTGATGGTCCGCGTATGGGCTGGGGTCGAGACGATGAAAACAGTGATCTGGTGATTGAACCGGGTATGGTGTTTACGCTAAAGCCCAGGGTACCCATTGCAGGGATTAGTCCAAACAGCCAGATTGGTGATGCGATTCTGATAACCGATAAAGGCGCAGAAAGACTGGGGCGACGGAAGCTGGACAGGATAACACTGGGCTAGTTGACTTAACCGGCCACATCTACACGCACGATAAGATAAGGAAAAGCGCATAGACAATGACGGTGGTCATGGGGATCATGTTCCTCGCAAATGGACGGTTCCTGATCGCCAGACGGCCCGCACATAAAATGCATGGCGGTTTATGGGAGTTCCCCGGCGGAAAATTGCAGGATAATGAAACAGCTGAACAGGCCCTGTGCCGCGAGTTTAGCGAGGAACTGGATATCCAGATTCAGATAGTTCATGCGCTGGATGAGTACAGTTTTGAACATGGTGGATTGAACATTCATTTTTTGCCGTACACAGGCCGGCTATCAACCCCCGAAGTCCGACTGCTGGAACATCAACAGGCAGCCTTTATCAACGTGGCAGAACTGGATCAGTATCCATTTGCCCCACCGGACTACGAAATCGTGCACAGGCTCAAACAGGGATTGATTCCGCTCCCCTAACCTGACTGATGGCAGGTAAATACTCCACAACCTGCAGAATTCATGATCCATATCATCATCAGCATGAGACACAGAATCTAGCATGTAAGCCAGAGTAACAATTCATTACTGGAGAGCTGACATGATCTACGAAGTGGAAGGCGATATCTTACTGACAGGGGCACAGGTCATTGCCCACGGTGTGGCACCCAATGATCCGATGACTCAGGGCCTGGCTCTGGCTCTACACGATCGCTATCCGGCCATGCATAAGGATTTTCATCATTGGTGTCATCAAGAACGTCCTGAATCCGGCGCAGCCTGGCTGTGGGGAAGTGCCGACGGTAAACGTATCGTGAATCTGCTGACTCAGGAAGGTGGATATGGAGCAGGCAGTCGTCCTGGCAAGGCCAGCGAAACCAACGTGAATCATGCCTTGCGCGAATTAAAAAAGATTCTGAAAAAGGAAAAATGTACTTCCGTTGCACTGCCGCGATTAGCTACCGGTGTTGGTGAACTGGACTGGAACAAGGTTGCTCCCCTGATCCGTAACAATCTTGGTGATCTGGACATCCCGGTCTATATATACGTTGTTTACCATGCCGGAGTGAAAGCCAAAGAACCGGCAGCCTGACCATATAAACGGATACACTCACCAAATAACCATCCCGGTTTTGCGGGATGGTTGATTTGATTTTTTCCCTGTCGCCTGCGGTAGACACCCTGACTCGGCGAGCGCTATACTCAAACCAGTCACTGTTCAAAATTACAGGGGGATACAGTGAAATCTCGTCCAGTCCTACTGTGTCCTGTCTGAGCCTGACTCATGCGCTCTGGCCTGTTATCGTTGTTTTTGTTGGTCATCACATCCGTTCTTTATGCGGTCGAGCCACCGGCCTATGGTATTGCTCCTGAAGCCGACCCGAACAAACTGACTACCTATTACGACACCGGTGAAATTCATTTCATTTACGAAATGGCTGACGCTGTGCGTAATGGTCAGGCCTGGGAGCTATACCCCGATGGCCAGCTCAAGGGTGAATACCATTTTGTGAATGATGTACAAACCGGCGATGCCACCACCTATTTTGAATCCGGCGAGCTGAAAAGCCGATCAGTACTCAACCAAGGACATATCGAGGGACTGGTGCTGGAGTACTTTGAAAACGGACAGCTACACTATGAAACAGCATATGTCGCTGGACTCAAACAGGGTGACTCAAAAGAATACCTCGCAAACGGCACGCTGACGGTTATGTACCGATTTGAAGCAGATCAATTAAATGGTTCTGCCAGCATTTATTTTCCCGATGGCAAGCTGCATCGGGAGTTCAATTACAAGGAGAACCAGTTACAAGGTGCATTTGTCGAATATGATGAATCCGGTAAAGTAAAAGTCCGTGCTGAATACCTCAATGGCAAAAAACAGGGGGATGCCTACGCCTATAATCCCGAAGGCGTGATAACCCACCATTACCAATATAATAACGACAAACTCGATGGTGAAATGACTCAGTATTATGAAAACGGGGTCATCCGCATCAAGACCCTGTACCGGGACGGCAAAATCGGCGGGCCTATTACCCTGTATGATGAATCTGGATTGATGACCGATATGTATCGTTATAACGCCGGTGAACTGGTCGAATTCACCAAATATAAAGCGGGACAACCCATTGAGGGAGTACACAGGGAGTATTACGAATCCGGTACGCTGCGCACAGACTACAAACTGAAGCAAGGTCGACCTGAAGGCAAGGGTCTTGAGTATTTTGAAAATGGCAAACTGGCACGGGAATTACAATACCGGGACGGTTTTCTAAATGGTGTGGTCAAACGCTTTTATCTAACGGGCGAACTGGAAGGGTTTCGAACCTATAAAAAAGGCATCCAGCAAGGCAAGTCGGTTGTGTATTACAAGGACGGTACCACTCAATCTGATCAGCAATTCAGTCATGGTTTACGCAATGGTATAGCTCGCGAATATGCTGAAGACGGTCATTTACTGAGCAAATCTTCCTATAAAAATGACCAGTATCATGGCAAACATATCGAGTATTTTGACAATGGCAAGGTAGCCAAGGAAAAGGACTATCTTGATGGTCTGGATAATGGCTATACCCGAACCTGGTACCCGGATGGCAAGGCGAAGGGAGTTTATGAATACAAGGAGGGGAAATACCACGGTCAGGTAAAAACCTGGTATCCGGATGGCACGCTTGAAGGCGAATGGGGTTATGTGCAGGGCAAGAAAGATGGCCTCATTAAAACCTATGCCGAAAGTGGAACGCTGAAAAACAGCTGGAACTACAGGAATGATCTGATGCATGGCGAGGCCATGACGTTTTTCCCGGATGGCAGCGTCTATCAAACCTGGAACTATCTTGACGGCAAGCTGAACGGGGAACACAAGGAATATTACGAAAACGGTAAGTTAAAATACGAAACAACCTACAAGGACGATAAACTGGATGGCATGGCCATTAGCTACGCAAGAAATGGTGCTGTGATCGAAGTAGTCTATTTTGAAGAGGGCATCCAGGTAAATCGTAAAAGTCCGGATGTAATCTAAATTTCACACCTTTGCCAGTTCTGCTCAGACAAGGTTGAATCACGCTGTCCTGCCCGGTCAATCAGACTGGTTCCTGAAATTGTTATGCACCAGTAGCTGGTACAAACTCCGGTTTCGACCGCTTTCAGTCCCGATTAAGCCCGTTTTAAAAAATAATTCCGTTTCAGTATCAAATTGCCGTCAGAGAGAGATACATCATCGCGGTGCTTGTTGGTATAATGGCTGGAAAAAACAACACCAGGAAAATACATGTCTGACCAACCGACCATAATTTATACCCATACTGATGAAGCACCTGCATTAGCCACCTATTCGCTGCTGCCTATAATCAAGGCGTTTTGCAGTACCTCCGGTATCAATATTGAAACCCGGGACATTTCTCTGGCCGGCAGAATTGTGGCCGTGTTTCCCGAATTTCTGACGGAACAACAGCGACAATCGGATGATCTTGCCGAACTGGGACAGTTAGCCAACACCCCTGCTGCCAATATCATCAAATTACCCAATATCAGCGCTTCCATGCCGCAAATGTCCGCAGCCATAAAGGAATTGCAGGCCAAGGGCTACAAACTGCCCGATTATCCTGAAGCACCCAAAAATGACCAGGAAAAGGACATCAAGGCACGCTATGACAAGGTCAAGGGAAGTGCTGTCAATCCGGTTTTACGTGAAGGTAATTCTGATCGACGTGCTCCCAAATCGGTCAAGGACTATGCCCGCAAAAATCCGCACAAGATGGGCGTTTGGTCTGCCGATTCAACAACCCATGTTGCACATATGGACCAGGGAGACTTTTACGGTTCTGAAATTTCAGTGACCGTGCAAAAGGCGGACACCTACCAGATCGAAATGGTGGACAGCAAGGGGGCTGTGACAGTTCTGAAGAAAAAATCACCGCTGGTTGCCGGTGAAATTATTGATGCCAGTTTTATCAGTGCGGCTGAACTTGACCGCTTTCTGGAAAAGGAAATCGAGGATGCACGTGCAAAGCAGATATTGCTATCTGTACACCTGAAAGCCACCATGATGAAAGTGTCGGATCCGATCATTTTCGGTCATGCGGTTTCAGTTTATTTCCGTGATGTCTTCAGTAAACATGCAGACACGTTTGCCAGCCTGGGAGTCAACCCGAACAATGGTCTGGGAGAGGTATACTCCCGCCTGAAATCATTGCCTGAGGCCAAGCGCACAGAAATTGAAGCTGATATTGCGGCCTGCTATAAAAATCGTCCTGGCCTGGCCATGGTCAATTCTGACAAGGGCATTACCAACCTGCATGTCCCCAGTGATGTCATCATTGATGCCTCCATGCCAGCTGCAATCCGTGATTCCGGGAAGATGTGGGACAAGGAAGGCAAGTTACAGGATACCAAGGCCATTATTCCTGACCGTTGTTATGCCGGGATTTATCAGGAAGCCATCAGTTTCTGTAAGAAACATGGCGCATTAAATCCGGTCACTATGGGCAGTGTTTCCAATGTGGGCCTGATGGCACAACAGGCAGAAGAATATGGTTCGCATGACAAAACTTTCGAGATCCCTGCCGAAGGCAACATACGTGTGGTGGATGGTGCAGGTAATTTACTTCTGCAACATACTGTTGCCAGGGGTGATATCTGGCGTATGTGTCAGGTCAAGGATGCGGCGATACAGGATTGGGTCAAGCTGGCAGTGAATCGTGCCCGAGCCAGTGGTGCTCCGGCAATATTCTGGCTGGATCCGCAACGCAGCCATGACCAGGCCGTCATCAAAAAGGTAACCGCTTATCTGCCACAATACGACACCAGTGGACTGGACATACGCATCATGTCTCCGGTTGAAGCCACGCGCTTTTCGATGGAACGCATGATTGATGGCAAGGACACCATCTCTGTAACCGGTAATGTGTTACGTGACTATTTGACAGACCTGTTTCCCATCCTTGAAGTCGGTACCAGTGCAAAGATGTTATCGATCGTTCCATTGATGAACGGTGGTGGCATGTTTGAAACAGGCGCCGGTGGTTCCGCACCAAAACACGTACAGCAATTTGTTCAGGAAAACTATCTGCGCTGGGATTCGTTGGGAGAGTTTCTGGCTATGGCCGCGTCACTTGAACATCTGGGGCGCGCCTACAAGAATCCGAAAGCACTGGTACTTGCTGAAACGCTGGATGCCGCAACCGGCAAGTTCCTGCTTGAAAACAAATCCCCCTCTCGCAAAGTGGGTGGGATTGATAACCGGGGTAGTCATTTTTATCTGGCGATGTACTGGGCAGAAGCATTGGCCGCCCAGAACAAGGATATGGAATTGCGCAATCAATTCAGCAGCGTCGCCACTGCGCTGTCTGGCAAGGAACAACAGATAGTCGACGAACTGCGTACCGTTCAGGGCACAGCGATTGATACACAGGGTTATTACCAGCCTGTACCTGAAGTCTGTGCGAGGGCCATGCGACCTAGCAAGACACTGAACGCGATTATCGATAGCATCCACTGAGGTGTAGGGTGAGCTGTGAGGCGATAAGCATAACTAGCATATCGCTTCACCCCTCGCGCCTCACTCCTCACCTCTACCCCCTGACCTGTTTGCTTGCGGTCATATGTGTACTGGTATTGAACGCATGTAGCACGCCGCAGGATCATGGGGTAGCAATCACCGGTCCGACTATGGGCAGTACATTTTCTGTTTCCATTCCTGTCCTGCCTGAGCAGTTATCCAGAGATGAACTGGAAAAACAAATCAACGATATCCTGGCTGACATCAACCAGACCATGTCTACCTATCTTGCCGATTCCGAATTATCCAGGATTAATACATCCAGCTCGACCGACTGGATTCCGATATCTCCCCGGTTATACGCTGTTCTGTCCGCATCACAGCAAATTAGTGAACTGTCTCACGGCGCTTTTGATATTACTGTAGGCGCGCTGGTAAATTTGTGGGGCTTTGGTCCTCCAGCCAGCAAGCAGAAAATTCCGGATGCCAACGCGATACAGGAACTGATGCAATGGACCGGTTATCAACATATCGAATTACGGGCATCACCGGCGGCAATCCGGAAAGCCTATCCGCAGACCTATCTGGATTTATCCGGAATTGCCTCCGGTTACGCCGCTGACTGTCTTGCCGAGTTACTGGACAGTCATGCAATCTCAAATTATCTGGTGGATATCAGCGGAGAAATCCGCGCCCGTGGCAGAAATACCCGAAATCAGATATGGAGAGTAGGGATAGAAAAGCCACTTGTGGATCGACGCGATGTACAAACCATTATTGCTCTGGACAATCTGGGGCTGACAACCGCTGGCGATTACCGGAATTATTTTGTTCATAAGGGTAAACGTTACTCACATACGATTGATCCATCCACAGGATGGCCAGTCTCACATAATCTCTCGGCAGTAACGGTGATTGATAAATCAGCGATGATAGCTGATGCGTTGGACACCGCCTTGATGGTAATGGGGCCAGACCGAGCCTTTCAATTTGCAGAAGAACACCATATTGCCGCACTGTTTATACTGGTTGATGGAGACAAGTTTATTCAGAAAACCAGCAGCCAGTTTTCACCTGCTCTGTTACAGTAGGATATGTTTACACTGAACTCCCTGCTTATGCTAAGCACGATTGTGGCCGTTATTTTGCTCTGGTATGAAAGCCTGCGATTTCGTGAACAGGTGACACGAGTGTGCAGGGAATTGTGCGAACAGTCCGAGATGCAACTACTGGATCAATCTGTTTCTCTGTCTTCTGTTTCACTCGCTCGCAACAGATATGGACGATGGCAAATACGCAGGGTTTACCAGTTTGCTGTCAGCCACAATGGTGCGGATCGTCATAACGGTTATGTCACCTTGCTGGGATCAGTTGCAGAGGCAATCCAGATTGATAACGCGGACGGAATGAGTACACTTTATCCAACCAGGCCAGGACAGCTACATTAAACCCGGCAGTTGAACCAGCCAGTGGCTGTTCGATAATATATGCCTATTAAGGAGATACCAGACCATGCCATCATTTGACGTTGTATCTGAAATAGACCAGCACGAGCTGACCAATGCCGTGGATCAGGCAAACCGGGAAATCAGTAACCGCTTTGATTTCAAAGGCACCAAATCCCGCGTCGAGCTCAATGAGAAGACCCTTAAATTACTGGCACCTACAGAGTTCCAGATCACCCAGATACTGGACATACTCTATACGAAGTTTGCCAAACGCCAGATAGACGTGCGTACACTCGAGCCGGGAAAAGTCACCTCGAACCTCAGTGAGGCACAGCAGGAGATTGAAGTTAAACAGGGTATAGACAAGGAATTGGCCAAAAAACTGGTCAAAATCGTCAAGGAATCAAAACTGAAAGTTCAGGCCGCCATACAGGGTGATCAGGTGCGCATCACCGGTAAAAAGCGTGATGACCTGCAAGATGCAATCGCCATGTTACGCGCTGAGAAATCGATTGAAATGCCATTGCAGTTTACCAATTTCCGGGACTAGTCAGCCATTTGAATCTGGCTCAGGAGCACTGACTGACACTGGCTATGTGCTTCTCATCAAATTCTGCCTGGTGATGATGCGCATCCAGAAAGCGTGCTTCCAGCCGATACGCCAGTCGTTCCAGTTCGTTTTTGCAGGCCACTTCCTTGTCCTCACTGTGCTGATATTGTAAAAAGTGTACCAGCTCATGTAACAAAATGGCGCGATCCTGTTCCTGCGCCAAATCCAACGTATCCAGTATATAAATCGTCTTGTTATTAAAATTATACAAACCCTTGATTCCGAGCGAACCCGGATCGATTGCAGCGGGCAGTTCCTTGCCAAAGGCAATCTGGGCAATTTCGATATTGCTGACCTTGACGATATTTGGCAAGGAAACCAGATCGTAATTATAGGATGAATTATCATTAATCCATCCAAGCAAGGCCCGCATTAAATCCTCTTCCGGCGTATCTGCCGTTACTTTTAAATTCAGATCAATCAATGAACTGCTATAGGCAATTTGGGACATGTCATTCGACTTATCGTTATCAAGCTTGACCGTATGCTGATTGTCACCGCTCATGCCTGCATGTGCCTTGGGTGACAGCAAACAGGCTGCCAGCACCATGATGGACATTACATTCGCGGAACTTTTGTCCCTTACCCGTTTGATACCTTCAATGAAATCATTACGTCTATCTTCCTTGATGGCATAACCGTTCTGCCTGGCATAGGCACAGAGGTAATAGAATGCTTGAGCATCTACCTCTTCCAGATTTTTTTCATATACCAGTGTTAACCTGCCATTAATCTGGCACGGATGCACCATGAACTGTTTTTTCACTTCAGTAGAGTGAGGTGTCAGATGTAACCACCTGGAAACTGATTTAAGACTGGATATGGCACTTAACATAGCAAGATTCACCCGATACTGTCGTTAGTATAGCTATCGGCTGATTACAGCTGAACTTTAGTCTCGACTTTAGGCTGCATCTTGCCCTATCAGTCAAAATACATTGAACCATCTGTTTTATTATACATTTTCACTGGCTGGACTTGTTTTGGAACCTGCTGTAGATTTATTTGAAATAATCGACTTAAATCTGGAATAGTAAAAATCCCATGTCTGCAAAGCTAAAATCTGGTTACCGCCAGCTGTTAATACTACTGACTATCATGATATTGCCTTTAGTCACTCACGCTGATGATAGTACAGTTACAAATTTGGCCGCGAGTTGGCCGGGAATTACCTCTCTGATTATATTCCTCGTTGCATATACACTGGTAATCAGTGAAGAAATCCTGCGTCTGCGAAAATCCATTCCTGTCATTATCGCGGCAGGTATTATCTGGCTGCTGGTTGCCATTGCCCATGCCCGGATTGGAAATACTGAACATCTGGATGAAGTATTCAGCCATGATCTGCTTGAATATGCCCAACTCTTCCTGTTTCTGCTCGCGGCGATGACCTACATCAACACGATGGAAGAACGCGGCATTTTCAACCTGATACGCGTCAAGCTGACCTCCCGCGGGTACTCATTAAGAACCATATACTGGATTACCGGACTACTGGCATTCATGATTTCACCGGTTGCAGACAATCTCACCACAGCACTACTGATGACAGCGGTAATCTTGAAAGTCGCCCCGAATGATCATAAGTTCATCGTCGTTTCCTGCATCAGTATCGTCATTGCTGCCAATGCAGGAGGGGCTTTCAGTCCGTTTGGTGATATCACAACCTTGATGGTTTGGCAGTCCGGAGCGCTCGAATTTAGCGAGTTTTTTAACCTGTTCTTACCCTCTGTTGTTAACTGGCTGATACCGGCCGCCCTGATGAGCTTTACGATCAAAACGACGGCTTACGAAACCATACAGGAAACGGCCAGAGTCGAATATGGCGCCTGGGTAGTGACAGGACTGTTTGTGCTGACACTGGTAATGGCCGTACTCTCACACAATTTATTACATCTTCCCCCCGTACTCGGCATGATGACTGGTCTGGGATTATTAAAAATGTATGGCTACTATCTGAGACAACATGGGGAAAAATACACAGGGGCACCGACTGGAGTATCCGGTGATCTTGCACTCAGACTCGCTGCCACCCAGACGCGCCCGTATGATATGTACCAGAATCTGGAAAAAGCTGAATGGGACACACTAATGTTTTTTTACGGTGTCATCATGTGTGTGGGTGGATTAAGCTCATTCGGCTATCTTGCAATCGGTTCGGATCTGATTTATGGCGGGCTGGGTCACACCACGGCAAATATCCTGATAGGAGTCTTTTCAGCCGTTTTTGATAATATTCCGATTATGTTTGCCGTACTGGAAATGAATCCACAAATGAGTCCAGGTCAATGGCTACTCGTTACATTAACCGCGGGTGTGGGCGGTTCGATGTTATCAATTGGTTCAGCGGCTGGTGTTGCTGTAATGGGGCAGGCACGTGGCATATACACCTTCTTCAGTCACCTGAAATGGAGCTGGGCGATTGCACTTGGTTACGCCGCCAGCGTGGCCACACACCTGTGGTTGAATGCGGACAAATTTACGCTCTAGCTGCCTTACCCCTGTTTACAGGCCAATCGCAGTTTCCGTTCAGGCCAGCAAATCCAGTTTCTCGGCTAACCAGCGAGTTGTTGTTGCCTGTACCAGTATCGTCACCAGTATGGCTACCAGCGTCACCGAGGCAATCACATCGGCACCAGGCGCATTCATTCCCATCAACATACCGGCAAGTGCTCCGGGGATAACGCCTGTTTCACGGGTCCAGCTCATAAAGATAAGTTCCTGCAGTGACCATCTGGCCCGTCTGTCCACCCCGGCACAGATGAAAACCGTAACAGGTCTGGCAACGAACATAAATGCCAGGACAACCCATAATGTAGACATGCCCTGCTCCAGTATCAGTTTGAAGTCCACATGTGTACCCAGCAGAATAAAGATAAACACTCGCATCACGAAAGCCGTTGTCAGCGTATATTCCTCGGTTTTATGCAAGTCCTTTTGAGACATACTAAAACCGAGCACATCCTGATTACCCATAAAAATACCCAGTACGAATACCGCCATAAATCCACTGGCATGAAAATATGTTGCTCCGATATAAGCAACGATGACCGATACCAGTGTCAACACGGATGCATGATCGGCAGCCCAGGCACGGCGTGGATGTCCAACCAGATACATGACCACATAACCGACGACTGCCCCACTCAATACGCCAACACCGGCTTGCCATAGCAGGTCAATTACTGCGCTTGTCGCGGAAAATTCACCTGTGCCGCCCATAACCATTGCCAGCAAGGTAAAGGTAACAATTGCTCCCATGGCATCATTAAACGCTGATTCGCTCATCACTGTCTGGGCAACCCGTTCCCGAATGGCCACCTGACGAAATACCGGAACCAGTGTGGCCGGATCGGTAGAAGCAATGACCGCTCCCAGTAACAGGGCGATCGGCCAGGCCAGGCCCATCAAATAATGTGCTGCCACCGCGGTAATGCCACAGGTAATCAGAATGCCAAGGGTGGAGATTACCGTAATAGTTATCCATGTTTGTTGCAATACTGACAAGCGCAAGGAAGCGCCGCCATCATATAAAATATAGGCTGACCCAAAAATCAGGATTAACTGGTTCATTTCCGATTCGATTGGAACATTGACCCAGTTCAGACCTGCCGGTCCTACCAGCATACCGACTATCAATAACAAGGCCACATCAGGCGTTTTTACAAAGCGTGCGAGTACTGCAACGAACACACCGATGCCCAGTACCAGTGCTGTGGTATGCAACTCATGTAATGCCAGTTCGGCAGCGGCAGAAGATTCCATTACTAACTCCCAGGAGATATTGTTAAAAATCTGCTCAAGTATACCAATCCTGATAAAGACCGCCAGTTTTGTGCCTGACTACAGGTTTCCGAGTAATTGCCGATAAACAATAACTCAATCAGACCTTATGGACAGGTGCCCAAGTGCAGCCAGATGCTTTCATTACCGGATGCTATAACAGACTGATACTGTTGCTTTGCAGCTTGCTCTGGTCAATTTATCTGCATGCTGAACCGGACCTGCCTGAGTTGCTTCAATCTGTCTTTCCAGCGGGGTGATTATCAGAACCGGTATGTAGGTATTGGAGACGACGGCCTTGATAAAATCGAGCCCATCACTTCCTGAAATATTACTGCCTACGATTACGGCCTGACAACGTTCTACCAGATATTTTACCGGTACTGGCTGGGTAATCAGGATCACATTAAACTCCCGACCGATAACGACCTTCAGTTTTTCTCCTTCAGAGAAATCGGAATTTGCAATTACTATAGTAATATTATTCATGGACATTTTTTCTGTTCTTCTGTTTTTTGTGGTCGATAAATAATCATCCGGCGTAGATCATTTCGTAATCCGGCAATCTCCCGTACCCGGATCACGCCCTACATTTGTTTTATCGGCAGTCAAATTATTTTCTTTACTCATTATTCAAATAATTTACATTTTTTTTATATCTTTAAAATTGATACTGAACGTAAGGCACTTTTTTCCATATAATTCAGTGTGATTCTTCAATGCAGATGATTGCTATTCAGGTATAATCAAAATATGGTGAGCCGGCAGACCCTGATAACTACTTCCATGATTCTGGCACTGATAATTATCGGTGCCGGACTTGGGCTGTATTCAACCCGTTATTTTCAGACTTCTTCTGCACCGGAGACAATACCGGGACTACTGTGGCCTGATCCTAAACAATTGACGGATTTCAGCCTGATTGATCATAACGGCAAACCATTCGGCAAAAACGAGCTACAAGGCCACTGGTCCTTGCTGTTTTTCGGATATAGCTACTGCCCGGATGTGTGTCCTGTGACCCTGTCAGTGATGGAACAGGTCCAGACACGATTGCAGCTACAACCAGGCCAACCCTCGCTTCAGTCTCTGTTTGTTACAGTTGATCCACAACGGGACACGACATCCCACCTGGCAAAATATATCAGCTACTTCAACGGCAAAATAACAGCCTTGGGTGGCTCAGATGAACAAATTAACCAACTGACTTCTCAAATCGGCATCGCCCATATCATCGGATCTGTCGCTACAGATGGAAGCTACACGGTACAACATACCAGTTCTGTGTTTCTGCTGGATCCAAAAGCCAGGCTAGTGGGTATCTTTTCCGCACCACACTCAACCGACATACTGATCTCAGCAATTACAAATATCTCTGGCTTTATCTCACGTCAGGACTGACGTGTTACGTTTTTTTGGCTTCTGCGGATTACTTCTGGCTTTCATCACTGCCTACGCGGATAGTTCTGTCATCAGCAACAATACATGGATTGCTGAAGCACCCCCTGCTACACCGGTCAATGCCGGTTATCTACAGCTTGATAACACAGGCTTGACAAATATTACCCTGGTCGCCATTAGCAGTACGCGGTTCCCCCGGATAGAAATACACAAAAGCCTGAACGTCCAGGGAACAAGCCGCATGGAAAGGCTGGATAAAATTGAACTGGCGGCCGGAACAAGCGTGCAATTCGCATCTGGCGATTTACACTTGATGTTATACAATAATGGCAACTCACCTGTAGCCGGTGAAACCATCCCATTAACCCTGCAATTTGCAGATGGAACCAGTATTACAGTTGAGGCTGAAGTAAGAAAAATGTCAGACAATAACTCCACGCATAAAGAATCAGATGACGCAACAACCGGATCCTGGACTGACTATGCCGTGATGTACCAGTATTTGTTACCACAACATTGGTTGTCCGCCATGATGTACAAGATTACCCGCATACGTTGGTCTCCCCTGAAAAACCTGATGATTAACACATTTATCCGCACCTATCACGTGGACATGTCCATTGCTGTTAAACACAAACCACAGGATTACCGGACATTTAATGAATTTTTCACCCGTTCCTTACAAGATACTGCACGTCCGGTTGACCCTGGTATCTATTCCCTCATTTCACCGGTTGATGGTGCGATCAGTCAGTTTGGTCGTATCAGTAATGGTCGACTGATCCAGGCTAAAAATCACGATTACACCGTTGAACAACTACTCGGTGGAGATTCTGCACTGGCCGGCCAATTTAATAACGGTGAATTCATAACGATTTATCTGTCACCTAAAGACTATCATCGTATACACATGCCAGTTACTGGAACGCTGCAAAGCATGACATATATACCCGGCAATTTGTTTTCAGTTAATCCGGCAACGACACGTACAATTGATAATCTGTTTGCCCGCAATGAAAGGCTGGTAACCCTGTTCAATACGGATATAGGTAATGTTGCACTGGTGATGGTAGGAGCCATCTTTGTAGGAAGTATGGAAACGGTTTGGGCGGGTCAGATTACCCCTGCAGATGCCCATGAAAAATCAGTCCAGCACTATACTCAATCTGACAAGCCGATTCGCATCGACAAGGGCGTGGAAATGGGCCGATTCAATATGGGGTCAACCGTCATTATGCTGTTTGAGGAAAACCACCTGCGGTGGAATAAGGATACGCATGCAGGTCAGTCTGTACAACTTGGCAAACAAATCGCTACGCTGAAGTAATCTGTTATCCGCCGCTTGTAAGGATCAAATTACCCGCCGATAGCTTTTAGACATAAGCTGATTAACATACCGGGCATAAAGCCAATTAGCAGCACCAGAATTCCGTTCAGGCTGAGCACAAACCGCATCTGCTGGGATGCCTTGAACGCAATCATGTTTTCAGGTTCGTCAAAATACATCAGCTTGACCACACGAAGATAATAGAATGCGCCTATCACAGAGAAGACCACGGCAATCGCTGCCAGCGTCACATGACCCGATGCAATTACTTCCTTGATCACAAACCATTTTGACCAGAACCCGGCCAAAGGCGGCACTCCGGCCATGGAAAACATCAGTATCAGCATGATAAACGCATACCAGGGACTACGACGGGCAAGTCCCTTGAAATCATTCAAGGTATCCGCTTCTGCACCTTTGCGACCGAGCAGAATGATGATGCCGAAAGATCCCATGCTCATGGCTGCATAGATAATGATATAAAACATTGAACCGGCATAACCATTATTGCTGCCACTGATCATGCCCAACAGAAAAAATCCGACATGTGCGATGGTTGAATAGGCCAGCATGCGTTTGATATTGGTCTGGGATATGGCAATGATGTTTCCAGTTGCCATCGACAACACAGACAACACCATCAGCATCCCCTGCCAGTCCAGCAATAGCGCCTGAAGACCATCCGCCAGTAATCTGAACGTCATCGCAAAGGCGGCAATCTTCGGGGCCGTACTGATAAACAATGTTACTGCGGTTGGCGCGCCTTCATAGATATCCGGCACCCACATATGGAAAGGCACAGCACCGAGTTTAAAACCAATTCCAACGACCAGGAACACCAGACCAAATACCAGTAACAGACTGGAATTAGCATCGGTAGTCTGATTGGCAAAATCGGCAATACTCTTCAAATCCAGTGCACCGGTCACACCATAGATCATTGATATACCATATAGCAGCATGCCAGAGGCCAATGCACCGAGCACAAAATATTTCATTGCGGCTTCAGAGGCGGTTACCGGATGCTTATGCATTGCGACCATTGCATAGAGCGACAATGACAAGAGTTCCAGACCCATATAGATAGTCAGCAAACTGGCCGCAGAGGACATAATCAACATACCGAGCACAGCAAACAAACCCAGCACAAAATATTCTCCGCGAATGATCTCGTGCTTCTTCAGGTAATCATACGAATAGAAAAATACAACCAGTGTAACCAGACAGATAGTAATCTTGAGTACCACACTCATTGGGTCGGTAACAAAATGGCCATTAAACGCCACGATTTCCGCTGCGGGTGAAAACCACACAATCAAAAATACTGTTAACACCAGTGTGGCCTGGGTTAACCAGTAGGTTAAGGCCTTGTCATGGTCTGTCGAGATCGTATCCAGTACCAGAATGATACAGGCCATCGTTAGCAAAACAATTTCAGGAGCCAGTAGCAGAATATCCGAGATCATGACAATTTTGTATTAACCTGTTTTCGACTGGATGATGTGATTGAATAGATTTTCGATTGATGGCTGCATCATCTCGAATATCGGTGCGGGCCAGATTCCAAAAACCAGTACAGTAATGGCCAGTACCGCCAGGATAAACGTTTCCCGTGTATTAATATCTGTCAATTCGGCTACATGTTCATTCGCCACATCACCAAAGATGACCCGTTTGTACATCCATAATGAATAGGCTGCACCCATAATCAATGTTAGTGCGGCAAGGAAAGCTATCCAGAATCCGGACTGGTAACTGCCAAGGATAACCAGAAATTCACCGACAAATCCGGTTGTACCGGGCAAACCGGCATTGGCCATTGTGAATAACAGCATAAATGCTGCAAATCGCGGCATGGTATTGGCAACGCCACCATAGGCGCTGATTTCGCGACTATGCATACGATCGTATAAAACACCCACACAGAGGAACATCGCACCCGAGATAAATCCATGCGAGATCATCTGCATCATTGAGCCTTCCAGCGCCATCACGGCACCACTGCTGTCATTAGTAGTGGCATAAATTGAAAAAACAATGAAAAAACCGAGCGTCACAAATCCCATATGTGAGATAGAGGAATACGCAATCAGCTTCTTCATATCTGACTGTACCAAAGCCACAAAACCTATATAGACAATGGCAATCAGTGACAACACTATCATCCACGAATCAAAAGCCATGCTTGCATCCGGTGTGATGGGGAGGCTGAAACGAATAAAACCATAGCCACCCATTTTCAGCATGATTGCTGCCAATACAACTGAACCTGCGGTAGGTGCTTCCACATGGGCGTCCGGCAACCAGGTATGTACCGGCCACATCGGGATCTTGACGGCAAAGGCGAGGAAGAATGCAATAAAAATCAGTTTTTGTTCGGCCAGGGATAAAGGCATGGCCTGTAAGTCCGGAATACTGAAACTGCCCGCTTTAGAATACATATATAACAGTGCGACCAGCATGAACACGGAACCCAGAAAGGTGTACAGAAAGAACTTGATTGTGGCATACACCCGGCGTGGTCCACCCCAGATACCGATAATAAGGAACATCGGTATCAGCATGGCTTCCCAGAAAAAATAAAACAGGATTGCATCTACCGATGCAAATACTCCGTTCATCAAACCTTCCAGAATCAGAAATGCGGCCATGAACTGGGAAATACGATATTCAATCACATCCCATGCCGACAGGATCACCAGTATTGTGGTAAAGGTAGTCAGTAGTATCAAGGGCAGTGCGATGCCATCAATTCCGAGATGATAATTAATCTTGAACGCGTCGATCCAGGAACGTAATTCAACAAACTGCATGGCAGAGGTAGTGGTATCAAAATCAGCATAGGCCAGCAATGACAAGACAAACACCAGAATCGAGACCATGAGCGAAAACACCTTGACGGTCTGCTCTTGACCATCGCCAAGATACAGCACCCAGATACCTCCCAGTATAGGGGTCCAGATTAGCAGGCTTAAAAATGGCAGATTAAGATCCATACTCCCCCTGATTTACTGCAAGAACCGTAGAACGAAAACTGCAAGCAGTACCAGCAGCCCAATGATCATAGTGAACGCATAATCATGTAACAGACCAGACTGGATCACCCTGATCCTCGACGAGAACCAGCGCACAGCTGAAGCGGTACCATTTACCAGTAAACCATCTATCAATCTGACATCACCGTTCTGCCACAAAAATCTACCCAGTAATCTGGCGCCACCGGCAAACACAATCTGGTTGAAATCATCCAGCCCATATTTGTTTAACAGTATCCGGTGTATCAGACCAAACCGCGATGCAATCTTTTCAGGCACATCCGGATATTTGATATAGAGTAACCAGGCGACAAACACACCCGCCAATGCCAGATAGACCGGGGCTGCCGAGAAGGCGTGCAAGGTGAATTCAACAATACCGTGATACTCCTCACCCATCACTTCGAGTACATTATGTGGAGGTGCTACATAGATCGCCTCAAGGAAATAATCGCCAAATAACATTGGGCCTACCAGAAACGAACCAATCAGTAATGAAGGTATTGCCAGCACGGACAAGGGCACCGTCACCACCGCAGGTGATTCATGCAAATGCTCTTCGGTATGATGATCCATTCGCTTTTTGCCATGGAATACCATAAAAAACAGACGGAACGAATACAGTGCGGTAATAAATACGCCACTAAGTACCGCCACATAGGCCCAGTCAGCAAAGGGTAGATGTGATTCATGCACAGCTTCAATAATGGCATCCTTGGAGAAAAATCCGGAAGTACCCGGGAATCCAATCAACGCCAGCGAACCAATCAGCGAAGTAATCCAGGTCACGGGTAAGTGTCGATACAAACCACCCATCTTGCGCATGTCCTGCTCATGATGCATCGCAATGATGACTGAGCCCGCCGCCAGGAACAACAATGCCTTGAAAAAGGCATGTGTCACCAGATGAAAAATCGCCGCTGAATAGGCAGACACACCTAGCGCCACTGTCATATAGCCCAGCTGAGACAAGGTTGAATAAGCAATGACTCGTTTGATGTCATTCTGCACCAGTCCCAACAGACCCATGAAGAAGGCGGTGATTGAGCCGATGACCAACACAAATGACAATGCTGTCTCAGACAACTCAAACAAGGGTGACATTCTTGCCACCATAAAAATACCGGCAGTGACCATCGTAGCGGCATGGATCAACGCAGAGATAGGTGTCGGACCTTCCATTGAATCCGGCAACCACACATGCAAGGGTACCTGTGCCGATTTACCCATCGCACCGATAAACAGACAAATACAGATTACCGACATTAATGACCAGTCCGTGCCAGGCAAAATTTGCACAGTGGCATTGGCGAACGTTGAAACCTGGGAGAATACCTGCGCGTAATCGAGCGTCTTGAATGTCATCAACACAGCGGCTATACCGAGCAGGAATCCGAAGTCGCCCACACGGTTTACCAGAAAAGCTTTCATATTGGCAAAGATGGCAGTTTCCTTCTTGAACCAGAAACCAATTAACAGATAAGAGACCAGACCAACCGCTTCCCAACCAAAAAACAACTGCATAAAGTTGTTCGACATGACCAGCATCAGCATGGCAAATGTAAATAACGATATATAACTGAAGAACCGCTGATAGCCAGGGTCCTCATGCATATATCCAATGGTGTAGATGTGTATCATCCACGATACGAATGTCACAACCACCATCATCGTCACTGTCAGACGATCTACCATGAAACCAACACTCAGACTGAGGTTGCCTGTAGTTAACCAGTTATAGATCACCTCGTTAAACAGCTCGCCACCATCAAATACAATATGCTTGTAGGCATACAGCGATAACAGGCTGGAAATACCCACGCCAAGGATGGTCACCCAATGGGCGCCATTACGGCCTATTGCACGACCAAACAAACCGGCAATGACTGAACCGACCAGTGGTGCCAGCACAATGGCCAGATAAATTGATTTCATATCGAGTGCCTGCATCCGTCTATCCCTTCAAACTGTCGAGGTCGGCAACATTAATCGTACTTCTGTTCCGGAACAGCACGACCAGAATCGCCAGACCAATCGCAGACTCAGCAGCGGCTACAGTAAGAATGAAGAAGACAAATATCTGTCCATGGATATCATGCAAAAAGTGTGAGAAGGCAATGAAATTCATATTGACGGATAACAGCATCAGCTCGATACACATCAGCAGAATGATCACATTCTTGCGGTTGATAAAAATGCCGGCAACACTGATACAAAACAGTATCGCGGCAAGAACCAGTACCTGTCCCAGCGTAATCATGATGTCTTTTGCTCCGTATCCATACCCTTGACGATACGCACCCTGTCCTTGCTCTTTACCCGAACCTGTTCCTCCGGATTCTGGGTCTTGTTGGGTTTACCATTACGCAGGGTCAGGCTGATGGCGGCAATTATGGCGACCAGCAGGATTGCACCCGAGATCTCAAATGGATAAAGATATTCTGTGTACAGAACCATGCCCAGTTCACGGGTGTTACTGTAATCTGCCGCAGGCGCTGCAAAGACATCAAGATGTGCCGCATCCAGATACACGGTTTTCAGTGCCATGACCATCGCCACAGCCATCAACACGGCGACGACTATCCCGATTGGCAAAAACCGGGCAAAGCCTTCCCGTATTCGGGCAAGATTGATATCCAGCATCATCACCACAAACAGGAACAGAACCATGACGGCACCGACATAAACCAGAATCAGAATGATCGCCAGAAACTCGGCCTGTAATAACAGCCAGACGGTCGCGCTGGAGAAGAATGCCAGTACCAGAAACAAGGCCGCATGTACCGGATTACGCACAGTGATGACCATCGTCGCTGACAGCAACATCATCGCTGCAAAAAAATAAAATATATAAAGTTCAAACATTCGTCAGTCAGCCGTTATTAATCAGGTATTCCGTACTATCGATACATCGCGTCACTGGCACGTGCAGCCGCAATCTGCTGCTCATACTTGTCACCGTTTTCCAGCAATCTCTGTTTGGTCATCAATAAATCACCCTTCTTCTCACCATGGTATTCAAACACATGGGTTTCGACGATAGAGTCAACCGGACAGGATTCTTCACAAAACCCGCAAAATATACATTTGGTCAAATCAATATCATAACGTGTCGTGCGTCGTGTGCCGTCTGAGCGTTGTTCAGAATCAATGGTAATGGCCACAGCCGGACAAACAGCTTCGCATAACTTGCAGGCAATGCAACGTTCCTCTCCATTGGGATAACGACGAAGTGCATGCAAACCACGGAAGCGTGGAGACATCGGTGTTTTTTCCTCGGGGTACTGCACAGTAATCTTGCGTTTGAACAGATACTTGCCTGTTAATTGCAAGCCCTTCAGCAATTCCCATAACAGCAAACTCTGAAAATATTGTCCGATTTTTTGCATAATCTAAGCTCGTTGCCGAATCGTCTAGTTAAACCAGGGTGGTATTCTCATCACCACCATCGCTGAAACAATGACTATCCAGACAATGGTAATGGGCAGGAATACTTTCCAGCCGAGACGCATGATCTGGTCATAGCGATATCGGGGGAACGTTGCACGGAGCCATAAAAACAGAAACAGGAAAAATGACGACTTCAGCAACAACCAGCCAAGTGAAGGTTCACCGATTACCGGCACTCCCTGTAACGGAGACAGCCAGCCGCCCAGAAACATGATCGATGCCAGGGCTGAAATGAGTACCATATTGGCATATTCCGCCATAAAGAAAATTGAGAAAGCCATACCACCATACTCAACATGGAACCCTGCCACGATTTCTGATTCACCTTCAGCCACGTCAAACGGCGCGCGATTGGTTTCTGCCACACCGGATATAAAGTAAATAACAAATACCGGGAACAGGGGTATCCAGAACCACGTTAATACGCTGCCACTTTGCGCCTCGACGATGTCGCCCAGATTCAGACTGCCTGCTGCCACCAGTACGCACACCAGTGCAAATCCCATCGCAATTTCGTAGGAAATAATCTGCGCTGCAGAGCGGATGGCGCCGAGAAAAGCATATTTTGAGTTCGAAGCCCAACCGGCAATGATGATTCCATAAACAGCCAGCGAGGTCAGTGCAAGTATGTAAATCAGTGCCGCATTGATGTCAGCAAGCACCATCACATCATCAAACGGTATGACAGCCCAGGCGGCCAGCGCCGGAGCAAACGATAATATCGGGGCAATAATAAACAAGGGTTTGTTGGCGCCGGTCGGAATGATAATTTCCTTGAACATCAGTTTGACCGCATCGGCAATAGGCTGCCCCAATCCAACCAGGGGAAAACCAAAGAACCCAACCCGGTTAGGACCGATACGACATTGAATGTAACCAATGATCTTGCGCTCGGCATAGGTGGTATACGCCACGATGATCATCAACGGCGCAATAATGGCAATTATCTTCACTATTGTACTCGCAATCAGCAGGGCCTCATTCTGGAATGCCACAGGCACCACAACCCCGATGATTTGCATCAGGATATTGGTCTGTATCCATTCGAAAACTGTGTTTAACAATGTGTTTAACATTGGCTTTACAGTTTCCTCAGGGTGATTTCACCAAACCAGGCACCCAATGCCGACGTTGCGGGATGGGCAGCCTGAATCAGTACGGTATTATCCGGTAATCTGTTGTCGAGCACATAATTCAGCTCCAGCGCACTCCCCTGCTGTTGCGCCACAAGCTTGCTGCTACCGTTCAATCTGAGTTTACCAGCCAGATTGCTATTGATATGTACTGCACCATCGGCGACATCTGCTGTCTGTTGCAAGGCCTCAGCGCGTCTGACCAGTGTATCGACTGAATTCATCGGGATTTCAGTCGTCCTCAATATTCCACCCGGTACTGAGGGCAAAGCTTCCGGCCTGACCCAGTCTGCTCGGTTATCCGGTGTTACCGAAGAGATTACTGTATTGAGTTCATTACGTACTGCTTCGACTGACTGGTACTCCGATGCAGCTACGCCCAAACGATTGGCCAGCACACGCAAGATTTTCCAGCCGGGTCGTGCCTCACCCTGAGCCGGTACACAGGCTGAGTAGACTTGCGACTGACCAGCCACATTAATCATAGAACCTTCATTTTCTGCATAGATCGCAATTGGTAACATAATGTTAGCTACCTGCAACAGAGAAGCTGACTTATAGGGTGTAAAAGCGATTACCGTTTCCGCATTTTGCAGACTCGCCATGGCCAATGCCGCATTGGCACAATCCAGTTCCGGTTCAATGTTGAACAACAAATAAGTGGATAACTTCTGCTCCATCATACTGCGTGCATTCAAACCTGGCTGATCGATCTTTTTAGCACCGGTACCTCGATGGGGTATTGCGCCAGCCAACCAGCAGCCTGCCTCATTGGCCGATTCTCCCAGATATCCAAAACTGGAAGCCGACAGGCTGGCTATATGACCAGCCAAATATCTCAATGTAGAATACTGTGTGTGTGCCATAAACTGATTGCCCGCGAGTATGGCTGATTTTTTACCCGCAGCCAGCTTGCTCGCAATCGCGCGATGCTTGTCATTGACTACTACAGCTTCCAATAACTTGCCCGATTCAATTTTGTTTCCGGAAATTTCAGACACCGCTTTTAATACTGCGGCAACGTCGTGGATCAGAGTGACCGGATCGGAAATCAGCTTGTCTGAGATTTTGTAATTGAAATCGTAGTCAATTGTATTGACCACCATGATATTGGCACCCCGTAACGCCGCCTTGCGCAAACGCAGGTTTAATAACGGTTGTTCTTTCCGTGGCCAGGCACCGATTAACAAGACTGTGTCGAGCTGTTCCAGTTCCGGTATCGCCTGGCCTAACCAGGGGAATGCCGGATCATGCGCTGCATCAGTAAAGTCTGATTGATGCAAGCGGTGATCAATATTATTACTGCCAGCTGCCCTGACTAACTTCTGCATCAACCAGGCTTCTTCGGAGGTAGCTGTCGGAGAGATCAGTGCACCTAATTGACTGGCCGTGGCACCAACTGGTTTCTGCATACGGCTGGCAACCTGATCCAGTGCCGCCTCCCAGCTCGTTTCACGCCATACGCCATTTTCCTTGACCATTGGAACAGTCAGGCGATCCTGGCTGTAGAGTCCTTCATAACTGAATCGATCCCTGTCAGATAGCCAGACTTCATTGATAGCTTCATTTTCAGCCGGAACCACACGTTTTACTACATCATGTTTCACATGAAAGTGGATATTTGAACCGGTACCATCATGTGGGGCAATGCCTGGATACTGGGTCATTTCCCAGGTACGTGCTGAAAAACGGAAAGGTTTTGATGTCAACGCTCCGACCGGACAAACATCTATCACGTTGCCGGATAATTCGGACACCATACTTTTTTCGACATAGGTACCGATTTCCATAAATTCACTGCGACCGGTTGCACCCAATTCACGCAAACCGGCTATTTCCTCACCAAAGCGTACACAACGCGTGCAATGGATACAGCGTGTCATTTCGGTCTGTACCAATGGACCGATATTCTTGTCCTTAACAACACGTTTCTTTTCCTGATAACGCGAAACATCCGATCCGTAACCCATCGCGAGATCCTGCAATTCACATTCACCGCCCTGATCGCAAATCGGGCAATCCAGAGGATGGTTAATCAGCAAAAATTCCATTACAGCTTTCTGTGCGTCACGCGCATAGGCCGAACGGGTCTGGACTTTCATTCCATCCATCACCGGTGTAGCACAGGCTGGCAATGGCTTGGGCGCTTTCTCAACCTGAACCAGACACATTCTGCAATTGGCCGCGATAGTCAGTTTCTTGTGGTAACAAAAACGCGGAATATAAATGTCGTTCGCATCCGTCACCTCGATCAGCATTTGACCCTTTCGGGCCTGCAGAGGTTTGCCGTCTACTTCGATTGTTATTGTATCGTCAGTCATTTAAATAATTTCATTATCTTTGCGGCTGTTCGTTAAGCCGCTTTATAATCCGGGCTGTCGACTATGCTGCGACCCTTGTTTCTGATCATGTATTCAAATTCATGCCGGTAATGTTTCATAAAACTCTGAACCGGCCAGGCAGCGGCATCACCCAGCGCACATATCGTACGGCCTTCGATCTTGTTTGCCACATCGACCAGTTTGTCCATATCTTCCAGTTCACCCTTGCCATCCATAATCCGACGCAGCATACGATACAGCCAACCAGTTCCTTCGCGACAAGGCGTACACTGGCCGCAGGATTCAGCATGATAAAACTGCGAAATACGGCAAAGCATTTTCACCATACAGGTAGTGTCATCCATAATGACGACCGCACCGGACCCAAGCATCGAACCAACCTGCTTGATCGAATCATAATCCATATTGGCCTGCATCATTTTTTCGCCAGGCAATACCGGTACAGAAGATCCGCCCGGAATCACTGCTTTCAATTTTCTGCCATGACGAACACCACCGGCCAATTCAAGCAAATCCCGGAACGATGTACCCATCGGAATTTCAAAATTCCCAGGCTTGTTTACATGGCCACTGACGGAAAAACATTTGGTTCCACCACTATTGGCCACACCCAGATCCGCAAACCATTTGGCGCCATTACGTATAATCGACGGAGCAGAGGCGAAGGTTTCGGTATTGTTGATAGTTGTCGGTTTGCCATATAAGCCGAAGTTGGCAGGGAACGGTGGCTTGAAGCGCGGCAGACCTTTCTTGCCTTCGAGTGAATTCAGCAACGCTGTTTCTTCGCCACAGATATACGCACCTGCTCCAAGCGTGGCATGGATATCGATACTGACATCCGAACCCAGAATATTCTTGCCCAGATAATTATTCGTATACGCTTCTTTCAGTGCATTTTCAAACCGGGCGAACGGCTCATCCATAAACTCGCCACGCATATAGTTATAGCCAACCTTGGTACGCATGGCATAACAGGCAATGGTCATGCCTTCGACCAGTGAGTGCGGATTAAATCTCAGTATGTCCCGGTCCTTGCAGGTACCCGGTTCGCTTTCATCCGAATTACAAACCACATATTTCGGGCCTTCAAACTTGGCCGGCATAAAACTCCATTTCAATCCGGCCGGGAAACCCGCTCCACCCCTGCCACGCAGACCGGAGGCTTTCATCTCTTCAATCACCTGTTCCGGAGTAATCCCTTCACGGATAATTTTTTTCAACGCGTCATAACCACCTACACGATGATAATTTTCCAGCGTCCACGGCTGCTCCACACCAAGTGTGGCATAACAAACCAAATTTTGTTTTATCTCGGCCATCAGTCCAGTTTTTCCAGGATTGCATCTATCTTTTCGTTGGTAAGATTTTCATAGTACACATGATCCACCATCATCATCGGCCCGCCACAACAGGCCGCCAGACATTCTTCTTCCTTTTTCAGGAAAAACCGTCCGTCCGCTGTCGACTGGCCGGTTTTGATTCCCAGTTTCTTCTCGGTATAGTCAACAACCGCATCCGAACCGGACAACATGCAGGAGATGTTGGTACAAATAGAAATACTGTGACGACCAATCGGTTTGGTCTCCAGCATCGAATAAAAACTTGCCACCTCATATACAGCAATCTGCGGCATACCCAGATAATCGGCTACCGCGTCCATCAATTCCGTAGTCAGAAATCCGTTATTCTCATGCTGCACTTCCCGTAAGGCGGCAAGCACAGCTGATTGTTTACGATCTTCCGGATATTTGGCCAGCCAGTGATCAATCTCCTTGCGGGCATGTTCGGACAATACAGGCTTTACTTGATCAGTCATATTATCTATCCACTTCCCCGAATACGATGTCCTGCGTACCAATGACGGCAACCACGTCAGCCAGCATGTGTCCCTTGACCATTTCATTCATTGAGGACAAATGCACAAACCCGGGAGCACGAATCTTCAGGCGATAAGGTTTATTGGCACCATCCGATACCAGATAAATACCAAATTCGCCTTTCGGATGCTCAACGGCGGCGTATGCTTCACCTTCCGGAACACAGTAACCCTCAGTAAACAGTTTGAAATGATGAATTAACGATTCCATATCGTCTTTCATTTCTTCACGACGTGGCGGTACCAGCTTGTGATTATCGAGTATCACCGGCCCTGGATTTTTACGCAGCCAGTCCACACACTGTTTGATAATGCGATTGGATTGACGCATCTCCTCGATTCGAACCAGATAGCGATCATAACAATCACCATTCACGCCTACCGGAATGTCAAAATCGATCTGACTATACACTTCATACGGTTGCTTCTTGCGCAGGTCCCACTCGATACCGGAACCACGTAGCATCGGGCCAGTGAAACCCAGTTGTAATGCTCGTTCCGGGGTAACCACGCCTATGCCCACGGTACGCTGTTTCCAGATTCGGTTATCGGTTAACAGCGTTTCATATTCATCTACACACGCCGGAAAACGACTGGTGAACGATTCTATATAGTCCAGCAGGGACCCCTGTCTGTTCTGGTTCAACTCCGAAACCTGTTTTGCATTTTTCCAGACTGAGGTCTGGTATTGCGGCATTGTTCCAGGCAAATCACGATACACACCACCTGGACGATAATAGGTAGCATGCATACGGGTACCCGACACCGCTTCATAGCAGTCCATCAGGTCTTCACGTTCTCGGAAACAATACAGGAACATGGTCATTGCACCGATATCCAAGCCATGCGCACCCAACCACATCAAATGGTTCAGTACACGCGTAATTTCATCGAACATCACACGGATATACTGCGCACGTATAGGAGGTGTCACACCAAGCAATTTCTCGATGGCCAACACATACGCATGCTCATTGCACATCATTGATACATAATCGAGCCGATCCATATAGCCGATACTCTGGTTATAGGGTTTGTATTCGGCCAGTTTTTCGGTACCCCGGTGCAACAAGCCTACATGCGGATCGGCACGCTCAATGATTTCACCGTCCATCTCCAGTACCAGACGCAATACACCGTGGGCCGCAGGATGCTGTGGACCAAAGTTCATTGTCATATTTCTGATTTCAGGCATGAATTCCGGGCTCGCTAATATTATTTGGTACTTGCTCCCGCGGGCGGCGGGTTGCTGGTAAATCTGTCGTCATGGCGTATCACTTTCGGCACCAACACACGATTTCGGATCGTGACTGGTTGATAAACCACACGCTTCTTTTCCGGGTCATAAATTACTTCCACATTGCCTTCCAACGGGAAGTCCTTGCGGAAGGGATGTCCGATAAAACCATAGTCTGTCAGGATACGTCTGAGATCCGGATGTCCTTCAAACAGGATACCGAACAAATCAAAAGCCTCTCGCTCAAACCAGTTGGCAGAAGCCCAGATACTGGTAACCGATTCAATACGCGGCGGATTGTTATGCAAAAATACTCGTACTCGCAAGCGGCGATT
Source organism: Gammaproteobacteria bacterium (assembly GCA_947480335.1). Lineage (GTDB taxonomy): Bacteria > Pseudomonadota > Gammaproteobacteria > Eutrophobiales > Eutrophobiaceae > Eutrophobius. Next base: position 57,413 of record CANKCB010000008.1, on the reverse strand, counting down.
GTGTAGCAGTGACAACAGGTGATATACCACAGCAAACCGTGCTGGCTTATTCAGGTTCTCATTATAGATGTCCTTGCTGACGCCCCGACTAAAACCGGTGCTGGTGGTATCTTCGGTTTCCCAGTCTGCCTTGCCAAATCGCTGATAATCAATACCGCAAAGATCAATCAGCTGTTCAAAATGGAATTCTTCCAGCTTGCGTAACTTGCTGAATACGTCAATCGCATTGGCGGCTTCAACTTCAAGCGTGAGTTCCCCGCAATGCATAATAGATGCGCTGATTTTATCGCCAAAACAAGCGGTCAAACGATTTTGAAGTTGTTCCAGCGTTTCCGACATGATGGGTACGTATCTTCCTAGGCAGAAATAATATTGACTTTGCCGCGTCTGATTTTCTTCTGCAGCTGGATGATACCAAACAGCAGGGCCTCTGCTGTTGGTGGACAACCCGGTACATAAATATCAACCGGCACGACACGATCACAACCACGTACTACCGCATAGGAATAATGATAATAACCACCACCGTTTGCACACGACCCCATTGAGATAACCCAGCGAGGTTCTGGCATCTGGTCATACACCTTGCGCAAGGCCGGTGCCATCTTGTTGACCAGCGTCCCGGCCACAATCATCACATCCGATTGCCGGGGACTGGGACGAAATACGATACCAAAACGGTCAAGATCATAACGGGAGGCTCCGGCATGCATCATTTCGACTGCGCAGCACGCCAGACCAAACGTCATCGGCCACATGGAGCCGGTTCTTGCCCAGTTCACCAGATTGTCCACCGTAGTGGTCACGATACCTGACTCGTGAATTTTTTCTTCTACTCCCATTCCAGTGCCCCTTTACGCCATTCGTAAATAAAGCCAACGACCAGTACACCCAGAAAGATCATCATGGCCCAGAATCCAGCAATATTGATTTCGCGCAAGGCCACAGCCCAGGGCAGGAAAAAGGCGATTTCCAGGTCAAAAATGATAAACAGGATAGCTACCAGGTAATAACGGACGTCAAATTTCATGCGGGCATCTTCGAATGCCGCAAAACCACATTCATACGAGGACATTTTCTCGGAATCGAACTTCTTCGGGCCGAGCACATAACCAATCAGGAAAAACGCCGAACCCATTACCATGGTAATAATGAGGAAAATCAGAATCGGTAAATAATTAGCCAACATTCTCGTATTTAAACTCGTACACCCAAGTTGAAGTACAGAAACAGTCCGTTTTAAGCAGATTTGAAAACCGGGTAAAACACGCTGTCATTTATAATGGGCGGCATTATAGCCGGAACACCCTGTTCTGTCAGCGAAATGATGGTGAAAAATCTGAATAAAGTTGTCTACTATTTGCACACTCACAGAACTGACCACGCTCCTTCCTAATCCGTTCATATTGAGAATAATTATCGACACTGAAAGTTAGTAGAATTGAATCAAGTAACTGTATCAATCACCTGCAAGTTTCAAAACTATCCTGTATCCATCCTGGTTCAATAGTCTCCCTAACCAGAATAAAACATCTGTTATGGGTAAATCTCCTTTCCCGAATTTTGGTAAGTGGACATGTTACTAACCCAATCAGGTTCTCGCTATTTTCAGTAGCTGAAAGCACAACCTGAATCAACTGCCGGTTTGGTGGAACCCCGGATGCAGCTATACTGCTGCAGTTTTGTGACAACATTGCTAGCCTGATGGCAGAGCATCTCTTAATCAGTAAATCCGGAGCACTGAAATGACTGCTTTAAACAAGGAACTGAAGGATCGTGTGGTACTGGTAACCGGAGCCTCGCGTAATATTGGTCGCGCAATTGCCTGTGCGTTGGCAGAGGCCGGTGCCGATGTTGTCGTCCATGCGGCACAGGATCAACAGGCTGCCAGCGAAACCGTACGGTTGGTAGAACAGGCTGGCGCCAAAGCCTTGCTGGTAATGGGTGATTTGAGTGACCCTGCTACCGCACCACGTATTATCAAGGAAATCATCACCCGATTCGGTCGACTCGACATGCTGGTCAACAACGCCGCTGTCCGTCCAGAAACCTCATTTGCGGAAATGACTTATGCCGATTGGCGTCAGGTGATGAGCGTCTGTCTTGATGCGGCGTTTCTGACAACCCACGCAGCGCTCGACACTCTGCAACAGAGTGATCGGGCTTGCATCATCAATATAGGTGGGCTAACTGGGCACACCGGAGCAGCCAATCGGGTACATGTGATTGCGGCCAAATCCGGTATTGTTGGATTCACGAAAGCGTTGGCTCACGAATTGTCTGCACAGGGTATTACCGTGAATTGTATATCCCCCGGCTTGATCGATACCTTGCGTGCAGATGGAACATCACCGCATCATCATGCCAGCATCAAGAATCTGGTCGGGCGTCGCGGTCAACCGCAGGAGGTCGCCGCGATGGTTGTCTATCTATGCAGTCTGCCAGCGCGCTATATCACCGGTCAGACCATCCATGTGAATGGCGGAGCGTATTTACCCTAATAGATTACCATTCAGGCTTCAGGCAGCATCGGGTCAGACAGCCGCGTCGAGAGCCGCTTTCACCCTTGCCGCCGTAAGCGGTGCCTTGCGGAAGCGGATACCGGTCGCATCAAACACCGCATTGGCTATAGCGGCTGGAACTACTCGCGTAACCGGTTCACCGGCACCTTTGGGTCCCAGCTCAGGGCGATTGATTTTGACGATTTTCACTTCTTCGGGTGCATCAGCTACCTCAACAATCGGGTATGTGGCCCAATCCACCGAATGTACCGTCTTCTCGTCGAACTTGACCTCTTCAAACAGGGTACGGCTGGTACCCTGGATCAGATTACCTTCAATCGTACGATCCAGCGTGAATGGATTGATGATCAAACCATAATCGGAACCCACAAAGAAACGTTTTACCCAGACACGTCCGGTTTGCGGATTGACCTCCACTTCGGCGATCACCGCATTGACTGACGCATTACGCTGCGCATAGGAAATACCGGTACCGACCAGCATGCCGTTCGCATTCTTCTGTTTGCGTGCGGCGGTACGGGGTTGCCACTGTGCCAGATCGGCAACGGCCTTGATTACATCGATGTCCCGTTGTTCAGTCAGATATTGCAGACGGAACGCAACCGGATCCATTCCGGTCGAGTACGCCATTTCATCGACAAAGGATTCCACAGCAAAATGGATCTCCGCACCATACGGATCACGGAAATGGGATGTACGCAGTGGTGAACCCATATCACGTAATGGCTTGATCGCATCCCAGCTGTAACGCTTGTTGGCAAAGCCGTAAGAATTCGCCGGTTCAGACATGGTCCAGTTACGTTTACGTGTGTGACCGAGTAACTGCCCGGCCAGGGTCTCACTCGGGCTGTGTTCACGCGAACTGACATCCTGACGGGAGAATCCTTTCAGATGGAAATGCCAGGCGCTCACCTTGCCATCCTCACCAATTGCTGCACGCATATTAATGACAGAGGCCGGTCCCTTGGGGTCCCAGGCAATGCCTTCGTTACGCATCCATTGTACTCGCACGGGCGCACCCACGGCTTTTGACAGTACAACTGCATCCAGTACACCATCTGCTGAATCTGAACGGCCATAGGAACCCGGACCCGGCCCCCAGATACTACGCACGGGAATCTGTTCACCTTCCGCTTTCAATCCCAACATCTTTGCCGTGCAGATTGCCGTGTCATAAAATTTTTGTGAATCTGTCCACACCGTACCGCCGGATTCAACTTTAACATCGGCCAGACCGACTGAAGCGGCCATGCGGGCATGGCTCTGGAACGGCCACTCATATTCCACTTCCATCGGCTTCTTATTCGAAGCAAGCGCCGCATCGACGTCACCAATATTTTCCGGTACTTCAGACTTGTCAGCTGTCGCCTTGCGAATATAGTCATGCAGTTTTTCTGAAGTGGTGGGAAATCCGGATTTGGTTTCGTCCCAATTGACTTTCAATGCACGCGAGGCACGGATGGCATCCCATTCTTTCGGTGCTACCACTCCAATAAAATCCTTTTCAACCACTACCTGCACACCCGGTATATGTGCAATCGAATCCTTGTCTACCGATACAATTGTCGCTCCGGCAGAAGGTGGCCTGATCATACGACCGTGCAACATACCCGGAACCCGCGAATGAACCGTGAAACGCGTTTTCGGAATGATCTTGCCAGTGATGTCTTTACGACCAACCGAGGTACCAACCACTTTATAGTTGGCTGGATCTTTTAATTTTGCGCGGCTTTTCAGTTCAAGCTCATTACCGATTTCGCCATTCCATTCCAGCGGCACATTGAACAACTTGTCACCGATAATATCGCCATAGCTGAGTGTATGCGTGGAATTACCTTGCTCCTGTATGACCCCATCAATGACCGTTAACTTGTCGACAGGCAGATTCATCAAGGTTGAGGCCTTTTCCAGCAAAACCTGTCTGGCTTCCGCGGCGGCTTCACGTAGTGCCACACCGGAATTACTGACGCCGGAACTGCCACTGGCACCGCCCTGGTCTGTCATTACATAGGTATCACCGAATAACACGGTAACCTTTTCAATCTTCACATCGAGTTCTTCTGCCACCATCTGACTGATGGCTGTATCCACTCCCTGGCCCATATCCATCTTGCCCCAATAGGCCGTGACATCGCCTTTTTTATTGATCGCAATCCAGGTATCCAGTCGGGCCGGATCCAGTTTTCTCGCGCCCGGCAAGGCTGCACTGCTGTCAGCTGCAAACAGGGCTGATCCGGGCAGGTTAAAACCCAGTACCAGCGCACCACCACCCTTCATGGCGTTGATTAACAGATCGCGTCGGGCAATTTTCAGATTATTTAATGATTCGATAAGCATGAGCGTTCCCCCTTAACCGGCCATTTCATCAGCAGCACTGCGTACCGCACGCAGTATCGCCATATGAGTACCACACCGACATTTCAATCCTGCCAGTGCATCACGAATTTCCGCATCTGTACGTTTGGGATTTTGTTCCAGAAATGCCAGCGAGGTCATAATCCAGCCGTTGATACAATACTGGCACTGGCCAGCTTCAGACTGGATAAAGGCTTTTTGCAAAGGATGGGGATTCTCGGTGGTACCGATTCCATCCAGTGTACGAACCTTGCCAGTCACAGCCGATACCGGGGTGACACAGGAACGAATGGCAACACCCTCGTGTATGACTGTACAGGCACCACATTGGGCCAGACCACATCCAAACTTGGGCCCCTTGTGTTCGAGATCATTGGTCAGTGCGTACAGCAGAGGCATGTCTGGCTCGGCCTCAATTTGATAGTCGACACCATCGACGTTGATGTTAAATTGATTCGCCATTGCAGAACCCCTCCGGTCAGATTACTGGATAAAATTCAGTGTAACCTGAACCTGCTGCTTACCTCAAGCAAGTCTGGCGAATCAGCCGACTCGAAGCGGATGAACGATTAACAGCACATTTAACCACTTAATGTGTAAAGACCTTTCTTACTCCTTTCCCCGTTTTTTAAACAACTTCGCATCCAGACTCCACGGCCCCGGGCCATAGGCAAAAATCGCCATAAAAATCAGAAAATAGACTACGGCCAATTCTCCACCGTTCAGGGTCGGAAACCAGGCCCGATGGGCGGTCAGATAGGCCATCACCATCAAGGTGGCTGTTAATAAAGCGGCGGGGCGGGTAAACAGGCCCAGTATGATCAGAATGCCAATATAAAATTCAATAAACCCGGCCACCCAAAGCATATTGATGCCAAGGTTGATTCCAAAGAAATCCAGACCACCGAAAAACGGCTTGGCATTCTCACCAAACATCTTGCCGTAACCGTGCCCGAATACCAGCATCACGCCACAAACGATTCGAAGTAACTCCCAGGTAATGGTCTGTAATTTGACCGCGACCTGTTCAAGTTGTGAGTAGATTTTGCATAGAATCATAGCGTGCTCCTGCCTGTTAGAAACTTCGATTGCTTAAGTATTCGCTTTTTTAGCGTATGAAGCAAATACGACCATACGCAATTATATTTTGCCTTATGCAAATTGCCAGACTATTAAATGATCCTTTACTATAGGTCTGGGTATCAAAATACTGCCTACTACAACACTAACCAATCCGGATATAAAATCATGAAACAGTTACAAGCCAAACTCGTATTGTTTATCTGTGTATTAATGATGCCTACCTTTCTGGTGCGGGCACAAATGCCGGATCGTTCTCCCGCCGAACTGATTGCCGAACTCGCGCTTGAGGAAGCCGACACCGCGCTGCGCGACCAGCCGGGCTGGCATAAACCGGAAAAGATTTACATCAATTTTTCGGCCTATGGCCCGAAAGATGAATTGCCGATGATGCTGGAATCAGCTAAAAAAGCGGTCGGTGAGGTTGAGATTGTTCAGATTAGCAACAAGCTCAGCGAGGACGACATTAATAATATGGAAGTACTGATAGGCCGTTGCAACAAGGACGTGCTGGCGAAAGCACCGAAACTGCACTGGTTCCAGCATTCCTCGCACAGTGTGGCTGAATGTCTGGATCCGGTCGTCAAACAACGCGACTTCATCATGACCAATGCCCAGCACACATCCGGTCCACCGATTGCGGAACATGTTATCGGTATGATGCTGATGATGACCCGCGGTCTGTTTGTCTACCATTCTGCACAAGCAAAACATGAATGGATAGATGGAGATATAGCCACTCCGGTAATTGAAATTGCCGGAAAAACCATGTTAATTGCTGGATTAGGTGGCATCGGTACGGAGGTTGCCCGTCGTGCCCATGCTCTGGGTATGAAGGTGATTGCCACCCGCAATTCCAGCCATGAAGGCCCGGATTTTGTCGAATACGTTGGTCTGTCAGATGAATTACTGGAACTGTCAAAACGTGCAGACGTGGTTGTTAATGCACTGCCACTAACAGATGAAACACGCGGCCTGTTCAACAAGCAGTTTTTTGATACCGTAAAGAAAGGAGCGTTCTATATCTCCTTCGGACGTGGCGAAAGCACCGTCACGACGGATCTGATGGACGCATTGAAGGATGGTCGTATCACTGCGGCAAGTCTGGACGTGACCGATCCTGAACCACTGCCACCTGAACATGAAATCTGGAAATTGCCAAACATTATTATTACTCCGCACATGGCCTCGAATACGGATCAGGGACGCTGGCGCCGCTGGCTGGTGGTGCAGGAAAACCTGCGCCGTTATGTTACTGGCGACAAGTTACTGAATGTGGTCGACAAGAAAGCGGGGTATTGATCTCTTGTTAGGGGTGAGGAGTGAGGGGGTTTGTACCGCCTCAGCGTGAGGAGTGAAGGTTTTTGTAGGGGCACAGCATGCTGTGCCCCTACAGACTTAAAACTAGCTTCATGATCCCGGAATAAATACCGAAAAATTACTGCCTCAGTATAGAACTGAAATACAAAAAGCTCGGTAATGTAAACAATATTACTTGGCAGTCTGTTCCTTCACCAGTTTGGCAAATTCTGCACCGGGCATATAACCTTCATACATATTGGTATTTTTCAGAAACTGCGCAAATTCCGGATGCGCAATGACCTTGACCATAGCTGCATTCAGTTTCGCCACAATTTCATCTGGCACATCTTTTGACACCATCAAACCACGCCAGTGTTCTGTAACAATGGGGAAGCCTTTTTCCTTCAGCGTAGGCACATCTTCAAATGGAGCAAATCGCTCTTCCGTCGCCAGCGCCAACACCCTGAGCTTGCCCGCCTTGAAATTGGCATTGACTTCACCCGGATTGGAAACAACCGAGTCGATGTGTCCACCCAGCACGGCCACAACTGGCTCGCTGCCACCCTTGTATGGAATATAATTCAGTTTAATCCCGGCTGCTTTTTCAAAATCCTTGACCAGACCTTCGTCAACGGACTTCACACTGAACCCACCTATCGTCACTTTGCCCGGATTTGCCTTGGCAAAGGCAATCAGATCATCGATCGTCTTGAACGGGCTTTCCTGACGCACCGTAATTACAAACGGATCACGAACCATGCGGGCAACGTATTTGAAATCATCAATCGACAGTTTGCCGGTAGTGTCCGGAAACAGCTCGGTCATACTGCGGGTATTGCTCATGATGGTGTAACCATCCGGTTTCTGGGAAAGCACATAACTCATCGCCACCTTGCCAGAACCACCTTCCTTGTTGACGACCACAATCGGTTGTCCGAGATACTCCTCACTGACTTTGGCCACGATACGTGCCATTAGATCATGACTGGAACCTGCGCTGGACCAGCAGATCAGGGTAATAGGCTTCTCGGGCCAGGCGGCTTGTGCCGATGTAACACTCATGCCAAGCAACGCTATCATACTGATCAGAAATGTTTTCATTTTCATCGTACCCCTCCGTTGTAAATCACTTAACCCCTGTTTAAGGGAAATATTAAAGATCCAGAATCGCTTCGAGCCGTCATTCTGGTGAAATCCTGCATGACGGGTGAAGTTAATTACCCGTTTGTATCAACACCGCCAGTTCGGACGCATCCTTCATCTCCAGCACCGACGATCCCACCTTGATCAGTTTTGCAATCCGGTCCTTGTCGAGCACCCCATCACAGCAGGCCAGCACCTTGTCAGCCAGCTGCGGGTCGGTCATCGGGTTCTCCGGTCCGCCGCGATAACGCTCATCTGCCTTGCCAGACACCGATTTGCCATTCTTCAACTGAATATGGATGCTTGAACGCATTTTGTCAAAACCCATCGCTTCAATTTCCGGATCAAACCGGGTCTGCATCCGTTTCTGCATTTTTTGCATTGCATCGCTTTGTACAAAACCGTCCTCAAATTCGAGCTTGCCTGCCTTACGATTCAGCGCCACCATCGACAACACCGCCTGTAATGAGAATTTCGCTTCCAGATGGTTACTGGCGATCGGATAACGTATCGGATTAAGGATGTTCGAACCGGCACTGATCACCACCTGTTCAATCTCATCCGGTTTGATATCGTTTTCCACCACCAGCTTCACCATCAGATCAATGGTCGGATGCGTCAACACACCACACGGATACGGTTTGATACTGACACCCGGCTCGACTATCGTCCACGGTTTGCCAAAACCTTCTTTTGCCAGCTTGGCTTCGGTCACACCACCACCCTGCACGGCAAAATAACCCCACGGTCCATCCAGTGCATTCTTGTCGGCGGTATAACCCTTGTTCGCCATGATTGCAGCAGTCACACCGTTCTCCGCTGCACGCCCGACATGCAAGGGCTTGGTCATCGTGCCGAAGTTGCAACGTATACCGGCAGCAAAGCTTGCAGCGATGCCGATACCATTACGCAATTTGTCCCCTTTCAGACCTAGCAGTTTCGCTGCGGCCGTAAATGCACCAAACGTACCTACTGTGCCACTGGAATGGAAGCCACGTTTATAATGTTGCGAGAACATCCATTCCGAAATCTTCGCTTCAATTTCAAAGCCGGTCAAAAAGGCCAGCATGAATTGCTTGCCAGATATACCACCCAGTTGTTGGGCAATCACCAGTGAGGCGGTTAACGGCGGTATGGTTGGATGTGTGAGCAAACCATACACATGATCCGGATCCTTACTCACTTGTGAATCATCCCAGTCATGCGCATGACCCGCTGTTCCCAATACTCTGGCCGCGAGTGCCACAGGCACACGAGTCTGACCATGTCCTAGCAAAAGTGCTTCGGCTTTACCACCCTGCTCTGCTGCGAGCTCAGCCAGCATCGCAGCGGTTTCATGATCCGAACCGGCAACAAACAAACCAAGTCCATCGAGCAAACAACGCTTACCAATAGCGATAGCCTCGGCAGGCAAGGACTCAAATGTCGTCGCTTCAATAAACGCGGCGGCCTGTTCGGTGATACGACTGGAGACGGGTACGACTGCAAACTGGTTCTGCTGAATGGACATGGTGTAATCTCTGGCTTGTAATGTTAATAATCAGGTGGTAGTGGATTTTGTAATTTTTTTGTACAGCAACGGACTCAGTAACGATAATGCAGCCACGATCAGCAGTCCTGCACTGATCGGGTGAGTAATAAATATAGAGTGATCACCGCCGGAAACCATCAATGCCCTGCGATAGTTTTCCTCCATCATCCCACCGAGCACGAGGCCAAGAACGATCGGTGTCACCGGGAAATTGATTTTGGTCAGCACATATCCAAGCACGCCAAAACCCAGCATGATCCATACATCAACAATACTGTTGTTAAATCCATAAGAACCAATCACAGACAGTACAGTAATGACCGCCAGTAATATCGGCTTCGGTGCCGAAATGACTTTGACCCATACCGGTATCCCGATAAGCCCAAATACCAGCTGCGCAACACTGGACATCACTACACCGGCAAAGATGCCATAGACAATGTCGCCATTGGTCTGGAACAACAACGGTCCAGGTTGAATATTATGCAGCATCAGCGCACCTACCAACACGGAAGCGGTGGCAGAACTGGGTATACCCAGTGTCAACAGTGGAATCAGCGAAGCACCCACTACGGCATTGTTCCCACACTCGGGCGCAGCCACCCCTTCCAGTGAGCCCTTGCCAAACAGTTCCTTGTGCTTTGAAACGCGTCTGGCCTCGCTGTAACAAATAAAAGAGGCAATGGTCGCCCCTGCGCCAGGAAGCACTCCGACTATCGAACCGATAATGGAGGAATGCAGATAGACTTTCCACAATCCGAACACAACTTTCATATCGGGTTTCTCAAACGTTACCTTGATGCGCTCAATCGCACTATCCATACTGTTTTCAATTTCAGAAAATACGGTCGCCATCGCAAATAAACCAATCAGACAGGGAATTATCCCAAGGCCATCCATCATCTTGGCAACACCAAACACATACCGCTCTTCACCGGTAAAGCCATCCAGTCCTATCGTACTGAGAAACAGACCGATAAACATAACAAGAAAACCTTTGAGCAAATTGTCACCGGCCAGACTGGCGATGATGGCCAGTCCGAATACTGCCAGCGAAAAATATTCCGGCGCACCAAATGACAAGGCCACGTTCGCCAGTGGTTCGGCAAAGGCAAACAGTACGAACGCACCAGCGATACCACCAAAGGTTGAACCGATTAATGAAATCATTAACGCAAGCCCAGGCTTGCCCTGTTTGGTCAGTTCATAACCATCAATTACCGTTACCGCTGCTGACGGGTTACCCGGCATGCCCACAGCAATGGAGGTAATGGATCCACCGTATTCGGACCCTTGATAGACCGATATCAGCAGTACAATCGCCACGATCGGGTCCATGCCAAAGGTAAACGGCACCATCAGTGCAACAGTCGTCGAAGCACTCAGCCCCGGCAGTGCGCCACAGATGATCCCGATAATCACACCGGCGATGATCGCGACAGTACAGGGCAAGGTCGCAATCGTGGAAAAACCAAGAATCAGATTATCCAGCATGCGCTAGTCTCCCAAAATGCCTGTTGGTAGCGGAATCGCCAGCACATAATCAAATAACAGATAAACACTCACGGTAATCAGTGCCACACTGATCCCCAGTAATTTAAATCGACGAAAATTTTCCAGTAGCGGCTGTACAAAAAGAAATATCGGCGTGACGATAAAAAACCCGATGGGTTCGATCAGCGCGATATAGATCGCTGTCAACAAAACCACAAGCATTCCTTTCCACGAGGAAGGCGGCGGTACATCTTCTTTCTCTGGCTTGATAATTATGAATAGACAGATCAACGCGATTCCCAGCAGCGTCAATAACGGGAAAGTGGAAGCAGAAATTGCGCCGGGTTCAGTGGGCTCTTCCATCTTGCCGGTCAATAGATACATCACGGCACATATCGCGATCAGAATGAGGGCGAAGACCCGATCGGGATGACGCAAATACTTCAAAACTGACATTCCGGTAATTTCCCCTGTGAGTACAGCAGGTGTACAACCTACCTACTGGCTTTAATCCCTGCTGGATGAGCGTAAACTTCTGGAAACATTCTATTCTATTAATCACATGATATAAAAGGCCATTCAGGTCCTTTCATCAACTGTTACATAAATACCTGTACACGGGGTTCGGCATCAAGGTACTTCATCAATTATGGCAAGCGTTGATTTCACCGGATGAATTTGTCATGCTGCCCCGAACAATAAACCAACCACAGAGAACCCGGAATGTCCCGACAAGGTATTGGCCTGATAATCGGCCTGGCGCTGTTCTTCCTGATTGTAATGATGCCCACGCCGGAGGGAATGCCAGTCGAAGCCAAACATCTGGCCGCTGTGGCCACGCTAATGGCGGTCTGGTGGATCACTGAAGCGGTTCCGATTCCAGCAACCTCGATGCTGCCCATGTTCCTGTTTCCGGTGCTCGGCATCATGCCCGGCGCCAAGGCCACGCTCTCCTATGCCGACCAGCTCATATACCTGTATATGGGAGGCTTCCTGATCGCCGTCACGATGGAAAAGTGGAACCTGCACCGGCGCATTGCCCTGCATACGATCCGGCTGGTTGGCGTGACGCCGGATCGTATCGTACTGGGCTTTATGATCGCGACAGGGTTCATTTCAATGTGGATCAGCAATACCGCCGCCGCCATGATGATGGTCACGATTGCACTGCCGGTATTGACCCAGGTGGCCAAAACTGTCTCCGCCAGTGAGGGTAATACGGTCGACACCCGTCCGGGCCATTTTAATTTTGGTATCGCCCTGATGCTGGGCGTGGCTTATGCCGCCTCGATTGGTGGCGCCGGTACACTGGTCGGCACTCCAACGAATGCGGTGTTTGCCGGTATGGTCGAAAAAACCTATGGCATCAACATCAGCTTTGTCGAATGGATGAAAATCGGCGTGCCTATCGCCACCATCATGCTGCTGCTGACCTGGTTTGCACTGGTGAAGATTTTCTACCCGAGTAACTTCCCCACCCTGCCCGGCGGGCGCGAAACCATTGCACAGGAAATCGCCCAGTTGGGTCGCATGAGCCGGGAAGAAAAATGGATCTTTGCTGTATTCAGCTCGGTTGCAATCCTCTGGATCGTGCGCGGGTTTGTTAAAATCGAGGCACTGAGCATGGTCACCGACACCACGATTGCGATGGGCGGTGCGATACTGCTGTTCCTGATTCCATCCAATTTCAAAAAGAATGAATTCTTGCTCGACTGGAAAACTGCCGTCACGATACCGTGGGACGTGCTGCTGCTGTTTGGCGGTGGCTTTGCGCTGGCACAGGGATTCACCGATACTGGTCTGACCACCTATCTGGCCGGCAAGCTGTCCGTACTGGAAGGCACCAGCATTGTTCTGGTGATTCCTGTGGTTATCACGATAGTGGTGTTCGCGTCCGAGCTGACCTCGAATACCGCCACCGCCGCAATCATGATGCCGATCATGGTGGCTCTATCAACCGCGATGCAGGTGCATCCGTACGGCATGATGATCGCGACCACGTTTGCCGCCTCGTATGCGTTCATGTTGCCTGTTGGCACACCACCGAATGCAATTGTATTCGCCACCCGTTATGTCACGATGGGACAAATGATCAAGGCCGGATTCTGGCTAAACATCACCGCCATCATACTGATCTCGGTGTTTGTACTGGTACTGTTACCTTGGTTATGGGGAATTGATCTGAACAGTATGCCGGACTTCGGACAGGCTCCGGCAACGGCCCCCTGATTATTAGTACTTAATTAAATGATTGGGCCGCCAAGAAATCCCAGATTGACGGGATAATCCGGTCTGCCACCGGCAACACCAAAGTTCTTGATATTGGGTAACAGTAATTGCAGCTCTGGATCCGTCACGCCGTACCATTTGGCCAGCGTCGCCGCAAATTGATCCACAGAAGTACTGGGCAACAGTCGACCTTGACCGACATGCCATTGGTCGTCAGGCAAGGTGGTGCTGTTACCAACACTGACCGGCGGGACCTTGCCATAGAACGCCTTGCCCTGCACCGCGCCACCGACTACCAGATGATGACTGCCCCAGCCATGATCCGACCCGTCACCGTTCACACTGAGTGTGCGCCCGAAGTCAGACGCGGTAAAAGCCGTTACCTGATTGGCTACTCCCAACTCCACTGTAGCCTGATAAAAGGCCGTGAGCGCCTGGTCCAACTGCTGCAGCAACGGAGCATGGCGTGTATCCAGATAATCATGCAGATCGAAACCACCGAGCGACACCATAAACACCTGACGTTTTGCTCCGATTGAATTACGGGCACCAATTAATTGCGCCACCGTTTTTAGTTGTGACGCCAGGTTACTGTTTGAAGGGAACACCGTTTTCATGGCAACTGCATTAATGCCCGTATTGATCATGGCGGCCGAAGTCATGCTGTGACGTGTCACGGTGGTATAGGTATTTTCCAACTGATGCGTACGTTGCTGTTGCAGCATGGTCACAAAGGCTGTTCGCAATTCGGGCTGCACAAAAAACGTGCTAGTGGCTGGGTTGACCAGAATCGCCGATCCCGTGCTGCTCAGATTATATTGCGGGGTTGAGACGCCGGACATGAAGACATTATTACCGGTCACGCTAACGCAGGTGAACAAAGGATCTGAATTATTACCTGTTGCCAGATCACCGATCTTTCCACCCCAACCAACAGTTGCACCTTCCGTCGCAAATGACTGCCATGTCGATACCTGATCGTTATGGGAAAATAACTTCGGAGGTAATGGAAAGTTCCTGAAGTTGTTCAGGTTATATTGGGCGCGAGTCAAGGGCACTATCAAAGGGCCAACATTTAATTGCACAGCTGCCTTGCCACTATTAAACAAACCGGCAAGTCCTGTCATCGACGGGTGTAGCGCATATTTTACGCCATTGCCCAAAGGCACCGTCGGCAAAAGCTCTGTAGCCTTCAACGCGGATTGCTGGATGAAGACTGATGAGGCTCCACGAATCGCAAAATATTTTCCGTAAGTGGTATTATCAAAATTGACAACCGTATTGGCATAATCATTTCCACCGTACAGGAACACACACACCAGCGCCTTGTAATCAGAAGCGCTGAACGCGGCCGCTTCGCTCATGCCGGCCATATTGATTAACCACGGTGCTGCCAGTCCACCCATTGCTGTTTGGCCTGACTTAATCAGGAATTCACGTCGTGTATGTTTTTTATCTTTCAAATCCATATTAGCTGCCTATTTTTGCACTAAATATTCTGGACTGGCCATTACCAGCATAATTGCTTTCGCTACATACGCAGACTTCGTGGTCTCAGAACTGGCCGTGGTGCTCCGGTCAAATGTTAACGCAGCGACCATCAACTCCATCGTGGATTTTGATAACTGACCTGCCGTTAGTAGTTTATTCAAGCGATCGATCAGTGCCGCAGGATCGCCTACCAGTGTTAATTCTGTTGTGTAGGTCGGGACAATATCAAGACCTTCCGGCGTACCTACATTGATGCCTCTGGCCAAAATGCCTTCCAGATAATTAATATAGGACGGTACGCTGACTTCATTGACCAATTGAAACTCGGGTGCAGTAGAACGGCTGGCAGTCAATGTTGTGTTGGGCGGCACATATCCCGGCCTGAAAAAATTGAATACGGACGAAGACTGCAATGGACTCTGACTTAATTGTGTGGTCAGGTTGCCAACGCGCCAGGTACCCAGAACGGATCGGACAGCGAATGTTCTTGCCCACTGCGCAAGCCTGACTATCGGCTCACGCAATTTTCCATAACTGGTTGAAGTCAATCCGGCAGATGAATTGGCGTCTTCATCCAGCAGTATCGCCCTGAATACGGCCGTCAGATCACCGCGCACTCCATTGCCATTATTGTTAAAGACACTGGCGACCCGGGCAACATACGCAGGTGACGGATTACTGGTCACCAGTCTTTGTATCATTTGCCTGCCAAAAAAAGGCCCTACATTCGAATGGTTAAATAATGTATCCAGTGCTATACGCAAGGCGCGCGCCCCATCAGTCCCTGCCGTAACACGCGCACCCAGAAAATTTGCCTCCAATGTGGAATGCCGACTGGCCGTCAGCAGCATCGGTCGTTTGGCATATCCAACATTCTTTATTCTGGTTGTAGTGTTGGGAACAAGCACCGTGCCCTCGGTTTCATCGGCAAGATAGCCGGTAAACACTCTGGCCAAATTTGAAACATCATCCTGATTGTAAGACTCGATCTGCTGACCATTATTGTCCAGCACAGGGGTGCCATCGATATTCAGATTCACCAAACCAATACTGAACAATTGCATTACTTCGCGGGCATAGTTTTCATCCGGCTGGCGACCTGTAGGAATATCCTCTTTCAGGTTCCCCAAGGTATTCAGGTATTCACCCATAGCGAGGTTCAGTGTAACCGCTTCCAGCAACGTCCGGTAATTACCAAAGGCATTGGAAGCCAGTACATCCCAAAACGCTGCCATCGCAAATTGTGGCCAGTTCAACTCCACACCCTCCGTGCCCACCACAAAAAACTCGGATAAGGCCAGCGCCACCCGTTGACGTACTGAATCCGGAGCAGTCATCAGCTGATGCCATGCCATATAGTTGGCCTGGTTGCTATTATTGTAATTATTTTTACTGTCTATAGCGGTATAGCCTTGAGAGACCAGCCAGTCCCAGGCACTTTGTGATGTCAGAGTCATCTGTTGAGCCAGCCAGGCACTGGCGCCCAATTGTCTTACTGCAGCAATTTCTCCATCGGTAGAGGAAAAATGGGCATGTTGCAGGAAACGGGCAGCAGCAAGATCAAGCGCAAGATTTTCAGCCGCCGTCAATGGCACACCAGCCTGTGCTGCTTGCGGGGCTGATTCGCCGCCTCCACCACCGCCACCACAAGCTGCCAATAAGGCAACGGATCCACCTATCAGCAACTTGTAAGTATCTTCGTTTTCAATTTTAATTGTTATGATACAGTCCCTAAGGAAAGTATGGATTAAATGTACATTAATTATCTTGCTGAATATATATATATAATAGCTATCATTTAGTCAAATAAATTTAAACACTCCCAGTTAAGCCGTTTTTTTCCTCAATGTTGCCCTCTGTGCTTCATAGTGCATTGGACTTTTGTAACCCAGATACGAATGCAGTCAGACGCTGTTGTAAAATATAGTGATGTAATCCAGCACATTTTGCTGCGCCTCATATCGGCTTTGGTAATGGCACCATTGCACTTGTTCCTGTTTCAAACTGCCAAAGAAACTTTCTGCAACTGCGTTGTCCCAACCATTCCCTTTCCTTCTCATGCTCCCGATGAATCCATACGCCTTCAGCAACTGCCGGTATTTCTTGCTGGCGTACTGGGAACCTCGGTCAGAATGCACAATCAACCCAGCCTTTGGTTCGCGTCGCCACAGTGCCATCCTCAATGCATCGCACACCAGTTCCGCCTTCATCCTTGTAAAGTATGAAATCTGCAAGAAATAATTAGGGGAAAAGTAGATAAGCAAAGATTAAGTGGGTTATTAATCTATGCTGACAATAAGCTATAAAAAGCTGCTTGAAGTGGTCTACTAATGCCGGACACCTAAATACTTTCCGAAAGGGTGTGGTGGTCAAGCAATTTCAGACACGTCGATAGGTTGTTTGGCTGCCATTTTGTGTTCATAGGTAGTGGGCGGCAGATAACCCAGTTTCGAATGCAAGCGTACGCTGTTGTAGAAGCCGACGATGTAGTCAGTGACATCTCGTATGGCTTCACCGTGATTGGCATAATCCCGCTGCCAAACGCGCTCCATCTTGAGATTCAAGAAGAATCGTTCCATGACAGCGTTATCCCAGCAATGGGCTTTGCGGCTCATGCTAGCGCGCAAACCGTGACGGGCCAGCAACGCACGATGAGCATCGCTGGCATATTGGCAACCACGATCAGAGTGAACGATGAGCCCGGCAGTGGGCTGCCGATGTGCAATGGCCATCTGCAGGGCCGAGCACACCAGTTCAGCGGGCATGCTTGACGCCATTGCACACCCGACGATCTTGCGCGAGAACAAATCCATCACGACCGCCAGGTAAAGCCAGCCGCTTCGCGTACGAATGTAGGTGATGTCAGAAACCCAGGCCACGTTCGCCGCGACCGGTTCGAATTGCCGATCCAGCACATTGTCGGCAATGGGTAGCGCATGGCGGCTGTCTGTCGTGTGAATGAACTTGCGTTTCCATATTGGGCGAATGCCATTGATGCGCATGAGACTGCGTACATGGTGTCGCCCCACATCGATACCGCGTTCACGCAGCGCCACGCATAAGCGGCGACTGCCGTAGCTTCGACCCGATGCGGCGAATGCCGCTTGCATGTGGGGCGTCACTGGGCAGGCTTTTGCTGGCCGACTGGCCCGCGCCTGTGGTGCGTAGTATCCCGACCGGGACACCTCCAGCAACCGGCACAGCGGTGCCACGCCATCGGCCTTCTCATGCAACTGATCGATGCACTGATACATCACTTCAGTTCTCGGGCAAAGAAGGCCGATGCTTTTTTTAACAGGTCATTATCCTGTCGTAGTTGCCGATTCTCGGTCTCAAGCTGGCGGATCCGCTGTTGTTCGGCTGTCAGCGGCTTACCGATCCCGCTCTGGCCGCCCCGCTCCGCATCGACCTGCGCGACCCAACGACGTACCGCTGTTTCACCAAGATCCATATCGCGGCATACCTGCCCGACGCTCAAACCCTGGTCTCTGATCATCTGTACGGCCTGCAACTTGAAATCCCTGTCAAACTTCCTGCGCTTCTGTTTCATCAATTTTTCCTCTACGAGTAGATAATCCACCCATCAAGGTGTCCATTGCAATTGGACCACTACAGGGACGGACTTTAACCAGGTCAGTGCCTATGAAATACAGAAGGCCCAGGACAGGTTAAATGGCAGACCCAGAAAAGTGTTAGATTGGAAAACACCGTTCGAAGCTTTCAGTGAACTGTTGCAATAGAAAATAGAGACCACCTAGGTAAAAAAAATATAACGTGCCAATGTTGATTGTAAATAATTAGGGCCAGCGTAAAGATTCATAATCAACACTTAAAGCATCAGAGTGATTAACTTTTAATCTCTCGATTTGTTCTAACCACTCAATTCTGCTAAGTTTCTTCACTATGATGTATATCCTGTTTAACAAACCTTACGCTGTACTCTCCCAGTTCATGCCTGAAGGGGGGAAACAATCTTTACAGGATTTCGACTTCCCGAAAAATGTCTATCCGGTTGGCAGGCTGGATTACGACAGTGAAGGACTGTTGCTGTTAACCGATGATAACCAGATAAAGCATAAACTTACCGATCCGAAGTTCAAACTACCCAAAACCTATCTTGTGCAGATAGAGCGTATTCCATCAGAAGAGTCGCTGCAAAAATTACGTAAGGGCGTGGTGATTGAGGGCAGGGAAACACGGCCGGCGGAAGTACGCCTGCTGGAAAAAGATCCCGACCTTCCCCTGCGATCTGTCCCGATACGAATTCGCAAAAACGTGCCGACGGCCTGGATTGAATTGACCATCCGCGAAGGACGCAACCGCCAGGTACGGAAAATGACTGCCGCCGTCGGTCACCCCACACTGCGACTGGTCAGACTCAAAATCGGAGATATCAGCCTAGACGAATTGCAACCCGGACACTGGAAATCAATCGAGAAGATAACACTGTAATTCCGGGATACAGAATAGTGGTATCAGATAATTTATTCCAATAAGCCTGTCTGACTACACTGCTGTAATCCGAAATCAATCATTCTCTTCACGCTCTCCACCATCTTCCTTGCGACCACCCTCGCTACCGGGTTCATCATGCGCATTGCGGTGACACTCGACACAGTTATTAAAATTGGGGACACCCTCTTCTTCATGTTCGCGGCGAATGTTATCCAGTGTATGTGCATGGCACCCAAAACAGGTGAATTCGGTATGGACATTGTCCACGTGGCAGGTGATACAGGATGTATTGTGGTTTTTATCCAGCTGGAAAAATTTATTATGGTCAAACTTTGCTGGCTTCCAGGACTGAGAGTTATGGCATTGTGAGCATTTTTCAATCAGGTTTTGATAAATGTCGTTAACCGGTACGTTATGACAAGTTGCACACTGCTCACGAACCTGTATTTTCAATAAGTTATGTAAGAATGGTTTAGGGCTGTGGGCCAGCACCAGTCCGGCATGATCTGTATGACAGGCCATACAATCCTGCTCGGTCAGCTCCTGTTGGAATGATTTAATGTACCTGGAATCCCAAGATAGCGACCAATCCAGACGATGTCATACAGATGCAAAAAGCCATCACAGAGCATGGCAACAGCAACCAGAACCGCAAGTGACAGATAGAACGGAACCACTTCATGACTGAATAATGCAGCCTTATCGACACTCATGCCGTCACACTGACTACTCTGGCCATGTTCTGTGTTTGATTACCCTGAATTTTCTTGCCCAGTATTGCATTTCCATATGAGATTCTGATGATCTAAACCAATGATGGACGTTCCTCGTCACGATCATCCTGCTCCAGACTATTGGCCTGTGAACGGCAATTGTGATTTGTTCTGCAAAACTTTGTACTTTGATCGAGCATCTTGCTATGGATGGACTGACGTTCCGGCTCAGCCATTACCGCACTGGCCATCAATAATGTACCTGATACCAGTAAAGCTGATACCGTTCCAAGTTGATTCATACAACCCTTCTTCTGTTATCCAAACTGGACAACTACATAGACAGGTAACTTTGCAGAATGTTGCGGGCCTTGACGCCAAGTCCCCTTAAATATATTCAACCGGATCCGGAAACTTTATATCGCCATCATTATAAGACTTATTGCCGGTTTTTCGATAGAATTTGGCAGTTGCACATTACCTGGTCTGAACAAACACAATAACAGGAATCTGCCCATGTCCAATGACCTGCTAGCCTTGGCCGCCGCTGCCTGCTGGGCGATTGGCAGTATGTTGTCTGTTACTCCCTCTCGCCATCTGGGCGCGATTGCGTTTACCCGCTGGCGCATGTTCATGGTGGCGATCGTTCTATGGATTATCACGCTGTCCTTGAGTGGCTGGCAAACAATGACATCTACCCAGCTGATAACCATGGCGTTAAGTGGATTTATCGGCATCTTTATCGGTGACACGGCCAATTTCAGCGCCATGAATATGCTGGGACCGCGCCGCTCCGGCATCCTGTTTTCGACCAATGCGCTGATCAGTGCCGTACTCGGTTTTTCAATTTTCGACGAGCGTATGAATCTGCAGGCCACGCTCGGCGCGATCATGACCATTTCCGGCGTCATGATCGCCGTCATGTATGGCCGTCGCAAAACCGAAGACCATGCCTGGGAACAAAATCACGGTCATCATGGCCTTGGTATTATTCTCGGTTTAACGGCTGCACTGTGTCATTCAGTCAGTACGATGATTGCCAAACCAATCATGACTGGCACGATGGATCCGATCCTGGCCTCGGCTATCCGTGTCTCGGCTTCCTGCGGTGGGCATATGGTGATTCTGGGTCTGGGTATCAAATCCGCACGTGCAATCCAGCCGATCACCTTGCGCATCCTGGGCCAGACCGCACTCAGTGGTGTGGTCGGTATGGCCATCGGCATGTCACTACTGTTACTTGCACTACATCTCGGTGACGTAGGCATGGTGGCCATACTTTCTTCTGTCACGCCGATACTGTTATTACCGCTTTTATGGATATTCCTGCGTCGATCACCGGCCAAAGGAGCCTGGATCGGTGCAATTTTGTCTGTAACAGGAACCGCCCTGATATTGACACGGTAAAACCTGTTCCGGGTGACGGGCGATGCTATTAAACCGATCAGAGTGTCTTTATACTATGGTCAGTAATTCTTTTGAGGGGAGTATGAGATGTTGACTTGTCAGACCAGACGCGATTTTCTGAAGACCACCACTGCACTTGGTGTTTCCAGCCTGTTACCTGTAACCGGATTTTCCCAGACTGTCGCCGACACAGTGATCAAACGGGCCATACCGGGTACCAGCGAGATGATGCCGATACTCGGTTTCGGATCGTCCGCTGCTGTGGAAGTTTTATTGAAAACCGGCCCTGCTTCACTGACCTCGATTCTGGAGACCATGGTCAAACTGGGTGCCAGTGTGATTGACACGGCTCCGCGAGAAACCGATGTCGAACAGGCTTTTGGCCAGTTACTACTGTTACCGCAATTTAAGGGAAAACTGTTCGTCAACAGCAAAGTTGGACGTAATCGCGCGCTGAACCTGAAACGAGTGGATAAACAGGGCGGCATTAACCAGATTCGTGAAACAGAAAGACTCTCTCAGCGTAACCCGGCTGATCTGATTCTGGTCGATACGATGCTTGATATGGATCTGCACTGGCCAACCCTGCAGGAAGAAAAAAGCCAGGGCAACGCCCGCTATATCGGCTACACCACCTCGAACACAGTCGACCACGAAAAAATGGAAGGCTATATGAACACGCACCAGCCAGACTTTATCCAGGTGAACTACTCGCTGCTGGAGCCGGAAATCGAACAACGCATCCTGCCACTGGCCCGCGACAAGGGAATTGCCGTCATGATTAACACACCGTTTGGCGGTGGAGAATATTTCAAGACAGTAAAGGGATTGACACTACCAGACTGGACAGCGGAATTTGATTGCACCAGCTGGGCACAATTCAATCTGAAATACATCCTGAGTGAACCTGCCATCAATTGTGTGCTCACCGAAACCACGAAGACAACCAACATGGAAGAAAATCTGCGTGCCGCTACTGGCCACCTGCCGGATGCCGAGATGCGCAAAAAGATGAAAGCACATTTCGATACGCTCGTTAAAAAATAATCTTAACCACCAACACGGGAAACCTGACTATGTTCAATGAACAAACCAGAAGAGACTTTATCAAGACAGCCACCGCACTGGGCTTTGCCAGCCTGTTACCAACCAGTGCCATTGCCCAGCAAGCCGCCGGAACCATGATTAAACGCGTCATACATGGCACCAGTGAGAAGTTACCGGTGATTGGCTTTGGCTCTACGGCGGCTGTTCGATTGATCGTGAAAGATGGTCCGGCGCTGATGACCGAACTGCTGGAAACCATGCTGAAGCTGGGATCCAGCGTGATCGATACAGCACCGCGTGAAAAGGAAATCGATGAGGCTTTTGGTAATGTGCTGGTGTTGCCACAATTCAAAGACAAGTTTTTTATTACGACCAAGATAGGTCTGAACCGATTTCTGGATGTACGTGAGGTCGATAAACAAGGCGGTATCGGTCAGTATGAGCAGACCAAACGCCTGTTCCATCGAACACCAGCTGATTTGATTTTTGTTGAAAGCATGACGGATATGGATTTGCACTGGCCAAGTTTGAAAGACTGGAAGAGCAGCGGTGAAGCCAGATATATCGGTATCACCACGTCGGCCACGGCAGACCATGAACGTATGGAAGCATTCATGAAGAGTGACAAGCCTGATTTTATTGAAGTGAATTACTCCCTGCTCGAACCGGAAGCTGAACAACGCATCTTGCCACTGGCACAGGATCTCGGTATCGGGGTGTTAATCAATAGCCCGTTTAATGGCGGAGAATATTTCAAAACCGTCAAGGGCCAGACACTGCCGGACTGGACCGCTGAGTTTGAATGTAATAGCTGGGGGCAATTTAACCTGAAATATCTGCTCGGTCAGCCTGCCATCAACACGATCCTGACTGAGACTACCAAGGCCAGCAATATGGTGGATAACCTCAGTGCCGGTCTGGGCAAACAGCCGGATGAAACCATGCGCAAGAAGATCAAGGCACACTTTGACACGCTGGTTAAAAAATAATCACAGGCAAGTTAATCTAAATACAACTAGAAAGGGGAAATACAATGTTACATATGATTAAGCAACTGGGTCTGGCGACAGGATTGTTACTACTAAGCGCTACAACGTATGCACAGGATGACGCGGCGGCCTGTCAGTCTGAGTTAGACAAATAGGAGCAGGAGTTCAATCAAATCAATGCAAGTCACCCGAATCCTGAGACGATTCCCAGTCTGCAGATCGTGCTGTACATGACCGAAATGCGGATGAAATTGCTGGATGATTACTGCTCAGGCCAACCCCAGTACAGTATGTACGAGTCATTGCAGGCTTCACATGACAGCGCGATTACTGCCTGCAATGCGATTGCCACCTCTTCCTCCGATTGCGTTGCCACAATATCCTGATAATTCCTCAATCAGCCGGAATGATGTCACTCACTCCGGCTTTATTTTTTCATTCCTCTACGTCAGACAGCTGCCCGGCAATTCGAAATAGTAACGTCAAGTCCGTATTGACGTTGAAGTCAATGCCATTATGAACAGGAACATTCGCTTACACTTATTTCTGTCATTGGTCGGCGCTCTACTCTACTCCGCCAGTGTGCTAGCCCACACTCCGGTGCCGTTAAAGTTTGTACCTGAGAAGGTTATCACAGCAGTCAAATTCAGAATGCCGGCACTGCAACTTACAGAAGCCAGTGTGGATGTTGAAGGCACAGTGATCATGTATGTGGTCATGGGTAACACCGATGATGGAGAATTTGTGCTGGAAGTGACCGCCGAGGGGACAGTCATCCAGATTTATGATCGTGAAGATTACGTTGAGCATATAGAAGACTAGAACCTGTCTAAAAACAGATACGCCAGCTGAATTTTGAGACTGGTTCCAGAAGTCTGTGCATTCTTTGTCGTTCCAATGTAAACGTAAGCTGCTCTCAACCGTTAAAGTACACAGGCAAGCGCGATTGCGCCAACTCGACGATTGAGGACTCCCATGCTAGAACGACTGCTATTGTCCGGACTGTTTTTCATCACCACGGTAGCGGCTGGTACGGATCTGACTCGACTACCAGTCGGTGATGGTCATATATCCACGCAACCACAATCAGGCAGTGTCTGGCCATGTCGTACCGAAGGGTTTGGGGCACATCGTGTGCACACTGGCCCCTGGTTACGTGATGATGGGACTTTTGATTTTTTAAACAAACCAGCGGCCGGTGGCGTGGTCAACTGGCCACATGAATTGAGCATTACTGTCGATGGCGATAGTCGCAAGGTGAGCGGTAATGCGCTTCCCTCACATCCAACCGCGGTATTTCCCAAGAGCAAGTCCGATCCGACTTATCAGTATTCTCCCAATCCGAATCCGATACGTGCACAATCAATCGTGGTTGAATTACCCACGCTACCTGTCATGGCAATCCATGCCAGCTGTGTCCCGCTGGGTCCAATTGGTGTGCTCCTGACCGGAGGATTGTTTTTCAATGCGCTGGATGCGAATGGTCAAGATGCGGTGGCGCATGAAATTCTGGACAGTTGTCAGGGACACCCCGCACAAAACGGGACCTATCATTATCATAATATGACCAGCTGCCTGCAGGAGGAAGGCTCAGCGCATTCGGAATTGATTGGTTATGCCTTTGATGGTTTTGGTATATATGGCAAACGCGGCGTTGAGGGAGAGGAACTGACCAATGCCAGTCTGGATGAGTGTCACGGCCATGAACACCCCATCGTCTGGGATGGACAAACGACTACCTTGTATCACTACCACGCCACCTGGGAATATCCATACACAGTAGGGTGTTTCAAGGGAGTGTCACAGTTTCACCCGCGCCGGAACCGTTAATACCCGGCTAACACTCTGTTGAAAGTATTGCGCTAGAACAACTGGTTGAACTTTCGGGTTTTCTCTATTTTTATTTCCTGATACAGCGCAATTCCCATAGCCACTGCAAAAAACAGGGATGTACCTATCGTCCCCAGACCAAGTCCACCTGCTTCCTGTGATTTAGTCAGCAGGTCACCAAAAGTCGCACCAAAGGGTCGGGTCAGCACAAACGCAATCCAGAACAATGTTATCGTAGAGACCCTTGTGTAGAAATGTAGCAGTGCGGTCAGGATCAGCAGACCGGTTATCAGGCCGGCACTGACCATG
Source organism: Gammaproteobacteria bacterium (assembly GCA_947480335.1). Classification (GTDB taxonomy): domain Bacteria; phylum Pseudomonadota; class Gammaproteobacteria; order Eutrophobiales; family Eutrophobiaceae; genus Eutrophobius. The sequence continues at coordinate 31,516 of CANKCB010000008.1, read as the reverse complement.
AATCCCAGTTCCAGACTGTCGGCCAGATAATCACCCAGCGCCGTACCCAGCGTATTGGCTACCAGAAAAGCGAGCCAGTAAAAACATTCGGCAGAGGCCGTGGTAATGGATTCAACCGACAAGGATTTTTCTTTCAGATACCACACCAACAATATCACCAATAGCAGGCACAACAATACTGCCGATCCAGTCAAATAACCCAGCTCCAGAGTACGATCGATATAATCCGATATCGCCGTGCCGACAATCGCACTGGCGGTAAACGTCAGCCAGTAACTGGCCGGTTCATAACGTCGCAAGGCCAGCTTGATCCCGAGCAGACCGATAAAAATGATCATGAACAGACTGATCGTGGTGCCATAGCCGAGTTCAAAGGTCATTGAGAACATGTCTGCCCCGGTTTCGCCGAGCGTGGTTGAGGCAATCTTGATGACCCAGTACAACAGGATAATATGGGGAACCCGGTTAATGGCTGGCTGATTCATTAAACTATGATACCTGTCTGACTGGCTTGTTAGACTGATATTATGCTAAAAACCGTGGAAAGACCCAGTTTTTCACCCGGTTCAGTAGTAGACATTCCATAGCGGAAAGCTATATCAATATATTCTTACGGTATTGTTATCTGCTTTTAAACTCACATACACTGCCGCGCTGGAATTAACCACACGGAATTCAAAACGGCATGAAGTTGCGTAATCTGGATCTGTCACCGGACCCGGTCAATGAAGAACATCAGGAGCTGGGCCTACCGCCGGTAGAAGAAGCCGTATTGCACCCGGGCGATCATCCAGTGTTGAAACTGTTTGCCTGGCTGGCCGCGTTCATGTTGTTATCCGCCGTAGGCTATTTGTTACTGCGCTTTTTCAATTTTTCCGGCAGTGTGGCGAGTGCCGAATCACTGGTTATGGACGCCTTGACCAGCAAGGTGTTCTGGAGTGCCGTATTAGTGGGGGTTGTGGCCCAGACTATTGATGGTGCGCTCGGTATGGCATATGGCATTACCTCCAATACATTTCTGCTCGCTTCGGGTATCTCCCCTGCGATCGCAACCGCCAGTGTCCATATCGCCGAGGTGTTTACTACTGGTGTATCTGGCCTTTCCCACATCCGCATGAAAAATGTGAACCCGAAATTATTTTTTCGATTATTGATACCGGGACTGATTGGCGCAATCAGTGGTGCCTATTTTGTTTCCTCCATCGATGGTGACGTATTGAAGCCCTATATTTCGGGGTATCTGGTCATTATGGGTCTGTATCTGGTCAGCAAGATTTTTCATCATTATCAACCCACACAGGACGAACCAAAACATGTGGCCAAGCTGGCGCTATTTGGTGGATTTGTTGACTCCGTTGGCGGCGGTGGCTGGGGACCGGTGGTAACCACCACATTAATCGGTTCAGGCCATGATCCCAGAATGACGATAGGCTCGGTAAATTTTGCCGAGTTCTTCCTGACCTTTGGCAGTGCAATTGCCTTTTCCGTGCTGGTGGGAAGCGGCCCGTGGCCAATAGTGGTTGGACTGGTGCTGGGAGGTGTATTTGCCGCACCATTTGCAGCCTTGCTGACTCGCAAGGTACATGCTAAAACGCTGTTAATCATGGTCGGCGTATTGATTTCGATTGTCAGTGCCGCCAATTTTTACAACGCGATAAAATAGAAACTTCAGTTTCATTTCACTCGTTGGGCTGTTACAACTAGTTCGGCTACTACAGGCATAATTCACATTATTTACTTTTTGGACTAAACCTTTCTTTCATTTAATCGGTTATGATCGCCACTTCATAGCGGTCTGCGGGGGCTCATCAATGTCATTGTATCAATCAGTACTCTTTTCAATTCTTTTTACTATCAGCATGCTGGGTGTACAGGCACAGACGAACGCGCCTTCGACACCAGCCGTACCAGATGCTCCGGCCGATGCACAAATCGTCGATTTTCCTGTTTCATTTTTTGATCAGTATCAACCACGAACCGCGCTGGATATCGTCAACCAGATTCCAGGGTTCACCCTGAACAATGGTGACAGCGAGCGTGGATTCGGTGGTGCAGTTGGTAATGTATTGATTAATGACCGCCGCCCCAGTGCGAAGCAGGATTTGCCTTCTCAAATTCTTGGCAGGATTCCTGCAAACCAGGTCGAACGGGTTGAGTTGATTCGTGGTCAGGTTCGCAATATAGACCTGCAGGGTCATGCTTTTGTCGCCAATGTCATCCTGCGTGCCGACGCACCGGCAACCGCACGATGGGAAATTTCGATGCGCGACAATTTTTCAGTATTTCCTCCTACCTATGATGTCAGTGTTTCGCTGTCCGATCGATGGGGTGATATTGAATACAACGCCGGAATCAAGGGCCGCAGTGGCAGCTCCGGTGAAGATGGTAATGATCTGATTTATAACGGTAGTGGAGTGCTCACGGATTCGACCTTTGATCGTTTCAATAACCGCTCTTTCAATGGTGACGGAACACTGAATGCCTCAACCTGGATCGGTGAAAATTTTGTGCATCTGAATTCAGAACTGTTTGTGGAAAAGCGTATCACCCATCTGGCATCACACAAATTTCCGGAACTTCCCGGTGGTAAGACCGGACGTGAAGCCACCGATGGTGATCCGCTGGTGAAACGGTTTGAATTTGGTACGGATGTTGAACGCCTTTTACAAAAAGATCTGTTGGGTAAGGCAATCCTGCTGTTGTCGTACAAGGATTCGGACAATCTCGATGATGAACTGGTATTTGATCAAAACAACCGGCGTACAGAAGAAACGATAGCCGACAAGCAAACCATTACCAGGGAGGTGATTACCCGCCTCGAATTTGACTGGGCCAGATGGAGCAACCATGCGATTCAGGCTAACTTCGAAGCTGCCTGGAACGTACTTGAAAATGCGCTGCTGCAAACCGCCGATACGGGCCCTGGACCACTGGAAGTGGACATACCCGGTTCAAACACCACGGTGAAAGAATCACGCGGAGACTTCATGGTGCAGGATACCTGGACGCTCGGCAATGTGGATCTGGATTATGGTATGGGGGGTGAAGTCTCGCAAATATCCCAGACCGGTGATGCCGTAGAAAAGCGTGATTTCTTTTTCCTCAAACCGATGGCGATGATTACCTATTCAACAGAAGACAAGTCGCTGACACGCTTGCGTCTGGTCCGTGAAGTGGCACAGCTGGATTTCAATGAATTTGTCAGCACGGCGGTATTCGAGGACAACGATCTGGCACTCGGCAACCCGAACCTGAGTCCCGAAACCACCTGGATCAGCGAGCTCAGTCATGAGTTGCGATTTGGCGAAATCGGCGTACTTAAACTGACCGGATTTTACCACTGGATAAAAGACGTACAGGATCTGTTACCCCTGACGAATGAATTTGAAGTACCGGGCAATATCGGTGATGGCCGTCGCTGGGGCGTGGAACTGGAAAGCGCCGTCCCCTTAACCTGGCTTGGTCTGGTCGGCAGTCGTCTGGATTTCCAGTTACGCTGGCAGGATTCTTCGGTAACCGATCCTGTCACCGGTGAATCCCGTGTACTCAGCTCCGTTGGTGGCTTTCCCAGACCATTCCCGTTTCGGGAAGAGATACAGCTGATTACCGTGGTCAAGTTAAGACAGGATTTTCGTGAAGCGAAAATATCCTGGGGTGGCGATGTACGTGAACGGCGTGAACGCCCACGGTTCAAGGTCAATGAACTGGAAGTATTCGACGAAAGTACGGATGTGAATACCTTTATTGAAACTACCCGCTACTGGGGTCTGAAGATCCGCCTCGAAGGCCAGAATATGTTGAACGTGAACCAGTCGCGTGATCGTTATATTTATACCGGATTGCGTGGTCTGACTCCGTTGAAACGGACCATCATCCGAGATCGCAACGATGGCTCACGCTTCTTCATTTCTGTCAGCGGCAACTTCTAGACTGTAACCTTTGGCTCAACCAGGTTCACTTCGCGCCAGCCGATGGCAGAGTTGATCAGATAGATACTGTTGCAGGACGCCAGTTCATCCAAATGAATACGGCGCTCCTGCAAGCGGCCTTGCTGTATCAGGCTGGCCCGATACACTCCGGGCATCACCCCGCATTCGAGCGGCGGGGTGTAGTACTGCCCATTCAGTTCAAAAACCAGATTCGACGTGGTTGATCCGATTACCTCTCCCTGCTCGTTCCACAATAATACTTCATCAACACCAGTGATGCCGACAATGGTCTGATCATACTGCTCGCGTCGACTGGTACTGTGCCGCAACCACACGTTCAGTGAATCAACGGGTTGTCTGGCAGGAGAGGCTTTAACCGGTTCCCGATTCGCATTCGAGGGCGTAGTAGACAGATTGATGACGCCGTCCCGAAAAAACTCCAGCCGGACCAGGCTATCGCATTTAAGCTTTTTCACCACCTCATCCAGTTGCGCCAGTATGCGGCTTTCGTTATACGCAAATGAAAAATGGTCAGCAGAGGCCTTGAGTCGTTGCAAATGTTCCGGCAATAACCAGAACCCGCAACATTTCTCCCAGAGTATGGTCTCGACCAGCGCCAGATTGTCAGTGGCATCGGTCACTGATTCCGCGCTGGTCTGAATTGAAGTGCTTTCCTGGGCCACAGCAAGTTCCTCCTGCATCCTGACCCGGTGTACATTATGGGTCTATATAGGCAAATAATAGCACAAGCGACCCGGACAGGAAGTATCCTGCCCTGCCATCGTGGCACTTCTATTAATAATCAGAAAGATCGGTAGAATAGCGCACAGGGAGGGATCAAATCATGTCTATCGAATTAGCCGCCATTACTGGTCTTGTCATCATGTTTGTCATAGCCACCGCACTGCCCATCAATATGGGTGCGCTTGCCTTTGTCGGGGCATTTGCAATCGGCGCACTGGCAGAAATGGCACCGAAGGACATTTTCGCCGGGTTTCCGGGCGACCTGTTTGTCACGCTGGTCGGCATTACCTACCTGTTTGCGATTGCCCAGAAAAACGGCACGATAGACTGGCTGGTACATAAGGCTGTCTGGCTGGTGCGTGGTCATATCGCCGCCATGCCCTGGATCATGTTTACTGTCACCGGCATCCTGACCAGTGTGGGCGCGGTCAGCCCTGGCGCGGTTGCGATTATAGCCCCCATCGCCTTGCGCTTTGCCCATCAGTATCGCATCAGCCCGTTGTTAATGGGCTTGATGGTGATCCACGGTGCCCAGGCCGGAGGTTTTTCCCCAATCAGTATTTACGGCAGCATTACCAATCAGGTTGTGGCCAAGGCCCAATTACCGGGTGACGAACTTACCCTGTTCATGTCGAGCCTGTTGATCAATCTGCTAATCGCCATTGCCATCTATTTCTACTTCGGTGGACATCGTGCATTACACGCCTCGGCACAAACTACTGACACGGGTGATAACGCGGCGCCTGCTGCAAACAGCGGACTAAACTTTCATCGCTGGTGCACCCTGACTGGTCTGGTGGTATTGGGCATCGGCTCGCTGGCCTTTGAACTGAACGTTGGATTAGTGGCCATATCTGTCGCCGTGTTTCTGGCTTTACTCTCTCCCAACGAACAGAAAAATGCGGTGGATCAGGTGAGCTGGTCTACTGTGTTATTGATTACCGGAGTCATTACCTATATTGCGGTATTGCAAAAAGTGGGCGCTGTGGAAATGGCAGGCAACAGTGTGACCAGTATCGGCATACCGCTGTTGGGCGCCTTATTGCTCTGCTATATCGGTGGTATCGTTTCTGCGTTTGCCTCTTCCGTTGCCGTGCTCGGCGCCACTATCCCGTTGGCTGTACCGTTTCTGTTGCAGGGTCACATAGGCGCAGTAGGCGTGGTTTCCGCAATCGCGGTTGCCTCAACCATCGTTGATGTCAGTCCGTTCTCAACCAATGGCGCACTGGTGGTAGCAAACACCCAGGACAAAGACAAGGATCGTTTCTACCGGCAAATGCTTATCTACAGCGGTATCGTGGTGGCGGTCGGCCCACTGCTGGTCTGGCTGGTCCTGATCGTTCCCGGCTGGTTATGACTGGTACGCTTACAAACTGGAGGATTCACTGTCCTTTTTCACCACAATCACGTCCATATTACCCAGACGTTGATACAAGGTTTGCATACGGCTGATCGGCCATCGGTCATACAGAAATATTTGCATAGGCCGCCACATTGCCACCCAGCCACCGATAATCAGACTTTCATGGGCAATCGCAATCAGGGCGCTATTGCCAAACTGTAATAACGATCTGGCAATAAACAGACAGGTCGCGAGAAAAGACAGACCAATGCCGAGATTTTGCCAGCCTTCACGCAACAGCTCACGTTTACGCAATGCATACTGATCGGCACGGTAATTGAAATAATTTCTTACGGCTTCACCAATCTCGCGACTGTCACGACTGCTGGCAGACAGATCGGTCAGATGAATTTTTAGCTGGAACTTGTCACTGTCAGGCAACTCCCTGGCCCAGGAAACAATAAACTCTTCAGCATTCAAATCCAGATCCTTTTCCCGAAACGGGGACGGATCCATTGAATGAAACAACTGGTTGATGTTTTTCAGCTCCAGCTGGATCTGGGCGTAGGCAGGTGTAGCTGATTCGTTGGTATCCATTTGCATACGCCACTCCTGACCGAAGACTCCGGTCATCAGGAACTGCAATGATGTGTAACTAACCCTTTCTCGGCTGGGCAGCCAGATTACTTTTTTTCTCCATCACCTGACCAATCAGCCAGGAAGGAATCGGAGCGACGCTAATCAATGATGTCAGCAAGGTTGCACCATAGGGTATGCATTGCATACCCATCAGCGCTATCCACATATGGTAATCAGGACTGTCCACGTGCGGTACCGTTTTCAGCGTCAGGATTGCCAGCACAAAGGCAATCAACAATAGTGTCTCTTCATAGGCGGATGTCAGCGCACTGGTTAATGCAGACGGATTGGAACGTTTCGGTGTACGAATAAATGGCTGATTATTGGTAAACAAGCCGTACAACATGGCCTGACCTATTGTATGGGTCAGTGATAATCCGGCAATGGCCGCCGCAATGGTCTGGATCATACTCGCACCGATCTGCTGTCGATACAGATGAAACAGCTTGGCCATCTTGAACATGAAAAAGGTAATCGGTAATACCGAGAATGCCAGCAACGGTGGTTCAAACACCTGTGGTTTATACATCATGCCGACAGACCACAGAATGGCGAACATATTGAATATCAGGTTGGCGCCGTCAGCAAACCACGGCAACCAGCCAGCAACGAAATGATAACGCTGTCCGGCAGACAGCTTGCTGCCACCGGGTAAAAACAGTGTACGTGCATGTTTCTTGATAATCTGCACCGAACCATAGGCCCAGCGATGTCGCTGCTTCTTGTAATCGATGAAGGTATCGGGAATCAGTCCGCGACCATAACTGTTCGAGGTGTAATGAGCCTCATAGCCCTTTTGAAATACACGCAGACCCAGCTCGGCATCTTCGGTGATACACCATTCAGCCCAGCCGCCCACTTCATCCAGCGTGCTCTTGCGTACCATCGTCATGGTGCCATGCTGGATAATCGCATTGCGATCATTGCGCGTGATCATGCCTATATGGAAGAACCCGCGGTACTCGGCATAGCACATTGCCTTGAATGCATTTTCCTTTGCATCACGGTAGTCCTGAGGTGCCTGTACAATCGCCACCTTGCTCTCATTAAAAGCCGGCACCATGTTTTTCAGCCAGCTTCGATCGACCACATAATCACTATCGATATAGGCCAGAATCTCGACATCGGCGGCGGTATGCTTCATTGCATAATTCAGTGCACCGGCCTTGAACCCGGACAACGGATCCACGTGAAAGAATTTAAAACGTTCACCCAGCAAGGCGCAATGCGCCTCAACCGGTTTCCACACCGTTTCATCCTTGGTATTGTTATCAATCACAATCACTTCAAAATTTGGATAATCCAGATCCGCCAGTGCATTCAGGGTTTCGATCATCATATCCGGTGGTTCATTATAAGCCGGCACATGCACAGATACTTTCGGATAGGTTTCCGTCTCAGTATTCTTGTAGATATAGACACGTCGACGTCCACTGATCCAGTGCGCTTCAATCCACTCATGCGCTTCAGACAACATACACAGAATGATACCGAGCATACAAATCAGCATCAGAATACCCACAGCAATACTGGTGTTGGTCAGATACTGGTTGGTGTAGTCATAAATCACCCAGGCTGACACAGTAACGAGTGTATAGACAATCAGTGCCAGAAAAGTCTTACCCTCGGTATTGACTGTACGGCTGGTAAAGGAAAATAGACTAAGCAGAATGATGCCAACAAACACGGATACACCGGCCAGAGTTTGCCATTCCGGAATTCTGACGATCGGTTCATTGAACGGGAATTTTGGCTGACGTTGGACATCATAGATACCCCAGTAGGCACCGACGGCACCTTCTATTTTTATTTTCCAGGGCTGGTCAAATACTTCCATGACGTAATAGATATAGTCTTCATGATCGGCCAACTTGAAGAAACGCCGCAAAAATAGTGCTTCATTCGATTCCGAGGCGACCGCGTTATAACGGGTACGTCCTTCGCTGGGCCAGCCTACTTCACCAATCACGATTTCCTTGTCGGGGAATGTGGCCTTTAACAGATCCATCTTTTCCGATACGAATTTTACGGACTCTGCCACATCCAGACCTTCCCAGAACGGCAGAATATGCACGGCAATAAAATCGACATGATCAGCCAGTTCCGGATATTGTATCCAGGTATGCCAGGTTTCGGCCGTGCTGACCGGTCTGGAAATCTTTTTGCGTGCCCGATCCAGATAGGTAAACATTTTTTCGATCGGTACATCGTTACGCAACAACACTTCGTTACCGACGATCACACGTACCACATTCCGGTGTTGCGACAACTTGATGGCGCGATCGATTTCCTCGTCATTGTGTTTGAGGCGCTGGTCTATCCACGCTCCGACCGTCACATTGATTTTATGCTTGGCCGCCAGTTCAGGGACCTGAGCGAATACGCCTTCGCTGGTATAGGTACGCACCGCATGGATTTTACCTTCCAGCATCGTCAAGTCAGCATCAATTTCTTCGGCGCTCGGCGTAATACCGGCGACAGCGTCCTGATTTTCATGATAGGGAGAAAAGGCAACGCCTTGCAGGGTTTCAGGCCAAGGGGGTTCCATGACCGGCTGGTTTAATACTGCCCAGACACAGACCGTCAAAATAGCGCAAACGGTGATAACAAGCATCGCCGATGTTGCTGAAGACTTCATATATATAAGGGAATTTCCTGCAGGTCAGTTAATGCTAACAATGGCCGATATTATATACTTTCCCTTTTAAAAACCTATCACAATTTGTGGAAGTTCCACCTGAGCTTTTTGCTCAATTTGAGTCAGTCGGCTAACTGATATTCGTTCTGAACAATGCCCGAATTGCCACAGTTTTAATCGCACCAGCTTTCATACTGTATTTACGCTACAATACCAAACATTGCTGTTTTTTCCCGGATTTCCCTTAAAAAAACCATGGATCACCCTGTTTGGATTCTGTCCAGCGTATATGTTCGCTTTTTTTGAAAAACTGATTAAACCGTTTCCAACCGAAGAACCGGTTCAACCACCAGCCACGCTGTTCGCCTTCTGCCGGTTTTATACCCGGGGTATGGAACCGTATTTATTAATAATGTCGATACTGACCGGCCTGATTGCGGTGATGGAAGTATCCCTGTTTTCCTTTCTGGGTAAGCTGATTGACTGGGTAGGCACCGAAAATCCGGCCAGTTTCATCCAGGACAAGGGGGATCAACTGGTCTGGTGGGCCATCATGGTGGTAATTGGTTTGCCCACAGCCGTGTTTTTGCACAGTCTGATTATTCATCAGACCTTGCTCGGTAATTACCCGATGAGCATACGCTGGCTCGCTCATCGTTATCTGCTTGGGCAGAGCCTGTCGTTTTACCAGAATGAGTTTGCCGGAAGAATTTCCACCAAATTGATGCAGACCTCGCTGGCGGTACGCGAGACGGTACTGAAGTTACTCGATGTACTACTCTATGTGATTGTCTATTTCAGCGGACTGATTGTGATGATCGCCGGTTCTGATTTCCGTCTGACCATTCCTCTGCTGGTCTGGATCTCTCTGTATGCCGCCATACTGTATTACTTTGTACCCAAGCTGGGTGAAGTTGCGAACCGACAGGCGGATGCACGTTCGGAAATGACCGGACGCATCGTAGACACTTACACCAACATCACCACCGTCAAACTGTTTTCTCATACCCGGCGTGAAGCCGATTATGCACAGGCCAGCATGACCGGGTTTCTGGACACCGTCCATGAACAGATGCGGCTGGTCACCCGGCTGGTGATTTCGGTCTGGATTATCAACACACTGCTGATTTTTTCTGTCAGTGGTTTGTCCATCTATCTATGGACCTTGTCTGCGGTTTCAGCCGGTGCCATTGCCACGGCGATCGGACCGGTCATCCGCTTGTTCGGCATGTCGCAGTGGATCATGTGGGAAACCTCGGCGCTGTTTGAAAACATCGGCACGGTTGAAGACGGCATAACCACGCTGGCCAGACCCCGTCATGTCACTGACAAGCCCGAGGCCACTGCGCTCTCGATTAAACAGGGTGAAATCCGTTTTGATCATGTCAGCTTTCATTATGGCAATGGCAGCGGCGTCATAGATGATTTTTCACTGAACATCCGTCCGGGCGAAAAAGTAGGACTGGTCGGACGTTCCGGTGCGGGCAAATCCACTCTTGTGAATCTGTTATTGCGTTTCTACGATGTCGAAGCCGGTCACATCCTCATTGATGGGCAGGATATTTCACAGGTTTCGCAGGAGAGTCTGCGAGAACAAATCGGCATGGTGACGCAGGATACCTCACTGATGCACCGCTCGATACGCGACAACATCCTGTATGGCCGACCCAATGCAACTGAAGCGGAAATGTTCGAGGCAGCCAAACAGGCACGCGCTGAGGAGTTCATTCCGGAACTTTCGGATGCCCGTGATCGTCGTGGCTATGACGCCCATGTGGGTGAACGTGGCATCAAGCTGTCCGGTGGGCAACGCCAACGTATTGCCATTGCCAGGGTATTATTGAAAAACGCGCCGATCCTGATTATGGATGAAGCCACCTCCGCTCTGGATTCAGAAGTGGAAGCGGCGATACGTGAAAACCTTGAAACCCTGATGCAGGGTAAAACGGTCATTGCGATTGCTCATCGCCTGTCGACGATTGCTGCACTGGATCGACTGGTCGTGGTCGATAATGGTCGCATCATCGAACAAGGAACGCATGCGGAACTGGTTGCCGCAAAGGGCTTGTATGCGCAACTCTGGGCCAGACAGTCCGGTGGCTTTCTGGCGGAGGACGTAATCGAACCGGAGGCAGTGCCCTAGTCAGGCTTTACAAAACCGGCGCACCCTCAAAAGATTTGGCTGTGTCGAGATGTTTATACCAGGGCGCCATGTCAGCGAGAAAAATCCGTACTTGCGGATGCACACCCGGATCCACATCTAGACTACCCGCCGGTATCAGCAGACGCTTGCCATCTCGACTCAGGCTGGGCACAGGCGAACCACAGGCAGCACAAAAACATTTTGAAAACCGTTCAGCCGTGGGTAATTCATAACGTCGGACCAGTTCTTCACCTGCCAGCCACTCTATGTTTTCGGCATGGGTGAAAATATTGGACGCATGCGCCGAACCGGTCGCCTTGCGGCAGCGGGAGCAATGACACAGGGCGAACAACTGGAAAGGCCCTCTCACGGTAAATTTGACCTGATTACACAGACAACTGCCGGAAATGGATTCGCTCATAAGTTATTTCCTGTATTGGTTGGTGTAGGTTATGGCTCAAGATTGTACTGAAGTCGAAACAACCAGAAAAGCAGATTATCTCTGGCGACAAACCGGAAGGTCTAGCGCATCGAATTGTGCTGGCATGACATCCTGCCGTTGGTTATGCTCGCTGTACCGCACAGACTAACGGAGTCCTGTTCATGACGCTGGCTTTTATCTCCCATCCGGACTGTGCGCTGCATGATATGGGTAGCTCTCATCCCGAGAGTCCTTTACGACTTGCAGCGATACAAAAACAAGTACGGCTTTCCGGACTGGAACCCTTACTCGAATACGTTGAGGCCCCGCTGGCGAGTCGTGAACAACTGGCGCTGGCTCATACTGTGGAACATATCGATTTTGTCTTTCGTTCCTCACCCACACAGGGCATGGTCGATCTGGATCCGGACACGACAATGAACCCTCATACCCTGGCAGCGGCACGACGCGCCGCAGGTGCGGCCATACTCGCGGTCGATCGGGTCATGTCCGGACTAAATCATGCGGCATTTTGTTCAGTCCGACCACCCGGCCATCATGCCGAGCGTCACCGCGCAATGGGCTTTTGTATCTTTAACAATGTGGCCATCGGTGCAGCCTATGCGTTACAGAAGTATTCGCTGCAACGGGTCGCCATCGTTGATTTTGATGTACACCATGGCAACGGCACCGAGAATATCTTTCGCCATAACCCGGCTGTGCTGTTGTGCTCTACCTTCCAGTCTCCATTGTATCCCTACTCCGGTACGGGTCCGGTCGCTGACAACATCATCAATGTGCCCTTGCCTGCCGGTACCGACGGCACAACGTTTCGAAAGGCCGTTACAACGACCGTATTACCAGCACTGGACACGTTTGCACCAGAACTGATTCTGTTCTCTGCCGGATTTGATGGACATCGTGATGATCCGCTGGCGAGTTTGAATCTGCTTGAACAGGATTACCATTGGATCACCACTGAAGTTCGAAACCTTGCACAACGCCATGCCAAGGACAGAATAATCTCTTTACTGGAAGGAGGTTATGCACTGCCCGCATTGGCCAGTAGCGTGGTGGCGCATTTACAGGCACTGGTGTAGAGACAGTACTATTCGCCCTCGCGGCGTTGCAGATATTTTTGAATGATCTCACCGGTATTGATTCTGGCCTGATTCAAGCCTTCCAGCCCGAACAGTCGGTTGAATTCAAAAATATACGGGTGTTCGCCAACCATAGCGATATCAAATCCGGCATAGTCAATACCAAATCGGGTTGCCATATCGCGGACCAGTGTCAGCGCCGCTTCGGGAATATTGTTCAAATCGATGGTGCCACCGTGGGCAAGGTTATTATGAAACGCGCCCGGTGCCGCCACACGCCAGTAGGTATAAACCACCCGGTCACCGATCCAGACAATACGCAGGTCACGGTGGATGTCGAGTTTTTCCTGTACGTATAACATCGTCGTCTTGCTGCAGTAGTGATGCCAGTCATGCTCGGCATTGATCAGGAACACACCTTCACCTTTGCTACTGCGCGGCAGCTTGGCCACAAAAGGAAAATCCAGACTTTCAAGCACCCGGGCCTGATAGCGCGGCTCATTTGGCAACATCAGCGTCACTGGTACATGTTGCGGGAAGCGTAACTGGAACGCCCGGGTCATTTCGATCTTGTCGAAACCGAGCTGATAACTGGACAGACTGGGGAAAATTCGTTTGCCCATCGCATGACAGAGCAGGTTTACATCGGCATAATCCGGAAACAGCACGACATCGGCCGCATCAATCTCGGCAACATGGTTCATCAGCTGCGCGGGTTTGATGTAATGCACATCGGTACAACCAAGAGTTCGAAACGGATCAAATGTTACCAGATGCATAGCCAGAATATTTTCCCAAACGGATTAAAACTTTCCTGCAGTGTGTTGCCAGTGATCATTACCACAGAATGATCGGTAATCTAGCGGATAAGCGGTAGCGGCACAATGTGATTATTTTCAATCAGCACCTTATGAAAAACTGCTAGAATCCGCCCCCATGATAGTCCTTGAATCCATCAGCCTGCAGCGCGGCGGTCGTCCCTTACTCGAATCCACCAGCCTGACCATCCATGCCGGACAACATATCGGTATTACCGGTGCGAACGGCGCAGGCAAGACCAGTTTGTTCCGGTTGTTGCTTGGTGAGTTGACACCGGATCAGGGCAATATCAATCTGCCTGCCCGACTGCACATTGCACACATGGCGCAGGAAACCGAATTTCGTCCCATTACCGCGGTGGAACATGTGATAGATGGCGACAAACAATTGCGACAACTGGAAAGTGATCTGCACAAGGCTGAAAAGGACAACAACGCGAACGAACTGGCGCGTATCCATGAAACCTTGCAAAACATTGATGGCTACAACGCGCATTACCGGGCAGAGCAATTGCTGCACGGTCTGGGATTCAGTCAACAGGATTGCAGCCGTCCGGTGCAGGAATTTTCCGGTGGCTGGAGAATACGGTTAAATCTGGCCCAGGTTTTGATGTGTCCGGGAGAGTTGTTATTGCTGGACGAACCGACCAACCATCTGGATCTGGACGCGACCATCTGGCTCGAACAATGGTTGCAGCGGTTTCAGGGCACCTTGTTGCTGATCTCGCATGACCGTGATTTTCTCGACAGCGTCACCGATTCGATCGTGCATGTCGAACATCTGAAACTGAACCTGTACAAGGGCAATTATTCCGCGTTCGAACGACAACGCGGCGAACGGCTGGCACAGCAACAGGCCATGTTTGAGAAACAACAACTACGCATCCGCGAGATCGAGACCTTTGTTACCCGCTTTCGAGCCAAAGCCAGCAAGGCGCGTCAGGCCCAGAGCCGGTTGAAAGAACTGGATCGCATGCAAGTGATCTCTTCTGCACATATCGACTCACCTTTCAGTTTTCGTATTCTGGAATCCCCGAAAATGTCCGACCCGTTGCTGGTGCTCAGCGATGCGACCATCGGCTACGGAGAAAAAATATTACTCGACCATGTCAAACTGAACCTGCATCCAGGCTCGCGCATTGGATTACTCGGTGCGAACGGTGCGGGCAAGTCCACCTTGATCAAAACGCTGCTGGGTGAATTACCGCTATTGTCCGGCAAACGAGTACAGGGTGAACATATGCGCATCGGCTATTTTGCCCAGCACCAGCTCGAAGCACTGGATCTGGATGCCAGTCCTCTGCTGCATTTGCAAAGACTGAGTCCAACAGCGACTGAACAATCGATCCGCAATTACATCGGTGGTTTTAATTTCCACGGTGACGAAGCACTGGCTTCCGTCAGGCCGTTCAGCGGCGGCGAAAAGGCGCGTCTGGCACTGGCGATTGTGGCCTGGCAAAAACCGAATCTGTTATTGATGGACGAGCCGACCAACCATCTGGATCTGGACATGCGCCATGCGCTGACACTGGCCTTGCAGGAATTCAACGGCGCGATGATTGTTGTCTCGCACGATCGGCACCTGCTGCGTAACTGTGTGGATGAGTTCTGGCTGGTCGCCAATGGACGGGTCAGTGTGTTTGACGGTGATCTGGAAGACTATCAGAAGCTACTGGCACGCTCGGAGACACAAACCGCTGCTACAGATGAGCAAGTAAAAGACGTAATCAATCCGAAAGAGCAACGCCGACAAGCCGCCGCGAAACGTCAGCAATTGAGTCCATTGAAAAACCGCCTGCAAAAGCTCGAACAACAAATGGATACACTACGGAACCAGTTGTCTTCGATTGAAACCCAACTGGCAGACCCACAAACCTATCAGGACAACAACCGCGCCGCCTTGCAAACACTATTGCAACAGCAGGTCACGATTAAGAAGCAACTCGCGGATACCGAAGAAGAATGGTTGCAAAAACAGGAAGAGCTGGAGGCATTGGAACTGGAAGTCTAAGAGTTTTTCACCACTACTCGGCGTCATTCCGGGGCCGCGTTAGCGAAGCCCGGAATCTGCCGCACAGGATGTGCAAATGCCGCGTAGCACATGGATGTAAGCGGTAGGGCGACTCATGGAGATAAAGCCGAGCGGCCAGTTATATAAAGCGTCGTTTAGAAATGTGTCGCCTGCGGCAAGCCCTGGTTACTGAGTTTCAAACACCCGCAATCGCGCTTGTAGTGCATTCACTTCAACCACCAAATCAATGACCAGTGCAATTCCGGCGACGTTGATTTGCAGGTCCTGATACAAACGATACGCCGTGCGGGTACGCAGAAGGCAATTACCAGTGAAGCGCCATTCCGTCTGGCTTTGTCCACGCGGTTCAATGATGCCTTCATTCACCAGCTCGATAATCCATTCCGTTTTGCACGAACAAATACCGGCCAGCTCGTCCAGCGTCATGTTCTCCATCTCATCCAGCAAACTACCTGTCAGCATTGTGTCATTCATCTGTGATAATTCCAAAATGGCTACGTGGATTGAATTTGAGCTGTTCACCCATTTGACGATAAAGCTCGCGCGCCTTATCGGTATCTGCCTGCGGTAACACAATACGCGGAGTCACAATCATATCGCCTGCCGGCTCACCCGGTATGCCCTTGCCTTTCAGACGCAGTTTGCTGTCCGCAGACGTATTCGGCTGGATACGCATTTCCACCGAACCGGTCGGCACCGGTATCCGGATTTTTGCCCCCAGAGCTGCTTCCCACGTGGTCAGTGGCAGTTCCAGATACACATCACGTTCATGCACCTTGAATAACGGATGTGGTTCAAACTCGATTTCGAGATACAAATCCCCGGCCTCAGCACCGCCCGAGCCGGGTGAGCCCTGTCCTGCCAGACGTATCTTCTGTCCCTGCTTTACCCCTTTTGGAATTTGTATATTCAGTACACGATCTTTCATGCGCAGATGACCGTCACTGTCGACCACAGGTGATCGCAGACTGATCCCGCGCTTAGCACCGGTATACGCATCCGTGATCGCAATCAGCACCTTGGCATGATGATCTTCTCCGCGAAAACGAAAGTTCTGTCGCCCACCACCACCGGCTCCGGGCTGACGACCAAATAAGGAATCAAAGAATTCACTGTAGGCGGCCGGGTCCACCTGCTCTGCACCTGCGCCCCGGTGTTCAAAACCGGCATCCCAATTCGGCGGAGGACGGAACTCCTGACCGGCCTGCCAGTTGCTGCCTAACTGATCATAAGCGGCTCGCTTTTCCGGATCCTGTAGCACCGCATAAGCTTCCCCAACTTCCTTGAAGCGGGCCTCGGCATCTTTTTCCTTGCTGACATCGGGATGGTATTTACGGGCAAGCTTACGGTAGGCGCGTTTGATATCGTCCTGGGTGGCGTTACGTTCAACGCCCATAATCTTGTAGTAGTCCCTGAAATCCATCTATTTCACTTCTCCTGAAAAAAATGACGGGCTGTGAACCTGGTCCACAGCCCGCCTTTATTTACCGCAAAATACGACTATCAGGCCAGATATTTCTTGAAGAACTCAATCGATCTCTGCCATGCCAGTTTCGCATTGGCTTCATCATAGCGTGGGGTCGTATCATTGTTGAAACCATGATTGCAGTTTTCATAGATGAACGCGGTGTAGGTCTTGTTGTTCGCTTTCAACGCGGCTTCATAGTCCGGCCAGCCTTTATTGATGCGCTCATCCAGACCGGCATAATGCAGTAATAACGGAGCCTGAATCTTGGCTGTGTCAGCGGCGGTTGGTTGACCACCATAGAAAGGAACGGCTGCGCCCAACCAGGACAATCTGACGGCGAGCTGATTGACCACACCACCACCAAAACAGAATCCTACTGCACCTACCTTACCGGTCGATTTCGGATGTATTTTCAGGAATTCTGCACCAGAGACAAAATCTTCACGCATTTTGCCACCGTCGAGTTTCTTCTGCAGTTCAACACCGGCTTCATCTGTACCGGGATAACCACCCAGTGAGGTCAGCACGTCTGGAGCAAAAGCCAGAAAGCCTTCCAGACCCAGACGACGGGTAATGTCTTCAATGTGCGGGGTCAGACCACGGTTTTCATGAACTACCAGAATAGCGGGAAGTTTGCCGGTTGCATCGGCCGGTGACGACATCAGCCCCTTGATTTTGGGCGCGGTACCATTGGGTGAATCAAATTCTACATATTCATTTTTTAATCTGGGATCATCCGGCTTTACCTGCTGGGCTTCAGCATAACGCGGAGACAAACTCTCCAGTAATGCTGTCGCGGTCATTCCACCTACAGCAAACTTTGATGCTCCTTCCAGAAATTCACGACGGCTAATTCTGCTATGGACGTACAGGTTATACAGATCGAGCACTTCTTGATCATAATCACTCGCTTTTTTCATAGACACTCCTCCTCTCCAGTAACGATACGGTTTGATTTACTTCTTGGTGTGATAATTCGACAGATTCTCCCCCTCCCCGATTGTTACGACGGCGGGAAGCGTCAGCCCAAGTTTAATCGTATTTGAACGGTTCTATCAAATGGATTCATGCGTCATGATTTGTGCACAATTTGGCCCGCTTGTATGGGCCGTTTTCACGCAAAAAGCACGGCAGAAAACATCGGTATATCAGCGGGATTTTGAGGATAAAGCCCACAGCATCGCTAGATGAGACTAGATGCTATTTAGGCAGGTGTTACTGACTATTCGAGGATTTACCCTTCTTGCCGCGTTTGATCCGGTCAACTGGCAGTGGTGGCAGCCCGGTATGACGAGTCAGGAAACGTTTGCCGGGCTTAATGCTGGTATTCGTGTCCGCCGCCCTGGGCTGCCAGGCCGGAATCAGGCAACGCTTGCCCGGGCCGATCAGATCCATGCGTCCCATGCGTTTTAATGCCACCCGCAACATCGGCCAGTTTTCCGGATCGTGGTAGCGCAGGAATGCCTTGTGCAAGCGCCGCACTTTCAGTTGTCGGGCCACCGGCACATATTCGCTGTCGCGGGTCACCTTGCGTAACGGATTTTTATTGCTGTGATACATCGCGGTGGCCAGCGCCATCGGCGAAGGCAGGAACGTCTGGACCTGATCCGCGCGAAAGCCGTTCTGCTTTAACCAGATGGCCAGGTTCAGCATGTCTTCATCGGTTGTGCCCGGATGCGCGGCAATAAAATACGGAATCAGATATTGTTCCTTGCCCGCCTCTTTCGAATATTGATCAAATAATTGTTTAAACCGATCATACGCACCCATGCCCGGCTTCATCATCTTCGACAGTGGCCCCTGCTCGGTATGCTCCGGTGCAATTTTCAGATAGCCACCGACATGATGGGTGACCAGCTCCTTCACATAAGCGGGCGACTTGATTGCAAGATCGTATCGCACACCGGACGCAATCAGTATTTTCTTGATGCCGGGCAACTCACGTGCCTTGCGGTATAACTGAATCAGGGCGGAGTGATCCGTGTTCAGGTTCGGACACACACCGGGATACACACAGGAAGGCTTGCGACACTTGCTTTCGATGTCCGGCGATTTGCAGGCAATGCGGTACATGTTCGCGGTAGGCCCACCCAGATCCGAAATCACACCGGTGAATCCCGGCACGGTATCGCGGATGTTTTCCACTTCACGCAGGATGGAGCCTTCGGAACGATTCTGGATGATGCGCCCTTCGTGTTCGGTAATCGAACAGAATGAACAGCCGCCAAAACAACCGCGCTGGATCGTCACGGAAAAGCGGATCATTTCATACGCGGGAATTTTTTCATTCTGATACGCCGGATGTGGCAAGCGCGTATACGGCAACTCATACACCCTGTCCATTTCCGCCATCGTTAACGGCACTGGTGGCGGATTCAACCAGACATCGCGTTCGCCGTGGCGCTGCACCAGTGCGCGCGCATTGCCCGGATTGGTTTCCAGATGCATCACCCGGGCCCCATGGGCATATAACACCGAATCATCTTTTAATTGTTCATACGCCGGCAAACGCACGACCGTATCGGCCGATTCGTTTTTCGGATGTTCGCGTTGAAAATGGATCGGCTTTTCCGCAACCTTTTCGGTATCCGTGCTGCACGCACTTTTCACCGGCGTCATTGCATACGGGTTTGTGTGTGCATCAATCGCGCCCGGCTCATCCAGAGTGGTCGAATCCAGTTCAGTCCAACCCGGCGGCAAAGACTTGATTGTGAACGCCGTGCCACGCAAATCATGAATATCACGTGCCTGCTCACCGGCTGCAATGCGGTGTGCGATCTCAACAATCGCACGCTCGGCATTGCCAAACACCAGCAGGTCCGCCTTGCTATCTAACAGGATCGAACGCCGGACTTTCTCTGACCAGTAATCGTAATGGGCAATACGCCGCAAGGAGGCTTCAATGCCACCGATAATGATCGGCACACCGGAATAGGCTTCACGACAACGCTGCGAATAAACCACCACTGCACGGTCTGGCCGTTTACCGGCTGCCCCGCCCGGGGTGTACGCATCATTCGAGCGGATCTTGCGATCCGAGGTATAACGATTCACCATCGAATCCATATTGCCGGCCGACACGCCAAAAAACAGTTTCGGCTTGCCCAGCACGCGGAACGGATCGGCCGAGGTCCAGTCCGGCTGCGCAATAATGCCAACCCGAAAACCCTGCGATTCGAGCAAGCGCCCGACCAACGCCATACCAAAGCTGGGATGGTCTACATAGGCATCACCACACACTATAATAATGTCGCACTCGTCCCAACCGAGCAGGTCCATTTCCGCACGCGACATCGGCAATACCGGCGCCGGCAACAGCCGTTTGGCCCAGTATTGGCGATACCAAAAGATATCCGGAGCAGTCTGCAACATGGTGTAGTGACATCAGAATACGGAAGTTACGGTAATTTTAGCAGTATTAGCCCAAGGATACCCGGTAAATATCAATCTGGAGCGTCCTGTACACCCGCAACCCACCAAACCCCGGACTTTAAAACATTCCGGCACAGGCATAAGATGCTATTCAAGCGGGGGGACGCGAGTAACCATTCAATCCAGGATAAGACCTGCCAGAAGCAGGCTGCCTGTAGTCACCCTGAGATCCAGTTACAAAGTGGAGAGGGCGAGATGATCACAATGCAGGGCGAAACAGAACGGGATAAGGAGGCCAAAAAGGTCATTGTCATTTGATCTACGGCAATCTCTGGTATTTTCTGAAGCGCGATTCTGTAATTGTCATTAATCATCTCCATAATTAATCGACTCTGCCTCTTTTGATATTAGACTACTGGCAGGTTTGCGTGGGGCGGTATGTCTGCAACACATCTATCTGCTTGCCCCCGGGTGTCGTGGTACCGCCTGGCAGATAGATTATGCCATCCTGAAAACCGCCCCCGCTCCCGCTAATGCCGTTCATGGGAATGGGTATCTTGTCCGTCATTTTTGCCCAGCTGTTTGTGACAGGGTTGTAGACTTCATGTGCGAGTAAGACGTCGGCGTCGGGAACTTCCCCGGCGAAGATATGGAAACAGCCGTTGGCCACGATCCCGCTCGCCGCTTCGCGTGCGGTAGGCATGGGTTGCCCCTGTGACCAGGTGTTGGTAGCCGGGTCGAAGATTTCCAGAATATTCGTGGTGCCTCCACCGTCGCTATATCCGCCTGCTCCTACGATTAAGGTGCCGCCAGCAACGTAGATTTTTCCGTCGATGGTGACAGCGTTAAGATGATGGCGACGTGTTGGCAGGTGGGGCAACCTTGTCCAGGTATCGGTCGCCGGATCGTAGACGGCAAAGTCATCGTAGTCTGCTTCGCCATGCGGCGGAGTGCGTCCACCGACAACGTAAATCTTGTCGTTCACGACGGCGATAGCGCCGGCAGTCCGTCTACTCGGTAAGGGCGCACGCGTACGCCATTGTCGTGTGGAAGGGTCATATTCGAAGGTGACATCGGTGGGAGCACCGCCCGCTTTTGGGGTCGGCGTCTGTCCGCCGATGCTATAGATTTTGCCGTTTACTGCTACTGCGACATTGTGGTTGATCGCGACAGGCAGCGGGGTACCCCACTCCCAGGTGTCGGTTGCCACGTCATAAACCTGCACCGTGGCGACATAGCCTTTCCCTTCGAGTTTGCCCCCGATCAGATAAATTTTTCCGTCGAGTTGGGCCACGGCCTGTTCGCCGACTGCCTCCAGTAGCGGTGCGGCCTTGCCCCAGCTGTCGGGTACCGGGGATACCGTCTGCGATTGAGCCGTGACAGCCTGCCAGCTGATCACACCGGCAAATAATATGCCGCAGGCCAGTATGCACGTTCTAATTCGAAGGGGATGGTTTTTGGCTCGCATAGGATCACCCTGTTTGATTTGTTTATGAGGTAATGGGGACAGATTTATTTTCCCACTTTAGTTCTGCCTTGACCACTGTATTCGAGGGACAGTTTACTTATCTATTCAAAATGGCAGTCTCAGCCAGGATAACGTAATTCTCACCAGTTCTGGTCGTCTTTACATTCTGATGTAGGCTAAGGCATACATTGACAATGTTATCATTTATGATAACCTTGATTCATGTCATGGACGATATCATTTTTCAACCGTAAGGTGGAAGCGGAGACATTGGCGTTTCCCACAGGGATTCTTGCTAACTTTCTTCATATTGCAGAAATGATTGAAGAATATGGTCCTGATATCGGGATGCCGCATAACGCCCAAATGGGAAACGGTTTGTTTGAAATTCGGGCCAAAGGGAAAGAAGGTATAGGACGTGCTCTGTTTTGTATTGGCAAAGGTAAGGTAATAATTATCCTGCACTCATTCATCAAGAAGACACAAAAGACACCTGTGCAGGAAGTGGACAAGGCACGCAGACGCATGAAGGAATTGAAGTAATGACCAGAACCAGTTTTAAATCGTTCAAACAGAAAGCGCTCAAGCAACCCGGTGTGGCTGAAGCCTATGATGAACTTGTTCCGGCGTATACTGTGCGGCGACAGCTTGTTGCCCTTCGGCAAAGTGCGGGTTTGACACAAGAGCAGATTGCGCTGAAGTTAAAAACCAACAAAAGTAATATCTCCCGTCTTGAAAGTGTGAGTTCAGATATCTCCCCCAAATTATCGACGATTGTTGATTATGCGGATGCGATGGGTTATGACGTCAGGCTCGATTTTGTACCTCGAAAGAAATCTGCCCAAAACAAGCGGACACAGAGCGCCGCGGACAAACGTAGCCGCAGCCGGGTCATTGCCTGAGCTTACAGATAAGAATATTTAGTGAGGTAATGGGGACAGATTTATTTTCCCACTTTAGGTCTGCCTTGACCAAGGTTTTCCACTTATCTGATTGAGTGAATAAATAGGTTAACTGTCCCCGGATATCCCGCGTATAATCTGACCCTGCAAACAAGTCCGCATTTCCAGTTATATCTCATCTTTAAGGGGGCAATATGAGAGCATCATTATCAAGCTTTTATACAACGTTGATACTCGCTTTGTGCGTCGTATCATCCACATCTCATTCACAGGAACAATCGGTCACTGCGCCACTCAGGTTGGTGGATTACGTCGATACCGTGGTCATTAACGGCCACATTGTGAGCATGGATAACAAGAGCATACTCTCCGATAATCCGGGCACGATTGCCGAGGCAATGGCAATACGGGACGGAAAGATTTTTGCCCTGGGCAGCAATAAGGAGATGCTCGGTCTGGGCGGTCCAAAAACCCGCGTGATGGACGTACAGGGAAAGACCGTGGTGCCGGGATTCATCGATACCCACGTTCATCCTGAAAGCACCATTGCCTCATTCGGGGATGCAGAGAAGCGTGCCGCCTATCAGTGGGCGCCCGGCGTTCACACGGCTGTAGAGTTACAGGACACCCCTGCGGCAACACTTGCCCTGATTAGTGAGATCGTAAAAGCCGCCAAACCAAAAAAAGATGAGTGGGTTCATATTAGATTAAATCCGAACAAGAAGACTGAATATCCTGATGTCGGTGCGCTCACCAAAGGGATTTACAAAGATCTGATCACCATGGATGACTTGTCCAAAATCATTCCAGATAATCCTGCCACCCTGGGTATCGGAGCGGGCCCAAGTGCTGTTGAAACACCAGGACTGGTGGTACGCGTTACCGTAGGGCCGGATGGGAAGAGCCAGACCCAGCCATTGAGTATGCCCAAAACTGCAAATAAGGAATCTCCGCTGGCCGAACAGATTGCGCGGGGCGAGAGTCCGTTTCTGGATATGTTCAAGAAAACCGCCGAGGTGGACAAGGAAAACTCCTATGTAGAACACCTTGCGGAAGGTTGTCCCTGGGCTGAACTTGAATCCCATCATATGCGGGCATGCAGCCACAGAATGATCCTGCTGAATCACCTGGCACTGGACGCGACAATCAAGGTGTGGCCTGGATTTATCAAGGCGACCAATGACATGATGGGGCTGACGGAACGTTCAGGCGAACGGGGATTTGTAGGTGGAATCTTCCAGGATACCGGCGCCTGGGAAAAGACGGTATTTCCTCCCAGGGAACCGCGAAGCTTATACAATCAACTGATCAAGGAAGCCATGACCAACTACGCGCGTGGCGGAACCACCATGATCGCGTCCAGTATTGAGGACGGCCGAACTGTCACCGCCTTCTACGATCTGATGCGCAAGGAAAAGCGTCTGCCAGTCCGGTTCGGATACGGTTATGAGATGTTGAGGAGTCCACTGCTTTATCCCACCCAGTCCTTGCTCGTCAAATTACTGGGTGCCCATTTCAGTTCGCCCGAAGTGAACCCGTGGTTTTGGCCGATGGGAATCACCGACGGTGGCGCCGGTGATAACAGGGAAGTGGCCTGCTTCGGCAAGGACCTGCCGGGGCCGGAAAAACTCAAGGCACGGGAGTTTTGCTGGGACGCGGAAGAATACCGCCTGCAAAGCACGCTGGTGCCTGCCGTTGAGGCGGGATGGCGTGTATTCAGTGTGCATTCATTCGGCAGTGACGCATTCCGTAAACATGTCGAATGGATAGAACAGGCCCGCAAAGCATCCAATATGACGATGGATGATATCCGCGGACTGAGGCTGGGCTTTGCCCATGGTGGCGCGGTGGGGAAAGTGCCCGAAGTGATGGCATTAATGAAAACATATAACCTCTACGTCCCCCTTAAGCCCCAGGATATCAGGGCACAGGTCGATCAGGTCAAGCGATACGGACCGGAGGGACTGGAATTTCTCGCGCCCACCAAGACATTATTGGAATCGGGTGTAAATGTGGTAGGCGAAGCCGATCACGCCGTGCCTGAGCCCGATGATTACTTTCAAGATTTCAACCTGTTTATCAATCGGGTGATCGCTGTTGAAGGCGACAGGTCTGGTAATGGTGAAGTCATCTTGCCGGAAGAGGCTGTGAGCCGCGCAACGGCACTGCGACTGTTTACCAGTCGGGCGGCGGAATGGCTGTTTGCTGAAAATATTGCCGGCAGTCTTGAACCTGGCAAAGTCGCGGACTTTGTGGTGATGGACAAGGATTATTTTTCAGTTCCAAAGGAAGAAATTATAAAGAACAAGGTAATCCTGACAGTGGTCGGCGATCTGATTATCTATCAGGATCCGCAGTGGCAGCCGGTTATCACAACCAAATAGGATTAAAGTAAGCTAAGGGGCCGGAGTGATTCAGCTAATCACTCCGGCTTTTTTTTGCTGTCAATTATGCAATGCTTCCACCGCACTTTTTGGATCGAACTCCACGATTTTCAACAACGCCCTTGCCGGCCCGGTCGGGTGGCGCCGGCCTTGTTCCCAGTTCTCCAACGTGCGTTTGCTCACACCGATCAGTTGTGCGAAATCTGCCTGCGACAAACCCGTCTGTTCGCGAATGGCTTTTACCTCCGGCTCCTTGATCACAAACTGACGGGAAGACTTTGTCCTGCCTCGACGGACCTGCTCCATCTCCTTCACACTTTCCAGCAGTTCATTAAACATCTGGTCTTTCATTAATCCCACCTGGCAACGATGTCGCGTAAGGTTTTTAACTGGTCCCTGCTTAAATCAGTTTGACCGGTCTTGTTGTAAGCGTAGAGCATCCATAGCTGATCATCCGGCTTCATCCAGTAGTAGATGATGCGTATTCCTCCGCGCTTGCCTTTGCCAGTGGTTTTCCAACGGACCTTGCGTAAACCACCACTGCCGGGAATCAAATCACCTATATCCGGATTTTGTACCAGGGATATCTGCAATTCCTGGTAATTATCATCATCGATCAATTCACGTATCAAACGAGTGAATACCGATGTTTCGATAATCACCATTTATTTATTATACGCCAATGACGTAGTATTGGTAAAGATGTTAGCCATATGTGGATGTAAGTAATGTTTATCTGATAGGTTAAGACAGGAAGATTGTATCGGTCAAAAAGCGGTGGGCGTATCCCACTTTTGGGTGATGTAGGAAAACGGAAAAGACAGGTAATTAGGGTCAGAGTAAAAACCAAGTTCTCTTTTTGCGAATTGTTAATCTGACCCGGATTCAGCGATTGAAGACTTCGTCTGATTTAATATGCAACATTATGGTTGCATTTAATGTATGCGCAAGGTTAATATGCAACTCATAGGTTGCATATGACAAACACAGAAAACTTAATAGAAAGACAGATCGAAATAAAGGCGCCTGTTGCAAAAGTCTGGAAGGCACTTACGGATTCCCGACAATTTGGTCAATGGTTCAAGGTGGATTTACACTCTGAGTTTGTTGCCGGCAAAACAACCAAAGGCAAAAATACCTCCAAGGGTTTTGAAATGGAGATGGTTTTTCATGTCAAGGAAATCAAACCTCAGTCGTACTTCTCCTATAGCTGGATTCCTTTTCCGATGGACCAGAGTTTCGACTACAGCCAGGAAGAACCTACCCTGGCAGAATTCTTTCTTGAACAAACGACCTATGGAACGCTTTTGAAAGTGAAAGAATCCGGATTTAATCAAATTACAGCAAGCCGTCGTGCCGAAGCATACAAAATGCATTCAGGTGGATGGGAAGCACAACTCAAGAATATTGAGAAGTTCGTTGTCGAGAAGTAATCGTTCAGCTGCACTTAGAATAGAACAGCAGGCCCAGGTCTTTGCGGCCCTTGGCGATCCGACACGGATGTCATTGGTCACAAAACTCATTGATGGGAAGCCTCAATCAATTTCTACTCTCACAGCTGGGAGTAAAATCACCCGACAGGCTGTCACCAAACATCTGAGTGTGCTTGAGAATGTTGGGCTGGTTTCAAAAATCAAGGATGGTCGCGAAAGCCTGTATGAACTTGATCCAAAACCACTGCTATCATTGCAGGAATATCTGCAGATCATTTCCTCGCAATGGGACAACGCCCTCAATGACTTGAAGCGTTTTGTAGAAGATTAAGGTTCTCCGCAATTACGGGTCAGACCTCTTATATAATGCGGAGAATATCCGTCCTATTCTCCGCATATTATGCGTAGATTATGCTATGTATATCTGGGAAAAGCCAAATTGGCCTGATTTCAGCTGGAATGACAAGGAATTGTCCAGATTACTTGCCGATGTTTCACGAGAACAGGGGCGCTTGCTCGGCAAGATGGAAGCACTTGGTTTTGAGCTGAGTAGTGAAGCCTTTCTTCGTACGCTTACGGAAGATGTAGTCAAGTCTAGCGAGATCGAGGGCGAAACGCTCGATAGTGATCAGGTTCGATCATCTATTGCGAGAAGACTTGGGATGGATGTCGGCGGTCTTGTGCCGGCAGACCGTGATGTTGAAGGCATGGTTGAAATGATGTTCGATGCGACAGGCAAGTATGCGGAGCCTTTGACTGTAGAGAGGCTTTTCGCATGGCATGCATCCCTGTTCCCAACCGGTCGCAGAGGTATGCGTAAAATTCGGGTCGGGGATTGGCGCAATGATAATGATGGGCCTATGCAGGTTGTGTCTGGTCCAGTGGGTAGGGAAAAGATTCATTACGAAGCACCGCCCGCCGATCGTCTGCCGGATGAAATCGCCAGATTCATACAATGGTTTGAACGCCCGGATAACATACACCCGCTACTCAGGGCAGGAATCGCTCATCTGTGGTTTGTTACGATTCATCCGTTTGATGATGGTAATGGACGTATTGCACGTGCAATTGCAGATATAGCGCTTGCCCGTTCGGAAAACAATCACCAGCGTTTTTACAGTATGTCCGCACAGATTCGTCGCGAGAGAAACGAATATTATCAAACCCTGGAATCGTCGCAGAAAGCTGAAATGGATATTACCCGGTGGCAGGAGTGGTTTCTAAACTGCCTTTTGCGCGCAATAGAAAATTCCCGCGAGACATTGGGAACAGTGCTGATGAAGGCACGTTTCTGGGAGCGTTTCGCCAAAGAACCGCTGAATGAACGCCAGATAAAAATGCTGAGTAAATTGCTGGATGGATTTGAGGGCAAGCTGTCTACATCAAAGTGGTCAACGCTGGCGAAATGCTCACAAGATACAGCCCATCGGGACATTGTTGATTTGATTGAGCGAGGTGCGTTGAAACAGGATCCCGGTGGTGGACGCAGCACAAGCTATTCGTTAAACATCGGGTAGAACTTGTATTTAGAGTCAGGGTAAAAACCAGCATCTCGTTTCTCGTATTTATACTCTGACTCCAAAATATTAAATCGTTGAATTTTGTTTAGTGTATATTTCAACGAATAATGGGCAGAGCCATTTTAAGGTGCCCCGCGCCGCTCAAACGGCTGTGGGGCATTACTATTCGCCATAAGAGATTAAAAAGGCACAAGGAGAAAAGCCAATGCATAACACAAAGTATAGTCCGGTCATCATCAAGGAGTTCGCGGTCAAGGCCACTGCGTCCGTATTAGTGCTAGGCCTGCTACTCGTCATCCAGGCATGTACGCCTCGAGTGAGCCCTACACCAGCTTCGACAGGAACCTTCACCATCCCTGCATCGACTACGTCGCTTCCCAACAGCGTAGTGAATGGACCCCTGCCAGGATGCGTGGACGCCTTTGAACTTGTGAGCCAAACGCTTGCCTTACCCCCGACTCATTTAACGTTGAATCCAGGTGAATTCGTCGATCGAGTTGGTCTCGTGACTACTGGAGCGGTATACACATTCTCCACCCGACCGGTGAATCCAACGAATTGCGCACCGACAACAATGCCCACCTCCCCTGCGACCATCATTACGTTCGGGTTCAACTATCTTGGTGATTTCTCGCGACTCAATCCGGTCTGCATTAACGGCTCTAAGCTAGACCTGACAGGCTTTGTCATCACGGGTACCATCGCAGATGCCTTCGTGGAGCCGATTGCAAAGCCGGCGATCTGGACGAGAATTGACTTCGCGGTCGCCGCTAGAGAAGAAGGCATTGTAAACACCAGAACATTGCCCGCCTTGGCGAACCCAAGATGTGCGGGTTGGGTAGCGTTCTAGAGTCTGTATAAAGGCCATCATGCCTAAAAGGAAAATCAGGGACAGACCACAATTTACCTAAACCGTGGTCAGTCCCTGATGAGTCCCGGAGTGATTCAGTTGAATCACTTCCGGGTTCTGATTTACTTCTGCCCTGCCTGTTTCCTGACAGGTAGGCTAATCGGTGACGGCAAAGCGGATAGCTTTTTAACCACCGCATCGAGTACGGTGATACCGGTGGCTGTACTGGGCAGGTTCTTTAGAATAGTCATGCCATCACCGCCGTCCACCAGGTAGTCATTGGTGGCCAACGTATAGTGTCCATCGTCCTTGACCGGGGAGCCGTCACTGAAGGTGACGGAGTCCACCCTGATTTTGTCTGCGCTGTCGGTACCATAGACGATATCCAGATTGGAAAAATAATCATCTGTATAGGCCTGTTCAACAATCTGGCGGATCTGACGGCCAGTGACGGCGAGTCGCATGACGACATTGCCAAATGGGGTAACCCGGAAAACGTCCGAGTAGGTAATAACACCGGGCAGCATGTCCGCGCGAACACCGCCGGCATTTTGAAGACCGATGTCGGTATCGCCGCTGTCGCGAACGGCGTCAGCTATCAGGTAACCCAGGCGGCGGTCACCGTCACGTAACGAAGACAGATGATCGGCAACGGTGGCAACCTGGCGTTTACCGACGGTGTCCGCCTCGGTCATCGAGCTGGCCAGCAGTTTGTCCAGTACAGGATCAGGTCTGGCCGTATCAGCATAGGGTACTTCGTTTGAGGTATTGAACGAGACCTTGTTGTCCGTGGACCGGTACAGATCAACCACCGCTACGCCCTGACCATAGGCCCCGGCGCGCACGATGGGAATTCCCTGCACGACGCTGTTGGTATAGTCATGTGCATGTCCGCCTACGATTAACTGCACGGAGCCGGCAGGCAATTCATTCGCCAGTTTCACCATTTCCCCGGCACAGCCCGTCTCATCCTTGCATTCACCCGCAGCATGGGCGGTGATGATGACGAAGTCCGGTTTCTCCTTCCAGACGGCATCCAGTGCGGTGCGGATGCCTTCGTATCCGGATCTGAATTCGTAGGGGTCTGTAGTCTGGGGACGTTGTGTGTTCGGTGTGCTGATCGTGGTATAACCGATGATGCCGACCTTGACTCCGTCCCGTTCAATGATGGTGTAGGGTTTAGCCCACACGGGTCTGCTGCCATCATCGTCGCGGTACACATTCGCGGCCAGCCAGGCGTATTTCGCTTCAGACTGCCGCGCCAGCAGCGTGTCCACACCCCAGTCCAGTTCATGATTGCCCACGGCAGCCGCATCCAACTCCAGATAGTTGAACATTTTGACAACCGGCACGCCCTGCGTCAGGTTAGATTCCAGTGTGCCCTGCATCTGGTCACCGCCGTCGATGCGGAAGGTGATACAGCGGCAGGCCGTTTCCAGATCGTCCAGCATCGACTTCAAACCGGTGGCACCACCGACCGGCCGTTTGTTCGACCAGTCGTAAGTGACCGGGCGCAGGTTGCCATGAAAGTCATGCGTGGCAAGCACCCGAATGTGCAACGGGGTGGTAATGCTATCCCCGGCAGCGAGATTACCGCTGGTTACAGCCAGAAGAACTAAAAGCCAGATGTATGAAAAGCGCATAGTGTCTACAAGTTTTCCTGTGGGCGAATTTATTACGGATGGCAAACAGTATGGATCCACTGCGTGATCATTCCATGACAGTTTGATGAATCCTGAATTGCGGGAACAGTTAACTTATTTAGAAGTGTTTTGGACAGTCAAAAAATAAAACAGCTCGGTTTACGAATTTTACTCTGCCCCGAAATTACGAAAATTGTGGTTTTCGAGTAATAATGT
The DNA here is from genome assembly GCA_947480335.1 of Gammaproteobacteria bacterium. Lineage (GTDB taxonomy): Bacteria > Pseudomonadota > Gammaproteobacteria > Eutrophobiales > Eutrophobiaceae > Eutrophobius. The sequence continues at coordinate 454 of CANKCB010000008.1, read as the reverse complement.
TTTCTGCATCACCTGTTTGCGCTTTGTAACTACATGAGTTACAGTATGAGTCATGATAAAGCACTTCAGACATTCAGGGCTGGAAAAGTTTTTTCTGCGCGGCAGCAAGTCCGGAATTCAAGCCAAACATGTGGATCAAATTCGCCTGATTCTGGGTCGATTACATGCATCTACCAAAGCACAAGACATGAATCTGCCCGGTCTGGTTCTACACCCGTTACGGGGAGATCGCAAAGGCACCTGGTCTGTTAAAGTCAGTGGTAATTGGCGGATCACTTTCAGTTTTGACGGGCCAGATGCTATAAACGTTAACTACGAGGACTATCATTGAGGTATTTAATATGAGAATGCACAATCCACCTCATCCTGGCGAAATATTGCGAGAACTTTGTCTTGCACCATTAGGATTGAGTGTCACGCGCACCGCAGCTGCTCTCGGCGTCAGCCGAAAAAC
>CANKCB010000007.1 GCA_947480335.1 Gammaproteobacteria bacterium | reverse complement strand
GGACAAATATGGTGAGAAAGAAAAAGCTCACCCAGAAATAGAAACAAAAAAAGAAACCGAAAACCGGGGCAGCGCCGTTCCGCTGCATGAAGCAAGGTTACCCTCTTAAACTCGATGCATTATTGTCTTGACCGAGGGGTCCACTATAGTCTGTATATTTCTGGCACGCTGTCAGCGGCCATGAATGAACAGCCTGCTGTATTAATTATCTATTCATGTCTTTTTACTGTTATTTAACCTAAAATAATTTCCGAAAATAATAAGCCGTTAAACTTTCCAGTAACTTTCCGGCAAACCCGATTTCCGGACCAGATTTTAATATCGTCGCTACCTATGGGAGGACACGCGATGCTACGCCACTCTATTTTGTAGACACTCATCTGTCTGTTGTATCTGTCCAATGCCACTGCCGATCTGACCTCTGCAAATAATGATTACGCCAGCGGAAATTTTGCAGTAGCGGCAACCGAATTCAAAAGACTGGCTGAATCTGGTGATCCATTAGCACAGGTCCAGATTGGTTATATGTTTTATACGGGTGAAGGTGTGACCCAGGATCATGCCCAGGCCGTTTCCTGGTATACCAAGGCGGCCAACCAGGGGAATGCCGATGGACAATACAATCTGGCTGTTGCCTATGCGTTTGGTGAAGGTGTTGCTCAGGACTTTGCCACAGCTGTCAAATGGTATGCGTCAGCCGCCAATCAGGGTCATGCTGTAGCCCAGTATAGTCTGGCCTTGTCCTATTCCTACGGAGAAGGTGTAACGCGTGACCCAGCCAAGGCCGCTGACTGGTTAACCAAATCTGCAGAACAAGGTTATGTCCGTGCACAGGTATTACTTGGCAGTAAATATCACACCGGTGATGGGGTAGCCCTGGATTATGCTACAGCGGTGAAATGGTACCGTCTCGCGGCAGATCAAGGTGATGCAATGGCTCAGTACAACCTCGCCGGGATGTATCGATCAGGTAATGGTGTGACCCAGGATCATACTGAAGCACTGAACTGGTATCGAAAATCTGCAGAGCTTGGCTATACCGCTGCCGCGACTGAAGTCGCTAATCTGGAGCGCACAGTTGCCGCGCAATCGGCTCCCGTTCAGCCAGCGGTGGTTGAGCCAGTCGTAACTGAACCGGTTGCTGAGATTGAACCGGAACAAACCAGTACAGCTAGTACATCCAGTACAGGATTAGCGGTAGAGTCAGCGCTCGTACCAGCAGAAGCAGCTGCGGCAGTTGCCTCATCCGTAACAGTTGAACCCGCTGCCACTATGACTGAAATTGTTGTACAGGAATCCGCGGATGCGGCTGACGCGCTACAATCGCAACCAGCCGAAACATCCAATACTGAACAAGCAGTCGTTGTGGAAGACGAGCAACTTGAAGCCGATGCCGCATCTACTGAAACGGAAGTCGGGCCGCTGGTGAATTCCGAAACCCAGAATGAACCGGTCATGCCGAAACAAGTGACTGTCCCGGAAGATGAACAACAGGAAGCGGATGCCGCAGCAACCGACACTGTCTCTGGACCAGTAACCGCTTCAGCGATCCCGACAGAGCCGGTAAACTCGATAGAGGAAAATACCAGCATTGAAACCAAGATAGAAGCATCGGCAGCCAGCGAGTTACCCTCCGAACCCGTTGTGGCAGAACAGTCTGAAACAATATCGACTGAATCTGCTATTAACTCCGGTGCTTCGCAATCAACATATATGGCACCCGCACCAATCAAGGCTGCAACCACAGCAGAACTGGTAGCTACCCAATTAACCCGGCTGAAAACGGCTACACCATCGACAAGTTCGACAACTGAAGCCTCTGCTGTCGCAACTGTTGAACCGGTACAACCACCGATAACTGCCGGGGATACAACTGCTCCGGTCAATGTGCAGCCTGATGCAACAGAAAAAATTCAGGTCACACCGGAACCTGTCACACCCAGTACTCAGCTCATGGATGTTCAGGAAACGACAACTGCTCCGGTATCCACTCAGGATCTGATACAAAGCCAGTTGGCTAATCTGGACAGAAATAAATCAGCAACCGATCCAACAGTCACGCCTGAGGCGTCGGGTACCGCAGGAACTGCCGTATCATCCGACTTGATGTCTGTAGACAATATCGAACCTGCCCTGCCTGAGACCACACAAGCCGGTATTGAAACGCTGGATACCTCAACTGGAACTCCAGCGAAAATGGATGTCACTTCTGCTACCGATAACAGGCCATCAAGTTCGACCGAACCCGTAGCTAAAGCGACCCCAACACCTGCAACAGAAGAAAAACCCGGATTTTTTGGCCGCCTGTTTGGCAGCAAAAAAACAGACCAACCTGTTGACCAGACTGAGGTTACCAATAGTAATGAAACGACACCGGTGCCAAATGAGGTGCCAGCGGCGGATGTTAAAAACATTACCCCCGACATAACCAGCACCGATACAGTAGCGGAGGAAGATGTGAGCATACTGTATGAAAATGGTACGAATGAATTGAAGAACAAGAACTTCGGTAGCGCCGTCAACTTATTTGAGTCCTCTGCTGCACGTGGATATGCTCTGGCCCAGTACCAGTTGGGAACCTTGAAATACCAGGGTATGGGTGTAAAACAGGATTATGAAGAAGCCGCATTATGGTACCGACGCGCCGCTGAACAGGGCAATGCGGATGCCCAATACAGTCTGGGCAATATGTATCTGATGGGTGAAGGCGTGGCGCAAGATGATAGTCAGGCCAAAAACTGGTATGAGCAGGCCGCCAAACAAGGCCATACTGCTGCATCCCATAATCTGCAAAATCTGTCTCGAATGAATGTAACACCATCTGCTGCGGTCATATCGGAATCGACCGAAGCGGTACAACCGATGCCAACTACAACAGAACAAGCTTACGCTGCACCGGAATCACCTGCCGCAGTCGAGACTACGCTGGTCACAACAGGTTCAGATAACAGCCGTAATAATACGGCCGTGACTGATTATGAACGCGGTCTGGCTTATGCATTTGGAGAAACCGTTCCAAAAGATTTGAAATCCGCTTTTGAGTTATTCAAAAAAGCGGCGGAAAATAATTATGCACCCGCCCAATACAAGCTGGGTGTAGCCTATGCGTACGGCGAAGGCACCGATAAAGATCTGACCCAATCTAGTTACTGGTATGAAAAAGCGGCCATGCAGGGACATCAAATCGCCCAGCGCAATCTCGGCATGATGTACCAGAACGGGGAAGGCACACCACAGGACAAGACACGTGCACTGGCCTGGTTCAGCCTGCTGGCTGACAAGGGGAATGTGATGGACGTACAACGCAAGGTTGCCTTAAGTGCGGAATTATCGGCCACAGAAGTAGTACAGGCCGAGCAACTGAAACAGACATTGATAAACAACATTCACATTCCCTAGCTTCGAATTGTGATCGTAGAACTTGAAAAACTATCGATACCCGCTGTCATGCAGAAATCCTGATGACCGATAATCGCAAAGTTATTGTCCAGCTTGAAAACCTGTCCACGCACTATGGAGAAGTGATCGCGCTGGAAGACATCAATCTGACTGTGTACGAGCGTGAAATACTGGTCATCATGGGACACAGTGGTTCCGGCAAAAGCACTCTGTTTCGCAATATACTCGGACTGATGATGCCCAGCTCGGGCTCGGTCAAGATACTGGGTCAGGATCTGACCCGATTGAGTAAAAAGGAACTTTACGCACTTCGAAAAAATATTGGTGTTGCCTTCCAGAATGGCGCGCTGTTCAGTTCGATGTCCGTGCGGGAAAATGTGGAATTGCCCTTGCACCAGCATACTGCACTCGATGACACAACTATCCAGATCATGACCCGTATGAAACTGGCCATGATGAACCTCGCCGATCATGAAGATCTGATGCCGGCACAATTATCCGGCGGCATGCTCAAACGTGCCGGTCTCGCACGGGCGGTTATTATGGATCCGAAACTGCTGTTTTTTGATGAGCCGTCAGCAGGACTCGACCCCGTCACCTCAGTTGAACTCGACAAGTTGATCCTGCAACTGCGTGATGCCATGAACATGACCATCATCATCATCACCCACGAACTCGAAAGTGCGTTTCATGTTGCTGACCGCATTACCATACTCGACAGGGGCAAACAGATTATCACCGGCACGCGGGACGAGATCCGTGCCTGTCAGGACAGCCGTGTGACAAACATGCTGAATCGTCTGCCCGGCGAAAAACAGATGGATGGCGAAGCTTACCTGCGCCAGTTAACGAAGTAGACTGACATGCTGCAAAATACTCTGATCTACCCTTTAATTGACACGATTCGGTCAATAGGTCGCAGCGGTCTGTTTCTTCTTACTGGCCTGTGGAAAATCATTACCCCACCTTACAAATTATTCCCGATAGTTAAACAACTTCATTTTATCGGTGCACGTTCGCTGCTGGTCATCGTCATCTCCGGTATTTTTGTCGGCATGGTGGTGGCACTGCAATTTTATGACACCTTGCTCCGGTTTGGTTCAGTCGCCCTGCTCGGCTCTGCCGTAGGATTGAGCCTGATTCGGGAGCTGGGCCCGGTGCTGACGGCATTAATTATTATTGGTCGTGCCGGTTCAGCCATCTGTGCCGAAATCAGCATCATGCGTAACGAACATCAAATCGATGCGCTTGAATGTATGGCGATCGATCCATTCAAATATCTGATCGCCCCTCGTCTGCTGGCAGCCATGATTGCCATGCCCCTGTTGACGACAGTATTTGTCAGTGTCGGCATTTTTGGTGGCTATTTCGTTGGCGTAATCCTGTTTGAAGTTAGCCCGGGCTCCTATCTGGGCGGAATGTATGATTCGGTACTCTGGCGCGACATACTCATGGGTGGAATAAAATCCTTTGCATTCGGATTTATCATGATCTGGGTAGCGACTTCAAAGGGATTTTACCTGCATCTGGCCAGAGGCGGACACCACGGATCAGAAGGTGTCAGCCGGGTTACAACCGATGCCGTAGTGCTGGCTTCCATATCAGTGTTATTCGCTGATTACATCTTGAGTGCCATTATTCTTTAGGATAATCCATATGACAGACAAACGAACCAAAATTGAAATCAGCGTGGGTATTTTCATGATCATCGGACTGATTGCGATCTCGTTTATCGCAATCAAGCTGGGCGATTTAAGCCTGCCAGGCAAGGACCAGTACCGGATAGTTGCCCGCTTTACCTCGGCTTCAGGGTTAAGAACCGGAGCCTATGTGGAAGCGGCCGGGGTCAGAATTGGCGATGTCGACAGCATTGTGTTCGATACCGATGAATATCATGCCGTGGTCACACTAAACATTAATAATGGTGTAACCATAACCGATGATGCAATTGCCTCGATCCGTACAGCCGGTATCATAGGTGACAAGTTTGTAAAAATTACACCGGGTGGTTCAGGTGAGTTCCTGAAGGAAGGCATGGAAATAGTCGATACAGAACCTTCGATAAACCTGGAAGAGCTGATCAGCAAATATATCTTCGAGAGCAAGGAGTAACACAGCCTGCCGCTACCAACTGCTGATTAACCGGTTCAGGTCATCAGCGAAACCTGCTGTTTATCCCTGCTTGCCGGTCTGCTCTGTGGCTTTCATTTCCTGCTTGTACTTGTCGATTCGGCGCTGGATATTGGACATCAATCCCTGCATACCTTCATTTTTGACGATTGCTGCAAACGTACTGCGGTAATTCGCGACCAGGCTGACACCTTCTACCACCACATCATACGCATACCAGCTGTCCTGATTTTTCTTCAGTTTGTAATTTACCGGTATCTCGGTACCACCTGCAATTATGATCGTTTCAACTACACCACGGTCCCCACGTATAACTTCATCCTTGTAGATGATTTTCTGATCGGTATATGCTTCGATTTTGGCGCGATAGGTCGCTTCAATATACTGGGAAAAAAATTCGGTAAATTTTTTGCGTTCATCCTCGGTGGCACGTTCCCAGTGGGTTGCCAGCACACTCTGCGACATGCTGCGAAAATCAAAGCCCTCGTAAATAAGTGCGGCAATCTGGTTCCAGCGCGTATCACGACTGAGCGTGGTATCTTTAAGTATAACGATTACCCTGTCCGTGGTGTCCTTGACGCGCCCCATTGGCGTTGAATAATCAGCGGCCTGAAGCTGTATGGAAAAATTCAGCAGAAATACCAGTGTCAGTAAACGAAGTATCATTATTATTCCCCGTGCTCAATTGATGAAGGCGGCAACACCCGCTTGGTATATTACCCTGTGCGATAAAAAAGCCAAGTCTTTTGACTCTGCATTCAGGTGACTGGAATCTGATGGAAGACACGTCTCTATTTAACAAGAGATATATTCTGCATCCTATTGTATATATTAGTATTATATACGCATTAATCCTGGCCTGGTACGGCTACTGTCTCCCGTATGACAGACCAGTAAGTAAGGTATGGTCTTATACCTCTATCCGGTTTCATTACGGTGCTATTGCAGTCATGACAAGCCCACGGATACACTCGAATACCCTTTAATCAGGATTGCACTGAATGAGTCGATATGATTTTGACCTGTTTGTGATCGGCGCCGGTTCCGGCGGAGTGCGTGCCGCCAGAGTATCCGCCAGACTGGGAGCACGGGTCGCAATTGCCGAAATGGCACAACCTGGCGGAACCTGTGTCAATGCCGGATGTGTGCCGAAAAAGCTTTTATATTATGGCTCGACCTTTGCCGAAGCTTTCCGGGATGCAAACGGTTATGGCTGGGATGTCTTGCCGCCGCAGTTCAACTGGAACCGCCTGATCCAGCATAAAGACCGTGAAATTCTCAGGCTAAACCAAATCTATACAAAACTGATGGTCGATGCCGGAATAGTCATTTTGTATGGCAAGGCAGTGCTGACAGGCCCGCACAGTGTACTCATCAACGGCAAAAGCTATACGGCAGAACATATCCTGATAGCGACCGGGGCCACACCCGTCTTGCCAAATATACCCGGTGCCAATTTTTCCATTACCTCAAACGAGGCCTTTCATCTGCCTCAACTGCCTGAAAAAATAATCATCATCGGGGGCGGCTACATAGCGGTTGAATTTGCGGGAATATTTAATGGTCTGGGCGCACAGACCACACTGATACATCGCGGTGATTTACCGCTACGTGGCTTTGATGAGGAAGCCCGTGAAGTGCTGGCACAAGAAATCAGTAAAAAAGGTGTGCAACTGCTTTTAAATACAGAGGTAACTGCCATCGAATCTGCAGGCGGACAATTGAATGTGCAGCTCAATAACGGCAAGTCTGAATCAGCCGGACTGGTACTTTGTGCACTAGGCAGACGTCCCAATACAGAGTCACTGGGTCTTGAAACGGCTGGAGTATTGCTGGATAAGGAAGGGGCTATTATTATCAACCGTGCTTTCCAGTCGAATATTCCTTCTATCCTTGCGCTGGGTGATGTCACCAATCGGTTACAATTGACCCCTGTGGCGATAACAGAAGCCATGGCGCTGGCAAGCACCCTGTTTGCTAACCAACCCACAGAAGTTGATTATGCTAATGTTGCCTCCTGTGTGTTCAGTCAACCAAACCTGGCCTCGGTCGGATTGACCGAAGTACAGGCCAGAGAACATTATGGAGAAGTAAACGTTTTTCGGAACAGTTTCAGACCGATGAAACATACAATGACTGGCATAAATGAAAAGACTTTCATGAAGCTGATAGTCGATAAGGCCACAGACCGTGTCATTGGGGCCCATATGGTCGGCGCGGAAGCCGGTGAAATTATTCAGGGGATTGCTATTGCCATCAATGCAGGCGTGACCAAGTCCGGGTTTGATTCTACTATCGGCATACACCCGACAGCAGCCGAAGAATTTGTCACCATGAAAATGGTGCCTCGCTAAAAACTTTATAAAATGCATTAATACAATAACTGGTCAGGATTCTGTATCATCCCGTTATGCGCGTCTCAATGTATTTAAAATTCATATTGCTCGGTCTGTTGCTGATATTTACTGTCTGTGTAACAGCTGACTCGCCGGTGATTGCTGTTGCGTCAAACCTGACGGCCCCATTAACCCAAATCGCCAAAGAGTTTGAAACCAACACAGGTACTACACTGCGTCTGACCTTCGGGTCGTCCGGAACACTCGCCAGACAGATTATCCAGGGTGCCCCGTTTGAATTATTTATCTCGGCAAATGCCGATTTTGTGGAATTGTTGTTCCACGAAGGGGTAATTAGTTCCAGTGGCTGGGCCTTTGCAGAAGGACCCATCGGCTTGTTTATTCCTAATGAATCCACGCTGTACGCTGGGGCCAGCCTCGCTTCTGTAATCACTGCACTAAAATACAGTGATTATCGCAAACTGGTACTGGCCAATCCAAAACTTGCACCTTATGGCGCTGCCGCTGTACGCGCCTTGCAAAGTGGCGGTATCTGGGTAATTGAACAAGACCGCATGCTATTGGCCGAGGATGTATCACAGGTAGTGCCCTACGCACTGTCAGGTAACGTGGATATTGCCGTCATTCCTTTTTCGTTCATGCAACAAGAAAACATGAAGGACCGTGGTATTTACATTCCTTTTCCGGATACCTGGTATAAACCAGTCACCCAGTATGTCGTGTTGCTGGATACAGCCAGTGATGTTACCCGCGAGTTTGAACAGTTTCTGGGTAGTGACAGGGCGCAAGCGATACTCAGGGATTACGGCTACAACATACCGGTAACCCGGTAATGATGGACTGGCAAGCACTCAAACTATCGATTGAACTTGGCCTGATCAGTTGCGCAGTACTGATCCCATCCAGCATCTTGCTGTCCAGAATACTGGCGTGGCAACGCTTCAGAGGCAGAAATTTTCTACAAGCTTTTCTGTCCTTACCCTTATTACTTCCGCCTACAGTACTTGGGTACTACCTGCTGACGTTCACCGGGAGCCGATCAATTCTGGGTCAATGGTATGAAAACCTGTTTGGCACCTCCCTGGTGTTTTCCTTTGAGGGCATTTTGTTGGCATCAATTATTTTCAATATCCCGTTTGCAGTACAACCGATGCAGCGTGCTTTCGAATCCATCCCCCTCGTGACCCGTGAAGCGGCCTGGACGTGTGGATTGTCAAACTGGTCCACGTTCTGGAGAATTGAACTACCACTGGCCTGGCCAGGTATTCTTACTGCCATTATCCTGACGTTCACTCACACACTGGGTGAATTTGGTGTGGTACTGATGGTGGGTGGCAATATCCAGTCCGAAACCAGAACCATTGCCATTTCAATCTATGACCATGTTCAGGCATATGATAATGCTGGTGCAGCCAGCATGTCTGCGCTACTACTGTTGATCAGCCTAACGGCCATCACGACGATCTATGTGCTGAACGACAGGCAAGAACAACGTCGTGCCCGCTAACTCAATCAATGTCAGGCTATTCCAGTCGGGACCGATTCCACTGGATATCGATATAGAATGCCAACCCTCCGAGATTTTTGTACTGGTAGGACCTTCCGGCAGCGGCAAGACTACGACATTGAGAAGTATTGCAGGCTTGTATCAACCGTCATCCGGTAAAATCCTGTGTGGTGATCAACTTTGGTTTGATAGTGACACTGGCAGCAATATTCCAGTGCAAAAACGTGCAACCGGATTTGTGTTCCAGCACTACGCCCTGTTCCCGCATCTTACCGTCCAGGACAATATACGCATTGCTATAAAGGACAGGCAAAAGCTACATTCACTTTCCGAATTGATCTCGTTGACGCGTTTACAAGGACTCGAACAACGTTATCCACATCAGTTATCTGGTGGACAACAACAACGTGTTGCGCTTGCGCGTGCGCTGGCCTGTTCACCGGAAGTATTGCTACTGGATGAACCATTCTCGGCGATTGATCAGCAGACCCGCCGCCACCTGCTGCGTGAACTGGTGCAGTTAAAAACCCGGATTAATATACCGGTGATTCATGTCACCCATAATCTCAATGAAGCCAGAAGACTGGCGGATAAATTGTGCATCATCAGTCAGGGCAAGTCACTGCAAACTGGTTCTGCTGACACCATAATGAACAGGCCTGTCAGTGCGGAAGTGGCTAGGTTAACCGGTCATGACAATGCTTATACTGCTACTGTGTGTGCGCAGGATGCGCAAGCTGGCAAGAGCTGGATAGACTGGCAGGGAATAAAATTGCAGTGTGACTATCAGCCTGAGTTCAGCCTGAATGAAAAAGTTGACTGGTTTATTTCTTCTACGCAAATAGCCCTGTCCCATCAGGAATCTGAAGCGGCTTCCCGAACCAATCATTTGCAGGCAACCATTTCTGAAATAATCCAGCTGGGAGAAGGTACCGTTGTGACCCTGGCACTTCCGCAAACATCGGAAAAACTGACTTTGAATATCTCAACTTACCTGTCACGACAGGAGCAACTGGCTACAGGTCAGTCAGTTGCTGTTTCATTGCTCGCCAGTGGTATACACCTGATGAAGACTTCCCCCATCCCAACATGACATAACCGGGTTATTTATGCCCCTGATACATCGATTCTATCTGCTGTCTGTAGATTTCCAGGATTTTATTGCGTTTCACTTTCAATGTGGGTGTTAATAAATCATTTTCAACACTCCATGGCTCAAGCATATACCTGACGGCATAGACTTGTGCGTACCCCGGAAAGTCTTTCAATGTCAGAGCCATTCTTGCAAGCAAGGCTTGCTCAAGCCTGTCGCTGTCTGTCGGTTCTGCTTGCAACTGATGCTGCTGCAAAAAATTATTCCATTCATTACTATTAACGACCACGAGTGCGGAAAGAAACGGTCGCGACTCACCTATAATCACAACCTGTTCAAACAAGCGATCATTGCAAATTGCCAGTTCCATATCGGCAGGGGGAACTTTCTCACCCGTTGCCAGAACGATAATATCTTTCAACCTGCCGGTTATATAAATATACCCGTCTTTGATTCTGGCCTTGTCACCGGTATGTAACCATCCATTCTGATCCACAGTACGTCGGGTGGCCTGTTCATTTTGCCAATACCCCATCATCACGCTGTCTGCCTTGACCTGTAATTCATCCTGTTCGCCAATCCTGACCTGTACATCCGGCAAGGGCAAACCGATACTGGCGGGAATATTGTGTGTACGCGTGTTAACGCTGACGACCGGGCTGGTCTCGGTCAGTCCATATCCCTGAAACAGGGGGACACCAAACGCAATAAACACCCGGGCAATCTCCGGTGACAGGGCCGCTCCACCGCTAATAGCTACCCGCAAACGTCCTCCCAACCGCGCCAGTACCTTTTTGGCAACCATTTTTTCGAGTGCAGGCCACATTAATAAGGAGGGATGCCAGCTTGCCCTGCCTTGCTGATATTCAAACCGGCGCCAACCTACTTGCACAGCCAGATCAAACATTGACTGAACCATTCCTGATTGTGTGGCCAGATTCTCACGGATTTTAAGATAGATACGCTCAAAAATTCTCGGGACAGAAATGATGCCTTGTGGCCTGACCTGTAATAAATCTTCCGGTAGATCCGCAATACTGCGGGAATGGGCGACCACGGCATCCACCATCATCGGTAGGTAATAGCCGACGGTACGTTCAAATGTATGTGACAGAGGCAGAAATGACAAGAACACGCCATCACGCTCGGCCATACCGGTTTGCGCACAACTGTAGGTGTTGGCCAGAATATTACGATGACTTAGCATAACGCCTTTGGGCGCACCTGTAGTACCAGAGGTATAGACAATAGTGGCCAAATCACCCGGTGACAACACTGGTTTGGTGACGGCGGAGATTCCCTTCTTCAACCAATCTGACAGTGTCTTCAAACGTTTATCTTCCGACTTGCCACAATCTGATATGGCCACAATGTGTTTAAGCACATGACAGCTTTTCATCTTGTCCCGGAGTCTGTCCCATTGTGGCGGACCACCTACCAGCAACAACTTCGAACCGGAATGTTCAAGTATATACTGCACATTATCGGCGCGATCTTCCGCATAGACAGGAACCACGACCAGCCCCAGTGATAACGCGGCCTGATCAAACATCACCCACAATCTGGAATTTTTAGCCATGATTGCAACCCGATCACCCGGATGCAATCCACTTGCATGTAATGCCTGTTCCCAACGGGTTACTTCGTTGGCCATTTCGCGCCAGGAAATATCCATCCAGACTGCATTCAGGCTGTCGTAATATCGGTAGGCAGGTTTATCCGCTGATCGGTTGACGCGTTGTTTGAACAAACCCGGCAACGTACCTGCTTCATGAGGGGTAATAATGTCTTGCGACAGGTTCACAGCGTTATTTCAATAGTGATTGCCAGTATTGGTCTGGCTGGAAACGATCACCGCAACTAGCTGACAATGATAACAGTCTGTCAACAATGTTCTGATAGCCACGGTCCGCGGCATAATGCAATGGTCCGCCCCGAAACGGAGCAAAACCGGTACCGAAAATCATACCCGCATCCAGCAAGTCTGCATCTTCTACTATTTCTTCACGCAAACAGGCCACGCATTCATTCAGGATACGCAGGATCAATCTGTCCTCGATATCCGCGAACGAATGCTGACTGCCTTCGATTCTGTTTTTAAGCGGCTTGCCATTTTTGTATTGATAGAACCCGGAGCCGGATTTTTTCCCCAGCTGACCGGCTTCGACCATTTTTACCAGTTTATCAGGCACGGCAATATTGATATGTGCGCCCAGATTTCTGGCAACGGACAAGCAAATGTCCAGACCAACGGTGTCGGCCAGTTCAACTGGCCCCATCGGCATGCCAAAGGCGAGTGCGACCTGATCGATCAATTCTGGACTAATCCCCTCTTCCGTCATCAACATGGTCTCTACCAGATACGGTGTGAGTATGCGGTTAACCAGAAACCCGGGAGAACTTTTCACCGGTAAAGGCAATCGGCCTATGCTACAACAGAAGGCGGCAGCGCGGTCAATCCACACTTTTCCGGTATTGGCCGCATAAATAATTTCAACCAGCTGCATCTTCGCCACCGGATTGAAAAAATGTATCCCGACCAAACGCCCTGGATCGGTCAATGTATTGCCTATCACTTCCAGCGGAATACTGGATGTATTGGTCGCCAGTATGGCATGTGTAGGCAAGCGTGATTCCATGTGGACAAACAACTCAGTCTTTGCTTCGGCTTTTTCAACTATCGCTTCGATAAAGACATCGGCTTTTTCAACCTGACGTGCATCGATATCCGCTATCAAACGATCCATCGCTGCCTGTACTGGTCTTGGCTTTTTCAGTTTAGACAGGAATAATCGATACGCTCGTTTAATCGCTGGAGCGATAAACTCAGGTTTCCTGTCCTGCAGTGAGACTGTCATGCCCTGTAACACACACCAGGCCGCAATATCACCTCCCATCACACCGGCACCCACCACATGCACATGCCCGATTTTTTGATCCTTGTTTGTACCGGCGGCTTTCAATCGTTCCTGTAACAAATAAACCAGCACCAGGTTTCTGGCCGCTGGACTGATTGCTAATTTCGACACAGATCGGATTTCAGCTTTCAGCAAGGATTGTTCACCGTCACCGGATTGTTCCCAGATACCCAGCAAGGCATAGGGTGCAGGATAATGGTCCTGTCTGACCTTTTGTTTGAGCTGGCGCCGCATAATGTATGCAGTCAACTGCCGTAATGGTGATTTACCCGGCAAGGCGGCCAGTGAACTGGCACATCGTGGCTTGGGGCGCTTGAGCACCAGCTGACGCGCCGAATCCAGAAAGTGGCGTTTTGGCACCACATAATCAACCAGACCCAGTTTACGTGCTGCACCAGCTTCCAGAGTACGACCTTGCAACATCAACGGTAAAGCCTTGAGTGGTCCAAGCAACCGTATCATTCGCATCACGCCGCCAAACCCCGGATGAATACCCAACATCACTTCAGGCAATCCCAATCTGGTCTTCTCACTTTCCAGAGCAATCCGGTAATCGCAGGCAAGCGCAAGTTCCATGCCGCCACCGAGGCAAAAACCATTTATCAGACTGACCGTGGGACAAGCCAGTGTATCAAGTTTATCAAATGCCGTATGACCACGCGTTAGCATGGTTACTGCCTGCTCTTCATTTTCAATCGTGGTAAATTCCTTGATGTTCGCACCGGCAATAAAACCGTTAGGCTTGTCTGACAAAATCACAAGACCCGTGGGAAGATGGGTAGCGAGTGTCTCAAGAATTTCAATGAACTCATCCAGTACGTCAGCAGAGAGTATATTGGCCGAGGAATCCTGTACATCAAGATGACACCAGACTATGCCGGCCTCGTCGGTTTGTGGCTGCCAATGTCTGTATGGTTTATTACTCATGATTTATTTATCCTCGGTCAGGAACACGTGACGTAACCACAGTTGCTGATCCAAAGTCCTAATCCCGTTCTATCAACATCGCGCCACCTTGACCGCCGCCGATACAAATGGCGGCCATGCCCCGGTGTACCTTTTTCTGTGCCAACACCTGACACAGATGCAACACAATTCTGGCTCCACTGGTACCCACCGGATGACCAAGTGCGACTGCACCACCGTCCACATTCAGTTTTTCCTGATCCAACAAACCAAAGGCACCATCCAGGTTCAACTCATTTCGGCAGTAATCGTCATCATTCCAGGCGGCCACACAGGCCAGCACCTGTGCTGCAAAGGCCTCGTTTATTTCCCAGTAATCTACATCCTGAATAGCAAGCTTCTGACGCTGCATGATAGGTGTCATCGCATGCACCGGCCCCAACCCCATTTGTTGCGGCATTAATGCAGACCATTGACTGTCGATTATCCTGCCAAGAACAGGCAGTTTGTATTTTTGTACGGCTTGCTCACTCGCCAGTATGACCAGCGCAGCGCCATCGGTGATCTGCGAACTGTTACCGGCTGTTACATTGCCGAAATCACGATCAAATACCGGCTTCAATTTTGCCAATTTTTCAGCCGTGCTGTCAGTCCTGACGCCACTGTCAAAATTATAAAATTTTCCTCTCGTATCATATAATGTTTCGATTTCAGACATTCTGCCTTCCGCCTGCGCGGCAGCCAGACGCTGGTGACTACGCGCTGCATAGTCATCCATTAATTTGCGTGAGATTTTGAATCGATAAGCAAGTACCTCTGCCGTTTGCCCCATGTTCAGCCCCACTACCGGATCGGTAAGACCACGTAACAAGGCAATCACCGGACTGAGCATACCCGGTCTGAACCGGATGACCTGGGTGAGTTTGTCACGGAATGATTTGGCCGCACTGAATCGTCCCAGCCAGTTGGCAAAATTCTGGTTAAACATGAGTGGGGCATGCGACATTGACTCGGTGCCCCCGGCGAGCACCAGATGCGAACGACCTGAACGGATATTACTGACGGCACAATCGATCGACTGCATGCCGGATCCACAATTGCGCTGGACCGTCCATGCAGGAACCTTGTCACCGCATCCCAGACGCAGAGCAATAATTCTGGCGATATTGGCTTCGTCGGGAGATGGCATAATACATCCCATGATTACCTCATCAAGTACTGATGCGGCAAACGGCTGTCTGGCGAGTAAGGGCCTGGTCGCCTGCACAGCGAGATCCGATGCGGTGAATGGTCCGGGTACGCCGGTGTTTTTCAGAAACGGTGTACGCGCACCGTCAACGATGAAAACATCCTGATTTGTGCTTACCTTGCTCACAATAAACACCACTCATGATTGATTAACTATAGCTTCAAGTCTAACAGAAAAAATCATGGTAATTGTGAAACTATTACCGGTTTGCCGGGTATAACCTATTGATAAATCAAGGCCGCATTTAAAAGTTCCCGCGTATAGGTATGTTGCGGGTGTTCGAAGATTTCCCGGGTATGCCCCGATTCGACAATTTTCCCGTTTTTCATGACCCATACCCTGTGTGACATCGCACGTATCACTTTAAGGTCATGGCTGATAAAGATATAACTGATACCGTGACGAATCTGTAGCTTGCGCAATAATTCCAGCACCTGCTTTTGTACCGAGACATCCAGTGCACTGGTCGGCTCGTCCAGTACAATTAGCCTGGGTTTGAGTAGTAGTACTCTGGCCACTGCGATACGTTGACGTTGACCTCCGGAAAATTCATGTGGATAACGGAACAAACTGTCATGTTCCAATTCCACCTCATCAAGCACTTCATGACAATGACGTAACTGTTCTTCCCTGGAAAGTTTGCTGAAATGAATGCGCAACCCTTCCATCAGGATTTGCTCGATTGTCATACGTGGCGACAGGGAGGAATACGGATCCTGAAACACGACCTGTATGTCACTGCGAATTTTACGCAACTCATTTGAAGACAAGGACTTCAAATCAGTGTTTCGAAACACAATATCACCCTCGCAGGATTGCAGGCGTAACAGGCATTTACCCAGAGTGGATTTACCTGAGCCTGATTCACCGACAATTCCAATGGTTTCTTTTTCGTTTATAGTGATGGTGACATCATCTACTGCCTTGATATGATCAACTGTGCGTTTGAAAAACCCCTGCTTCACTGGGAAATAGCAACGGATATTCGTGGCAGACAATAATAACGAATTCGCATCAGTCTCATCGTCTACTACCAGACGCTCCGGTTTACTGTCCATTAGATGCCGGGTATAGGGGTGAGATGGATTGTTAAACAATTTGTCTGTTACACCCTGCTCTACTATCACCCCGTGTTCCATCACAATGGTTTTACTCGCAAAGTGTTTTACTATGCCCAGATCATGGGTAATCAACAAAACGGCCATCTCAAACTCTTTTTGTAAATCCTTAATCAATTCCATAATCTGTGCTTCAATGGTGACATCAAGCGCAGTAGTAGGTTCGTCGGCAATTAACAGTTTTGGATTACAGGCCAGTGCCATCGCTATCATGACACGTTGACGTTGTCCGCCTGACAGCATGTGTGGATAGTCATCAAAGCGTTTGTGTGGTTCGGGTATACCGGTACGATTCAGCAATTCCAGCATACGGGCGCGAGCAGCGTTACGGTTTAGTTGCTCATGCAACATGAGCGGTTCGATCAGCTGTTCACCAATTGTGTAAAGTGGATTCAATGAATTCATCGGCTCCTGGAAAATCATGGCAATATCCTTGCCACGTATGTTGCGTAACTGGTCTTCTGACTGAGCCAGGATATCGCGGCCCTGGTAAAGTATCTTGCCACTTGGGTGGACTACATTATTCGTATCGTGCAGCTTGAGAATGGACAAGGCTGTGACGGTCTTGCCTGAGCCTGATTCACCCACTATTGCAACGCTGGTTCGTTGCGGGATGGTGAAACTAATATTATGCACCACCGCTGTCAGTTGCATTCCTCTGCCAAAGGCAACACTCAAATCCTGTATGTCTATCAGTGTATCGGTCATAATCAGCTCGAATTCTTACGCGTATCCATCGCTTCGCGTAATCCTTCTCCAATAAATATTAGTAGCAGTAACGTTCCCACCAGCACAGAGAAAGTACTCAACACAATCCACCATGCCTGCAGGTTTTCCTTACCCTGATTCAATAACTCACCTAGACTGGGTGTGCTGGGCGGAACACCCAGGCCGAGAAAATCCAGACTGGTCAGCGCCAGTATCGAACCGCTGATACTGAACGGCAAAAAGGTAATGACAGGCGTCATCGCATTCGGCAACAGGTGACGCCACATTATTGCAAGGTTTGATACACCCAGAGATTTGGCGGCCATGACATAATCCAGATTCCGGCCACGCAGGAATTCAGCACGGATATAGTCCGACAAGCCAATCCAGCCAAACAACGATAACAATACCAGCAATAACGAGA
Organism: Gammaproteobacteria bacterium; assembly: GCA_947480335.1. Lineage (GTDB taxonomy): Bacteria > Pseudomonadota > Gammaproteobacteria > Eutrophobiales > Eutrophobiaceae > Eutrophobius. The sequence continues at coordinate 113,662 of CANKCB010000007.1, read as the reverse complement.
TACTCGGTTCGAAGATAGATGAGAATATAATCAACAGATAGAGCTCCGGCATCGAACCCCAGATTTCTATCAATCTCTGGCTGACCAGATCAAACCGTCCACCAAAATAGCCTTGTAAGGCACCGGCAATAATACCAAGTACAATACCGATACTGGTCAAGGCAAATGCAAACAAGACTGACAATCGAAACCCGTATAACAGACGTGCAAAAATATCGCGGCCACGATCGTCCGTACCTAGAATATTGATAGACGAAGGCGGTGCCGGGTTCGGTGCAGTTGTCTCGAAATTGATCGTATCGAATGAATAGGGATTGGGTGGGTAAATGGCCCAATTACCCTCGCTGGTAATTGCGGTTTTGACAAAGCTGTCTGCATAGTCCGCTTCAGTTTCGAACAGGCCACCAAAAGTTGTTTCCGGATAGACCACAAATTGCGGTAGATAGTATTCCCCCTGATAACTGACAAGCAAGGGCTTGTCATTGCTCAGGAATTCAGCAAACAGGCTGATAACAAACAGGATGCTGAACAGGATCAGTGAATAATAGGCGCGTTTCTGGGATTTGAATCTGGCCCATGCCCGATCTCGGGGGGACCGTAACCGGGGCTTATTCATTGGCTAATTATTCAGCGCGTCGAATTGTATTCTGGGATCGATCAGAACATAACTGATATCGGTTATCAGTTTCGCCAATAAACCTAACAGGGTAATCAGATACAACGTACCCAACACGACCGGATAATCACGTTGGATTACCGAGTTATACGAAAGCAATCCAAGACCATCCAGCGAAAAGATGGTTTCAATCAGCAGGCTGCCGGAAAAGAATGCCATAATGAACTGGGACGGGAAAGCAGTCACCAAGGGCAGGATCGCATTACGAAAGACGTGCTTGTATAACACACTGTTTTCACTCAGACCCTTGGCACGCGCCGTGGTCACATATTGCTTGCGGATTTCTTCAATAAAACTGTTTTTAGTCAACAACGTCATTACCGCAAAGCTGCCCACCACTGAAGAAATCACTGGCAGGGTGATATGCCACAGATAATCCGTTATCTTTCCAAACCAGGACAACTCATCCCAGTTGTCCGATATCAGTCCGCGCAAGGGAAACAGATCCAGAAATCCTCCACCACCGAGCAGCACCAGCAAGGCCAGACCCAACATAAACCCCGGCACAGCGTAGCCGACCAGTATGATAGTGCTGGTGGTGACATCAAAAACGGAACCGTCACGCATCGCTTTTTTAATTCCGAGCGGAATACAGGTGAAATAGACAATAAAAAAAGTCCACAAGCCCAGACTCATTGACACCGGCAGTTTCTGAACAATCAGACCAAACACCGAACTGTGATGAAAATAACTTTCGCCCAGATTGAAACGGGCATAATTCTTGACCATATTGATAAAACGTTCAGTGGCTGGTTTGTCAAAGCCATACAGTACTTTCAGCTCTTCGATTTGTTGCGGATCCAGCCCCTTGTCTCCCCGATAACCAAATGAACCTCTGCCTCTGGTTTCACCATGAGGCCCGTTATCACGCAATTGGCTGATCATCTGTTCAACCGGGCCACCTGGTACAAACTGGGTTACGCTGAATGTGATCAACATGATTCCGAACAATGTCGGTATCATCAGCAACAACCTTTTAAGGATGTAAAGCTTCATTTGGCCGTTTTCGACCACCAGTGTTCAATCATGTATTGCGTAGCCATATAATAAAGTGGCAGCTTTTCAGGCATACCGAACTTGTCCCAGTAGGCAATCCGGTTTTTGTTGGTATACCAGTTAGGGACCAGATATTCACCATACCAGAGTACCCTGTCCAGTGCGTGGGTCGCTGCGATCAGTTCCTCACGGTTTTTTGCATAGATGACTCTGTCCACCAATGCATCCACTGCCGGATCCTGTATACCCATCAGGTTGCGTGAACCGGGAACGTTCGCAGTGGACGAATGAAAAAAGTCCCGCTGTTCATTCCCCGGCGACAAGGACTGACCCAGCGCATCAACAAGCATGTCAAAATCAAAATTCTCGGCACGTCTTATATAGAGTGACGTATCGATGGTCCGGTAATTCAGCTTGATGCCCAACCGGCCCAGATTCTGTGCAAACGGCGCCAGGATTCTTTCATAGGTTGGACTCACCACAGGAAAATCGATGATCAGCTGTACCCCTTGCGCATTCGTCAGGATTTTATCGGCTCCCAGTTTCCAGCCTGCTTCGTCGAGCAGTCGTTTGGCTTGTAACAAATTATTCCGGATCGAGTTCGGTGCAGCCGTCGAATACGGTGGTTTCATTCCGTCAAACACGGCCGCAGGTAACTTGTCTCCCAGCTCTTTCAGGATTTCCAGTTCCTTACCCGCCGGTTTGCCGGTGGCAGCCAGTTCACTGTTGCTGTGAAAACTGTAATCACGCTTGTACTGACCATAAAACAGATTCTCATTCGACCATTCAAAATCAAAAGCCAGACTGATAGCTTGCCTGACACGTTTATCTTGAAACATGGGTCGTCTCAGGTTGAAGATAAAGCCTTGCATGCCAGCATTGTTACTGTCCGGGATTTCAGTGACCACAATCTTGCCGGAAGTAAATATGTCTCCCTTGTATTCAGTCGCCCAGCTTTTGGAGGAGGCCTCCTCATAGAAATCAAACTCACCCGCTTTCAACGCTTCACGCGCAACATTGTCATCCTTGTAATATTTGAACGTGATTTGATCAAAGTTGAACTTGCCCTTCGCCGTGTTCTTATCCTTGGCCCAGTAATCGGGATTGCGCTTGTAGGTGATATAACTACCCACGGCAAAACTGTCGACAATATAAGGCCCTGAACCAATGGGGATATCGGTTACCACCTGGTCAAACGACTTTTTGCCTATCCATTTAGGTGAGAACACTGGTAATTCTGTCAGTATCAAATGTAGCTCGCTATTCTTGTTCTTGAAATTAAAGCGAACACTACGTTCATCCAGCACATCCACACTGGCCACATCGGCATAATAATAACGATAGGCAGGCAAGCCCTTGTCACTGATCAGATACTCAAACGTGGCCTTGACATCCTTGGCCAGCACCGGTGAGCCATCCGAGAATTTTGCCTTTTCATCCAGCACAAAGGTAACTGACAACCGGTCTTCCGCGAGAATCATGTCCTTTGCCAGATGCCCATACACACTGAAGGGTTCATCCAGACTGTGTACGGACAGTGACTCGAACACCAGCGGTGACAGGCCCAGGGCGGCAAGGCCTTTTAACAGGTACGGATTCAATGTTTCAAACGTGCCAAAAGCAGACAGGTTCAACTTACCACCTTTGGGTGCGTCCGGCTTGACGTAATCAAAATGGGCAAAATTGGCAGGATATTTAGGCTGGTACCCCATGCCAAAGGAGGAATCTGTCAGCGCATATGGGCTAAAACAGAGACTGATAATGAACGTGACAGCAACAATGTGAAGCTTGTTTATATTCATGGTGTATCCCTGATCTGGACTAGCTGGATTGAATGCATTTACCGTGGTTTTTAGTGTTAGAATCTAAGAAAATGGTTCCGGAAACCTAATATGGTTTATATGAAAATGATCGATTTCCTGAGATCCCGAGTATCAATTAGACACAGATTTTACCTATTTGTGCTTTGCTCTGCACTGCTTTGTGGTGGCTGTAACCAGCAACAGGCCAGTAATGTGGATACCGGCACCCAAAACCAGATTTTACATCTGGGTAATGGCACAGAACCGCAGGATCTGGACCCGCAGACAGTAACCGGTGAACCGGAACGTAATATCATTCTGGCACTGTTTGAAGGCTTGATCTCACGAAATCCGTCCAATCTGGAACTGGTACCCGCAGTGGCTGAAACCTGGGAAGCATCAGCCGACCAGATGACCTACACCTTCCATCTGCGCAAGGGTGCCAAATGGTCAAACGGCGACCCGGTGACTGCCCGGGACTTTGTCTATACGTTCAATCGTATGTTGCATCCCTTACTTGCCAATGAGTATGCCACGAATTATTACCCTATCCTCAATGCAGAAAAATTCAACAGGGGAGAACTGACCGATTTTTCCCAGGTGGGCGTCAAGGCAAGTGATGACTACACACTGGTATTTACGATGGAACGCGAATGGCCACTATTTTTTGAAGCCATCTCGGATATTCCTCCAGTACATCAGGACACCATAGAAAAATTTGGCAAAATTTCTGATAGGGGCACAGAATGGACCCGCCCCGGTAACATCGTCAGCAATGGTCCATTCGTGCTGGATGAGTGGGTACCGAACAAAATCATCAAGGTCAGTCGCAACAGGCAATACTGGGACCAGGGGCGGGTAAAGCTAAACGGCATCTATTTCTATCCTATTGATAACAGTACCACGGATGAGCGGATGTTTCGCACTGGACAGTTGCACATGATCAATGGATTACCTGTTGAAAAAATAGCCGAGTACCAGAAAGAACAACCAGAACTGATCCACATCTATCCGATTTATGGCACCTACTACTACCTGATAAATACCACTCGTCCACCACTGAATGATATCCGTGTACGAAAGGCACTGGCGATGTCTATTGACCGTAACCAGATTGTTACCAACGTCACCAAGGGTGGGCAAATTCCGGCCTATTCTCTGAATCCACCGGATCCGGACGGTTACCACCCGCTTCCCGGAATTGAATATAATGTTGAAAATGCCAGACAACTATTGGCAGAAGCTGGCTATCCGGATGGCAAGGACTTTCCTGCCTTTGAGATTATGTACAACACACTAGAAGCACACATGCAGATTGCACAAGCTATCCAGCAAATGTGGTTAACCAGCCTGAACATCAAGACCACACTGGTGAATCAGGAATGGAAGGTATTTCTGGATACACTCAGCCAGAAAGAATTTGGTATCGCTCGAATGGGATCAATTGCCGGCATTGCTGATCCAGGAGACTTTCTGGATAGTTACACGACTTCTAGCGGCATGAACCATACCAGCTGGTCCAATGCGGAATATGATGAACTTGTGAAACAAGCCATAAGCACATCTAATCGTGCAAAACGCTTCAGCTTATTTCAGCAGGCTGAAGCCATCTTCACCGATGAAGTACCGTTGATCCCTATCTATTATTATACCAAGGTCAGATTGATGTCTCCTGACCTGAAAGGCTGGAAAGACAACATTCTTGATTATAATTTATACAAGGACATCTATCTTTCCCGTGAATAGCCATTCCTGTTGAAGCGATAATGGTATTTATCCCGTCCACGCTATCTCGAGTATCTGCCTGCAGCGCAATTATTCTGCTCGTTGTTTTGCTTGCCGGCTGTAATAAAACTGAACCGGAATCCAACAATAAAGTAATCAGCCACCAACAAATCCTGCGTGTGAACAATGGGCTCGAACCGCAGGATCTGGACCCGCATATTACAACGGGTATTCCGGAATACTATATACAACTCAGTTTGTTTGAAGGGCTGGTCTCCAAAAACCCGCAAACACTCGAACCTGTACCGGCTGTGGCTGAATCATGGGAAATTTCTGATGATCAAACCCATTATGTTTTCCATATCCGTAAAAATCTGCATTGGTCTAATGGGGAAGCTATCACGGCACGTGATGTGGTGTATTCCTGGAAACGGTTATTGATGCCCAAACTCGCAAGTGAATATGCCTATATGCTGGAGGCGGTCGTCAATGCACGGGCATTTAATAAAGGTGAAATCAGCGATTTTACCAGTGTGGGGATCAAAGCGCTGGATGACAATACACTGGAAGTAACCTTGAATAAGCCGGTTCCCTATTTTCTACAACTGCTCGATCATCAAAGCACTTATATCGTGCCGCAAAATATTATTGAATCGTTCGGCAAGATCGATGATCGAGGCACTGCCTGGACACGACCAGAAAATATCGTCAGTAATGGCCCGTTCCGGTTAAAGGAATGGACGCCGAACAAGGTGATCGTTGTGGAAAGAAACCCCGCCTATTGGGATGCGGCGGCCGTTAAACTGGACGAAATCCACTACTATGCGGTGGACAATAAACAGACTGAAGAGCGTATGTATCGCACTGGACAGATTGACATGACCCTGGACGGCCAAATCCTGACAGACAAGATTGAGGTGTACCAACAGCAACAACCTGACCACATCCATCTGACCCCGTTCCTCGGTACATATTACTATCTGTTTAATACCACCCGTCCACCGTTTGATAATGTGTTGGTTCGGCGGGCCTTTTCCATGGCAATCGATCGTGATTCGATTACAAAGAATGTCGTCAAGGGTGGTAGAAAGCCGGCCACAGCCTTTACCGCACCGGGTATTACCGGTTATACCCCGAGGGCGAATATCCATTTTGATCCGGTCATGGCAAAACAATTGCTGGCTGAAGCCGGTTATCCGGACGGCAAGGGATTTCCTGCCATCTCGATACTTTATAACACCCACAACACCCATCGAAATGTGGCAACCACATTACAGCAGATGTGGAAAGAAATACTGAATGTGAATGTCACCTTGATTAATCAGGAATGGAAAGTGTATTTAAACAGTCGTGAGACGGGTGATTATGATATCGCCCGGGCTGGTTGGCTTGCCGATTTTGCCGACCCGACCAGTTTTCTGGATATGTTCGAGAGCGGTAATGGCAATAATCACACCGGCTGGTCAAATCCGGAATATGACCATCTCATAACGCTGGCCAACCAGACAGCAAACCAGACTGAACGGTTTGAGCTATTCCAGCAGGCCGAGCAGATATTGATTGATGAATCACCTGTTGCTCCTATCTATTATGAAATGAGCGCGAATCTGGTCAATCCGCGTGTAAAAGGGATCTATCCAAATGCATTGACCTATCATCCTTTCAAATCAGTTTACCTGTCTGATGACTGAAACTCCCGTCCGTCGCAAATGCTAAAGTTCATTCTTTTCCGGATACTACAGGCGATTCCTGTTTTATTGATTGTGATCACGGTGACGTTTGCCCTGGTCCATGCCGCTCCGGGTGGACCGTTTGATTCGGAAAAGAAAGTTTCTCCCGAGATACTGAAAAACCTGAATGAGCGTTATAACCTCAATGCTCCAGTCTATGAAGAGTATCTGGATTATCTGTCCTCACTCTTGCAGGGCGACCTGGGTCCCTCTTTCAAATATGTGAACCGCAGCGTCACCGAAATGATTCTGACTGGTTTGCCTTCGACGCTCGAACTGGGGCTGTATGCAATTATGATCGCCTTGATGATCGGAATCAGCGCCGGCTTGCTGGCCGCAGTGCGTCCCAATACCTGGATAGATTATGTGTGCATGTCCATTTCAATGCTGGGGATATGTCTGCCCTCATTTTTAATGGGGCCCTTGCTGGTAGTGGTGTTCGGAATCTGGCTCGAATGGTTACCTGTATCGGGCTGGGGTGATTCGCGTTGGGACTGGGTCTTGCCCTCGTTCACACTCGGTTTTGCCTATGCCGCCTATATAGCCAGACTGACTCGCGGTGGCATGCTGGAAATCCTGTCTCAGGACTTTATCCGCACAGCACGTGCCAAAGGCCTGTCAGAAGCCCGTATAGTACTAAAGCATGCATTGAAAGGTGGACTGCTGCCGGTGGTGACCTTCCTCGGCCCGGCATTTGCCGGCTTGCTATCCGGATCATTTATCATTGAAACCATCTTTCAGATACCCGGTATCGGTCGTCTGTATGTACAGGCGGCTTTCAACCGCGACTACACCATGATTATGGGCACAACCATTTTCTTCTCTGTGCTGATTGTAGTCTTTAACCTGCTTTCCGATATTATTGCTGCCACGCTGAATCCCCGTATCAGCTATCAGGCAAAACAATGACCGTGGATTCCCCTCTTCCATTACACCAGTATCAGCAGGGCCGCTCGTTGTGGCAGGATGCCATCAGTCGACTCAGGCAAAACCGTCTGGCAGTATTCGGATTCTGGGTCGTAACCTGTTTTATCCTGATTGCGCTTTTTGCAGACCTGATTGCACCCTATTCATACGAAGAACAGAACCTGGATCTGGGAGCCTCCCCGCCCTCTTCTGCCCACTGGTTTGGCACTGACACGCTGGGTCGTGATTTGTTTACCCGTATACTCTATGGCAGCCGGGTATCCTTGCTGGTCAGTTTTCTGTCTACCGTAGTCGCCCTGACCATCGGCGTGTTGTGGGGCACAGTGTCCGGTTATTTTGGTGGTCGTCTGGACATGATAATGATGCGAATTGTAGACATCCTCTACGCCTTGCCATTCACAATATTTATTATTCTGCTGATGGTCGTCTTTGGCAGAAACATCTACCTCTTATTCATTACCATCGGCGCGGTTGAATGGTTGACCATGGCCAGAATAGTACGCAGTCAGGTCATGAGCATACGTAATCAGGAATACATTGATGCGGTCATCAGCATGGGATTGTCACGACCACGGATTATCTTTCGGCACATACTTCCGAATATACTCGGGCCGGTGATTGTCTATACCACCTTGACCATTCCAGGCATTATCCTGCTGGAGTCGTTTCTGAGTTTTCTGGGTCTGGGTGTACAACCACCGATGAGTTCATGGGGTTCATTAATATCCAGCGGTGTGGAAACCATGGAAGAATATCCATGGTTGCTGGTATTTCCATCCCTGACCCTTTCGCTAACATTGTTTTCACTGAATTTTCTGGGCGATGGATTGCGGGATGCAATAGACCCACGCTCCGCACGGGAATAAATCCATGTCGATATTATCCATAGAGAATCTATCGATCAGTTTTCATGGCCGTGAAGGCATAACCCGTGCCGTACTCAATGCCAGCTTCAAGCTGGACAAGGGAGAAACGATAGCCATCGTAGGCGAATCCGGTAGCGGCAAGTCCGTACTTTGCTCCAGCATAATGGGCCTGCTACCGATGCCTCCAGCCAGGATAGAAAATGGTACGATTGAATTTCAAGGTCAGAATATCCTGACATCCGATAACCGACAGTTACGTGGCTTACGGGGTAATCGGATAGGGATGGTGTTTCAGGATCCAATGACCTCATTGAATCCCTATCTGAAAATCAAAAACCAGATCACAGAGCCCGTATGCCTGCATCAACGCATGACTGCAAAAGCCGCCTGGCCGCTTGCGATAGCGATGCTCAATGAAGTTGGCCTGCCTGATCCTGAACAAATCATGAATCTGTATCCTCACCAGCTATCTGGCGGCATGCGTCAACGCGTGATGATTGCGATGGCATTGATCAATAAACCGGACATACTGATTGCCGATGAACCAACCACTGCGCTGGATGTTACTATCCAGTCGCAGATTCTCAAGCTGATCAAGAAACTTCAGCGCGAATACAATATCGCGGTGATTTTTGTCAGTCATGATCTCGGAGTGGTCGCAGGTATTGCCGACCATATTCTGGTCATGCAGCAAGGGCAGATCGTTGAGCAAGGAACACCGGATAATATCTTTTACAAATCACAACATCCCTATACCCGAAATTTGCTTGACTCGATTCCGGTGCGTGCCAAAACAGAAAAGTTTATAGCCAATAGTGCTGACACAAAACCATTGCTGACGTTACAACATCTGCGAACCTGGTATCAAAGTAATGATAACGAACTGTTTCGTTCCGGACGTAATCTGGTCAAGGCAGTCGATGATGTCAATTTACAGATTTTTCCAGGTGAAACGCTGGGACTCGTTGGAGAATCCGGCAGCGGTAAATCCACGTTGGGACGATCAGTAATGAGACTGGTCCAGATAACGGACGGTAAAATCCTGCTGGATGACAGGAATCTGGCTGAGCTTTCTGCAAGTGAATTGAAATTGTATCGACGCGAATTCCAGATGATATTCCAGGATCCTTATGCGTCCCTGAATCCCCGTATGACTATCTTTGATGCGTTGTCTGAAGCACTGCAAATCAGGGGAGCGCTGTCTGAATCGACGATACACGAAGAAATCACTCTATTGATGAACGATGTCGGATTGGACCCGGCCTCTATACGCAAGTATCCACATGAGTTTTCCGGGGGACAGCGTCAACGAATTGCGATTGCACGTGCGATAGCCTTAAAACCACGGTTAATCATTGCTGATGAACCGGTTTCTGCGCTGGATGTGACCATTCAGGCTCAGATACTGGATTTGCTACTGATGCTGGTCAAAAAGAACCAGCTAACCATGTTGTTTATCTCACATGACCTGTCTGTCATACGTTATATGTCGGACAGGGTTGCCGTTATGTATCAGGGAATAATTGTTGAAACCGGGGATACCGAATCGTTGTTTGCGCAACCAGCACATCCGTATACAAAAACCCTGCTGTCTGCCATACCACTACCGGATCCGATCAGGGAACGGGCACGCTATCGTCAGGTGAATGTCAAATCTAGTGAACCTCATATCACCCCTTAGAACATTTCTAATCATTGGGTTCTCGGTATAGAATACCACCTGATAAATTCATTTTACTGAGGGGATGTCATGGGAATGTTGCAAGGAAAACGTGCATTAATCACCGGTGTTGCCAGTAACAGGTCTATCGCCTGGGGTATTGCGCAGGCAATGCACCGGGAAGGTGCCGAACTAGCCTTTACCTACCAGAATGACAAGCTGAAAGAACGTGTGGAAACCTTTGCCGCTGAACTTGGTTCAACCATCACCCTTCCCTGTGAACTGACCGATGATGTGCAGATTGCAGAAGTTTTTAAACAACTGGGTTCAACCTGGGGCAATCTTGATATCCTCGTACATTCTGCTGCGTTTGCTCCACGTGAAATGCTGGAAGGTGGCTATCTGGACAATCTCAACCGGGAAGGATTCCTGCTGGCCCACGATATCAGTTCCTATAGCTTTGCGGCACTGGCCAAGGCTGCTCGCCCGCTGATGCAGGGTAGAAAGGCCGCGATGATTACCTTGTCATATATCGGTGCTGTTGTGGCCATGCCAAATTACAATGTGATGGGTGTGGCCAAAGCCAGCCTTGAAGCCAATGTACGTTATATGGCCTCTTGTCTGGGACCTGAGGGCATCCGGGTGAATGCGGTCTCTGCCGGACCGATCAGAACACTGGCAGCATCCGGTATAAAGGGACTGAAAGGATTTTTGAACCAGGTGGAACAACATGCGCCGCTTAGACGCAATGTCACAATTGACGAAGTTGGAAATGTGGCCGCGTTTCTGTGCTCGGATCTGGCCTCTGCGGTAACAGGTGAAATTACCTACGTTGATTGCGGTTATAATATCGCGGGCTCAGCTTCAGCCTAACCAGCAACAAACGTTATTTTTGTCTGGAAATTCGACGCTTACAGATTGGCGTCGAATATTTCTATCTTGGCGCGTTTACGCAAGTCGTCCATCAATAGCCCAAAGGTACGGTTTGAAATAGACTGGCGCAGGTAGTTTTTAACCGGCAAGACGGATTCTTCAGTCAATGCGTCTGCCGGCACATCATGAACTGCATCGAGCAGTATTACGACATAATCACCATTAACCATGGCTGAACCTTCGACAGTGGCACTACCGACTGGTTTGGCCGCCTTGAATGCCTTTTGCAGAATTTCACGATCCAGATCTGTGCTTTCACGCTTGGCACCAAATTGTTGATTCCACGTAAGGCTATACTCGGTAGCCAGTGCCTCTGCTGTAGAACCCTGAACCAGCTTCTGTTTAATTTCCTCTCCGTTAACTTTGGCCTTTGCCGTTGCTTTTTCAGCCAGCAATCGGTCATTTACATTATCATGCACATCGGTAAGAGCTTTTTGTGATTTTGGATGATGTTCTGTCAATCGAACAACGACCACATCATTTTCAGCAATTTCAATCAGACTACTGTTATTTTTGTTCAACAACACTTCATCACTAAATGCCGCTGTCAGTACCCGTGGATCATTCAGCAAGGGTTCGCTGGCACTGTCACGGGTTAATATTCCGCTTTGCTGTATAGGTAATCCTAGCGATTCAGAAGCCACTTCCAGTGTTTCCGGATTTTCATAGGTCTGTACAGCCAACTCATCATATAACTCAACGAAGCGTTTCTGTGCCTGTTCCTTGCGGTAATCCAGTTCTACCTCGGCACGAGCCTGCTCAAAGGTTGCACTGGTACCACCGGTAATATCTTCCACCAGCAAAATCTGTTGGCCAAATTCAGTCGTTACAGGTTCACTGATGCCACCTTTAGACAGTGCAAATACGGCATCATCGATTGCCTTATCCAGCACACCTTTGTTGATAAAGCCAAAGTCACTGACCTCGACGGTTACATCAGCGTTATGGCTATATTTCGTCTTGATTTCATCAAATGAGGTTCCGGCAGTGACCAATCCATGAATTTCCTTGGCAACTTCAACAGCCTTGTCCTTGTTATCTTTTTCGGTATAGACCAGTATTTGCTTCACTTTCCTGCGTTCGGCAACACTGTAGTTTTGTTGGGTTGCATCGAAAAATGCCTTTAGAGAGGCTTCATCAACTGTCAGCCCTTGGGCAATGGTGTCAGCTGATAGGTGAAGATAGGCCAGCGTGACATCTTCCGTACTCATGAAGTCCTGCAGATTTTTTTGATAGAAATCCTGAATTTCTGCTTCCGAATTGCTGACACCTTCCTTCAACTTGTCATGCGCAATCAGAGCATAACGATAGTCACGAGTTTGCAACTGTAATGCCGCAAGTCTTAATGCATCTGCTTTGGGGGAAATCACTGTCTCAAGCAAACCAGACTGTATCTGTTCGAGCGACATGTCTTCCCTGACCTGGGTTTCAAAACGGACCGGGGTATAGCCCTGGGTTAACAAAAAGTTCTGATAAGCCACATTGTCGAAGCCTTCAGGATTATGGAATGCCGGTATCTCATTAATAGAGACCCGTACCTGATCACTGTTGACCCTTAATTCAAGTTCATCCTTCAATTCAACCAGCAGTAACCTGTTCACCAATGTGTCCAACGTCTGCTGTTTAATGAATTCTGGCTGTTCGGCCATATCCGGACTGATATTCTGCCATTGCTGACGAACGGTCTGGAATGTACGTTGGTATTCAGCCATGGATACATCAATACCATTAACCTTTGCCGCACTAATCGTGCTGGTTCCGAAATACGAATCGATACCCCAAAACGCAAATGGAATAATCAGCAGCACGAATATGATTACGGCCACCCATCCTGTGACGATATTTCTGATTGCTTGTAGCATTTTTTTATTCTAGCAACATTCCTTGCCTGAAACAAAACGGGCGTAGCCCATCATAAGGTTACGCCCGCTGTTCTATCTTGGCGGAGTGGACGGGGCTCGAACCCGCGACCCCCGGCGTGACAGGCCGGTATTCTAACCAACTGAACTACCACTCCGGAGTTTGGTGGGTGCTGAGGGGATCGAACCCCCGACATTCGCCTTGTAAGGGCGACGCTCTACCAGCTGAGCTAAGCACCCAAGGACAGCACGTTAGTTTACGGCATCCTTGAGCGCTTTTCCAGCCTTGAACCCTGGAGCTTTGGAAGCACGTATCTTGATGGCTTCTCCAGTTCTTGGGTTACGACCTATTCTTGCGCTTCTCTTGCGAACTGAGAAAGTTCCGAAACCAACCAGAGTAACGGTATCTCCTTTTTTAAGAGCTTTAGTAATGGCAGTAATAATGCTATCCAGTGCCCGACCAGCAGCAGCTTTAGAAACATCAGCATTGTCTGCGACGACGTCAATCAACTCAGCTTTATTCATAATATTTAAACCTCTTGATTCTTCCAGAGGAAGATTATTGTAATTGGTAAAGTGAAAATTTTCAGAATTGAAACTTCAGTGCAATCTTTATATCAAGCAGCCAGAATCACGTCAAGCGAACTGATCAGAATTTTAAAAAATAATATCATCAAGTAGAGATTGCAATTTTGAACCAACTAGTGTGCCCTCAAAACATCCTCAGATCCTGCATCATCACTATTGACAATTTCAGTTCCAGGATCACTCACAACTACCAGTGGCTGCGGCATCCGTTGCAAGGCTATTTCGAGCACTTCATCGATCCATCGCACAGGACGTATATCCAGATTCTGTTTTATATTCTTGGGGATCTCGGCCAACTCTCGTTCATTTTCAAGTGGAATCAGCACTGTCTTGATACCACCACGCAAGGCGGCAAGTAACTTTTCCTTCAGACCACCAATGGGCAATATTTCACCCCTGAGCGTGATTTCACCAGTCATGGCTACGCTGGAGCGCACCGGAATTCCTGTCAGAGCCGAGACCAGCGCAATACACATGGCAACACCGGCACTCGGACCATCTTTCGGTGTAGCGCCTTCCGGCACATGGATATGAAAATCCTTTTCCCGATAGAATTTAGGATTGATACCCAGAACATCACTGCGGCTGCGGACTACAGTCATAGCGGCCTCGATGGACTCCTGCATCACTTCACCCAGTTTGCCGGTACGGGTAGCTTTACCCTTACCTGGCACAACGGCTGCCTCAATAGTGAGCAAATCACCGCCGACTTCCGTCCATGCCAGACCGGTTACCTGACCGATACGGTCTTCGTCTTCAGCCCGACCAAAACGGTAACGTTTGACTCCCAGCAGTTTTTCCAGATGTTTGGCTGTAATCAACTGACTTTTGCTTTCAGGTTTGTTCAATAATTGCTTTACTACCTTGCGGCAAATGTTGGCTATTTCCCGCTCAAGATTACGTACACCTGCTTCGCGCGTGTAATAGCGGATAATATCCCGTATAGAAGACTCGCTGATAGCCAGTTCGTTCTCCTTCAATCCGTTACGCTCTATCTGTTTTTTAATCAGATACTTTTCAGCAATATTAACCTTCTCATCTTCGGTATAGCCTGAAAGACGTATCACTTCCATACGATCCAGCAGGGCTGGAGGTATATTCAGACTATTGGCGGTGGTAACAAACATGACTTCCGACAGGTCGTAATCCACCTCAAGGTAGTGATCGTTAAACGAATTATTTTGCTCTGGATCCAGTACTTCGAGTAAGGCTGAAGCTGGATCACCACGAAAATCCATTGCCATCTTGTCAACTTCATCAAGCAGAATCAGCGGATTTCGTGTGCCGGTTTTAGCAATACTCTGGATAATTTTGCCGGGCATAGAGCCTATATAGGTACGGCGATGCCCCCTGATTTCGGCTTCATCGCGTACACCACCGAGCGAGATACGTATAAACTGCCTGTTGGTTGCCCTGGCAATCGATTTACCTAATGAGGTCTTGCCTACACCTGGAGGACCAACCAGACACAGGATAGGACCTTTCAGTTTTTTAACGCGCTGCTGTACAGCAAGATACTCAAGGATCCTGTCCTTGACCTTATCCAGACCATAATGGTCTTCATTCAATACTTGCTCTGCTTTCTTGATATCCCTGAAGATTTTACTTTTCTTTTTCCATGGAACATTCACCAGCCAGTCTACGTAGTTACGTACAACCGTTGCCTCAGCTGACATCGGTGACATCATTTTCAGCTTGTTCAACTCCGAAGTGGCCTTTTGTTTGACATCCTTGGGCATACCGGAATTTTCGATTTTCTGCCCCAAATCCTCAATCTCATTGGGAACATCATCCATGTCACCCAGTTCTTTCTGGATGGCTTTCATCTGCTCATTCAGATAGTACTCGCGCTGGCTCTTCTCCATCTGTGACTTGACCCGTCCGCGTATACGCTTTTCAACCTGTAACAGGTCAATTTCGGATTCCATCAGGTGGATTAAATGTTCAAGACGTTTGGCTACATCAATAAACTCAAGCACTTTCTGCTTTTCATCAATACGTATAGCCATATGCGCAGCAATGGTATCGGCCAGCCGACTGGGTTCATCGATTCCAGCGACAGAAGACAGGATTTCAGGTGGAACTTTCTTGTTAAGCTTGATGTACTGTTCAAACTGATGCATGGCAGATCGACCAAGCACATCCAGTTCACGCTGATCAGCCTCTTCCTGCTGGACTATTTCAACAGACGCAGCAAACAACTTGTCAGAATCGGTAAACTCCTTGATACGTGCCCTGACTGAACCTTCAACCAGTACCTTTATTGTGCCATCCGGCAGTTTTAACAGCTGCAGAATGTTCGACAAGGTACCGACCGAGTAGATTTCATCGATATGTGGATCATCCTCGACAGCACTTTTCTGGGCAACCAGCAAAATCTGCTTGTTACCTTCCATTGCCATATCAAGCGCCTTGATGGATTTACCCCGGCCAACAAACAGCGGGATTACCATATGCGGGTAGACTACTACATCGCGTAATGGCAATACGGGATAAACAGTGGAAGTGATGTCAGCAATTTCTTTCATGGTATCTCAATAAGTTAAGGTTACAGGCATCTAACATGGAGATATTGCCTGTGATTTTCAAGGCCTGCCGGACTAATTCCGGTATACCCGAACAACATCTCCCGATGACTAGTCTGACGCTGCTTTCGAAATCTCGGGCCGTTCATAAATCATAATCGGTTTTGACTCACCATTTATGACACCCGCATCGATCACCACTTTGGTAACATCATCCAGCGAAGGCAAATCATACATGGTATCCAGCAGTACACTTTCAAGGATTGAACGAAGTCCTCTGGCACCCGTCTTTCGTTCCATGGATTTGCGCGCAATGGTGCGCAAGGCATCTTCACGGAATTCCAGATCACAGCTCTCCATTTCAAACAATCGTGCATATTGTTTGGTAATGGCATTTTTGGGCTCTACCAGTATCTTGACCAGTTGCGATTCATCCAGCTCATCCAGTGTCGCCAGTACCGGCAAACGTCCGACAAACTCGGGAATCAGGCCGTACTTGATTAAATCCTCCGGCTCAACTACCCGCAGCATTTCACTCATACTCTTCTTATCGTCCTTGCTTTTTACTTCTGCAGAAAATCCTATACCACCCTTTTCTGAACGTTCGCGGATGATTTTTTCCAGCCCGGAAAATGCACCACCACAAATGAAAAGAATATTGGCTGTATTGACCTGCAGAAATTCCTGCTGAGGATGTTTACGTCCACCCTGCGGCGGAACTGAAGCAATGGTACCTTCAATCAGTTTCAACAAGGCCTGTTGTACACCTTCACCAGACACATCGCGAGTGATGGAAGGGTTATCGGATTTACGTGATATTTTGTCGATTTCATCTATATAAACAATGCCTGTCTGGGCTTTTTCGACATCATAATCACATTTTTGCAGCAGTTTCTGGATGATATTTTCCACATCCTCACCCACGTATCCGGCTTCGGTCAGAGTTGTGGCATCGGCGATGGTGAACGGCACGTTCAACAATCTGGCCAGGGTTTCTGCCAGTAAGGTCTTGCCACTACCGGTTGGACCTACCAATAACACATTACTTTTAGCCAGCTCTACCTCAGCCTTTTTTCCACCTTGCTCAAGCCGTTTATAGTGATTGTAGACAGCCACAGCCAGAATCTTTTTGGCCTGTTCCTGACCTATCACATATTCATCAAGGATTTTCTTGATCTCACGTGGCGTCGGTAGGTTATTTCCACCACCGACTATGGATTTTTCCTGAATTTCCTCACGAATGATATCATTACAGAGTTCTACACATTCATCACAGATAAATACCGATGGACCTGCAATCAGTTTCCTGACTTCATGCTGACTTTTGCCGCAAAAGGAACAGTACAGCAACCTGTCATTCTCTCCACCTTTATTGTGTTTGTTATCACTCATAAGTACACCTCCATCAAGTGGATTACCCCCCCCCCGGGTTGCTTATCGGTTTGCCTTGTGTAGTGTTGCTCATGGCGCCTTCAGCCAAAGCCTTGCGTTCACTCAGCACAGCATCAATCAGCCCGTATTCTCTGGCTTCCTGTGAACTCATGAAACGATCACGTTCCGTATCCTGCTGGATAGTCTCCAGTGGTTTACCCGTATGTAATGACATGATTTTATTCAACTGATCACGAACCTTCAAAATTTCGCGGGCATGAATATCAATGTCTGTCGCCTGCCCCTGATAACCGCCAAGTGGCTGATGAATCATGACACGTGAATGCGGTAAACAAAAACGCTTGTTGCGCGCACCACCTGCTAGCAGCAAGGCTCCCATACTTGCGGCCTGACCTACACACATGGTACTCACATCGGGTTTAATAAACTGCATCGTGTCATAGATTGCGAGGCCGGCAGAAACGGAACCACCAGGTGAATTAATATACAAGTGGATGTCCTTGTCCGGATTTTCAGATTCCAGAAAGAGTAGCTGGGCAACGATTAGATTGGCTACCTGGTCTTCGACCGGTCCAACCAGAAATACCACCCGTTCTTTCAATAAACGGGAGTAAATATCATAGGCCCGCTCACCGCGAGAGGTCTGTTCGACCACCATTGGGACCAGATTTAAAGCTTTTATCTCACTGTTTTTCATGGGTTTTATCTAGATTTTCCTGGTCGCGGATCTACTGGTTCGCACCAGTCTGCCCTTTATTCATTAACTCGTCAAATGTCACCTGCACTTGCTTAACTTTTGCTGAATTACAGACCCAATCAACCAGCTCATCTTCCAGCACAGACGCTTCCACTTCTGCCAGGCGCTGGCGATCACTGTAATACCAGTTGATTACTGCACTGGCATCCTCGTAATTGGCTGCATTTTTCTCAATCACGGCTCTGACTTTTGCCGGGTCAGCCTTTAAGTTTCTGTTACGGATAATCTCCATAACGATCAGTTGCAGGGCAACGCGCTTCTGCGCCTGTGAGGTAAACATGGATAAATCATGGTTATGATTGTCGTCATCGGCGGTTCTGGGTGGAGTAACGCCGTAAGCCTTCATCTGGTCAATATACTGATGGTAAAGCCTGTGTGCCTCTTCATGTACCAGCGATTCCGGCAATTCTACCTTGTGCGCATCATGCAAAACATTCATAACGGTATCACGTAACTTATTACGAACCGCAAGCTCTGCCTCCTTGACCATATGCTCCCTGACTTCTTTTGTAAACGCTTCATGGCTGGCATCCTTGATACCAAAATTTCTGAAGAACTCTTCATTTAATTCAGGCAAAACTGGTTCCAGAACTTTCTTGACGCTCACATTGAAAACAACTGGTTTTCCGGCCAGTTTTTCATTTTGATATTCATCCGGGAACTTCAAATTCAGACTAACATCAGCACCTGAAGCCTTACCCGTCAGCCCTTCCTCAAATCCTGCGATGAAACGACCCGCACCCAGTTCCAGCCTGAAATCCTTTGCGGAACCACCTTCAAAGGCTTCACCGTCCAACAAACCATTAAAATCAATTTCTACCGTGTCGCCCGTGCGAGATTCACGCTGCACTTCCTGTAACGTCTGACGCTGTTTACGCAGCACATCCACCATCTTCTGGTAATCTTCATCACTGATATCGCACACCTGTTTGACCAGCTCCAGGCTATTCACATCGGCCAGTGTAAATTCAGGCATGACTTCAAAAGCGGCTGTATAAGCCAGACCATTACCCATATCTGGTTCCATTGAATTAATCGCCGGCCTGCCAGCGGGTTTCAGGTTTTGCTGCTGTACAGCTTCATAAAAACTGGTTTGTACAACTTCACCGATTACTTCAACCCGCACCTGTTTACCATAACGGTTTTCGATAACCTTGAAAGGAACCTTCCCCTGTCTGAAGCCCGCTAACTTGGCGGTTTTAGACATCGATTTCAGTCTGGTTAGCACTTCATTGGCAATACGTTCCTCGGGAACATTCACTTTCATTTCCCTTTTCAAGCTACCGGTGGTCTGAACTGATACCTGCATTGATCTGTTTCCTTTTAAATAAAAGACTTAATATACAACGTGTTATAGATGGTGCGAAAGGAGAGACTCGAACTCTCACAGGTTGCCCCGCTGGCACCTAAAGCCAGTGCGTCTACCAATTCCGCCACTTTCGCCTTTGTTCAACCATTAAAAAAGCGGTCATTTTACAAATGCGGGCGTAAACAACAACCAATATCTGTAGATAGTTGAAAAGTTATCGGTATCTCTGGATTTATATTTAGCCCGAATTCGGATTCTGCCAAGGCCAAAACGACAAAACCGTGCATTAATCAGGGTAGGTTCAAGCTAAACGGGAATGTTATACACCAATGGAAGGCGAATTGAAGTTAGAAACACTCTTCAGTGTATTGCTGGCAGGTACGTCTGCAACTGCGTGTGGTACCACCAGAACCACGGTTAATATAAGAACATTCCTCTCCCCAACTGGCACATACCGTCATGCATTTTTTTTCCTTGGAATCACTTGCAGACTGTTCAGCCGGTAGTAGTAAACGGCCAGAAGGTTGATCATCCGGTACTGGCATCTGTGGCATGTTTTGCGCCAGTTGTTCGCCTATATCCCCGGCCTGCACATATCCAGCCAGCAACACCAGCAGCAGGTAGAGTCCTGCGAATTTGCCTGTAAATGATTTCATGTACATAGATGAACAGATTTGACCATAGATCGTGTTGCAAGTTTCAATTGTTTTACATTTCCACCGGTTAATAGCGACTAAAGTTTACAACAAGCTCAGCCGCTTTTTCACCGGTTATCCGTACCATCCGGCAAACGCTAATTCCTGAACACCTGGTATACCGGCACTGGGTCGTCCAGCCCCTTTAAACGTACCAGTTTCGGCTCTGTAAAATACAGGTCTGGATCCATCTGGGCAAAACTAACCAGCTCTTCGGATACATTTATATGCATCGGTTCTGCCGAACCACATAATCTGGCGGCGATATTCACTGTCTCACCTATAGCGGAGTAATCCAGGTGCTCAGCCGAGCCGATATTCCCAATCATCACTTCACCATAATGAATACCTATTCCGACCGGCAAATCATGCTGATCGGCTATTTTCATGAATTTCATGGAAGACTCTATGATTTCAAATGCACAATAACAGGCTTGAATCGCCATATCATCACCATCAAAGATGGCCATCAAGCCATCTCCACCAAACTTATCAATGTACCCGCCGTATTTGTACACCTTGTCAACCTGCATACCGAGATGATTACTCAATCCATCAAACAGGGTCTCCAAATCGACCTGATGCGCGAGCGAGGTAAAACCACGTATGTCCGTAAACATAATACAGACTTCATGTAATTCGGGAGTTGGTCGCAGACCAGTGGTTGAATAGGCCTCTACCATTCTGCGTGTGCGTATTGAAATATAGCGGTTGGCGTAATTGCGTATCTGTTCAAGTTCCTTGAAATATTCAACCGTCTGTAAATGAGAACGTAATCGGGCGCTCAGTACCGTCTGACTGGCTGGCTTATTGATAAAGTCAGTGGCACCAACAACAAAGGCTTCATTCAGGTCTGAGTGATCATCCATCGAGGTAATAAAGATAACCGGCGTCACCTTGTAACGCGCCATGGCCCGGATGCGTTTGCAGATTTCAATACCGCTCAATCCTGGCATATTGATGTCTATTAAAAAGGCATCAACCTTTTTTTCCAGGGCAAGAAACAGACATTTTTCGCCCCGATCCGCTGTAATAACCCTGTAGCCGCTGAATTCGAGCATTTTTGACAATACCGCACGGGTCGTAGCATCATCATCTGCAACCAGTACGGTAAAAAGTGGCTTCTTCTGGGCGTTTGTTGTCGGCATGTATGGTTTTTCCTTTAAAGAACCGACGTTCTACCTGTTTAGCCTGTATAACCTGAATTTGTGGAAGCGATACGGAATTAAGGCAGAATTCGTCATTGAACCCGGGTTCAATTCAACGAATCCAGCACGTCTTCATCCCCAGCGAAGACAAATGTCGCAGAACGTTTGGGAGCATCACACGGCAAGGCTTCATAAAAGCGCAGCAAGGTATCACAATCAGGACTACAGGCTGGGGAAAAATAGATGGCAATACGCCCGTTCAGGTATTCGCTGTCAGACAGGATAGCCATATCCGTTGTATCACTGGTTTTCATGAAAACTGACAAGAACTGGTTCTTGAGTCGCTCAAGCATCCCTTCTTTCTCAATCTGATCATGCGTCAAAATTACTCTGTTCCAATCCACTTGTATTCAACCCCGGATAAAACTGTTGAGTAATGATATTAGTATGATTCATACTACTTGTCATTGAGGTGTTACATCTTAATAACGAACGGTATTGTCAGAAATTAAAATCGGACAGATTCAACGTAACCATTGATTCATTAGTAGTACGTAAATACGTTGTTTTTCCCGGAAATTGGTGGGCCGTCGGAGGGTCGAACTCCGGACCTTGGGATTAAGAGTCCCCTGCTCTACCAGCTGAGCTAACGGCCCAATGCAAAAAAACCTGATTCACCATTACGGGCGTATTACGTCCAGACGAGCGATAAGGCTGCAGAACTGTAAAATAATGGGGTGAACGATGGGGCTTGAACCCACGACCTCCGGAATCACAATCCAGCGCTCTGCCAACTGAGCTACGCCCACCATAAAATCACAAATGTCTGATCACAGAATCAGATAATACAATATACATTCACTGCAAATCACGTCAATCCAACCTGACATGGTCGTTTACACGTTTGGCGCGCCCGGCAGGATTCGAACCTGCTACCCTCGGCTTAGAAGGCCGATGCTCTGTCCGAATGAGCTACGGGCGCTAAACTAGGCTTCAAGAGCAGAAAGAACCACGCCAGACCTATTGTCCACCGCCCTTCTGACCGCATGCTGCGGCCCAAAAATAAATGGTCGGGGCAGAGAGATTCGAACTCCCGACCCTCTGCTCCCAAAGCAGATGCGCTACCAGACTGCGCTATGCCCCGACATGGGGTTGCGATAATACGCGCGGGGAATGTGAGCGTCAATTTTTATCCGGAAATTACGACCTGTTTTCAGTAATAAAATCAACTACGCCGCCAGATAGTGCCCTTTGACGTGTCTTCAAGAATAATACCTTGTCCGACCAATTGATCCCGTAGCTGGTCTGCAAGGGAAAAATTCTTTTGCGATTTAGCCATTGCGCGTTCATCAATTAACTGCTGGATTTGATCATTCGTCACCCCGCTGCCTGTCTTGCCAGACTGCAAAAAATTTTCCGGCTTATCCTGTAGCAAACCCAGGATCCCACCCAGATAACGCAAGGTGGCTGCCAACGTCCTGGCTCGCTCGGATTGATTATCTCCGGCCTTGTTAATTTCATGGGCTATTTCGTGCAACAGAGTCACGGCTTCACGGGTATTAAAATCATCTTCCATGACTTCATGAAATTTTGCTATGAAGGCCTGATCGTGCGTAGCGGTATCGTCAGTAATGTCCCGAATGGCTGTGTACAACCGTGCCAGGGCTGTCCTGGCCTCTTTCAAATTCGCATCAGAATAATTCAACGGGCTACGGTAATGACTGGAGAGGATGAAAAATCTGATAACTTCTGGCTGATATGCTTTCAAAACATCACGTATGGTAAAAAAATTACCCAGTGACTTGGACATTTTTTCATCGTCTACCCGGATAAAGCCATTATGCATCCATAAATTGACAAAGGGCTTGCCTGTAGCGCCACAGGTTTGAGCGATTTCATTTTCATGATGTGGGAACTGCAGATCCTGGCCACCACCGTGTATATCAAAAGTCTCGCCCAGCGTATCAACCGACATGGCCGAGCATTCGATATGCCAACCCGGACGCCCCGCCCCCCAGGGTGACTCCCAGCCTGGCTCATCTGGTTTGGCACTTTTCCACAATACAAAATCAAGCGGATCATTCTTGGCTTCCTGGATTTCAACCCGTTCACCGGCGCGTAAATCCTCAATGTTCTTGCCTGACAGTTTGCCGTATCCCTCAAACTGGCTTACATCATAAAATACATCACCGTTCGCACCGACATAGGCATATCCATTGCTGATCAGTTTGCTGATCATGGCAATGATTTGTGCAATAAAGCCGGTAGCTCGGGGTTCGATGTCGGGACGAATAATACCTAACGCATCGGCATCTTGGTTCATCGCTGCAATAAACCTGTCAGTCAAAGCAGTAATCGTTTCATTGTTCTCGCGCGCACGGTTAATAATCTTGTCATCAATATCAGTAATATTGCGCACATAGGTTACGTCATAGTCACAAGCTCGCAAGTAGCGGGTAACCATATCAAATACCAGTAACATACGGGCATGGCCAAGATGGCAATAGTCATACACTGTTATTCCGCAAACATATATGCTGACCTTGCCTGGCTGCATAGGCTTGAATTCCTGTTTGGAGCGGCTCAGTGTGTTATATATATTCAACATCTGGCTTAATATTCCTGATTAATAAAGCGCGCATGTTAGCAAAAGAAACACCTGGAGAGAAAAATTGTTATGATATCCGCAGTACCACCTGAATATTTAAACCAGATAACCCCGGAGAGATCATGAAAGTCCAGATAGTCACCACCATGGGCAATATCCTGCTTGAGCTGGATACCGTCAAAGCACCCAAAACCGTTGCCAACTTTATTTCATATGTACAATCCGGCCATTACACAGGCACAATTTTCCATCGGGTAATTCCAAACTTCATGATTCAATGCGGTGGTCTTGACAAGGATATGCGTACCAAACCGGCAGCGAACACGGTCGAAAACGAGGCCGATAATGGCCTGATCAATGATGAAGGAACGATTGCGATGGCAAGAACATCAGATCCACATTCGGCTTCAGCACAATTCTTTATCAACACAACCAATAATGCCTTTTTAAACCATCGTAACAAAACCAACGATGGCTGGGGCTACTGTGTATTTGGCAAGGTCGTTGAAGGCATGGACGTGGTAGAAAAAATTGAGGAAGTGAAAACCACCAGTCGATCCGGTCATCAGGATGTACCTCAGGACATTATACTCATAGACAGTGCAACTGTTATTGATTGAGCCATTCTGTTGGCCATAGCCCACCTGGATACGCTGTTTATCGCTGACCTGCATCTATCCCCGGCCAGGCCAGACAAACTGGCCTTGTTTAAACAACTACTGCGTGGGCCAGCACGCCAGTCCTCTGCCTTGTATATACTTGGTGATTTGTTTGAGGAATTCTGGGTTGGTCCGGATGATTGCACGCCACCAAATCCGGAAATTATCGAGGAACTGGCTGCGTTTAGCCGTAGTGGAAGCAGATTGTTTATTCAACAAGGCAACAGGGATTTGTTAATCGATAGCCGGTTTGCCGAACTGACAGGCTGTGTGGTCCTTCCGGAGCAGGCTGTTATACAGGTCAATGGTAAGCAGGTGCTCGTGATGCATGGTGACTTGCTCTGCACCCTGGATTGGAAATACCAGTACTACAGGCGATTGGTAATGAATCCCGTCATCAGGATGTTGTTTAAGAAATTACCCTGTCCAGCGCGTCTGGCGCTCGCCCACGGACTCAGGCCAGCCATGCAGCGTTCTACCCGGCGTAAGACTGCTTATATAGTCGATGTCGAGCAACAGACGGTCGAAACTGTCATGCGTCAGACCAAAGTGGTCGAATTAATTCACGGGCATACACACCGGCCCGGTATACATGAATTCAGCCTGGACAATAAACCGGCCCATCGCACCGTGTTGGGTGACTGGTATGAGGAGGCAAAAATTCTGGTCTGGAATGACAGGGGCAGTCAGTTACTACCGGTCAGCGAATATCTGCAGCAATACACTTAACGTGTATTAAAATCAGGAAAGTACATTTCCCAGTGTCATAAAACCAAGAGCTGTCAGCCAGACAACCAGCGTCCGGTTGATTAAAGCCTGTGCTTCACGTATCCATTGCAGATAACGTGACTTGGCCTCTTCTTCATCTTCCTGTTGTGTTTCTTCATATTGCAAGGCGCCCAAGCCACTGTTCAGCATCACCTGACGACTGCAATTGAAGGTATCGCCTTCAACCTTGCGCCAGGCTTCCAGTGTATCTACCAGACTGCCACTGAGTGCAAATCCTGTTGCCAGCAATCGCGTAGTCGGCCAGATCAGGATATTGTGTAATTCTTCCACCGCAATGGCGTATCCACTGCGCGAACCGGCTGTTCTGGTTAACAGCAACAGGGTTAATGTGTACAACAACGCACCAGACATACCCAGCACAATAAACCAGAACACGACGGCAAATAATGCGTCATGGGCACGCGCAAGCACAGCCGTTATGATTTGATCACCGTGGAATTTATGGGGATCAGACTTCAGGTTAAGCTGCCCCTCAATGACCGCGATGTCTTCAGCAATATTGCCTTCCAGCGCCTGGATATAGTGACTCAGCAAGGTGTCAATATTCGGACCGAGACAATAAACGAAAACAAGCAGTCCCAGTGCGTAGGGCAAGACTATGGAGATATGTGCCAGCAAGGAGGACAACACGAGCAGACCCATTATTGGAATCGCCATGGTCACAAGCACGCCAACGGGACCATCCCATGCAGGTATACGCTGGCATTTTGGCTCCAGCCAGCTGAGATAGGTGTCTACCCATGTATAATTCCGGTAGCGGTCCAGTGGGCCGAGGAAATATTCCATCGCCAAACCGAGCAGAATGCTAATCAGATTCATGGATTCTTCTCATAAAGTGCACGTGGCCAGTATACATTCAATCAATTAAATTATAAAAACATTCCCAATCAAATGCTGTTCCCGGATCTGTCTTGCGCCCGGGGGCTATATCACTATGACCGACAATACGCTTACGCGTGATGGCTGGCCATGCCTGCATTAACACCTTTACAATCGACGCTAATTGCCGGTACTGAACCTGTTCGTACGCCAGATCATCGCACCCCTCCAGCTCGATACCTATCGAATAATCATTACAGGCCCTGACACCCTCAAAACACGATTCGCCGGCATGCCAGGCACGAGCATCAAATGGGACATACTGGGTTATCTGACCGGCACGGTCGACCAGTACATGTGCCGACACTTTCAGGTTTTGTATCTGGCTAAAATAGGCATGTTGTTGCGGATCCAGCTTATTGGTAAACAGTTGGTCAATATAGTCATTACCAAACTGGCCAGGAGGCAGACTGATGCCATGGATGACGATCAGACTGATCGTACAAGCTGATGGACGCAAGTCACAGTTAGGAGAAATAACCTGGCGGACAGGATCCAACCATTGTTTATTTTCGTCCAGTGACAGCGACATTTCTAATTAAACCTTGCTCTTTACTAGTGCATACACTCTTTCGGTAATATCACCACTGGAGGCCAGCATGGTTTCCAGCTTTTGACGACGATCATTCACAAAGTCGGCGTCCTTAATATTGGCAATATTAATATAGATATTCAATGCTGCGCTGCCCAGCGCGGCTTCTGCCGCCAGCACAGCAACACCGGCATCACTGATCACATTGGTATTTCCTTTTTCTGCTACCTGACGTGACAGTTCAATCACTTCCAGACAAAGCGTGGCGCAGGCCAGTGGCACATCGGTAGCCTGTTTCAGTGCAAACTGGATGGCATCCGAACGACTCTGTTTCTGCTGGTCAGTTTCACGTGGCATCCCATAAGCCGCCATCACCTGATTGAATACATCCACATCAGCCTGAATTAAATCTATAAATTCCCGACGATGTTTCTCTGAACGGTCCAACACCGTTCGCATGTCCGCATGCACGTTTTCATAGCCTTTTTTATCGACGGTAAAATTCGCTACCATACTGACCAGCGCCGCGCCCATTGCACCAATAATGGCCGCAGCACTGCCTCCACCAGGCGTGGAAGATTTACTGGCCAGGTTTTCAAGAAATAATTCAATACTTTGTTCTTTAATCATCAGTCTGGATCCGGATTAGGTTATCAATTGGGTTACTGTAATTTCAACGTGCCACTGGCACGGGTCCACCAGCAAACAAGCCAAAACATTCCGTAAACACACTGCCGTTCACGTCACGGGACTGTCAAATGTTGATGCTATTTGCAAATTTAAACATGGACAATATCGGATGATAATACAGATAATATCGAACCATGAATAAAATTAACTCCTATTCACCACCACCTTTTATTTGCCGGATTCGCTGCCCTGATGATGAAAAAACTTCTGTTCCAGCTTGATACTGATAACCAGCCTTCTGTATTTGATACGGTAGTCGCCTACGATGGTGGCGCTGACCATGTCATTGGTTACTCACATTGTGTACCCGATATGATCCAGTCCATGGTGGAGGGTGCCATCTTTACCCGTTCTGGACCCAACAAGAAATTCACCGCCTTGTTTATCGGGGGCAGTAGTGTAACCGTTGGCGATGCCATACTGGATGCAGTCAAACGGGTATTTTTTGATAATTTCCGGGTATCCGTCATGCTCGATTGCAATGGCTGCAATACCACCGCTGCTGCCGCAGTCGCCAGCATACTCAAAAGCGGGAGTGTTAAAGGTAAAAAAGCCGTTATACTTGCCGGTACCGGTCCGGTCGGTGGACGCGCAGCGGTGATGCTGGCCAAAGAAGGCGCCAGAGTAGCTATCACCTCGCGAAATCTGCGCCGGTCTGAACAGACTTGCCAACATCTGAACGATCGCTATGGCGTACAAATCGAACCGCTGGAAGCAGATAGCCGTGAACAACGGATAGACCAGCTGAAGGATGCGCAAATAGTCATGGCAACAGGGGCGGCCGGTGTACGGTTACTGGAAACGACTGACTGGCAGGACAATCCGTCCCTTGAAATTGTACTGGATGCAAATGCGGTTCCCCCGGCAGGCATTGCCGGTATAGGAATGAATGATAAAGGTAAGCAGGTGGCAGGCAAGATCGTTTGGGGTGCACTCGGATTTGGTCCGGCCAAACTGGCACTGCAACGACAATGTATCAACAGCCTGTTTGAACAGAATGATCTGGTGCTGGATGCTGATGCAATCTTTACACTGGCGAAAACGGTTATTTAATTCCCTAACTACAACTAGATGTGACTGAATATGACTAGATTACGCAATCAACTCTACACGATAGTACTGGGCACATTCTGTTTGATAACCATCGTTATGGCGCAGGGTTATGATGAAGGTCGTGCAGCCTACATTAAGGGTGATTACAAGAATGCTCTCGAAATACTCCGGCCGATGGCCGAGGCAGGTGATGCGCAAGCCCAAAAATGATGGGCATCATGTATGACTATGGTCACGGAGTCATCGCCGACCCGCAACAGGCACTGGCCTGGTACCTGAAATCAGCCGAACAGGGCGAGGTAGAAGTGCAATACCAGGTGGGTGCAAAATACTTCAAGGGTGAAACCATTCCGCAAAATTATACGGAAGCCGCCAAATGGTGGGAAAAAGCAGCCAGTGCCGGACAGGTCGATGCGCAGTTCAATCTGGGTTTGATGTATTACCGTGGGCTGGGTGTGGCACAGGATGATAATCGCGCAGCGGCATTATTTAAATCCGCCTCTGACAAGGGCCATGCAAATGCACAATACAGTCTGGCCGTTATGTATGCCTTTGCCCGCGGAGTTGAAAAAAACTATGACACCGCGCTGCAACTATTTGAGAAAGCCGCTGATAAGAATGTTGCCCAGGCCCAGTATAACCTGGGTATTTTTTATGAAAACGGATATGGTGTAACACCTGATTTGGTGCGTGCCAGGGAATGGTATCAACGAGCCGCCGTGCAGGGTCTGGAGGAAGCCAAAACCAAACTGAATGCGCTATCCGCTCGTGAAACGGCAACACCGGTTGAACCGGTTGCCAGTGTCGAAACAACACCGTCCGCCCCGACAGTTAATGAACCCGAACCTCAAGCGACACCCGCCCCAAATTATACAGTCTCAGAAATGACTACCAATGGCATTAAACGCGAGGACTGGGTAACACAACAGAAGCCGGATACCTATACGATACAGATCGGAAGCGTGCTCAACGAAGCGGACATCGTAAAATTTCTGAAACAGCATCACATTGAAGATAATTCCGCTTACATACAAGTTGTGATTAATGGCACTACCCGCTATAACGCCCTCTATGGTGCTTACACTACTTATGCCGAGGCAGAACAGGCCGCAGCCAACCTGCCGGACTCGTTAAAGCAGATTACTCCCTGGATACGTAATTTTGGTATCCTGCAAAAAATGCTGAAATAATTTTACATGATTTGTACAGTTCTATAAGCGGTAAAGCTGAACTACTGAATCTGTATCTGTATTCATTAAATCCACATGTCAATTTTTGATGAAATACTAAATGAAAATGAAGAGGCCTTGTTGCAGCGCTTCTACAAATTCAGATCCGGTGATTCACGCTCTACTCCTCCGCTTGAGGAAATAGACAACGGCTACAGGCTGCGCAAGGAACAATTACTGAGTGCCTTCGGATTTAATCCCGCCGCCAGATATCTGATTGAAGTGCTGCCGATACTTGGATTTGCCACGTTCAATGAGCTGGCGCAGGAACGAAACACTATTTTCACAACGGACATTTACAAACGTCTGAGCCTTGAGAATGTGTTGAAAATCTATGAAAAAGTCCGTTCTGACACAGACCTGCATGCGGTAATGCAATATTTATTACGTGGCAGACTGGAAAAAATCGAGACTGAAATTGATTCCACCGTCAATACGATGATTATCGAAAAATACAAGACGGAAATGAATGCCATCTATAGCTCGGGAATTGCAAGCATCGACTTTGCGGAAGAAAGACTGGATCGACAGGACTGTGGATTTCGGGCCTTGTTGAATGAAGCAACCATGATTGTGGAAAACCGTATTATCCCAGTTGGTGAAATATTCTTTAGAAGCTCAATCCTGCCACAAGAAAAACAGAAGCTGTTAAACAAGGGCTTGATCCCGAAAGAATTGATACAATCACGTATCAATGATAAAAGTATCAGCGCAGATGAGCGCAAAGTACTGAGCGACTACCTTCGAATGAATCGTAACTAGGCAAGAAGACACCGGAATATGCTGGGATTTACTGAATTATTGACTGCTTCTGATGCCGAACTGGTCAAGATTTTTTACCGGATTACCATTGATGAAAACGAGGATTTTATCGTCAAGATCAACAAGGCCGCAGCTCAGCTGGGTCTGAATCATTCCCAACTCGTCTGTGCACTTGGCTTTAACCGGTATATCCGTGATTTGTCAGATATCTATTCAACCCTGGGTTTCCGGTCATACAAGTTGCTGGCCTACCGTAGTAATGAACTATTCAGTACTGACACCTATAGTCAGCTGGGTATTGATAACATTCTGGATATCTATTCCGAACGTCTGGAAGACCAGCAAATACTCGAAACAATCAAGCAGCTGATCAATCCACGACTGACCAACATCGAAGCCAGTATCGCCAAAAATGAAGACGCCAGCCATATCTTCAGTTACCGGATGGAAATCCAGTCGATTTACTCTGCTGGCATCGTCGACAAGGCTTTTGCCGATCAGCGCTTGCAACTAAAAAACGGCCGTTTCAGACTCATTTCGGATGAAATCAATTCGATTGTACTAGCCGGTTTTACTCCACCGAGTAACCTGTTTTTTCTGGACACGTTGTTGCCGGAAGAGAAAAAGCAACTGATTGAACACAATCATATCAGTCAGGATATGATCAAGAACCGCTTGCAGAACAAGAATATCAGTGAGGAAGAGCGAGATCTGCTGGAAAGCTTCCTTTAGGGCTTCTGCAAGATGTACAAGCTGACAATATAATCAGCTACAGTCTTTATAACCTGATTCTATGCAGCGCTTTACCAACTTCTGACCGGCCTCCAGTTGTTCAGCACTGAGACTAATGGCAATTTCATCACGGGCCTGTGCAGCACCATCCTGACTCTGAACGGCAGCTACCGCATACCAGACATAGGCGGCAAAATCATCCCTGGCAACGCCGCTACCTTTTGCAAAAAGGGTGGCCATACTGTATTGGGCCGAAGGTAAACCCTGATCTGATGCCCGTTTATACCATTTGAAAGCTTCGGCATTATCCTCGGGCACGCCTTTTCCCTGATCGTAAATCATACCCAGATATACCTGGGCATAGGCGTCACCCTGCTCAGCCATCACCCGTGTCGCTTCCACGTCTGTTGATTGACCAGAGGCTGTCACTGAAATCATTAGTAGCACAGTCGCAAGTGTCAGTAACCGTTTCATTACGGGATTCCTCAAGACTAATTGTATTTATAGAACTACCGATCCGTTACTGCATGAAACCAGACCGGAGACATTACTTATCTCTTGATTGTTTATACTGCGTATGAAAAGAGACATCGGCAAATCTGACTTGATCAGATTTGAACGCGAGCAGTAAAAAAATATGGTGCCGGAAAGAGGAATCGAACCTCCGACCTACGCATTACGAATGCGCCGCTCTACCATCTGAGCTATCCCGGCATTTTTGGCAACACTATCACGACCTGAAGCGCTTTGGCCCGTCTGCAGTTCTCTTCATTCAGTGCTTTTGTTTCCTCGACCTGAAGTTTTAACTGTTCATCCTCCTTGCGGGTATCACGTAACTTGTCCGCGGTCTCAACCCGGCTCTTTAGCTTCTCTATCGCCGCAGGATCGGCTGCCGTATTAGGCAGATTCAGGGTCTTTACACTCGTATTATCCGTTGGAGGACTCTGCGAATACTGGGTAACACCGTTTTTGTCTACCCATTTATAAAGCTCGGTCGCAATAACAGGATTTATTGTGATCGCACTACAAAGACCAAGTAATGAAATACGATAAATAAGTCCTTGGAAATGATGCATATGAAGCTCCCTGTTAAGATATGATCATGATTATAGGTCGAATATTCTCTATTGTAATTACCAGAATGCAGACAATTCGATAAAAATTCAATAATTACAACATTTCATATTCATAACCATCCCTTTATAATTCAAGTTAATCAGATTGGTATTCTGTAACTTATTGAGGAGTCAAATATGACGATTACCAGAATATTTTTGTTGTTACTGGCAACTATGCAATCCAGTGCTGCAGTGACAGTTGTCGTGTGTGAAGATAGTAAGGGTGAACGCACTTTCCAGACGACATGCCCCCCAGGTACCAGTCAGATAAACCAGAAAAACTATGAGGTTAGTGAGCCGGTCAACATAACAACTGCGAAACCTGCATTAATACTGTACCGGATAGCAGAATGTCCTGTCTGTGATCAGGTCAAGGAATTCCTGACTGCCAAGGACCTACCATTCACTGAAACTGACGTATCAATGAGTATCGAACTGCAAGACAAGGTAAAACAACTAGCTGGAGAATTAAAAGTACCTGTTCTATTAGTTGGAGAAAAAGTAATTATCGGGTATAACCGAACTGCAATGACTCAGTTATTAACTGAGGCCGGCCACATTACGCCTGAGCCTAAACCCGAATCCAAATAGGCTAGCTGTCCCGGGTCGCTGCCGGGACTATACCAACTTTTCTGGTCAATTCCTTCGGCAGTGAGAACACCACATGCTCCTCAACCCCGACAGCCTCGATGACTGCGGCGCCACCTGTCAATAGTTTAAGTCGGTTGATTACCTGATTTACCAGCACCTCCGGCGCTGAAGCACCTGCTGTCAGGCCAATATTTCTTTTGCCTTCCAGCCATTCACTACGAATATCCTCTTCGCCATCGATCAAATAGGCCGGTATACCTTTCTTTTCCGATATCTCTACCAGACGGTTCGAATTGGAACTGTTACGTGAGCCAACCACCAGAACAAGATCACAATCACGGGTCAGGTTCTTGACCGCATCCTGACGGTTCTGTGTGGCATAACAAATATCTTCCTTTCTTGGACCATGGATCGTCGGAAATTTTTGCCGGAGTGCGCGTATGATTTCAGCCGTATCATCTACTGACAGGGTTGTCTGGCTGACATAAGCCAGAAAATCAGGACGTTTTGGCACCAGCGTTTCCACATCCGCAAGCTTTTCAACCAGATATATTCCGCCGGTAGCGGCAGTGGTCCGGTATTGTCCCAGTGTTCCTTCTACTTCCGGATGTCCGGCATGACCGATCAGGATACATTCCCTGCCCTCATCCTGATAATGCCTGACTTCCATATGCACCTTGGTCACCAGCGGACAGATCGCATCAAAGACTCGCAACTGTCTTTGTGCAGCCTCTTCGCGCACGGCCATGGATACGCCATGTGCACTGAAAATGACGGTTGAACCATCCGGCACCTCATCCAGTTCATCGACAAATATTGCTCCCTTGTCCCGTAACGAATTCACCACAAACTTGTTATGAACCACTTCATGACGGACATAAATGGGTGCACCGTAGATTTCCAGCGCCCTATCGACGATACCGATAGCCCGATCCACACCGGCACAAAAACCTCTCGGGTTGGCAAGTATTATTTGCATGGCTGTTCTGGTTTGGTTCACTGGTTTATTTATCCGCAGGATCTAGAATTTAATATTACTACCATGACGACCCATGGAAGCGTGATTGAACCAGAAGCTATCTATGATCAGCATTACGACACCAATACTGATGGCTGAATCTGCCACATTAAACGCCGGAAAATGCCAGGTACGATAATAGAAGTCGATAAAATCAATCACATAACCCAACCGAATCCTGTCCACCAGATTTCCCAAGGCACCCCCCAGTACCAGTGACAAGGCTATCGACAGCCAACGCCAGGTTACCGGTAATGTATGTATCCAGACCATCAGGCCAATACTCACACCGCTGCTGAGCAGGATAAAAAACCAGCGCTGCCAGCCGCCGGCATCCCGAAGAAAACTGAATGCCGCGCCGGTGTTCTGTACATAGGTAATATCCAGAAACGGAAAAAGTTCTAAGGATTCATGCAGATCAAACGTTGCCGTGATATAGGACTTGCTCAACTGATCCGCAATCACTACAACAACAGAGACCCATAGCCACCAGAGTGAATTCGTCTTATAAAAACGTCGTATAGCGGAAAAATCAAATGCCATGGCGATTAATAATTTCCAGCATGGACAATATTCCTGTTAATAACACCAGCTCAGGCATAGTGTCGAATCTCGCCAGTACCGTCCACATTTTCAACACAGCGCAGGCACAATTCCGGATGGTTATTGTTTTGACCCACATCCGCACGATGATGCCAGCAGCGTATGCATTTAGCATGCGCAGAAGCATTTACCTTGATCCAGACCCCGGCAATTTCTGCTTCAGTTGCATCTTCTGGACGAACAGCGGCCTCGTGTACGGTAGCGGCTGAACAAATCAACACAAAACGTAATTCATCTTTCACAGACATCAATGCGGTACGGTATTCCCCTTCACAATAGATGGCCACTTCGGCGTCCAGTCCTGAACCAATTGCACCTGCAACACGCAGACCTTCCAAGTCCTTGCTGACTTCATCCCTGACAGCAATGATATACTGCCAGTTACAGTTTTCTGCATCCGCCTTGAACATATCCAGCCCCTGATACCATTCTTCCAGAAACACTGATTTGCTCCTATTACCCGGCAAACACTGCCAGATTTCATCAGCGGTAAAACTGAGTATGGGTGCTATCCAGCGTACGAAGGCTTCAGCGATCTGGAACATGGCTGTCTGCGCCGAGCGTCTGGCCACACTGTCAGCCCGCATGGTATAGATTCGATCCTTGATGATATCCAGATAGAAATTACCCAGGATAATGACGCAAAACTGGTGGAACCTCTGGTAGATAAAATGAAATTGGCAATTATCATATGCCAGCTTGATTTCATCCTGTACCTGTGCGACCTGACCCAGTACCCAGCGATCCAGTTCGAGCATCTCGTTATGAGGCACAAAGTCACGCACAGGATCATACCCGTCCAGATTGGCAAGCAGATAGCGCGCTGTATTGCGGATACGACGATAACCATCCGCTGTGCGTTTCATGATTTCATCCGACACACTCATTTCACCACGGTAGTCGGTTGCCGCTACCCATAAACGCAAGATATCTGCGCCCAGTGTGTCCATCACTTTTTGTGGCGCAATTACGTTGCCAGTCGATTTGGACATTTTCTTGCCCTGCGCATCCACGGTAAATCCGTGGGTCAGCACACTGCGGTAGGGAGCTACATTATTAATACCCACTGAAGTCAGCAAGGATGACTGGAACCAGCCGCGATGCTGGTCTGAACCTTCAAGATACAGATCGGCCGGGAATTGCAAGCGTGGGTCCGCTTTTAATACTGTGTCATGAGTAACCCCGGAATCAAACCACACATCCAGTGTGTCCCTGACCTGCTCATATTCATCACTAACGATATCGGCATAGCTAGCCGGGTCTGCATCAAACCAGGCATCGACCCCTTTCTGGCTGATTTGCACAGCGGCCCTTTCAATCAGTTCCATCGTGCGTGGATGCAACGCACCGGTTTGTTTATGCACAAATACGGCAATTGGCACACCCCAGGTACGTTGTCTGGATATGCACCAGTCGGTTCGATCAGCAATCATTTTCTCAATTCGTTGTTGTCCCCAGGCGGGCATCCAGCTGACGTTGGCAATTTCACGCAAGGCGTTTTCACGCAAGCCGTTCGCGTCCATACTGAAAAACCATTGCGGGGTTGCACGGAAAATAATCGGTGTCTTGTGTCGCCAGCAATGTGGATAGCTGTGCTGGATAGTTTGTTCCAGTACCAATTTGTGACGTTCTTTGAGAATCTCGATCACATGTTTGTTTGCCTTGAAGACAAATTCACCAGCAAAGAATTCGGTACCTTCAACAAAACAGCCATTGCCTGCAACCGGATTTTCCACTTTCAGTTTGTAATTCAAACCAGCCAGATAATCGTCCATACCGTGACCTGGCGCAGTATGTACGGCACCGGTACCGGTTTCAGTCGTTACGTGATCTCCAAGGATGACGGGCACTTGTCTAGCATAAAAGGGATGTTGCAGCATCAAACCTTCCAGAACCTGTCCTTTGAAGGTAGCCAGTGACTTGTAGTCCTTATAACCATAACGTTTGATACAGCTGTCAACTAACGCTGTTGCAAGGACAAGATAATCTGTCCTGTGATCCTGATCGATCTGAATCAACTGGTAGTCGAGCTCCGGATTTAAAGCAACAGCCTGGTTCGCGGGCAATGTCCAGGGAGTCGTAGTCCAGATGACCACGGCCAGACTGGTCTGCTGGGTTAACGTCGTGCTTAAGGAGATGCGTTTGATGAAGTCTTGCTGATCGATAACTTCAAACCGGACATCAAT
The DNA here is from genome assembly GCA_947480335.1 of Gammaproteobacteria bacterium. GTDB lineage: Bacteria > Pseudomonadota > Gammaproteobacteria > Eutrophobiales > Eutrophobiaceae > Eutrophobius. Next base: position 76,625 of record CANKCB010000007.1, on the reverse strand, counting down.
CGCCGGAGAACTCTTGTCCTGATATTCTACCTCGGCTTCGGCCAGTGCTGACATACAATCAGTACACCAGTAAACCGGTTTGGATCCCTTGTGCAAATGACCTGCCTGTATCATCTTGCCCAATGCCCGGACAATATTGGCTTCGGTATTGAAATCCATGGTCATGTAGGGGCGTTGCCAGTCACCAAACACACCCAGCCGGATAAAATCCCGACGCTGGTTCTCGATTTGCTGCAAGGCATAACTACGGCAGGCACTACGAAATTCAGAGGCGGTGACTTTCTGCCCCGGTTTACCAATTTTCTTTTCAACCTGCAACTCAATGGGTAATCCATGACAATCCCAACCAGGCACATAAGGGGCATCCATACCATTGAGTCCCCTGGCCTTGATAATAATGTCTTTGAGAATTTTATTTACAGCGTGCCCGATGTGTATATCGCCGTTTGCATACGGTGGCCCATCGTGCAGGATAAATAACGGTTTGCCTGCCTTGCTATTGCGGATACTGTTATACAGATCCATTTTTTTCCAATGTTCCAGCATTTCCGGTTCGCGCTGGGCGAGATTACCCTTCATCGGAAAGTCCGTTTTGGGCAGATTTAATGTGCTCTTGTATTCAGTCATGCTTTATCCATCTGGTTTATAACTGGTCGCTCGTAATTCATTGCGGTGGAGTCACCACAAATGCCTTTCACTCCTCACCCCTCACCGTTATTCAACTTTGCCAAAAACTCCCTCGCCCGCTTTTCATCTTTTTGCATCTGTACACACAGGGCTTCCACTGTGGCGAAATCCCGTTCGTCGCGCAAATGCTTGAGGAATTCAATACTGATGCGCTTTCCATATACCTGTTGATCAAACTCAAAGATATAGGTTTCCAGCAACACCTTTTCACCATTAAACACTGGTCGGGTGCCGATACTGGCAACACCACCATACACCTTGTCATCCAAACCATGTACACGTACGGCATAAACACCGGATAGTGGCATATTTTTCCGTTTCATGGCCAGATTGACTGTTGGGAAACCCAGCTGTCTGCCACGTTTGTCACCATGAATCACACGACCACTGATCTGGTAGGGTCGTCCCAGCATGGCATTGGCCTGGCTGAAATCACCCAGTGCCAGATATCCTCTAACCAGACTGCTGCTCACACGAATACCATTATAATGGAAGGTCTCAGCCGGTATCACCTCAAAACCATATTGGTCACCTGCCAGACGCAGCGAGGCAAGATCACCCGCCCGATTGTGACCATAACGAAAGTCTTCTCCGGCAATGATGCGCCTTACACCCAGCGCATTCACCAGCAAATCTTGCACAAACGCCTGTGCTGACAAGCTTGACAGTGAATCATCAAATCGCAGACAAAGTACTTTATCGACAGATAACTGCTCAAGTAATTCAACTTTCTGTCTGAAATTGGTCAACCTGGCCGGTGCTGTCTTTGGTGAAAAATGTTCCAATGGCAAGGGTTCAAAGGTTAACACCACTGCGGGTACCTGTAATTGATCAGCCTGTGCCCGCAACTGCCTGATCACAGATTGATGTCCCAGATGCACACCATCAAAATTACCAACGGCCAGCACACACTGGTGTTGACCAGTCTGCAACCTGGAGAGTTCTCGTAGAACCTGCATAGTTCTCAATTCTGCTTTCCGTCCACTCAAGCTGGTGTACCCAGATCAGCTGGGCGCAATCCGGTTGACCATAACGTGACAGCATAAACCAACATGCCTAAGCAGACCCACAATACCAGTTGTATGACGCGTTGATAAAAATTCCAGTGCAACCATGTATCTATGGACGGCAGTAACAACATTAATGTGACCGACATAACGACCACTGCAATCACGATTCTGAGGACTAAAATCAGAAGTGGCTTTTGCAGCTTGTACTGTCCACGCCGCTGTAATAACAGGTACAACAGACCGGCATTGATATAGGCTGCCAGAGAGGTTGCCAATGCCAATCCGGCATGTGCTAGCGGGCCGATCAGAATCAGAATCAAAACAATATTCGAGATCAATGCCACTACACCAATTTTTACCGGTGTGGCCGTATCCTGTCTGGAAAAAAAAGCAGAGGACAGCACCTTGACGAGGATAAATCCGGGTAATCCCACGGCATAAGCAGACAGACTTTTGCTGGACATCAGCATATCGTTGGGGCTGAATTCGGAATACTGAAACAAGGTAGTAATCAGCGGTTTGGACAATATGATCAGGCCCAGTGTGGCAGGCAGCGAAACCAGGAATACCAGAGCAACTGCCCACGCCAGAATCTTGCCAAAATCCTCAGCCGCACCCTTGGCATGTTCTGCCGACAGATTCGGCAAGATCACCGTGGCCAGTGCCACACCAAACACACCCAGCGGAAACTCAACCAGTCTGTCGGAGTAATACAACCAGGAAATACTACCCTCGGGCAAATAGGATGCCATCATCGTATCGACCAACAGATTGATCTGGGTCACCGAGACTGCAAACAGCGTAGGGATCATCAGCATAAACACCCGCAGGATACCTGCCCTGTCACCGTTCCATCGTGGTCTAGGCATAAACCCCAGCCTGAGCAGATACGGAACCTGATAGGCCATTTGCACGATACCGGCAATAAACACGCCCCAGGCCAATGCAACGACCTGGCGTTCCGGAGCAAAATAGGGGGCTAGCCAGATTGCCGCCATTATCATTAATAGATTCAGGAATACCGGGGTAAAAGCCGGTACATTGAAATGCCCGTAGGTATTTAATATGGCGCCGGCAAATGCGGTAAGTGAAATAAACAAAATATAGGGAAAGGTAATCTGTAACATTTCCGCGGCCAGATGAAACTTGTCCTGATCTTCTAGAAAGCCGGGTGCAAACAGGGTAATCAACAGCGGGGCGCCAAAGACCCCGATAGCACTGACAATCAGCAATGCCGTGCCCAATGTGGCTACCGTTTGATCCAGCAAGGCTTGTACTTCTTCCTTGCTACGGGTTTCCTTGTATTCAGCCAGTATCGGCACAAAGGCCTGGGAAAAGCCGCCTTCGGCGAATAATCGTCGTAGAAAATTCGGTATGCGAAATACCACAATAAATACGTCAAAACCGCTACCGGCTCCAAACGCGCGCGCCAGTATCACATCGCGTAAAAGACCAAATACGCGAGAGATCATGGTCATACTGCCCACTGCCCGGGTCGATTTTAACAACCTGCTCATTTAATTATTTGTCCGCTACACCGAAGGTACAAGATGAAATGTGGTTATCTACTTGTTTCATTGAGGTTTATTTATTATCTGCAGAATACCACAATCAATCGCAACGATTGACAAATTGATTACAAATCAGCATAGTTACGCGCCTTTAAAACCAGAATCAGGAGTAAAAACCTTGGCAAATATTCAATCAGCCAAAAAGCGTGCCCGTCAGGCCATCACCCGACGTCTTCGTAACGCCAGTCAGCGTTCATTTTTACGTAGTCAGCTTAAGAAAGTTGTTGTTGCCATTGAGAAGGGTAACAAGGAAATCGCTCAAAAAGCCTACCATGATGCCGTACCGGTCATTGATAATATGGTCAACAAGGGCCTGATTCATAAAAACAAGGCCGCTCGTCACAAGAGCAGACTGAACAACCAGATACACGCTTTGGGGTAAGGAGTGAGGGAAGAAGTGAAGGGTGAGGAGTTGATCCTCCCCTGATACCTCGCTCTAGATTTCAACGCTTGCTAGTTACCAACCTGCCGATTATCAGAAGAGCCGACTGAACAACCAGATACACGCTTTGGCGTGAGGGGTGAGGAGTTGATCCTCCCCTGATACCTCGCTCCTGATTTCAACTCTTGCTAGATTTAAAACTGCCGATTATCAGAATCGTCGATATTTTGTAGGAACACCAATCCGCGGATGCATTACGTACTTATACTATTTCCTTAGGGGTTAATTTGCTGTGGCTTTACGCCTCACCCCTCACCCCTCACTCCTCACACAAGAATAAGATTATCTCTGTGTATCAGTTCCTCGTCATCGATATAGCCAAGTAGGCTTTCTATCTTGTTACTGGCGTGTCCCATGATGGTACGTGTCTCATCTGCACTGTAATTGACCAGTCCTCTGGCAACCTCATTACCCTCGGTATCCTGACACAAAACAATTTCGCCGCGTCGAAAACTGCCATCAACCGCTTTTACTCCGACAGCCAGCAGACTTTTGCCTCCTTCACGGATTACCCTGACCGCCCCCGTATCCAGTGTGAGTAGACCGGACACCCGGGATTGCCCGGCCAACCATTGTTTACGAGCCACGACCTGTCCAAATTCAGGAGTCAGCAAGGTTCCTACCTCGGCACCGGATACGATGCGGGTCAACACATCCGGTTCCATACCGGAAGCGATAATAGTAGGTGTACCGGATTTGGCGGCAGTTTCAGCGGCGCGTAGTTTGGTTAACATCCCACCACGCCCCCATGTCCCGACCTCACCTACCAGCTTTTCCAGGCTGCGATCACCAGCCCTGGCCTGCTGAATCAATTTGGCATGACTGTTACGTCTGGGATCTTCATCAAACAAGCCGGACTGGTCTGTCAACAAGACCAGTAAGTCGGCCTCAACCAGGTTAGCGACCAGTGCGGCCAGTGTGTCGTTATCTCCAAACCGGATTTCATCGGTAGCGACAGAATCATTTTCATTAATGATCGGGACTACCTTGAAATCGAGCAGCGTGCGCAGGGTGGAACGCGCATTCAGATAACGATTACGATTGGAGATATCCTCATGGGTTAGCAGGATTTGTGCTGTGTGCACACCAAACTTCTGGAAACAATTCTCATAGGCTTGTATCAGACCCATCTGACCGACTGCTGCTGCCGCCTGCAATTTATGCAGTTCATGAGGTCTTTGTTTCAGACCCAGACGTGAAATTCCTTCAGCGACAGCGCCGGATGAAACCACAACAGTATCGATCCCCTGCTCCCGCAGTTGCATGATTTGGCTGACCCACACTTGCAAGGTATCCGCTTTCAACCCGCAACCATTACTGGTCAACAACGAACTGCCCAGCTTGATCACCCAGCGTCGTGATTTGGTAATCTTGATTCTTTCTGCAGACATAACCCGACTCCTGTATCAGGCTTCCTGATCCCGGTCAAACCACTGCTGGATGGAATTCAGTAAGTCCCGACAACCCTTGCCGGATACCGCCGATATGGTGAAACACGGTTTTTTCCAGCGCAGTTTCCTGATAATACCGGCCTGAATCTTTTCTACCTGTTTCTGGTCCAGCGCATCTATCTTGTTTAATACCAGCCAACGCTCCAGCTTATACAGCTTCGGATCATAGGCTTTTAATTCGTTCGAAATGATTTTTATCTGGCTGACCAGTTCATCGATGTCGGAACAACTGACTACATCCACCATATGCAACAACAAACGTGTCCTTGAAAGGTGCTTTAAAAATTGTATACCCAGACCAGCACCTTCTGCGGCGCCTTCAATCAGACCGGGTATATCAGCAATGACAAAGCCGGTTTCCTCGCCCAGATCAACCACACCCAGATGCGGGTGCAAGGTAGTAAATGGATAATCTGCCACTTTCGGTTTCGCCGCCGTCACCTGACGAATAAAGGTTGATTTACCGGCATTAGGCATACCCAGTAAGCCGACATCGGCAAGCACCTGCATTTCCAGCCTCAAGTCACGCTGTTCACCGGCGTGGCCAAAGGTAAATTTACGCGGCGCACGATTTGTACTGCTTTTGAATCGGGTATTACCGACACCATGATTGCCACCCTTGGCCACCAGCACTCGCTCGCCGTCCTTGACCATGTCCCCCATCAATTCATCGGTATCATTGTCATAGACCAGTGTGCCCAGTGGCACACGTATAACGATATCTTCACCTTTCTTTCCGAAACGTTCCTGACCCATTCCACCCTGGCCATTTTGTGCCCGGAATATTCGCGCATGTCGAAAATCAACCAACGTATTGAGTCCCTCATCTACTTCCAGGTATACGCTGCCTCCATCTCCACCGTCCCCGCCATCCGGACCACCAAACGGTACAAATTTTTCTCGACGGAAACTCGCACAGCCATTCCCGCCATTGCCGGCTACGACTGTAATAATTGCTTCGTCTACGAATTTCATTTTTTAGTTACTCGTCGCCTGGATGTAAAACTGTTTTTCCCGCCTGAGCGAGAATCTGTTGCACAGGATGTGCGTGAGCAGCCAGTAAAACTATTACTACATTTTAATATATTTGCCTGTTTTATCCCGATTCCACACAAACATGAATAAACAAAAAACCCCGCTCGATGGCGGGGTTTTCGGTTTAAACTCGGGCTGAAAATCCGGTTAATTCACCACCACGCTGACAAATGTCCTCTGCTTTGGACCTTTCTTTTCAAAAATAACCTGACCATCCATTTTCGCAAACAAGGTATGGTCGGTACCGCAACCTACGTTCAGCCCCGGATGCATCTTGGTTCCTCTTTGACGTACCAGAATATTTCCGGCCCGTACTGATTCACCGCCAAATTTCTTCACGCCAAGTCGTTTTGACTCGGAATCGCGACCGTTACGTGTACTACCACCCGCTTTCTTATGTGCCATGTCTATCTACCCTCTAACTTACTATGCCTGGATATTGGTTATCGACAGCTCGGTATAACCCTGTCTGTGTCCCATCCGCTTGCGATAATGCTTGCGGCGTTTCATCTTAATAATTCGAATCTTGGGGCCACGTCCATGCGATTTGACGGTTGCAGTAACAGAAGCGCCTGCTACCAGCGGGTTGCCCACTTTGATAGTGTCACCATTAGAAACCAGCAATACATCGCTGAATTTGATAGCTGCACCCTGGTCGGCCTCCAGTTTTTCAACTTTTATGGTATCGCCCTGCTTTACCCTGTATTGTTTGCCGCCGGTTTTGATCACTGCGTACATCATGCATCTCCATTGAGTCTCGTGTTCGAGCGTCTGTACAAAGGGTGCAAATTCTAAGGAATTGAGCCTGTTGACACAAGCGGGAATTGCATCATTTTTACACTTTATTTGGCAAAAACGGGCAGGATTGGCAAAATGCCGCATAATTCAACATCGGACCGGACATGACGTATCCCGAAACTAACAAGACTCACCCCCCAACCCACAGCCTGGATTCAGTGCGTAAACTGATAGCCAATGACATGGAACGGGTCAATTCCACCGTACAACAGAGACTGCATTCCGAGGTTGAACTGATCAACCAGCTCGGGTTTTATATCGTCAACAGTGGCGGCAAACGGTTACGCCCGGCATTGGTATTACTGAGCTCCGGGGTATTCGCCTACAGCGGTGCAGACCACATCAATCTGGCGGCCATAATCGAATTTATACATACCGCAACACTTTTGCATGATGATGTGGTTGATGCTTCCTTGCTCAGACGTGGCCAAAAAACAGCCAACCAGCGCTGGGGCAATGAAGCCAGCGTACTGGTCGGAGATTTTCTTTATTCACGTGCCTTCCAGATGCTGGTCGATGTCAATTCCATGCGGATAATGGAAATCATGTCAGCTGCCACAAATATTATTGCCGAAGGGGAAGTGCAACAATTAATCAATTGTCATGACCCGGACACGACCGAAGCAAATTATCTGAAAGTCATTCATAACAAAACCGCCAAACTGTTCGAAGCTGGCGCACAAATTGGCGCGGTATTATGTAACCGTTCTGTTGCAGAAGAACAGGCCATGGCCACGTATGGGCGACATCTGGGAATTGCCTTCCAGTTGATTGATGATGCACTGGACTACAGCGGTTCCGCAGAAGAGATGGGCAAGAATATCGGTGATGATTTGGCCGAAGGCAAACCTACCATTCCATTAATCTACGCTATGGCCCATGGCACTGGTTCCCAGGCCTCGTTAATTCGTAACGCGATTGAGCATGGTGGCATAGATAAACTGGATGATATTCTCGCAGCGATTGAATCTACCGGCGCCATTACGTACACTACCGCCCGCGCCAGGGAAGAGGCCGAAAAAGCGACACGGGCATTATCAGGCTTACCCGCTTCAGAATATCTGGAGGCCCTGCATACACTTGCTCAGTTTTCGATCGAAAGGACACATTAGGGTATACTGCAGTTCAAGTCGGGGTGTAGCTCAGCCTGGTAGAGCACCACGTTCGGGACGTGGGGGTCGCAAGTTCAAATCCTGTCACCCCGACCATTTTACTGTCTTCAATAATCCTGCATGCCTTGTAATGGCTGCCTGTCGGCAGCCTGGGTCGCAAGCTGTTGCAGACCATCCCTGGTCTGCACCCTGCGGGCGGACTGGCGTCCGACCAGATTCGTTCTAGACGAATCTGTCAAATCCTGTCACCCCGACTATTTTCTGTCTTCTTTAATCCTGCATACTATCTAATGGCTGCCTGTAGGCAGCCTGGGTCACAAGCTGTTGTTGACCCACTACCCACTATTCGATTAACAGCAATTTTTAATTTAGTTTTGTGATACACAATTTTCTCCTTTACACTGACCACTTACCTTAACCTGAACCCGGAACATTCCCATGCCTAAAGCCCTACTGCGTCTGCTCACTCTGTTGCTACCCGTTATGATGTTTGCTGGATGTGGAAAGCAACCGTCCGACACAACATCAACACCTGAATCCAGCACGGCTGCGATAAACGAAGCACCTAAAGTCAATGAACCGCCAGCTGCGAGCGATACATCGCTTTCAACTGACCAACAAAAATACAGCTATGCGCTCGGAGTGCAATTGGGACAGAACATCGCCAATCAAAGCCTGGATCTCGATCAGAATGCGCTGACTCAGGGTATTAATGATATGGTCAGTAATGGCACTATGAAACTGTCCCAGCCCGAAATGGAGCAGGCCGTTGCCAACTACGAAGCACAGGAACAAAAACGATTGGCATTAAAGGCCGGCGAAAATCTGGCTGCTGGAGAGGCCTTCCTCGCGGCCAACAAGAAAAATGCCGATGTCACGGAAACAGCCAGTGGTCTGCAATACAAGATTTTGACCAAAGGAACAGGTGCTCAGCCTAAAGTGTCCGATTCGGTCGTCGTACATTACCGTGGCACGTTCATTGACGGTAAGGAATTTGACAGCTCCTACAGTCGCGGCGAACCCATTACGATATCTCTGAGTCAGGTCATCCCTGCCTGGCAGGAAGTTTTACCCATGATGCCGGTCGGGTCAAAATGGCAGGTATATATTCCCTCCAAGCTCGGCTACGGTGAAAATGCATCTGGCCCGATAGAACCGAATTCAACACTGATATTTGATGTAGAACTGTTATCGATAGCCCAGGCTCCCGCAGCTGCAACAACTCCTGCTCCCTGAGAATAAGCTACCTGGTTGATGGCCCGTTCAGAATGAAGTCTGAACGGGCCTCTATTCGGCAGGCTGCCAATTAAAATCCTGAAGCCTGTTTACATTTAATAACCATGCAAACTGCTGATCTAGGCCAGATTTATCCTCATTTTTTTGATAATTAGTTTTGAGCTGGCCGATGTTCTCCTTTACACTAGCCGCTCTCTTAACAACCAATTCCGGGACAACTTATGCTCAAATCAAAAATCTGTCTGATTACCTTGTTGCTACCAGTAATGACCATCGCTGTTTCTGCACAGGATCTGACATCAGACAAACAGAAATTCAGCTATGCCGTAGGCGTACAGATTGGCCAGAACCTGAAAGCACAGTCACTGGATGTAGACAGTAAGGCTCTCATCCAGGGCATGACCGATACCATTAGCAAGGCCCCGCTAAAATTAACAATTCCAGAAATGGAACAGGCAGTAAAAACCTATCAGGAACAGGAACAAAAACGTCTCGCAACTGTAGGAGAGAAAAACAAGGTCGCCGGAGAAGCCTTCCTGGTCGAAAACAAGAAGAACAAGGACATCATCGAGCTGGCCAGTGGCCTGCAGTACAAGGTGTTGACCAAAGGTACCGGTGCTCAACCGAAGGTAACAGATGCAGTTGTGGTTCATTATCGTGGCACATTGATTGATGGCACTGAATTTGACAGCTCCTACACTCGTGGACAGCCAGTCACCATCATGCTGAATCAGGTCATACCTGGCTGGCAGGAAGCGTTGCCACTGATGACAGTCGGTTCCAAATGGCAGATTTTCCTGCCCTCAAAACTGGGTTATGGTGAAGGCTCAGCCGGTCCAATCGGTCCGAATTCAGCCCTGATTTTTGATATCGAACTGGTGTCAATTGGTGCCCCACCGGCACAAACCCCGGCAATGACCCCGACCCCCTGATAGATTAAGTAGCAGTATCAATTAGTTCATTGAATCCGGATCACACTTAAGTGATCCGGATTCATAACTTACACTATCTACTAATTCATTCTCCTTTCTGTATATCCGGTTAACACACGATTTTCCTGAGCTTTTACTGTATAATTTTCGCTCTACATTAAATATAACGGTATACTTCTGGCCTGCCATGCCATGATAATATCCAAGTATATTACGCGGTGTTTCCTCAACTTTTAGATGGTTAATCTGGATTATATGTACAAGCCTTTTATAACTGTTCTTGTATTCTTAGCACTGACACTGTCTGCTCGTGCTGAAGCTCCGCTTGTTGATGTCTCTGAACTGGTTCCCACCGTGGATGAAGGTGAAACTTCCGAGATCATGGTTTACATTCTCGAGAACTATCACTACCGGAACAAACCGCTGGATGATGTCCTTTCATCACAGATTCTGGATAACTATATTGAAGCACTGGATCCAAATCACAGCTTCTTTACCAGTGCTGACATGCAACAATTTGAACAATATCGTCTGACAATGGATGATGCGCTAAAAACTCCTGACCTCGATCCGGTATTTGTCATTTTCAGACTGTTCCGCACCCGTGTTGAAGAACGTGTTGCTTATGCCAAGTCTGAGCTTGTTAAGCCTTTTGATTTCACCGTGGATGAAGATTTTGAATTTGATCGTTCCAAAGCCCCCTGGTTAGAACAGATACAACTTGACGATGTCTGGCGCAAGCGCGTCAAAAATGATTACCTGAATCTGCAACTGACCAAAAAAACGGCAGATGAGATTAAGGACGTGCTCAGCAAGCGTTATCAGCGCTTGCAGACAAGTACATTCCAGTATAATACTAATGATATATACCAGATATTCGCCAACGCTTACACCACGTCGATCGAACCACATACTTCCTATTTTTCTCCGCGCACTTCTGAAAATTTTGATATCAGCATGAGCCTGTCCCTGCAGGGAATTGGTGCAGTACTGCGTGGTGAAACCGATTACACCGAAGTACAAAGTGTCGTGCCGGGAGGTCCAGCTGATCTGAGTGGTAAGCTGCATGAGTCCGACAAGATTATCGGAGTCGGTCAGGATGCTGATGGAAAAATCGTTGATGTAATCGGATGGCGTCTGGATGATATAGTCGATTTGATTCGTGGCCCCAAAGGAACGGTGGTTCGACTGGAAGTTATGCAAAAAGAATCCGGCACGGATGGGCCCAGCCAGCTGGTTACCCTTACCCGTGATGAGATCAAACTGGAAGAACAGGCTGCAAAATCCGAAGTCATAGAACTTGAAAACAAGCAGAAAATTGGCGTTATCACTTTACCCACTTTTTACAGTGACTTCGCTGCCCAGGCGCGAGGCGAAGCGGATTACCGCAGCACTACACGCGACGTAAGAAAACTGCTGGAAACACTGCGTAAGGATAACATCGAAGGAATTATCATAGACTTGCGAGAAAACGGTGGTGGTTCTCTCTCTGAAGCGCTCGAACTGACAGGATTGTTTATAGAATCCGGACCGATCGTACAAACCAGGGATTCTTCCGGCAATATCGATATCAGTCGCGATCCGGATCCGGCAATTGCCTATAGCGGACCGATGGGTGTATTGGTTGACCGTAACAGTGCATCTGCATCCGAAATTTTTGCAGGCGCCATACAGGACTACAAACGCGGAATCATTATAGGTGAACCCACTTTCGGTAAAGGTACGGTACAAAATATTGTCGACCTGAATAAATTTACTCGGAATGCTACCGACCACGGACGTTTAAAAACCACCATTGCCCAGTTTTTCCGAATCAGCGGTGGCAGCAATCAGCACAAGGGTGTCATACCGGATATCATTTATCCTACAGCAAAGCTGAATACGGCTGAACATGGCGAGCGTGCCTTAAAAAATGCCCTGCCTTGGACGGAAATCAAACCGGCAAGTTTTGTTGCCGTGAATGCCCCGACAGACCGTTACGACGCCGCTCGTGTTAAACATGAACAACGCATTAAGTCTGATCACTTGTTTAAGTTACTGATGGATGAGTTGGAACTCAATTTTCAGGTTAGTGAAAAGAAAACCATCAGCCTACTGGAATCCAAACGTAAACTGGAGCGTGAACAACTTACCGAGGCAACCAAACGTCTGCAAAACGAATTCAGGGTTGCCCAGAACCTGCCACCTCTTGCTGATGATGCCAGCGATGAGGAATACGAAAAGACCAAGCCAGTCGATATCTTGCTGAAGGAAAGCGCCAGAATTCTTGGTGACCTGATTAGCCCGACCCCGAGTCTCCCTGTACCTATAACAGCAGTTCGTTAATCATTTATATCTGTAGCACACCTATTCCAGATGAATTTGGAATGGGTGCGCTTTTGCCCATTCTCAAATTTATAATAAGCAGACGTCTTTCTTAATTATTTAACTATCAAAGACTTGGCTGTTTTTATACCCAGTTTAATAGTTAAAAATAAACATTAATATAATTATGTAATTATATGTTTTTAATATTGTTTAACTTGATTTTAATCTGAATAAACGATAAATATATTCCTGCATCCATAAACAGGTATCAGGCAGTGAACAAATTCCGGGTAAACCGTTTCCTGCAAAATGCGGACAATAGGGCTTCACTAAGGCAAAGGCATAGCCACCAGGCTGAAACAATCGCCTTGCAGGATGAGCAAACCGGATTTATCCGCCATCCAAGCGCATTACCCTTACTAGCACGAAAGAAGTGGATAAGCCGATTTGCTGGTAAGAAGGAACGCAACAGTACTCGCGCCGGTATCATGTTCAGCTCTTCGGTCTATTATCCGCCAGGTACAAGCATTGAATTAACCATACCGGTCAGGAATGAACTTGAAAAATTTACAGGTTCAGTGGTGCTGGTGAAAAAATACGCTGATCATTTTGATATCGGGCTATGTTTGCACAGTGTTGATGATGCCAGAAGGGCCGAAACCGTCGAACAGATTTGTCATATTGAAGCGCAGCAGAAAGAGAAAAAATACCGCGATGGGCTCGTTAATCTTGATCCGCAGCGAGTTGCCAGTGAATGGTCAGCCAAATTTGGGACAGGTAGATCGTTGTTATAGGATACAGTCCAGATCTGCATCAAACAGAAATCTAGTCTGACGATTCACTCAGCAGTTTATCAAAATAGCGTATTGTTTTCTCCAGCCCCTGTTCCAGCTGAATTGCTGGTTCCCAGTCCAGATGCTTTCTGGCCAGTGTTATATCCGGCTGTCGCTGTTTTGGATCATCTGCCGGTAAGGGTTTGTAGACCAGACTCGAAGAGGAGCCTGTCATGCGTACTACCGTCTCAGCCAATTGTTTAATAGTAAATTCAACCGGGTTACCAAGATTAATCGGACCGGTAATCTCATCACCAGTTTTCATTAGCCTGACAAACCCTTCTATCAGATCCTCGTAATAACAGAATGACCGTGATTGATCGCCCTTACCATAAATGGTGATCGGTTCGTTTTTCAGTGCCTGCACAATAAAATTGGAAACAACGCGGCCATCGTTCGGATGCATATGTGGGCCGTAGGTATTAAATATCCGTGCCACCTTGATCCTGAGTTTATGCTGACGGTGGTAATCAAAGAACAGGGTTTCCGCACATCGCTTGCCCTCATCGTAACAGGCACGGATACCGAGCGGGTTCACATTGCCCCAGTATGATTCCGGTTGCGGATGCACATCCGGATCGCCATAAACTTCACTGGTCGAGGCCTGAAAGATTTTTGCACGGATACGTTTGGCAAGACCAAGCATATTGATAGCACCGTGCACACTGGTCTTGGTAGTTTGCACCGGGTCATGCTGATAATGTATTGGTGATGCGGGACAGGCGAGATTATAAATCTCGTCGACTTCAATATATAGCGGGAAAGTTACGTCATGGCGTATTAGCTCAAACTCCTTGAAGTCGAGCAGATGGGCAATATTGCGTTTGCTGCCCGTAAAATAATTATCCACACAAATAACCTCGTTGCCCTCCCGGAGCAATCTTTCACACAGGTGTGAGCCGAGAAATCCGGCACCACCTGTTACCAGTACCCTTTTTTGCATGTACATAAATTTATCTTGTTACCTGTTAATCATGTTGTTGTTAAAAGTGCTTGCTACTTAACTACAGCGAACCCCTGTTCCACCCAGTCCACAATAGCCCCCGGGATTTTTCGCCAGATATTGCTGATGATAGGTTTCAGCAAAATAAAAATCCGGTGCATCCGTAATTTCGGTAGTAATACTGGCATATCCAGCAGTCTGTAATCTCTGCAGATAGTTCTGACAGGACGTTCGTGCCAATTCACCCTGTTCATTATTATATACGTAAATACCAGAACGGTATTGTGTACCAACGTCGTTGCCTTGTCTCATGCCCTGGGTTGGATTGTGGGACTCCCAGAAAACTGTTAACAACTTCTCGTAGCTGATAATGTCAGGATCAAAGATTACACGTACAACTTCATTATGACCTGTCATTCCTGAACACACTTCCTCATACGAAGGATTCGAGCTAAAACCACCGGCATAACCGACTGCTGTGCTATAAACGCCTTCTACTTCCCAGAACTTTCTTTCTGCGCCCCAAAAACATCCCATTCCAAACATCGCGATTTGCATGCCTTGTGGAAACGGCCCCTGAACTGGATGAGCATTGATAAAATGCCGGTTCACTATCGCCATGGCTGTTTTCCTGCCGGGCAAGGCCTTGGTTGGATCTGGTAACTGCAGCTTTCTGGATAACATAAATTTATTTTTCCGGTTCCAGTGCATCTAAACTGACAGGAAATATATCCTTATAGGCATAATAAATACTGGCAATCGATACGGGCACCAACACAATCCAACCGAGGAACAAGGGCAGTGTCGCCAGTACCGATAAAACGAGTCCGACAATTCCATAGACCAGAAACGGCAGGCTGTTTTTCACGCAGGCAACTAAACTCGCCTTCATCGCCTGTAATACATTCAGTTTATTGAATACAATCAGGGCAGGTCCAAACAGCATGGTCATCAGCAGGGGTACACTAACAAGCAGTGCTACTAAAATGATGACGAGTATTACCTGCAGATTTTCAAGTAACGAGATGTAGTCACCTTCAAACAGCGCGGTATAAACTGTGAATCCACCTATTGTCAGGATAATGGCAAATATCATTACAGCCAGAATAACACCCAGTAATATGGTATTTATCACCCCGAACAACACCAGTTCAGCCGCATCCTGTCTAAACCCTGCAAACAGGTGGTCCAGTTTCAACTTACCGCCTGTTTCTGTTTCACGACACCCCAACATCAACCCACCCATTAACGCAGGAAACAACAATTGCATTACCAGACCAGCCAAAGTAAATACGCTAGATATCATGCTGGCAAATAATAACAGTATTGCAATTCCGACCCAAACGGGCATGTTCAGTTTGAACAAGTTAAAACCGTCCACAAACCAACCTAACCCTCGGGCAGCATTTGCAGTTCGGATGTCCAGCATGTGTACTCTCCAGGAATATTGTTTTAAGTCTGAGTCGGTCAGCAGAATACACCAAAGTTATTAGGTTGGTGTGGGTATATGCTGAAAATCTTGTTATTGATATTTACTTTATTATCAATTATATCAATAAGTTAATGATTAATATTACACGTTACTAATGCAGTTGTTTTTCTAATTAACATCCTGCTTGCATAGTTAAAATATAATTGTTGCGTCGCACCATATGTTCATTTATGATGCAGCGCACAAAGACCGTAATTCATTAATTTCATAAAACCAGAGAGGATTTGAGCATGAACGAACAATTTGAAAAGTACCTGACCCCAGTCCGTGAACTGAACAATCTGGTTATTGCCAATATTGAAAAGTTGATGGGTCTGCAGGTTAAATACATTGAGGACAGTGTCAAGGTTGGTCTTGAGCAGCTAAAAACAGCTTCAAGCATTACTGATGTAGAAAGCTTTAAAAACTACATTACTACCCAGGTTGAAGTATCAAAACAGTTGACCGAGCGTGCGATTGAAGAAGGTCGTACCGTGGCAGAACTTAGTAACAGCTACGCGACTGAAGTACAGAAAGTTGTCAAGGATGCCATGAAAGTTAACTAGTCTTTTCATCTGTATTTCCTCCCCCCCCTCGGAGATGCAGAGAAATGGAGCCGCCCCCTAACCGGGGCGGCTTTTTTATTTGTGCTTGTGTACTAATTCGAGTCGCTACTGGGTCTTCTCACCAAACTGTAATTCTGCCAGTCTGGCGTATAAACCATCGGCCTTGAGCAGATGTTCATGATTGCCTTCATCGACAATCGTGCCCGCCTCCATCACAATGATCCTGTCGACTTGCTTAACGGTGGCCAGGCGATGTGCAATCACAATCGTGGTGCGGTTGCGCATTAGATGTTCAAGTGCCTCCTGAACCTGTTTTTCACTTTCTGCATCCAATGAACTGGTTGCTTCATCCAGCAATAGTACCGGAGGATTCTTCAAAATGGCTCTGGCAATAGCGATACGTTGTTGCTGCCCGCCAGATAAGCGTGCCCCTTTTTCTCCCAGGAAGGTATCGTATCCTTCAGGTAATTCGCGAATAAAAGCATCAGCAAAGGCCGCTTTGGCGGCGTTAATCACGTCTTCATTACTCGCCTCGGGACGCCCCAGACGGATATTTTCCATTGCCGTTGCAGCAAACAAAACTGTATTTTGAGGTACGATGCCAATTCGACTCCTGACTTCCGTCAAATTGGCTGTTTTGATATCAATTCCATCAAACACAATGCTGCCGGACTGCGGATCATAGAAACGCATCAATAATTGAAACACAGTTGATTTGCCGGCGCCGGAAGGCCCTACCAACGCAATAGTTTCACCAGAATTGATCCGCAGACTGAAATTGATTAAAGATGGATGTTCAGGCCTGGATGGGTAGCTGAATGTTACATTTTCAATAGCCAGTGCACCCTGATTAACCATAAATTTTGCCGGATTGGCCGGAGAAAATACATTTGAAGTGGAGCCCAGTAACTCCAGTAGTCTTTCCATAGCCCCAGCCGCACGCTGCACATCTGACCAGACTTCACCCAGTGCCATAGTGGTACCTGCGACAAAGGTGGCATACAGTAGAAACTGTCCCAGCGTTCCCGGCGTCATCGAGCCACTGATCACTTCCCTTGCGCCGATCCACAAAACGCAGACGATTGCACTGAATGCTGTCAATACAATCGTAGCAGACAACAATGAGCTCATCAGAATGCGGCGAGTTGCCGTTTCAAATGCCCTTTCAATAGCATCGGAAAATCGTTTACTCTGGAATTTTTCCAGAGTGTAGGCCTGAATAATATGAATAGCGTTCAGCGTTTCATCTGCCAAACCACTCAAATCGGCTATCTTATCCTGACTGGCTCTGGACAGTCTTCTGACTTTCCGGCCATACATTAATACCGGCAGAACGACTACAGGTAACAACAAAAATAACAAACTGGTCAGTTTGGGACTGGTGATAAATAACATGATAAAGGCGCCAATCAGCGTGACTGCACTTCGCAATGCAATCGACATGCCCGCACCAAAGACTGTCTGCACGAGTGTGGTATCAGTAGTCAGCCTGGACAACACCTCACCGATACGTGTGGTTTCATAGAAACTGGGGCTTAAGGTCACGACATGCGCATAGACCTTGTTACGTATATCAGCGACGACCCGTTCTCCTATCCACATAACGGTATAGAATCTCAAGGCCGCAAATATTGCATAGGTTGCTGCCAGCAGTAATAAATCTACAAAGTAGATATCGATCGTACCCACCCTGTCTGTTGAAAACCCATAATCAATTACAGCACGCAGCGCCACCGGCATACCCAGAGCGGCTATGGCAGCAATCACCAGGAACAACAGTGCGAGATACAATCTAGATTTGTATTTCAACAGGAACGGGAAAGCCGCCCTGAGTGGTTTGAGATTCCGGCTGGCAGGTCGTTCGGAATTATTTTTTACTTTTGCCATAAGTTTTTTTATGTCCGCTGTGTGAAATTATCTGATCAAGATTCGGGCTGATAAATATCGATTGTTACCAGAGAGTTGATTATAGTTAAATTCCCGACCTACTACCCCGCTTATTTACTATTGAAAATATTTCTTATTTCGTCCGCAATGATCACAAGCCCCTGCTCAACCACGCTATCATGCATGGCATAGCTGATACGGATACATTCATGCCGATGTGGCCATTCCTGCTCCAGACCTGGAAAGAAATAATGCCCTGGGACAACCAGCACTGAACGTGCTTTCAATCGATGATACAACTGCTCGCAACTGACTGGCAGATTTGGAATCCACAACCACAAAAAAATAGCGCCTTCTGTCTTGTGTAAATAAAACTCCAGCCCTTTCAGTTCGCGCTTCAGTATGGCCGTTGCCAGTTGCGCCTTACGCTGGTAATAAGGAGTAATGACATGTTTGCATAAACTCAGGATTTCTCCGGTCTCGATCAAATCCTGTGCCAGGGCTGGCCCTATACTACCCAATGCCAGACTGAATATAGCATTCATTCTGGAAATGCTTTTTATTACCCGTTGGCTGGCAACAATAATTCCTGTACGTGCCCCTGGCATACCCAGCTTGGATAAACTCATACACAGAATCATGTGCGGTTCCCAGTGCAAGTTTGCCTCGGTAAAAATAATATTCGGAAATGGCATGCCGTAGGCATTATCAACAATCAAAGGTATCTGATGTAATCTGGTAAGCGCGGTTAGTTTTTCCATCTCGTCATCAGACAGTACATTTCCGGTGGGATTGGTTGGGCGGGAAATACAGACGGCACCGATGTCCGGTCCGATTTGCAATTGATTGAAATCCACATGATATTTAAATTCATGTTCACTCAGGATTTCAATCAATGGTTTGTATGAAACAAAACTGTCTGCACTCAGACAGACATCACTGTAACCAATATATTCCGGCGTCAGTGGCAACAGAATCTTGCGGCGCGTGCCATCTTCATACTCCCCGGCAAACATATTAAATAGCATAAAGAACGCAGATTGACTGCCTGCTGAAAGCGCAATATTTTCAGGACCAATATCCCAACTATACTGCTTACGAAACAGCGCAGACAGGGATTCAATAAATTTCCTATCTCCCTGTGGCGGATCATAGTTACCGATGATGTGTGCCATTTCGACCGGATTATCAACAATACGCGCCAGTCGTTCCTGGAAAAACTGCAGCACTTCGGGTATATGGGCAGGATTACCACCACCTAGCATCAGCATTTTGCTGCTACCTGTCTGTGCCTCGCCCAAATCATCCATCAAGCGGACAATTCCGGAGTCTTCCGTGTAGTGTTTTTCAAATCTGGAAATAGTCATTCAAAATTAATCCTGTGCAAGCCTGACAATCATATTTGCAAGTCCGTTGACAACGCGCGCCATTTTCTCATAGTCAAGTTTGTCTGCTGAATCAGCTGCGGTATGGTAATTCGGGTTACGATAATTCGCTGTATCTGTCACCATAATAGCGGGAAAATCATAATACCAGTAGGACCCATGATCCGAACGACTGATAGTACGTCCAGCCCAATCAGGCGCAATCAATCCCTCAGAGGGAAATATCTGCTGGGCACGAAAATGACTGATTGCATTCAACAGTAAATCACGTGATGCCAGATTACCAACAAACGCAATATAATTTCCCTGGTCTGGATAAAACCGTGACAATAGCGATGGATAATTCTGACTACCGGGCTTTTCGGAATAATAACCTATCATTTCCAGTCCTATCATGCCGGTTATCAGTTCAGCGCGAGCGTAGGATCGCTTGGCGCTGTACATACTACCCATTTCAGCTCGTTGATACGAAGGCACTTCCTGATTGGCAAACGCAATAAACCGAATGGTTCGTGTATAACGCTGGTTTTTGAGTATTCTGGCTATTTCGATCAAGCCGGCAATACCGGAGGCATTATCATCCGCTCCCGGACTGAGCCAACGGGTATCATAATGAGCACCTACCACAATGATCTCGTTACGTTTCTCCCGTCCGTACAAATCAACTTCGATATTACGGTACTGTAGTTCGCCAAATATACGGACTGTCGGTATATAACCTAGCTGTTCAAAGTGTTGCTGTATATAGTCTGCCGTCTGCGCCAGTTTTATAGGTTGGCCGGAACTGCGTTCGCCAATTGCTGATGAGAGCTGATTTACATGATCATGTAAACCCTGCGCAAGCTCGGTGAGCTCCGGGGTGACAGGCGACATTTTATCCGGGTTCCCTTCACCGGGCATGGTGACTGCCAGATAGAGCAATCCACAAGAGGATAAGACTAGCAGAGTTAGTAAAAACAGGCTGTTAATCAGCCGTTTTTTCCAGTCGACAGAGTGTGGTTCAGTCGCGTCAATACTCATGAAGAAGCATCTGCGTTACTCAGTTCACCGTGCTGACATTCCGGTCAATGGACAACTTATCTACGGTTAATCATCGGATGTGTAACCTTGTCACCTAAGGCAAATTTGTGTTTGAGCGCTTGCCCGGCATTCAGCTCCAGCACGCCCCGTACTGGCCCGCCTGAATCAATCGTCTCCAGCGAAAACGGAGTGGTATTTTCTGCAATATTGATAATCACGCCATCGCTGTTTATGAATACCATATCAAGTGAAAGAATTGTATTCTTCATCCACATTCTTGCCTTACGTTCCGGCTTGTAGACAAATAACATCCCCTGATTTTCCGGCAAGGTATCTCGAAACATCAGACCGCGTTGCATTTGTCGTTCTGTTCGGGCAATTTCGATCTTGTATTCAACTGCCGTGCCATCTGCGGTAGTGATAAGCAGTGTTTCCAGTACCGGTTCTTTTGCGGCTAATGACGTAAACACCAGCAACAAGATTGCTGAAATCAGCAAGCGAATACCGAACATATATGTATATGGTTTCATTTATTGCTCCAGGATCGCCGTTGACGGACAGTCTCATACAGACAAATACCTGTTGCAACGGAAACATTCAGACTTTCTACACTTCCCTGCATAGGCAATCTGACCAGAAAATCACAGTGATTGCGTGTATTACTTCGTATTCCCTCACCTTCAGCGCCCAGTACAAATGCAATTGATATCGACAGATCCAGTTCATAGAGGGTTTTTTCTGCCTTGTCCTCAGTACCTACTATCCAGACACCTGCAGCTTGTAAATCACGCAAAGTTCTCGAAATATTCGTTACGGTAATTACAGTAGTACTTTCCGCCGCACCACTGGCCACCTTGCGTACAACCGGCGTTATAGCCACAGCCCGGTCTTTTGGCAATATCACCGCATCCACGCCGGCCGCATTGGCAGTACGCAGACAGGCCCCCAGATTATGTGGATCCTGGATTCCATCAAGCACCAGAAACAGACGTGGGCGATCGGTGGTAGCCGCTAGCACAGTATCGATATCAGCCGGTAAACCAGCATTTTCAATACGTAGTCTGATTGCCACTCCTTGATGAACTGCATTTGCCGTGACACGGTCCAGGGTTGATTTGGGAACCTTTACCAGATGCAGGGATTGCTGTTCAGCCAGACTGATGATCTGGATCAGTTCTCGTCCACTTTGCCTGCCATCCTGAACCCAGAGCTCCAAAATCGAATCACTGCGCTGTTGCAGGGCATGTCGAACCGCATGGGTACCGTAAATAATTTCAGTGTCTTTTGCCATAATAAAAGCCAGCTATCTTGCCGGTTCAAAATCTATCTTGTTTTCATCCGTATCGACACGAACTAGTCTGACCTTCAGCTTGTCCGCCATACGGTATATCCGTCCTGTTCGTTCACCGGCGAGTTGATGATGCACTGGATCATGGTGATAATAATCCCGAGGCAATGCGGTGATATGTATCAGTCCCTCGACATAAACCGTATCCAGTTGCACGAACACGCCAAACCCGGTCACGCTGCTGATTGTGCCTTCAAATATTTCACCTATCCTGTGTTTCATATATTCACATTTGAGGCGTTGAATAACATCCCGGGAAGCTTCTTCAGCACGGCGTTCAGTCATTGAGCAATGCGCACCCAGCTCCCGCATCTGTTCGATACTGTAGGGATAATCTGATTTTTTTTCCAGCAAGCTGCCAATGGCTCTGTGTACCAGCAAATCCGGATAGCGTCTGATCGGTGATGTAAAGTGAGTATAGGCCGGAAAAGCAAGGCCGAAATGTCCCAGATTTTCCGAATCGTAATAGGCCAGAGGCATACTTCTTAGCAATACCGTCTGGATCAGATGGGCGTCCGGTCTGTGTCGTATTGAATCAATCACCTTGGCATAATCTCTGGCGGTAGGTTCATCCTGCCCTCCCAATCCCAGACCAAATGCCCCGAGAAACTCCCTGACATTTTTAAGTTTTTCTTCCTTGGGCTGCATGTGAATTCGGTACAAACAGCTAATCTTGTTAGTTTCCAGCATCAAGGCAGCAGAGATATTGGCTGCAAGCATAAATTCTTCTATCAGGCGGTGGGCATCGTTACGTACAACCGGTTCGATATTGTTTATCTTGCCCTTCTCGTCAAAGATGATATGTACTTCAGTCGTATCAAAATCGAGTACGCCTGTTTTTCTCCGATTGAGTTGCATTAGCTGATACAGCGTATATAACTCATCCAGATGCGGCACCAGACTGGCATACTGTTCTCGCAACTTCACATCCCGCTCAACCATGATGGTGGCGGCTTTGGTATAGGTCAGGCGCTCAGCCGAGCGTATCACCCCTTTGATAAAGCGATAGGATGTACGATTACCTGACTTGTCGATGTGCATTTCACAAATAACCGCCAGACGATCCACATTTGGCTTTAATGAACACAATTCGTTTGAAAGAATTTCCGGCAGCATCGGCACTACCCGGTCCGGAAAATACACCGAGGTTCCCCTCAGGCAAGCCTGTTCATCCAGACTGGTCCCCGGCTGGACATAATGTGAAACATCGGCAATAGCCACATACAACAACCAACCTTCACCCTGACGTTGACAAAACACGGCATCGTCAAAGTCTCTGGCGTCTGCTCCATCAATCGTTACAAACGGAGTGGCCCGAAAATCTTCCCTGCCTTGAGGGATCTCTACTCGGTCCGGGTCCAGCGCCTTGATTTCCTGCTTGACGGCACGAGACCATTCGTAGGGAAGTTCATAGGTACGGATAGCCAGTTCAGTGGCAATCCCTTCGGTGATATGATCACCGATAATTTCAATTATTTTACCTACCGGCTGAGTATGTTTATCCGGTTGACGGGTTAACTTGACCACCACGAATTGACCGGTCTTGGCTTGATGGTCTTCACCCGACGGTATAAATATATCCTGATGCAATCTTTTATTGTCCGGGATGACATAGCCGACATTTTTTTCCTTGTGATATCTGCCCACAATCCGGTCATTGGCTCGTTCCAGTACCTCTACCAGCGTCCCCTCCGGTTTGCCACGACGGTTACGACCGGCAATTCTGACAACGGCGCGGTCGCCATGTAATAGTGACCGCATTACACTTGTGGATAAAAATATGTCTTCTCCACCGGCATCCGGAACCAGAAAACCGAAGCCATCAGCATGGCCAATTACCTTGCCAGGCACCAGATCCATCTTGTCAACCAACCCATAACCGCCACGTCGATTACGGATAATCTGGCCATCCCTGACCATCGCTTTTAACCTTTTCCTGACTGCCTGTCGCTCAGGATGTGAGGGCATATCAAATTGGACGGCTATTTCCTTCGAGTTGAGCGGTTTGCCGCAGTCTTTTAACGATTGCAGGATTTCCTCCCGCGACGGGATAGCTATTTCATACTCTGGTGAATCGGTGTTTATTATAGTTTTCAAATTGAACTCTGGTCGTTAACATTGACAAGCTGTTATCGTATCGGTAAAGTCCGCGCTTCTTTTCCGATATGTTAGTCTTTGCCGAGATGGCGGAATTGGTAGACGCGCCAGCTTCAGGTGCTGGTTGGGGAAACTCAGTGGAGGTTCAAGTCCTCTTCTCGGCACCATATCTGTCTGTTCCGACAGGAACACACAGATATCCTGCGATAACAGTCTGCTCCTGCATCCGGATTTAATCAAACGGATGCCGGAGCACGATGGTTTCATTCCTGTCTGGCCCGGTAGAAATGATATCAATTGTGGTTCCGGTTACTTCCTCAATACGTTTCAAATATGCCTTGGCGTTGGCAGGTAATTTTGCATAATCGGTAATCCCGAAAGTGGATGCTGCCCAGCCATCAACCTGTTCATACACAGGCTCACACTGTGCAATCGCGTCAGCGCCTACCGGTGGTGTATCGTGTAATACACCGTTAATCCTGTAACCGGTACATATCTGGATTGAATCCAGTCCATCCAGTACGTCCAGCTTGGTAATACACAATCCGGATATACTATTGATTTGCACCGATCGACGTAACGCAACAGCATCAAACCAGCCACAGCGACGTTTTCTGCCGGTAGTAGCTCCAAATTCATGTCCCTTACTGGAAAGGTGATCTCCGACTTCATCAAACAGTTCAGTCGGGAAAGGACCTGAACCGACACGTGTGGTGTAAGCCTTGGTAATACCCAGTACATAGTCGAAATTCCGCAATCCCATACCTGTACCGGTTGCTGCGCCACCTGCCGTGGTATTGGATGAAGTCACAAACGGATAGGTCCCATGATCGATGTCGAGCAAGGTCCCTTGCGCACCTTCAAACATGATATCGCCACCCTGTTTGCGTATATCAAACAAAATTCCTGTCACATCAGTAATCAAGGGCCCCAAAACATCTGCAGACAACATCGCATCATCCAGCAATGCCTGGAAATCCAGTGGTTTGGTTTTATAGTAATGTTGAAGTACAAAGTTGTGATAATCGAGCACCTCTCCCAGATGGGCTGCAAAACGCTCCCGGTGCAATAAATCACCGGCTCGTAGCGCACGTCTGGCCACCTTGTCTTCATAGGCCGGCCCAATGCCGCGACCGGTAGTTCCAATGGCCGCCTTGCCTCTGGCGCGTTCACGTGCCTGATCCAGTTCGGCATGATACGGCAGGATCAATGTGCAGGCTTCACTGATACGCAAGTTCTTGCTGACTTCAATTCCGCTTTGTTCCAGCACTTTCATTTCACTAATTAACGCTGAAGGACTAACAACCACTCCATTACCAATCAGACACAACACGTTGTTTCTGAGTATCCCTGAGGGTATCAGATGCAGAACTGTCTTTTTGCCATCAATCACTACCGTATGGCCAGCATTATGACCGCCCTGAAACCGGACGACAGCTGCCGTACGTTCTGTCAGCAGGTCAACGATTTTGCCCTTGCCCTCATCGCCCCATTGGCTACCGATAATTACAACGTTTCTACCCATTTTAATCTGCTTCCTTATTCATCAAGCTCCGGAATCCGGGATTCAATCATCCCGATTTCTGACAAGCTGTTTCGTTATTACTGGTTATATAATCTGAATTTTAGTCAGGTATTTACGCGCCCCCTGAACCAGGGTTTTCCTATATATTCCTTACTTTCCACTGTGACTTGTCAAGATACAGTTCCCGATCACAGTGCAGTTGTCTGGCATCACCTGACTGTCCGGGTAACTCGAAAATGACCCGTTCTCCCTTATCGCGTAATTCACTGACCACTTGTATTAAACCGGGGGCCGTTGAGTCAGGAGCATAAATGGCTGTACGTTTACGATTTGGCCGTACGACCAGATCATATAACAGCTTTACATCCGCACTGAATCCGGTGGCAGGTCGGGAACGCCCGAATTCTTTGCCGATTCCGTCATATCGTCCACCAAATGCAATGCCTTGTCCCTGACCGTGGATATAGGCGGTAAACATCATGGCATTATGGTATTTATAGCCTTTCAAATCAGCGAGATCAAATAATAACGACGCACTTGTAACATGACTGGTCGTCATTTCTGCAATCTGCTGCAGTTCGTTGATACAATCGACTATGCCGGTATCTACGGATTTATATGCTGCACGCGCTTCATCCAGCACTTCAGCGCTACCATGTAATTCTGTCAATAACAACACGGCCTCTGTCAGCTGTTTCGAGACTGACCATTCTTGCAGTAAATTCTGCAACTCCGGATTTGCCTTGCGTTGCAAACAGGAATAGACCATTGCTTCCTGCCTCGGTTGTATACCGAGCAATTTAATCAAGCGGCGATAGATACCCATATGGCCAATATCAACATGGGCATTTTTCACGCCGGCAACTTCCAGCGTTTTTAACATCAATGACAGGATTTCCGCATCACTTTCCACACCGGCGTGTCCAAACAGTTCTGCGCCAACCTGCAAAGGTGCACGGGTACCACCTTGTGAGCGTGGTCGCGTATGCAAGGTAGTGCCAAAATAACAAAGCCGGGTCGGACCATCCTGTTTCAGGATATTACTGTCTATTCTGGCCACCTGCGGGGTCATGTCCGCGCGAATTCCCATCATCTTGCCGGAAAGCTGATCAGTAATCTTGAATGTTTTCAGATCCAGATCTTCACCCGTTCCAGTCAATAACGATTCCAGATACTCAATCAGCGGTGGTATGACCAGTTCGTATCCCCAACAGTCAAACTGATCGAGCATGCGTCGGCACAATAACTCCAGCTCGTAGGCATCAGGGGGTAAGACTTCCCCGATTCCGGCAGGAAGTATCCATGAATTTGTTTCGGTCATAAGCTTAACGTACCAGATAAAGTAACAGCAGACCCAGCAACATGCTGGTGAGGCCAGTTATACGCAGGCTGGTTGTGTGCATCTGTGCTGCCATCAAAAACATTTTGCGTATACCGTCCGGATTAATAAACGGCATTATACCTTCTATGATTAATACCAGCGCAAGCGCCGTTAACAGTTCTGTCCACATCATGGGAATATATTGACTGTCCAGATTCAGGACGAATTGTGCAGCCCTTTATCTTCCCTGCTGGCCCCGGAAATACTTGAAAAAGTCCGAGTCCGGTTTCAACAGCAGGATATCGTTATTTCCTTTGAAACTGTTCTGATAGGCATTCAGACTGCGATAAAACGAGTAAAACTCCGGATTCTTGCCATAGGCTGACGCATAGATTTCAGTAGCCTGTGCATCACCTTCACCACGTATGGTTTCAGCATCCTTGTAGGCGTTGGCCAGAATAATTTCCCGTTCCCGATCGGCATTGGCCTTGATCCGCTCCGAAGCTTCACCGCCTCGTGCCCGCAAATCCTTGGCTACCCTGGTACGTTCAGAACGCATACGTTCGTATACGGGCGTACTGATCTCTTCCGGCAAATCGATACGCTTGGTACGCACGTCAACCACATCGATTCCTAGTTCATTCTGTACTTTTTCTGTAGTCGGTTTGACAAAATCCATAATCTCACCACGCACGCCGGCAACCACTTCCTGTACCGTGCGTTTGCCAAATTCATCACGCAGGGCATTGTTGATTTGCTGGCCCAGCAACACATTGGCGCCTTCGATATTGCCACCACCAGTTGCTGTGTAAAATTTCTCAACGTCTGATATCCGCCATTTGACGAAATAGTCCACAATCACATCCTTCTTTTCGCTGGTCAAAAACCGCTGTGGCTCCTGATCAAAATTCAGCAATCGGGTTTCGAATTTTTGCGTCGTGTTGACGAACGGTATCATGAAATGTAACCCGGGTTGACTGGTTGAATATTCTATCTCGCGGAACTTGAACACAATGGCCTGTTCCCATTGATTTACCCGGTATATCGAGGTAATACTCAGCATTCCCACAAAAAGAATTACGGGCATAAATAATCTGGATGACATCATTATCTTACTCCCCTGTCGCGTCTGTCGGCACGGTCATACAAACCCTGTGACGTTTGACTGGAAGACGTAGCATTGCTGCCATCGGGAATACTACCTGTGACTTCCCTGACACGATTATTTTCCAGCAGTTTGTCAATTGGCAGATACATCATGCTGTTATTGCCATCTGCATCAATCAACACCTTGCTGGTCGTAGACAAGACCGATTCCATGGTGTCCAGATAAAGTCGTTCACGGGTAACGGCTGGTGCACGTTCGTATTCAGTCAGTAATTGTTCAAAACGGGCGGCATTACCTTCCGCTTCAGCAACGATTCTGGCCTTGTAGCCATTGGCCTGTTCACGGATTCTAGCCGCCTGACCACGTGCCTGTGGCAATATCTCATTACGATAGGCTTCAGCTTCATTAACTAGTCTTTGCTCGTCCTGTCCGGCCTTGATTGCATCATCAAATGCATCCTTGACGGCTTCAGGAGGTTTGGCAACCTGCATATTGACGTCCACTATCAGGATACCCGCCTTGTAGTCTGTCAAAATCTGTTGCAACAAGACTTCCTGATCCTGGGCCACTGCACCACGTCCTTCAGTTAGCACAAAATCCAGTGTGGTTTTTCCTATCACACTGCGTACGGCACTTTCTGCCACCTGCCGCAGGTTTAAGTCCGCCTGGGCTACATTAAACAGGTAATCAGTAGGCTCATTGATACGCCATTGTACGGCGACAACGACATCGACAATATTCTCGTCCTGAGTCAACATCGAAGCTGTATGCTCAAACGACCTGACCTGGTAATTAATTCTCTCAACCATATCGATAAAGCGTGGAAAGGCAAAATTGAGCCCTGGCTGCATGGTCTTTTGGTATTGACCAAAACGAAGCACAACTCCCCGTTCCTTTTCATCAATAAAATAGGTGATGTCATATAACAACCAGATCGCTACCAGAACCAATATGGCCATTAATGCGAACGGCACGTTGTCATTAGTACCTCTGGACGACCCGGAACGTTTTTTACCGAATATCCCGCCTAAACCATCCTGCATTTTTCTGATTATTTCATCCAGATCAGGTGGCCCATCACCGTTACCACGGTTTCCCCTTCCCCAGGGATCCTTGTCGTTATTACCTCCGGAAGGTTCATTCCAGCCCATTGCCTGACTCCAAATTTATTAATGATTCAACTGTCATAATTTGTATAAAATGCATGAAAACCATACTATGGATAGTACCACATTCCATCGAGAATATTACTGTAACATCGCCAGATCCTGGCCATGCTCACGACACAGGCGTTCCAGCGATGAAGGTTCAATATTTACCTGTATTTTCCAGCCACCGGAAGCCTCTCCTTCCTCTTTATAGACAGCCCCATATTCAAACAATCTGGCCAGTAATTTTCCCGAATCAGTCGGTAGATGCAATACGTAAGTTTGATGGTCTGGTCGAAAATAATCACCAATCAATTGTTTCAGTTGCGGAATACCCGCACCGATTTGGGCAGACAACCAAATCTTGATCTGTTCACCCGGTGGCTGTTCGACCCTGACCTCGATTGACTCAGAAATGTCGATCTTGTTAAACACCATAATCTGGGGAACACTACCCGCCCCAATTTCTTCTATCACCTGATTAACCTGCTGGATATGATCCAGGCGCTGATCATCATTCACATCGACCACATGCAGTAATAAATCCGCAGATTTTACTTCTTCCAGAGTGGCATGAAACGACTGTATTAAACCATGAGGTATGTGACGAATAAAACCGACAGTGTCACCTAGTATAATCGAGGTTCCAGGCACCATCTCGACCTTGCGTAGCATGGGATCCAGCGTCGCAAACAACTTGTCAGCTGTATACGCTTCAGCACCGGTAAGACGATTGAACAATGTGGACTTTCCGGCATTGGTATACCCTACCAGTGATACAACCGGCACACCGGATCGAGATCTCCATTTACGCCCCTGTTCCCGCTGGGTACGGACTTTTTCCAGTCGGCTATTGATAGTCTTGATGCGTTTACCAATCAGACGTCGGTCTGTTTCCAGCTGAGTTTCACCAGGCCCTCTCAGACCTATACCGCCTTTTTGCCTTTCCAGATGCGTCCAGCCTCTGACCAACCGGGTCGATAAATGCTGTAACTGGGCCAGCTCCACCTGTAATTTTCCTTCATAGCTACGTGCACGCTGGGCAAAAATGTCGAGTATCAAACCAATCCGATCAAGCACACGGCATTTCAATTCTTTTTCCAGATTGCGTTCCTGGGCGGGACTAAGCTCGTGATTAAAAATAACCAGTTCGGCACACTGGGTAGCGACACATTCGCCGATTTCCTCCAGCTTGCCAGTACCAATAAAAAATCGTGCATCCGGTCTATCACGCTGACCTGTTATTACATTCTGAGCTTCCAGACCGGAAGAAATGACGAGATGTCTGAATTCGTCCAGCTCCTCGTCGAAACGGGCATTATGGAAGTTGATGTGGACAAGTACGACCCGTGGGCCTTTACTACTGACAGGGTCGGTCAAAAGCCTTTACACTCACAGTACAACATTAGTTGCCTTGTTCATCCTCATCGCTATCGCCGCGAGGCATTTTTATATTACGCGCTGGCACGATGGTTGAAATCGCATGCTTGTAGACTAGCTGGCTGACAGTGTTTTTTAACAGAATCACAAACTGATCGAATGATTCAACCTGCCCTTGCAGTTTAATTCCATTCACCAGATAAATTGCAACCGGTACCTTGTCCTTTCTTAACACATTCAGAAAGGGATCCTGCAAAGTGTGTCCTTTGCTCATATTGGTCTCCTGTTATAATTATTTAACCCACTGTTTTTAAGGGATATATCATCTTCCATGAATTAGTCTGGAAAGCACTCCCGACAGGGTTAATTATAAGGTATAGACAGGATTATTCTGTAAAAAATTGAGTAAAAATTGTGACAATTCAGTGCGATTGGCATCAAACCACACGCCTTGCTGTTCAGTACGCAACCAGGTCAGCTGGCGTTTTGCCAATTGACCAGTAGCGGTAATTGCTTTGCTTATCATCGTCTTATAATCGATCTCCCCTTGCAGATAAGACCAAACCTGGCGATAACCCACCATACGCATGGAGGGATTTGCGGCCGTCAAGCCTGGGCGGTCGCGCAAAGTCTCCACTTCTGCAACAAAACCCACATCCAGCATCTGCATAAAACGGGATTCAATATTCTGATCGAGCAATGAACGCTGTGCCGGTGCCACTATCAATTTGATAACCGGGTAAGGCAAGGCGGCTATCCGTCCCTGTTCATGTAACTCAGTAATAGGCTTGCCGGTAATGGCATAAACTTCCAGTGCACGCTGAATACGTTGCGGGTCATGTGGATGTATGCGCGCAGCCGCTACAGGATCGATAGAGGCGAGTCTCGCATGCATGGACGCCCACCCGTTCGCACTGGCTTCTTCCTCAAGTCGGGCCCGGATTTGGGCATCTGCAACCGGCATTTCTGAAAATCCGAATTGCAAACTGCGAAAATAGAGACCTGTGCCACCCACCAGTAACGGAATCCTGCCACTGGCATGGATCTGTTTGATAGCAACCCGAGCATCACGACAAAAATTTCCCGCAGAATACGTCTGCTCCGGATCACGTATATCCAGTAATCGATGCGGGGCAATTTCCAGTATGTCTGCTCCAGGCTTGGCCGTACCAATGTCCATTCCCCGGTACACCATCGCTGAATCAACACTGATGATATCAACAGGCAAATGTTTGACCAATTCAACGGCCAGTGCCGTCTTGCCGCTCGCTGTCGGCCCCATCAGAAAGATCACCGGCAGGGTGTTTTCCGCTTCAGGAATTGTCATTTAACCAGGACTGCAGTTGTGTAACCGAAATCGTGCGCCATAAATCCGCATGATTCTTTTCCAGTATCGGCAACCCTGAAGTGGTCAAACGTTGCAGCTGTTCTTTTACCTGCTGTAGCGTATAACGGGACATATCAATACTGATTGCGTGCTTTACCAGCAATGACATCAGTCTATCGGGTAATTGCTCTGGAGTGAGATGCGATGCCGTAAGAACTTTCAGCAATTCGGATAGTAATCCACTGATATCCAGTTCAGGAAGTAATGATGGAAGTGTACGGATGATGATTGAACGTGGTCCAGAAATATCCATTTGCACACCAAGTATGGCTAATACATCCATAACCGACCCGAGTATTTGCAACTCGCCCTCGGACAATGTGTATGACAAAGGCACCAGTAGGGGGCGGACAGTAACAGCATCATTTTTGTAATCCTGTCTGAGCTCATGCGACAGTACTATCGACTGCAACTTGTTAAAATCGATAATTCTCAACTCCCCGTTTAACATCGACAGCACAAAGCCACCAGCCAGTACTGCCAGGGGTATACCAAATGGTTCGTTATTAACGGCCAACGATGTTACCTTTCCGCCGGACGAGGTGTAAATGCTCGATTTATCCTGTACTGTCAAACTGTTTACAGATGACTGTCCTGTCTGATTGGTGACCATCGAAGAACCAGAACTGTACTGGCCTATTGTTGTGTGTTCGACTGACTCACGTAATGTTGCCAGTACAAAATCATGCACATCCCGTGGCTGTCTGAATCTCACCTCCTGTTTGGTCGGATGCACGTTCACATCTACCTGGGTTGGATCCAGTTGCAAATACAGGATATAGGCCGGGTAGCGTGAAACAGGTATCTCCGCAACTGTCGCCACACGTATCGCGTGCGTAAGATGACGATCCCTGATCATTCTGTTATTCAGATAAAGATACTGACGATCTGATTGGCTGCGTGCGCTCTGCGCGTCTCCCAACCATCCAAATAATCTCATTGCACCGATCTGCGTATCAACGGATCTGGCTTTGGGGAAAAAGCTACTTCCCATAACCGACTGGATACGAGCTCGAAAGTCCGACTCAACCAAAGGACAAATCAGTACCGGTTTGCCGTTATGACGCAGCTGGATAGTGATATCGACCCTGCTCATGACAAGGTTCCTGACCAGTTCCAGAATATGCAAAAACTCAGTACGTTCAGAACGCAGAAATTTTTTACGGGCCGGTACATTATAAAACAGGTTACACACTTCTATCGTGGTACCCGGAGGATGTGCGGCCGGTTGATACTCATGCCTGTCGTTAGCCGGTTTGACATGCAACCGATAGCCATGAGGCATGCTGACAGTACGGGTGGTCAAGCTGAAGTCAGCAACGGACGCAATACTGGACAAGGCCTCTCCCCGAAAACCGAGACTGACTATGGCATCCAGATCTTCCCGTGTTTTCAGTTTGCTGGTGGCATGACGGAGGATCGCCAGATTGATATCCTCCGGATGAATTCCCGCGCCATTATCGCGCACGAGTATGGAACGTGTACCACCTGCTTCGATGTCAATTTCAATCAATGTTGCTCCGGCATCGATACTGTTCTCGACCAACTCCTTAACCACGGAGGCCGGACGTTCGATCACTTCTCCGGCCGCAATCTGGTTTACCAGGGTGCCGGGGAGGACAACAATACGATTGGGCTGTGCCAGGTCAGTCATAAGTCAAGATTAACCGAGCCTTCGACAGTGGTGAAGTATTTAATTCAGGTGATGACGTGAGGAATCAGACTAAAGCAGTTACCGCTTAATGCAAAGCTGCAAACGCAATCAGCGCGTTGTGGACTCGGAGGCAACAATACTGGCTGAAGCGGGGATACGTAATTTCTGTCCAATTCGAATACGGTCATTTTCAAGTCCATTTTCCTTACGCAGACTGCGCAAACTGACCTGATACCGCTCTGCAATACCCGACAAGGTATCACCACGACCAATAACGTGTTCCTGATCCCGATTATTCGCCATGATAGTATTTTCAGGCGGCCGCAAACGGAAATAGCCAACCAGGCCATCCAGAATCGCACTAGTCAACGTGTCCTGAAAAACTGGATTACGTAATTTCTTTTCCTCGGAAGGGTTGGAAATATAGGCCGTTTCAATCAATACTGACGGTATGTCCGGAGACTTCAACACGGCAAAGGCAGCCGATTCCACTCGCTTCTTGTGCAGATTTCCGATTTTCTTCAGACCACCCAATACCCGCTCTGCGACATCAATACTGGCCTCCAGACTGGCGGTTTGTGATAAATCCAGTAATACAGAAGCCAATACATTGTCCTTGTCTTCCAGAGTTACCCCGCCAATCAAATCCGAGGCGTTTTCCCGGGCGGCCAGTCGTTTCGCGTGTTCACTACTGGCACCTCTTTGCGAAAGTACATATACCGACGATCCGATCACTTTGGAATCCTTGAAAGAATCAGCATGTATCGACACAAACAGATCGGCTTTGTGTTGGCGGGCTTTCTCCATACGATCGCGCAACTTTATAAAGTAATCGCCTTCACGAATGAGTATGGCTTTCATCCCGTGTACCTTGTTTATTTTTGCCACGAGTTTCTTGGCAATGGTCAGCGCAATGACCTTCTCATGTATGCCCGACGGACCAATTGATCCGGGATCATCTCCACCGTGACCAGCATCCACCGCAATGATGACATCACGCATTGACGAATTATTCGGCAATCTTGCGGGTGATTCATCATCGGCAAGTGGGTCTACCGGCTCGGCCGTATCCGGGATTTTGGTCTCTATGGATCTGGAAGCAATCTGAACGGATTCCTCTGCCTGGGTAACTTGCTGCTCCTGACTTGCAGCTGAGATATCAACAACCAGCCTGTGACTGTATTTTTCATTGGGTGGCAACTGGAAACTATGTACCTGGGCAGGCTTTTTAAGATCGAGCACCACGCGCAATTCGCCGGTCTCGCCAGATTTACGGATATTTTCGACAAACCGGTCAGCTGCGACCGGTTTGGGTAAGGTATTACTCAGTGTTACATTGGTAAAATCAATGACCATACGTGACGGGTTGTCCAATGTAGTCACCTTGTGTTCAACCTGACCATTCAGGTCAAATACAACCCGGGTATTCTCCGGCGCGGCCCAGATTCTGACGCTTTCAATCGACAACGCCGCCGCCTCGGACCCACCACAGAATCCAATCAGAAGTATGCTGGTGATTAATCTAGCGATCACAATTCTTTCTTCTATTCCTGTTCATTACAGCAATAGTTTCAATTTTTTATTAGAAAATCAAGCTATCTTACTGTTTTAATAGAAATAATATCTACGAATCTGCTATCCAGAATTTCATGTTATCTTTGAAATCAATAACTTAGCTTGCTCTGACAGCGCCTCGATCTCAAGCTCACGACCAACCGTAACAAAAGTAAACCGTATCAACATATCTGGTTTGCCGATCGTGTTTCCGGCCAATTCCGGCCATTCGATTAGGCAGATTGCATCCTCTGCATGATAATCCCTGAAACCGATTGCCTCTACCTCGCCGGGATGTTTGACCCTGTAGAAGTCAAAATGATAAAGCGTAACCGGCGGCAAAGTGTAGGATTCAACCAGCGTGTAGGTGGGACTTTTTACCGTACCGTCATAACCAAGCCCACGCAGAATTCCGCGTACCAGAGTTGTTTTACCTGCGCCCAAATCACCCATCAAATGCAACTGCATGCCCGGACGGAGACCCTGGGCGATAACTTGTCCCAGTTGCTCCATCGCATGTACGTCCGGTATTTGCCGTTTCATGTGTCAGGAATTGAGTAATTGACGGACAATCGGAATCAAATCCGTCGCGAGTAATCCCCGTTCGCCGGTCTGTGTGGCAACAATATCAGCCGCCTCTGCATGTATACAGACCGCTAATCTTGCTGCATTACCAGTCGACAGCTGTTGACACATCAGGCCAGCAATTAATCCGGTTAATACATCGCCCATCCCACCTGAGGCCATGCCTGAATTGCCCCCGGAACATACTGACACCTGACCGGCACTATCGACCACGATCGTTCCACTGCCTTTAAGCACGATAACACCACCATACCTGTGCTGAATCAACCTGGCTGCAGCAAACCGATCTGCTTCGACCTCAGCTACACTAATACCCAGTAAGCGAGCCGCTTCTCCAGGATGTGGCGTCAATACCCAGTTGTCTCGTCTAGCTGGATCCTGAGCCAACAGGTTTAAACCATCAGCATCGACTACCATGGGAATCTGTGTATCCAACACTTTAGCCAGTAAAGCAGTTGACCAGTCTGAGTGTCCAAGACCTGGTCCGATCGCCAGCACACTGGCACTGTGCAATAACGGAACCAGATTGGCCGCTGAAGCAACACCTGCGGCCATTAATTCTGGTCTTGCAAGCGGAATCATCTGCGCATGTTCAGCTCGTGTGGCAATACTGACCAGGCCAACTCCACTTCTTGCAGCCATTTCGGCACACATCCGTACTGCCCCTGCATAACCATAATCACCACCAATTACCAATAAATGTCCGAAATGCCCCTTATGTGCTGTACGTTGACGTTTTGGTAAGTCAGAGACGGTAGTTTGACGATCCAGTAAGTATGCCGACGGGACTACCCTGTCTATGATCGAATGCGGCAGATCAAGATCCTCGCATTGATGTACACCACAATAATCCGCGCTGCTGCCGGTATACAATCCCTGCTTGCGTCCGATAAAGCTCAAGGTAAAATTGGCTCGAATCGCCGCACCCATTACCCTGCCTGTGTTTGCATTCAATCCAGACGGCACGTCTACAGCAAACACCGGTTTACCGCTCTGATTAATCGCTTGTATGCATTCTTGCAGATCACCGCTCACCTCACGCTCAAGACCAATACCCAAAATCGCATCCACGATCACATCGGCCTGCTGCAGTTCATCGGCATCAAATGGTTTGACCTTGCCGCCCTGTTGCTGAAAATTTCGAGCCGCTTGCAACGCCTCTGCTTGCAGTGATTCCACGGGACGCAATGCC
Organism: Gammaproteobacteria bacterium; assembly: GCA_947480335.1. GTDB lineage: Bacteria > Pseudomonadota > Gammaproteobacteria > Eutrophobiales > Eutrophobiaceae > Eutrophobius. The sequence goes on along the minus strand of CANKCB010000007.1, from coordinate 39,640 downwards.
AGTACAATGACCTGTTTTCCCGACTTACGAGCAATTGTGGCTATGGCATAACCATCGCCGGCATTATTGCCGCCACCACACACGACAACAAGTTTGTGTATGCCAGGCCAGGATTGTTGCAACCAATGCCAGCTGGCGATACCGGCCCTTTGCATCAACTCGTAACCACTGAGATGCAGTTCAGTGATGGCCAGATGTTCCAGTTGGCGGATTTGTTCGGTGCGGTATAACCGAAAGTTCTGCGGGGGTAATACGTCAGTCACAATTAAAGATTAAAAAATCTGGCACGATAATATTGCAGTTCTTCAATGGAATCCTTGATGTCATCCAGCGCAAGATGGCTGGCATTCTTGACAAACTGATCCTTGCCATTGGTCCAGCGTTTAATTAACTCCTTCACCGTACTGACATCCAGATTACGGTAATGGAAATATTTTTCCAGTTCACGCATATGCCGGTAGAGGAAGCGTCTATCCTGACAAATACTGTTACCGCACATCGGCGAACAGTTTGCCGGAATATACTGTTTCAGAAACTCCAATGTTTGCTGTTCAGCCTGCCGGGTCGTAACGTGGCTGTCCTTGACCCTTTGCAACAACCCGGATCGACCATGTTGACGGACATTCCAGTCATCCATCCTGTCCAGTATGTGTTGTTCATGATGGATTGCTAATACTGGCCCTTCAGCAATTGTGTTTAACCGTGAATCAGTAATTACCGTGGCAATTTCGATGATATAATCCGTATCAGGATCCAGACCGGTCATTTCCAGGTCTATCCAGATTAGGTTATCGGGTGACTGTGTCATAACTGTTTTCCGGTGTATTTCCTGACATTCTAACCCTAATCAAACTAACTTCGATACATGTTAAACAGCGGATAAAAAACTATGCACCTGTTCAGTTACATTTTCCTGACTGCCCTGCTGGGTAGTTTTATAGTGCAATGGACGCTGTTATACCGACACAGGAATCATGTCAGACTACACAAGGACAATGTACCTGTGCAATTTCGTGACAAGGTACCACTGTCTGACCATCAGAGAGCGGCCGCCTATACGATAGCCAAATCGCAGCTAGCCATAGTGGATCTGGTTTTAGGCACTCTACTGTTACTGTTGTGGACACTGGGGGGTGGCCTGCAACTGATCGATACGCAATGGCGTAGTCTAGGCTTGTCGGAACTGTGGACCGGAACCGGGGTATTACTGTCTGTGATGTTGGTGTCTTCCATGCTGGATTTGCCAATGGCCCTTTACCGGACCTTTGTGCTGGAAGAACGGTTCGGCTTCAATAAAACTACCGTGCGCGTGTTCATTACGGATTTGATAAAGAGCACTGCACTGACGGTACTTATTGGGGCACCCTTGCTCGCATTGATACTCTGGCTGATGGGCAATGCTGGCCAGCAATGGTGGCTTTACGTGTGGATGACCTGGTTTGGCTTCAGTATGTTTATGATGTGGTTCTATCCGGCTTTTATTGCCCCGCTATTTAATAAATTCCGACCACTGGAAAATACCGAGCTAAAAGCACGGATTGAACAATTATTGACACGTAATGGCTTCGCCAGCCAGGGCATTTTTGTGATGGACGGATCCTCCCGTTCCACCCACGGCAATGCCTATTTCACGGGTATGGGCAGCAATAAACGCATCGTGTTTTTTGATACATTAATGAATGAACTGAGCCATGAAGAAATCGAGGCCGTACTTGCACATGAGCTGGGTCATTTCCGTTGTAACCACGTGAAAAAACGCATTGGCCTGATGGCGGTCACATTTCTGGCCGGCTTTGCCCTGTTGGGATGGTTAATTGATAAACTCTGGTTTTATACAGCATTAGGTGTGGATTCCAGCTCGACCTGGATGGCCTTGACCCTGTTTATGATGGTCATCCCGGTCTTCACGTTTTATATCCAGCCGTTGATGTCCTGGTATTCAAGATTGCATGAGTTCGAAGCAGATAATTTTGCCTCCGCCCAAGGCAGTGCGACAGACCTGATTCAGGCACTGGTCAAACTCTACAAAGAAAATGCCAATACCCTGACCCCGGATCCACTGTACTCCGCTTTTTACGATTCCCATCCTCCTGCGCCGGTACGCGTAGCTCATTTAACGAAACAGTCTGAAACAATCGGATAGGATTTACCCTGTTTATCAAAGAATTGAACCAGCTTACTGACTCTTTTTCCCAACAGGTGTAATGGTCAATTTAACTAAAATTTATCATATTTATTAATTGGTTACGGCTGCTTTTAGTTAACTTAGTACTTATTATCCACTTTAATGAAATATTTCTTGTTATTGATTTTTAATATAAATTTATCTCTGAACTATTTTATGGTAATTGTTAGGAGAACTGATATGAAAACAAGCTCATTAATCTTGGTACTGGCAGGAATGGTCGCTGGCTTGCCAGCACATGCGCAACAGGCAGATGGAAATTGGATGGTGCGTCTGCGTGCCACCCATACTGATATGATTAATCACTCTGATGAGGGCATGGGTCTGTTAACCCCGGCGGATCTGCCGAAAGATGCGATAGCTGCAGACAACAAGACGATTCCGGAAGTGGACGTGACCTACTTCTTCAATTCATCGCTTGCAGCAGAATTGTCGCTTACGGTTCCACAAAAGCATGATCTGGATATTGTTAAGGGTCGTCTTGCAGAACCGATAGGCTCTTTTAAATACATGCCAACCACATTGATGCTGCAATATCAGTTCAATATCACTGACAATATCCTGCCCTATTTTGGGCTGGGATTAACCTATAGCGATTTTTCTTCTACTGATCTGACTTCAACAATTGGTGGTGGGGATTTACATTTGGAGAATGAAAGTTTTGGAGAAGCCTACCAGGCTGGCGTGGATTTCCGCCTGCCCAATAATTTCTTTCTCAATGCCGATATGACTAAACGCTTTATAGACACCGATGTAAATGTACAGCAAGGGAAAGTTAGCCATATCGAACTAAATCCATTAGGACTTAGCCTCGGTATTGGCAAACGCTTCTAACAGTAAGCCTTTGTAAAGCTGAAAACGGCCTCTACTTGAGGCCGTTTTTTTTATACCGTCTAATAAATGAATTCACATGACGGTGAGTTTAATTGGACTACACATCCCGTCTACCTGACAGGGCCTGCGACAAGGTACCGCTATCGATATATTCGAGTTCGCCGCCCACCGGGACACCGTGAGCAATACGAGATACCCTGATTTTTTTGCGGTGCATAATCTCGCCGATATAGTGCGCTGTAGCCTCGCCTTCGACAGTTGAATTCGTTGCCAGAATAACTTCGCTCACCTGACCTTCGTTGACACGCTCTGACAATAAATCCAGCCCCAAATCATCCGGGCCTATCCCGTCCAGAGGTGAGAGATGCCCCATTAATACAAAATACACTCCGCGATATCCGGCTTCTTCAACAGCATAGACATCGGCAGGGCTTTCAACAATACACAACAGTGACCTGTCCCGTTTTTCACTGCTACATATCAGACATATTTCTGTCTCGCTGAAATTGCGGCAACGCTGGCAATGACCAATCTGATCCATCGCTTCAAGCAAGGCACGAGCAAGATTTCGGGCGCCATCCCGGTTACGCTGTAATAAATGATAGGCAATTCGTTGTGCGGATTTTTTTCCAATACCAGGCATACAACGCAAGGCGCTGATTAACTGGTCCAGTTTGCCTATTTCCTGCATCAGTTAATAATTAAAATGGCAGGTTGAAGCCGGCAGGCAGGTTCAGGCCGGAGGATAACTGCGACATCTTCTCTTTGGACAGGTTTTCAACCCGTCGATTGGCATCATTGACTGCTGCCGCTATCAAATCTTCCAGCATTTCAACATCGTCAGCCAGCAGGCTTTTATCAATCTGCACTTTTTTCAGATCATGTTTGCCTGTCATGGTTACCTTGACCATCCCTGCTCCGGCTTCCCCGGTTACAAGGGCCTGGGCAATTTCTTCCTGCACTTTTTTCAGATTCTCCTGCATCTGTTGTGCCTGTTTCATAATATTTCCGAGTCCGGCCTTCATTACTTACCTCATCAGTATTATTGTGGTTGTATCGACTTCTGATCCAGAGTGGCGCTGAATGAGTCCTGCATTTGCTTGACAAATGGATCCGTTTGCAGGGAGTTAGCGGCCTGTTTGAGGCGGTCTTGTTCTGCCTGTACTTTTTGTTGTATCGGAGTTTGGGTCTCCGGTTCCTCTACACTAATAGTTAGCTTCAGATGGGCACCGTAACGATCCTGAATTGCTTTTTGCAAACGGTCTTTCTGACCAGTCTTCAACAAATGTTCCTGGGCTGGTCTCAATTGCAGCTGAATACGATCGGAAGAATGATCCTTGAGTACACAATGCCCTGCCAGCTCCTTTACCAGACCAGTCAATTCAAGCTCGATGATCATCTGCGGCCAGTTCGTCGAGCCGGCTGGTTTGACCTGATTGCGTGATTCATCGGCTGCAGCAGGCATGGATGGCCCCTTGTTTACCACAGTAGTCATTGCTCCGGAAGGACGGGCGTTCAAGGGTGCTGATTCCGGTTTGAAAGCAAGCATGCGGATCATGGTCATTTCAAAACCGGTTCTGGGCTCAGGTGCACCAGGTAAGTCACGTCGACCAGTCAGTGCAATCTGGTAATACAACTGTACATCTTCCTTGTCCAGTTGACCTGCCAGTGCAGCCAGCTCCGGACGTATCTGTTCCGGTTTGCCGGCTGTCATCTGGTAAACGGCTATATCATGTAAATCCGACAGTAATTCAGCGAGCACAGCATCATAATCCGGATTGTGCTCGTCCATCCTGTCAATACAATCAATCATAGCAACGGCATCTGCGGTTACCAGTGACTGAAATAACATGGCCAGATCACTGCTGTCGATTGTACCGAGCATTTCACGCACTTCTGATTCACGCAATTCGCCATTACCAAAGGCTATGGCCTGATCCATCAGACTCAAGGCATCACGCATACTGCCATTCGCACCAGCGGCAAGTAAACGGACGGAAACATCATCGGACTTTATACCTTCCTTGCCGAGGATGTCACGTAACTGACCACTAATCTGGTCTCGGGTCAGGTGTTTCAGATTAAACTGCAGACAGCGTGACAGAATAGTCACCGGCAGTTTTTTTGGCTCTGTGGTAGCCAGCAGGAATTTGACATGAGGAGGAGGTTCCTCCAGTGTTTTTAGCAGTGCATTGAAACTGTGGTTGGAAAACATGTGTACTTCGTCTATCAGATAGACTTTGTAGCGGCCACTGCTCGGCGCATACTGTACGTTATCCATCAGATCCCGGGTTTCCTCGACCTTTGCACGTGATGCCGCATCAACTTCTATCAGGTCTACAAAACGGCCTTCATCAATCGATACACATGCACTGCAATGCCCACAAGGATTCGAGCTGACACCCTGTTCACAATTGAGGCATTTGGCCATAATTCTGGCCAGGGTAGTCTTGCCCACACCCCGTGTACCGGTAAACAGGTAGGCATGGTGTAGCCGATCTGAATCCAGCGCATTCTTTAATGCCGCCAGTACATGGGTTTGTCCGACCATGTCAGCAAATGTATGTGGACGCCACTTTCTGGCGAGTACCTGATAGGTCATAGGCTACCTGTGTGGTTCAGATTTGTATTGAAACAACGCTGTTTCTACTGGCTGGTTGGTTAGTCTAGTCAAGTGTGGCCCACACCTTTCAAAATCGCACCCGTATCCATTATTACCGCTGCTCCCTTCCGGGCCTGACGGGGTTCATAATTTCTCGCCGCGGTCTGTCCAGTGCAGGCCACGGAGAAATAGTAACATATCTACAGGACTTACCCACTCTCGAATAATAAATCCCGTAAAAAATACAGTGATCGACACTCAGGAACCAACCTAGTTCAACGCTGGCAGATTTTTCGATTTAAGCTAGAGTTATCAGATAAAATACAGCAAAAAATAATTGCACAAATAATAATTTTGATATTCTATATATTAATGATTCACGCATGGATGAATCACCTATACTGAACACCACTTTATCTAAATCGGGAGATTGTCATGGCAAAACAAAAAGCGGCACCTGTTAAAACAGCAAAGAAGGCCATAATTACAACCAAAACAGCCACAGCCAAACCGGCAAAACGCAAGGCAACCATTGTTGTCGTAAGCAAAGGCAAAAAATAACGATTTCAATCGTTACTGGTGGCTAGTGTTACTTGCCCTGGCTTAGTCTGCGGTAGTATTCAGCCACTGCATCCTTGTATTGATCCGGAACAGGTTCGGTTGCGGTAGTTCGAACCTTTTCCGTCTCACCGCTGTTTGCGCCAGCATCCAGTTTCAATTCCAGCTGCTCAAGCAGTGACAAGGCAGAGGACAGTTGTTGCTGCAAGATCCTGTCATTGCGATTCGGGTCTGACAGGGCCATCTGTTGTTCCAGTTGCTGGGTAAGATCCCTGATTTCGTCCAGATCGGCCTGATTCAAATTGCGTTCGCTCAATTCAGGCAAGGTGCCCCGTATCGCCCGTGCTGTGTCCATCAGGCTACGACTGTACCTGTCCCAGTCTGCAGGGTTTACGGGACCACGGTTGGCGTAGCCACCCCATTGACCAGAAGGCCCAGTAGTCCCAGTTGCTTGTGTAGTCCCGGTCTGGAGTCCTCCCGCCAAAGACGCTTTTCCTGATTCGTCTGTGTCAGATTGGCCCGACTGAACTGACTGACCTTGCTCTGTCGCTGGTTGTGATCCGGTTTGCGCAGTAGACATATCAGATTGTGCTGACTGCCCCTCCTGACCAGACGACGGCTGTTGCGCTGTTTGCTGACCACTTTCCTGTCCAGCCTGCCCATTCTGGTTTGATGGATTGGCCAGTTGTTCCAGTTGTTGTCTAAGACTCCGTGTTTGTGCCAGTGCTCGTTCAATATTGTCATCCTTTGCAATATCCGCACCTGCCGTTCTGGTTTCTGCATCTCGTAAACGTTTGCCAATTTCTTCCAGCGCATTGGTGACTGCGCTTTCACTGCCAGCAATATAGGGGGCTGCACCATAAGCGATATATTCAGCCGCCACATTCAATCTTTCTTCAAGTTGTGATTGGCTGATAACATCTCTCGCCTTATCAAGCTGATCCTGCGCTTCTGGTACCTGCTCTCCGAACTTGCCGGACGTGCTCTGCATATCGCGTTGTAATTGTTGTAACTGTTCTGCCATTGCTTTCTTGGCTTCAGACAGTCTTACCTGTTCTGCCGGTGTCAGTCCGCTGGTAATTTCTCCGGTCTGCTCCTTGGTAGCCAATGCACGTTTCACCGCTTCCTGTAATTGTTGTTCCATGCTTATCTGGTCGTCATACATACGGTCAGCCTGATTTGACATCTCGGCAAAGGATTGCTGCATCGATTGTTGCTGATCCTGGGAAATCTGGTCACGGGCACCTTCCAGTTGTCGACCCGCTTCTTCTGCGGCACGCTCCAACTGTTCACGCTTGGCAGGATCGCGCATTGCTTCAGTCATGTCATTCATGGCCCGTATCGCACTTTGTAAGCGGCGACTGGATTCTGATTGGGCCGTACCTTCCGAACCCTGACTTCCTTCCGACTGATCAGAGGTATTGTTTGACGTAGATTGCTGGTCAGGTTGTCCCTGCTGACCTTGTGCACCCTGTTTCTGTCCCTGCTGGTTCGATGCCTGTTGTTGACGATCCAGCTGTTCGCGCAAACGTTCTGCTTCACGTTTGAGCATCTCCTGTTGCCAGCGCTGGGAATCAGTCAGGTTTTGCTGATTACGCAGATTATTAGCCAGCTGTTCCTGGCGACGTGCCAGTTCTTCCAGCTTGTCCATTGAATCATCTGTTTGTTGTGCCTCTGCCTCAGGGGTCGCCGGACTACCTGTTTCATACTGGTTTTTTTTCAGATCCATTTCCAGCTCAAACATCTCGGCCAGATCCTGACCTGCACGGCCACCCCCGCCACCTCCTCCCTGATTCTGCTGAAATGAAACCTGCATATCAGTAAAGACATCTTCAGCCCTGAGTAGATGTTGCAAGGCTTCCTGTTCCGGTCGTATCGCTGCTTCCAGATCCAATCCGGCCAGATTCTCGGTGGCAGGTGCCATGGCCTGTGCGGCCTTGTCCATATGTTCCACAAATCGGGCAACTTGTTCATCCGCGTTTAATTCCCGCGCCCGGGTACGTTCAGCCAGCGTTTGTGCCTGCTCAGCCAATGTTTTCTGCAAGCCGGATAACAGTAAGGCATTATCACGCGTGGTGTCCTTTACTACTCCACCGTTTGTAGCCTTTTCGCGCATCAGGTTCCAGGTTGAGACAATGATTTCCTTCTGCCTCTGGGATATTTCCTGCTGTTCATTTCCCTGTTGACCGCCACCACCACCCGCCTGTTGTGACTGGGTATAGCGGCGATCAAACGGTTGTACCTGGATAAAAAACATATCCGTGCTGCTGGTATTGTCCTTGTCTTTCGCCTCGGCATAATAGGTAATCAGATCTCCGGGCTGCAAGCTTGTAGTCTTGTTATCCGTACTGACACTCTGCATGGCCTCAAGCAAGAGTACATGGTCCAGCTCGACTTTTTGCGCAGTCACTGGAAGCGGTACAGATTGCCACTCCCCACCATTGACGGCATAACGTAGCTGCATTGATTCGAGTGAAAAATCATCACTGGCCTGCACATGTACTGTCACTTCTTCTATGCTACTCGCATTCCAGTCACGCCCCGGACGGGAAAGTTTGATCTCAGGTTTACCATCTTCCATCACCTTGATGAAATAATCGTCTGTCAGCCTTACCAGTTCACTGCCGACACGGGCAGCGACATAATACTGGCCATCTTCGCTGATCTCGAACTGTCCGGTAGCTATCTGTTGTTTAACCTGCAAGTTTTTCGAATCACCGTTAACAACCAGCACTCCGGCTGGCAGCGGTGTGGTCGTATGCACTTCCAGTTCAATGCCGGTACCAATGATTGTGCGGATATCGCCACCGGGATCAACGATGTCCGGTGCCTTGTGAGTCCATTCAGGATAATGATAGGTCAGTTTCAGACTTTCCAATTCAGGTAAATCTACAACCTGGAGGGAAAATTCGGGACTGCGTATTCCCGCTGCAGTAACATAGTAGTTAACCGGCTCTCGTAGCGAGAAGAATGTAAACTCATAACCACGTTCGGTTTTGATCATTTCCACCTGTTGCCAGTCAGTCTCTCCTGTACGCACGTACATCAAGGCACCAGTCGGTTCAAAACCCTGCATGGTAGCCAATACTTTGATATTGCCGCCACGGCGTACGGCCTCGTTACCCGGGATCACATTAATAACCTGCGGTGGCAAAAGACCTGACATCATCCAACCAGCCCAGAGATGCCTGATGGCATAGTTAAATAGCCCCGGTCCAGCCACCAGCAACCAGAGCAATACCAGAACGGTAACTCCCGTACCTATTGCCGGTAGCAGTAATTGCCTGTTGTTAATCTGACGTTCCGGCGGATAGTTTCTGGCCAGAATCAACGCGTCTTCTGCAAGGAGTTCCCGGAATGGATTGGCCGGGTCCTGCATACCCGCATAGGTTTCCACCCTGCCAGCGAATGCTGGAGTATGACGTTCAATTTGTTGGGCATAACCGCGTTCGAGTTGTTGCAGCGGCAGGAAAATATAGCGGTACACTATACCTGCCAGGCTGATCAGTAATACCAGTCGGGCAAGGAAGACGACATCACTGGCAAAACCGGATCGGATTGACAACCAGGCACCCAGCAGACTAATCAGCAACAGAGCCAACGCCAACAGTGCTGAACCCCTGAGAATTGAAACCCGGCGTAGACGTTCGCGGAACGAATTCAGGTATAGATCAAGTTGTTGTGATAGTGCCGCCATTACACCGATCCTCGCCCGGACCCCAGATAGGTATTACCGAGCAGTGATTCAACCATTACGACTATTCCCAGCAGTATTAACAGTATAGGCCATAACTGAACAGGATCGTCCTCAATCTTATTATCCACCTGAGTAGATGGGATAACAGCCGGGCCCTGTAAAGCCTGTTGCCAACGATCAAGATCGGACACCGGCATCACTGTCAAATCGGATTCTCGCAAATCCGGATTTACCGCGATTAAATGTTCAGAATCAGAAGTATAGATTTGATAAAACCCGGGCAAGTCCATCGGGATTTGCTGGCTACGATGTGTATCTGCCAGTGACAGTATGGTCTTGCCATCGGGCGCAATCACCTGTCCGGCGGCAGTGCCCGATCGTATCAATTGCAGGTAGTCACCGGCCACCTGGCTGCGTTTTAATTGATCACGACCCGACAGGTATTTGGCTGCCTCAGCAATAAAATTAACAAATACCGGATGCACCGGCAGATCATTCCAGCGATTATCCAGACTGCTGGTCAACAACAATAAACGCCCCTGACCAAACTTGCGCTCCAGTATTAAAGCTGCACCGTTATCCAGACTGACCATGTTATGTGATTGCGGGTCGGTAACCAGATCCAGATAACGCGATACGTTGATATCGCGCCAACCGCTGGTGCCGGCTAGCACAGGATGACTGGCGTCAATCCCGGTAACAGCCCCAGGCTTGGCATCATTGGCAGATAATATCGCCTGCCGAATCGGGTAATTCAGCAAGGGCAGCTGTGATTGTGCCAGCGCTCTTTCGCCCGAAGCCGCCAAAATCGCACCCCCTCCCTGTAAATATTCAAGCAGACTGGTTGCCAACCCGGAATCAATGATGCCGATATCGTCAATCATGATCCATGAATAACGTTGCAACACACGCGGGTCGAATTCAGTGATCAGTACAGGCTCTGCACGATAACCCGATTTACCGGCTTCAACTGCAGTTTGCAGATATTTTACCGGTAATCCTTGTGTATCACTGGTTAACAACAACACCGGTTTTGGGGGAGTATTATCCACAACCGCGTAACGGGTATTATCCGCGATTAATTCGTCAGTGTTGCCAATCACCGCTTCAATCCTGTTATCACCATCTTCATATTTTGAAACTGTAAACATAAAGCGGGACTGGCCACCCGACTCTATGGTTCTGGACTGTTCTTGCACAATCACGCCATTATTTTTGAACGCCACCCTGATTTCAGTGGCGGTAGCAAGATTACTGCGCACTCCTACATCCAGACCATTCTCCACCGGAATAATGGTATCCACATAAAGATTGTCCTGCTGCTGTTCTGTCTGCGGATGCAGTGTCAGTTCAGTGTGGTACTGACCTCTTGCAGTCGGTGTCAGTTCAGTGTGGTACTGACCTCTTGCAGTCGGCACCAGATCAGCAAACCGTGCCGGAAGACCTGTCGTCTGAAAATCACTGATTAAATGTATATGAATATTCTGCCGGGCATCCTTGATCAAACTGTTGATGCTGGTCATCATCACCCCGTAATCCAGATGACCGTTGCCAAAGTGAATTGAATTGATACGACCAGTCAGGCCATTATGATCCTTGTCTGCCTCTCCGAGTACTTCCAGGGTATTGCTAGCCGTGAGTACCTGTGCCAGATCGGCCTCGGGCAATTCTGCAATGATTTTTCTGGCTTCTGTGCGGGAGTGATCAGCCAAATTTCCATATTGCATCGAAAACGACGTATCGATCACCAGCAGATGCAATACTGAACCGGCTTTCAATTCAATCACTGAATTCCTTTCAAGCACCGGTTTGGCAAAGCTGAGTGCCAGCAGGCCCAACAAGGCCACACGCAATACCAGCAACAACAGATAGCGCAATTTTTTCTTCAGATGAACCTGTTGCCGGCTGGACTCAAGCAGCATGGTCGAGCTGAAGCGTTTACGTTCAGTACTTTGTGTTTGCAAGCGATGCAGATATATCGGCAAGGCTATAACCAGTAACCCGGACAGAAACAGGGGCGCGAGCAAGGCCATATTTATTTCCGCCTTTGCCTGAACATCAGGTAATTGCGCAGGGCTTGATCCAGAGGTTCATCGGTACTGACCAGTACATGGTCCGCGCCTATACCTGCGACTGCCTTACGAATCGACTCAATGTGTTGCTGCACCTTTTCGCTGTAGCCATCACGTATAAACTGGCCAGACACCTCAACTGCATTGCCGGTTTCTGCATCTTCTAGCAAGGTGGCCTCGGCGAACGGCAAATTCATCTCGCCCGGATCCAACAACTGGAACAGAATAATGTCCTGCCCCTTGAACGCCAACGGACGCACATTTTCAATCATTTGTTCCGCGTCACAATAAAAATCAGATATGACCACGACCATACCCCGATGACTGGTCATGCCAGCAAACTGTCTGAACGGTTTTTCCAGATTGGTCCCGTGTGCTGGCCTCGCGTTATCAATCGTATGCAAGACACTGAACAGATTACCACTGCGTGTTGTGGGAGGACGATAATCACGCACTTCCTCATCAAAAATAATGCAACCAATCGCATCATGTTGTCTTGAGGCCAGATAGGCCAGACAGGCTGCCAGATATTGACCATACTGGAATTTAGTCACAGCAGCGGTGCCATACCCCATAGAGGCGCTGGCATCCAGCAACAGCACCAGATGACTGTTGGTTTCTCCCAGAAAACGTTTGATATAGGTACGTTCTGAACGCGCATAGACATTCCAGTCTATGTAACGCAGATCATCTCCCTCGACATACTGCCTGTATTCTGCAAATTCCTGGCTGAATCCGAATGACGGGGATCGGTGCATGCCAATTAGAAACCCTTCGACTACCACACGCGCAACCAGATCCAGTGTTGACAGTCCGGACAGGACTTCTGGCCTGAGTAATCTTGTCGGTTGTGATTCTGGTGTGCTCATGGTCTTCTGTTTCAGGCTCTGACGGAATCAAGCACACCTTTTAATACATCGTCTACGGTAATCTTGTCAGATTCGGCATGATAATTGGTCAGCACGCGATGACGTAAGACTGGTCTGGCAACCGCAGCGATATCCGCCTCCGTTACATGATAACGTCCCTGCAACAGCGCATGCGCCTTCGCTGCCAGTGTCAGGAACATGGTCGCACGTACACTGGCACCAAAATTGACATAACGCTTGACGATATCCGGTGCAGCCGGTTCTCTGGGACGTGTAGCGCGGACCAGATTGACGGCATAACGATTGACCGATTCAGCTACCGGAACCTGGCGTACCAGCCACTGGTATTTCAGGATCTCTTCGGCACTGGTGCAGACATTCACTTCCGGCATATCTACACGAGTGGTGTAACGGTTGACCACGGCCAATTCATCGTCCGCATTCAGATAATCAAGTATCACATTAAACAGGAAGCGATCCAGCTGGGCTTCCGGCAAGGGGTATGTTCCTTCCAGCTCAATGGGATTTTGTGTCGCCAGCACCAGAAACGGTGGAGGCAGTGTATGGTTTTTACCGCGTACAGTAACCGAGCGTTCCTGCATCGCTTCCAGCAAGGCTGACTGGGTTTTAGGTGGGGTACGGTTGATTTCGTCTGCGAGCAACACATTGGCAAAAATCGGGCCCGGCACAAACGTCCAGGTTTTGTGACCTGTCGTTGAGTCCTCCTCTATTATGTCGGTACCAGTCACATCGGTCGGCATCAGATCGGGTGTAAACTGGATACGTTTGTATGACAGCCCCAGACAATTAGCCAGTGTTCTCACCAGTAAGGTTTTGGCTGTACCGGGCATTCCGGTGATTAAACAATGACTACCTACCAGCAAGGTTATCAGCAGATGTTCAACCACCTCATCCTGACCGACAATGACCTTTCTGATTTCAGTACGTATACGTTCCATGGAGGCTTTGAAGTTATCCACCAGTGGACGAACAGTGCCTTCGCTGGTATCCATTGTATTTGCTTGTATATCTGACATGGGGTTTCACTGCCTCCCTGTTATTGTTGTTGCTTGGTTTGTGTCGTCTCCAGTAACAGCTTTTGCGCAGGCCGATAATGTGGCGCAATTTCCAGTGCCGCCAGTAAATGGCGGCGTGCCTCATCATCTCGTGCCAGTAAATGGCTGGCACGGGCAACGCGATAATGTGCATCGGCCAGATCGTGCGGCTTCATTGCCAGCACCACCTGGTATTCTCTTAGCGCCTGTTCTGCCCTGTTCGCTTCGAGCATCCAGTCACCCAGGGTTGTGTGCAATTCCACATCGAACGGCGCAACGTAATTGATACTGTACATGACTTCCAGCGCCTCATTCTTGCGGTTGGCCTGATACAATAGATTGGCCAGCTTCTTGCTCGCTGGCGGTACATACCCTCCACGCTTCCAGAATGCCAGCAAGGTATCCATTTCCTTGTCTACATTCTTGTTTGCCGCATAGGCCTGAGCCAGCAGTACATAAGGGCTATCCGATTCGACATATTCAGGAAATATACGGATTGCCTGCTCTGACTTCTCTATAACACTGTCCCAATCCTCTGCCGCGAAAGCCTTGATACTTTCTGACTGTAGCTTTTTCCACTGGTCCAGATGAGCCAGCAGTTCACCGTATTGCTGTTCCACAAAAGTTGCGAACTGTTTATCAAAATCAGTAACAGACAATCCAAACACATCGCCGATTACTGTCGATGTATCCAGTCCTTTTTTATATTGCGCCAGCATGTCCACAATCTTGCCGAACCCGTATTTTTGATCAAAAAAATCACAAACCAGCCCGGCCTGCATATAAGAGACGATAACCTGCTCATCATAGCTTGGGCGGATAAATCCCCCATCCAGTTCGGCAATCGGTAAAAACTTGCGTTCTACCATCGCCTCCAGAACGTTGACCGGTATTCGCACCCCCTTTATCGGGCCGGACCGCCATTCTTCATATACGGAAATTCCTTCACTGAACCAGCGTGGGATCAGATGATCTGTCATCTCCAGAGTAAATACATGTGCCAGTTCATGCCAGAGAGTCGTTCCCCAGTGGTATTCATTGTCTGCATGATCTGTAGGTGAATCCATTGCAAACAGATATCCGAACGTGGCGCCCAGTATGCCGACACCCGGCATGCCAATAGTACGCACCACAAAGTCCTCGTGGTTCGGATAAATCTCGATTACCACCGGTTCTTTCGGAGTGAACTGATAACGCTGACTGTACTCATCAATTCCCTTACCAGCCAGCTGTTCAGCATAGTCTACCAATACCGGACTCTCGTCCTTGTGCAGACGAAATATCATCTTCGGAAACAGATTCGCTGCCGGTTTTTCCGGTCTCGTCAGCACATCAAAGTCGACAAAAGTATCCAGTAATCGCAGCGTATTGACCGTTTTTGGATTATACGGATCTCCATGGTAAGCAATGTGCATCTGTTCACGCGCACGAGTCACTTCATTATTTCGTAACAGGTTAATCCCCAGCTCCATATGCGCTAGCCAATGGTCGGGCTGGATACGCACAGCTTCCGAATATAAATCGATTGCCTCACGATAGCGTCGACCTATCCAGAAAAAATAACCCGGAATTGCATACAGATCGCCCCAGACCGGATTGATCTCCAGCGCCTTTTTGATCCATTCACTGTCCTTTTTCCCCTTTAACAAATCCAGAGTGGCATACAGGGCGTAGATTTCGAGTTTTGGTAACCCGGCCTGGGTGGCAATACTTTCGGCCTGTTGTAACTGACTGACGGCTTCATCACTGCTCGTCGCTTCAATCGCCAATCGGGCCAGTAATAAGCTAGCTTGCAGACGTGCGCCAGCCGGAGCATTGTTATTTTCCAGTACAGGCTGTAGTGACTTGACCGCGTCAGACTCAAAGCGTTCAATCAATGCCCGTGCTGAGCCAATACGGGCATAGGCATTTTCCGGATCCCGCTCCAGCGCCTCTTTGAACAGATCCAGTGCATCCTGATACTGATAGGTTTGAATGAACAATTCACCCCAACGCACCCTGATCGCCGCATCATCGGGGTTTAGTTTCACCGCCGTCTGAAACAATGTATTGGCCTCCTTGATGTCGCCCAGAGCCCAGCTGACTTCCGCCAATATGGCTGGCTCCCGTTTCTGTTGTTGCAAACTACGATAGCAATCTACCGCCTGCTGTTTTTTGCCATTCCAGTCGAGCTGATCGCAGGCCAGCAAACCCGGATCGTTAATAGCCCCATAATGTATCGGTCTTGCCTCGACCATTGAAACCAGCCGCATCAAAACTAGCAGTATCAGTAACCCTGTACTATTTTTCACCGGCGGGTTGTCCTTTCTGATCGATACTATCTTGCACCAGCGACATATCTATCATCAATTGTTGCAACTGGTTCAGGTAGTCATCAGCCGGTAATTCATCTTTACGTAATTGTAACTGTTCGATGCTGATATCCAGTTGTTCACGTTTTATGAGCAATTGTGCCAGCTCAGGATCAGACGTATCAGTTGCACCTGTTACGGTTCGTGCCAGCACAAATTGCGTTGCCTTGTCTCCGGACATCACCGGATGTTCGGTAGCGAGTTGACCCTGGTTTTCAAAGTAATCCTTGCTCATTCTTTCAGCGTAGGTAAAGGCTTCCTGCAGGGACACCGCATTATTCTTGTTGATGTCTGCCGCACTGTCTTCCAGTGCATTGGTAAAGTATGTCCCGAAGCGGGTAGCAAGACGTTCCTCACCGTTGCGGGTGGCGGTAATCACCGTCCTGCCATCGCCTTTTAACAGATCCAGCAATGCTCCGCTGGAGCTGCTGGTATTGATAATCACCTGAAGTTTGGTTGTCTGTACCTTCAGCATGTTTACCAGATCAGCACCCGTCAGGTCAGGCCCCGGAATATTGAATTTGTATTCAAAACCGTCATAACTGCCATGACCAACCATAATTACCAGTAGTTGATCCACCGGTTTCAGTGTTTTACCCAGTTGATCAAAATGTGCGAGCAGCTTGTCCCGGCTGACATCATTGCCACTAAAAACCACAATATTATTTTTATCTGTTACAGACTCTACCGCCGAAAACACCGTCTTCACCTGTGCGGAAAACTGCTTGCCATATTCAGCCTCACCATCGAGTCCCTGTATGACTGTGACATTCAGCAATGCCATTGCTGGTAGAGGCAACACGAACAACAGACAAAAGAGGAAATTTCTGTTCATATGGTTTTCCAGTATCGTCGCAAAGACCATTCGAGTGCCTTTAACAGCATCAGTACTATAAATAGCAGTGGTGCATCCCAGAGTGGATA
The DNA here is from genome assembly GCA_947480335.1 of Gammaproteobacteria bacterium. Classification (GTDB taxonomy): domain Bacteria; phylum Pseudomonadota; class Gammaproteobacteria; order Eutrophobiales; family Eutrophobiaceae; genus Eutrophobius. The sequence goes on along the minus strand of CANKCB010000007.1, from coordinate 22,493 downwards.
CATTTTCTTTTCAGTAATACCGGCTGGTGAGTAACTGATGGTTTGAACCAGTTCGTCCAGCTGGTCTGCCGACCAGTTGCGTCCTCCGGTCGCATCCGCCAGTTGTTGCAACAAGGCCTGATTCTTGCGCAATGAAAAATATTCCGCCTTGCCGCTATCATGATGTACGGCTACCCTTACCGATTCAACCGGCTCATCATTACGTCGGGAAATCGCCTCAATGGCATACAGACCTGATTGTCCTGCCTCGAATGTGGCGGTCATCATTCCGGGCAAATCATCGGCCGGATGCATTTCGATTGTCGTGGATCCACCGTCAGGGGCAGATACAATCGCACTCAGTTTCAGATTGCGTTCTGGTTTAAAACTCTCATCCAACAACTCGGCATTCAACCTGACGGTATCGGCGGTGACTTCAGTCACCAGACTGAAACGATCCGGAGTATTGATCACCATTTCCCTCAACAACTGCCGCCAGAAGGTTTCATGTCTCTGATCCTCTGAAGGCAAACTCATCTGCCAGCGCCAGGTACCACCGGTGGCCATAATATAGGTCTGTCCCTTGCCGTAGGGTTGGGTGACCAGTAAAGGCCGCTCACTCTGTTCGATCTGTGCATTCAACAGGATCGTTGCGGCAGGTTTCAGACTACCTATCGCCTGATAATCTGCAATCTCGGGTAATTCCTGCCACAAACGTTTATTCTCAACCGGATCCTGATTCAGTTTCAGCATCGGTGACTGTGCGCCAGCCTGTGTCAAAACCGCACGGGCCCTTGACCGTACAAAACCGGATTCGGCTTCAGGTAACGTTGCAGGCAACAAGTCAGCAATGCCGGAATTGCCCCAGGCGCCCTTACCCAGTCCGTTTGGCCCGGCGAGCAGTAACAGGCTGCCACCACGATCATTGACAAAATCATATATCAACTGTTGTTGCTCAGCTGAAAATACCGGAGCCTCAATACTACCTATAATCAATGCATTAAAAGCAAACAGGGTTTTTCTGTCAGTTGGAAAACCCTCGGCAAGTTCATTTTCGTTGTTAATACCCTGACGATAAAATTTATTCTGGCTGACCCGTAACAGACTGACCAGCTCCACACTCGGATCCTTTTCCAGCGCGCGACGCATAAACTTGTATTCCCAACGTGGCTCACCCTCTATATAGAGCACCCGATATTTTTGTTCGCGAACTTCTACTACTCTGGAGAGACTGTTGTTTTCCGTCACCTGTTCATCTGCAATAGGATCCAGGGTAAAACGCATATCACGGTAACCAGTTTGGGTCACGGGTACGTCGACCCAGGCGCTGGTTACATCGGTGGCCGGTTGCAATTGTATTTCACTGGCAGCAATCAGCTTGCCACTATCGAAGATTTTGAGTCTGGCGACTCCGGGTTGATCATGCCGGATGGCAACACGTGCGGTCAGCAAGGTACCCGGCATTGCTTGCCCAGGCAGCGTGATATCCTGTAATTCCAGATCTTCGGGTATACGTTCGTTACCAATCCCGATTGTATGAACCGGCACACCATAACGGGCGATGTCAGCCAGTTGCTCTCGGGTCAGACTACCGGAATTTTCTGCACCATCACTTAACAAAACCACTGCTCCCAATGGCCTAGTTCGCGACATGGAAAGCACCTGCCTGACAGCTTCACCCAGTCGTGTCTGTTGTGTCGGTGCTGGCAAAGGCTCAAAACTGTCTACTGACCGTGCCTCGTTCGCAAACACATATCGCTGCAAGGCATACTGCTGACCGGTTTTTCCGAGAGCCTCGCCATTGATTACCGTCAGAGCCTGCTGCATACGCGTACTACCGCTCTCGCTGTAGTTCATGCTTGCCGAGGTGTCCAGCATCAGTGCAACCACATTATCACCCTGGCGCAATTGTTCTGTCATGATGGATGGCTGCCAGAGTATCAGCAGTAATAACGCTACCATTGCGGACTGCAACAACCCAATAACGGCGAGCTGCCAGTAACGCAAGCTGTTGCGTTTCCAGATCAACATGGCTGAAATCAATACCACCATCAGCACAAATAAAATCTGCGCAACCCATGCCGGCCATTCGCTGGCCAGCACCAGCTGTCCCTGATCAAACAACATTTGCGGATATTTAAGCAGTAATTCTGTCATGACTTAATGGGTCATCGCATAGATCACATAGTTAGTTCCGAAACGATAGGCCAGTGCCGTCATCGGCTCAGGATAGTACGGCGTATCCGCATGTTCCCAGGCATCACCGATATCCATATTGAAATTGATGGCTACCATCAATCTGCCGGCATCATCCATAATACCGCGCCAATGTGGGGCAATCCCGTCCTTCTCGTAGGTACGTCCGCTGTAGAAAAATTGCAGCCCGTGAATTTGCACCTTGTTATTCAAATCAAACAATACATGCATCACTTCATGATCAGGATCGATCTCGATAAATTGCCGATCGGGAAATATCTTACGCATCGACGTCATGAAACCTGCCCATTCCTGCGTACCGTGAAAATCATCCACCATCAGGAAACCACCGCGTAACAGGTATTCACGCAGCCGTTTTGCTTCCAGATCGCTGAGATTCCAGTAGCCTACTTCCACTGCATACATCCAGGGATAATCATAAAAATCATCTTCCAGCAAACTGACAACGCGCCCTTCAGCAGAAGTATTGACCCGTGTCAACCTGCTCAGGCCTTCGATAAAATGTGATTCAGCTTCCGGCCAGTCCGTTAGCCAGGTCTGGGTGCGTCCTTGACCATAACCATCCGTAACCGGATTGCCGGAGGTATAGTAGGCGCGGGAAAAGGCGAATTCGGCATCCGGTGCGGGTGTCTGTGCCTGGGCTGTAGCATTCATATTCACATTCAGCATCAACATGAACAGTAAAATGCATACAAACCATAAAGGTAAAATGCGATTATCTTTCATGTCAGTTTGCGCATACAGTCTGTTCAGCACGTGTATAAACCCTGAATTTCCGGTTGGCCTACTATAGCAGATAGAAGCGCAGTAGGAAGTCATACGCAGTATCGATGCAACCCCAGTTTCAACAACTTGTATTGACCTGTAAATCGATATAGTCTGGATAATTACATGGCCTGGACCTGGCCAGATCAAATGTGAAAAAACTATGCACCCTGTTCCAGTTTCCCGCCTACCAGCCACAGTGCAAGCAACTACCCCCAATCGCAGAAATTCACTTATACCGCAGCTTATCCGTCATCTATTGCACTTAATGTTTACACTGATGTGCCTGTCAGTGGTAACGGCCATTGCACAGGAAGTAAATTCAACCGGGTCCACAACATCCGGCATACCTGTCTATACCGTGGATAGTGAAAAGTCTGTGTTTCGCATACTGGTTGGGCGCGAAGGACTGCTGGCACGAATGGGGCACAACCATGTCATCGTCAGTCATAATATCAGTGGCACAATCCATTTTAATACTCCACCCTTACCATCAACCGCACAGTTGAAGATTCCGGTAGATTCGCTGGTGGTGGATGATCCCGCTGAACGGCAACGCGCCGGTGCCGGTTACGAATCGATACCCACAGAGAAGGACAAGCAAGGCACCCGTAGCAATATGCTACGACCGGAAGTACTGGATGCGCAGCAATTTCCGGAGATACGCATTGAAGCTGTGATTGACGGAAACAATCCTGATCCTCGGCAAATGGCCATCACCCTGTACTTCAAGGGCCAGCAAATCGGATTAAATCTGCCTGCAACATTATCAATCAACAATGGTCGCATGCTGGTAGAGGCCCGTTTCAATCTTGAACATCAACAACTAGGCTTACGCCCATTCACCGCTTTGGGTGGTGCGTTACGTGTGGCAAATACGATCGGTTTTGAATTACGTCTTGAGGCAACAACCAACAAATAGAAAAAATGATGAAGCGGATAGTAGGAGGACAAATCAGACGCTGGTAGCTTTCCTCCCCCCTTCCGGCAAGCCACCAGCGTCTGGGATCATTCTAGTGCATGTTTTGTAAATCGCGAGTTGTATATTAACTACGAATAAATCTCATCTTATTTCTCTGAAGCATTTACTATCATTATGTTATTTATAAGAAATAGCTTGTCCTTACTGCTTAATTGCTTGATTTCGTACTCGCGTTTCAATGCAGACGATCGATCAGAATAGGATTCCTTATATACGAGTACTACCGGTCGGCGTGAGCGCGTGTAGGCTGCTGCCAGTCGGTTGCTGGTATTATGTTCGATAATACGTCGTTCGATATCCGTGGTGATACCGGTATAGAGGCTACTGTCTTTGCAACGCACCATATAGACAAACCAGCCAGAGTCTTCCGTTGTTTTGTGGATTTCTGATACAGATTCTTTACTATGTCGACCTTTTGCGGGGTTCACGGTTTCACATGCATCATTTTGCTATAGGTCAACGCTGGATTAACAACGCTGAATTGCAGATGGGTCTGGGTACAGTCATGTCGGTAGAGCAGCGTACCATCACCATCCTGTTTCAGGCAACGGGAGAGACCCGCACTTATTCAAAGGAGACTGCACCACTAACGCGTGTCGTATTTGCTGCAGGCGATGTGGTCATGGATCACCAGGGCATGAACCTGAATGTGGATTCTGTGATGGAGTCAAACGGACTGTTAACTTACATTGGTCACGACAGTACCAGCAAATCCCGCCAACTGCCGGAATCGCATCTGGATCACCAGATTCGTCTGAACCGTCCACTTGATCGTTTATTAACTGGACAGATAGATGATAACCGCTGGTTTGATCTGCGTTGTCAGACCCAGTTGCAATTGAACCGAATCAGCCAGTCCAGTGTCGCCTCATTGATAGGTGGTCGTACTGATTTGATCCCGCACCAGCTGTATATCGCCCATGAGGTCAGTCGCCGTCATGCACCACGCGTGTTGCTGGCCGATGAAGTGGGGCTGGGTAAAACCATCGAAGCCGGACTGATCCTGCATGAGCAACTGGAAGCCGAACGTCTGCACAGGGTATTAATCGTAGTACCGGAAACCCTGCTGCACCAGTGGCTGGTGGAAATGTTGCGACGGTTTAATTTACGTTTCAGTCTGTTTGATACAGAACGCTATCAGGCCATGATTGAATTTGATCAGGCTGAAAATCCGTTTGAGCAGGAACAGCTGGTGTTATGCAGTCTGGATCTGTTCACCCGCGATGATGCCTGTCTGAAGCGGGCCATAGAAGCCGGCTGGGACATGCTGGTCGTTGATGAGGCCCATCATTTGCAATGGTCATCAGAACAGGCCAGTCATGAATATCAGGTAATAGAACAGATTGCAAAAGCCACCAGCGGGGTGATGTTGTTAACTGCCACACCGGAACAACTGGGCAAGGCCGGGCATTATGCCCGACTAAGACTGTTGGACCCGGATCGCTTTCCTGACTTCGAAAAATTTCTCAAAGAAGAACAATCCTATGAAACTGTCGCGGAAGCTATCCGCGTCCTGTTTAGTCCGGAGCCATTGGATGCGAAGGCAATTCGACAAATTCAAAAACTGGCCGGCAATGATCCGTCTGTGGAACAGCTGCTCAAAAATTCCGACATGCAATCACGTACTACAGTCATCAATAGTTTGTTGGACAGACACGGAACTGGTCGCGTGTTGTTCCGCAATACCCGTGCTGCAGTAAAAGGATTCCCGGAACGGCACGCCCATGCGTATCCACTACCGCTGCCGGATGAATATGCCCGTATTGATACAACCGGTATTGAAAACAGTCAGAAAATATTGTCACCTGAATTACTGTACCAATCGACAACGACGGCAGGCTCAACACACTGGACACAGTTTGATCCCAGAATCAGCTGGTTGAAAGATCGGTTGTTGTCCCTGAAACCGGAAAAAGTATTGGTCATTTGTGCTGCCAGTCAGACAGCGCTGGATATTGCGGAAAGGCTGAGACTTAAATCCGGCATCAGCGCCGCGGCGTTCCACTCTGGATTGAGTATTCTGGAGCGGGATCGGGTAGCGGCTTATTTCGCCGATCATGAAGCCGGTGCGCAGGTACTGGTCTGTTCTGAAATTGGCAGTGAAGGTCGCAACTTCCAGTTTGCCCATCATCTGGTGCTGTTTGATTTGCCGCTGAACCCGGATTTGCTGGAACAACGAATTGGACGACTCGATCGTATTGGCCAAACCCATGCTGTACAGATTCATATACCCTATCTGGAGCAATCGGCGCAAACAGTTTTGTACAACTGGTATCAACAAGGTCTGGACGCGTTTACCCGACCCTGCCATGCCGGAGCCGCTGTATTCAATCAGCTGCGGAGTGAATTAGTTGATGCCTTGCATCACCCCCATAGAGCAAACAGCCCGTTACTACAACACAGCCGCGAGTTGTACCAACAACTGAATGAAGCATTGGAAAAAGGACGTGATCGTCTGCTTGAATATAATTCCTGTCGACCCGACATGGCTAATAGCCTGCACCAACTGGCACTAACTGCCGACAGGGACTACACACTGGCAAATTATATGGAACAGGTGTTTGACTGTTTTGGCGTCCATTCAGAAGAACACGGTGACACCAGCCTGATCCTCACACCAGCTGAAAACATGCTGACCAGTTTCCCGCATCTACCAGACGATGGACTGACCATTACCTATCACCGGCAAACGGCACTGGCGCATGAAGACAGACATTTTTTGACCTGGGCCCATCCAATGGTAACCAGCATCATGGAGCTGATACTGGGCAATGAACATGGCAACACCTCCGTTGTCGCCATCAAACATCCGGCATTCAAACCTGGCAGCCTGCTACTTGAATGCAACTATTTGCTCGACTCGGCTACTGCCAGATCTCCGGCGATACGACGCTACCTGCCCACCGCATTGATCCGTTTGTTGCTGGATGAAAACGGAAATAATCTTGCCGAACGACTGGAATACGCGGCGATAAACCAGACCATCATTCCAGTCGACAAGGACACGGCTCGCAAAATCATAGCGTTGAAACAGGCGAATATCCGTAAACTGGCTTTACACAGCCAACAACTGGCGGTTAAGCAGTCTGCAATACAACTAGACAAGGTACGCAACTCTACTGGCGCGATGTTAGGCAATGAAATCAGCCGTCTGCGTGAGCTGGCCAGAGTTAACCCGAATGTCCGACCTGCGGAAATTGAATTCTTTGAGTCGGAGTTAAAAGCAGTAAACCAGATGTTCGACTCGGTTCTGCCACGTCTTGATGCAATGCAGATTGTGATTGCCACCTGATCACGGTTTTTTCTGACAATCACGCAATTTTCATGTTTTAATCGTGACCATGCGCATCGACCTACATTCCCATACGACAGTCTCCGACGGCAAGCTGTCACCGGCAGAATTGATTGCCCATGCAGCAATGTCACAACTGGATATGCTGGCGATCACTGATCATGACAGTATTGATGCCTATGCTGACATTCCGATCCCGGAATTACTGCCTTTTCGGCTCATCCCGGGTATTGAGTTTTCGACACAATGGTCAAAACTGGAAATCCATATACTGGGTCTGAATATCGATTTAACAAGTCCGAAATTGCAAGCTGGTATCGCTAGACAACATCAGCATCGTCTGGACAGGGCTGGCGAAATTGCTGATAAACTCTCCCGACTTTTGGGTATCGACAATATACTCACCGCAGTTCGCCAACTTGCTCACAGTGACCATAATATTGGCCGTCCCCATTTTGCCCGTTATCTCATCGAGGCGGGAGTGGTCAAGGATGACAAGGAAGCGTACAAACTCTATCTGGGCATGGGCAAAAAAGCCTACATCAAACCCACCTGGACCAGTCTGACAGATATCATTGAGTGCATACGTGCTTCAGGCGGTATTCCCATACTCGCCCATCCAGCACGTTACCAGCTGACCTGGACCCGACTGAACAAACTGATCGATAGCTTTATTGAAGCTGGAGGCCAGGGTATCGAAGTAATCAGTGGCAACCAGACAGCCGATGTAACCGCCGAATTAACAACAATTTGTCTGAAAAAACAACTACTGGCATCGTGCGGTTCAGACTTTCACGGACATGAACAACACTGGAATAAACTCGGCCATAGCCGCCCCTTGCCCCATGAATGCGAACCAGTGTGGAACCACTGGCATTAACGAAAATAACTCACACTTTAAATAAAACAATGATTTATACATACAAGTTAATATAAGTTATGTTATAGTGCGTCATCACAGGCAAATATCGGTCGTCGCCTGTCATCGTGGCAACCCATTCCGGCTTCCCCCGACACACTAATCAATCCAGCCTAGACCGTTCCCACAGCGACAAGCTTAAGGTAGGCGGATCCAGGAGCATAAATATATATGTCATTTGAAACATTCGGCCTGTCGGCCGAAATAGTTCGTGCTGTCAGCGAACATGGTTATACAACCCCAACCCCTATACAATCACAAACAATACCGGCGATATTAAATGGCCGGGATATCATGGCCGGCGCACAAACTGGTACAGGCAAGACCGCTGGTTTTACCCTCCCGATTCTTCAGATACTGTCAGCCAAACAACAAGACAAAGGCTTTCATCCGGTACGCTGCCTGATCTTGACACCGACCCGTGAACTGGCCGCCCAGGTGCACCAGAGTGTTAAAATGTATGGCAAATACACCGGTCTGCGTTCTGGTGAAGTGTTCGGTGGTGTCAATATCAACCCACAAATCAAGATGCTGCAAAAAGGCGTCGACATTGTGGTGGCAACACCGGGTCGATTGCTGGACCACGTACAACAAAGAACACTGGATCTGTCGCACATCGAGATTTTTGTGCTGGACGAAGCGGATCGTATGCTCGATATGGGCTTTATCCGTGATATCCGCAAGATCATGCAGTTGTTGCCGAAAAAACGGCAGAACCTGCTATTTTCCGCGACATTTTCCAATGAAATGAAAGGTCTGGCCAATACCCTGCTGACCAAACCTGAAATTATCCAGGTCACGCCGAGCAATTCTGCCTCAGCCCAGGTTGAACATATCGTTCATCCGGTGGACCATTCGCGTAAACGCGAACTACTGCTGCATCTGATCCAGAACAACAGCTGGCCGCAAATCCTGATCTTCATCAAGATGAAACACACGGCGAACCGCCTGTCCCAACAATTGTTAAAGGCCGGTATCAACGCGACATCGATTCACGGTGACAAATCGCAGGCACAACGGACCAAAGCACTGGAAAGTTTCAAGAATGGCAAGGTAACGGTTCTGGTCGCCACCGATGTGGCTTCCCGCGGTCTGGATATCCAGCAACTACCGCTGGTGATTAATTTTGAAATGCCGACTGAGGCTGAAAATTATATCCACCGCATCGGTCGTACTGGTCGGGCCGGTAATACTGGCAAGGCCATCTCACTGGTAGCGGCAGACGAGCATGATATGCTCGGCCAGATTGAAGACCTGCTGAATCTGGACATCGAGAAAGTCGTTGTACCTGGATTTGAACCGGATCCGCGTATCAGCCACAAGGTGGTCCCGCGCAAACGCAGACAGGGTGGAGCAGCGCCACAGGCCTTTACCCACGATTCTGCACCAGCTATAGACGACAAAAAACCGGTTGAACACTGGAGCCGGCATACTGCCGGTGCCAAGAGTGGGAATGGGAATCGACGTCGGTTTCAGTCGAGCCGACTGGGGGGTTAAACCTCTAATCTAACCAGCAGGCGGCAATTTGTTATTTTGCCGCCTGTTTGTTGTTCTTGCGGGTCATCCATAAGGAATAACCGCCATTACCATGGCGTGAGTTGATATCAGCGACATATTCACGAACGTATTCCTTAACCTGTTCCAGTGTACCTCGTCGATTACCGACTATATTGGTCAGGCTGTTACGCTCAATGGTATAGGTATACCAGTTGTCCCCCTCGGCCCCTGCTGGAGCGGCCGTCTTTTCCAGCTTGACCATCTGGTATTCTGACGCATTGCTTGTGCTACTAGTGTTCTGGATAAGCATATCCGGCCTCCTCTGCTCGTATCGTCTCTGTTCTGACGTTCATTCTACACGAAAAGTGATTTCACTATCCGAATCATACGCCTATCAGCATGACACCGGGGAATAGTCCCGAGCAATCAATAAGTACACCCGCAGATCTAATCCAGTTTGCCAGATAGCTGACGATGAGTGGTTTGAAGTACAAGCTGATCACTGGAAATTTCGCGTAAATCAGACCCCCGTTATCAAAAATATTTTTCGGATCATTACAGGATATTATTGACAGTTAATTCTATTGACAATTTTTTGTTCCATTGGCATATTTCGCTCGCCATCGTTACTTGACCGTAACGATTGTGCGGAACGGTTCCGGCGTTATAAACAGGACAACGGAACTACATTCAAACATTTACCACAGCCCGCGGGCCCTGCGCGAGCTGACGCTGAACGGAGGTAATATGCCAGGAACTCAGGACTCTGATGATGACATTGAAGACATCACAGACGAAATTGATGAGAACGAAAATATCGAGGACTTTCTCGATACGATGGAAGTGGTAAACAAGGCAAAGGTAGTCAGCAACCTGACTGCCAGACGTAGAATTGAAGAACTACTTGAGGAACGCAGGTTACGTGAGCAAATAGAAGATTACACAGACCGCGATCTGGATTGAGTCAAACAAATCACGTACTTATAGGCAGAATTTTCATCAACAAACCACGCGCTGGCCGCCCGGTCAGCGCGTATCCGGTAAGGGAATAAATTCTGTTTCACCTGGCACCGAATCAAACCGACCCTCTTTCCAGTCGCGACCAGCCTGCTCAATACGCTGCTTCGAGCTGGAAACAAAATTCCACCAGATAAACCGATCACTGATCGGAGCACCGCCAAAAATAACCAGATGAACATCCGTTTCCGCAATAAGCTCTATACGCGCTGATTCGCGGCAGATAATCATATCGAAAGGTTCGAATCGCTGTTGATTCACAGAGGCTCGTCCACGGATAAGATGCAGTGCACGTTGTGCGTACTCATCCGGAATCAATAATGTGGAGCCCTGTGGCATCGACACGTCCAGATAAAACAGGGGTGAATAGGTACGTACCGGTGACTGGTGGTCACAGGCTCGACCGGCAATCAGCCGAAGAATAACCTGGTCCAGTTTAAAAACAGGCAAGTCCTGTTGGTTGTAATGATGAAATTCCGGTGCCGTTTCTTCATCGGACTCCGGCAAGGCCACCCACACTTGCAACCCATGCAAATGCTGTCCGTTGACCCGTGTTTCGTCGCTGCTGCGTTCGGAATGGACAATACCGCGCCCGGCGGTCATCCAGTTGACCTCACCTGGCCTGATTGCCTGCACATATCCCAGACTGTCACGATGCAGGATTTCACCAGAGAAGAGATAGCTGATTGTTGCCAACCCGATATGCGGGTGTGGCCTGACATCAATACCCTGACCCGGTGCAAAATCTGCCGGACCAAAATGATCAAAGAATACAAACGGGCCTACCTTGCGACAGCGTAAATGCGGTAAATAGCGGCGCACAGTAAAACTGTCCAGATCACGCTCCATCGCCCTGATCACAACTTCAATACCATCACAGGGATCGTTGATAAAATCTGTTGTGGTCTGATCAATCGGCATGTCCATTCTCCTCACGGTTCATAACGGTGTTTATCCCTGTTGGGATCCTGTTCCAGACAATGTGCAAGCAGTGCTGGACTACCGGATTCCAGCATGTCGAGCACCTTTTCAAATCCATCCATGCCACCGTAATACGGATCAGGTACGGAGGGTATCGTACGGCTGGTCGCTGGAACCAGAAAACTGCCAAATAACTGGATGTGCGTACGCTGACCACCGGCCAGTTGATTCAGTTCCTGCAGGTTGGTGCGATCCATCGCCAGTACAATGCAAAATTCATCCAGGTCAGATTTGTTTACCTGACGCGCTCGTGATAACAGTTCATATCCGCGTCGACTTGCAGCCTGACGCATACGTTCATCGGCGAGGGACCCTGAGTGATAATCCAGTGTGCCGGCGGAATCAATATGGAAACGCTCCTGATATCCTGCCCTGCGCACATACTCAGCGAAAACACCTTCCGCCGCAGGCGAACGGCAGATATTACCCATGCAGACAAACAACACTTTTATTTTATCAATAGCCACTGATGATCACGCGGATGCGGGAGGTAGATAATAACTGGGACAAATTGTCGAGAACACGAACTCTATTCAATTGCATAATTACACCAATTACCATTCAATTACTGTGTAAGTAGTGAAGACATTCCACCCACGACAACATATCTATTTTGGCAATTTCAGACAATCAGAATGGTTGCCCCGGTAGTCTGTTTTGATTCAACCGCGATATGTGCCTGTATCGCCTGCTGCAAGGGATAACGCTGATTAATCGAAACCTTGACGATACCTTTTCGAATATGCTCAAACAGGTCAGAAGCGCCATGCTCCAGTTCGGAACGCGTGGCAATATAATTGAACAAGGTCGGTCGGGTCAGAAACAGCGAACCTCGGCGCATCAGATCCAGCACATCTACCGGGGGAACCGGACCTGTGGCATTACCAAATGAAACCATCATGCCAAGAGGTTTGAGACTATCCAGCGAGGCCTTGAAAGTGGCCTGACCCATGGAGTCATAAACAACATTCACACCTTTACCATCCGTATATCGTTTAACCATGGCCGCAATATCTGACTTGTTATAATTTATCACTTCATCACAACCGTATTGCTGTGCAATTAACATCTTGTCATCACTGCCGACAACACCGATTACTCTGGCTGACAGATGTTTTGCCCACTGACATAACAAGGTACCTACCCCTCCAGCAGCAGCATATACCAGTAAACTATCGCCGGGCTGAACGGGTTTGACCTTTTTCAACAGGGCCCAGACTGTCAGACCTTTTAGAAAGCTCGCCGCAGCCACCTCATCCGGAATGTCCTCGGGCAGGCGAACCAACCTGTCCGCAAACATCACTCTCTGCTGGCAATACGAACCTGATTCCGCCACAGAATAAACAACGCGATCCCCCGCTTGCAACGACGAGACATCGTCTGCCACCGCCTCAACCACACCGACCGCTTCACTGCCAGGAACAAACGGCAATGGCATGGGGTACAGACCCTTGCGCCGATAAGTATCGATCATATTAAAACCGATTACCGTGTGGCGTATCCTGACCTGTCCTGCCTGCAACTCCGGCAAGGCTATCGATTCCCATTGCATGACTTCAGGTCCGCCGGTTTGATGTACTACGATTGCGTTGGTCAAATTCATATCAGTAATTTTTGGTTTTGCCACAGAGGGCACATTTGATTACTCGGTATCCAGTCGGGTGAATACCTTACTGGCGCCGGACAGGAATTCGTCTTCGCTGACACCTCCACCAAACTGCAATGCCGGTGGTACGAGTACCTTGATGTAATCCGGGGAATCTGAAAATTCGGCACGAGAAGCAATTTCCGAATAAAGGGTCAATGCGATCATAACACTGGCGATCATGATCGCTGTCCGTGTGCGCTGTACATTCGTCTGGTTAGTGGCCAGATACAGATTAAACCAGAGTAATCCGGCCACCAGCACAAACTCGGAAAACACCATCATTGCCAGACTTAATGTCATATTCAGTGTATTGAACATGATCAGAGCAAATAGCTTGGAGGTCAGATACTGAATCACAGTAAAGATCAGGATCAGTGTCAAATGTTTGCGGAACTGGATTTCATGTCGCAGTACCCGGCCTATCACCACCCAGAACAGGGTAAGACCAATCACCCCGGCATAGACAACCAGTAACACATTGGCGATTTCCTGCCATTTGAATCCACTGAACATATTCAGCCATTGCTCTCCCGCGTACAACAAGGTCACAAGCAAACTGGCACCGACCAAAAAGCGGGTATCATCGAGCAGGCGAATCGAATGATCGATATCTGCCACTTTGACGGTTTCAACTACCGGATAATCCGGGGTATAGAAGCAGATCCGCGATTTACCGATCAGATACTCCTCGCCGACTTGCAACGGTGCAGAACCCTGGATGCGTTGCTTGTCAGGATTGTTGGTACCGTTAAGACTGTCCAGATCGGTAATCAATAGCCGGTTAGTTTCATCCTGTGTAATTACCACATGATGAGGATTCACCGCAGGATCATTCAAAATCAAATCATTGTCCCAGGCGCGACCAATGGTCACCTTTTCGCCCGCCACTTTGCGGTATTGATGACTTCGACCTGACTGGTCAGTAATCTCGACGATCAGTTCCATGTGATGCTGGCCAGAAATTTGCGGGTAAACTGTTGGGCCATTTCCATGCTGACACCGGCCAGGGTAAAATGACTGACCAGTCCGCCCTTGTTTTCATTCACTGTTGCGCCAAGATAGAGCACATCGTACAGGCCCGGATATTTTTTGTATTTGCGCACACAGAATGTCCCCTTGGTGATTATTGTACGATCACCGGCCTGAGACTGTTTTTCATGGAAGTCTTCATGACATTCGAAATTACTGACATCTTCCTTCGCTGCAGTATTATCTGGGTAAACATTGGCAATCTGGGTCTGGTAGGCATTATAAAACTGCAAAATATTCAGTTTGTCGGTTTCCAGCCAATTGAACTGGTAGACCACCGTACCAGTAGTGAAATCACCACTCAGATAGATATTTTCTTCCTGACTACATACACTCATGATATTTTCATACGATAAATCGGGATTGTCACCGGACATGCCCCAGCAGCGTATATAGTCTGCAATTTCGTTCGGGATGTTCGCCTGTTTGAAGCGTGAGGTTAACCATTCCTTGTTCACCAGATCCCCAATCACTTTTTGCTGGTTCTCAAACAATTGTGCCGTAATGACGGCGTGAATATCTTCCAGACGGATAGGTCCAGTGCGCGGACGTTGCACCAGTGCCGCCAGTCGATCCAGTGGCACCAGAAAACTGATCTGGTTGCCCGCAGTCGACACATTTACTCCAATAACATGCCCGGCTGAATTCAGTACCGGCCCGCCGCTCATACCCGGATTGATTGAACCGGAAAAATGGATACGTTGATACAGACTGTAAGCAGCCATACCATTATATGTGCCAGGTACCACCGTCAAACCCAGATCATGCGGATTACCCAGAGAATAAATGGCTTCACCCTGTTGGGGCAGACTATCAGCCAGTTGCAGGTACTCACCCATCACATCCTGTCTTTTTATCAGAGCCAAATCATTAATGACATCAATATCAACCAGCGCCAGTTCACCGTGACTGCCGTCAAAGCCGGCAAACTCAATACGGTAACGTTCGGGATGATTGGTGTATTCGGACACGACATGGTAATTGGTGACCATGGTGCCATCACTGTCAATCTGAAATCCTGAGCCCAGTGCCGCCTGTTTACCGGAGGCCTGTTCAATGATTCGTATCTGGTAAATGCGGTCGTTGTACTGGCTAAATAGCGAGGTCGCATCCTGGGCCAGTGTACCTGTTGAGCACAACATCAGCGTGGCCAGCATCAGTTGGCAGGCCACAATTTTTCGCAGATTTATCAGTCCATTCATCATCAGGATATGACAACATTAATTTGTCGAGTTCACATTGTACGTCATATGATCGTTCATTACAGCCCCGCATGGACTGGCACCCGGCGTCCGATAGCAGAAACCTGTTATCGACAGGTGTAAAGCTAGCCCGATGCAAGGTAGAATGTCAGGCTGAATCTGCACAACTGTCATAATCAGGAAATACCATGGCCCAATACATAATGAGCATGCTCCGTGTCGGCAAGGTCGTACCGCCGAAACGGGAAATATTAAAAAACATATCCTTGTCTTTTTTCCCGGGCGCCAAAATCGGTGTGCTCGGCCTGAATGGATCCGGTAAGTCCACCCTGTTGCGCATCATGGCCGGTCTGGATACCGATATACAAGGTGAAGTTCGACCACTTGCCGGAATTAAGATCGGTTATCTGGCCCAGGAACCGGAACTGGATCCGGCCAAAGATGTGCGCGGTAATGTTGAAGATGGCGTCAGACCGATCAAGGATCTGCTCGATCAGTTCAACCAGATTAGTGCCGCCTTTGGTGAAGAGAATGCCGACTTTGATGCATTGATAGAACAACAAGGCAAATTGCAGGAACAGCTGGATGCATCTGATGCCTGGGATCTTGATCGTAAACTTGAAATTGCAGCCGATGCCTTGCGCCTGCCGGACTGGGACATGGATGTGACCAAACTATCCGGTGGTGAACGCCGACGCGTGGCACTGTGCCGGTTATTACTGTCAAATCCGGATATGTTGTTACTGGACGAACCGACCAACCATCTGGATGCTGAATCGGTTGCCTGGCTGGAGCGGTTTTTACATGAATATCCTGGCACCGTCGTTGCCATTACCCACGATCGTTATTTCCTCGATAACGTGGCCGGCTGGATTCTGGAACTGGATCGGGGGCATGGCATTCCCTGGGAAGGTAATTATTCTTCCTGGCTGGAGCAAAAAGAAAAACGTCTGCAAATTGAAGAAAAAACTGAAAGTGCACGATCCAAAGCAATGAAAGAAGAATTGGAATGGGTACGTGCTAATCCAAAAGGTCGTCAGGCAAAATCAAAAGCACGTATTGCGCGCTTCGATGAACTGGCTTCAAGTGATTACCAGAAACGCAACGAAACACGCGAGATTTATATCCCGCCTGGTCCACGACTTGGAGATCAGGTTGTCGATTTTGAAAATGTCAGCAAGGCCTTTGGTGAACGCCTGTTATTCGACGACCTCAATTTTCGCTTACCACCCGGCGGTATCGTGGGCATCATCGGCCCGAACGGCGCCGGTAAGTCTACCTTGTTTCGCATGATCGTCGACGCTGAGAAACCGGACTCTGGCAGCATCCGTATTGGCTCAACCGTCAAACTGTCTCATGTCGATCAGTTCCGTGATGATCTCAACAGCAAGAAAACCGTGTGGGAAGAAATATCAGAAGGACTCGATTTGATCACAATAGGTTCGTACCAGACCCAGTCACGCGCCTATTGCGGCCGCTTCAACTTCAAAGGCAGCGATCAACAGAAACTGGTCGGTCAATTATCCGGTGGTGAACGCAATCGACTGCATCTGGCCAAGCTGCTGCGCAGTGGCGGCAACGTACTGTTGCTTGACGAACCGACCAATGATTTGGATGTTGAAACATTGCGTGCGCTGGAAGAAGCGCTACTGGAATTCCCGGGTTGTGCCGTGGTCATCTCACATGACCGCTGGTTCCTTGACAGGATCGCTACACACATACTTGCTTTTGAAGGCGAATCAAAAGTAGTCTGGTTTGAAGGTAACTTCGCCGACTACGAAGCAGACCGTAAACGCCGTCTCGGAGACGATGCCGACAAACCGACCCGGTTAAGATTCAAGCGTCTGCAATAGGTTCAATGAAATAAACAGGGGCACGTAGACCGTGCCCCTGTTTTGTTATTGCTGCGGGCTACTTGTACAGCGTTTTGACAAAGCCGCTCTGTTCAATTTCCTTCATATAGCTGTCGTCGTAAAAATCTTCCGGCTTGAAGCGGTTCATCGGGCCGGTATCGTACAGTTCCATCACCCGCTTGACGCCGGCAACTGCCGGGAAAGGTAGCTTTGGCATCTCCACCGCACCGTCATAGATGATCTGTAACTGTTCCGGGTCATCAAAGCCATACCACTTCTGCATGGAACGGAACGCGTACTTGCTGTCCTGTTTCATCAGGGATATGGCTTCAACTACGGCCTTTAGAAAAGCGATTACCGTAGGTCTGTTCGCCTCTGCCCAAGCACGCGAGACGGTCACACCATTACAGGGATAGGATTCATTCCAGGAACGCATGTCTATCTTCATCGGCTGATAACCGGCGAAGATTCCCTGCGACAAGGGCACATCATAGGCGACCAGTGCATCAACCCAGTCATTCTCTAGTGTGCGAACACCGTAACTGCCGGTCAACACGGCCAGATCCTTGTCGACGTCCCAGCCCATACGGTCCGCGATGATCTGGATGACGATACCGGTACAAGCTCCCATGCTGGACACCCCGATACGCTTGCCTTTCAATTCCTCCAGCGTGTCTATACCGGGTTTTGCAATAATATCCCAGTGCACGACATGGTCTGTCGTCGCGATTATTATTTTGTCTGAGGGTTCTGAACTGTATGCGCGGTCCACCATCATCGGCGCACCGCCACCGATAGAAATCTGATATTCACCTGGAGGAATCTTATCCAGCACATCTGTAGACACACCCAGATCCTCTGCTGCGTCGCGACTGAATGGGCGCAATGTCACATCCAGACCGTACTTTTCAAACAGGCCATTGTCCAGAGCGACAAGATAGGGGACCTTGTTGATGGACACATCTCCCATAGCAACGCGCAGCGGGATTCGCGCCTGTGCCTGCAATGTGCCTGAAATGACCAACAACACCACGAGTTGCAGACATCTCGATACTACAGTTCTAAAGTTGCTGTACATCATTCCCCCTTATGTTTCATCTACGCTGATTTTTTTTGCAGCCTGTCCAACTTATTCTCGTATGGTTCGGCGAACTGACTCGATCTGTCAGGCCATGTCTATACCGGCATCGCCGTCCTGATTCAACTCTGATAGTAAAAAGACTGCTTACTGTACCTCATACACCATTGAGCATACGTCAGAAACACAGAAAATCCCATAGCAGGATGATGAATCATACTGGATTATTATCTGCTAAAGCTGATAAGCATTCTGCTGCGGGCTGTCGATAACATATTGAAAAATAATAACCTTATAATCATTTATGAGTTGTCTCCTTCACGGTTTTTTCGTACAGTTCACCACGCGACCGGCATAGTGTAGGGTCGGGTTTTCCCGGACATACAAATTCCCCGGTCCTGCAACACACTACTGTTGAAATATAGAGATAACAGGAATGAGTAATACACAATCCCAGACTGTCAGTCTGACGCATCTGCAACGACTCGAAGCGGAATCGATCCAGATCATGCGGGAGGTCGTGTCCGAGGCGGATAATCCGGTCATGCTCTACTCGATCGGCAAGGACAGCGCCGTCATGCTGCATCTGGCCGTAAAGGCATTTTATCCTGCCAGAATTCCGTTCCCGTTGCTGCACGTGGATACCACCTGGAAGTTCCAGGACATGTATCGTTTCAGGGAGCGCATGCAAAAGGAGCACGATTTCAAGCTGCTGGTGCATACCAATCCGGAAGGGTTGGCCCAGGGCGTCAACCCGTTTACCCACGGCAGTCAAATCCACACCGATATCATGAAAACCCAGGCGCTGAAGCAGGCTCTGGATAAACATGGATTCGATGTTGCGTTTGGCGGCGCCCGTCGCGATGAAGAAAAAAGCCGGGCGAAGGAACGGGTGTTCTCGTTTCGTACCAAAGACCATCGCTGGGATCCGAAAAATCAGCGGCCCGAATTGTGGAGCCTGTACAACACCAAAAAGCACAAGGGCGAAAGTATCCGCGCGTTTCCGATCAGCAACTGGACCGAACTCGATATCTGGCAATACATTTATCTCGAACAGATTCCGATCGTACCCCTTTACTTTTCGGCACCACGTCCCGTGGTGGAACGCGACGGTGGACTGATCATGGTCGATGATGATCGCATGCCGCTCAATCCCGGTGAAAAACCAATGATTAAGAGCGTGCGCTTTCGCACACTGGGTTGCTATCCACTGACCGGTGCCATTGAAAGCACTGCCGCGACGCTGGAAGATGTGATTCAGGAAATGCTGCTGACCAAAACCAGCGAACGTCAGGGACGCGTCATTGATCATGACACGGCTGCCAGCATGGAGAAGAAGAAACAGGAGGGCTATTTCTAATGGCACATGTTTCCGATCTGATAGCCAGTGACATCAAGGCCTACCTGAAATCGCACGAAACCAAAAGCCTGCTGCGGTTTATTACCTGTGGCAGTGTGGACGATGGCAAGAGCACACTGATAGGCCGTCTGCTTTATGAAAGCAAGATGATTTTTGAGGACCAGTTGAAAACACTGGAGGCCGACAGCAAACGTATGGGCACGCAGGGCGAGAAGATCGACTTTGCCCTGTTGGTAGATGGTCTGGCCGCCGAACGTGAACAGGGAATCACCATTGATGTCGCTTATCGTTTCTTTTCGACTGACCGGCGCAAGTTTATTGTTGCTGATACCCCCGGTCATGAACAATACACCCGTAATATGATCACCGGCGCTTCAACCGCTGATTTGGCCGTTGTCCTGATCGATGCACGCAAGGGTATTCTTACACAGACTCGCCGCCACAGTAATCTGGTCAAGCTGGTAGGCATCGACGAAGTCGTACTGGCGATAAACAAAATGGACCTCGTTGGCTATGACCGCGCGGTATTCGACCAGATACTGAAAGACTATAACGCCTTTGCAAAACAACTCGGGCTGCGACATGTGACCGCGATCCCGATGAGTGCACTGGAAGGTGATAACATTACCGACCGCACAGCAAATATGCCGTGGTATACCGGTCCTACCCTGATGGAATTTCTCGAGACCGTTCCGGTTGACGTGGATTCGGCCAGACAAAAACCAATGCGCTTGCCTGTACAATGGGTCAACCGTCCCAATCTTGATTTTCGCGGCTTTGCTGGCACACTGGCTTCGGGTACCGTGAAGGTGGGTGATACGGTACGGGTCATGCCTTCCGGCAAGGAATCAAAAGTCAAAAGCATTATTCTGCATACGCAAAGTCTGTCGCAGGCCATTGCCAGCCAGGCGATCACGTTGACGCTTGAGGATGAAATCGACATCTCCCGTGGTGATATCCTGTGCTCACCTGATGCCCCCGCTACCGCCGCGGATCAGTTCGAAACCAAACTGGTATGGATGATCGATGAACCGATGCAGCCGGGACGCAGTTATTGGCTGAAATGTGGTACACGTACAGTAAACGCCACGGTCACCCGTATCAATCACCAACTGGATGTGAATTCATTTGAAAAACTGTCTGCTGACAAACTGACATTGAATGCCGTTGCCTCGGTCGTAATTTCGACCGATCAACCGCTGGTATTTGACCCTTACACCGAAAACAAGACCACCGGCGGCTTTATCCTGATCGACCGTCTGACGAATAATACCGTCGCTGCTGGCATGATCGATGTGGCGCTGCGTCGGGCCAACACGGTCACACCGCATGCGTTCACGCTGAACAAGCAAACCCGTGCTGCCGCCAAAGGCCAGACACCGAAAGTACTCTGGTTTACCGGCCTGCCAGCTTCCGGCAAGAGCACGATTGCGAATCTGGTCGAACAGAAACTGCATGCCGCTGGCAAACATACCTACATACTTGACGGAGATAATCTCCGTCAGCGCTTTAATCAGGATCTGGGTTTTAGTGAAACCGACCGTGTGGAAAATATCCGCCGCATTGCGGAAGTTGCCAGCCTGATGATCGATGCCGGCCTGATCGTCCTGGTGACCTCCATTTCACCGTATCGCGCGGATCGGGACATGGCACGCCGCCTGTTCAGTGTGGATGAGTTCATTGAAGTGTTCATCGATACACCGGTTGCCGTTGCCGAACAACGCGATAGCAAGGGACTTTACCAACGTGCACGCGCCGGTGAGCTGAAGAACTTTACCGGTGTGGACTCACCTTACGAGTCGCCGGAACAAGCGGAGCTGAGAATTGATACCACCCGCGTATCAGCTGAAGACGCAGCCGCAGTGGTAGTCAAACAAATACTGGGCTAGAGCATTCGTTATTCCGGCACATACGAACGGGACGATGTATCGTCCCGTTTTGAATACCGGATCAATGCCACACCTAGCACAATCATCCACAGTGGCAACAACCCGTTATTTATATCCGCAATCGGTTGTACTACACCTGTAATATTGCGAAATGCACCCAGCATGAACAACAACGAAAACACAATCCCCGACCAGGCGAGCCATTTCGGATAATTAGTCTCAGCCTTCATCGAGATACCCGAGAGCAGGAAAAAAATCGCGAGTGCCATTTCTCCCAGAAATTCACCGATATAGTTACCCAGATACAGGTTCAAACCGTTAAAAACAGCATCAAGAGCCGGTCTGGCCTCAGTGCCTGCCTGCACATAGGCCTCTGCCAATTCCCAATGGATACTGGGCCATCGCATCAGACCAAGACACATAGCCAATGCACCCAGAATTGAGAAGACCAGCGCCAGTGTCATCCGTCCGCAGCTGGACGGACAAGCAAACCAGGTTCCAACAGCGCCCGGTATCAGCAGCAAGGGCAAAAATGCATAGATCGCCCAGATAGCGCGCATCCCTGCTCCACCCTCTCGCAGGCGCGGAAGCACCTCCGCGGCACGGCCATCCAGTATATCGGGGTAATTGAAATTTGGGTTCTACCCCGATTCCACGGACGGTTATAAAAAGGTTGATAACTCTAAATCATTCTTCGCAACTCGTCGACGCATACGCGGATTGTGAAAACGCTCAATGTAGTCAAATATGTCCGCTTTGGCTATATCCATCGTGCGATAATCCTT
>CANKCB010000006.1 GCA_947480335.1 Gammaproteobacteria bacterium | reverse complement strand
CATCAGGTCAGTGCCTATGAAATACAGAAGGCCCAGGACAGATTAAATGGCAGACCCAGAAAAGTGTTAGGCTGGAAAACACCGTTCGAAGCTTTCAGTGAACTGTTGCAATAGAAAATAGAGACCAACTTATATAAAAAATGTTAATGAATTACCGGGTGAAACTGGTACGTATTTGATGTCTGCAGGCCTTGGAATTCGTTACGCTTTTGATCCCTATATCGCATTACGAGCAGATTATGGCTTTCAATTGAAAAGCCAGCTTACCGATAATCAGAATGGTCAGCGGCTACATTTCAATCTGACAATCGGTTATTAAGTAGTCTGACATTAAAAAATGGCAATTTTTAGCCATTTTTATACAGGATTAACTCTCACCGCTGTTTCTTAAACTGGCATTTTGCTTTAAAAACAGTAATGAAATGCTGTTTCTGCTTTGGAATTTTCCCGGTTTTAAGGTAAGCTGCCAACCCGTTTTCTAGGTAAAAACTGACGTATTATGGCAACAAGAACGCCACTGGTGGCGGCTAACTGGAAGATGAATGGAACGCTGGCAACGATACGCCCGCTTCTTCACCAGATTAAGCAGGGATTACTATCCGCAGATAATCCTGAAGTAACGATTTGTGTTCCCTACATTTATATACAGGAAGTCAGGGATGTATTGCAGGGAAGTAAATTAAGTCTTGGTGCACAGAATGTCAGCGAACATTTGTCCGGAGCATACACGGGCGAGATTTCTGCACCGATGTTAGCGGATTTCAGCTGCAGATATGTTATCGTGGGACATTCCGAGCGTCGTAGCTTTTATCAGGAATCCGACCAGATTATTGCGGACAAGTTTATGAAGGTTTGTGCGCAGGGCCTCGTTCCGATTTTATGTGTGGGTGAGCAATTACAGGAAAGGGAAGCCGGTGTGACGGAGCAGGTAATTGCCCGTCAATTAAACGAGGTAATCCACAAGGCTGGAATTGGTCTGTTTGAAAATGCAGTAATTGCCTATGAACCAGTTTGGGCAATCGGTACCGGTCTGACAGCAACCCCGGATCAGGCAGAAGAAGTACATGGTTTTATACGATTGCAGCTGGCCAGACACGCTGATGCAATTGCAGACAAGATCCGGATTTTATACGGCGGCAGTGTCAAGGCAGAAAATGCACGTGAACTGTTTTCACGACCGGATATAGATGGTGGATTAATAGGTGGCGCGTCATTGGTCGCCGGTGATTTTCTGGCAATATGCCAGGCAACGAGGTAATACAGCTAAATGGAAACATTACATACAATATTATTGGTTTTACAGGTACTGGTGGCAATCAGTCTGATTGGTCTCATCCTGATTCAACATGGCAAGGGTGCAGATGCCGGTGCAGCATTTGGTAGTGGTGCGTCAAATACCGTATTTGGTGCCCAGGGCTCCAGCAACTTCCTGAGCCGGACGACAGCGATATTGGCGTTTATCTTTCTCACAAATAGTCTGGGACTTTCCTATCTGGCTAGCCAGCGGGTTCATGTCAGTCGCAGTCTGATGGATGTGCCTGTAACCCAGGTTCAACCGGCGCCTACCGACACGACTACACCAGCCATGGATGTACCGGTTGATACAGTCAATACAGCAACAAGTGAAGTACCTGTTGCACCAGATGCCAGTGTCAGTGATGTTCCTGCGACACCAGCGGTGGATACCGGTGCAACAACGGTAACACCATCTGACCCGACCAGCACCGGGCCTGCAAATTAACAAGAAATAGAGTTGTAACTCCGGTGTATTTATATATCGGGACTAGCCGATGTGGTGGAATTGGTAGACACGCTATCTTGAGGGGGTAGTGAGGTAACTCGTGCGAGTTCGAGTCTCGCCATCGGCACCATTTTTAAAGAAGTATATTTTCGGTTAACCAAACCTTAAGCCGCGTTGTTCCGGTTGCCATCGGCTCATATCGATCTGGCAATTTCCTATACCCAGTGCATGTAACCACCTTGCAGTCGCATCCAGGCTGGTCCAGGTTTTCAGCTTACCGTTCAAAGTATGTACCGGATTGATGCCAGTGTGAGTAATTGCCTCAATGCGAAAGAAGTCTCCCTCTGCGATCACATTCACACGCTTGATCGCACCTGCTTCAATCAGTGCGCGGAAGATATTAATGTTCATCTCGAGTCTCCTTGAATAGAGGTTGTTGTTCAGGGATGGTAATACCCACATCAATACAATGGTTTCTCACCAGCAATTCAATGAAATTGGTAATACTGCGATGGTCCATCTCAGCCGCCTGCTTCAGGGCTTCCTTGATGACCGGATCTACACGCAGATTCAGCGTGGTAGTCTTTTTAGCAACCATAATAGTAAAAGATATGCAGCATAATGCGTTACATTGTAACGTATTAATAACGCGAATAGAAGTACATAAATCAAATCTCGATCTTTGATAGGCGACACGAAATACACGGGTACTCGTCGTGAGCTGACAGGACTGACCGGATTACTGAGGGAACATAAAAATCGGCTTAAAATAGCGAAATTGTTGAATACTGTGTAGGCGCGTCGTAGTGTTCGCGAGTTGCTTGTTCGATACGGGCAGTTCGTCTATATTGGCCCACCTAGTCCGTGATCCGGTAGCGATACTATCTGATCCTGCTGTTCCTGATCTATCCACACAAATAATGAGAGCTTGTAGTGATGACAATTAAATTTAGCAAAGAAAATCTCTGGACGACTGAATTAAACGACGCGCCTGAAGTGCAGGCCGGATTCGACAGAACCCGACCGGTTCGTTTTTATGACACCACCTTGCGTGATGGTGAGCAATCAGTCGGTGTGTCGTTCTCGACCGAAGATAAATTCCAGATTGCCTGCAAGCTGGCTGAACTTGGAATTGGCCGTATAGAATCAGGTTTTCCGCGAGTGTCAGAGGACGATACCAAAGCGGTGCGCCGTATACTGGATGCAAAATTATCCTCGGAAATCTGGGGCTTTGCCCGGGCCATGATTGCCGATGTGGATGCACATATTGAATTGGGTACGGAATACCTGCTGATTGAAATTACCACCAGTGACAGGAAGATGAAGGCGTTTGGGTTTACGCGTGAAAAGGTGGTGCAAAGAGCAGTTGATGCGATAAAGCATGCAAAGGATGCCGGTATAAAGAAAGTAAACTTCTTTGCTGTAGATTCAACCCGTAGCGATCTGGCTTACCTGCAGGACGTGTATATGGCCGCAATTGAACACGGTGCAGAAGAGGTCTCGGTCGTTGATACGATAGGCGTGTGTGCGCCAGAAGTGGTTGAACGATTGATACGCCAGGTAAAAGGCTGGGTTGGTCCGAATATCCCGGTGCATTGGCATGGTCATAATGATTTTGGTCTGGCCACAGCGGCGGCGATTGCCGCTGTTCGGGGCGGAGCCAGCTGGATCCAGGGCACCATCAACGGTATGGGTGAGCGTGCCGGTAATGCCGATATTTGTGAGGTAGCATTGGCACTGTCCGCGCTGTATCACATGCCGGTAGAGCTGGACCTGACAAAAGCCCGTGAAATATCCAAGCTGGTG
This sequence comes from Gammaproteobacteria bacterium, assembly GCA_947480335.1. Classification (GTDB taxonomy): domain Bacteria; phylum Pseudomonadota; class Gammaproteobacteria; order Eutrophobiales; family Eutrophobiaceae; genus Eutrophobius. The sequence goes on along the minus strand of CANKCB010000006.1, from coordinate 139,709 downwards.
CAGAAAGCCGGAAAATATACGGTTGATGGCTGGAAGCCGGTCGTGGGTGATTTTCTGTTTACAAGAGAGAGTGGTGGCGTAGTCAGCCAGTTTCATATCCCTGAAGCAATTGAACCCTATTCTCACGAGATAGTGGGTGCAGAGCGCAAGATTGTACTTGGCAAGAAGAGTGGTCTGGTCAGTATTGAAATGAAGGGTAAGGAGCTGGGATTGAATATACCCGAAGACAAGCGTGGAGCCGTTCTGGCTGTGGTTAAGGATATCGGTACCAAAGAGGCCAGACTGGTTTCCGATGCCGAATTCAAGGGTATCGTTCAGCGTCTTTGTTAGTTTACAGAGAATAGAACCAGTACCGGCAGACAGCAACAGTCAATGCGTATCAATCGTAAGCTGGCAGCAATCCTGCTGTCAGCATTAATATTGACTGGTGCGGCTGCTGGTTATTATTTTGGAAATCTGAACAAGAATAAGCAGGAAGCAACTGCGACCAATACACCGGGAGTAGAGACCACGCTGTGTGCGGAATTTTCCGACACGTATGAACACAGCTCCAAGGACGTAAATCATATTCATATCGGAAATTTATATGCGGTTAACCTGCAGGGAAATCACTTACATTCCACCCGGGACTATCAGGACTGGTTAAAATCCAATCTATCCAGTTATGCTCCACAGGAACAGACGGAGGAGTTCAAATCAGTATCTTCATCAAGACTGGCAGGCATGATGTATCTGATGTATCGATGGTGCCGCGCTAAACCCATGGATCCATTCGTATCAGTCATTACTGCTGTTATAAAAAATGAGCCTGCACCGGATCCGGATGGATTGTATCGGGACGATCCTGAGGGGGAGTAAGAGATTTCAGTCAAACGGGCTTGTCTCATTGATGTTCCTGCCTGTTTGGACTAGAGTTATCAGACATAAGTTGTAGCTGTATCTTCTGGATAACAGGGTGGGGGGCACTCGATGCAGAAACAGTTGATAAGCTGGATAGCCGTTGTGCTATTTAGTCAAGTTAATACCGGTTTGGCACAGTCAGTGCCTGTAATGAACGCACCCCAGGATTTTCAGGCTACGGTTAATCAGTATTGTATCGGCTGCCATAACGACGCACTGCACACAGCAGGACTGTCCCTGCAAAGTCTGGATGTAAAAAACATCGGTCCGGGAGCAAGCACCTGGGAAAAGGTATTACGCAAAATCAAAGTGCGTTCGATGCCACCTTCCGGTATGCCTCGTCCGGACATTGCTACATATGAAACCTTTGCCACCTATCTGGAAACCTCACTGGATGTTTACGGATCAAATCACCCCCGTCCAGCTATAGCTACATTACGACGCCTGAATCGTACCGAATATTTCAATGCTATTCGCGAACTGCTCGCTGTCGAAGTCAACGATGACACGCTACTGCCGCCCGACGACACAATGTACGGTTTTGACAATGTGGGGGCAGTTTTGACTTTGTCACCCATGCTTGCAGAACAATATATTGTTGCAGCGCGCACGATACGCAGGTTAGCGCTTGGTCAGGAAAATATGCCGCCGGATATGGTCACCTACAATGTTCCAAGATACCTGATGCAGGATGACTGGCTTGGAGAAGACATGCCACTGGGATCGCGCGGTGGCATGACAGTCAAACATCATTTTCCGATGGATGGAGAATACATAATTCGTGTCCGGTTACAGCGTAACTCCCGCGATTATATACGCGGATTGTTAAACGGTGCTCATCAGGTTGATATCAGACTGGATGACGAACGCATTGGCAAACTCAGTGTTGGCGGTGAAAAACTTGGACAATCTAGTGGTATCTATTCTACCAGTGCCCAGGGTGTGCCGGCACAGGAGCAGTATGAACGGTTTGCAGATAAGGCGCTTGAGCTGCGGTTTCCGGCCAGGGCAGGTACACATGAATTGAATGTGGCTTTTATCGACAGTACCTTAATGCCAGAGCAACCCAAATATACGCAGCACTCGATTATCGATTATGCACAGTTCAAGGCCGGAGTGCCCGGTGTCAGTACGGTGATAGTAGAAGGGCCATTCGAACCGAAAGTAACTGAAGACAGCCCCAGTCGTCAGCGTATATATGTCTGCAAACCGAAGCATAGCAATGATCCATCCTGCGCCAAAAAAATAATTTCAACATTGGGACAACGTGCGTATCGACGTCCTTTGACGGCTGATGAACTTGCAGGGTTGATGGCGTTTTATCGCCAAGGGCAGGAGCAAGGCGGTTTTGATGAAGGTATCGGGTTGGCATTAGAACGCATATTGGCCGGGCCGAAGTTTATCTTTGTCAGTGAACAGATACCGGAGAAACTTGCAGTGGATGAGGTGTATCAGTTATCGGATCTGGATCTGGCGACAAGGCTGTCACTGTTTCTCTGGAGCAGTATTCCGGATGAGGGATTATTAAAGATTGCAAAATCAGGTCAACTACATAAACCCAAAGTGTTGAAACAGCAGGTTGAACGCATGTTGGAAGACACCCGTTCTTCAGCATTGGTAAAGAATTTTGCTTCGCAATGGCTCAACCTGAACAGACTCAGTACTGTGGCTCCAAATGGCGAACAATTCCCCTATTTTGATGACAATTTACGTGTGGCATTTCGCAAGGAGACTGAATTGTTCTTTGAGTATGTGATGCGTAATAATCGCCCGTTGCTTGAATTACTCGATGCAAATTACACATTTATCAATGAACGTCTGGCACACCACTACAATATCCCGGATATTTATGGTAGCCACTTCCGAAAAGTAAATTTGCCAGACAAGACACGTGGTGGATTGTTGGGACAGGGCAGTATACTCACGGTGACATCCTATGCAAATCGTACGGCACCGACCATACGTGGAAAATGGATTTTGCAGAACATTCTGAGTGCCCCGCCACCGCCACCGCCACCCAATGTTCCAGGATTGCGCGACAAGAATGATGCGGGCAAGGTGCTGACGATGCGCGAACAGATGGAGCAGCACCGTGCAAATCCGGTTTGTGCCAGTTGCCATAAGGTTATGGATCCACTTGGCTTTGCACTGGAAAACTACGATGCAATTGGCAGCTGGCGTACTGTGGATGCCAAGTCGGGTTCACCGATCGATTCGACCGGTACTTTGCCGGATGGCACGCCCTTTGAAGGTCCGGATCAACTTCGCAGTGTGCTGATTCAGCAGCGTAATTATGATTTTGTGATGACAGCGATAGAAAAACTGCTCACCTATGCACTAGGTCGCGGTGTAGAACATACTGATGCACCAGCAATGCGCGAAATCATGCGCCGAACCGTGGCGGATGAACACCGATTGTCTTCATTAATAATGGCTGTAATTGACAGTCAACCGTTCCAGACGAGGAGGGTCCCTGACCATGCTGATAATTAAGAAACCAATGGCGCGTCGTACTTTTTTGCGCGGCGCCAGCGCGGCCGTTGCATTACCCATGCTCGACGCAATGATTCCTGTGTTTGCCGGAACGAATCAAGGTGTCCAGATACCACGACGAATGTCGATTATCTATTCACCGAACGGGATGAATATGTCGCAATGGACGCCAACAACGACCGGAAGGTCTTATGACCTGTCGAGGTCATTACAGCCGCTCGCTGCATATCGAGAGAATATGCTGGTACTGACTGGTCTGTGTAACAGTGCTGGTAATGCACTACCTGGAGAAGGTGAGACGGCTCCGCATGAGCGTGCCGGAGGGGTATTTCTGACAGGTGTGCACCCGCAGAGTGAAGGTGTTACCGGTGTATCGATTGATCAGATCATCGCACGTGAACTGGGAAAATACACCCAATTGGCTTCACTGGAACTCGGATTGCATAGTAAGGACGTGGCTGGTAACTGTGAAAAGGGATGGAGCTGTGCATTCATGAACACGCTGTCCTGGCGCACGCCCACGACACCATTGCCGGTGGAATATCGCCCGCGCGCCGTGTTTGAACGACTGTTCGGCGCCAGTAACAGCACCAATACAGCAGATCGGTTGACTCGAATTCACAAGGAGAAAAGCATACTGGACGATATCACTGCAGAAGCCACGACGATGATGGGGCGTGTTGGTGCAGCGGATCGGGAACGATTGTCCGAATATCTGGATGGGATGCGGGATGTTGAACGGCGCATCCAGATGGCTGAACAACAGTCAGGTCGTGAGTTGCCACAAATGGAAAGACCAGCTGGCATCCCGGCTGATTTTGTTGATCATCTGAAACTGATGTTTGATTTGCAAATATTGGCCTTCCAGACGGACATGACCCGTATGATTACTTTCATGATGGCGCCGGAACAAAGTAATCGTACCTACCCACAAATTGGTGTGCCAGATGTACACCATTCAATATCACATCATCGAAATGATCCTGAAAATCTGGAAAAGCTGGCCAAGATTGATACCTATCATGCGACACTGTTGACCTATTATCTGGACAGGCTGAGAGCCACGCCCGATGTGGACGGTTCTTTATTCGATAACAGTATGATCATGTTTGGAAGTTCGATCAGCGATGGTAATGCACACTCCTTACAGAATCTGCCCGTGGTATTGCTTGGAGGTGGCGGTGGCAAATTGAAAGGTGGATTGCATCTTAGGTATCCGGACAAAACCCCGATGGCGAATCTGTATCTTACCTTGCTGGATAAACTGGATATGCCGGTGGATAAATTTGGTGATGGTAATGGTCGTCTGGAACTATTGAACGTAAGCTGAACCTGGCGGGTAAGTAAAAAATGAAATCCTCATCGTCCGTGCTGTTGCGCACTAGTGTAGCCTTGTTTCTACTGTTAAATGTTTTGGCTGCATCGGCTGTAAGCACATCCCTGATTGAAGCCGCCAAATCCGGCGAGAGTAATGCTGTCAGGAAACTGCTCGATGAATCGACAGATGTGAATGCCACCATGCCGGACGGCACTACCGCCTTGCACTGGGCGGTATTGCATGATGATGTCGAGCTAGTCTCTCGTTTGTTGCAATCAGGCGCGCACCCGGATGTGGCAAATGAATATGGTGTCACGCCATTATATCTTGCCTGTACTAACCGGAGTCAGCTGATGGTGAAAGCATTGTTGCAGTCCGGCGCCAATCCAGATGCAGAACTGATCTCGGGTGAATCGGTATTAATGAACTGCGCGCGTACCCATGCAAATGAGGCACTTGATCTATTGCTCGCGGCTGGTGCCGATGTCAATCATGCCGAAAAACAAAGTGGACAGACGGCCTTGATGTGGGCGGCTGCGGCCGGACATGCTGATATTGTTGAGCGTCTTATCCGGAGCAAGGCCGATATTCATGCACGAACCCTTGCAGGTGTGGCCACCATACCGGGAACCTGTCGTGTGTGTGACTGGAAAGTGACGACAGGTGATTTTACGCCATTATTGTTTGCTGCTCGTACTGGTGATATCGCAACAGCGAAACTGTTGATAGATGCCGGGGCAGATCCGAATGAAGCGACCAAACTGCACGGTAATACGCTGGTTATCGCCAGTGCGAGTGGACATGAAGATCTCGCCCTCTATCTGATAGAACGGGGGGCCGATATCCATTCTGCAGACGAAAATGGTATTACCGCCTTGCATCATACGGTGGCTGAAGGCTTGTCCCTGCTAAATGGAGTCATTTACGATAATGTTTACCGGCTCCGTCCTCAAAACCAGTACCGACTGGCTGAGGCATTGCTAAAAGCAGGACTGAATCCGGATGTCCAGATTCAACAGGAACAACTGCTCGGTCCGGATGGGTACCCCTTTACCATGGTCGGTGCGACCCCGTTATTACTTGCTACCGCGGCGGGGGATGAGCACATTATGCAGATACTGCTTAACGCTGGTGCAAAACCTGGAGTCAGGAATGAGCAGGGGATTACCTTATTGATGGCAGCAGCCCAGATAGCCTGTACCGGTACGTGTTCCTATCAGGCAGGGGGAAACATTGCCAACAAGGAAAATATCGCTCTGGCATTAGCTACAGTAAAGGAAGTAATGAAACTGGATGTGGATGTAAACGCAGTCGACAAGTCAGGTCGTACTGCCATGCATATTGCAGCCTTTACAGGTTCGGATTCAGTGGTTCAGTTTCTGGCCGAAAAGGGTGCAGGCATTGATCCTGAAAATGAAGATGGGGAGACACCCTGGACGATGGCCTCTGGCTTGAGTCCGGATTTTGGTAGTCGGGGACTCTACGGTCATCATGACAGTACGATGGCTTTATTAATAAAACTCGGCGCCACGCCACGTTCAATCAAAATGTCAGAGGCAGAAGTACCTACTGCCAAGTAACGGCGGCTCAATACAACTCAGCGTAGTAGTACCGGTAATTGACAGTCATTACGACGGCGTGTAGCTTTTGCCAATGTAATTCATCTAATTCGTATCTATTCATTCAAATTTCAGGGGGATGGCGCATGGTTGATTTTACCCTTAATGGAAAGCAGGTATCGCTTGATGTCGACAGTGATACGCCATTGTTGTGGGTATTGCGGGACCAGTTGCAGCTTACCGGTACCAAGTACGGTTGTGGTGCAGGTATTTGTGGTGCCTGTACAGTGCATATTGACGGCAAGGCAGTACGTTCCTGCCTGATCAAGGCCAGCACGGTAAACAATACCCGCGTTACCACAATTGAAGGATTGTCTCAGGATTCAAGTCATCCCTTACAAAAGGCCTGGATAGCCGAGCAGGTGCCACAATGTGGATATTGCCAGTCAGGGCAGATCATGATGGCCGCCGAATTACTGGCGACCAATCCAAAACCGTCGCGCGAAGTTATCATTAACCATATGGATGGCAATATCTGCCGTTGCGGAACATACAATCGCATACTCGCCGCCATTGAGCGTGCCTCACAGGAGGGTTGAACCATGACGACAGATTTCAATCATGTGGCGATCGTAAGCCGTCGTGATTTTCTCAAAGGGACCGCAACACTCAGTTTTGCGGTCACAATCACTAGCAGCGGTACAGCCATGTTATTGTCCGCGAACAGCCCTGCGCAAACAGCAGACAAGGCCGTGTCAGCATGGTTGACAATACATGATGACAATTCCATCACCCTGTTTACCGCGGGAGCAGAAATGGGGCAGGGATCCATGACCAGTGTGCCATTAATGCTGGCCGAGGAACTGGATGCTGACTGGGACAAGGTAAATCTGGTATGGGCACCGAGTGATGTTGATATCTATGGTTATGGAAGTGGTAATCGAAAATCAATGGCTATTGTCGGATCGCGGGCAGTACGCAGTTATTTCGATGTGATGCGTACAGCTGGTGCCCAGGTACGCAAACTGTTGTTACAGACTGCGGCCAGACAGTGGAATGTGCCAATCAGTGAGTTGACGACTGAACCCAGTGTCGTAGTCCATGCGGCCAGTAATCGCCGTATCAAGTACGGTGACCTTGCAGCTTCTGTAGTTACTGCAGAGGGCCTGCCTGAAGTCAGTGAAAGCGATCTCAAAAAGCCCGAACAGTATCGGTTAATCGGTAAAACCCTACCACGTCGTGATATCCCTTTGAAAGTCAATGGTGCGGCCCAGTTTGCAATTGACGTGAACTTGCCCGAGATGCTGTATGCGACCACTGTACATTCACCTGTGCAGGGTGCGGCCCCCCAGAGCTGGAATGTAGACGAGATTAGTGCGCTCAAAGGTATCCGTTCGACAGTAAAATTACCTACAGGTGTGGCGATCGTCGGCACGTCTTTTGCCAGTGTCATAGCTGCTCGCAAGCAAATCAAGGTCAGCTGGGGAACGACCTTGTCGCGTGGATTTAATTCTGAATCTGTACTGGACGATGACTATGTCAAGGTTCACGCGGATCAGGCAATGCAATCTACACCCGTGTTCAGTCAAGGGGATGTGAATACCACATTTGCGAGTGCGGCACGCACTTACAAGGCGGATTTTCGAGCAGATTATGGTTATCACGCACAGATGGAACCGTTGAATGCAGTTGCCCGTGTAAATGCGGCAGGCGATAAGATTGAAGTTTGGGATGGCAGTCAGTCACCGGATCGCTGCCGTCAGCTGGTAGCCGAAGCGTTGGGTGTCAATCAGAGTCAGGTTACTGTTAATCAGTGTTATATGGGTGGAGGATTCGGCAGGCGTTCGGAAGGTGATTATGCGGTCGAAGCAGCACTGGTGGCGCGTGAAATTAAAAAACCGATCAAATTGATCTGGACCCGTGAAGAGGATATAGGTTACGGAATGTTTCGTCCCCAGAACTACCAATGCCTGGAAGCGGCTCTTGATGCCTCCGGCAAGGTTACAGGCTGGAAGCATTGTATAGTGGGCGACGGAGACAGTTTGCTGACAGGCGGCATGAAGATTGATTTGTATTACAAGGTACCTAATCAATATATTGATTTGCGTGGCACCTCCCATGGTATCCGTCTGAAACACTGGCGAGCGGTATCGCATCCATTCAATCTGTTTGCGATTGAGGAGTTTATTGATCATATAGCCGTGACAGAAGGAATCGATCCTGTTGATTTCCGTCTGAACCAGATGGCCATCACCCCGCGCGGAAAAAAGGTTTTTGAGAAAGTGGCGCAGATGTCGGACTGGAAGGCTCCCAGGCCGGAAGGTCGTGCTCTCGGTTTGTCGATCACTGAACGTTCAGGATCTCTGGGTGCTGTCGTGGTTGAAGCATCGCTTGATAAAAATTCCGGTAAGATCAGGGTACATAAGGTGTGGCTGGCTGTTGATGGTGGTCTGGTGGTTCAACCGGATGCCGCAAAGGCCAATATTGAAAGTGGTATTAATTACGGGCTGTCCAGTGTGTTACATGAACGCGTAACGATGAAGGACGGTATTGTGCAACAATCCAATTTTCATGACTACAATGTCATGCGTATGTCGGATACGCCGGAAGAAATCCATATTGAATTTGTGGATCCGCAACAGGAACGTCCACAAGGGTTGGGTGAAATTGGTAACCCGGGTATACCAGCAGCCGTCGCTGGTGCATTTTTCCGTTTGACAGGCAAACGCTTGTCGCATATGCCATTTACTAAAGAGAGAGTGCTCGCTGCATTGCAAGCCTGACTTCAGTCCGGTTTGAATACTCCCCTGATGGCCAGATCAGGGGAGTGTAGTTTTCTCTGGCTTACTTGACTACCAGTACCGGAATGCTTCCATGCGTGATCACTTCCGACGCGACACTGCCCATCAGGATTTTTGCGATACCTCTGCGACCATGTGAACCGAGTACAATCAGGTTACTTTTCTTGTTGTTCGCCGTAGTCATGATAGCTTCTGCGGGATGCTGATCCCGTACATGCAGGCATTCAACCTTTACACCATCCTTGGTGGCTACGGCTTCAGCCTCAGCCAGTATTTTATTTGCTGCCGCATCAGCCGCCTGCTCATAGGCATCAACAGGATTGGCTTTACCACTTTTGGCTTTCCTGGCCATATCAATAGCGGACCACCTTTCAGTAACCGCGACGATAGTTACAGCTGCGCCAACGGATTTAGCCAGATTAACTCCATGGGTAACAGCCTTGGTTCCAAATTTGGATCCGTCAGTAGAAATCAGAATTTTTTTATACATATTAAAAACTCCCACAATTTGGGTTATTCGGATGATATTACTGTTATAGACCTTTTGTGAGCTTAACGTACCATCTAATACTCAAAACAGGCATGATCAGGATCAATCATTTCAACGTTCAATCTACGAATTAGGTCAGTAGCACGAATCAACAGGAAACACGCAGACCAATAATTACATATGTCATTGTATGTTATGGGTAAATCACATTTGTCCGAAGTAAAATAACAACTGTCGCGTAGTTAAAACAGGAGAGTTATACTTGTCTGCATTATTCAAACAAAACGGAGAGGAGTGTATGAAAATTACCCGCGTACTGATGGTGTTGTTCCTGTTTTCCCTGGCCAGTATTAGTCATGCACTGGAAGTTGGTGACAAGGCACCGGATTTCAAGCTGGAAGCTACCGATGGCAAGACTTACTCGCTTGCTGATTTCAAGGGCAAGGAATCTGTCATCATTGCCTGGTTTCCAAAAGCTTATACCAAGGGATGCACAATTGAATGCAAATCATTGGCTGAAAACGGCCATCTTTTGAAGAAATTCAAAAGCACCTACTTCATGGCCAGTGTGGATGCGCTCGAAGACAACAAGGGATTCGCTAATGAACATCATGCTGATTTCCCCTTATTAAGCGATCCTTCCAAGGAAACAGCCAGGGCTTATGGTGTACTGAATGAAGAACGTGGTGTAGCCATGCGTCAGACTTTTTATATCGACGAAAACGGTGTCATCCTGGCAATTGATCGTGAAGTCAAACCTGAAACATCTGCAGAAGATATGGCTGCCAAACTGGCAGAGCTGAAAATTGCGCCCCGATAGTATTAGCTGGTTATAACTGCCGGATAATCCGGTGATTCAAATCCTTGCACAATGAGGTTGACAGTCCTGTCAGCCTCATTGTGCAAATAACAAGTCAGTTTCTCAATCTTAAAACTTACGGCCTGACAATCCTGTCCTTGAACCTGAATTATTAATTTATTTTTTGGTCGACAACAAGGGGATAGCATCCGGATCGGCGGTCTTTGGTATTGACTGCAGATACTGATGAATTCGTTTCAGCTTCTCTTCGCTTAGCACGTTGGGTGAAAATGCCGGCATCACGTTGGCGGGTTTGCGTACCAGCGCAGAAAATGCCTCATATGGTAACGGATTGGGGGCCAGTGAGGGGCCTGCCATGCCTTGTCCCTGGAAACCATGACACTGCCAGCAACCATTTTCTACGAAATCACGGTAACCCTCGGCGTGTCCGGCATCATCCACCTCGCCGTTGTAATCTAACGTTTTTTGTTGCGCAGTCGCTGGCAAGGATAGCAGGGGCAGCAACATGAACAACGGGCACAGTGTGTTTCGTAGTAATGAATGAAGATATACAGTCATGTGAGTTCTCCCGGATTAGGCTGGTTGGCAGACAGCATCGACAAGTGCCGGCATGCCACTGTCTACGATGGCGGCCGCACGCCGGATAGCGGGACCCAGATCGTCCGGATTAGTAATAGGACCTTCTGAATAAACTCCAAAGCCTTCTGCCAGTTTGGCAAAGTTGATGAATGGATCCTCGAATACATTACCGATTTTTGCCTGATTGTTATTGCCGCGTTGGCGTCGGGTAACCATACGTTGCAGGTGCATTAGTTCCTGATGATAGGCGCGGTTATTGTGCATGACCCAAAGGATGGGGATACGGTGATGTGCGGCAGTCCAAACCACGCCGGGAGCAAACAGGAAGTCACCATCTGGTTGGATTGCTACTGAAAAACGACCATGCTCACGATTGGCCAAAGCTGCGCCGACCGAAGCAGGTAGTTCATAACCGATGCCTGCACCGCCTGAGCCACCGATATGATGGTAGTGTTTGGTCATGGGCCAGAAGTTCATGCCGGAAGGTTGTTGGGATACAAACGACCAGTCACGATCCTTGATGGCATCATAAAGTTCAAGGCTGAGGCGATACAGACTGATAGGCCGGTCATTCCAGCCGCGGGCTGCAGCGATGCGTTCTTCCTCCACACCTTTCTGGAATGAAGCTTTCAGCTTTTCTGCACGTTCTTTAAGTTGCGCACGCTTGTTACGCGGCATCTGGCGTTTGATTTCTTCAATCAGGAACGGCAATGATGCCTGGGCATCACCGGTAATATCCAGATCAACCGGCTGGAAGCGCTGGAAATTCTGGTAATTCGATAACATATACAAATCGTCAGAGCTGATAGAGATCAGTTTGACATCGTCACGTGCTACCCGCTTGCTGTCACGATGTACCAGATCACGCGAGGCATTGACTTGACCCCACAGGTCACGATTCTCGAGTCCGAGTATGACGTCGGCCTGACGAATCAATGTACGGCCACCCTGATAAAGATAATGGTTGTTGGGGAAGTTCATTCTGCCATCACCGGAAACAGGAGCTTCCAGTGTTTCGGCCAGTGCGATCATAAGATCCAGTCCAACCGGTGTGCGTGCCACATGACCAGCCAGTATGACGGGGTTGTCTGCATTGGCGAGCAGTTTGGCCGCTTCAGTCAGTGCGCCCATATCGCCATTCGGCGGACTGGGCGAAGTATATTTGGGTATGGGTGGAACCTTGCCGTGTGTGTCTTCTTCCTGCAAGTGACCATCAATAACAATGGCTGTGGGGCCCATCGGTGGGGTGACTGCAATTTTGTACGCGCGTGTCAGTGAATCACCATAGTGTTCAAGCGAAAGGGGAATATCATCCCATTTGATAAAGTCACGAACCAGCTTGACACAATCGAGAGCAGAATGATTCCACTCCGCACCCGGACGACGACCTGTCATTTCCATATGGTTACCGGCAAAAATCACCATCGGTGCCCGGTCGCAATAAGCGTTATAGATTCCCATGGCCGCGTGTTGTAAACCTACAGTACCATGAACGGCCACTCCCATCGGCTTATAGGCAATCTTGGAATAACCGTGTGCCAATGCAGCTGCAGATTCTTCATGCAGACAGGTTATGAACTCCGGCTTCTTGTTGCCACCGTATGTGGTAATCGATTCCTGAAAGCCACGGAAGCTGGAACCTGGATTTGAAGCGATATAGTCAATATTTAGGTTTTTGACCACATCCACCATGTAGTCCGACCCCGGGCTTTGTACAAAGTAGTGTTGTGCCTCCGCTTCAGTATAGCCTTCCGGTATCGGACCTTTTTCCATACTGGATTCATAATGTGTAGGGGGAAGTGCAGATGTTTTTTCGGGGTTTGCCTGTTGAGCGGCAGCCTCCTTTTGTGTGCTCAGACCTGCAGTGGCCACGACACCAGTGACTGTACCGGCTACGCCCTTGATGAAATCTCGCCTGTTTGTCATACACCCCCCCCCGGGAATTTCAGTAGTTGCAGGCTAGCATAACATCTCGCTGGAAAACTGCCAGAGTCAGGTAGGGACACCATTGATGATATTCAGCAGCTCAATTCCATAACGAATCAACTGCTGGTCATTCAGGCCCTTGATCTGGGTTAGTTCCTGTTCATTTACCGGTAATTTCCGCGCAATCTCCAGTAGTATCTGGTCCGTCAGAACCCATTTTCTCGGCTGGTTTTCCTTACGTGCGGTAAGCTCACGCCAGGCGGCCAATGCCTGCAGTGCAGCAAGGCTGTTACCACTCAGCCGCCGTGCTTCATGAATCTTTTGCCACATCCTGGCAGGATCAGGCAGATAGAGCTGAGGGTCGGTCAGTTTGTTGAATTCAACCTGTAATAATTTTTTCAAGGAGGGATATTCAGGTTTACTGACCATTTGTTCATATATCTGACCAAGATAAATCACATCATCAGCCGCATATCGGAGTTGTTCGGTATTCAGTGGCCGGCGTTTCCAACGGGTACGTGTGTGGGTCTTGTCGAGAATTACCCCGAACATTTTTTCCACCAGATTGGCGTAACCGATCCCGTTGTCATAGCCGTATTTACCTGCCGCAATCTGCGTATCAAATAAGGGTGTGGGCACAGTGCCATGCAGATGAAAGAATATTTCAAGATCCTGGCGTGCGGAATGAAAGACTTTGGTGATTGATGGATTATATAACAGCGCGTGGAGTGGTTCTTTTTCTGTCAGCGAAAAAGGATCAACGATGGCTACCACATCTGCATTGGCGATTTGTAGCAGACACAGTTCCGGATAATAGGTTGTTTCACGTTCAAACTCGGTATCAATGGCCAGCCAGGCAGTATCTGCAAGCTGCTCGGCTAGATTACGGAGTGCCGCATCATTATCTATGTATATATAGTCTTGGACTGACAAAGGGTAAGATTCCTGAGAGGGTATTGGCCCTGTCATCATCAACTTTGACGATGATGACAGGGTCGGTATGATATAAGATCAGATTACAGCTGATCCGGTTTTTACAGTTTAAAAGCGGGCGTTAATCCATTTGGCCACATAGTCAAAATGATTTTTCACAGCGTTATCATATCGTCCATCATACTTCTGACCTTTGGGCATGCAATCCTTGCAGGGAGTGCCACCATGTACTGCGCCTTCAATAACAATGAAGTCCTTGTCTTTACTGGCGGCGGCTTCATAACTGATTTCGCTGTCTCGAATGAAATAATGTCCACCCATTGCAACCACCAGTAATGGAACCGAAACCTTTTGCAGACTGCATGGGGCAGAATTATTGCTGGAGCACCAGTCAACATCAGTCATTGATTGTGTAGAACGGATGGCGCGGACACTCAGGAACGATTTCAAAGTCAGGAACAGTGTTCCTCCCCGAAATGCTTCATTTGCCTTCGGTTCCAGAACTGTTGGGCGTACGCTGCTTACAATACAGCAATCTTCAATTGAACCATCATTCTTGAGTAACTTGGCTGGTTTCAACGAACTTTTATCGATACTCAAATCCATACTGAGTAATCTTGTCTGGTCTCCTCTGGGTACGATAAAAGCATCGTCATCCGGGTATTTATAAGTGCCAGCTTCAATTTGTTTCAGTTTATTCTGAGCTATATCGATTAATTTGTTCATGCGTGCAGATTGTGCCCTGAAATATTTATCCTTGAAGTCATCACTATAGTGTGACACCCCATCAGGGTTATAGCCGTTAGCAGGATTATAGGGATCAAGTGTCGAGTCAATCTTCGGTAATGCATTGTGTTCAATGATGTCTGCGTCATTCGTAACCGAGGGATTAAGGCTACGTACGGCGTTAACACCATTACTTGGATGCGAGTCAAACAGTACTAGACCATCCGCCGGGGGTAAGTCAGCATGTTTATCTCCGCATTTCATCAACCGTTTTGGATCCTGACAGTAGGCCAATCCATTTTCAGCCACAGCCTGATAAAAACTCATTGTTGGTCCACCACCACTATGACCAAGTAATATTACCTTGGTAATGCCGGGTAGCTTACGCAGGTATTCCACACCCTGCTTTATATCCAATGCATTGTTTTCCCAGGGTGCGCACAATGCTTCATTGTTTTGGCAGCGTGGATTCATACCCATTGCCACGATTCCGCGCTTTGGAAACTCCTGAGTTGAGATGTGCGACATGAAATTGCCATCTCGATGAGCTGCCAGAACGGCGATGTGCGGATTCGGATAAATGTCCGGATCCGGGTAATACAGTGCTCCCATAGTCGCACTTGGACTGAACTGAACAAACTGCGGTGGTGGCGGACTGGCAAATGCCTGTGATGCCAACAGGGTTAAAATAGACAGGAACAATGTTGCAAGATAACTTCTTTTCATAACCACCTCCTAAAGTAAACTACCACATGTCGCTACAGAAATTTAGTTTTTCAAATGCAAGACATCATTTAAAACCGGGCATTCATCCATTTGACCAGATAGTCAAAATTGTTCTTGATTGAATTATCGTATCGACCATCGTAGGTTTGACTATCCGGCATACATTCCTTGCAGGGTGTGCCGCCATGGGTCGCGCCTTCAACAATAATAAAGTCCTTATCCTTGCTGACAGCCATATCATAATTGATTTCGCTGTCACGTATAAAATAGTGACCGCCCATGGCCACTACCAGCAACGGTACGGAAACGTGCTGCAGATTGCACGGTGAGGAATTATTGGTCGAACACCAGTCCACATCGGTCATCGATTGTTTTGCCCGCATCGCATTGACACTGAGAAATGATTTCAGTGTCTGGAACAGCACGCCGGAAAAGCTGCGGCTGACTTCCGGGGTCTGTCCGACCTTGCGTACGCTGGCCACGACACAACAATCTTCAATGGTGCCATCATTGCGCAACAGTTTTTGTGGTTTGGCAGATGTATGGTCAATACTGGCATCGTGATTGGCCAGACGTGTGCCAGCTCCTGCAGGTACGATGAACGCATCATCATCAGGATAAGGATAGGTTCCCGCCTCAATTTGTTTCATTCTTTCCAGGGCAATATCAACCAGACGATTCATTCTTGCTGCCTGGCCTACGAAAAACATTTCCTTAAACTCTTCCGTATAGTGAGATCCGTTCGGGTCATAACCATTCGCAGGATCAAAGGGGTCGAGTGCAGGGTCAAATTGCGGGGCCGCATTATGATTGATAATGTCAGCATCGTTTATGATTGCTGCATTCAGACTACGCATGACACCCAGTCCGTTGCCAGGATGCCCATCCCATAATATCAATCCGTCAGCAGCAGGCAGGTTCGCCAGTGTGTCCGGGCATTTCATCAGTTTTTGGGATTGCTGGCAGAAGTCCTTGCCGGTTTCTGCCACTGCCTGGTAAAAACTCATCGTTGGTCCACCCCCGCTGTGGCCCAGTAAAATAACACGGGTAATACCGGGCAGTTTGCGCAGATACTCCAGTCCCTGTTTCACATCCAGTGCATTATTTTCCCAGGGTGCACATAAGGCTTCATTGTTGTCACAACGGGCATTCATGCCCAGTGCCACAATCCCCCGTTTGGGCATTTCGCGTGTGGCGACATGCGACATGAAATTGGAATCACGGTGCATGACGATAATCGCGATATGCGGTTTGGGAAATAGTTCAGGATCCGGAAGATACAAAGCCCCTTTAGTGGCGCTGGGGCTGAACTGGATAAACTGAGGCGCCGGCGTTACGGCCATAACTGGAGAAATCACGCCAAATAAAGATAACACGGTGGCCAGCAAGCAAGTTAACCCGCTTTTTGCTAAATCAAATCTCATCAGTTTCGTCTCCGGTTGATTGGGAAAGTGTGTTATCGATTATTTAAACTGCATTGTAATCCCACTCTGGGCATTCGATAACTGGAATCTGTACTTTGTTCCCAGCCACTGTCTGGTAGTTATCTGTATTACTGGATATAGAGTGATTAACAGGTTTCAGTAAATCGCTTAACCAGTTAGTAATATACGCACATTTTTACGTATGGTATCGCTGTCAATTCTGGTCATTACAACCCGTTTAACCAGCTCTACCTGCATATAGGTCATGGTGGCTGCGAGACTAAAAACAAGCGGGTATTCCAGCGTGCTGGGCAAATGGAAGGCCTGTATCAGGGGAATATGCCACAAGTAGACCCAGATACTGTTTTGTGCGATATAAAGTACCACTGGCAATGCATGTATCGATTTTATGGCAGTGACAAGTCTGGCAGAAAAATGCCAGGCCAGTGTCGAGGCAAAAATGGCATAGGTCAGATAATAACTACGAGGTGGATATTTAAACGCCTGCGTGCCGATGAATTTGCCACTCTGGTTCCAGTGTATGCCAGCCCAACAGGCAAATACACAGAGTGTGATAGCCATTATTATAATGAGTTGCTTCTTATCCAGATCCGGCAACCGTAATCCCAGCGCGAATACCACACTATAAGGCAGGACGTATAAAATACTGTTCTCGAACATATACGAGTACAGTAGTCCGTGTAGCGGACTGCTCATGAAAATTTCATATAATAAATAGACGATCAGTAGTGAAAGCAGATAGCGACGATTTGAGCGTGTAGCACTGCTATAGCGATATAGAAAAGGTGAAATCATCGCAACCATTAAAAATACGCGAATGATCCAGACATAACCTATCCCTTCCAGCAGCATAAAGCTGGACAGAATCACGTCGGTGGAGGGCAGAGCGATCGGAAATCCGGTCAGATAGACCGCAACGAAATAAATCGACAGAAACAGCCATACCGGGAAAAGCAGTCGCTTGATCCGGTTGAACAAGTAGGAAAGGTAGGCTTCCTGTCGGTAGGCCGCTCGAAAAGACATGCCCGAGACGATCACCATTAGTGGCACATCGAAATTACGTAACTGAAACACAACATCAACCGGATTGGTGTGTGCAAGTATAATCAATGCCAGACCGAGAAACCGGAGTACATCTATTCTGTCGTCGCGCACAATACGGTCTCCCTGAAACGATATCCTGTGTAGCGGGTTGTACTATCAGGAGTACTTTACCTGCAAAATGTTCAGGTCGATAGCGTAACAGGAAGTGAATGATTGAATATATTGGTAGTCTGGAAGCTCGACCTGCCGGTGAGATAAAGCACCGGATGCTGATGAATTGACAGACCAAAATTTCTACACTAGCATCCAGAGCAGATTTTGTTCTCAGACCTACCAACATATACAAATTATTACCATTAACCAGCAGAGGGGAGTATCAATGGATAGCAGAATATCTGAATTACACGACGAATACCTGCATACCAATATGGGACGCCGTGAGTTTTTAAATCGCCTTGCCGTACTGACGGGTGGAACAGTTGCCGCCTACGCAACGCTGGCTTTGATAGAAGGCAAGAGTGCAATGGCAGACCTGACACCGGAAAATGATGAACGTCTCAGCATTGAGATGATCACGTATCCAGGTGCTTCTGGCAACCAAGTCAGTGCGTACAAGGCACGACCCAAAGGCACCGAAAAATTACCTGCAGTGATTGTCATCCATGCGAATCGTGGTCTCTGGCAGCACTTCAAGGATGTTGCCCGTCGTATGGCGCTGGAAGGTTATATCGTTATAGCCCCGGATCTGCTTTCACGTTCAGGTGGTACGCCAGCGGGTGATTCACGTGGACCGGAAGGGGATGCGGCACTGGAAACGTTGGCAAAAATTCCAAGTGCTGATCTGGATGCTGACCTGGTCAAGGCTGTCGAATACCTCAAGTCCAGTCCTGAAACTACCGGCAAGGTCGGTGTGATTGGGTTTTGCTGGGGTGGCGGTCATGTGCTCAGTCTGGCTGTCAATTCACCCGTGCTGGATGCCGCGGTATCGTTCTATGGTGAACAGCCGGATTCCGGTTATGAAAAGATTCATGCCAATATCCTGATGAACTACGCCGAAAACGATCCGCGTTTGACCGCAGGATTACCCGGTTTTGAAGAGAAGATGAAGGCGAACAACAAGCCTTATGAACTTTATGTGTATCCCGGTACCCAGCATGCATTCCATCAGGACGATCGTCCGGATCGTTATGTGAAGGAAGCGGCCGAACTGGCCTGGTCACGATCAGTTGAGTTTTTTGGCAAGAACCTGAAATAAAAAATACTGATGCAACTGCGAGGGACGGAGTCGATTACTCCGTCCCTTTTTTTATGGTCACCGTTGTGGTAAATCGCGTCAACGTGAAATCATCAATCAATGCCTCCACCTTGAATTGCCATTTACCATCAACCAGCAGATCTACTTCGTCCACTGTGAAATTACCATTGCTCTGGTAATAAGCCTTGCGTGACAAAGGCTCAATGCCAGCTTCCGGGTTCAGCCAGCGCAGGGTGACTTCCTTTGGAGTCAGTGGTTGACCTGCCTTATTGAAAACCATCTCAACCGTGTTGTTACCGGATTGGGCGGGATTCATTGACAGATCCAGCACAGTTCCATCTATTGCCTGCACTTGTTGAGTTAGTAACGTTTGTATCTCATCCTGTTCCGGCGGAGGGGTCGAGGCCAGTCCCGTTGTGACGGCGATCACCAGAAACATGACTACCGTTTCAATCCGGATAGAACGGAACAGCGTCAAACGGGCACCCTGCAGATTACTTATCAGTGCTGGTGTGTATGACCAGCGGTTTTTAATAGCCATATACAATACAACCATCACGAGTAACAGTTTCAAAACCAGCCAGTTACCATAAGGCGTGTTATACAGTGCGCTGAAGCTTCCGAGTTGGTACCAGCTGAGTATGCCGGCACAAACCAGTAATAAGGTCACAACGATCGTTGCACGTACTGAAAATTGTTTGAGCACCTGGATGATGGTTGTGTCCGGGCCACGCTGTGTCAGCGGCAACAATATCAAAAGTGCACCCAACCAGATGCCCGCCATCAACGTATGCAACATAAATACTGGTGTCAGTAACCCTGTGCTCGCTGCTGCATGTCCACTACTGGCTAGACCGGCAATGCCAATCAAACTGCCTGTGATACCGAGCGTATTGCAGACCAATCGTGATTCATACCAGGTGGAAATCAGCACGATTGTCAGTCCGAGAGTGATAAATGCCGTACTTTGTGACAGGGTAGTGGTATTGGCCAGCGACCAGACTTCAGCACTGAAAAAATCCAGAAGTGAGACTTCAGCAAGCAAGGCGCCCCATAGGCCCAGTCCAATGATCGCCGTTATTAATCCGGTAATTGCGGTAAAGTGCAGATATTTGCGTCGGTGTTTTTCCAGTGAGGGAGGCAGGGTAAATAACAGCGGAAACAGAACCAGCCCCACACTGGAAAGCAAGGTAATCAGTTCGAGGGTGCGGTTCGCACGTGTCAATATCAACACTCCAGGATCAGCATCCTTCAGCGCACGGGCTTCGGGTGCAGCCATATCCCCGATGGCAAAACCGATATTGCCGGAAATCGGGTGTGCATCAACGGATAATACCCGAAAACTGAGCAGGTATTGACCATCAGGCAATGGTTGTTCCGGCGCATAGTTTGTTTGATTATTGATTGCACCGGTCGCTTTTAGCGAAACGGCCGCACCTTTTACGTCGAGTAACTGGATGCGTATGACCCTGACCGGTTCATTGAATTTCAATGTAATGACGGAAGGTGCATTCTGCATTACCGCACCGTTGGCCGGTAGGGATTCGAGCAGACTCGTATGAGCTTGTACTTGTAAAGGCAGTAACACCACTGGCAGGACTACCAGTAACAGGTGCAACATTCGGTCAAGGTAGAATTTGTTCATTTAACTGTATACAGCAGTATCTGAAATAAGTGGGTGTTCTGTTTAATATGACAAACAGGTTATTGAAACATCGACATCAATTTGTTGCCATTTGTGTCAACGACTTCAATCTCCGCAGTCAAACCTGGTTCGACAATCTGACTCCAACTTTTGAACAGATCCGCGACCATCTGTTCGCGATCAGTTTGTTCTGCCTGTAACCATTCAGTTGTAGCGGTAATCCGAACCTTGCGAGTTATATATTCTTCGACCATCACGAATGGCAGGGCGCCATGTATTTGTTTCCAGGACTCACTCAATTTATTGTAGGCAGTCATAAACCGGTTATAGGATTCGGTATGATTAATTATAGCGGTGGTATTGCCCGTGGATAAGGGCACAATCAGCGAGTAATGGACCCAGCCTGTGGGGACGCCAGCGCGATCATTATATACTTGCACCCAATCTCCCTCGCGTTGGATTTCCACGACGGTGAGGCCCTCTTTCAGCTTTAGCAACACAGCGGCGTCCTTTGAGGGTTGCGCGCGTAAATTGACAACAAAACCGGTAATCACCAGTTCATCGCCTGGATCTGCCTTGGCACTGATTGGTAGCACATACAACAGAAACAGAAACAGTGGTGCAAAATTCATGATTGATCCAGTTATGATTTATTATGAACGAAAGGTTTTGATTACCAAACGGATACGCTCGGCATTCTTGCCCAGATCACCCTTGCCATAGCGAGAGGCTGAACGAACGTCAATTCGACTGCCTGATCCCTCAGGTTTGATTCGGAAGATAATATCATCTGTAAAACCAAATACGCGGGTTCTGTCATACGCTTCGACGATACCGTTTTTGTAGTCTACGTTGATAAACTCCCAGCCCAGATCCTTTACCACCTGGGTGGCTTCGGTCAGCGCGTCATCTGTGCTCATACTGGATATTATCGATTTGATATCCGGGTAGGCCGCAATCTGCAAGGCGGCAATTTCTGCGCCTTTGTAGTCAACCGGGTTTTGATCCACGGTGCGCTGTTTTTTTACCTCGACAAATATTGGCGGGTTGCTGGTGTCCGTACTGATGTCATGGATCATTGGTTTGCCCAGACTGGCGGGACCCGTCATCGCCAGCACGATAACTGCTGGCAATAATCCCGGTAGCAACATCATCCATCCACCCCCGGTAGCATACCGGTTCTGACTCAGCCAGGTAGTTAAAACTAATACTAAACCTAGTACGCCCAATACCAAACCTGCCAGCACAGAATTGAAAAACAGACGAAAAGCTGTCATCACGGGCAATAGTTCGTAATGACGGGCGAGCGGACCAGCAAGCACCAGCAGCAGATTCAGTAAAGCCAGCAGGATGCCGATACGGATAATCAACCGGGTTTTTGGTTCAGGATTGTCTGTGCTCGAGACAAATTGCCAGTCAGGATTTGTTTTCATTTCCAGCTCCGTATTGAACAAACAGTGTCAGATCAGACTTGATGTATAATATCACTTTCACTTATTTGCGGTTGACTATGTGGCGTATATTTTCGGTGTTAATTCTGGTGGGTATGACTCAACCCGTATTTGTCTATGGTCAGGCAATTGAAACCCCGGAGGGTAACTACCGACAACTGGTACCCAAATCGGTTGATTTGATTGGGGGCATCCCCGAACCAGAATTAATAAAAGCCCTGTCCGAACCCAGAAATTCAAATAGAAGTATTTTTAAAGTCTCCGCCAGAAGTGAGCTGGATCCGATAGTTATCAGTCAATTTCATAGCTGGGTATTGCATGTCGAATCGATGGATGGTCTGCCGGTTGAAAATGCGGTGATACAGGTCAGCGGAGGCATGCCTCTGCATGATCATGATTTGCCCACACTGCCGGAAGTTACCCGTTATCTGGGCAAGGGTGATTATCATGTTGAAGGTATGAATTTTCAGATGCCAGGCATGTGGTATGTGATGTTTTATATCCAGTCAGAAAAGATGACGGACACGGCTGTGTTCGAGTTGCTGGTGGAGTAGCAGTAATCGTGTTTTCCCGTGATTTATTTCTCCGTTGTCTTCTGGTTAAGTTGCCGCGGTTATTAACACTGTGCCTGTCGGTATCAGTACCTTATGTGGTTGCACAGCAAACAACCAACCCAGACCAGACTCCCCATATCTGGTCACTCACTGAAAAAAAGACGCTGACAAACCTGTCACTTGAGAAACTGCCGCCGCTTGCAGTGGATCCTTCGAATGCAGTGGCAGACAAACAATCAGCGGCAGCAATGGGTTATAAACTTTTTTATGACACTCGCCTGAGTGCGCATGGACAAGTGGCGTGTGCGACCTGTCATCAACCAGACCGATATTTTACAGATGGTCTGGCGCTGGCCAAAGGCGAGGGGACTACCAAACGGCATTCCATGTCACTGGTGGGTGCCTCTTACAACCTCTGGTATTTCTGGGATGGGCGCAAGGACAGTCAGTGGTCTCAGGCGCTAGGTCCGCTCGAAAATGCTGTTGAGCATGGAGCCAACCGGTCACAGATTGCGCACCTACTGAATAATGATCCTGTGTATCAACGGGGATATGTCGCTCTGTTTGGAGCATTTCCAGATATATCCGATCGTGTTCGTTTTCCTGCCGCGGCTGGGCCGGTTGAGGATACTGAGTCGAGGCGTGCATGGGAGAGTATGTCTGAACCGGACCAGAAAACTATTAACCGTATATTTGCCAACGCCGGCAAAATGATTGCCGCCTATGAACGAGGGATCAAACCCACACCCGCCCGTTTCGATGAATACCTCAGGGCTGTACTCGCAGATGACGCTGCCCACATGAAGGTTATCTATTCAGATGCAGAAGCCAGAGGACTGCATCTATTTATCAATAAAGCGCAATGTGTGAATTGTCATAATGGACCCTTGCTGACCAATTATTCCTTTCATAACACCGGCGTGCCGCAGAACGTGACGGGTACTGTTAATCCCGAAATCAGTCAGACAGTAGACAGTGGTCGCAGTGCGGGAGTCGTCAGTGTAAAAGCGGATCCGTTTAATTGTCTGGGTGAGTACAGCGATGCATCACCTAATCAGTGTTTGCAATTGCGTTATATGCGTACTACTGGCAGCAGTCTGTCCGGCGCATTTAAAACACCGGGATTGCGGAATATTGCCAGCACTTCGCCCTATATGCATGCCGGACAGTTTGCAACTCTGGCAGATGTGTTGAATCACTATAACAAGGCCTATCCTGTGAATGGTCAAGCAACCGAGTTGTCTGCGCTGAACCTGACCAGAGCTGAAATGCAGGATCTGGAAGCATTTCTGCTTACGTTGACCAGTACTTTGTCATTACCCGAACTTGATTGAGCAGGCCGAACTGAATTTCCCTGAAAGTACGTAGTCGGTTGAAAATAGTCATTATTGTGCACGCACCAATACACAGCTTGATTGTGCAAACAATATGAACCAGACAAATTGAATGTTCTCAACCGGATACAGAAAATAAACGCAGTTGTTTTTTTTTATTAAATGGTCAATACTTTTTAGTATGAACGTAATCAGAAAAGCGCACCGCAACCATTTATTGTTCTGGCTGTTGGCCATAACAGTGGCTCTGCGTTCGCTGATTGCCCCTGGATACATGCTGGAAGTGAATGGCGATGGTCCGCTCGGTCTTGGAGTGGTCTTTTGCGATGGCATCAACAGTCTCACACAGATTGATCCGGCAAAAGACCCGCATGCGTTGCATCATCAGCACGGTAGCGATAATACAAACAAGAATGCCAATAACGGCATGGCCGGTGAGACCTGCGGCCTGTGGTCAACCAGCTCTACCTTTGTTGAAACCCTGTCGTTTGTCAGCGATCATCTGGTGCCGGTTGGTCCAGATGAATTTGTTATCAGCCGTATTTCGTTCGTTACCACTTTATACCGTCAACAACCCCAACAACCCCGCGCACCTCCCGTCTCCCTGATCAGTTAGTCAATTTATTTCCCGGTTACGTTATTTGACCGGTTTGTATGTACTGCACCATGTGGGTATGTACGCAATAAATCTTGATGTGGGGAGTATCACAATGAATGTTACAAGGAATTACTTCGACAGCTTGCAATTAGCCGCTGTCGTCAGTGCAATTTCAATTTCTGCCAATGTAGTTTATGCGCAGACAAGTTCAGCGGCCGAGGAAATAACCGTCTGGGGACAGGGGCGGCCTGTGGATGAATCCCACCGTAGCAGCTCAACCGTGTTGATGACCAAGGATGATCTGGTCAGTATCAATCCGATGACGACAGAAGATTTGCTCAAGTTTGAACCGAGTCTGATTATTCGTCAGCGTTTTATTGGTGATCCAAATGGCACGATGGGTCTGCGTACCGCCAGTATGTTCCAGACGGCACGTACTTCAGTCTATGCGGATGGTGTTCCACTGCATTATTTTCTGCAAACATCGTTTAATGGATCTCCCCGCTGGGCACTGGTCGGTGCTGAGGAAGTTGGTTCTATAGAAGTCGTCTATGGTCCGTTTTCGGCCGAGTATGGTGGCAATGCGATGGGCGGTGTGGTCAATTTTGAAACGAAAATTCCGACTAAGCAGACATTTCATCTGGAAGTATCCATGTTCCAGAATGATTTCGATGAAGTTGGTTTCAAGGACAAGTTAAACGGTAGACGGTTGTTTGGATCATATGGTGACAAGTTCGGTAATCTGAGTCTGTATACCTCCTGGATTCATCTTGAGAATGACAGTCATCCGATGGATTACCGCTTCTCAAACTCCACAACGGCAGTCGGGAATGAGCCGCTGGTGACCGGTGGTATCGCTGGCAAGAGTTCAACCGATACTGACGTGATTAATTACGGCGACACGGGAGTACAGGCAGTCAATACCGATCAGTTCAAGGTCAAGGTTGGCTATGATTTCGGGGACTGGTTTACCTTGCTAAACTTTGCTTATGAAGACCGAGTAAGGGACCGCGATGCTGTAAATAATTACCTGATTGGTACCAACGGACAGCCGGTATGGAATGGCAATTTCAGGACGCCGGATGGTCGCAGATTCAATGTAACACGCAGTAACTTTACGGAAGACGCTTCAGACCGTCATAATATTCTGGTTGCGGGCAGAGTGCAGGGACCGGTCACAGATGCATGGTGGCTGGAAGCCAATGTCAGTTACTATGAAATGTTACAGGATGAGACCCGCAGTTCCCTGCAACACCCACTGGATCCGACCTATACCAAAGCCGGTCGTATTCGGGATTTTGACAATACCGGCTGGAAAACGGCTGATATCAAGCTGGAGACAGGCGAATTGTTTGGTCGTGACGACCTGGAATTTGTTACCGGATATCAGTATGCAAACTACAGCATGACCATTTCTGACTACGATTCACCCGACTATAAGGCCGGTGTCTTTGGTGCAGAACGTAACCGGAGCGGCGGCGAGACCATGATTCATTCGCTGTTTGCACAGGCAGGCTGGGATATCACGGACAAGTGGGATATGGTCATTGGTGGCCGTCAGGAGTTCTGGCAGTCCAACAAGGGTCTGGTATACAACTTTGTCCCCAATCCGGATACCTTGCAGAATCTTGCTGACCGTTCAGTTGACCGGTTTTCACCCAAATTCTCTATCGGATATACACCCGATACGGATTGGCTGTTTCGTTATTCGATTGCCAAAGCCTATCGTTTCCCAATCGTAGAGGAATTATATGGTAATGAAAGCAGCACAATCGGTACATCACTCGCGAATGCAGATCTTGCACCGGAAGACGGGCTGCATCATAACTTCATGATAGAACGCGGAATGGAGAATGGTTATGTTCGCGTGAATTTCCTTTACGAAACCATCAATGACGTGATCTTCAGTCAGAATGTGACTGTCAATAATGTTGCAGTCAGTACGTTTCTGCCTGTAGATGAAGTGACGACAAAAGGTGCTGAACTGATCTACACCCAGAAAGGTTATCTGGATGGAAAACTGGATGCCACCTTCAATCTGACACTGATGAAATCGGAGATTACACGCAATAGTTTGAATCCAGCCATCGAGGGCAATGATTTCCCGCGCCTGCCGAAATGGCGTGGTAACGTGGTGTTAACCTACCACATTACAAATGACTGGGACTTTGGTGGTGGACTGCGTTATGCCACCAAGGCGTTCCAGCAACTGGATAATTCCGATATAGGTCACCAGACCTATGCGGTGATGGACAAATACACGTTTGTTAATCTGAAGACCAATTATCACTTCAACGAAAATCTGCGGATGAGTCTGGCCGTGGACAATGTGTTTAACAAACTGGCATATGTGAATCATCCATACCCGTTCCGCACCGTCTTTCTTGAGACCGCGCTGGACTTTTAACAGGAGCTGATTATGGTATATCGGGACAACAGGAAATTACTGTTCATGCTAATGCGAAATTTTGTGTCTGGAATTTTATTCATACTGGCTGGATGTATCCATACTGTGCATGACACGAAGATGCATATGGATGGGGAGACTCTGGCATGCCCCTTTATTCCCGCACTGTCTGTGAATTGTGGTCGCACACCGACCACGGCCTACGATAAAAATGGCCGGTTATGGGTCAGTTATGTTATTGGTGAATCGGTCTATGTGGCGTATTCCGATGATCAAGGTAAACAATACAGCGAACCGGTAAAAGTGAATGCCAAACCGGAGAAGGTATACACCAATGGTGAAAACCGCCCGAAGGTGGCCTTTGGTCGAAACGGTGAAATTCTGGTGTCCTGGACCCAGGAAGTGACGGGCGGGCCGTTTTTTGGTGATATCCGTTTTTCCCGTTCAACCGATGGTGGCAAAACCTTTGAACCTGTCAGAACTGTCAACGACGATGGTCTGGTGACCAGTCATCGTTTTGAAACCCTGTTTGTAAATACAGCCGGAGACATCTTTATGGCCTGGCTGGACAAGCGGGATATGGTGGCCGCACAGACAGCCGGACGCGAATACGGCGGTGCAGCGCTTTATTACACCTGGTCGAAAGACAATGGCGTAACTTTTGCCAAAAACATCAAGGTCGCAGACTACAGTTGTGAATGTTGTCGTATTGCACTGAGTGAAACCCAATATGGTGATGTGGCCGCTTTCTGGCGTCATATCTATAACAAGACCACCCGTGATCATGGTTTTGCAGAACTGGCTACGGATGGTGTGGTTACTCCTGCACAACGGGCCACGGTGGATAACTGGCAAATCGATGCCTGTCCACATCATGGCCCAACCATGGTCACCGCCAGTGATGGTACCTATCACCTGAGCTGGTTCACACTGGGTGAAGCACGTAAGGGTATTTTTTATGGTCGTTACAATCCGGAAACCGGTGTGATTGATAATATGCATGCAGTGGCCGCAGCTGGTGCCGGTCATTCTTATCTGGCCAGAACCGGAAATAAACTTTATCTGGTATGGAAATTCTTCGACGGTGAAAAGACGACTATCAAGCTGAGCATCTCTGTGGATGAAGGTGCCAGCTGGCAACCGGAAACAATTGTGGCAGAAACCACTGATGCGTCGGATCATCCCTTGCTGATCAGCTACAAGGATAACGTGAGTCTGAGTTGGCATACCAGCAAGGAAGGTTTACGTATCATCCCCTTGAATCAGGCCGGGAGTGTCAAATGAAAACGGTTACGAAAGCTGTTGCAATACTTTTAGCTTCTGTCTGGTTGCTGGTTCCTGCTATTGCATTTGCAGACCATCAGGCGTTCAGGGCCGACAGTCTCAAACAGATTGAAAAAAAATACGCAGGCAAAAGTTTTCTACTGGTTCTCTGGGAAATCAGCTGTTTCCCCTGTCATGAAGAAATGGGTCTTTTGGGCAAGCTGAAACAGGAACATCCGCAAGCCAATATTGTGATGATTTCAACCGATGATATCAGCAAGACGGCAGAAATAACCACGATGCTGGAATCGCACGGATTGTCATCGATTGATTCCTGGTTATTTGCGGATACCAATCTGGAGAAGCTGAAATACAGCATCGATCCAGAGTGGTTTGGAGAATTACCCCGTAATTATATTTATGATGTTGACGCCAGCCGGATTGGCCTGAGTGGCAAACTCACCCAGGAAATACTGGATGAGTGGCTTAAGGGTATGTGAGACGTGAGGGACAGGGGTGAGTATTCGTCATTCCAATCCAGAATCTGAAGTGACCTGTGACTGTATCCTTCTGGTGTCACCGTACTGTGCAACGAGTGACTTGTAGGCGTTCAACTGACTCAGTGCACGTATCCGGCTGTGTTCACTGTGACTTTCAAAGCGGCGGTTGTCCCAGCTGAAATAATTTTCATTAAGTGCATCGGCACAGAACCGTGCAGCAAGTTCGATATAGATCAACTCTGTCGCCGGTATTATTGAATTCCATTCTGTCTTTGATATGAAGTCAGCCGCTACGGAGGCATAGCCTTGCAATCCGGCAGTGAAATATTCTGTTGAGAAGCTGGCCTGCTCGCTGTTCTCCCCCGCAGGGTTGCACCAGGAACGCATCGCATCGCCGAGTTCAAGTGGCAAGGCCATATTACCTAGCGTATCGAAATCCAGCATACACACTCCCTGGTTTGTATTTGTGTCAAACAGGAAGTTATTAATCTTTGGATCGCCGTGTACCTTGCGCAGATTCAGTTCAGGCAAGGGGGCGAGTCGACTGGCTGTGTCTAGGATTTCGGTGGCCAGCGGTAATATTATCCGGTAGCGCGGATGGTGTTGCTGGTTTTGCAGCGTGCTGCGTAATATTTGTAAATGTCGATTCGTATCATGTACACCGGAACGTTGGTTATGGAACGAGTAATCCAAATCGAACAAGGCACGATGGAAACTGGCAAGTAGCTTTCCGGCTTCAAATGCGGTGTGCGGTGTGCTTACACTGTTCACCGTATAACCTTCAATATAATCAAAGACTCGCCAGATCCGCCCGTCCAGCTCGCAATATAAATGTTGATCGAGTGTGTGTAACAAGCGGGGCGTAATCATGCCTCGTGTTGACAGCCAACTGGTAATTGATTCGATATCCTGATGAATATCCGGACCAAACATCGGATTAACTTGCTGAAGGATATAATTGCCTTGTTGGCAGACTACCTGCCAGGTCCGGTTGATCAGACCAATTTCGAGTGGAGTGATAGCGGCTTGTGTGATGCCGTAAAGACGAAGTACTGTTTCGGGCTTGATCTGTTCTGGAACCGTACCGGTCATTGAATACGCGTAATCGTAGTGGACGCCATTTCCTCGACGTTGACGGCGATGATATTGGTCTTGGGCAGTGAGTTGAATTCAGTGGCAGTAGCGCTGGTGTAGGCACCCATCATTGGTGCCACAATCAGATCACCGATGCCGAGATCGGGTAATTCAATACTTTCAGCGATGACATCAATACTGTCACAGGTAGGTCCTGCCAGTACACTGGCCATGGTTGCTCCCTGTTTCAGGGTGAATTTTGGATAGATAGCATGATCGAAGATTTGGCCACTGAAGGAGTTGTAAACACCATCGTCCAGATAATACCAGGGTGTGCCATCACGCACAGCTTTGCCTATGACTGAAGTAATACAGGTCATCGCCGGTGCAGCAATATAGCGTCCCGGTTCGGCAATCACGCGTATATTCTTTGGTATGGTTTCCAGTATTTCGTTTATGGGTGCGCAAAATTTTTCTATATCGATACTGCTACCATCGTAGTTGATCGGGAAGCCGCCACCGATATCAAGAATACTCATGGGGATATCACGGGTTTTGCGACTCTCCTCAATGATCGCTAGCGATTTCACAATCGCATCAACATGCGATTGTGAGTGTGGCGATTGCGACCCCACATGAAAGCTGATGCCCTTGACATGGATGCCCAGTTGTTCTGCCTTGCTGATAAATTCAGGTGCTTCCTCGACGGACAAACCGAATTTTTTGGAAAGATTGACCATCGCATCCGGGTTGGGAAAACTCAGACGTAACAGTAGTCCAACGCGTTCCTTGTAACGCACAAATTTTTCAAGTTCAAACTCATTATCGACCACGAAAGTGGTGCAGCCATAACGCAGGGTAGAGCGAATATCAATATCCCGCTTGATAGGATGCGTGTGTATGGTCTTGGTGGCCATCACACCATTCTTCTCCAGCAATTTGACCTCACCCTGCGTGGCGATATCAAAATGACAGCCTTCCTTGTGCAAGACATCAATCACCGTTTCATTCGGCAGCGCCTTGATGGCAAAGTACAAATCGACTTTGGGTAAAGCTTTCTGCAGACGGCGATACTGATTCCGTAGTACTTCACAGTCCAGGATCAGCAACGGTGATCCGTACTCCTTGACCAGATCCGGCCAGTCATAACCGGCTACCGGCGAGACGATATCGCGTGGTCGTGTCATTTCAGTGCGTTGGTAATCAGCTCATTCACATATTGTGGCAAGGCAAAGCTGGCCTTGTGAATTTCCGGTGTGTAATAACGGGTCTTGATACCGGAAGTGGCATAACGCTGTTGCAAGGTTTCCAGCGGGATCTTTTTCAGATCGGCATTGTCTGTGCCCCAGCCAAATCCCATTACCCCACCGATATAGGTCGGAACAGCACCGGAATATATAGTCCAGCCCGCGAACAGCTTGCTAAAGCAACGGGCTGTGTTCTTCACTTCATCCGGCTGGAAGAAAATGACACCATTCTGGGTAACAATAATGCCACCGGGTGTCATCAGATCCTTGCAGGCCTTGTAAAAGTCAAAACGGAACAGCACTTCGCCAGGACCGATTGGATCAGTGGAATCTACGATGACTACATCAAATTTGTCCTTGGTGGTGCGTACGAAATCGGCGCCATCAGCAATCACCAGGTTCAGTCTTGGATTGTCAAACGAACCGGCGGAATGGGCAGGCAGAAATTTCTTGCACATATCGACCACTGCACCATCGATTTCGACCATGGTTACACGCTCAACACCCTTGTGCTGTAATACTTCGCGCAGAATGCCACCATCGCCACCACCGATGATCAGTACATTTTTGACTGCGCCATGGGCGAGTATGGGCACATGGGTCAGCATTTCATGGTAAATGAATTCGTCTTTTTCGGTGGTTTGAATGACACCGTCGAGTGCCATGATCCGGCCAAATTTCGAATTGTGGAATATGATGATGTGCTGATGCTCGGACTTGTGTTCGAAATACACTTCCTCAACACTAAAAACGTGTCTGTGAGCGTCGTATAAGGTTTCTTCAAATCGATTGTTCATTCTTAATGGCCCTGGTTAATAATGAGTACTGGAGTTAAATAAATTGTTGATTACGGGATACAAAACACATGCTAGTCATGAAACATTACAGGCTGATGTAATATCCCGTTATTTTGCATTGCAGTATATACAATCCTGCACCGGAATGTCAGTCATGATTATCACGATCATGACGTTGGAAAAGGCCCGACTGCAGGATTTATTCGGGCTTTTTAATCATTCTAAGCAGACCTTCCTGGATGGTGGTAGCGACCAGTATCCCATCACGGGTATAAAACTGGCCTCTGGCCAGTCCTCTTGCTCCGCTGGTCGATATCGGTTCGCACGTATAAAGCAGCCACTCATCTATGCGAAACGGCCGATGCAGCCACAGGCCATGATCCAGACTGGCAACTTGTAAAGTTGGATGGCCAAGCCGCATTTTATGGGGTAACAGGGCAGTACTGATCAGGCCATAATCCGAAAGATAGGCCAGTATTGCCCGGTGCAAATCGGCATTTGAGGCGACGGCATGTTTGGTTTTGATCCATAAATAATTGTGAAAATTTGTTTCTTCTGCATTATTCCCTGAACAGACTGATCGTACAGGCCTCAGGTCAAACGGAGCAGACAATTGCAACAGTCGGTTAGACGGTTCAGTTGTGTCCGTATCACGCAGATTGGGTATTGATTCCGGATCCGGAACGTGTGGCATGGTTGATTGGTATTCCAGTCCTGTTTCAAGGATCTGGAACGAGGTGCTGGCTATAAATATTGGTTTATCACGCTGGATAGCTGTGACGGTACGAGTGGAAAAACTCCTGCCATCACGGGTCAGGTCTACTTTAAAAATGACCGGTAGACGAAAGTCCCCCTCGCGTAAAAAATACGCATGTAGCGAATGTATGAGCTTGCCATCGCTGACTGTCAGTTGTGCTGCTGTCAAGGCCTGTGCCAGCACCTGACCACCATAAATACGACCGGTACCGATGTCAGTACTATTACCCTGGAACGTGTTTTCTGTGAGTGGCTCCAGTGCCATCAGTGCTACAAGTTTATCAAGTGTGTCGGCCATTTTATTTTCCGGTGATACAGGTTATCCCTCCACCCCATGTTAATATAGTCGGGTGCAATACACGAATTTGTTAGAGTACGGCAACACGGTTGCTGTAGTACTGATCCCTGATCAATTTTTTATCCGGATTACTGACCGTCTATGCGTATAGTCATTATTGGTGCAGGACTACTTGGCGTTTCCACGGCGTGGTTTCTTGCCAAATCCGGTAATGAAGTGGTAGTCATCGACCGTCGTTCTGCTCCGGCGCTGGAAACCAGTTTTGCCAATGGTGGTATGTTGACACCCAGTCAGGCGGCACCCTGGAATACCCCTGGCATTGCCTGGCAGATACTGCGACTGCTTGGACAGGATGAATCACCGATACGGATAAAGTATTCCCGCCTGGCAGGACTTGCAGGCTGGGGCACCGCTTTTCTGCGGTATTCAAAATCAGAACATTTCCGCAATAATTTTCAGAAAAATATCCGGCTCGCCCGTTACAGTCTGGATCAGGTCAAAATGATCAGACAACAGCAGGGTATTGTGTACGACCATAGCCATCAGGGTACGCTGAAAATATTTCAGAGCAGGGAAGCGCTGCGTCATGCACGTGCATTGCTTGAGATAGCCGCACCTGAAACGATTCGTTATGAATTACTGGATCAGCAGGCTGTTATTGCACTGGAACCGGCACTTGAACCTGTAAGTGATACACTGGCTGGAGGTTTGTATTTTCCGGATGATGAAGCCGGTGATGCACACCGGTTTTGTCTAGAGCTGGCAAACGCCAGCAGTCTGGCCGGTGTCAGCTTTCTGTATGATACGACCTTGACCGCCATGGTGCGTCAGGGAAACCGGATCCAGTCTGTGAGAACCACAAGCGGCGATTTGACAGCGGACTTGTACGTACTCGCCGCTGGCAGTTACAGCCGCATGTTGGCGCAATCGATTAATTTGCGCTTGCCAATTTATCCGGTCAAAGGTTACTCGTTAACCATAGACACAGTAAATACACCAGGCCGTTTACCGGTGTTACCGGTTATCGATGAGTTGCGCCATATTGCCGTAACTCCATTGGGCCAGCGGTTACGTATTGCCGGCAAGGCCGAGCTGGCTGGATATGATACGACGATAGATTCCCGCCGGAGTGGATTATTGCTGAAGTTTTTCCGGCAACTCTATCCGGAACTGGCGAGTGGGCTGGAGCCGGACGCCATACAACCGTGGACTGGTCTGCGTCCCTATACCTGTGATGGTGTGCCACTCATCGGTTCTTGTAGTATTGAAAATCTGATCCTGAATACCGGTCATGGCCATCTGGGCTGGACTCTGGCGGCTGGCTCCGGCAGATTGATTGCAGATATGATCAGTGGAAACAGGCCGGGTCTTGATTTGACGCCTTACGCATTGTCTCGATTTGAATAAACAGCCCGTTTTGGCCCTGAACTGAACAGGGTAAGATCACCCGTAATAGGACCTGCTTATTTTACCTTGCGCATACGCCGTTTGTGGTCTAGGTTTTAAACAGGAGGTCTACAAACTGTCATACGCACTCCCCGCCAGAGTAATCTATCCCCGCCATACAGGCGTTGCGCCGGACTATGCCGGTTTCTGCAGTGCCATACAGACTACTTTCAACCGTAGTATCCAAAACTTATGTTTCCAACTCGAACCGGAGGTATCCCAGCATGTTTGAATTTGAAAGAGAGATTGTCGAGGATTTATTGAAAGTTAATAATGATTTCCGTCGCTTGTATACCAAGCATGATCAGCTAAAACGCAAGGTAGAGCAGGTAAAAAACAAAAAAGCCCTGATGGATGAATTATCTCTGGAGAACATTAAAAAAGAGAAATTATTATTAAAGGATAAGATGGCCGTATTGATTGAACATCATCGCCATGCCTGACTAAAAGGCTTGACTGTAATCTCCGCAACAAACCCGCACCCGGGAGCTTGGGTGCGGGTCACATAAGCATTCTCCCCCACATAACTATTTACCGGATTACCAGCGTGTATACTCAGATTGTGCTTGTGCTTTGAACAGAATTTTCTATACTAAAAAGTAATTATCCATCCTTGGCATATAACCAAAGCACATAAATACTGGTCTATGAAGCTGCAACAACTTAAATATATCTGGGAAGTGGCCAGACACGATTTGAACGTGTCAGCTACAGCAGAAAGTCTTTTTACTTCCCAGCCTGGAATCAGCAAACAGATTCGGATGCTTGAAGATGAACTGGGTATCCAGATATTCAGGCGTAGCGGAAAACATCTGACCGAGTTGACGCCGGCCGGTAAGGCTATCGTTGCAGTTGCGGGCGAGGTGCTGGATAAGGTGAATAATGTCAAACAGATTGCCCAGCAATTTGCTGATAGCAGCAAGGGTAGTCTGTCTATCGCAACTACCCATACCCAGGCGCGATATATGCTCCCGCCAGTGATACATTCTTTTATAGAAAAATATCCGGCGGTAACTCTGAGTATGCAACAGGGTACTCCATTACAGATTTCGGAGATGGCTTCAACCGGCATGGTGGATTTTGCGATAGCCACCGAGGCACTGGAACTGTTTGGCAATCTGGTCATGATGCCATGCTACCGCTGGAACCGCAGTGTTATCGTGCCGCAGGATCATCCACTTGCCAGTATTAAAAAAATTACTCTGGAACAGATTGCAGATTATCCGTTGGTTACTTACGTATTTGGTTTTACTGGCCGATCCCAGCTGGATCGTGCTTTTGACTCGGCTGAATTAAAACCGCAGGTAGTCTTTACTGCAACAGATGCCGATGTGATCAAGACGTATGTAAAGCTGGGGTTGGGAATCGGGATTATTGCCAGCATGGCCTACAATAGCCAGAGCGATACTGGTCTGGTAGCAATTGATTGCAGCCACCTGTTTGAACCGAGCACAACCAAAATCGGTTTCAGACGCGGCACGTTTCTGCGTGGGTATATGTACGAATTTATCCGGTTGTTTGCGCCACATCTGAGTCGCGAACTGGTAGATGCTGCCGCCGCACTGACAGACAGTGAACAGATTGAGAAATTATTTGAAGGGATGAAGCTACCAACCCATTAGCATTTTGCGCTAATGCGGAATTAGATGTAATCCATATCCGGGCTGCTATCGAGTATGTCAGCCGCCGCTTCCGATTCACTGGCATTTCGATTGAATATTTCCTTGATAAACCGGAAGTACACTGTGTGTATAGTTTCGTTGCCCTGTTCATCACGAACGATAAAAAACGGCGCCTGTTTTACCTGATGCTTCGTCGCCAGAAGCATTCCGGCACTGTCGGTATCCCGCTCATCGGCAATCACAATGCTATCTATCTTGTCGAGCAGTCCGGCTTCTACCAGTCGACTCTCCACTTGCTGACATTTGCGGCAAGGCGAACCATCAGCCAGAATTTTTTTTACCAGGGTGATGTGCATGGTTAACGACCTGTGGTTACGGGGCGTGAGGCGCTATGCAAGCCACATTCCTTGATGGTCTCATCTTCCCACCACCAGCGACCTTCACGCTCGTGCTGATTTGGCAACACTGGACGGGTGCAGGGTTCGCAGCCGATACTGATGAATCCACTGTTATGTAACTCATTAAAGGGTACATTGTGAGTACGAATATAATCCCACACCTGGGTCGAACTCCAGTTGGATAAGGGATTGAACTTAATTAGTTCATGGTCTGTCGAGGAGAACGCACCATCTGTTTCCACGACAGGAACACCGGCACGGGTGGCAGGACTCTGATCCTTGCGTTGACCCGTAACCCAGGCGTCGAGTGTTGCCAGCTTGCGTCGTAATGGTATGACCTTGCGGATGCCGCAACATTCCTTGTGTCCATCCTGATAGAAACTGAACAGTCCCTTGTTATTGACAAGTTTTTGTACTGCTTCGGATTCCGGGAACAGCACATCAATTGAAATTTGATAATGGGTTCTGACCTTGTCAATAAACTGATAGGTTTGTGCATGCAATCTGCCGGTATCAAGCGAGAACACCCTGATGTCCGGTCTGATTTTTGTGGCCATATCGATAAGCACCACATCTTCAGCACCACTGAATGAAATGGCGATATTGTCAAAACTGTCCAGCGCCAGTTTCAGTACCTCGGGAGGTTGCCTGCTGTCATACTCAGCGGCAAGTCTGCTTGTGTCAAATTGTGCCTTGCTCATGTCTGCAACCTGCTGGTTTATAGGGAGAAACCGGAGTGTACCGGTAACGATTTGTTACTGGCAGAGGATATTAGCAGAATAGCCTGGTTAAGCTAAAGAATTAGTGATTATACGGTTATCAACTTTTCGTATATGGGGAAAAATCAATAACCGGTGTGGCCTTCCAGATATTTAAGCTGCAGATAACTGCCATGTGCTGACATATCGGTAATTTGTATGGTCTTGTCATCAAATTTTTCGATGACGATATGTATGCGGGAGACATCCCGTAATGCCGGATCCATCATGATGGTGCTGACTGAATCGCGACCAACAACATTGCGGCCCTTCTTCAGTTCATAACGTCTGTTTTCATTGTCGATAAAAAACATCTGGTCAGCTTTACTCTGTATCTTGCAGGCATATCGAGACAGCAGGATTTCCAGATTTTCTGAGGGGTTAAGTGTGATTGTGACTGATTCACCCTTGGGCATACGCTCGAACTTATCGCCAGAAACCAGATTGGCGGCAGGTTCGAATATGGTGTTCTCCAGCATGACCGTGTCCTTGAACTGGCTGCCTTCTGCCTAAACTTCCTGTGGGTCATTCTGGACCTTCTTCTTTTCTGAATACAGGTACTTGATGATCTCCTGCCGTGATGACAGGTACTGCATATATTTCACCAGAGCGATACGTCGGAATGGATTCAGTAGGACTGGCAGGTGACCCTTTGGTTGGGATTTTGCAAGTATTGCTGTCTTTCACGGTTGTTACAGGCTTTCAGCGAAACAGCCCAGGCGTAAAAATCGGGCAAGCGTGAACCCAACTGTCGGTAGGCAGCGAGAAATTGCGGAACCTGTAAACGATAGGTAGAAATGATGGAAAATCCGGCATTGTTAATCTGGCTCTGCATCCAGGTATCATAGCGGGTGTCGCCATTCCAGCCGGCTTGTAATTGTCGATATTCTGTCTGTAATTTCGAGGTTAACTGCTGTTTCTGCAGGCGCATTTCTGTGGCCGGTTGGCCGGAAGCATAGAGTGTGGCAAACCGGTCGCGTGCCGTGAGTACCAGATTATAAAAGGCGGCTTCTCGTTGTAATGAAAGTTCAGCGGTTTCCCTGATGGCAGAGGGCTGCGAATGCAACCAGTGTTGCAAACCAATCGTGGCGACGCTGTCAGCAAAGGCTTCATTAAAATCGGTATCACCATCAAAATAAAGTAGCTGATGGGCCAGTTCGTGAAACAGCATTCTGGCAATTTCCCAGCGTTCCCGGTTCAGCATGCTGTTTAGCAACGGATCCCGAAACCAGCCCAGGGTCGAATAGGCGCTCACCCCATTGACAGTGACTTCCCAGCCAGTAGACGACAAGTTGCTTGCATAGTCTCTAGCCTGTTGTTCTGCAAAATAGCCGTGATAATTGAGGCATCCCACTACCAGATAGCACCATTGTTTTGCTTGCAGGGAAAACTCGGGCGCAGCGACAACATTCCAGACGACATAGCGACGTTGTAAATCAGCATACTGACGATAGCTGCCGTTATCCGGCAGTCCAAGATCAGTATGGGCAAAATCGAGTATGTCCATTACTGCGGATAACGACTGTTTTAAAATCTCTGGCGTCACCGGATCGGCTACCAGTTTTTGAACGGGTTGTTGTTTGACCAAAATCTCAGTCTGACCAGATACAGCCTGGACATAGTAGCCGATAGTTGTGCAGGCACTGGTTGTGACCAGACAGATTGCCGTGAGCCAATGCCAAGGTTTCATTGTCGAAGGGCACTGGCATCCTGGGTGCAGGATCGCCGAGGGGTAAACTGTCTATCCAAGTGTAGTGGCTCGTTATATGATTGACTCATGTATGATTCTATTGTTAGCTGCAATCAACTGCACGCATGTTTGACGGATCCACAGTATGTCATAATCGACTGCCGGTTTGATTTGTCTGATCCTGCTGCTGGTCGTAACGCCTATGCAAAAAGCCACATTCCTGGCGCAATCTATGTGGACTTGGCCCAGGATTTGAGTGGGCCTGTCAATGAAGATACCGGCAGACACCCCCTGCCTGCAACTGAACAGATAATGGAACTGTTTTCCCGGTGTGGGATAGATTCGACAAGACAGGTAGTACTTTATGACGCCTCAGCCGGTGCCTATGCCGCACGTATGTGGTGGATGCTGAAATATATGGGGCATCCATCTGTCGGCGTGCTGGATGGGGGGTGGCAACATTGGGTGAGTTGCAGCCTGCCGACGGAACAACGGATCAATCACAATACCCATCGCCAGTTTGTCGGCAGACCGGATCAACGAATGCAGGTAACAGTTTCAGAGGTTCTCGCCTTGACGTTACTGGTAGATTCGAGAGAACCGGAAAGATTCAGTGGTAAAACCGAACCGATAGACCCGGTCGCAGGACATATACCGGGAGCTGTGAACTACTTCTGGAAATCCAACATTGAGGAAGACGGTACATTTCGTTCACTCGATGAAATTCGCAATAATTTGTTAGCGCTCTATGCGGATGAGAAGGCAGAAAATGCTGTATTTTATTGCGGTTCAGGTGTGACAGCCTGTCAAAACATACTTTCGGCCAGTTATGCCGGATTACCCTTGCCAAGGTTGTATGTTGGTTCCTGGAGTGAATGGTGCCGTGATCCTTGCCGTCCGGTGGCTGTGGATATTCGTAAATAAGCATCATTTTTAATGATTGAGAATAACTGTCTGTTATGCAGATCCTGTCATTCGGGTATAATCAAACCATGACGATCACACAAATTTTCCGGTTTTTGCTCCTGTTAACGCTGGTATTGGCCCAGAATTTGTCTGCACAGCCACAGGCAGATAACCCGATCGAGCAATCTACTTCAATCACAGTTACACCTGCGAGCCAGCCTGTTACTGATGTTACGCTGTCAGAATCCCCGGTTAATGATATGGCTGTGCTGGAACTGGAGAGTGCCTCCACAAGTGTGCGCGACATCATGCTGGTTCTGGATAATTCGCCCAGTATGAAAACCACAGACCCACTCTCCAAGCTCAGCGGTGCTGTCACCGAATTTGTAGCCAGACTGGATGATGATAGCCGTATCGGGCTCATCCTGTTTGATCAGGATGTCAGAATTATCGTCCCACTCACACCTACAACCATCGCCAACCGTGAATCCATAACGGGAGCGCTTGCTCAGCTAAATTATGCCGGACAGCATTCGGACAGTGCGTCAGCAATCGAAAAAGCCGTTACGGAGCTGAAAACCAATGGACGCAGTAACGCCAGTCAATACATAGTCTTCCTGACGGATGGAGCTATCGATACCGGCGATACCAACCGCGACAATGAACGCTCTAACTGGTTGCAACAGAGTTTTGCCGTTGATATTGCCGAGTCCGGTATCAAGTTACTTGGTGTAGGTCTGGCTGAAGCGGCCGGATCAGAGCTGGTCAGCACTGTTTCCTTGCGATCAGGAGGAGAATCTTTCACGGCAATGCAGGCTGAGGAATTGTCTGCCGTATTTGCCAGAGTGAATGATTATATCCTGCTGAACAGCGGTCCTGTACTTGCGGCGGTGACGGAAAATTCGGTAACACAAGCTGCGATCACAGAGTCACCTGCACCTCCTGTTGTACAAACAACCCCGGCAGTCGCACCGGTACAGGTTGCAGGGTCTGAAGATCGTACACGTTCGATGATTATCATGATTGCTATCGTCATTCTGATACTGACCTTGGGTGCACTAGATGGTCTCTTTGATGTGACGGGAGCAGACGACAAGGATCGTTAGGTGGGGATCTTGTCGACTGACATCGTTCCCCTATACGGATTTCAGGCTATTGCAGATTTGATACTGTCCCGTATTCAAACTCCCAGTCTGTCAGCTAATCCGTGCAGACGTGTCGTATTATAGCTACCGGTTTTATTTCTGATCTTCCAAAGAGCACAGCGTGAAAATAAACGAATCTGATCTGTTTAAATTACTTGCTGATGGTGAGTTTCATTCTGGTCAACAATTGGCATCGGCAATGAATGTCAGTCGGACGGCTATCTGGAAACATCTCGACAATTTGCGTAGCAAGGGCGTTGAGATCGAAGCGATAAAAGGTAAGGGATACCGCCTGAGTTCCCCGATAGAAATGCTGGACAGACAAGTCATCATCACCAATTTAAATTCCGATGCAGCAGATCAATTGCAGGATTTACAGTTGCATTACCAACTGGACTCGACCAGTCGGTTGCTCAGCTCACGCACAGCCAGCCAGTCGATTCATGCCAGTGTGGTCATGGCAGAATACCAGACAGATGGCAAAGGTCGGGGTAATAACCAGTGGTTAACGGCGCCGGCCGCCGGACTTTGTATAAGTATCGGCTGGCATTTTGACAGCACTCCTAAAACCCTTACTGCCTTGTCGTTGGCAACCGGTGTGGTGCTGGCTGAATGTCTGACTGCAAGCGGTTCTGTACCGGTACGTCTGAAATGGCCAAATGATCTGGTCTATGATGGTGCCAAGCTGGGTGGTATTCTCATCGAGTCGAGAGGACAGCTGGCTGGCGCTGTCGATGTTATCATCGGCATAGGCTTGAATATCCGGATGCCATCTGCATTGGCCACAAAAATTACACAGAGGGTGACAGATCTGAGTCAGGTATTTGGCTATACACCCTCGCGCAATCAGTTGGCCGCCAATATAATCAGCAGTATGTTCAGCATGCTGGAAAATTATGCTGTACTGGGATTTGAAACCCGTATAGATAAATGGCGTCAACTCGATATTACCCGTGGTTCCAATGCGATACTTCATCGGGTAGGCGGTGATGTGTCAGGCAGGGTTGTTGATATAGATGAGAACGGATTTTTAATTATGGCGGTTAATGGCAAATTGGCAAGATTCAGTAGCGGTGACTTGTCGATCAGGATTAGCAATTGACACTTTATATAGACATGGGTAACAGCCGGATCCGACTGCTTTCAGATCCAGATGGAATCGGGAAAATTGTCGCCCATGAGTACCGGCATGCCGGTCTGGAATCTACCTTACAAAATACTATTGCCAATTTGCCAGTACCTGATCGAGTCGTCGTTGCCAGTGTGGCTGGTGAGGACCTCACTTCCCGGCTAAACAGCTGGTGTGAGTCTACCTGGTCTGTGACACCTGAATATCTGCAGTCTGACAAAGTGTGTTGTGGTGTAACCAATGGCTATCATAATCCCGCACAACTGGGAATTGACCGATGGCTGGCGATGATCGCCGCCTGGAATAAATACCGCGCTAATATCTGTGTATTTGATTGTGGTAGTGCGGTGACGGCCGATCTGGTAACAGCGGCAGGACAGCATCTTGGTGGATATATCATTCCCGGTTACAACATGATGCAACAATCGCTGGTCAACAACACCGGATTGATCCGCTTGCAGACTGATGCTACCTGCAGTATCCAACCAGGAATAAATACCGATGACTGTGTCTATCATGGTACGACGCTAGCATTGGTGGCATTTATCGAAAAGATTATGGATATGGCCAATAAATCAGTTAACGGTACTTTTAAATGCATCATTACTGGTGGCGGAGCAGATCTGGCACTGAATTCAGTAAATGCAGATATGTACCATGAACAGATGCTGGTAATGGAAGGCATCAAACTTGCGAGTAAGGGCTAATATGCGCTGGATTTTCTTTCTGTTACTGGTAGCAAATCTGGTCTACTTCGGCTGGGAACTGGATCGTGAAACGACTATCCAGCGCAAGCAGGCCAGCGCGCTTTTGGCCATACCTGCCACCGCCCAACAATTACAATTGATTAATGAAATGCCCAGTCCGCCAGCACCGAGGACAGTGGAACCCGCGCCTGAAGTGGTCATCGATACTATCGTTGCCAGCGCAGAAATGGCGGATCCAGCGATGGTAACTGAATTGCCTGAAATTCAGGCTGATGTCACCGCAGCAAATATACCGGTATACAGTTGTTACCGTTATGGCCCCATACTGGACGAAGAGCCTGCCACCAACTTGCGAAACTGGTTTGTACAGCGGAATTTTGTAGCCACCATTCAAGCCAGGGAAGAGCCGGGCAAACAAATGTACTGGGTGTATCTGGCACCGCAACAGTCCAGGGAAAATGCGATGGCCTTGCTTAAGGAAATGCAAAGCAAGGGTCTTGATGATTTCAGATTAATCAACCGGGGAGATTTGCAGAATGCGATTTCACTTGGACTGTTTTCCAGCCGTGAAGCGGTCAATAATCGACTGGAAGAGCTGAAAGAAAAGGGTTACGTCCCGGTGGTAGTACCTTATGCAAATGTGAAAAAGATTTACTCGCTGGATGTCCGTATAACCGATACATCTGCCATGCAACAGGAACTGCAACAGGGATATCCGTCCCGTTATGAATCGACACCGCTGGATTGCAGTCAGATAT
This sequence comes from Gammaproteobacteria bacterium, assembly GCA_947480335.1. Lineage (GTDB taxonomy): Bacteria > Pseudomonadota > Gammaproteobacteria > Eutrophobiales > Eutrophobiaceae > Eutrophobius. The sequence continues at coordinate 96,211 of CANKCB010000006.1, read as the reverse complement.
CCACAACGGAATATAGCCCTTAAACCCTGTTTTCATGTAGAATCTGCGGCAAAATTCGATTGCTATCAAAGGGAAACGCCTGCGTGATAATCATGAATCTGAACAATACCAAACGGTCGATTGTGACTCTGGCCAGTGGCGCAAAGTCCCTATACAGGATCGGTATGTTTTTTACAGAGGCGGAGCCGGTCAGGTTTAGGCCTGATGCCATACAGTTATCGTAACTGATGCTGGCAAGTTTATCGCCAATCTGTCGACATTCTGATTCAACCGTGGCGCTGACAGGAGCCTCGCCAGCCAAATTAGACGCACTGGCCACATCCGTATTGGCCACTTCTGCAAGTGTATCAATGGTGGTTGCTGTTTCTGTGGGCAGAGCAGAGTCGTTCACAGCTTGTGCCGTAGTGAGGGCAGGGAACAGCAGGGGCAACAGGATGAGATAAGAAGTAAGGTGTAGTCTCGTGCTAGTCATAATTATAATTCAGATAGATCCCCGCAAGTACCGCTAAACCAATCCAGTGATTGTTCATAAACGCCTTGAAACAGCCTTCCGGCGTTCGGTGCCTGATCAGATACTGGTGATAAATCATCAACATGCCAGCCATCATCAGGCTGCCATAATAAAGCATTTTAAGTTTCAGTTGTATGCCAATGATGATTAATACCGATAAAAACATGACTTGCAGTATGCCAATGATTACCCGGTCAGCATCGTCAAAAAGTATCGCCGTGGATTTAATACCAATCCGGCGATCATCCTCACGGTCTACCATGGCATACATCGTATCGTAGACGACGCTCCAGAGTATATTGGCGATAAACAGTAACCAGGCGATATTGGGTATGGTTTCTTTCTGCGCTGCAAAAGCCATCGGTATACCCCAGCTGAATGCGAGCCCAAGAAAGAATTGAGGGATATAAGTGTAACGCTTCATATAGGGATAAATCATTGCCAGTGGCAGGGCAACAAATGACAACATGACCGTAAATCGATTGGTAGTCAGTACCAGCAGAAAAGCTAGGAGCAACAGCACACCGGCGACCCCTACCGCTTCGTTCTGGCTGACCTGACCGGACGTCAGTGGTCGTTGAGCGGTACGCCGTACATGGCGATCGAACTTACGATCGGCCATATCGTTGAAGACGCATCCGGCTGAGCGTGTCAGGAGCACGCCAAGGGTGAACACCACCAACAGATGCCATCCAGGGTGGCCCTCTGCCGCTATGCACACCGCCCAGAGTGTAGGCCAGAGTAGCAACAAACTGCCGATGGGTTTGTCGAGTCGGGTCAGGTTTATATACAGCAGCAGTCTCGCCCTTATCAATGGCCAGTACTGTTGATACCAGGACATTAACTGTTGCTGTAAACGTTGTGCCTGTATTGCCAGATGCTGGCCTGTCAGTATCAGCCAATCACGTAGCTTGCCCGCGTGGATTCGTACAGATTGCTTCACGATAGGCCAATAGTGTGCAAGCCATCTTCGTGAAAGTTGAATAGTCTGACCAATGTACATCATGGACCTGTTTGATATTGCAATTAAGCTGATCAGAATCCGACTACACCAGACAGAAAGTTGTTGCCTGGCTCGTGGCCAATTTTTAATCAGCCAATACTGCAAGCCACGGGACAGGCGAGTGGCATGATCCATAAGCTGGTTAAACAGTCGCAATAATCGGGTAAAGCAGGTCTGATACCAGGCGCGTAATAACTGCAGCGGAATCCTGTCCTTGAAATTATTGTGCATGAGATTTATCAATCAGTATTTAGACATTGCCGTAACCGATACGGTTTGATAACCAACGTTGCATGAGTTTTTCAGATTGTACAGGATTTTCACGTATCATCTTATCAGCAATCTGACGTATGCCCGGTAATAATCTTGCGTCACGAATCAGGTTGGCAATACGCATTTGTGGTAAGCCGGTTTGGCGGGTCCCCAGCATATCTCCCGGGCCACGTAATTCCAGATCTTTTTCAGCAATGATAAATCCATCAATCTGGTTACGCATTACTTCCAGTCTGGCCTGAGCCAGTTCTGATAAGGGTGCCTGATACAGCAAGACGCATACACTTTTGGTTTTGCCCCGGCCAACCCGTCCCCTGAGCTGGTGTAACTGCGCCAGTCCCATGCGTTCCGGATTTTCAATTACCATCAGGCTGGCATTGGGAACGTCGACACCCACTTCAATCACCGTGGTGGCGACCAGCAGTTTGATTTTGCCATCCTTGAAGTCCTGCATAACCTGTTCTTTTTCCTGGCTGCGCAGACGACCATGAATTAGTCCGATATTCAGTTGTGGGAGCATGTGTACCAGATATTCATGGGTTTTGGCAGCGGCCTGGTACTGCAGCACGTCCGATTCCTCGATTAATGGACAAACCCAGTAAACCTGATTGCCTTCCGTACAGACACTTGTAATTCTATCAATGATTTCATCCCGTTTTTGATTGGACAACACCACGGTGGTAATAGGTTGTCTGCCCGGTGGTAACTCATCAATGGTAGATACATCCAGCTCAGCAAAAAGTGACATCGCCAGTGTGCGAGGAATGGGCGTCGCTGTCATTACCAGCTGATGTGGACGACGGTTCTGTTGCGCCCCTTTCTCCATCAACGACAGGCGTTGATGGACACCGAAACGATGTTGTTCATCAATAATGACCAGGCCGAGGTTGCCAAAATCAGTAGCCTCCTGAAACAGGGCATGGGTACCAACTACCAGTAGTGGTTGGCCAGAGGCGATTTGCTCACTCACTTGTTTGCGCACAGTGGTTTTGAGCTTTCCGGTTAACAAAACCACCGTCATATCCAGACGGGAGAACCAGTTATGCAGATTGTAGTAGTGTTGGTCAGCCAGTAGTTCAGTGGGTGCCATCAATGCAACCTGATAGCCACTGGTGATGAGACGGATTGCAGTCAGTGCGGCTATCACGGTTTTGCCTGATCCAACGTCTCCCTGTATCAGTCTGAGCATGGGCACGTCTTTTTCCAGGTCCCGGTTAATCTCTTCGAGTACCCGTTGCTGTGCCCGTGTCAGCGTGAAGGGTAAATAAGACAGAAACTTGTCAACCTGTTGATGATCGCGATTTTGCAGCGTGCAGGTGCCGGTCTGCTGGATGTGTTGTCGCAGGATCCTCAAGCTGATTTGATGCGCCAGCAGTTCTTCAAAGGCCAGACGTTGCTGGGAGGGGTGGTTACCCGCGCGTAGCAATTCTATATCCGCATCTGCAGGTGGGTTATGCAGATAACGTAGCGAGTCAGCTAGTTCCGGCAAGATGTTAGCGGTTGTGGAGGGTACCAGTTCTTCCAGACCTTCAGGATTACGTGACAGCACTGCGAGTGCCAGTCTGGCCAGCTTGCGCAAGCGGGCTTGTGCCAGTCCTTCCGTGGCCGGATAGACAGGTGTCAAAGTCTGTTCCAGCGCGGTTGATTCCGCCTCATTGATAAACTGGTATTCTGGATGAACCATCTCCAGTCCCTGACTACCTGTCCTCACCTGTCCCCAGCAGCGTATCCGTGTACCGTCTTTCAACCCGGTCCGTTGCGACTGACTGAAATGAAAAAAGCGCAGGGTGAGATTCTCTGTCCCGTCACTCAGTATGCAAAGTAATGACCGTTTCCGACCAAATTTAATCTGACTGGACTGGACTGTCCCCTGCACACAGACTTCCTGGCCGGGAAGCAGACTACTGATAGGAACCAGACGGGTCCTGTCTACATAGCGATAGGGCAGATGCAGAAGTAGATCCAGGATAGTGTGAATGCCGAGATTATTTAATCGGGCTTGCAAACCGGGACCGACACCCGTCAGCGTTGTTACCGAAGCTGTTAGAGGCTGTGCCACCACCATGCAGGGTCTTACCTGTCACTCATCCAGAAACAGCACACCGTCAATTTCGACCAGCGCACCACGCGGCAGGCTGGAAATACCAATTGCCGCCCTGGCCGGATAGGGTTGTGTGAACAGGCCAGCCATAACGTCATTGACCACGGAAAAATTTGCAAGATCGGTCAGGTAGACATTCAGTTTTACGATATCGTTCAGTGAACCACCGGTAGCTGCTGCCACGGCCGATAGATTGGCAAACACCTGTACTACCTGTTCACGTATCTGATCACTCACAATCATGCCGCTTACCGCATCCAGTGGAATTTGTCCTGACAGATAAACGGTATTACCTGCGCGTATCGCCTGTGAATAGGTTCCTATGGCCTGGGGGGCCAGGTTGGTTGTAATCATTTTGCGTGGCATCAGATTTCCAGTATGAATTATTGTTATTTCATCTAACGGCGGAACAAGCGTGAGACATTATTGATATTACGTACCTTGCGCATGATACGGGCCAGATGAATACGGTCCCTGACCTCAATGACAAATTTCAGGGTGGTGTAACGGTCGTCTCGATCTTTCATTTCCACGTGGACGATATTGGCCTGTTCTTCAGAAATTGCCGAAGCAAGCTTTGCCAGAACGCCGCGCTGATTGGTGACTTCAATGGTGATATTGGTCTGAAAACTGCCGGTAATGTCAGGCTCCCATTGCACAGTAATCCATTTTTCCGGATGGTTGCGGAACTCGGTCACATTGGGGCAGGACTGATGATGGATGACAATCCCTCTACCGGTGGTTACAAACCCGAGTATCTTGTCTCCGGGAATTGGCAGACAACATTTTGGAAAGTTGACAACCATCCCCTCGGTACCCTTGATTACCAGTGGATGACTTTCCTGTTCCGGAGTTTTAGGCTTTTTGTGTCCGGAGTCAGTGGCTTCAATTAATTGCCTGGCGATGAGCCTGGCAATCCGGTTACCGAAGCCAACATCCTGTAACAAGGATTGTTCATCCGGCAAATGGTATTCAGACAGTAATTTCTGCATCCGCACCGGATCGATATCATCGTAATTGACTGACAGCATTTTCAGTTCGCGTATCAGCAACCGTTTGCCCAGCGATATCGCCTCACTGGCTTTCAGGTTTTTCAGGTAATGACGTATATTTGAGCGTGCCTTGGCGGTGACGGCGAAATTCAGCCAGGCGGGATCAGGACGGGCGCCAGGTGCCTTGATGATCTCGACCGTTTGACCACTGAGTAGCTGGGTACCCAGTGGCGCCAGTCTCCTGTTGATACGGGCCCCCACACAGCGATTACCCACATCAGTGTGGATTGCATAGGCAAAATCGATTGCCGTAGTACCCCTGGGTAATTCGATAATCTTGCCCTTCGGTGTAAAGATATAGACTGAGTCCGGAAATAGATCGATTTTAACGTTTTCGAGAAATTCCTGGGAATTACCGGCCGTGGTCTGCATGTCGATGATATTTTTCAGCCATTCCCTGGCACGTTTCTGTGCGGTCTTGTGCTCATTGGTGCTGCCAGACTTGTATAACCAATGAGCCGCAATACCGGCCTCGGCCACATCATTCATTTCATTGGTGCGAATTTGTACCTCAATGGGCACGCCAAACGGCCCGAACAATACCGTGTGTAGTGATTGATAGCCGTTGGCTTTGGGTATGGCGATGTAGTCCTTGAACCGTCCTGGCACTGGTTTATACAGATTATGTACGGTACCGATGACTCGATAGCAGGTTTCTACGCTGTCGACGATCAGGCGATAGGCGTACACGTCATAGACTTCGTTGAATGACAATTTATTCTTTTTCATCTTCTGGTAAATACCATAAAGATGTTTTTCCCGGCCCAATATTCGTGCGGGAATTTTTTCCTGACGCAGACGGCGTTTCAGTGCATTACGGATCTTGGTGACGACTTCCTTGCGATTACCGCGCGCCTTGATTACCTGTTGCTCAAGTATGCGATGGCGCATCGGATACAAGGTCATGAATCCGAGTTCTTCAAGTTCTAGGCGGATCGTATTGATACCCAGACGCTGGGCAATCGGCGCATAGATCTCTAGTGTCTCGCGGGCGATGCGTCGGCGTTTGTCCGGACGCAAAGAACCCAGTGTGCGCATATTGTGCAAACGATCCGCCAGCTTGACCAGAATTACCCGGATGTCCTGACTCATTGCCATCAACATTTTCCGGAAGTTCTGGGCCTGCGCCTCGGCCCGACTGTCGAACTCAATCTGGGTCAATTTGCTGACTCCGTCTACCAGATCGGCAATTTCCTTGCCGAATAACTTGCTGATTTCTGCCTTGGCGGTATCTGTATCTTCAATCACATCATGCAAGATGGCAGCAGACAGGGTCTGATAATCCATGCGCATATCTGAAAGTATGCGTGCTACTTCGAGCGGGTGATGGATATAGGGTTCGCCACTTTTGCGGCGTTGGCCTGCATGAGCACGGGAACCAAACTCATAGGCGTGAAGTATGCTGGCTACCTCATTTGCGGGAAGGTAACTGCGCGTGAGTTTTTCAAGATCACCAACGGTAAACATGGATTAATTGTAACCCAGCCGCGTCATGCCTGCAGGCATGAATTCTGCCGCCAGGGTATGCAGGAGGGATAAAATGACCGCTGGTTCCAACAGGAATCAGCGGTCAGGCAGACTAGCTGTGTGGCAGGAAACCCATATCGGCATCGTTACGGGCGCCGGGTCTCAGTTTTTCGATGTTTTCGTTGGTAACCAGGCCATTGGCAATTTCACGCAGTGCAATCACTGTCGGTTTGTCACCATCTTCGCTGACAAGTGCATCAGCACCCAAGGCAAGTTGACGGGCACGTTTGCTGGCGAGTATTACCAGATCATAGCGATTGTCGACGTTATTCATACAATCTTCGACTGTTAATCTGGCCATTATTCAATCCTCGGGTATCTGGGTAGTAGGGCGGGTATTTTACTCAAATTCCGTCTTCGTTCAACAATTGCTTCACAAACTCGTCGTAATAGGCCTTTTGTTGCGGATATCCCAGTTTCATCGTGCGGATAATGGTGACCAGTTCCTGTAATGCAATCTCGAAATTATCGTTTATTACCAGAAAATCATAGTCCCGATAGTGGGTGATTTCAGTCTGGGCACCTTCCATGCGGCGCTCCACATTTTCCTCGCTGTCACCCCTGCCAATCAGGCGGGATTCCAGTGTGTGGTAGGAAGGAGGCAGGATAAAAATATTGATGGTATTGGCGATCTGTTTACGTACCTGTGCCGCACCCTGCCAGTCAATTTCAAGAACGATGTCCTTGCCTTCGGACAACTGCTTTTCAACCCAGGGGCGGGAGGTACCATAATAATTGTCAAACACCTGGGCATACTCAAGAAACTGGTTGGTCCGGATCAGACCCAGAAAGGTATCCTGATCAACAAAATGGTAGTCGATACCGTCTTTTTCATAAGCACGTTTGGGCCGGGTCGTATGGGAGATCGACACATACAGCATCGGCACCATTTCGATGAGCGATCGCACCAGTGAAGTTTTGCCTGCACCGGAAGGGGCGGAAATTACAAACAGATTGCCGGCTTTGTTAGTCATGGTATTGATTTCGTTATTCGATGTTCTGGATTTGTTCGCGCATCTGCTCGATCAATACCTTTAGTTCAACCGAAGCCCCCGTCGTGTCGGTGTGTACTGATTTGGATGACAGTGTATTGGCTTCACGATTCATTTCCTGCATCAGAAAATCCAGCCTCCGTCCGACAGGCTCATTCTGATCCAGTACTCTCCTCACTTCAGCCACATGTGTCTCCAGCCTGTCCAGTTCTTCCGCCACATCCATTTTCTGCGCCAGCATCAGCATTTCCTGTTCCAGGCGGGTGTTGTCCAGTTCGGCCATGATTTCCCTTGCCCGTTGCTGGTAACGTGTTCGTATTCCTGCAATGATTTCCGGCAGTCGTGCCTTGACGAATCCGGTCTGGGTATCAATATGGTTACAGCGATCCAGTATCATTTCGCGAATTTTACTGCCTTCACGCACCCGTGTTTCTATCAGTGAATCCAGCGTTTTCGTCAGGAGTTGACGTATCACCTTGCCCTGCGAATCGATATCCACAGCTTCACGATTGATAACACCCGGCCAGCGCAAAATATCGACAGGATTGATCGGTTGCGGGTTTTCAATCGGTAAGCGACTAGCGGCCTGAATCAGCCTGGTCGCCAGTTCAGTATTGACAGGCAGTTCCGTATTAGCGGAATTGCCACTGTCGAGCCGCAAGGTACAATCGACCTTGCCGCGACGGAGTCTTTCCTGAATATCCGTGCGGAACATCGATTCCAGTGCCCGTAATTCATCCGGCAAGCGCATGGAAATATCCAGGTAGCGGTGATTGACCGTCCTGATTTCCAGAATAGCGCTGCCCCATTTGTCTGTCGTTTCCGCCCGGGCGAACGCCGTCATACTGGCCAACATGTAGTTACTCCTGATAGATGTAATGACCGATTATAGAGTATTACAGGTATAATGAAACATACCTTATGAGGAGAATAGTGGATGCGACCAAGTGGAAGAAAACCGGATCAGCTGCGTGAGATCAAAATTACCCGTGAATATACCTGCCATGCCGAAGGCTCTGTACTGATTGAATTCGGGCGTACACGGGTGATTTGTACGGCGACGCTGGAATCCTCGGTTCCCTCGTTTCTGAAAGGACAGGGACGTGGTTGGGTCACAGCTGAATATGGCATGTTGCCACGTTCAACCAACCAGCGCATGCGGCGGGAGGCGAGTGCAAACAAGCAGGGTGGACGCACCATGGAAATCCAGCGTTTAATCGGCCGGTCCTTGCGTGCCGTAATCGATACCAAAGCGCTCGGTGAACATACCATTACGATTGATTGTGATGTAATTCAGGCTGATGGTGGCACACGTACGGCTTCTATCACCGGTGGTTATGTGGCCCTGGTGGAAGCCTTACGTTACGCGCAACGGGAAAAACTCATCAAGAACGATCCGTTGATAGGCATGATTGCGTCGGTATCTGTCGGTATCTGTAATGGTAAACCTGTGCTGGATCTGGATTACCAGGAAGACGTGGATGCGCAGACCGATATGAACGTGGTCATGAATGATGCGGGTGAGTTTATCGAGATACAGGGTACGGCCGAAGGTCATCCCTTCAACCAGGACGAGTTGAACAGTATGCTGGCTCTGGCGAAAGGGGGTATCAGCCAGTTGTTCGAGTTCCAGAAGCTCGCATTGAACGGTTAGGCTATGGTTCGTCAGCAACAGGTAGTGCTCGCCAGTAGTAATCAGGGCAAGCTCAGGGAAATCGGCGAAATTCTTGCCGGTATCGGTATCGAACTGTTGCCGCAGTCGCGCTTCAAGGTACCGGTGGTGGATGAAACCGGTTTGACCTATGTGGAAAATGCCATACTGAAAGCCAGAATGGCCGCTGCGGTGTCAGGTTTGCCGGCCATTGCAGATGATTCCGGTATTGAGGTAGATGTACTCAATGGTGCGCCAGGAATTTATTCGGCCCGTTACGCCGGTGTATCTGCAACCGATCAGCAGAATCTGGATCTACTATTACACAATGTACGCAAAACCGATGCGCAGCAACCCATTGCGAGATATCAATGTGTAATCGTGTATATGCGCAGTGAAAAGGATGCGACTCCGGTGATCGCCGAGGCCAGTTGGGAAGGCAATCTGGTGATGGAACCCAGAGGCAGTAACGGGTTTGGTTATGATCCAGTTTTTATGGTGCCTGAGCACGGTTGTACTTCGGCAGAGTTATCGCCGGAAGTCAAAAACAGTATCAGTCACCGGGGTAAGGCACTGCAAATCCTGTTACAGAAGCTGAGTCTTGGTGATCAGTTTTCCTGATCTGCTGTTATCAGAACAGTGAAGATGCACGCAGTGCCCTTGTCCTTATATATACACCTGCCGTGGTGTATCCGGAAGTGTCCATACTGTGATTTCAATTCACATGCGACCGAACAGGCCGCTTTTCCTGAACAGGACTATATCGCCGCATTGATACGTGATCTGGATTTTGATTTGCCCAGAATACAGGGAAGGGAAATTCACAGTATTTTTATCGGTGGCGGTACGCCCAGTCTGTTCAGCCCACAAGCCTTACAGTCGTTGCTGGAGGCAATCTTATCCCGACTGACGCTGGTGGCGAATGCCGAAATCACGCTGGAAGCCAATCCGGGTACCGTTGAGGCAGCTCGTTTTGAAGCCTACCGCCAGATTGGAATCAACCGACTCTCTATCGGCATACAAAGTTTCAATGATCAAATGCTGCAAAGACTGGGGCGCATACATAATGCAGCTACTGCCCGTGAAGCAATAACTATAGCGCAAGCTGCCGGTTTTGAACGTATCAATATAGATTTGATGTATGGCTTGCCGCAACAGACACAGGAGCAGGCCATGGCGGATCTGTTGCAGGGAATTGAAGCGGCAACTACGCATTTATCCTGGTATCAACTGACCATTGAGCCCAATACGGTATTTTATAAACATCCGCCATCTGTTCCGGAAGAGGAACTGATCTGGACCATGCAACAGTCCGGTCAACACTTGCTGGCCGTCAGCGGATTCCAGCAATATGAAATATCGGCCTATGCCAAACCGGAACAGCAATGTCGGCATAACCTGAATTACTGGCAGTTTGGGGATTATCTCGGTCTTGGCGCCGGTGCACACGGCAAGCTCAGCGATACGAATACAGACTCAATCACCCGTTACGTCCGCCATCGTCTACCGGATCGATACATGCAGTTGGCCGGTCATGCCGGGGTAATTTCCGAATCCAGAATGTTAACGCGTGAGGATCGTGTTCTAGAATTCATGATGAATGCACTCAGGCTCACCAACGGTTTTGAACATCGGCAATTTACTGAACGCACCGGGTTGTCTTTGGACAGCATACTGCCAGCAATCGAAAAGGCTACCCGCAAGGGATGGTTGCAAACACAGGCAAACAGAACACGACCCACGACTTCCGGCCTGGATTTTCTGAACGATCTATTGCAATGTTTCATGCTGGAACCCGGTGCAGCAGTCCATTCAGTTAGTTCACAGGATCGTCATGCGGATAGCCTGAAGTTGTAATAATTGCCGGGAATACTGTTGGTGTGATGACAGCAAACCCGCACTTGTACCAGACAGTAAACAGTTATTTTCCTCGCGATTGTCTATCTGCCAATCGCACAGATCATATTCTTCTGATTAACTCACAACGGATTGTGGCGAAATCAGATATCGCTGCTATACTTTTCAGAGTGAGCAATCAGAGTATTGGCACATCGGGGAACAGTTCATTACAGGGTGGAGAGGAGATGCACAGAGACAAAATGTTATAAACCTTCAAAATCACTTTTTTTAGGAGAGCTATATTGGCTACGAAAAGACTGAAAAACAGAAAAAAGTTTATACTACATAATAATGATGGTTACCCTGACCACTACGAAAAACCCAAACTGGTATCTGTCCCCTCCATCAAATCCCAGCATTTCCGCATCAATAAAGTATCCCCCCTCACCAGCAACCAGAAACTGACCTTTGAAGCATTCAATCGCGGCGATCATCTGATGCTGCACGGCCTGGCCGGTACCGGCAAGACTTTTCTCTCCTTGTTCCTTGCTCTCAATGAGTTGCTTAACTTTAAACAGGCTCAGGAAAAAATCTATATTATCCGCAGTGTCGTCCCCATACGTGACATGGGTTTCATGCCGGGAAATCAGAAGGATAAAACCAGGGTATATGAAGCACCTTACCAGTCTATCTGTAATGAACTGTTTGGCCGGGGTGATGCCTACGAGATCCTGAAACAGAAAAACATCATCGAGTTCGTCTCCACCTCGTTTGTGCGCGGGATTACCCTTAACAATTGTTATGTTCTGGTAGATGAGTTCGCCAACTGCAATTTTCATGAGCTCGATACGATCATCACCCGTACCGGCAGGAACTGTCGACTGATCTTTAGCGGTGACTTCAGGCAGTCGGATCTGACCCGGGAGCAGGAGCGTAGCGGTATCCGCAAATTCATGCACATCATCGAAAACCTGTCCGGTTTCAGTTATGTGGATTTCCAGAAGGAAGACATCGTTCGTAGCAAACTGGTCAGGGACTACATTATTACCAAGGACAGATATGAAACCAGAGCAGGTTGAATAGAGAATATAAACTGATAAGTAGTAGTACTCCGGATGTGCGCCGGGCACATCCGGAGCGTGCACTAAACTTGCCATCCCGGATGTGTTATGCCGTTGTACGCCACAGACTTGCCTGGCTAGACTCAATTTATCCACGGGAGAACTGGCTATAAGTCTGAAACTCCGCTATCTTAAACCAACGCTTTGATAAAACGGGGGTTTGTCAAATGCGCATCGGCTTGCCTGTATTAACTTCCCCGTCTTTGCATAAAACCATAATAACAATGTAGAACGAGTACAGAGACACGAGGAAATCTGATGTCCAGTCTATCAATAAATACCCATAATGAAGTTAGTCCGGAAGCGCGTTCAGGATTAAGCGCATGGAAACTGGATCAGATGCCGTTACCTCCAACTCCGAAAGGTATAGGCTGGCTGGCGGTGGTTGGACCGGGTGTAATTGTACTCGGGGCTTCAATTGGCAGCGGTGAATTCCTGCTGGGTCCGGCCGTGTTTGTTCGACTGGGTCTGTCACTATTGTGGGTTACCGGTATTGCCATCTTTCTGCAGACTGTTTTTAATACCGAATTGATGCGCTACACGATGGCAACCGGTGAACCGGTTGTGACCGGATTTATGCGCACACGTCCATCGTCCACGATGTGGGCCTGGATTTATGCAATCTTGTATTTAATGCAGGTAGGCTGGCCAGCCTGGGCCGGCACAGCCGCCGGCGCGGTATTCTTCCTGTTTGCCCAACGCTTACCGGTGGCTGCTGATGCCACAACAACTTACATGATCGGTGTTGGCACCTTTCTGCTATGTGTGGCTCTATTGGTTGTTGGTCGCAGGATAGAACGTACTCTGGAAGTGCTGAACTGGATACTGGTGGTGTGTATTATCGGCGGTTTTCTGGTGCTGGCGGTCATACTGGTTCCACTGGGCACCTGGCTAAGCGCACTGGCCGGATATACCGGTTACGATACAGTGCATGGCAAATTCAGTTTTTTGCCTGAAGGCGCAGACTTCTTCCTGCTCGCCGCACTTGCTGCCTATTCCGGTGCCGGAGGTATGATCAATATTGTTTTGTCGAACTGGGCGCGTGACAAGGGTTATGGTATGGCCAAACTTGCCGGTTACATACCGGCCGCAATGAACAGTGAAAAAATGGATCTGTCACATACCGGTTTTACATTTGTCGCAGATACGGAAAATATGAGCCGATGGCGGGGCTGGTGGCGTATCATCCGTGCCGATCAGTGGGGTATATTTTTCATTGGTGCCATGCTGGGCATGATGTTGCCTGCATTGTTATATGTGGTACTGATTCCCGCTGGCAGTGATATACGTGGCCCGGGCATCAGTGCGACCCTGGCTCAGGGCATTGGTTCGATTGGTGGTCCATTCATGTCAGGACTCGTGGCTTTTCTCGGCGTCTGGATATTGTTCAAGACTCAGCTGGATATTCTGGAGGGAATGGTTCGTTCCATCACTGACATACTCTGGACTGGTAGCCGTCGTTGCCGCGACTGGTTCGGGCGGGATGTGAAAAAACTTTATTACGCAGTACTGGCTATGGTGGTGTTGTGGGGTATCATCGCATTGCGTTTTGCTGCACCAATCATCTTGCTGCAACTGAGTGCCAATATGGCCGGGATCATTCTGATGTTTTCATCCATCCATCTGCTTTATATTAACACCTGTTTGTTACCTGTAGCTGTGCGCCCCGCCATGTGGCGAAGGGTGGCACTGGTATTCATGTCACTGTTTTATGGATTCTTCACCGTGATGTCGATACGCACCTTATTATAATCTTAAATCTTCGTCAGGGGACGGTGGCCGCTCCTGGCGCTGCATTTCTCTCATCGCTAAGCGTCTGTAAGAAGGCAACCAGATCGGCTATGTCCTGACTGTTCAGTGCCGGTGGATCACCGGCATTTTGTCCGAATGGACGGGTACGTCTTACGTTGGTACGAAATTGTACCGGCAGGTCGTTAAACTTATCCACCACAGCCAGTACGGTCGGATACCAGCGTGAGGGATTGGTATCGCGTGTTGCATAGAATTCAACGGCATTGGTCAGTGTCGCGATACTGGAATTATGAAAATAGGGTGCCGTAATGGCGATATTTCTCAGGGTGGGAATTTTGAAATGACCACACAAATCGGTTCTGGCTGTTAAATCAGTGCGTGTTGGCCCGCACAATCCCATATCAAAAAAATTATTGTCAGCATTCGCCGTGATAGCCGAATTTCGTGGTAGCCCCAGTGCGGCATAACGGAAATTGGTGAATAATGGTCGCTCTCTTCCCGGTCCGATGCGACTGGTATGACAGCTATCACAATTTCCCTTGTTTGGATCGTTGAATATATTCAGTCCGCGCGTTTCCTGTGCTGTCAAAGTCGTGGTTCCGTCCAGAAAGCGGTCATACTTGCTGTTGAATAATAAATAATCGGGATCCTGTTGCTGGTAAGTCTCAAGCGCTTGTAACAGCGTATCAAAAATTAATTGATCGCCGGCCTGTGCGGAGATTCCAAATGCAGATACAAAATCATTAAAGTAGGACAAGCCGCGAACTTTTCTGGCCACAGCGGCCACATCGGCATTGGCCATTTCATTGACGGCAAGCAATGGCCCGGTTGCTTGTTGAGCCCGGCTGTTAAACCGTCCGTCCCAGTTAAATCCACCGGATGGATTACCATTGTCATTAATATTGAAGGGACGATTGGCCTGTAGATACAGGATGGACGGACTGGCACGGGGTACCTGCTGATCCATATTCGGCCCGCCGGTTGGGAAGCTGACCAGACTCGCGGTTGAATGGGCTGTTTCATCCGTATGACATACCGCACAGGATAATCGTCCGCTTGCAGATAAGGCCGTTTCCCGGAACAGAGATGTTGAAACTGTCAGACGGTTTGCGACGGGAGCCGGAGTGGTGACTGCTGTTGTAGTTGTAGCGGCAGTAGGCGTATCACCCGTACCTGCGCCACCCCCACCACAGGCTTGTAGAAGCAGCGCAGACAGCAGTACCGCACAATGTATGCCCAAACGCCTTGATGAGCTCATGTAAATAATCCTGATTTATTTTTTATTAGTTCATTGCGGGACAAGTGCCATCTGTCGGACATGCGCACTGTAATTTCACCCTGGTAAAATTCTTAACGTATAACTCTCAAGCAGGTTGACGTGCAATGTAAAATTCAGGGATACGGGACAGATGGACATAATCGGATGATGACTACTGGCAGTGTATCTATTTTGCCAGAGTGGACAGCATACAGGTGAGGTTAATGAATACAGCTGTATGGGTGAAATGGCTGGGGGTAATGGATTTGAACCACTACTGGCGGAGTCAGAGTCCGCAGTCCTACCCTTAGACGAACCCCCAATATTGGTATATCAGTACGTTTAAACCCCCGTTCCGGAAAGTAATCTCCGGAACGGGGGAGAATAGCAATAAACTGTTTAACGCTTGGAGTACTGAGGTTTCTTTCTTGCCTTGTGCAGACCGACTTTCTTGCGTTCCACTTCTCTGGCATCACGGGTAACAAACCCGGCCTTACGTAAAGGTTTACGCAGGGTTTCATCATAAACGATCAGTGCACGGGTAATACCATGGCGTATTGCACCGGCTTGTCCGGAGATGCCGCCACCAGATACCGTAATTTCGATATCAAAGGTGTCTTTCATGTTAATGGTTTCCAGCGGTTGACGTACGATCATACGACCGGTTTCGCGACCAAAGTAGATACCGATATCACGATGATTGATAGTGATAGTGCCACTGCCTTTCTTCAGGAACACCCTCGCGGTGGAACTCTTGCGACGGCCAGTGCTGTAATAGGTTTGTTCTGACATAAATTATATTTCCAGGGGTTGTGGCTGCTGTGCAGTGTGCTTGTGATCTGCACCGCGATAAACTTTCAGCTTTCTGTACATTTTCCGTCCGAGCGGTCCTTTCGGTAGCATGCCCTTGACGGCCTTTTCAATTACCAGCTCAGGCTTCCTGACCAGTAGCTTGTCAAAGGTAATTGACTTCATGCCACTGGGGTATCCGGAATACTGGTAATAGGTTTTGTTTTTTTCCTTGTTGCCGGTAATCCTGACATTTTTGGCATTGATGACTACAATATAGTCACCAACATCCATCGATGGGGTGTATTCCGGTTTGTGTTTGCCACGTAGACGGTGGGCAATTTCAGTCGCCAGGCGACCCAATGTTTTGCCGGTCGCATCTACGATGTACCAGTCCTGTTTGATGTCTGAGGCTTTTGCGGTATAGGTATTCATTACAGTTTGTCTGTTAAAACCAGTGAAAAAAGAGGGGCAATGGTACGGATTGCCCTCATTACTGTCAATATTAACAGACTGTTTTTGACGGGATTTTTATTCGAAACCATGAAAGTGACACGACAATACAGTGCTCTGGACCGTCTGATCATCGATTTTGACGGGTTTCTGCGTCAGGCAAAACCCGCTAAAAGCCCTGTCAACAGACCGGATCCGGCAGATTCTGTCGCTGAAATGCCGATGGACACGCTCATGCGGACGTTGTCGGCCAGTCTGATGCGGGTAAATCATGCCGGTGAGGTTTCAGCTCAGGCATTGTATCAGGGGCAGGGGCTCACCGCCCGTAATCCTCAGGTCAGGCAGATCATGAAAACAGCCGCATTGGAGGAATCAGACCATCTGGTCTGGTGTCAGCAACGGTTACAGGATCTGCATTCCCACACCAGCTATCTGAATCCCTTTTGGTATGTGGGTTCATTTTCCTTTGGTTTGATTGCTGGCCTGATGGGTGATCACTGGAGTCTGGGCTTTGTGGCTGAAACAGAACATCAGGTAGTCCGGCATCTGGATACGCATCTTGTCCGCCTGCCGGAAAATGATCAGAAGAGCCGGGCCATTCTGCAACAGATGCGTATTGATGAAAGTCATCATGCGACAGTGGCCGTTGAATCCGGCGCAAGGGAACTTCCGGAACCCGTAAAACACCTGATGCGTTTTTGTTCCAGCGTGATGACCACAATCGCTTCCCGCATTTAACGCAATCCAGATATAAATATTTTCCGCTAATTCAATTCCGGAATTCAGGTGCCCTTGAAATCCGTGTGGACTGCCCCTACTTATTCTCCAGGTGTAACAACAACCAACTCAAGGAGAAGCTTATGTCACTTATACGATACGAACCCTATACATTACTGAATCAACTACAAAAAGAATTTTTTAAATCTACCCTGTCTGATCAGTTTATTCGCGAGTCAGTGAATGAGGATGCAAATGATGTGTCAATCAGTCACTGGCGTCCGGCAGTGGATATCAAGGAAGAGAAAGACAGGTATGTTATCCATGCCGACTTGCCTGGCGTTGAGGCGAAAGACATCGAGATCACAATGGAAGATGGCGTGCTTACACTGAAAGGTGTGCGCGCCAATGAGAAGACAGACAGTCGCGAAGGTTACAAGCGAGTAGAGCGCGTACGTGGAACTTTTTCCCGCAGCTTCAGTCTTCCTGATACGGCTGATTCAGCGAAAGTGGAAGCAAAGAGCAAGGATGGTGTGCTCGAAATCGTTCTGCCGAAACTGGAAAAATCCCAGCCACGCCGGATTATGGTTAACAGTTAATTGTCAGTAGCAGGACTGAAGGCGGAACAGGTTTCCGCCTTCAGTTTTTTTCTGGCATTGAATGTATCGCAGATGGGCGACTGTTCCGGGTAGCCCCGTCATACAGGAGAAAAAGCTTATGCCGATCAAACGTGATCTACGTCAGTATTTGTTGATGCTGTATTGCAGCTTGTCTGCATGGGCAGCAACAGCTGCACTGCCAGGTATTGCAGGCAATGACAGTGTGCCCAGTCTGGCGCCGATGCTGGAACAGGTTACGCCTGCCGTGGTCAATATCGCTACTGAAGGACGTACAATGGTTCAGCAAAACCAGTTATATGCCGATCCCTTTTTCCGCCGGTTTTTTAATGTACCAGGTCAGGTACAACAAAAAACCCAGAGTCTGGGATCCGGTGTGATTGTCGATGCGAAACGCGGACTGATACTGACCAATAATCATGTTATTGAAAATGCAGTACAAATTACTGTAACCCTTACCGATGGACGACAGCTCGAGGCAAAACTCGTCGGTACGGATCCGGAAACCGATGTGGCTGTGATCAGGATCCCGGCGGAAAATCTGATGGAGGTCAAACCGGCAAATTCCGAGGCATTGCGTGTCGGTGATTATGTCGTCGCAATTGGCAATCCCTTTGGACTGGGTCAGACAGTGACGTCCGGAATAGTCAGTGCGCTCGGACGTAGTGGATTAGGTATCGAGGGTTACGAGGACTTTATCCAGACAGATGCCTCGATTAACCCGGGAAACTCCGGTGGTGCACTGGTTAATTTGCGTGGTGAACTTATCGGAATCAATACCGCCATCTTTTCACAATCTGGTGGCAATATCGGAATCGGCTTTGCTATTCCGATTAATCTGGCCACACATGTGATGGAACAACTGGTCGCGAATGGTGAAGTGGATCGTGGGTTTGTTGGCATTGCAACGCAGGATCTAAGCCCGGAACTGGCTGAAGCACTAGGGGTCAAGAACCAGGGGGGTGCTGTGGTTGTCAATATTTCCCAGGGATCTCCGGCTGAGCAGGCAGGCTTGCTACCGGGAGATGTGCTGGTGGCGATCAATGGTGACATCGTCAGCGGTGCCAGTGATGTGCGTAACAAGATTGGTTTGTTGCCGGTGGGGGCATCGATTTCATTCGAGATATTCCGCGAAGGTAAAAAACAGAAGCTGGAGACCAAGGTCAGTTCGAGAAAAGCATTCACAGCGACGGCGATGGTGGCTCCGGAGAACCAGCGTCTGGAAGGCATCAAGTTTGGCAATCTGGATAGCAATAGCCCGTATTACGGTGTGATTGAAGGTGTACAGGTCAGCGAAATTGATCAGAACAGTCTGGCCTGGCGATCCGGTTTGCGTCAGGGAGATGTAATTACATCGGTGAATCGGGAGCCTGTCGCGTCTGTCGAAAGTTTTTTTGAATTATTGGGCCAGTATGATGGTCCATTGTTACTGAGGATTGTTCGAGGAGATTCTGCCGCGTTTCTGGTGATACGCTAAACAATTACCACAGACAGCTTAGAGCACTGGAAACTTACAGCGGGAGATCGTATCGATCATTAACTGAATCAGTTTCGTACGTGGATAACTTTCACGCCAGGCGAGTGCAACTTCACGTTTTGGCACAGGTCGTGCAAAGGGTCGATACTCCAGCAGTGAGTTTTCCTTACTGGTGTAGTTAACCGAACTGTTCGGAAGCACGGTTATTCCGGTGCCTGCCATTACCATCTGGCGTATGGTTTCAATCGAACTACCTTCGAGTGTCTGCTGAATGCTGTTACGTGTAAATACATCCGTCCGGCAGGCTGGACACACTTCCATCACCTGATCCCTGAAACAGTTTCCCGATTTGAGTAGTAACAGTGTTTCGTCCGTCAGATCTTCTGCCTTGATGGATTTTTTTTGTGCCAGTGGATGGTGTTTCGGCAGTACGACGACAAACGGTTCCTTATATAGTACTTCTGTAATGATGCCCGGTACGTTAAACGGCGTGGACACAATGACCATGTCCAGATCACCCTGACTGAGTTTATTGGCAAGATTGGCGGTGTAATCTTCATCAATAATCAGGGTTAAATCCGGTGCGCTTTGATGCAACAACGGAATGATCTTGGGAAGCAAATAAGGACCAATGGTATAGATCGCCCCGAGTTTCAGACTGCCCTTGAGTGGATCCTTGCCTTCTTCGGCCAACAAACGGATGGTTCTCGCCTGTTCCAGTACACGCTGGGCCTGCTCGACTATTTTTTCCCCGACTGGAGTGACAGTGACATCATGTTTGTGACGTTCAAACAGGGCGATGCCCAGTTCATCTTCCAGTTTCTTGATGGCCACACTGAGCGTAGGCTGACTGACAAAACAGGCTGTAGCCGCACGACCAAAATGCAGTTCGCGGGCCACGGCGACAATATAGCGTAGTTCTGTCAGCGTCATGGATTCAATATTCTGAAAATGATGGCCTGATTATAGCACCAAAGTAATAGAGTACGGCTATGCCGGCTTTCTAAACGACAATAATCGTTTCTGTCTTTACGGGTTGAATAATCACGGGTTCCTGATCAAGTATTCGTTCGAGCAGGCTGACATCAACATACTGCTGTCCAAAGACAGTGGCAGGAGTCATTATTGGCAGATTGCCGGGGTCGCCGAGATGATTGACAATCAGCGATGCGCCACTGAAATCATCGTCTGCCGTAAAGAAATGGGTAGTTACAATTGTTCTAAGCCCGGCGGTCAAGGCAGCGAGATTGCCATTGCAGGTATCTTCCAGGGCAACGCAGTTTTCAGCCTCCAGTCCAAGCGTTTCGAGTGCATAAAGATAAACCGCAGGGGATGGTTTCTTCTCATCGACCTCGTCGCTGGTAACAATTGCACTGAACAGATCCAGTGCATTTTCACCCAATACCACTTTTAACAGCGTATCGACATTTCTGGAAGAAGAGCTGGTCGCGATCGCCAGATTGACACCCTGACTTTTGGCATCGTCAATTAACCGACGTACGCCTGGACGCAGTCCGACATGACCGTTGATCAGATTTTGTCTGTATATCGCCGATTTACGTTTATGCAGTTTGTCGACGATCTCTGTCAAGGCTTCGGGACGTACCCCGAGGTGAGTATGAATTTGCAGGTATTGGGTCAAGCGTTCACGTCCACCGGATATGGCAAGCAACTGTTTATATTCATGCTGGTCCCAATGACAAGCTATACCGAATTCACTGAATGCCGTATTAAACGACTGGCGATGGATTTCCTCGGTATCCGCAAGGGTGCCGTCCATATCGAAAATAATTGCTTTCAGTTTTTTCATTTCAGGTGCCGGGAATGTCCGTCCGGGGAAGGCGGGTGTGTCCGTATATGGGGTTTCTGGGTATGCAGCAGTAATCAGGTGTTCTGTCTTTAAGGAATGCTAGGGGATTTTGTCATCATCGTCTACAGACAAAACCGCTGTTGTGATGTCCTTATCATTTGTCAGTTCAACGCGTTCTATTTTTTCAAAGCGTGCCGAGATTTTGCGTGCCGAGATATTGACGTTTTCCACGTCTTCATGTGCCTGCTTGATGTGTTTTTCCAGATCATCCATGCGTTTCTGGAAACGTCCGAAATCCTTGCCCAACAAACCAAGATGTTCCTGGATAATGTGCACCTGTTCCCGCGTGGCGGCGTCACGCAATACACTGCGTGAGGTATTGAGCACGGCCCAAAGGGTAGTCGGAGAGACCATCCAGACCCTTGCCGCATGTGCCTTGTCGACCAAATCGGGATAGTGGGCGTGAATCTCTGCAAATACCGCCTCAGCAGGTATGAACATCATCGCGCCGTCCGAGGTGATGCCGGGCAGTATATATTTGGAAGAAATATCCTGTATATGCTTGCTGATGTCCTGACGGAACTGTCGCTCGGCCATTTTTCTATCGCTATCCGGTGTGGAAATGTCCGTCATGCGTTTATAGGATTCGAGCGGGAATTTCGAATCGATTGCCAACATGCCGGTAGGTTCAGGTAAAAACAGCACACAATCGGCAATACTGTTATTGGGTAGCGTATATTGTGTCTGCCAGGTATGTTCCGGCATGACATTGGCAACCAGTGCATTCAGCTGTACTTCACCAAATGCACCGCGCGAGCGTTTGTCTGCCAGGATTTCTTGCAAACTGACCACATTGGTTGATAATTCCGTAATCTTTTTCTGGGCTTCATCAATCAGTGCCAGACGTTTGAGAATATCGGCAAAGGTAGCGGTAGTCTTTTCAAAGCCTTCAGTCAGGCGTTTTTCAACCTGACCGGAAATTTGCTGTAGTCGTTCATCCGTCTTGCTGGTCAGAACTTCCATGCGCTTACCCAGATCCTCACTGTAGCGGTTCAGGTAATCACCGATTTGTTTTTGCAGGTTGGTAATTCCGGATTGCATTGATTCGGACAGGGCTTTGGTGGTCTCTGCCTGCCGCTGTTCGAAGCGGGTATTGTGTTCAGAGAGGATGCTACGTAACTCTTCACGAAATTCTGCAAAAGAGCTGGTTAGTCGCTCTCTTAACTGGGCTTGTGCATCCTGTTGTGACAGCTTCAGGTCACCCAGCCGTTCTTCCAGCTGGCCCAGCCGTCTACCCTGTTCTTCCAGACGGGTATCCAGTCTGGTCAGATCGGTCTTGTCAGACGGTGATTGCCTCAACAGTTGCCAGATCAGCAACAGCAACACGGCCAGCAGGATGATTTCAGATACTATGGGTGGAAACATATATTATTTATAATGGATGCAGCTTATCAGGTCTATTATTTAATGAGTCGCGGTGTGTTGTATTCCCGTACAGCCTATAGGGCTGGCTCGTTGACCATACTCCTGCTGGCAAGCATAGCAATAGTACATGCCGGAATCATGGAATATTTCCCTGCTTTTAACAATAAACGTCATTAAAACCCGGAAGTGGCAATACAGCTGGAACCCTCATCGGTGGAAAAAGACAAGACAGACAAGTTTGTGCGCGGCAGGGGAACCACCAATAAGGTGGGCTCGCGCTATTTGGCCACCACAAAAGAAAAGGTTAATGACGGCTGGGATATGGAGGAGGATCTGCCACCGCTGGCAACTACCGTTACAGTTGAACATCCGCTCACGATCATCAGTCGTAACCAGTCACCTGACATACCGTTTGATGCCTCGATCAATCCCTACCGTGGTTGTGAGCATGGCTGTATCTATTGTTACGCCCGCCCGACCCATGCGTACATGGATTTGTCTCCCGGAATTGATTTTGAAACACGGTTGTTTGCCAAACCAGATGCGGCAAAATTGCTCAGAGCGGAAATCAGCAAGCGTAACTACCAGTGCACGCCAATAGCATTTGGTAGCAATACAGATCCGTATCAACCGATAGAACGAGAGTGGCAGATTACGCGCCAGCTGCTGGAAGTATTGCATGAAACCTCGCACCCCTTGACGATTGTGACCAAGTCATCACTGGTAGAAAGGGATCTGGATATCCTCACAGAGATGGCCAGAAACAATCTGGTGCAGGTGTTTATCTCGATTACCACCTTTGATAATGAACTGGCCCGTAAAATGGAACCTCGTGCCACTGCACCGCGACGAAGGTTACAAACAATTGCATGCCTGAAACAGGCGGGTATCCCGGTTGGAGTGATGTTTGCACCCATTATTCCCGTATTGAACGATTCTGAAATTGAAGCAGTACTGACACAGGCGGCAGAAGCCGGAGCAATCACGGCCGGCTATGTTATGCTGCGATTGCCCCATGAGGTGAAATTGTTGTTTCGTGAATGGCTGCAAACGCATTACCCGTTAAAAGCGGGGCATGTAATGAACCGGATCATGGATATTCGTAGTGGCAAGGACAATGATCCGCAATTTATGTCTCGTATGCGTGGCACAGGTATCTATGCCGCCATTATTGACCAACGGTTTCGCAAAATTTGTGAGCGACTCGGATTGAACCGGAGTCGTATCCAGCTGGATACCACTCGGTTCCAGCGCCCCGGCAAGCAAAAAAGCCAGATGGAGTTATTCTGAAAGTTTATATGGACATTCGTATATGAGTCCGTTGCATAAAATTCCGCGAGGGGTGTGGGTGCTGGGCTTTGTCAGCATGTTCATGGATATGTCTTCCGAACTGATACACAGTCTGTTGCCTGTGTTTATGGTCTCATCACTCGGTGCCAGTGTGATGATGGTCGGTATGATTGAAGGGATTGCAGAAGCTGCTGCACTAATCATCAAGATTTTTTCAGGCGTACTCAGTGACTGGCTGGGACGTCGCAAGGGA
The DNA here is from genome assembly GCA_947480335.1 of Gammaproteobacteria bacterium. Taxonomy (GTDB): domain Bacteria; phylum Pseudomonadota; class Gammaproteobacteria; order Eutrophobiales; family Eutrophobiaceae; genus Eutrophobius. The sequence continues at coordinate 72,300 of CANKCB010000006.1, read as the reverse complement.
TTGGCTGTTTTTGGATATGGTCTGAGTGCCTTGTCAAAACCGGCCTTTGCACTTGCAACCACCGTTTACTGGGCCTTCTTTGCGCGGTTTATGGACCGAATCGGCAAGGGAATACGGGGTGCCCCAAGAGATGCGTTGGTAGCTGACATGGTGTCGAGCAATATTCGCGGAGCGGCATATGGCTTGCGTCAGTCATTGGATACCATCGGCGCATTTGTAGGACCTGGGCTGGCCATTCTGTTAATGCTTTACTACGAAGGGGATTTCAGGCAGGTGTTCTGGTTTGCCACGCTACCGGCCATTCTGTCAGTCATCTTACTGTTTGTCGGGATCAGTGAGCCGAATTCAATTCGTGAGCAGGGTGAGCTGGCCCCGCCACTGCAATATTCTACACTGAGGCAGTTCTCTCCGGCGTTCTGGTGGGTCGTAGTGATGGGCGGTTTTTTTACCCTGGCGCGTTTTAGTGAAGCGTTTTTGATTCTTCGCGCCCGGGCAGCGGGTTTACCGGATACCTATGCGCCTGTCATTCTTATTATAATGAATATCCTCTATGCACTTTCGGCTTATCCCGCTGGCAAACTGGCCGACCGAATCGATCGAAATTACCTGATGGTGGCAGGTTTGCTGGTATTACTGGCTGCCGACTTGTTGCTGGCACAGGCACACACACTAACCAGTATTTTTGCCGGAGTGGTGTTATGGGGACTGCATATGGGTATTACCCAGGGTTTGCTGGCAACCATGGTAGCGGATGCCTCACCGAAAAAATTGCGTGGATCCGGTTTTGGTCTGTTTTATCTGGTCAGTGGTATTGCCATGTTACTGGCCAGCCTGGTCGCCGGAGTGGTGTGGGACATGTTTGGCGCGGCCATGACGTTTTATTGCGGCGCCGGGTTTGCCGCCATCTCCCTGTTGCTGGTGTTGATGCGCAAAATCAGTCCTGCGTTAGATGTGGGTTCATGAGCGTCTGTTGGCGCTTTTGACGATGGTAATGAAGCTGCGTAACGATGGGCTATGTTGTAAACTCAATACATCTCTGTGAACTAGCAGGGGGACGATCCGCTGATTGCCAACGGTGGTCAGTATTACATCAAGAGACAAACGTACCAACGGGATAAAAGTTGTAAATAGCTGAATTTATTAGACATGAGTAAACTTACCCCACTGGAACGCTATCAACACGATCTGGATCGCTCTGAAATCATGGATGATCCCAACCAGTATCAGGCGGTGATGTTGACCCAGTCTTTATATGAACAGTTGCTAAAATCAGCCAGTCAACGCCAGGGTTTGTTTGCACGGATTAAACAGAAACTATCCGGTCATGCTACAGAAACGGTCAGGGGAATTTACTTCTGGGGCGGTGTCGGACGAGGCAAGACCCGCATTGTGGATTCATTCTATGAAAGCCTGCCATTTGATAACAAGCTGCGCATTCATTTTCACCGTTTCATGCAACGTGTGCATCATGAACTAAAGCAGTTACATGATATTGAATATCCCTTGCATAAGGTGGCGGATGACTTTGCCAGACAGGCCTGCGTGATTTGTTTTGATGAATTCCATGTGTCCGATATTACCGATGCGATGTTGCTCAGTGGACTGCTCGACGCCCTGTATGCACGGGGGGTGACACTGGTGGCCACTTCAAATCAGCCTCCGGATAATCTTTATGCGGGTGGCTTGCAGCGGGATCGGTTTCTGCCTGCGATAGAACTCATCAAGACCCATTGTCAGGTATTTAATCTCGATTCCGGAATTGATTACCGCCTGCGCTATCTCGACAGTGCAGAAATCTATCATTATCCGCTCGACCAACATGCTGACAGCATGTTGGCCACCAATTTTGAGCATATAGCGCCAAATCCTGGCAGGTCGGGTGGAACGATTGAGATAGAGAAGCGCAAGATTCAGGTGGTGCGTTGTGCAGAAGGTGTGGTCTGGTTTGACTTTAAGGCGATCTGTGATGGACCCAGAGGACCGGCAGACTATATTGAACTGGCCAGGCAGTTCCAGACGGTGCTGATAGCAAACGTACCACAAATGGGGGAGGAGCAGAATGATCAGGTCAGACGGTTTATTACCCTGGTGGATGAATTTTATGATCGTAATGTAAAGTTGATTTTAACAGCAGCTGTACCCGCCAGTGATTTGTATCAGGGCAAGCGTCTGGTGGGTAGTTTCGAACGTACCAGTAGTCGTTTGATCGAGATGCAAAGTCGTGAATTCCTCGCACTGGAACATTTATCCGATTAATGAACCAGTTAGCGTTCTGATCTGTCCTAATACCTGAAAATCATCCTGTTTCTGCTCCGGGAGATAAGCCTGGAAGAGAGGGGAGCAACTGTCAGCTTGTTTTTAATGAACAATGATTTAGCTGATTCTATTGACATTAAATATAAGATGAATTATATAACTTCATGTAATAAGGTAATTTACTGTTATTACTAAGAAAATTGTTTAAGTAGTCTGGAGGCGGGGAAGCACCACTATGTCAGCATTATTACAAAGTTCGTTAGAGCCGGAAGCACCGGAATCGCAAATCGCCATGATACTGCAATACCGTTATGGTGATGGTCTGGTGTATTTGCCCAAGCATAACAAATCGGGTACGTTATATTCCGAAGCAAAGTTGCGCGGTTTTATCGATACTGAAGGTTATGTTACCCGCAAGGGACGTGCCCTGATTGCCCAATACAAATATCTCTGAACTTTAATAGCGTAGTACGGCTGTATTGGCGGTTCTGAATCACCCGGATTTCAGACCGTTTTCCTCTAAATTCCTGCCGGAATGGACTGAAATCCTGATTTCCGCAATATTGTTATATTCTTAGCAAGATATATTACTTTGATGAATATCAAATTATTGTTATCTTTTGCAGCCCTGAAATTCACCACATACGGAATCCGTAAAGAGCAACGATGTATATATACGACGAATATGACAGAACTATCGTAAACGAAAGGGTAGAGCAGTTTCGTGACCAGACCCGTCGCTTTCTGACCGGAGAGTTATCTGAAGACGAATTCAGGCCCTTACGCCTGATGAATGGTCTTTATATCCAGCGTTATGCTCCCATGCTGAGGGTGTCGATACCCTACGGACTGTTGTCGTCTGACCAGTTGCGCATGCTGGGCCATATTGCCCGTAAATATGACAAGGGTTATGGTCATTTCAGTACCCGCCAGAATATCCAGTACAACTGGCCGAGACTGGAAACGGTGCCGGATATCCTCGCGGATCTGGCCAGTGTTGAAATGCACGCCATCCAGACCAGTGGCAACTGCATACGCAATATCACCTCCGATCATTTTGCCGGGGTGGCCGAAGATGAAATTGAAGATCCCAGATCCTATTGTGAAATTATTCGTCAATGGTCGACTTTCCACCCGGAATTCTCCTATTTGCCGCGTAAGTTCAAGATTGCTGTCTCCGGTGCAGTAAAAGATCGGGCTGCTGTGCAGGTACACGATATCGGTATTTACGTAGTAAAAAATGATCAGGGTGAAGTCGGTTTTCGTATTCTTGTCGGGGGCGGTCTGGGTCGCTTGCCGTACATCGGCGCTTTCATCAAGGAGTTTCTGGAGAAAAAGTATCTGTTGTCCTATCTGGAAGCGATACTGCGTGTCTATAACCTGTTCGGACGACGTGACAATATCCACAAGGCGCGTATCAAGATACTGGTAAAAGCGATTGGGCCGGAAAAATTTGCTGAAATGGTCGAGCAGGAATGGCTGCAGATTAGAGATTCTGTATTGTTGCTGGATCAGAAAGAAATTGACCGGGTGAAAAAATATTTTCTGGATCCACCCTATGACAGTAAGGCCGCAGCCGATACCAGCTTTGGACAAAAACTGTCCACAGATACCGGCTTTGCCAACTGGGTCAAACGCAATGTCAAACCACACAAGGTGGCCGGTTACCGGGGGGTGTATATTTCACTGAAGATGCCGGGTATTCCCCCGGGCGATGTGACCGATACTCAGATGGAATTTATTGCGGATCTGGCAGATAAATATAGCGCCAGTGAAATTCGCGCCACCCACGATCAGAATCTGGTGTTTGCCCATGTTAAACAGGGAGACTTATATGCCTTGTGGACCGCGCTGAAAACACAGAATCTGGCTACACCGAATATCGGATTACTGACAGACATGATTTGTTGCCCGGGACTGGATTTTTGTTCACTGGCAAATGCAGGTTCAATTCCGATAGCCAACCAGATCAACAGCAAGTTTAATGATATGGATTATCTGCATGATATTGGTGATATCCAGATCAAGATGTCCGGTTGTATGAATGCCTGTGGTCATCACCATGTTGGCCATATCGGTATACTGGGTGTAGACAAGAAAGGCGAGGAGTTTTACCAGTTAACGCTCGGCGGTTCGCCTGCCGAGGATGCGGCTCTGGGTGATCGTCTGGGGCCAGCCATAGCCCAGAAGGAAGTCGCTGATACCATCGGCAAGTTACTGGATGTCTATGTTGAAAAGCGTCATGAAGATGAGCGCTTTCTCGATACCTACCGACGTATCGGAATAGAACCGTTCAAACAACGGATCTATAACGGCAGTGTTGCACAGGCAGAAGGAGAATAGCCATGCGCGTGATTAAGGATAATCAGATTCTTGAAGATAGCTGGACCAGAGTGGATACCGTAACAGCGGATCAGCCAATTCCAGACGGTGACTTGATTCTGCCATTTAAATACTGGCAACAAAACCAGGACAAGCTGGCGAATCATCGCGGCAAGCTTGCGGTATGCCTGAATGGTGAAGACAAGATTGAAGATATCGCCACTCATATTGGCAAGTTCAACCTGATTGCTCTCGATTTCCCCGCCTTCAAGGACGGACGTTGTTATAGTCATGCAAGATTGTTGCGTGACCGTTATGGATTTAAAGGCGACCTGCGCGCGGTTGGTGATGTCTTGCGGGATCAGTTGTTCTATATGAAGCGCTGTGGTTTCAATTCGTTCTTTATCCGCAAGGACAAGGATATCGAAGATGCATTGAAGGCTTTCAATGACTTTACTGTCAAATATCAGACTGCCGCGGATGGCGCCTTGCCGGTGTATAGGTTAAGGTGAGGGGTAAGGAGTGAGGAGATACAGCACTTTTCTTCAAGGCATCATTACCGCGAGGGCGGGAATCCAGTTTGACATGAACGCTCGCAGGGCAATTTATTTATTCCACACATCAAGTTCTCTGACCCCTTGAAGTCCCCTATTATAAATCTCCCCATCAAGGATGTCCCTGATGGGGAGATACCTATCGATTATTCTGTTGCCAGTGGTCCGAAGTCCGGTGGCGGTATACGATGTTTGGTGGCCGCCTCATAAGCAGAACCAATCTTGATTACGTCAGCATCAGAACCCGGTCCACTCCAGATCATCATGCTGACAGGCATGGGTACTGGCAGCATGGATTTTTCAGTGCCGGTAACGGTGATATACCGCTTCTTGTCCTTGCTAAGCGGATATTTTGGTTCGTACACAATCTGGTTATAGCCAGCCGGCACGTCGATTTCAGGCCCGCCTAGCAGTGCGGTAAACTGGGCACAGCAACTGGCCGCATAAATCGGCGAGTATAGCGATTGGCAGGCCGGTAGTTTCAGCTATCGAACGGATATGCTTGTAACTTTTGCGATGAAAATCATGGTCGCCGTGTGACATATTCAGACGAAACACATTGACGCCGGATAGCACCAGTTGTGTGATGATTTCCGGTGTTGATGAAGCCGGCCCCAGTGTGGCCACAATTTTGGTACGACGTTTCTTTAACAGGTTGATTTGTGACACAATCGGCATATTGATTTCTCCCGAACCAATGACCTGATGAAATGGCTATACCGATCAATATGGCATTAAAGAATTGACAAGTCCATGAGCCAATATACCTTGATGAAGAGCAGGCGGTTTCTGCCACTTTTCTGTGTGCAGTTTCTGGGCGCCATGGAAGACAATATTTTCAAAAATGCGCTCATAATCTTTATTACCTTTACACTCTCCGACACACTGGCTGTTAACAGCAGTATTCTGGTTGCCCTGTCCGGCGGTGTATTTATCCTGCCGTACTTTCTGGTTTCCGCGACAGCAGGACAGGTGGCGGATAAATACGAGAAGTCGTACTTGATCCGCCGGATTACCTTTTCCGAAGTGATGATCATGGCGTTCGCGTTAACCGGGTTCATTTCACAGAGTGTGGTCATATTAATGACAGTACTGTTTCTCACTGGAATCCAGTCGGCCTTTTTCGGACCGCTCAAATACGCGATACTGCCGCAGCATTTGCGTGTGGAGGAGTTAACCGGGGGCAACGGGATGATTCAGATGGGTACGTTTCTCGCTATCCTGATCGGTACCATTATTGGTGGCATGCTGGTCGCAATTGATGGGTATGGTATCTATCTGGTTTCATTACTCGCTGTGACGGTTGCTGCTGCTGCCTGGATTGCCAGCTGGTATATTCCCTTGGCACCGGCTTCCGATGACTGCATACGAATAGACTGGAATATGGCCAGACAGACCTGGCATATCCTTCGTTATTCCTGCGCGGACAAAAATGTGTTTATCGCCATCATTGCGGTTTCCTGGTTCTGGTTTCTGGGCGCAACCTATCTGTCGCTGGTGCCAACCTACACCCGTGATGTGCTGATGGGGGATGAACGGGTGGCTACTATCTTGCTGACTGCATTCTCTCTTGGTATAGGTGCAGGGTCACTGTTGTGTGAACGATTATCGAAAGGAGGCATTGAGCCAGGTCTGGTGCCGATAGGTGCATTGGGACTCACCCTGTTTGCCATCGATTTGTTTATCACTGGAACGCCGCACGTGCATCAGGGCGCTGTCGCAATGGGAGCGTCCGAGTTTCTCACCTATTTTGTGCACTGGCGTATTCTGTTTGCACTGACAGCAATCGGTTTTTTTGGCGGTATTTATATTGTGCCGTTATATGCAATGGTGCAGCATCGATCCAGTCCGGAGTATCAGGCACGTATCATTGCCGCGAACAATATACTTAATGCGATATTTATGGTGGCATCTGCACTGCTGGTAATCGTGCTGATTAAACTGGCATTGACCATACCGCAGATTTATCTGGTCCTCGGCGTGCTCAATCTGATTATTACAAGCATAATTTTTATAAAATTCCCGGAGTATATGCAGAGGTTTTCAGACTTGCTCAGAAAACCGGGACGGACATAAGTCCGTCCCGGAACAATTAGCTAGAAAGGAATATCGTCGTCGACGAAGTTTTCGTCCGCCGCCGGACGGGGTGCTGAAGCGGCCTTGCCGGGGCGTGAACTGCCGGATTCGGAGGGTGGCGCGGAGGACTTGTCATAATTACCCCCACCGCCGCCGGGCTTGCCGCCCAGCATCTGCATTTCATTGGCGACAATTTCGGTCGTATATTTGTCATTACCTTCCTTGTCCTGCCATTTACGTGTTTGCAGTCTGCCCTCTACGTATACCTGTGAACCTTTTTTCAGATACTCGGCGACAATTTCAGCCAGTTTTCCAAAAAATACCACCCGGTGCCATTCGGTTTTCTCCTGCATTTCGCCGGATTCCTTGTCCTTCCAGGATTCACTGGTCGCAATGCTGATATTACTAATGGCTGCGCCTCCTGCGGTGTATCGCACATCCGGGTCATTTCCCAGGTTTCCTACCAGAATGACTTTGTTTATGCCTCTTGCCATGGTTTTCTCCTTTTCCTGTGTAAATTATCAAACTCTCTTTTGCGTAACATGAGAGAATCGATTTAATATTAGCAGTTTATTTCAGTTGGCGAAAAGGTTTAATGGATACGATACATATACGTGGCGCAAGGACGCATAATCTCAAGAACATTGATGTAGATGTGCCACGCGACAAACTGGTCGTAATCACCGGTTTATCCGGTTCTGGCAAGTCCTCTCTGGCGTTTGATACCATTTATGCCGAAGGGCAAAGGCGTTATGTGGAGTCCTTGTCCGCCTATGCCAGACAGTTCCTGTCGATGATGGAAAAACCGGATGTGGACCATATTGACGGCCTGTCCCCCGCCATTTCCATTGAACAGAAGTCCACCTCGCATAATCCGCGTTCCACGGTTGGCACGATCACGGAAATCTACGATTATTTACGCTTGCTGTACGCCAGAGTAGGGGAGCCACGTTGCCCGGAGCACGGTATCGTGCTGGAAGCACAGACGATCAGCCAGATGGTGGACCTGATTATGGCTATACCCGGCGAAGAACGGCTGATGTTACTGGCGCCGGTGATCCAGGAGCGCAAGGGTGAACATTTGCAACTGCTCGACAGACTGCGCAGTGAAGGATTTATCCGCGCCCGTATCAATGGCAAGGTTATTGAACTGGATCAGGTTCCGGAACTGGAACTACACAAAAAACACACGATTGAAGTGGTAGTCGATCGGTTCAAGGTTCGGGAGGATATCAGTCTGCGACTGGCCGAATCGGTGGAAACAGCCACCCGGTTGTCCGGTGGACTGGCTATTATTGCCTCGATGGATAATCCTGCCCAGGCCGACATTATCTACTCTGCCCGTTTTGCCTGCTCACACTGTGGATACAGCCTGAGCGAACTGGAACCCAGACTCTTTTCCTTTAATAATCCGACAGGGGCTTGTCCAAAATGTGATGGGTTGGGTGTGATCCAGTTTTTTGATCCGGATCTGGTCGTGCAGGAACCAGAGCTGAGTCTACCCGGTGGTGCGGTACGCGGTTGGGACCGCCGCAATGCTTACTACTTCCAGCTCATTAAAGGGTTGGCCAGTCATTATGAATTTGATATCGATTGCAAGTTCAAGGACATACCCAAGCGCATACAGAAAATCATCCTGTTTGGCAGCAAGGATGAACAGATTGAGTTCCGGTATATTAGTGGTGGCAAGGGCCATGTAAAACGTAAACACAGCTTTGAAGGCATTATCCCGAACATGGAGCGCCGTTTCCGTGAAACGGACTCGATTATGGTCAGGGAAGAGTTGCTTAAATACCGAAGCAGCAAACCCTGTCCGGATTGTGAAGGCACGCGGCTGAATCTGGCAGCCAGGAATGTGTTTATCCGTGACAAATCGCTGCCGGCACTGACGGCCATGCCAATTACCCAGATACATGATTACTTCACGGCATTTAAACTACCGGGTAAACGCGGTGAGATTGCCGACAAGATACTGAAGGAAGTACGGGAGCGATTGTTGTTTCTCGTCAATGTCGGTCTGGATTATCTGACATTAAATCGCAGTGCTGAAACCTTGTCCGGTGGTGAAGCCCAACGTATTCGTCTGGCAAGCCAGATTGGTGCAGGTCTTGTCGGAGTGATGTATGTGCTGGATGAGCCGTCGATTGGTTTGCATCAACGTGATAACAGTCGCTTGCTGGATACGTTAAAGCGCCTGCGTGACATGGGTAACTCGGTCATTGTGGTCGAACACGATGAAGAAGCGATCAATGCGGCCGATCACGTGATTGATATGGGCCCGGGTGCAGGCGTACACGGTGGCAAGGTTGTGGTACAAGGTACGCCGGCCGCGATCTGTCGCCATCCGGAATCGTTGACTGGCAGATACCTGTCTGGACGTAACCGTATTGAGATACCGGATGTGCGTACACCGTTTAACCGCAAGCAGATGCTGGAAATCATCGGTGCCACCGGGAATAACCTGAAAGATATTTCCATCGAAATACCGGTTGGGCTGATGACCTGTATTACTGGTGTGTCCGGTTCCGGTAAATCCACATTGATCAATGACACGCTTTATCGTGCGGTTGCGCGTGAACTCAACGGCAGTAATCTGAGTCCGTCCGCACACAAAACCATCCGTGGTCTGGAACAGATGGACAAAATTGTCGACATCGACCAGAGCCCAATCGGCAGGACACCGCGTTCGAATCCGGCGACTTACACTGGTTTGTTCACACCGATACGCGATATGTTTGCCGCCACCCAGGAAGCCCGTTCGCGTGGCTATAATCCGGGACGCTTCAGTTTCAATGTGAAGGGCGGACGTTGTGAAGCCTGTCAGGGCGATGGCCTGATCAAGGTTGAAATGCATTTTCTACCAGACATCTATGTGGTTTGTGATGTGTGCAAGGGCAAACGCTACAATCGCGAGACATTGGATATCCGCTACAAGGGCAAGAACATTCATGAAATTCTGGAAATGACGGTAGAGGATGCGCGTCAGTTTTTCGATGCGGTGCCGTCGATTGCCAGAAAATTGCAAACACTGCTGGACGTGGGATTGTCCTACATCCGCCTGGGCCAGAATGCGACGACACTGTCCGGAGGCGAGGCCCAACGTATCAAGTTATCGCGTGAGCTTTCCAAGCGTGATACCGGTCAGACATTATATATACTCGATGAACCTACTACTGGACTGCATTTTCATGACATCAACCAGTTGTTGCAGGTACTGCATCGATTACGCGATCATGGAAACACGATTGTGGTGATAGAGCACAATCTGGACGTGATTAAAACGGCCGACTGGATCATTGATCTGGGGCCGGAAGGCGGCGACAAGGGTGGTGAAGTGATCGCTATCGGCACGCCTGAAACTGTAGCTGCCAACACCCGCTCCTATACCGGTCAGTTTCTTGCCAGGGTACTGCAACAATACAGCACAGATAAACCCGTTAAAAAAGCGGCGAAGAAGCTGGCACTGGTAAATCAGGACTAATCATTAAACAGGATGGTATCGGCCTGCGATGAACACAGGTAAGATAATATCCCGAAAAAAAATCAATAATAACACACGGAGTAACAGTTACATGACAGCGCTGATCTGCGGATCCTTTGCCTATGACCATATCATGGTTTTCCCGGACCATTTTAAAAACCATATCCTTCCGGAGAAGGTCCATATGTTGAATGTGTCCTTCATGGTTCCACAAATGCGGCGCGAGTTTGGTGGTTGTGCCGGCAACATTGCCTATAACCTGCATCTGTTACAGGGTAAGGGTTTGCCGATGGGAACCGTAGGTAATGATTTTGGTGTGTATGCAGACTGGATGGACAGCAACGGCATTTCCCGTGCACATGTGAAAGTCATTCCGGATGTGTTCACCGGACAGGCATTTATTACCACCGATCTGGACGACAACCAGATCACCGCATTTCACCCGGGCGCGATGTCCTATTCACACCAGAATAAAGTGACGGATGCAAAAGGCATTACGCTGGGTATTATTTCTCCTGATGGACGTGATGGCATGATCGAGCACGCCATACAGTTTGCAGAAGCGGACATCCCGTTTATTTTTGATCCGGGTCAGGGTATGCCCATGTTTGATGGCGATGATTTGATTAAATTCATCGATCAGGCCAGTTGGCTCAGCGTCAATGATTACGAGTGGCAAATGATGCAACAGCGTACCAATTTGTCGCCGCACGAAGTCACCGAACGGGTTAAGGCCTTGATCATTACTCGTGGCGCGGATGGTTCGGTCATCTATACCCGAAACAAGCGCTATGATATTCCGGCAGTGAAGCCGGTCACGATTGCCGATCCAACCGGATGCGGTGATGCGTTTCGCGCCGGCTTACTCTATGGTCTGATGAATAATATGGACTGGGATACAACCGGACGCATTGCTTCGTTGATGGGTTCGACCAAGATTGAACATCCCGGAACCCAGAATCACAAATATACCCTGGACACCTTTAAAGCAAGGTTCACCAGAGAGTTTGGCTATTCCCTCTGATAATGAGTAATCCGTTTAAACCAAACGATTCTGCCATCTGGCAGGAACTGGCCAGACAGCGCGATCTGTTACAACAGACCAGTCTATCCGAGCTGTTTGCGCAAGATACAGATCGCTATGCCCGTATGCACGCGAGTGCCGCAGGACTGACGCTGGATTATTCCAAAAACCTGATCAATTCTACAACGCTGGATCTGTTGACTGGTGCAGCCAGAAGCAGCGGGCTGCAGGACAAAATCGCGGCATTGTTTAGCGGTGCGCATGTCAACACGACGGAAGACCGTCCGGCACTGCATACAGCCTTGCGGGATTTTACCGGGCGTTCACCCCATCTGGCAGAAATCGAAGCTGTGATGGCGCAGATGAAATCACTGGTAGAGCAGGTCCATTCCGGTGAGTGGAAAGGATGTACCGGCAAGGCGATCACCGATATTGTCAATCTGGGTATTGGTGGTTCACATCTGGGGCCCATGTTCGCCACCGAGGCGCTGGCTGCATTTAATGATGGTTCCGTAAACTGTCATTTCGTTTCCAATATTGACAGTGAAGACTTGTCCAGCGTGCTCAGCGCATTGTTGCCGGACACGACATTATTCATCATCGCCTCGAAATCTTTCACGACGCAGGAAACACTGCAGAATGCGAAAACGGCCAGAGAGTGGACTGCCAGCATTGCCAAAACGGAAGCGGATTTTGGTCGTCATTTTATCGCGGTCACGTCGCGTCCGGACAAGGCGGTAAAATTCGGTGTGTCACGGCAGAACATCCTGCCGATGTGGGACTGGGTCGGGGGTCGTTATTCGCTCTGGTCAGCGATTGGTCTGCCGATTGCGTTCAGTATTGGTATGGACAACTTCAACCGCTTGCGTCGTGGCGCGTCGAGAATGGATCAGCATTTTTTGACCACTCCGTTTTTGCAAAACTTGCCAGTATTACTGGGACTGCTCGGAATCTGGTATATCAATTTCTGGGACACCCGTACGCTGGCTGTCTTGACGTATATACATCATCTGCGTTACCTGCAGGAATTCCTGCAACAGCTGGACATGGAAAGCAACGGCAAATCGATTCGTATCGACAACCGTCCGGTGGATTACCAGACGGCAAGCGTATTGTGGGGAACGGTAGAAACCAACGGTCAGCATTCGTTTCACCAGATGTTGCATCAGGGGACACAATTTATCCCGACCGATTTTATTCTGGCGCTGACACCGGATTCGGCGAATGACAGCCACCATCCGTATCTGGTCGCCAATTGTCTGGCTCAATCGAACGTATTGATGACCGGTAAAACCCGCGAGCAGGCCCAGGCAGATTTAATTGTTGCGGGCCAGAAGCTGGCCAGGGCCGCTGAACTGGCCGAGCATATGCAGATGCCCGGTAATCGCCCTAGCAATATGATCGTGATGGAACAAGTCACGCCTGAATCGCTCGGTGCGCTGATTGCGCTATATGAACACAAGGTCTACGTGCAAAGCGTGATCTGGAACATCAATGCGTTTGATCAATACGGCGTTGAACTGGGCAAGGTCATCGGCAACCGAATCTACAGCCGCCTGACCGAAGATGACTACGCTGACCGGTTTGATGCGTCTACCGAGGCATTAATCAGCCTGTATCGAAAGGTAAACGGAAATAGATCGTAGGGGTATAGATACCTTACGGGGTGAGGAGTGAGGAGCGAGGGGTGAGGAGTAAGGTGGAGAGGCAGGACGTTAATCCTGCCCCTCGCAATTAACTGACTAGGCTGCGGCGGGTTTGGCAGCGCGCAGTTTGGATTCAAGCTGATCCAGTTCACTCATCAGTTCAGCCGGCATACGATCTCCGAACGATTTGTAGTATTCACGGATCATCGGGATTTCCTGTAACCAACCGTCTACTTCAACCCGTAGCAACAAGGCGATAGCCGCTTTGTCCAGATTCAGACCAGAAAAGTCCAGCGCGTCCATTGTCGGCAACATACCAATCGGTGTTTCTACTGCCGCTCCGGTTCCTTCGCATCGTTCAAATACCCATTTCAGTACTCGGCTGTTGTCGCCAAAGCCGGGCCACATGAATTTGCCCGCATCGTTCTTGCGGAACCAGTTGACATAAAACACTCTGGGCAAACGTGCACCCTGTTTTTTGCCAATGTTGATCCAGTGTTGCCAGTACGAGGCCATGTTGTAGCCGCAGAAGGGCAACATTGCCATCGGGTCACGGCGCAATTCACCGATCTTGCCGGTTGCCGCAGCCGTTTTTTCGGAAGACACAATCGAACCGAAGAACGTGCCCTGTAACCAGTCACGTGCTTCATTGACCAGTGGCACCACGGTGGCACGACGTCCACCAAACAGGATGGCGCTGATAGGCACGCCTTTTAAATCTTCCCATTCGCTGGCTACTACCGGGCATTGACGTGCTGCCACGGTGAAGCGGGCGTTAGGATGGGCGGCTGGCGTGCCGGAAGCCGGTGTCCAGTCCTTGCCTTTCCAGTCGATCAAATGCGCAGGCGGTTCCTTGCTCATGTCTTCCCACCACACATCGCCATCGTCGGTTTCTGCCACGTTGGTGAAGATGCAATTTGCGTACAGTGTCTTGATCGCATTCGCGTTTGAATCCAGGCTGGTACCCGGAGCCACGCCAAAGAATCCGGCTTCCGGATTGATCGCATACAGCTGGCCATCAGCACCGAACTTCATCCAGCAAATATCATCACCGACCGTTTCCACTTTCCAGCCGGGAATGGACGGTGTCAGCATTGCCAGATTAGTTTTGCCGCAGGCACTTGGGAACGCGCCGGCGATATAACGGACCTTGCCCTGCGGATTGGTAATTTTCAGAATCAGCATGTGTTCAGCCAGCCAACCCTGATCTCTGGCCATGACAGAAGCGATACGCAGTGCCAGACATTTCTTGCCGAGCAACGCATTGCCACCATAACCGGAACCGAACGACCAGATTTCGCGGGTTTCAGGATAATGCACGATGTAGGTATTGGCCGGGTTACATGGCCAGGCGACGTCCTTCGTGCCTGCTGTCAGCGGCATACCGGTGGAATGCATACAGGGGACAAACTCACCGTCTGTACCCAGAAAATCGAGCACGGCCTGACCCACACGGGCCATGATGTGCATATTGGTCACGACATAGGGAGAATCAGTCAGCTCTACACCGATATGGGCAATCGGAGAGCCTATCGGACCCATGCTGAACGGAATCACATACATGGTGCGTCCCTGCATACAGCCCTTGAACAGGCCATTCAGCGTGGTGCGCATTTGCGCCGGGTCCATCCAGTTATTGGTCGGGCCAGCATCTTCCTTCTTCTGTGAGCAGATAAAAGTACGGTCTTCTACTCTGGCCACATCGTTCGGATCAGAGCGGACCAGATAGCTGTTGGGACGTTTGCTTTCGTTCAGTTTTTTGGCGGTTCCGGATTTGATCAGGATGTCCCACATCGCGCTGTATTCGCGCTCACTGCCGTCACACCAGACCACCTGTGCGGGCTGGCAGAGTGCCGTCATCTGGTTGACCCAATCCTGTAATTTTTTATGCTTTGTCATGTATTCACTCGTCTCATCAGTCTATGGAGCTACTATAGTAATAACCAATACAATAGAAAAATTGATAAATTCAATCCATTAAATAATTGAAAACTATGATAAAAAACCGGGGTCTGAACAACTGGCTATCGGGTTTAGAATCAAGATTGAAATCCTGCATCAGGTAAGGTCGTTATTATGTCATCCCGGGGCTTGTGGCTTCAAGTCGGAGATCAGGTTTTCGAGGTTAAATTCCGGTAATTTGCACTGATGTCCCTCGCAAACATACGCCAGTGTTGCAGTGGCAGGCGCGCGTAGAGCCAGTGCACCCGGCAAGTCGACTATTTCGGTCGGAATCGCATAAATTGCCGTACGCAATCCGGTTGCCTGATGACAACGTTTCGCCCAGCGTCCCAATTCCGGCTCCAGTCCTCGAATAATGATTTGGCGGGGCGGATTGGCCAAATCGGCCAGCGCCAACAACAAGGTTGGATGTGCATGCGGCAACTGCTGTATTGAGGGCCAGGCCGCTTTAAGCGTGTTTTCTGAGGCAACAATCCAGTCCAGGTTGCCCGTCAGGTAGCCAATACGTAATAAAGCCTGTGCGGCAATACCATTGCCCGACGGTGTTGCCTCGTCGGCAAAGTCACGGCGGCGCTGCAACAGCGGTTCATGGTCGTGTGAGGTGAAGTAGAAGCCACCACTTGTCTTGTCTTCAAACTGCTCAATCAGTACCGCGGCCAGTTGCTGCGCAAAATCAAACCACTGACTGTTCCAGCGCACACTGAGCATCGTCAAGATCGCGTCCAGCAAAAATGCATAATCATCCAGATAGGCATTCAAATGTCCCTTACCGTCCTTGTAACACGCAATCAAACGACCATTCCGCCACAGATGCGTGTGGATAAACACGAGCGCCTGTTCGGCAGACTGATAATACGGCTCATGCTCAAGCCGGATGGACGCCAACGCCATCGCCTTGATCACCAGGGCATTCCAGGACGGCAGAATTTTTTCATCGCGTCCGGGCCAGATGCGCAAACGACGGGTTTCCAGTAGTTTGTGTCTGGCGGTATTCAGCTGCAGGGTAGCTTGTGTTATCGCCAGATTTTGTTTGGAGGCAATCTCTGCCAACGGCGCTCGTGTGCGCAAATGCCACTGATGTTCAAAGTTGGGCGGCCCCTCCAGTCCGTAATACGCTGCAAACAGAGCATATTCGTCAGCGCCAAGCAGCGATTGAACCTGATCCGGTGCCCAGGCGTAAAACTTGCCTTCCACACCTTCTGAATCCGCATCGAGCGAGGAATAGTATCCACCTTGCGGATTTTGCATATCGCGCAGGATCCAGTCAGCGGTTTCGGTGGCGATGGTTTTAAACGAAGGGTCGCCGGTAACGTGCCAGGCCTGTAGATAAATCCACAACAGCGGGCCATTGTCGTACAGCATTTTTTCAAAATGGGGGATGGTCCATTGATCATCAACGGAATAGCGACAAAAGCCCCCGCCCAGATGATCATAAATTCCCCCGCTGGCCATTTTCTCCAGCGTCAGCGTACTCATTTGTAACGCGGTTTCACCGGTATCCGTGTCATCCAGTTCGTTGAACGCCATCAACAATTCCAGATTGGTCACATGGGGAAACTTGGGTGCGCCACCAAAACCACCGTGAGTAACATCAAAATTTCCGGCCAGCCCGTGCACACCTTGCAGAATGATGGCCGGGTCCGGTTGTTTTTTGCCTGCGGGTGCAGCGCGTTGGGTTTGCTGCAGCGCTTGCATGAACGCCTGATTTTGCTTGCGCACGGCATCCTGTTGATCGGTGTAGTAATCAACCACCCGGCCAAGAATATTTTTAAAGCCAGGCATGCCATAACGCGGTTCGGGTGGAAAGTAGGTACCGCCAAAAAAAGGCACCTGATCGTCGTGGGTCAGGAACATGGTCAACGGCCAACCACCGCTGCGATTGGTCAGCAGGTATTGCGCGGTCTGGTAAATCTTGTCGATGTCCGGGCGCTCTTCGCGGTCCACCTTGATGTTGATGAAATGCTGGTTCATCAGGGCGGCCGTGTCCTCGTCCTCAAACGATTCATGCGCCATCACATGACACCAGTGGCAGGCGGAATAGCCGATCGACAGCAGGATTGGCTTGTTTTCACGTTTGGCCAGTGCCAGTGCCTCGGGTGACCAGGGATACCAGTGCACGGGATTATGTGCATGTTGCAGCAGGTACGGACTGGTTTCGTTGATCAGTGCGTTCACACTGGCATCGGGATTCGGATTTCGGGAATCGTTCATGGAGACTCTTTGTATGTATTCATGGGTGAATTCTACACGATTCAGCCCCGGGGCGGACGTTTCACCTTACCCCTCTCACCTCACACCTTACCCTTCACACGTTTATGCACCTTCCCGTGTTAAACTGACACCACGATGATCGACTATCCCCAAATAAACCCGATTGCGCTGGATCTGGGCCTCGTCCAGATACGCTGGTATGGTCTGACCTACCTGGCCGGTTTGAGCACAGCCTGGTTTTTGCTGGAACGTCGTGCCAGAGCCTCTGCCGGTAGCTGGACCAGTGAGCAGGTATCCGATCTGGTCTTTAATTGCGCGGTTGGTCTGATCCTCGGTGGCAGGCTCGGTTCTGTATTGTTTTATAACCTGCCATATTATCTGGATCATCCACTCGACGTATTCAAAATCTGGCATGGCGGCATGTCGTTTCACGGTGGTCTGCTCGGCGTTGCGGTGGCTCTTTTTCTGTTTGGACGTACCTATTCGAAACGTTATTTTCATATCAGTGATTTCATGATCCCGGTCGTGCCGATAGGGTTGGGTTTTGGCCGTATCGGTAATTTCATCAATGCGGAACTGTGGGGCGCTCCATCAACCGTACCCTGGGCGATGGTGTTTCCGGGAGCCGGGGATCTGCCGCGTCATCCCTCGCAGTTATATGAATGTTTTCTTGAAGGCGTGGTGCTGTTTACGGTGCTATGGTTGTTTTCCTCGCGGCCACGCCCGACCATGGCCGTGTCTGGCTTGTTCCTGTTGTTATATGGCATTTTCCGGTTTCTGGTCGAATTTGTGCGTGAGCCGGATGCGAACATTGGTTATCTGGCCGGTGGCTGGTTGACCATGGGGCAGGTGCTGTCCACGCCGATGATTCTGGTCGGTGGTATACTGCTGGTGCTGGCATATAAACGAGTCCCCAAGGCATGAAACAATACCTCGAGCTGATGCGCCATGTGCGCGAACACGGTACCCGCAAAACCGATCGTACCGGTACCGGTACCTTGAGCGTGTTCGGTTACCAGATGCGGTTTGATCTGAATGAAGGCTTTCCGTTAGTGACCACCAAGAAGTTGCACGTCAAATCAATCATCCACGAATTGCTCTGGTTCTTGCAGGGCGACACCAATATTGCCTATCTGAAACAGCACGGGGTTCGCATCTGGGACGAATGGGCTGACGTGAACGGTGATTTGGGCCCGGTCTATGGTGCGCAATGGCGTTCCTGGCAGGGCAAGGACGGCAAGGTAATTGACCAGATCAGTATGGTGATTGATCAAATTCGCAAGACACCGGACTCCAGACGTTTAATTGTCAGTGCCTGGAATGTTGCCGATATCGACAAAATGGCGCTGGCGCCTTGTCATACCATGTTCCAGTTCTATGTCGCTGACGGAAAATTGTCCTGTCAGCTGTATCAACGCAGTGCAGATATATTTCTTGGCGTGCCGTTCAATATTGCTTCGTATGCATTGCTGACGATGATGATCGCTCGGGTCACTGGATTGGGCTATGGCGATTTTGTGCATACGCTCGGCGATGCGCACCTGTATATCAATCATCTGGAGCAGACGGACTTGCAATTACAACGGCAACCGACAGCATTGCCACAAATGAAAATTAATGAGCAGGTCAAATCGATTTTTGAATTTAAATTTGAAGATTTTGAACTGGTCAATTACCAGCCACAGGCACATATCGCCGCTCCGGTGGCAATTTAGTATGCGTAATTTCCTGATATGAAACTGTCTATCATCGTGGCCATGGATCAAAAAGGCGTGATAGGGCTAAACAATGCCTTGCCCTGGCGTTTATCTGCCGACCTGAAAAACTTCAAGGCTTTGACGATGGGCAAGCCGGTCATCATGGGTCGCAAGACCTGGGAATCCATCGGCAAGCCATTACCGGGACGCGACAATGTCATCATTACTCGAAATCTGGATTATCGCTCTGACGGTTGTATCGTCTGTCATAGTCTGGAGGAAGCCTTGCAGCGTTATGCAAATATGCCAGAAGTGGTCATCATCGGTGGGCACGATATTTTCCATTCTGCGCTTGCCCAGGCCGATGTGCTCTATCTAACCGATGTGCATGCGGATGTGGAAGGTGACACCTGGTTTCCGGTGTTTGACCGTACCGAATGGCATCAACTATCACAACAGGATTTTGCGGCCGACGAGAAGAACCAGTATCCGTTCACGTTTAGTGTACTGGAACGAGCGCGCGGCTGATTAACTACGTCACGGTTGATCCGGTCATTCCGTGTTCTGTTAAAGTCGATGTGTTTCCAACAGTGAAATCCTGCCTTCAACCACGCGCCAGTTACCCTTGGTCGTGCCGACATACAAAGCCTTGCCGTTGACCAGATTGGTTATCACATGAAACTCGGTAGGCGTCTCGGACTGTTTCTCGGTCACCGTGATGCCCAGTGATGAAGGATGGTTTGGAATCACGAGACAGTCCTCAGCCGAGGCAGTAACAGACTCAATGTTCGCTTCGTTTTTGATCACATTGAATTTCGCATGGCGACCGATGACCACACCCTGTTTACTGCTACCGATCATGTAAACCACATCTTTAATCCGGTAGTAGCCATAGTCAATATACTGACAGGCCTGTTTTAACAGTGCCAGCCTCAGATTTTTGTAATTACCGAGTTTGGTAATATCAAACTGCGTATCGGATGCGATGGCGTCAGCCACGTTGCGTCCGAGGT
Organism: Gammaproteobacteria bacterium; assembly: GCA_947480335.1. GTDB lineage: Bacteria > Pseudomonadota > Gammaproteobacteria > Eutrophobiales > Eutrophobiaceae > Eutrophobius. The sequence goes on along the minus strand of CANKCB010000006.1, from coordinate 52,058 downwards.
CCTCGAAATCATCCAGATCCCTGTCCTGCGCCAGTGCCACGCGTACGCTGGAACTTAATAGCAAGAGTAGTGATAAGCAGACTATCGTCGAAGAGCTTTTTATGGTCATAACCGTGTTCCTGTCCATTCAAACTGATTGCGTTCAATATTATTCGTCCAGAATCCCTTGAAGCTGGAAAAGTCACTGGAAAACACCAGCACCGCCTTGCCTTCGCCGTATTTATCCGTCCACTCAAACGAATAGGTGTTGCCTTCAATCTTGACCGCGTTTGAGATGGTGCCGTTGACGGTTTCAACCTCATCTTCCGCGACGTAATTTCCGCGTATCCTGCCGTTCGGTAATGCGACAAACACCGTGACGACAGGATCCATATCATCACCGTTATAGACCTGACCTGCGTATTTACCGGCAATGCGGCTATCCACACTCTCGGCGGCATTAAGCGAGAATGGAACAAGCAGCAGCGAGAGTAGCATCAGTCTGCGTATGTGTAGATTCATGTATCCACCTGCTCTGTGTTTTCGCCCGGCTTAAGGGTTACTCATCCTTCTTCGCTGCGCCGGACTGCGCTTTATATTCTTCATAGGTTTTGCTGGTGCTGGCCATGCAGCGCTCGCGTTCCTGATGATCTGCTATCCGCACACATTGATCGCGCTGCCAGTTCTGGGCAGAACTGTACAGCGATCCGAATAATTGCTGTGAGGAACAAGCGGGTAACACAGTGGAACAGAGTAGAATGACAAGTGATTTTTTCATGGTCAGTTTCTGATGTAATGGGGATATGGAAGTTGATGATAGTGTAATTGATTCGTTAAATTAATTGGACTTGTTCAGTCAACACGGCAGCAACATTACTCAAAAAAACTTTGCCCATTATTTCTATTTGTAATGAAATTACCGGCTTTTGTAAGACGCCCTGTTAATTGACATCTACTGCAATTTATACCAATATTAGGTATATTTTGGTACTTTTGAGGTGAATTATGGCTAAAAATACGAGTATCACTCTGGGTGACCATTTTGAAGGCTTCATTAATGAGCAAATCAACAGCGGTCGGTACGGCTCTGCGAGTGAAGTGATGCGAGCGGGGTTGAGATTGCTCGAGGATTCGGAAAACAAGCTGAACGCCTTACGCCAACTGCTGGAAGAAGGCGAGCGCAGTGGTCGGGCTGACTACAGCTACGAAACGTTTATTCGTGAGCTGGACGAAACCGGTAAATGAGGTCATTTGTTTTAACGGTTAAAGCGAAAGCGGATTTAAAAAGCATTGCCAGCTACACGGAAAATCGTTGGGGGAAAGAGCAACGCAATTTATACATTAAACAGATGGATGAGGCTTTTCGCCGACTGGCAGACGAACCCTTAACAGGAAAGGTGTGTGATTACATTAGAGAGGGTTACAGAAAAATTCCCCAAGGCAGTCATCTTGTTTTCTATAGAAGAATAAATGACGGCGACATTGAAATTGTGCGCATTCTTCATAAAAGCATGGATGTTGATTCAAAATTGATAAACCCATAATGATCGTGGCTCATCTGTGGCGGCCAGATACAATTTCAAAAGGGATTTGACCCGTTATTTATTTTTCGGACGCATTTTTTCCAAGTAGGTTTCTAAAGTGAATCACAGATATCTGAGCATTTTTGTTGAGCTCAGGGGCGGACCATAGGAACCACTGCTGCATATTTGAATAGCGCAGACGCTCTTGAGTAGTTTCAACAATGCTTGATGCGACAGCTAAGGCTCCGACGATATCGCTTCCCTTGAAATACTTGATGAACAATTTCTCATGTTCTGCCAAGAAATTTTGACATTGACGTGAAAGGAAATCTGACGCACCGTCAAAGGTCTTTGCCCCAACAGCTTTCCCTTCTGGAAAGATATCTTCAATACTGAAGGCGACAACGCCAAAGCCTTGGCAATTCGATCTGATTTGCTTAACGGCATTTGAAAGTGTCTTTTCAACATTATGGGTTGAATAAATTTTTTTACAAGCAATTCCGATTTTCAGGGAAGGAAGGTCAAGAACTACGTCAGGCTCGGAAAGGCTCCCGGCATTCTTTCTTAGATCGTTTATAGATCGCCATATCTCCAGTTCAAAAAGACAATCTCTGGCTTTTGACGGAGTTCTGTTCAGGAACCGAAGATTGCCAGCACGAAGTTTTTTTAGATACTCACTTCTATTCGGATGCTGTTTTAAGGGAACCACAGCTTTATATACTCTGTCTAAATGCAGCCCAAGATAGATGTTACCCTCCGTTCCATGAGGCCCACTATTAGACGCCAACTCCATGGCGCCATTAATAAGCTCGGCCATGCCAGACTGCGAGTGAAGCCGTATGCCTTCCCCCTCATAAAGCTCACGAATTTCACTAGCCCGCCGTCCAAGCTCGGACATAGTGATGGTACTTCTATATTTCGATCTCTGTTCGATCATTGGCGCTGATGGTTTGCAGGCAGCATAAAGTCTGAATTCAACGGCCTGCGCGGCTTTTCGCGCAGTTCCGGGAATGATGAGTAAGGGGGAAATGTCGCGTCGTGGTCAAGAACCGGAAGCCTTTGCCGTAAGTTTCGTAATCTCGGTACGGAACGATTCACACAACTTCTGATCCTGACTGGAATTTGCAATGTATGCCTCACACACCCGGATGGTGTCGATGTAGCTCCCGCGATCCATGTAAAGTATGCGCAATCGATTGTATGGATGGCTTCCATCGAATTGATCTGCGACATTGGCTTCGTAGAGAACGATCGCGCTATCTTCCTTTCCTTGCTTTTCGAGCGCCATTCCTTTCGTATTCCTATCAACCATTATTTCTTCTTGTTCATCAGCAACGGCCGCTAATATTTGCATCTCTTTCAGGTCGTTGGTTTCGGATTGCATTGAAATTAGTATGTGATACAAGACACACCGAGGCGTTCCGTTTCGGATCTTTTCATTTACCCACGCAGTCAGGGTCGATTTGCTTATGGGCCTGGCGGGTTCAGACATTATCTTCGATCCCTTAACTAGTGCAATTTCAAAAAGGGCTTTGACTCGTTATTGTTTCTAATTGTTACTCTGACCCTAATTCCTTGTAATTCCTTGAGTGACATACTTAAATTCTTATTCCTTATTTTCGGGGGCACTAGTCTTGCCTAGATATTCCTGCAATTCACTTTCGGATAGTGGTTCTATAATATGTACTACTGGTAATTTGAAAATTAGAAAATGAATTGGAGCGAGAATTATCAATCCGTATAACCAACCGATATTTTTTATTACCACGTCGTACATAACGTAACCCCAGCAGATAAACAACCACCACAGAAGAAGCTGACACGGCCAAGATTGCGTATGCCCAATCAATGTTTTCACGCCAAAGAATTTAGAATCTCTCCAGAGATCCTGACCAAAGACTTTTTCTCCTGCCGCAATAGTATTCTTGAAGTCAGCTCGTTCTTTGGCCATTTGTTTCTCCATAACGCCGAGTTTAGCGGTAGTATTAAAGCTGTGGTTTTATAGAATTATATTGCGCAGCAAAATCATAATATTGCGACTTACAAACTATCCAGTGCATCGAAGCGGAACGATGCTGCAACGACTTATTAGCAATTGTCAGTAAATTCACGTTTTTGCTTTTCTGAACGCGGCCAGATGTATGCAGCAGATTGTTTAATCCAGCCAAGTTTCTCATAAAACCCACTTTTGCCAGGTGCTGCCGTTAACATTGTACTTATAAAAGGCTCTAGATCTTTTTCGAGTTCTTTAAGAATAGTAGAGCCAATACCAAGGCCTTGAAACTCTGGCAATATAGCTAGATCGACCACCCAAGCATAGTAGACGCCGTCATCAATAGTTCTGCCCATACCAACCAGTTGGCCTTCAATATACGCAAAGCGCATGAAAGAACTTTTTTGAAATGCAGCCTTAACTTTCTCAGGAGGTCTTGCGCCCCATCCATTTACCTCAAATATTTTAGATACTTGATTCCAATCAACTTCTTCAAATGTATTTCTATATTGAATATTCATAGGTTTTTGATTTTTGCTAACGACCAAGCCAAGCGGCGGCGAAGCCGTCCGATTTGGGTGCCTTGTTATGCCTCATGTAAAAGCTCCTGTGGATGACAGATGCGGCGAGACACCAATGCTAAAAGTTTTGGTAACTTAGTCTCTTTGCTGAAATTACCATCTGTGGTGAGGAAAATATCATTTTTATTTTAATGTGGCACCACATGCCGTGGATATCGCAGATCCTATTTAACCATTTTCTACCCTCGGCTGAATCAAGACCAACTGAAGCAATATCGATCTTTTCTGACTCACCAAATAATACCTCTTCGATATTGCTCGCGAGTTTTATAGTGTCGTCGCCTCCCCAAACACACCGATCCCAAAAGGTAACATCAAAAATCATCATTGGATTGAGTCTTGGCAAATGTGCGAGACCAGTTTGGCTCAAGAGCTCTTCGAATTTTTCGTACTTGTCAGGCCGTACGCCATATTTGCGCATTTCAGAAGCACCAATGTTCACAACGAAACATTCATTATTCACACTCGAAACGATGACCTGAACAGCATTTCCAACGTCTGTGCCATTCTCAATATGGATGATGCAGTTGTGATCAAGGGTGATTCTCATGAGGCATAACTATGTATTAACGTGACAGGGATGATGCAAGTTATTTTTCTTATATAGTGTGCATGAGATGCACGGATATCTAACAAATAACTGGATAACCGTGCAAAGGCGGTGTAGGGAAGTTTGGGGTAGTCCAGGTTAACCATTCGATAGTCCTGAAATCACTGAGTTGATAGCAGCATACGACGAATCGGGGTGAATTAAAACAGTACGCCTCTATCCAGCTTTATCTATTCGACAGCCTAAGCAATTTGTTGTGCTGCAACGAGGCTGTGTTTACAGATTTCCCAGCAGGCCGCTTTGTGCCAGTCCGTCAAACATGAATTGCACAGCGAGTGCAGACAACAATACGCCGAACACGCGGCTGATCACATACATCGCGGTGACGCCGAACAGTTTTTGTACGCGGGATGTTAGCAATAACAGGATCAGTGTTAACAGTAATACCAGTAACAGCGCAACGATAACAACGGCTTCACCCAACAGGTCGCCTTTTACATCGGCCATTAATAGCACGGTGGCACCCATTGTTCCGGGGCCGGCGATCAACGGTGTGGCGAGCGGGAAGACGGCGATATCGGGCCGCATAATGGCTTCGTCATCTTCTTCCTGCGTGGTCGAGGTGCCGCCGGAGCTGCGGGCAAACACCATCTCAATACCAATCAGTAATAATAGAATGCCACCCGAGACTTTAAATGCCGCCAATGATATGCCCAGAGTTGCAAGCGCAGCATCACCGACCATTGCAAAGCACAACAGGATGATAGCGCTGATGAACGTGCCACGAAATGCCATTGACCGTTTTGCTTCGAGCGTGGCGTTTGGCGTGAGGGCGGCAAACATCGCTGCCACGTCCAGCGGTGCAACCGTTGCGAAGAACGTGGTAAAGGAGACGATGGCAGTTTCAGTAAACGAAGTCAGAGCAATGATTCCATAAGTAGCTATAGGGAAAAGTATACTCCTGAAAGCCTAGTCTGACGCCAATTGTTGCTGACGAGATGCAACCTGGAACAGTTTGCCGTCTTCCAGACGCAGCGCGGTCAATTTGTCGCCCCAAACACAACCGGTATCGAGCGGGTAAACATTGAATGGCTTGAAGTCCTTGATGTTGCCGGAATAGATGGCGGCCCAGTGGCCAAACAGGATGGGGTTATCTCGGGTTTTACGTTTTGGCAGACTGAACCAGGGTTGTAATGAGTCTGGCTCGCTGCCGGGTGCACCTTTGTGGGCAAAGTCCATCACGCCATGTTTGTCGCAAAACCGTATGCGTGTAAACGCATTGATAATGAAGCGCTGCCGATCAATGCCTGTTAACTGTTTGTTCCATTGGTCGGGCTGGTTGCCATACATCTGTTCCAGCAGGCCGCGGTAGTGTCGAGATTGCAAAGCCTGTTCGACTTCACGCGCGAGCGTCTGGGCTGTGTGCAAATCCCATTGCGGAGGTAGTCCGGCATGGACCATTGTGTAACCCGACGCCAGATCATGATGTAACAGGGGTCGGTGTCTCAGCCAGTGCAATAGTTCATCGCGATCTTTCGCTTTGAGTATCGTATCCAGCGTGTCGAGTCTGGCAGGCTTGCGTATGCGTTCGGCGATCGCCAACAGGTGCAAATCATGATTGCCCAGCACGGTAACTGCATTGAGTTCTTTAACGAAACGCAGAGTGGACAGTGAATCGGGACCGCGGTTGACCAGATCGCCGGTGAACCAAAGCTGATCTTTACTTTCATTGAAACGGATCTTGCTCAGCAGATCCTGTAATTCCTGAAAGCAGCCCTGTACGTCGCCTATGACATAGGTTGGCATAGCTGCTGTACTGCTAGTGCATGGTGACCGAGGTAGACAATCGAAACACCGGGATAGGCGCTTCGAATTCGATACCGTCATCGGTAATAAAGTAATAGCTGCCTTGCATGCAACCAACCGGGGTTTCCAGTATGGCGCCGCTGGTGTAGGTGAACGACTGTTCCGGATTCAGATACGGCTGGACGCCGACGACACCTTCACCACGTACTTCCTGGATTTTGTTATTCGCGTCGGTAATGATCCAGTGACGCCGCAACAGTTTGACCGGTTCACTGGTGCCATTCTGGATATGGATCGTATACGAGAACACGAACCGAGCCTGCTCGGGTACCGATTGCTCCTCGATGTAGGACGTTTCGATGGTGATGCGGATTTCCTGATGGCGTTTTTTTGTCATGCCCTTATTTGACAGGATAGCCAACCTTGATGCAAGTCAGTTCAGCCATCGCCAGTTTAGCCTCTTCTGATACCAACCCTTTCTGCGGGCAAACAGAGTCTGATTGCTCCCGTTTGCCACGCAGCGAACGGATGGTCAGAAATGGACGTTCACACTGGCACGCAGACTGCGTGGCGAGCCGGGCGTGATATTGGTATTGCTGTTTGCGCTGATGAAATAGTTTTCGTTCAGCACGTTTTCAACATTCAGCTGGGCCTGCCAGGATTCGTTGATTTTGAAGAACAAGGCGGCATCCACCCGCGTGTATGCCGGCAGTGTCACATTCGGGATTGGCGCATCGACAGTCGCAATCAATTCATTTGCCGCGAACCGGGACGCAATATGCACGATACCCAGCCCGGCTCCCAGCCTTGGCAGCACATCATAGCGGTTCCACAAACTGAACGTGTGTTCGGGTGTTTGACGAACCCGCGCTCCTGCCCGCAAGCTTGTGCTGGTGTTGGCGGTGAATCGCGCATCGCTGTAGGCATAACCGCCCGCAATACTCCAGTTTGGACTGAGCTGACCGGTTAAATCGAGTTCGACGCCTTTGGTACGCTGGCCATCACTTAAAATGGTACGCGTGTTGGTCGGGTCGGTTGGGTCCAGTACGATCACATTGGTGCGATCCAATCGGAACACAGATGCGGTAGCGGCCATATCATCGGCGATGTCCCACTTTGCACCGAGTTCATAGTTATTGAACTTCTCCGGTTTCAGATTTGCGTTGGTCAGGGTCAACGAAGACAACTGGTCTCCGGCGCGCGGCTGGTTTGCCAGGCTGTAGTTGGCATACAGCGACAGGGTGGCGAGCGGGTTGTAGATTATGCCCACACGTGGAGAGACGAACTCGTCTGTGATATTGAATGACTGGCTAGTAGGGTTGTTTTTAAAGTTCATTTTGAAGCGGTCATAGCGCAGACCGGCCACAATCTGGAAATGGCTACTGATTCTGACCTGGTTCTGTGCATAGACAGCGGCTAGCTGCGATGTGCCATTGTTGTTCGCATCGGTGGCATTGGGTCTGTAAGTAATTGGCGGCGGCGTAACCGGGTTGGACAGCGGGACATTAACAGTAGCGAGATTGCCAGCAAAGAAACCGGTAGTACGTAAATTTTTCGTATCCTGTTCGCCGAGTTCAACGCCGGCCAGTAAAGTGTGTTCAATCTTGCCAGTGTGTACCGGCAAGATGAGGTCCGTCTGGTTAAACAGGTTTTTGCGCGACATGGCATTGTTATAGGCAGAAATGGCCACGCTGGTGCCTGTCGCATTCACATTGCCGGCAAACACATTCTGGTAAAACTTGTCCTGTATGGCCCAACGGCTGCGATTACGCAGGGTAAGGCCGTTGGCAAAGTCGTGTTCAATCAGGCCAGATACCGCGTCCAGTCTGGACCAGGTCGGGCTGGCTTCTGCGTTTCCAAAAAAAGTCGATGCGCTAGTCTTGAGCGGTTTACCCTGATACGAGCTGATGCCGCGATCAGCAATGCGATCATCTTCAAAGTGTTCATAGTTCATCTGTAGCATGGTGTTCGCATTCGCTTGCCAGGAAGCGGAGGGGGCAATGCCTTTGCGTTTTAACCAGACACCCTCGCGATAACTTTCGGAATTTTCGTATAAACCATTCACACGAACGGCCAGAGTGTCGTTCACTGGTTGATTGATGTCTGCAATGACACGACGATTCGTATGTGAACCAAAGGTCAGTGAACCGGACTGGTGGGGCAGGCTGGACGGTGTTTTGGTGACACGGTTAATTAGCCCACCTGTTGCACCACGACCAAAGATCATCGCATTCGGTCCGCGAAACACTTCGACACGTTCGATGTTGTACAGATCGCGGTAATACTGGACGTCATCGCGTACCCCATCGACAAAAAAATCGCCGGTCGTGGAAATACCACGAAAGATCGGTGTTTCCCGATTACCTTCGCCCTGGGCAAAACTAACGCCAGGAATATAACGTAACGCTTCAGCCAGACCCTGTGCAGACTGGTCACGGGTTTGTTCCGATGTCACGACGGATATGGACTGGGGAATATCACGCAGCAAGGTGTCAGTTTTTGTGGCCGAGCTGGTTTGCTGGATTTTGTAGGCATGACCAGCTTCACCGTTCACGATAATTTCTTCGATGTGTGCCGGGGATTGGGCATAGGCTTCAGTCAGGAGCAAACAGGACAGAACACCACCAAGCAGTTTCAGTAATAATGGATTAACCATTTTGCCTAGATTTTGTCTGTTCATTGATGGCCTCTTTATATTAGTCAAATAAAACAATATCTTACCTACTTTTAATATTATAAATGATAATGATTCGCATTACAAATACAGATTTATAATGCTGAGTAGAAGATTTACTTGAGAATCACTCTCATGGTGATTATTGTTCAAAAACAACTGAAAAATTTTGATTTGGATCAGGTTTACTATTAATTTTGCTGACGTTGCAAACGATCAAGTCGTCGGTAATTTATAGCTTCTTGCAGATGGGGAGTGAGTATGGAATCGGATTGGGCAAGGTCTGCAATGGTCCTGGCTACTTTCAGGATGCGATGCAACGCTTTGGCAGACAGATTGTATTTAACGATTATTTTTTCCAGCAGTTGTCGCTGTTGCGTATCAAGTGGGCAGTAGCGTTCCACTTCACTATTGTCCAGCCAGTTATTGGGTTTCCCGGCGCGTTGTAATTGCAGCTGGTAGGCCACCACCACGCGTTCATGTACTTCGGCACTGGTTTCCCGTTTGCCGGTATCTGCGCCGGTGATTATCTGACGGGTCATGTTGGGTACTTCAATTTGCATGTCGATACGATCCAATAATGGGCCTGAAATGCGGGAACGGTAACGTCGGATTTGTTCGGCGGTACATTCACAACGGCCAGAGGTATCGGTGTAATATCCACACGGGCAGGGATTCATTGCGGCAACCAACTGGAAGCGTGCTGGAAACTCTGCCTGATGTGCTGCTCGGGAGATGGTGATCTTTCCCGATTCCAGCGGTTCACGTAACACTTCGAGTACCTTGCGATCAAATTCCGGTAACTCATCCAGAAACAGCACACCCTGATGCGCGAGTGAAATCTCTCCTGGTCGTGGATGACTGCCACCTCCGACCAGTGCGATTGCAGACGATGTATGGTGTGGACTGCGGAACGGACGCTGGCCCCAGCTTTGAATATTAAATCCCTGATTGCTAATCGAGCAGATAGCCGCCGATTCCAGTGATTGGGTCTCACTCATGGGTGGCAGTAGTCCTGGCAATCTTTCTGCGAGCATGGTTTTGCCCGTACCAGGAGGCCCTATCATCAGCAGGTTATGACTGCCCGCTGCGGCAATTTCGATCGCTCGTTTGGCTTGATGTTGGCCGCGTATATCAACCAGGTTCGGATATTGGCGAGTCTGCCTCGTGTGCGTGCAATGGAATTCTGCAAGCGGATGGCTACCGGTCAAATGGTGCAGACCTGTAACAAATGCGTTGCCGGGTAAATCGCCAAGTCGGGTATCAACGCCGCTTCTTCCGCATTGGTTCTTGGTAAAATCAGACTACGTCCTGTAGAGCGGGTTGAATTGGCCATGGGCAGGCAACCATGGACTGCTCTTAATTCACCGGTCAGGGCTAGTTCGCCGACAAACTCATAGTGTTGCAATTGATTGATTGGAATCTGACTCGACGCGGCGAGTATTCCTATGGCAATCGGTAAATCATAACGTCCACCTTCCTTGGGTAGATCGGCCGGCGCCAGGTTGACGGTTATACGTTGTAGCGGAAAATCAAAATGATTATTGAGCAGGGCGCTGCGCACTCTATCCCGACTTTCCTTCACGGCAGTTTCTGGCAGCCCAACAATTGACATGCCGGGCAGTCCACGTGACAAATGGACTTCGATGGTGACCTGAGGTGAGTTTATTCCGGCGAGTGCGCGGCTAAATACAACGGCGACGTCCATGAGCATATTCCTTTATGCATGATTAACAATTCCTTATAAGAGGTGTTACTTCGCTGAGTTTGATTTTACTTCCAGTTGGCTGAGTTTGTCTTCCAGCTCATTTACCAGCGCACGAGTTTTGGCAAGCAATGCTACCTGTATATCGAACTCCTCACGTGTAACCAGATCCATTTTTGCCAGAGTAGCGGACATGGCCGCTTTCACATTTTTTTCAATGTCTGATCTGGCCTGTTGTATATCAACGGGCAACAGTTTTGAGAATTGCTGTACGGCGTCAGTGAAATTTTCAGGTTTAAACATGCGGCTATGTTATCAGCAGGCATATGAAGTTGCAGTGCATATTGATGCTACCTGACCACATAGAGAATTTGAGCTTATTAATGCTGAAGTCGTCCTTTCATGCACCATATTTGAACTTACAGAGTAAATAGTGTTTTTACTACATTGTGAATAAAATACAACACAACTGTGTTATATTTGCAGCAGTAGTAAATTTGTTTTTAAAACCAAGGAGTTAAATTAAATATGAATAAATTATCCAAGATAGTAGCTACATTAGTCATTGCAGCCATACCGCTTGCATCCATTGCGCAGGACTCACCATACAGTTTCACTGGCAATGTGACCCTGGCGTCCGATTACCTGTTCAGAGGCCAGTCACAGACCGATAATAACCCGACAATTCAGGGTGGTTTTGACTATTCTCATGAGTCTGGCCTGTATCTGGGTACCTGGGCATCCAATATCAATTTTGCTGGTGGTCTGGAAATTGACTACTACGGTGGTATGACCGGTGAGTTAGTTGATGGGCTGTCTTGGGATCTGAATGGTATCTACTATCAGTATCCTTCCAGTGGTGATGGTGTAGGCGCTGATTACTGGGAAGCAGGTCCAAGTCTGACCTATACCTTTGGTGGTGAATTGGCCCCAACACTGGGCGCCGGCTTCATGTATGCCGACGACTTCTCCTATAACAGTGGTGAAGGTTGGTTTGTATACAGTGATTTGGGCTTTACCTTACCAGCTGATTTCAGCCTGGGCTTCCACCTTGGACAGCAGTCTATTCAGGATGAAGCAACCTGGGGTACCCCGGATTGGCTGGAATACAATGCCAGTTTGACCAAGGCAATTGGTCCGTATAACTTGGGAATCAAGGTTTCAGATACTGACTTGAAACCTTCCGAGTGTTTTGGTGGTGCCAATACCTGTGATACGACTGTAATTTTATCAATATCTGGTAGTTTCTAACAGATCCTGTAAAACTTAGTCTGGTCAGTAATCTGACCAATCAGCCCCGATCGATGCAAATTGGTCGGGGCTTTTTTATTTGTCAAAGTGGATGTTTTGTATAAAACAAACACTGTTTCGTCCAACATGGCACTATGTTTGTGCGTCGCGGTAAATTAGAGCATCACTATGGTGCGTTATCAGTGTTTCCAGAAGATTTTCTGAAATATTACAACCAAATTAATTCCCTATCTAATTGTTATTAATAATAAAAATATTAATGGCACGCTTAATGCAATCTCTCAGCGTAGTAGTACCAATACAATCAACAATGGAGATAGAGAGTCATGAAAAAGTTGTTTAGCCTGATCCTTTCAGCTGTAGTTCTGATGGTTCCTGCAATTGTGTCCGCACAGGACTCACCTTATTCGTTCACGGGCAATGTGACCCTGGCATCGGATTATTTATTCAGAGGCCAGTCGCAGACAGACAATAACCCGACCATTCAAGGAGGTTTTGATTTTGCACATGAAAGCGGTTTGTTCCTCGGCACCTGGGCATCCAACATTAATTTCGGTGGTGGACTGGAAATCGATTATTACGGTGGCCTGGCCGGTGAAACGGATGGTGGTTTAGCCTGGAAATTACTCGGTACTTATTATGAATATCCATCGAGTGGTGATGGCGTTGGCGTAGATTATTGGGAAGTAGGTCCAAGTTTGAGCTATACCTTTGGTGGGGATCTGGCTCCGAAACTGGGTGCCGGCTTTATGTATGCTGACGACTTCTCGTTCAATAGCGGTGCAGGTTGGTGGGTATACAGTGACTTGGGCTTTACTCTGCCAAGTGATTTCAGTCTGGGCTTCCATATTGGTCAGCAGAGCGTAAAAGATGAAGCCGCCTGGGGCACCCCTGACTGGCTTGAATACAATGTCAGCCTGAGCAAGGTGCTCGGTCCTTACACTTTTGCGATAAAAGCATCTGATACTGATTTGAAAGAAAAGGATTGTTTCAGTGGTACCAATCTGTGTGACACAGCGGTTGTTTTCTCAGTATCAGGAAGTTTCTGAGATAGTAATCAAAAGCCCTGATTGACATGGGTCGGTCAGGGCAATAACCAAACCTGGAGGAATTTTAAATGAAACTGGTGTCAGCGATTATTAAACCGTTCAAACTCGATGATGTACGTGAGGCCTTGTCGACCATTGGCATTCAGGGAATGACGGTAACCGAAACCAAGGGATTTGGTCGACAGAAAGGTCATACAGAACTTTATCGTGGTGCTGAATATGTGGTTGATTTTCTGCCCAAGATAAAACTTGAAGTGGCAGTCCCTTCGGACAAGGTCGATGAAGTTATCGCCGCAATCGTCAAGGCAGCCAACTCCGGAAAAATCGGGGATGGAAAGATATTTGTATTTGATCTGGCAGAAGCTGTTCGAATCCGTACCGGCGAAACTGGTAACGACGCACTTTAATCAGGCATTGAGGAATATAACTATGTCACATTTAATTAAATATGCATTTACCAATGCATTTAAATCCAGGATGGGCAAAAGCTTGCTGGCATTATCTGCTTTGTTAAGCCCTACACTGGTAATGGCGCAAGATGCTGTGCTGAATTCAGGTGATACAGCCTGGATGCTGACTTCAACTGCTCTGGTGCTGTTTATGACCATACCCGGATTGTCATTGTTTTATGCCGGCATGGTGAGAAGCAAAAACGTGCTGTCAGTAATGATGCAATGTTTTGCCATTACCTGTCTGGTCTCGATTCTGTGGATGGTTTATGGCTACAGTCTGGCCTTTGATGTCACAGGAATGGAGTCAGGTGTGGTCAACTTTAACTCGTTCATCGGTGGTACCAGCCGCTTATTTCTGAACGGCATGACTAATGCCAGTCTGACCTACGCGATTCCGGAAAGTGTGTTTATGACATTCCAGATGACCTTCGCGATTATTACCCCGGCACTTATCGTCGGTGCCTTTGCAGAACGTATGAAGTTCTCTGCGATGTTACTGTTCATGGGTATCTGGGTAACGCTGGTTTATTTCCCGATCGCACATATGGTCTGGAGTGGTGCTGGTGGTCTGTTGTGGGACTGGGGCGTGCTTGATTTCGCTGGTGGTACAGTCGTACACATCAATGCGGGTATTGCCGGTTTGATTGCTGCCATCATGCTGGGTAAACGCAAGGGTTATCCGACCAGCCCGATGATGCCGCATAACCTGAACTTCACCATCATCGGTGCGGGTATGCTGTGGGTAGGCTGGTTTGGTTTCAACGCCGGTTCAGCTGTTGCTGCAAACGGTACTGCTGGTATGGCGATGGCCGTTACACAAATCGCGACGGCTGCTGCTGCATTGACCTGGATGACGATAGAATGGTTTTCGCACGGTAAGCCCAGTGTACTTGGTATTGCTTCGGGTGCGGTTGCCGGACTGGTGGCGATTACACCGGCATCTGGAACAGCCGGTCCTATTGGCGCGCTGATCATTGGTGCTGCAGCGGGAGTGGGTTGTTTCCTCGCCTCGGTAAAGCTGAAGAAGGCCATTGGTTATGATGATTCGCTGGATGTATTCGGTGTGCACTGTGTTGGCGGTATCATCGGTGCAATCCTGACCGGTCTTTGCGCTGATGCCAGTCTGGGTGGTGTAGGTCTAGCTGAAGGTGTAACGATAGTAGGTCAGTTAATGACACAATGTAAAGGTGTGTTATTCACGCTGATTTACACTGGTATCCTGACTGTCATCATCCTTAAAGTGGTTGATGTGATAATTGGTCTAAGAGTGACCGAAGATCAGGAAACGGAAGGTCTGGACGTCTCCATGCATAACGAGCGCGGTTATAATCTGTAATAGTCCAAATTCATGCAGGGTACACTGACAAGTGTACCCTGCATTTTTTATCAGTAAGGGTTATACTTATATTGCATAGCAGTCTCGAAATGAAATCTCCGGGAGTTCCTTATGAAATTTCTAACAGCAGTCATCAAACCATTTAAACTTGACGATGTAAGGGATGCACTATCCGCTATTGGTGTACAGGGGCTGACGGTAACGGAAGTAAAGGGGTTTGGACGACAGAAAGGGCATACCGAGTTGTATCGTGGTGCTGAATATGTGGTTGATTTCCTGCCCAAGGTCAAGATAGAAATCGCCATTGGTGATGAGCAGGTCGAAGCTGCAATCGAAGCAATCCGCAAAGTGACCAATACTGGCAAGATAGGTGATGGCAAGATTTTCGTAACAGAGCTGGAGCAGGTTATTCGTATACGTACCGGTGAAACCGGACCAGACGCAATCTAGACATCAGGTTCAGCTTAGGCCTGACTGTACTTCAAACCTGCCAGCGCAAGCGGGTTAAATTCCCCGTTAATAATCAATTAAATTGAACCAAAACAGGGCGTAGTGCTTAAAAAACGTCTTATTTTGGTGCATTTCCAGCATGTTTTTCCCTCTATTCAGACGAATGAAGTCTTGTAACCTGTTGTTATTATTACACTATTATTTTGTGGCACATATCGTGCACTATTTTTGCCGTATTCAGGGCAATTTTGGAGCAATTTGCACTTTATTTGTGCCTGAATAGAGATCAAAAAACACTAAAAATATTAGAATCCGGGGGAGGTCAAGTTGAAATTCATAACGGCTGTAATCAAACCATTCAAGCTGGATGATGTCAGGGAGGCCTTGTCGGCTGTTGGCGTACAAGGTCTGACTGTGACCGAAGTGAAAGGGTTTGGTCGACAGAAAGGACATACCGAGTTGTATCGCGGTGCAGAATACATTGTTGATTTTCTACCCAAGGTCAAAATCGAAATCGCTGTCAGTTCAGATCAGGTGGATGCCGCGATTGAGGCAATACGTAAGGCCGCCAATTCAAACAAGATTGGTGATGGGAAGATTTTTGTCACCAGTCTGGAGCAGGTCATACGTATACGTACTGGTGAAACCGGCGAAGAAGCTATCTAGTCTCTGGAGAAAGAAATATGAAAATCGGAAATTTCAACAAGCCTTTGTGGATGATAGCCCTGATTAGTATCTTGATTCCTCAGTTTGCTTTTGCCCAGAATGTCGCGATTAACGGGGCCAATACGGCCTGGATACTGACTTCAACCGCGCTGGTGTTATTTATGACCTTACCGGGTCTTGCATTATTTTATAGCGGACTGGTTCGTCACAAAAACGTGTTGTCCGTTACCATGCAATGTTTTGCTATAGCATGCCTAATGTCCATTCTGTGGATGGTGGCGGGTTATGCGCTGGCATTTGGTAATGGTGGCAGCCTCAATAACATGATTGGTCTTAGCAAATTCTTTATGGACTCAGTCAATCTGAACAGTATGACGGGAGATTTACCTGAAACCGTGTTTTTCATGTTTCAGATGACCTTTGCCATCATTACTCCGGCCTTGATCATCGGTGCAACAGCAGAACGTATGAAATTTTCGGCCGTGTTGTGGTTTACTTCCTTGTGGATGCTGTTGGTCTATGCACCGGTTTGTCACTGGATTTGGGGTGGCGGATGGCTCAGTAAGATGGGTTTTCTGGATTTTGCCGGTGGTGCCGTAGTGCATGTGAATGCCGGTATAGCCGCGCTGGTGGCTGCAGTCATACTGGGCAAACGCAGAGGGTTCCCGTCGGTGGCCATGCCCCCGCACAATATGACACTTGTGATAACCGGAGCTTCGATGTTGTGGGTTGGCTGGTTTGGTTTTAATGCCGGTAGCGCGCTAGCGGCCAATGCGAATGCCGGTATGGCCATGACAGTAACCCATATCTCAGCAGCGGCCGGTTCGCTCACCTGGATGAGTTGTGAATGGCTCAAGCATGGCAAACCCAGTGTACTGGGAATTGTCACCGGCATGGTAGCCGGTTTAGGTACGATTACACCGGCTTCCGGATTTGTCGGTCCTGCAGGTGCATTGATAATCGGAATCTCGGCCGGAGTAATTTGTTATTACTCTACCCAATATGTCAAACGTGGTTTGCACATAGATGATTCACTGGACGTTTTTCCGGTGCACGGTGTTGGCGGAATTCTGGGTACCTTGTTAACAGGTGTATTTGCAGCTGACACGTTCGGTGGTCTGGGTTTGAAAGTTTCCATGGGTTCACAAGTGATAACACAGTTAACTGGAATTATTGCCACCGCTGCCTGGTGTGGAGTGATTTCCTACATACTATTAAAAATAATTGACGCGATGATAGGATTGCGTGTCACAGATGAGCAGGAAATGGAGGGGTTGGATCTGGTCTCGCATGATGAACGGGGCTATAACTTCTAGCGGTAAAAAAACAGCCAGAAACAAGCTAAAACGGGTGCCATGCACCCGTTTTTTTTGTCGGTAATAATCTTCTGTCTGAAATGGTATGATGACAGCAGGTTAGTTCACTGGCTGTAGATTGTCTTGTAAACAGACATTGTTCCATTCCATTGAATCTCGGCATAAAATGTAACGGTTTTTTAGGGATACCCCATCTGTTTTTTTTGAGGATATACATGGCAAATCTGGTAGATAAAGCAGTATTGAGATCGTTCGTACCCCCCAGCGCGTTGAACCGTGACAATTTTGAAGAACTGGCGGCGAAAACGTTTGTTGAAGAAATCCCGACGGGTGCGGCCTTGTTCAAGACAGGCGACACAGATAAGAAAGCTGTCTATCTGATAGAGGGTGAGGTTGAGTTGAAAAATGATGCCGGTGCTGTTTCTATTGTGAAATCAGGGACAGAGCAGTCTAAACATCCACTGGGGAATTCTCAGCCACGTAAGCAAACTGGCATAGCCAAGGTACCGTGCAAAATTACGCGTATAGATAGTGATCTGCTTGATATTTTGCTTACCTGGGATCAGATGTCCGGTATCGAAGTGGATGAAATTTCTGTCAATGACGGATCGGAAGGGGGCGATGAGGACGGCGACTGGATGACACGTATCCTGCAATCAAAAGCCTTCCTGCAGATTCCGCCCGCGAATATCCAGGCGATGTTTATGCGTATACAGGAAATGGCCGTAAAGACCGGTGAAGCGATTATCAAGCAGGGTGATGACGGCGATTATTATTACATCATCAAGAGTGGCAAATGCAAGGTAACCCGCGCATCGAAAACCAATACAGAATTAACACTGGCCACCTTGAATGAAGGCGACGCCTTTGGTGAAGAAGCGCTGTTGTCGGAAGCCAAACGCAATGCCAATATCATTATGTTGACTGATGGCACACTGATGCGTCTGTCCAAGGAAGATTTTAATTCGCTCTTGAAAGAGCCGATGTTGAGCTGGGTAAGTCGCGCTGATGCCGACAAGATGGTTGCAGGCGGCACGGCTGTCTGGATTGATGTTAGGTTGGAAAGTGAACATAAAAACAATGGCATACCCGGCAGTATCAATATTCCGTTGTTCATGCTGCGCATGAAAGTCGACAAACTCGATGCCAGCAAGACACACATACTTTATTGTGATACCGGTCGTCGCAGTTCTGCCGCCGCATTTTTATTAAGCGAAAGAGGGATACAGGCCTGCTGTCTTAAAGGTGGCCTGGGCGGTTCTGGCTGATATACGGCCAGTGTCGAAGGTATGAAAGCTGTCGACACGGCTCCATTCGATTTTCGGATGGAGCCCAATACTGATAACTACGCAGTAATGGGCAATCCGATTGCCCATAGTAAATCTCCCCGAATCCATCAAGCATTTGCCAGACAAACCAAGCAGTCCATACATTATCAACCAATTCTGGTTGCACCGGATAAATTCAGGGAAGCAGCGCTGGCATTTCGCGACGCAGGAGGTAAAGGCCTGAATATTACAGTACCTTTCAAGGAACAGGCCTGGCAACTTGCGACTAAGCATACTTCCCGTGCCAGCATCGCCGGTGCGGTCAATACCTTAACCTTTGAGTCTGGCGGTACTATTCATGGCGATAATACCGATGGCGCGGGACTTGTCAGGGACATGGATCGAAATCAGATTTCTTTAACCGACCGGCGCATCCTCATACTGGGTGCCGGTGGCGCCGTTCGCGGTGTGCTTGCTCCGTTAATGGACAGAAAGCCGGACAGCGTGTGGATTGCAAACAGAACATTAGCTCGGGCGCAAACACTGGTTGATGGATTGAGCGGATATTCAAATCTAAGGGCACTCTCGCTGGATGCCCTGACTGATGCAGGGCAATTCGATTTGGTAATAAATGCCATTTCTTCCGGTCTACAGGGCGACTTGCCACCGTTACCTGCCAGCCTGGTTAACCACCAGACCAGTTGTTATGACATGGTTTATGGTGAGCGCGAAACGGCCTTTGTCGGGTGGGCCAAAAGTCAGGGAGTACTTTGTGCACTGGATGGTCTGGGTATGCTGGTAGAACAGGCGGCGGAGGCATTTTACCTCTGGCGTGGCATCCGACCAGAGACAGAGTCGGTCATCACTATGCTACGTGGTCAATCGGACAAGTGAAGGGAGCAGTATCAGGTGTGAGGAGGTAAATCAGGACTGTCTAACCTGTTGTAGCGCGTTGGCAAGATTGATATAGGTTTCGACCGGCAATTCCTCCGGTCGTGAAGAAAGCGTGATTCCTGAATCGAGCAAAATTTGTTCGGGAACAAGTGATTTCAGTGCATTACGAATGGTCTTGCGGCGTTTGCTGAAAGCGGTACGAACCAGTTCATTGAACAGCTTGCGGTCCTTGATGCTACTGCAGGTGTGTTTTCCCGGATACAGTTTTATCACGGCCGATTCCACTTTCGGAGGTGGACTGAAGGAATCAGCACTGACATTGAATAACCATTCCACCTGACATTGGGACTGAACCATAATCGACAGTCGACCATACTCGTTCGATCCCGGTTCAGCGCAAATACGTTCTGCAACCTCTTTCTGCAACATGAAGATCATCTGATCAATACAGGATGCCTGATCCAGCAGATGAAATATCAAAGGTGTGGAAATATTGTAGGGCAGGTTGCCGACAACATTGAGTCGGCTTTCAAAGTGTTTGCAAAACTCAAATTTGAGTACATCTACACAGTGTATGGTTAATCTGTCTGCAGGAACCCTGGTTTGCAATAGTTGAGCCAGATCCCTGTCTATTTCAATGGCATGTAACTTGGCAACCTGTTCCAGCAATGGGAAAGTTAGCGCACCCGTACCGGGGCCTATTTCAACCATTGTTTGTGCAGGTTGTAAATTGATCTGATTAATAATTCGGGTTATGACATTTTTGTCATGTAAAAAGTGCTGACCAAATCGTTTTCTGGCGCGGACTGTCATAGGTATTACCTTTGCTATTCGATCTGGCTAGCGTGGTGACAGACCGGACAGTCGTGCCGCACACTTAATTGCCGCAATCAGACTGCTGTCACTGGCCTTGCCGGTACCGGCCAGATCCAGTGCCGTGCCATGGTCTACAGAGGTTCGGATGATCGGCAGGCCCAGTGTGACATTTACAGTTTCTCCAAATCCAGAGGCTTTTAAAACGGGCAGTCCTTGATCGTGAAACATACTGACCACGACATCTACTTCTTTTAGCGAGGTCGGAGTGAATGCGGTATCAGCCGGAATAGGCCCGGTCACGTACAGACCTTGATTTTGCAAGTAGCGAATGGCCGGAATAATGGTGTCAATTTCCTCACGTCCAAGATATCCCTGTTCACCGGCATGTGGATTCAGGCCGCAAACCAGAATACGTGGGGTAGAAAGACCAAAGCGAGCAACCAGATCATTATGTACAGTCATGATGACAGTTTCTACGAGCTGGCGGGTAATGGCTTGTGGTACCTCTGACAGGGGCAGGTGGGTTGTGACCAGGGCCACACGCAAATTATCGTTCATCAGCATCATGACCGGAAATGCATTATTGCAACGTTGAGCAATGTATTCGGTATGACCACTAAACCGGATACCGGCCTGATTGATTACAGCCTTGTTGACAGGACCGGTGACTACAGCCGCAAATTCACCAGAAAGACATCCATCAGTGGCCCTGTCAATAGCGGATAAAACACAGCTGGCATTTTCTGTTACAGGTTTGCCGGTAGTGACAGCTGTGATCAAGCCTGATGGCAAGACAGTCAGTCGGCCGGCCAGCTGATGTTTAACAGGCTGTTTTTGATCGTACAGGTAAATATCGAGTGGGATTTTTAAGCGTGCGGCTCTTTCTTGCAGCAGATCTGGATCAGCAATAACGATCAGTCCGAAACCAAAGGATTGCCGGGAGAGTGAAACCGCCAGGTCCGGACCAATGCCGGCAGGTTCTCCCGGCGTCAGTACCAGTGGTCGGGGATTATTTCTGTTCCAGACGATATTCTACGTACGCCTCGTCGCGCATCTGTTGTAACCATGTCTCCTGCGCCTCATCCATCTTTCTCTGGCGGAGTACTTCGCGGGCACGTGTGCGACGAATATCATCAGTACTATTATATTCGCGACGTTCCAGTACCTGAACAATGTGCCAGCCAAACTGGGTCTCGAAAGGTTGACTGAGCTGATTTGGTGCCAGCGCTTTCATTTCATTGTCGAATTCTGGCACCATATCCCCTGGACTGGTCCAGCCCAGATCGCCACCATCCGCCGCACTGACCAGATCTTCAGAGTTTCCCCGTGCCAGTTCGGCAAAATCGTCGCCATTTTCGATTCGTTGTCGCAGGGCGTGTAATCTTTCTATAACCTGTTCTTCAGTCGCGATTTCACTGGTTTTGATTAATATATGACGGGCATGGGTCTGGGACACGGAGAGGGCTTCACCATCCCGCACATCCATTAATTTAATAATATGATAGCCATTAGGACTACGGATCAGTTCGCTGATGTCACCCTTATTCATGGTGGCAATGAAATCAGTAAACAGGGAGGGAACCTGACTGTATTTTCTCCATCCCAGATCTCCGCCTTCAAGACTTTGATCGCCGTCTGAATAGGTGGCGGCAATGGCAGCAATATCGCCGCCAGCCTGCAACTCTTTCTGAACTTTTTCAGCCAGTTGCTGGGTTTGCTGTATATCTTCTGCAGATGGGGAGTCTGGTAGGGCAATTAACACATGCGAAATAAGGTATTCCTTTTCCAGTCCGCCCTGATGTTCCATATTGGCCAGGAAGTCATCAATTTCGCGATCGCTGATGAAGACCCTGTTGTCTACCTGGCGTTGTTTTAAACGTGATACCAGAATTTCATTGCGGATGTCTTCACGAAAATCATCATACTTGTAGCCGTCTTTTTCCAGAACTTCGCGGAACTGGGCCAATGTTAGCTGATTCTCGGCAGCAATTTTACTGATGGTCTGATTCAGCGATTCATCATCGACACGAATGCCGGTTTTCTTGGCCATCTGGATCTGTAGTTTGGTCAGAACCAGTCTGTCCAGTACCTGTTTTTCCAGTACTGTATCCGGAGGTAATGGGGTGCCTTGTTCCGTCAATTGGCCCTTTACCGTACGTATACGTTCATCCAATTCACTGCTCAGTACCACATCATCTTCAACCACGGCAACAATACGGTCTACCGGGTCAGCTGCTCTCGCCAGCATGGTAATACTGAAAAATCCTAGTAACATAATGAATTTAAAGCAATTATTATATTGCATGGTATTAAAACTCGCGCTCATATCCAGGTATGCTCCTGCTGAGAAAGTCTAACGTTTTTTCACCCATTCCTGCCAGTCCTTTTAGCTCAAATTGCAGAAAAACTCCAGATTCGAATTCGCCGGCAATATTGCTGAGAAACCTTCTACCTATCAGGCGTATTCCCCAGCAACAGCTGTCGTATTCAATTCCGGTAAACATGTCCACGGTTCTGTCAGACTCAATTGCATAATTCCATTTGCCGACCACACTGAGTTCAGGCTTGATTGGCCAGTGAAATGATATATCGGTTTGTGGTTCCCGAATGGGATTGTTGATATCCGGATAATACGTATCCCTGTAAGCCAGATTGAGTACCTTGCCAGGTCCCGGATGATACATCGCACTTATTGCCATTTTCAGTTCTGAATCATGCAAACTGGGGTCCCATTGCAGCTGGCCACGCAGTTCAAGATGCTCAAACGGGTTTACACCGAATTCAGAGATCAGCGGAGAGTGGTCTTCAGGCAAGATAGGTGTGCCGGGCAAGGTGACCGACTGATCGCGTAAATAATAAGTTTGTCCCAGACTAAGATAACCCAGGTACTGCCCTGTAGCTTCAGTGTAGATATTCGAGGTTGCCGCCAGTGTAATCTGGTTGGCATCGCCGATTCGATCCGGCCCATTAAAGCGATTGTCATAAAACAGGGACGCATACGATAGGGGTTGTGCACCAGTGTCAAATACGGGTAAATCGGTCTGATCTTCCTGTGGCACATAAAGATAATACAGACGAGGTTCCAGAGTTTGTAGTACATCCTCGTCAAATAAACGTGTATTGCGCTCCAGAAACAGTCCACTGTCCAGGCTGAAAAAAGGTAACAAGCGGTTGGGCTGTGTGTCGCTGAATGAAGTGTTGTCATTGAGCGAATACTGGGTATAACGGCCTCCGGCTTTCGGTACAACGAAGTAGGACTGCGAGTTCAACGGAAAGGATACAGCTGGCGCGAGGTCATAGCGTGTGCCGTTGACGCTGCTGAGTGAAATATCATTCCCCCGGGTAAAGTAATCGAATTTACCGGTCAATGCATAATTCAGCTCATGGTTTCTTACAGGATTACTATAGCCCAGCGTGGTTGAAGGCAGACGTTTATAGGGCCTTGCCGCAATGGGTAGATTTCTGTCTACCGTCTGGAAATTTCCCACCACATTTAACAGGCTAAATGCATGACCATCTACATTCCATGCATAGGAAGCCGTGGCGCTTTGTTCAAGGAACTGGATACTGGTTCCCAGAATGGAACTGCTGAAATGTTCGAGATAATGTTGATCTGATACACGGTTATACAACAACGTCAGGCTGCCGCTATCAAGAAACGATTGCTGATGGTAAAACGCAACTGAGTTACGTGACTTGTCTTCAAACTTCGAATCATTTGGCAGGTATTCAACATCCAGTAATCCTGTCCCGCGTGCAAGTAAATACCGGAATTCCCCCATCATCATTGTGCCAATGTTTGACATGGGCCTCGGTGTAATCGTTGCATCCATGTCCGGGGCGATATTCCAGTAGTAGGGAGTCCGTATTTCCATGCCATTCCGGGTTGAAGTGCCGAATTTCGGCATCAGGAAACCGGATTTACGTTTGTCACTGATTGGGAAGGACAAATAGGGGGTGTAAAACACCGGAATATTTTTGACTTTTAAAAACACATTTCTGGCTGTGCCCGTATCTGTATCATGATTTAAGGTCAGCTTGCCAGCACTGATCTTCCAGACATTGTTCGTTATATTCCACGGGCTGATGGTGTCTGGGTCACAGGTGGTGTAGTCGACTTTCTCGCCTACCGTCAGACTGCCAGCTGTGACGGTTACCTTATCCGCCTTGCCTCGTCCGCGGGTGTCAAGCAGCCAGTAATTGACGTTTTTGAAAAGGCCATTATCGGCTGCAAGTTCGACATGTGCATCTGGACTGTTCAGGTAGACTGCATTGTCCCAATAGTTCACATTGCCTTGCAGGTCGACGCTATCCTCAGGCTGGTGATAATCGATTCTGCCTGCAGTAAGCTGTTGCTGGTTATAGGACAACTCTGCATTACCGGTCAGGGTAGACACACCTCCTTCGATGGATTCAGCCCGGTTGGCACGTAGGTAAATATCATTCTGTTCCAGTTTATCTGTCAGGATTGGGCGGGAGGGTATGTCGATGGTTGTCGGGCAAAACGACCATTTTGCATTCGAGGTCATTTGTGCCAGGGTGACAGGCGATACCAGCAACAGAGTCAGACCGAGCAGTGGCAATAATCCCGATGGGTTACGTTGACACATAACGTTCGGATCTAAAAAGTTACAGTTTTGTAACAGCATGCTTGTAATCAGAGCGGAAACCGGATTACTGGCTTATCAGGGTTGCGACGGTATACCGAAACCACGCTACCGATTTTTTGTACTGCTTCAGCCCCGGTTGTTTCGCAAATCTTTTCTAGGATTACATCCCTCTGGGAGCTGTCACTGCTGCGAACCCTGATTTTGATCAATTCATGGTGTTCCAGAGCCGATTCAACTTCTGTCATCACATTTTCAGTCAGGCCGTTCTGACCAATCCAGATGACTATGTTGCGGGTATGTAACAGGGTACGTAGGTACTTCTTCTGGTCTTTACTTATCATCATTTCTTCTTCAATAAATGGATTGCTACAGAGGATACAGAGGCAATTATCAATTGCTAGGGCCAAAAAGATAATGTCTGTCAGTCAATTGTACAGTTTTTCAGGTGTATTTAACCGGTTTGACAGGCGTTTGTCTGAAATATGGTCGCACACCCTGATAGGCTGGCTGAATTGATGCCACTGTCGTTAATTATTTATAAAGTGTTTCTCCAGTGAGTTCATGGTAGTTCAGCGTATTTTTGACAGCATTGATGACACTACGGGACGTGATTGTAGCACCGCTGATCTGGTCGAAGTAACCGTTTTCACTCCGAACGTCCCATTGTTCAGGCGGTACGGTTTTAAAAGAGAGCCCGGTAAAGGACAGGATCCAGTCACTTTTGTTCTGGTGTATCTGTGCTCCCAGTCCTTCAGTTTCATTTTCCTGTAGAACTCTAACGCCGCTGAGTTGGCCTTGCAGGTTTATACCGATTGCAAGTTCGATGGGCCCCTTGTAACCCTCAGCAATTACAGGATAGATCACCACACCCAGAGGTAAGGAATCTTTGCGGGATCGGATAACAGTGACGGGATGGTCTGAACCAAGGTAGTTCGGTTCGTTGCGTATCAGGGTATCTGCGAACACATCATTATTGTGTTCCCCTGGTATGATTTGCTGAAGGATTTTACGGGTGGCCAGATGCCTGTTCTCTGCAATCCTGTCGCGTGTCAGATGGTTGATAACAGCCAGAATAGCCACCAGTGTAACCACGAGTATCAGCCAGCTGAAAATCATTAACGGTGAGATTTTTTCAGTTTCTGACATGGTAGTTACTCGCCCAGTATGTTTGGTCGGGTATACCGATCGATCAAGGGCACGGCAGCATTGGCAATCAAGACGGCAAAGGCGATACCGTCCGGGTAGGCGCCCCAGGTTCGGAGAACAAACGCAATCAAGCCAATCAAACATCCATAAATGATTTTACCCCGGGGAGTCGTTGATGCGGTCACCGGATCGGTGGCAATAAAAAACGCACCCAGCATGGTTCCCCCACTGAACAGATGAAACAGAGGCGATGCATACAGATCCGGATTGTAAAGACTGAATAGTGTGCTGACCACAAAAACACCTCCAGCCACACCAAACGGGATACGCCAGCTGATAATTCCAGAGATCACCAGCCAGCATCCTCCGGCCAGATAAGCCAGATTGACCCATTCCCAACCGGCCCCGGCAAACATACCGTAAAGCGGGCCTATTTGAATTTCTGAAATCATGTCCATGGCTGCGAGTCGGGTTTGAGTATCACCCAGTGGGGTGGCACCACTGATTACATCGATACCTGCCGATAACTCACGCATAACTGGCCAGTGATTCATTATCACTGGAAAACAAAGCAGGACGAAAATATAACCGGTTGCAGCAGGGTTAAACAGATTGTGACCCAGCCCACCGTACAGATGTTTGGCAAACACCAGTCCAAAGCTGATTCCGGTCAGGCTTACCCACCAGGGCACCAGCGGGCTAATCATCAGGGCAAAAAGCCATGCTGTTACGATGGCTGTACCATCCCCCAGAAACAATCGCAAATCACGTTTGCGCACAGTCAGTAGGATGGCTTCAGTCAGCAGGGCGAAGACTGTCGCATACAGACATTGCCACATGACTCCTGGCCCGAAATACCAGATATTACAAAGCAGCCCGGGTAGCAAGGCCATACATACCTTGAACATGATGGACCTAATCGTGGATCCATCATGTTTGTGAGGTGAACTGAGCAAAATAGTATCAGCCATCCTTGTCCTCCAGATCGGTGATTCTGGACTGATGGCGTTTATCCCGGGTTCGGGCGACGGCGGCTTCAATATAGGATTTGATTATGTCGGGATCGGCGATGAGCGAATCGGATTCAGATATTGTCGACACTTGTGGTAAAAGTTTTTCCTGTGCTTCTTCTTCAAGTCTGTGTTGTCGTTGCATAAATCGTTGTCGTGCATGATCGGCACCCTCCCGTTTGCGTTCTTCTGCGGCGATACGGGTTTTGGCATAACGATAGTATTGTACGAGCGGAATATGGCTGGGGCAGACATAGGAACAACAGCCGCACTCAATACAGTCAAATATATGAAATTTTTTGGTTTCTTCCAGATTTTCTGAACGTGCATGCCAATACAATTGCTGCGGTAATAGTTTAATCGGACAGACATCGACGCAGTTGCCACAACGTATGCAGGGCATTTCCGCCGGTATAGGCTGGATTTCCTTAACCAGAATACAGTTGGTTGTCTTGATGACTGGTATGTCAGGATTGTTGATATGAATACCCATCATCGGACCACCCATAATGACACGATGATTCTCATTATGTTCATAACCACAGGCCCTTAAACAATCGCTGACCGGCGTGCCTAACAGCACTTGCAAATTACGCGGAGTACCGACCTTGCCGGTGATAGTGACATAGCGGGAGATAACCGGTTCACCACGCGTTACTGCCCGATAGACTGCCGCCGCTGTTGCAACGTTATGCATGACAATGCCGATGTGAATTGCGAGTCCGCCGCTGGGTACTTCCTTGCCGGTGATGACCTGGATCAGCTGTTTTTCTCCGCCTGACGGATAACGTGTTGGCACCTTGATCAGTTCAATATCGTCATCAATCCATTGTGCCAAAGCCGCATAGGCTTCAGGCATATCTTCCTCCACGGCAATGACGCACTGTCTGGCTTGTACAGCATGTCGAATCATGCGTGTCCCGGCAACGACATAATGTGCTTTTTCCCGTATCAGTCTGTCATCACAGGTAATATAGGGTTCACATTCCACACCATTGATAATCAGAGTATCGACTACATTGACGACCCCTTCATTCAGCTTTACATGGGCAGGGAACCCCGCGCCACCCAGACCAGCAATTCCACTGGAACGGATGATTTCCTGTAATTGTTTCGGATCGATTGACAGAAAATTTTCTGTCGGCTCAATATCTGCCCAGCGTTCTTCCCCATCCGGTTTGATTACGATACAGGTGGCTACAGCTTTGCCGGCATGGGGTACCGGATAATCGCCTATATCAATTACCTTGCCAGAAGTGCTGGCGTGCAATGGAATGCTGACGTAACCATCGGCCCTGGCAATCAACTGTCCTTTTAGTACGTAATCACCAATCTTAACGACTGGAACGGCAGGGATACCAATATGTTGTCGTAGTGGCAGAATAATTTTTTGTGGGAGCGGATGCTGAATGGCAACGATCTTGCTGGTAATGTCCTTGTAAGTCTCGAATACGAGACCGCCATGAAAATTATGTAGCTGACGTGTCACCTGTGTGTTCATGCCGGGTTTGGTTTGGTCCAGACCCATTCCCTGGTTTTCATCCGTACCGGAACCAGACTGATGCAATTGACCGGGCAGGGAGCAATACATAAGCCGCAACCGGTGCAGTTCTTTCTGATAATCGTATGCATTTTTTTTGGCGCACCGATAATTGCGTCTACCGGACAGGCCTTGATGCACTTGACGCATCCGATACACAAGTCTTCATCGATCACGGCAACCTGTTTTGGAGTGGCGACTAGCCTGACCGGTTCGTGTATGTCCTGTCCAAGTAGTCGGGCCAGGGCACGCAGTGTGGGTTCACCACCGGGTGGACACTGGTTGATCCCGGCCATCCCTCTGGTGATGGCTTCAGCATAAGGTCGGCATCCGGTATAACCACATTGCCCACATTGTGTCTGAGGCAAGAGTTTGTCAATTGCATCGGCGGTAGTGTCCGGCGCGTGCGTGCCCGTATGGGATACAGGTTTTTGCAAATATAAATACCAGACCGGTATAAACAGACCTACTAACAAAAACAGTAGTATCAGTCCCGTCATTGAACAGGACTGAGTCCGGTAAAGCCCATGAACGCCATTGCCATCAGGCCGAGTGTAATGAATAAAATAGCCGTACCTTTGAAAGGAATCGGTACATCCGCCGCGGAAATCCGGTCACGTATGGCCGAGGTGAGCAACATCACCAGACCGAAACAAGCCGCTGAACCAAAACCGTAGGCTATTGAGGCAGAAAGGTTATGTAATGCGGACAGATTTAAAAGAGTTACGCCAAGTATCGTACAGTTGACCATGACCAGCGGAAAATACAATACGAGTCTGGTAAAAAGTTGCGGCCTGACACGTTGAAGGATCATGCCAGCCGCCGGTACCAGCAGGCAGATTAACAAGACCTGTGCAGGTAGCAGCAGATATTCCAAACGCATGGGTTGCAACATGCTGGTTGCGAGCAACCAGCCACAGGCGGTTGTGATTGGCAGAAGTATCAGCATTAACAGGGTCAGGTCCAGCGCAGTTTCAGGCTTGCGGGACAGGGCGATGACCGAATCCACACCCAGCATATGATCCAGGATCAGATTATTGACCAGACCTGCGCTGAGGAAGATGAGGAGGGTTTCGTTCACGCTACATTATTTTATGCGCATTCCCGGTTCAGCGCCATTATCAGGGCTTAATATATATATATCACCCTTACCGGAACCGGCCGCAAGTACCATTCCTTCAGATACGCCAAAGCGCATCTTGCGTGGCGCCAGATTGGCTACCATGACAGTCAAGCGACCTTCCAGCGTTGCCGGATCGTAGGCAGACTTGATGCCGGCAAATACATTGCGTGTTTCTCCGCCAAGATCCAGCGTCAACTGTAGCAGTTTGTCTGCGCCTTCAACCTGTTCTGCCTTGAGAATACGTGCCACCCGTAAATCAATCTTGCCAAAATCCTCGATAGAAATAACAGGAGCAATCGGTGTTTCGGTCAGTAATGTGTTTTGTACTGCAGGTGGTGTATCTGCGGAAGCCTGCAGGTTGTCCTTGCTGTCAGCAATCATGGCGTCAACTTTCTCCTGTTCTACGCGTGTCATCAGGGGTTTAAAGGTGTTAATCGTATGGTCGAGCAGTGCATGGTCAGCATCTTGCCAGACCAGTGGAGCGATATTCAGGAACTGTTCAGAATTTTTGGCCAGCTCCGGTAAGACCGGTTTCAGGTACAGTACCAGTAGCCGATAGCAGTTCAGTCCCATCGTGCACACTGCTTGCAACTCCTGTTCACGGCCCTCCACTTTGGCAATGACCCAGGGTTTGTGCTCGTCAATGTATTGATTGACCTCATCCGCAATTGCCATGATGGCGCGCATCGCCTTGCTGTACTCACGGTTTTCGTACAATTGTTTCAGCGACTCATTTGCGCCAGAGGTAATTCTGGCAAATAATTCCGGATCAGCCAGCTGGCCGGAAAGTTTGCCGTCAAATCGTTTGGAAATGAATCCGGCACAGCGACTGGCGATATTCACTATCTTGCCCACCAGATCCGAATTGATACGGAAAATAAAATCATCCAGATTCAAGTCGATATCATCAATGCCAGAGCCCAGTTTGGAGGCATAGTAATAGCGCAGGTATTCCGGGTGCAAATGCTGCAGGTAAGTGGCGGCCTTGATAAAGGTTCCACGTGACTTGGACATTTTCTGGCCATTCACGGTGAGGAAACCATGTATGAATATATTGTCCGGTTTACGCAGGCCGCAGCCTTCAAGCATGGCAGGCCAGAACAGCGCATGAAAATACATGATGTCCTTGCCAATGAAGTGATACATCTCTGCCTGGCTGTCATGGCGTATATAGGAATCAAGATCGAGGCCGCGGCGTTCGCACAGGTTTTTTAGACTGGCAAAATATCCGACAGGCGCATCCAGCCACACATAGAAATATTTTCCCGGCGCATCGGGAATTTCAAATCCGAAATAGGGTTTGTCTCGCGAGATGTCCCACTGCTGCAAGCCCGCCAAAAACCATTCTTCCAGTTTGTTGGCAATTTCAGCTTGCAGCGTGTTGCGGGTCCACTCTCGCAACTTCGGTTCAAATGCGGGCAGGTCAAAAAAGAAATGCAAAGATTCCTTTTTTATAGGTGTGGCACCCGAGATTGCTGAGACCGGATTAAGCAAATCGGTAGGCGAATATGTACGGTTGCAAACCTCGCACTGGTCACCGTACTGATCCTGTGCATGGCAGGTTGGGCATTCCCCACGGATGAACCGATCCGGCAGGAACATTTCCTTTACCGGATCATAAAGCTGTTCGATGCTGCGTTGGGTAATGTAGTTATTGTCACGCAGTCGGGTATAAATCCAGGTCGAGAGCTCACGGTTCTCGGCACTGTGAGTAGAATGGTAGTTGTCAAATTCGATATTGAATCCGGCAAAATCTGCCCGGTGTTCTTCCAACGTTCTGGCGATCAATTGTTCCGGGGTAATACCTTCCTGTTCCGCCCTTAGCATGATGGGCGTTCCATGCGCATCGTCAGCGCAGACATACAGACAGTCATTGCCGCACATTTTCTGGAACCTTACCCAGATATCCGTCTGTATGTATTCAACCAGATGGCCGATATGTATCGAACCATTTGCATACGGCAATGCACTGGTGACCAGGATTTTTCGTTTGTTTTCTGTCATAAGTGTCGTAAATCAGGATTCAGGCGACAGTTTACACCAATGACCGGCCCGGTGTAGCAAGCATGTGAAACTAATACCTGAAAATGTTGTAAGATAAACACATAATTAACAGTCAAGCGTGATGAAAGATGCCTGAAGTAAACCGTGAACAAATCGAAGCCGTTCTGGCAACAGTAGTCGATACCAATCTGGGTAAAGACCTGATGAGCGCGAAGGTCGTCAATGATGTTCGAATCCAGTCTGGACAGATACTGATTTCGATAGGGTTAGGTTACCCGGCAGAGGGGTATCGCCAGGAGCTGTCTGCCAATATTGTCCGGGCCGTAGAGTCATTGGCAAGTGGACTGCAGGTGCAGGTTGAACTGGATGCCAGTATTACTTCACATGCTGTACAGAAAGGCGTCAAACCACTCGCAAATGTGAAAAATACCATTGCGATTGCCTCCGGTAAGGGTGGTGTCGGCAAATCTACTACCGCAGCGAATCTGGCACTGGCACTACAGGCCGAAGGGGCAAAAGTCGGGATACTGGATGCAGATATCTACGGGCCCAGCCAGCCCAGAATGCTGGGTTGTTACAAGAAACCTGAAAGCATCGACGGTAAAAAGCTGGAACCCAATATCAGCTATGGTTTGCAAACCATGTCCATTGGATACCTGATCGATGAGGAAACGCCGATGATCTGGCGTGGGCCGATGGTGACTTCCGCGCTGGAACAAATGCTGGCAGATACGAACTGGCAGGATCTGGATTATCTGATTATTGACCTACCACCGGGTACTGGTGATATACAACTGACCCTGTGCCAGAAAATCCCCGTGAGCGGTGCAATTATAGTAACCACACCACAGGATATTGCCTTGCTGGATGCGCGCAAGGCACTGAAGATGTTCCAGAAGGTTGAGGTCGCTGTGTTGGGTATTGTTGAAAACATGAGTACCCACATTTGCAGTAACTGCGGTCACGAGGAACATATCTTTGGTAGTGGTGGTGGCGATAAAATGGCCAGACAATACGGTGTCGACTTACTGGGATCTTTGCCGCTCGATATCTCTATACGTGAAGGTATGGATGTTGGTAAACCAACCGTCGCTCTGGCGCCGGAATCGGCCATTACCTTGAATTATCGTGCCATCGCCCGCAAGGCCGCCGCCCAGCTCGCATTGAAGTCCAGAGACTACAGCGGCAGGTTTCCAAAAATTGTGGTTGAGAATATATAAGATGTGAGGGGAGAGGGGAGAGGGGAGAGGAGTGAGGGGAGTGGTAGGATTGTGTTTAATTAATTTGGATGGGTGAGGAGCATGAGCGTTAAATCGGACAAATGGATCCGCCGTATGGCAAAAGAGCATGGTTTGATCGAGCCGTTTGAACCGGGGCAGGTCAAGCAGCAAGGCGACAAAAAACTGGTTTCCTACGGAACATCGAGCTACGGTTATGATGTTCGCTGTGCTACCGAGTTTCGTATCTTTACCAATATCAATTCATCCATAGTCGATCCAAAAAACTTTGATTCAAACAGCTTTGTTAATCTGGATACGGATGTCTGCATCATTCCACCGAATTCATTTGCACTCGCACGTACGGTTGAATATTTTCGCATCCCGAGAAATATTCTGACAATTTGTCTGGGCAAATCCACCTACGCCCGTTGTGGCATCATCGTCAATGTCACGCCGCTGGAGCCGGAGTGGGAAGGACATGTGACACTGGAATTTTCCAATACCACGACCTTGCCCGCCAAAATCTACGCGAACGAAGGTGTGGCGCAGATGATTTTCTTCGAATCCGATGAAGTATGCGAGACGTCGTACAAGGATCGGGGTGGCAAGTATCAGGGCCAGACCGGAGTGACGTTGCCAAAGACGTAGTAGACAGTCGATCAGGATACGGGGTAAGTGGCTAATTTCAGATTTTGTTCTGTCCAGTCAGGTTTTGTAATAACCTGTTTTCAAGCTTGACCATTTGCGGACGCTTGTTGTAACTTGATAAAGTATGATAAAAAGAACGAAGTTATTGGCAATGCTTCAACATGTTTATTTATAATCTTAATTATCTTTCAGGGGAGCTTTATGAAAATTAAACAGAGTGTAATTGCATTAATATGTGCCAGCTCTCTGCTGTCCGGGTGTGCGACAACAGGTAATAGCGCATCCATTTCCCAGGATGCTTTATGCATGTTGGCGACGACCGCTGGCGGTGCCGGTGTGGGTGGAGCTATTAATGGTGAAAGTGCCGGTTATGCCGGTGGCGCCATTATAGGTGGTATTATTGGTTACTATATGTGTGATGATATCGACTCCTCGAAGTAACTGATTAAAAAAGTTCTGGAATAAACGGGAGGTCCCGCAAGGTGCCTCCCGTTTTTTTTAACCACATAGATACTGGCATACGCCAGTATGACGACGGTAATTTTTGTGTCAGTACGACAAACAAGATCGTTCACGAATTACGACATTTGAATCCGAACCGGTAGGGGCACCGCATGCAGTGTCCCGGCGATCAGCTGTGTCGATACGGCCAGTGTTGCTTACCCCTGCTTCTGCAAGGCGGCGATGCGTTCTTCCAACGGCGGATGGCTCATGAACAGCTTGGTCATGCCACCCTTGATGCCGCCAGATATTCCGAAAGCCGCCAGCTGATCGGGTAATTCAACCTGTTGATGTCCCTGCTTCAGTCGTTCCAGCGCGGAAATCATCTTGTTGGTACCGGCCAGTTTAGCGCCACCCGCATCTGCCTTGAATTCACGGTAACGGCTGAACCACATCACGATCATGCTGGCGAGTATACCGAGCACCATTTGAGCGATAAACACGGTGATCCAGTAGGCTGGACCATGGCCGCGCTCTACTTTAAATACAGCGCGGTCGATAACATGACCAATCACACGTGACAGGAAAAACACAAAGGTATTTACCACGCCCTGGATCAGCGTCAGTGTAATCATGTCGCCGTTGGCTACGTGGGTGATTTCATGACCAAGTACCGCTTCGGCCTGACTGCGATCCATATTCTGTAACAGACCGGTGCTGACGGCGACCAGCGCACTATTTTTGTTCATACCGGTGGCAAAGGCATTCATTTCCGGTGATGGGAAAATAGCCACATCGGGCATACCTATACCGGCATCCCTTGCCTGTCGGCTTACTGTATCCACCAACCAGACTTCGGTCGGGTTTGAAGGTGCTTTGATGATCTGTGCACCCGTGCCATGGATAGCCATCGTTTTCGACAAGGCCAACGAGATGAACGAACCGGTCATACCGACAACTGCTGACAGGATCAATAATGATGTCAGATCCAGCCCCGTGCCGGATTTATTCAACACATTGCCCAGACCAAACACGGAGATGACCACACCAAGCACCAGCATGATGGCAAGGTTGGTAGCAAGAAACAGTAATATACGTTTCATGGTATTTATATCCTCAATTGTGAATAACTCGTTGTTAGACCACCTGTCAGGCAGTTGGTTTTATCGTGAGTCCTTAAATAATAGGCCTAAATATTTTAGGGTTATGTGGATTTGCACCAGCTTCCCTGCACTCTACGGCAAAGTAAATTTTATATATAGATAATGTAAGGTCTGTTGGGTGAATATCAAGGGATGATTTATGCAGGAGCACAAGTTACTGTGCCCCTGCCTTTAGTGTCAGATTTTTTGACTGACGGGTAGTCTGGATACCTATTCCTTCACCGGTTCCTTGACCACTGTCATGGTACTGATCTGTCGGAAGCCCTGTGGCAACATGTTGCCGCGCAGTCCGCGTTCGCCGTAGAAATTATTGATGATTTCCGGTTTCAGTGTGATTTGACGTTTGCCTGCCTGAAGTAATAAGGAGTCGCCTTCGCTAAAACAGGCGATAGCACTCATGTACTCCTCGCGTGTTTTCAGTTTAGCCGGCGGGATCTGGATAATCTTCAGACCCTTGCCTTTACCCAGTAACGGGAATTCCTTGATGTCCATTACCAACATGCGGCCTATTGATGAAATGGCGGCGACAAAATCCTGATCAGGATCAAACACAAGTGAAGGTATCAACACATTCGACCCGGATGGCACGCTGAGCACCGCCTTGCCATTCTTGTTACGCGTATGCAATTCTTCAAACTTCACCTTGAAACCATATCCGGCATCACTGGCCACCAGATAAATGGTTTCCGGTTCTCCCATCATCACGCCAGCAAAGGTCGCGCCATCTGGCGGTGTAAAGCGACTGGCAATCGGTTCACCATTACCGCGTGCTGAGGGCAAGGTGTGTGCCGGGATTGAATAACTACGTCCGGTTGAATCGATAAACACAGCAGACTGATTACTCTTGCCCTTTACCGCCTGTTTCAGTTCGTCGCCAGCGCGGTAGGTCAAAGCTTCCGCCTCGATTTCATGTCCTTTTGCCGCACGTACCCAGCCCTTCTGTGACAGCACCACGGTCACAGGTTCTGTTGGCACCAGTTCAGCTTCATTGATGGCTTTGGCTTCTTCGCGTTTGACCAATGGCGAGCGGCGTTTGTCTCCGTGCGCTTCCGCATCAGCCATGATCTCTTTCTTGATCAGCGTTTTCATACGCGAGGCAGAGCCGAGGATTTGCTGCAGAGCTTTACTTTCTTCACTCAGATTGTCCAGCTCGCCCTTGATCTGGAATTCTTCCAGCTTGGCCAATTTTCTCAAGCGCAGATTGAGGATCGCTTCGGTCTGTAAATCGGACAACTTGAACCGTTTCATCATTACCGCTTTGGGATCATCTTCCTGGCGGATGATGCGGATCACTTCATCGATATTCAGATAGGCGATCATCAGGCCTTCCAGCAGATGGATGTCGGCCTCAACCTTGTCCAGGCGATACTGCAAACGACGACGCACGGTCTCGGTACGGTATTCCAGCCACTCTTTAATAATATCGCGCAGGTTCTTCACTTGCGGACGACCGTCCAGCCCGATCATGTTCAGGTTCACGCGGTAGCTCTTTTCCAGATCCGTGGTCGCAAACAGGTGCGACATCAGGTCATCCAGATCGATGCGGTTCGAACGCGGAATCAATACCAGTCGTGTCGGGTTTTCATGGTCGGACTCATCACGCAGATCTTCCAGCATCGGCAGTTTCTTCGCATTCATCTGTCCGGCGATTTGTTCGAGTATGCGGTTTCCGGAACACTGGTATGGCAAAGCCGTGATCACGATATTGCCTTCTTCTTTTTCCCATACAGCGCGCATCTTGATGGAACCGTAACCGGTTTCATACATTTGCAGAATTTCGGCGCGCGGGGTGATGATTTCAGCGGCAACCGGATAGTCCGGACCCTGTATGTGCTCGAACAGTTCTTTCACTGTGCTTTTTGGTTCGTCGAGCATGCGGATACAGGCGGTGGCAACCTCACGCAGATTGTGCGGAGGAATATCGGTAGCCATACCGACAGCAATACCGGTGGTGCCATTTAGCAGTACATTGGGCAACCGGGCGGGTAACAGTTTCGGTTCATCCAGTGTGCCATCAAAATTCGGAACCCAGTCGACCGTACCCTGGGTGACTTCACCAAGCAGTACATCAGCATACGCGCGCAGTTTGGCTTCCGTGTAACGCATGGCGGCAAATGATTTCGGATCATCCATGGAACCCCAGTTACCTTGGCCATCTACCAGTGGATAGCGATAACTAAAATCCTGCGCCATCAACACCATGGCTTCATAACAGGCGGAATCGCCGTGCGGATGAAATTTACCGATAACATCACCGATGGTACGCGCAGACTTCTTGTACTTGGCACCGGCTTTCAGGCCAAGTTCAGACATCGCATAGATGATACGGCGCTGTACCGGTTTGAGTCCGTCACCGATATGCGGCAAGGCGCGGTCGAGTATGACGTACATGGAATAATCCAGATAGGCCTGCTCGGTAAACACGTGGATGGGCCGCGATTCGTTTTGTTCGAAGTCCAGGGTCAGGTTTTTTGACATGCTGTTATCTCGTATATTGGGTACATCGGTTTACGGACGCGATTTTCGCTGAAATGAATCGAAATAAGAAGCCCTGAGCCGGTTTTGTATTACTTGACATTTTGGGCCGGGTGTTCACTCTTTGTGTGGATGCTGGTCTGCAGCGTATGAAAATTCGTATTGTTTATTTTACTCACAAAATCAAACAGATGTTGTTTTGAATTTGGCCGCACATCCTTGTGCGGTTGGACGCGCTGACTTAATCAGAGGCTCCTTTGTTATAAATGGTTAAAACAGAGGTAACTCAAGGTGAGGTCGATTCGATTCCTGACGTAGCAAGATCTGACATTGTGTCCAGATCCCGGTCACGAGTTTCCTTGCTTAACCACAGTGCGATGAATGTCATCGTTCCCAGTGCAGCCAGATAAAAACCGACCGATCCCGGCCCATGGTTTTTCACCAGCCAGGCGGCGACAAACGGTGTCAGCGCCGCGCCCAGTATCGAGGCCAGATTGTAGGAAACACCGGATCCGGTATAACGAATATTGGTTGGAAACAGTTCGGGCAACAGCGCGGACATCGGTCCAAAAGTCAGTCCCATCAGCGTCATGCCGGTACTGAGAAACAGCAGCATGATGGTCTTGTTCGCATTCGCGCCTGTGCCTATGACATCGGGCGAGATGAACAGATTAAAGCTGAAGCCGAACAGGATAATGAGAAACGTAACGATCAGAAGAAATTTGCGACGTCCAAACCGATCGGCCAGCAGTCCAGACACGGGGATGAATCCGGCGAAGCAGAGTACGGATATTATCTGCAACACCAGAAACTCGCGGTAGCCTATACCCAGAAAACCGAGACTCGGACTGCCTATCGCATATGACAGTACCCAGGTGGTCATCAGATAAAACAGGCCATAGGTTGCCACCATAATAAAGGTACCAATGGTCAGCGTTTTTAAATGATGACGAAAGATCTGGGTCAACGGGGTTTTCAGTTTTTCGCCGCGTGCAATGGCGCGGGCAAACACCGGTGTTTCATGTAGCTTCAGGCGCACATACAGGCCGAATATCACCATGACGATCGATAACAGAAACGGCGTGCGCCAGCCCCAGACCAGGAAAGGATCCGTCAGCGTCGCTGTTTTCGAGTCATAGTTAAAATGAATGGTTAGCAGCAGGAAGAAGCCATTGGCCAGAATAAATCCGAACGGTGCGCCCAACTGTGGCCACATGGCAGCCTGTGCGCGTTTACCAGGTTTTGCATTTTCCAGAGCCAGCAATGCCGCGCCTGACCATTCACCGCCCAGTCCTAGACCCTGACAAAAACGCAGGATAGTCAGCAGCATTGGCGCGAACAGACCTATCTGGTTGTAGCCAGGTAACAAACCAATCATAAAAGTGGCCAGTCCCATTAATAACAGTGAGCCAACCAGTGTGGCCTTGCGACCAATGCGATCACCAAAATGGCCAAACAGTACCGAGCCGATAGGACGTGCGACAAAGGCAACACCAAAGGTCGCCATCGAGGCCAGTAATGCAGCACTCGCATCACCTTGCGTAAAAAACAGCAACGGAAACACGGACACGGCAGCGGTGGCATAGATATAAAAATCAAAAAACTCAATGGTAGTGCCAACCATACTGGCAACAATGATGCGCAGACGGGAACTATCGGATGCCTCACGGGACACACTGGTATTCTGGTTGTATGACATAACGGTTGCCTTTGAGTTGTCCATTACGGACCGTAAATGGGGAACAAGACTATATTATCATCGTTAAAAACAACAGGGGACAAATTGCGTGATCAGGTAGAATTGCCGTAACAAGTTGTGGAACGAAGCAAACAGCTAACCGTATAGCAACAGGTTTTTGACGCAGGGTTTAAACGATGGATTCATCTGTATTGATTTGGGGCTTTTTGTTCAGCACATTCGGGCTGGGCTTTTTCATGTATGGCAAAAAACAGGGAGCCATAGTGCCCCTGTCCTGTGGACTGTTATTAATGGTGTATCCCTACTTTATCAGTAACCTGATCCTGTTAATCGTGATTGGCGTGGTGCTGATGGCCTTGCCGTATTTTTTCAGGTATTGAATCAGCCCTGACCGGGGCCTACGACCAGTACCTTGAAACTGTCCGGTACAATTACTTCGCGCGGTGCCGGTTGTCTCTCAACGGCGGGCGGCGTAGTGCGTTTGGCGCTGATCAGAAACAGATTGTGTGTGACCGGATCCAGCGTCATGGTGCGAAACCCTTTTTCAGTATGTACGGTTTCCTGTAACTGATATTGGTCTGGTGTCAGTTGTTTGATGACAGAGAGGGTGCCATCACCACCATTCGATGTAAATATTAGCTGCTTGTCGGCGTCAAATACAGCGGCATCTGTGCGATCACCAATAGGCAATGAGGTGATTATCTTGCCATTCGTCGCATCCATCACGATCAGCATGGGCGTAGTACCACGGCATCCTATAAACAAGCGTTGATTTGTTCTGTCGATTGCCATGCTGGTAGGATTGCTACACGGTGCGGTAGGCCAGCTGTCTGTAACGGTCAGCTTGTTCGCATCGATTTTAGTAACCTGATCTTTTTCCTGCATATTGACAAAAACGTTACCATTGCCATCCGCCGCAGCGGCTTCCGGCTTGCTACCTAGCGGGATGGTAGCGACCAGTATCGCGGCCTGCAAATCCACGACAGCCGCCGCCTTGGTGCGGTTGCTGAAAGTAAAACCATAATGTGTGGCCGGGTCATACACATAACCGTCAGGATTCGCGCCAACTTTTACAACGGAGAGTACTTTTAGTGATTTCAAATCGAAGATTGAAACTGAACCATCACGCGCATTGGGCATAAATCCCAGACCCAGATCCGGAGCCGCCGCCGCACCGCGCACACCTTGTCCGGTCATTGTTTCCGGTCTGGACTGATCCACACCTGGCCCCATGATTTTACCGTCCAGTGCATAGGTATCGGCATTGAGGATTTCCAGCTGGCTACCGTGGGATATCAGCACATGCCGGTTGGCGGCGTCCATCCCGACATAATCCCAGGAACCGTTGCCAGCAATCGGGATTTCACGGATGAGCTGGTAGGTCCCGGCTGATTGGGTCGCATGATTTAATACGAGTAAGAAGATAAAAAGGTAAAAAGAACTATGCATTTTCATTTTATCACCTGTATACGGGGTTCAATGTAAAGCTTATGTTCCTGAGTATTACAAGCGATCAAACAATCAGGGTGTAGTGCTGCCCGAATTATTCTGCGGAGGATGTTTCACCAGATACTGATCATTATAGATCTGTGCAAACACCAGCACGGTGGCAACCACCAATGGACTGATCAGTGCACCAATCAGACCGTATACCTGTAAACCACCCAGAATCCCGACCAGTAACAACAGTACCGGTAGCTGTGCATGCTGGCCGACGACCCAGGGCCGTATCAGATTATCAACCAGCCCTACCACCAGCATACCCCACACAATCAGACCAATGCCGGCACCGGTATGATCATTAATGATTAAATACACACTGGCCGGTGCCCAGATCAGACTGGCGCCGACAAACGGTACCAGCGACAGCAGCGACGAGAAAAATCCCAGCAACAGGGAAAATGGCACGCCGGCAACGGCCAGTCCAATACCGGCCAGCAAGCCCTGAGCGGAGGCGGTGGCAAACGCGCCGCGCACGATTGCAACCAGGGTACGATCCAGACGGCTAACCACCAGCTGCTTGTTGCGTTTCTCCATCGGTATCAGTTCGATTATCCTCTTTATAATGCGGTCACCATCCCGAAAGAAAAAGAACAACACGATAACCAGTACGACCAGATTCAGGACAAAGCGAAACAGTTCACGCAGGCTAGCGGCACCTAACATCGTCAGTGAGTTACCGAAATTACGTACGGATTCAGTCAACATGGACTGGATGTCTACATTCCAGCGTTCGACATAGGGGGCCACACTGATCCAGAGTTGTTGCAAGGACTCAGGTACGGCACTGGTCAGGTTGCTGAAGCCTTCAGCTTCCCATTTAACCAGCCAGGCACGGATGACCGGCAACAGATCAGCTGCTTCGACGATCAGCGCCCAGATCAGCAGGATGACCGGGATGATGATTGTCAGCACCACCGTCAGTGTGGCGATGGCGGCTGTGATATTCTGGTTCGGTATCAAGCGGCGTAACCAGGTATTGAGTGGATAAAAAATCAGACTGATCATAACGGCTGCCAGTAACGGTGCCAGAAATGGCGACAGGATCCGGAACAGCTGGTATAACAAAAACAGGAATACGGTGAAGAAAAATCCCAGGAACAGCAGATTACGGTTAAATACCGTACTTTCAGCAAGCTGATGCAATTCAGCTTTTACAGGATCGTCTGAATCATTCATGCACAAATACCTCGATCATGGATCCGCTGACCCGGTTTATGGAGTGTGTTCAATGGTCTCATCCGTCTGTAATCAGATACAATCAGTTTAACGGGTATTGCCTTGTATTGTAAGATGTCTTGCTGCGTTGTTACCGGCAACCACCAACCAAAATCATTAAGGAAACCGTGCCATAACATTTATACTGTCTCCGTTATTAACCAGGATGATTCAAGACTTGAAGATGTATAGTAAATTCCCGCTGCTGTTGTTGCTTTTGCTCAATCTCGGCCCAGTTGCAGCTGAAGGTCCGGCATCGGTTGCTGTGCCTGCAAACGTAGCTGTGCCGGCGGCGGTTGATCTGGACATGCATGATTACGACACCATTGCCAGCGAGGTATTCTGGCAAAAGTTATACCCGGAAGGTGGCTGGACTCTGTACTGTGGATTTCGGTTTGATATGCAAGGCCAATCCCAGGAAGGACTCGCGATAGGCATAGATCAAATGTACGCAACCGACTGGATGCTCGACAATCTGCATTGCCGTAACCGCACAGAATGTTATGCGAAGAACAAGCAGTTCAAAAAAATGGAGGCCGATATGCATAACCTATATCCGGCCTGGTCAGATTTGCTGGTATATCGGAACGGTCGCAGCTTTGGAAGTGTTCCTGGCAAGGATTCGCGGTTTGAAAACTGTGAATTCGAATGGGATCAGAAAGTAATTGAACCGCGTGATTTGAGCAAGGGTAATATTGCCCGATCGATTTTGTATATGCACAAGCAATACGAATTACCCATCACAAATGAATTGTTGCAGACACTGAAGCTGTGGAATCGTCAGGATCCACCCAGTGAGCAGGAAGCGGACAGAAATAACAAGATTGAACAACTCCAGGGTCAACGTAATCCCTATATCGACAAGCCGATGCTGGTCGAAAAAATCATCTTAAGCCCGAAAAAGTAAAGGCTATTCAGCAGTATTGGTTGCAATAACGGCTTGCTGATGTGCCAACCACTGGCACGTGATAATCTGCACCTATGCTTAATGACTGCATCGAATTCATCCAGCAGGGTTACACCCTGGTTACCGCCAGCAACCGTCAGGCCAGGTTACTTCGTCATCAATTTTCACGGGCAATGTTGGCAACTGGGAAGACAATCTGGCCCACGCCGGCCATACTGCCCTGGCAAAGCTGGCTGATAGCGGCCTGGGAAGAACAACAATTTGCGCAACAGTCTGCAGTTACGTTACTGAATACAGCACAACAACGCCAGCTCTGGCAGTCGGTAATTGAATCTTCGACCTATGCACAACATTTTTTGCAGATAAATCCGGTTGTACAACAGGCAATCCACACCTGGGAGGTTTGTCAGTCCTGGCAGATACCGATTTTTCCGGAAGGCGTGTACCTGAATGAAGATGCACGTGCGTTTCGTGCCTGGGCCAGACAGTATCAGACCATATTGAATGAGCGACGCTGGGTTGACAGCACCGGTATCATTCAGGGATTGTTGCCGGAACAACTGGATTTCCCCGGACTAATTTTTTATGGCTTTGATGAATACACACCGGAGCAACAGCAGTTAATTACACAGCTGCAAGCACTGGGTACCGATGTTGTACTGTTCAATGCCGAGAATCGCAACCGTACAGTGTGCCATCAACAGTTTGGTGACAGTCAGGAGGAAATCCGCGCGGCTGCACATTGGGCCAGACAAATCATCGGTCAGGACAACACCGTCAGTGTCGGTATCGTGGTGCCGGATCTGCATCAGCGTCGGGAACAGGTAGTCAGCATCTTTGAACAGGTATTTCATCCCGGCGCATTACTGGGGCAGACCGCCGCAACCCGGTTGTATTCACTCGCACCGGGTCGACCCCTCTCAGATTATCCAATGATCCATGCTGCCGTTGAATTACTCGCGCTCGGTCACCGCAAACACAGCATGGAACGACTGGGTGAATTGCTGCGCACAGTTTTTATACGCG
Source organism: Gammaproteobacteria bacterium (assembly GCA_947480335.1). Classification (GTDB taxonomy): domain Bacteria; phylum Pseudomonadota; class Gammaproteobacteria; order Eutrophobiales; family Eutrophobiaceae; genus Eutrophobius. Next base: position 8,019 of record CANKCB010000006.1, on the reverse strand, counting down.
GGTCAGAAAGTGAACAGCAGGCGAGGGCACAACTGGATGCGGCATTGCGTCGCAGTGGCGAGCAACACTGGCAATTGTCGAATCTGTTGCGCTACAGTGAAAATAATCTGCAAACGCGCGAACAGGCACCGTTGTTCCTGCAGATATTGCAGCAGTTTCAGCAGTCATTCCAGAATATACGCAAACGCCAGTCACCGGGAGACTGGGCCAGTGTCTTTACCGATTGGCTCAAGCTGTTTGGTTGGCCGGGTGAACGGCAACCCGATAGCGAGGAATACCAGACCTTGTCCGCGTGGCGTGATGCACTGGCCGATTTGGCCTCATTAAATAATGTATTAAAACAATGTGACTATTCGACCGCGCTGTTTCAGTTGGGCCGGATACTGGCTGACACCAGCTTCCAGCCAGAAACGGCAGAAACACCGATCCAGATTTGCGGACTGCCCGGTGCAGCCGGTATGCAGTATGACTATATTCGGGTAATCGGTATCCATGATCAGGTCTGGCCGGAACCGGCGAAACCAAATCCATTTATCCCTGCCACCGTGCAACGTGAGGCGAAATTGCCAGGAGCCACAGCTGCTATCACCCTGGCACAGACCCGTCGATTGGCGGATCAACTGATTCGTTCATCGTATGAAATCGTTTTCAGTTTTACGGCGATGCAAGGTGAGCAGGAATGTCGTCCCAGTCCGGTACTACGGCAATATCCGGTTGAACAAGCTGTCCCTTCTATACAGGACGATGATTATAAACAATCACTGCTACGCTCGGCCTCGATTGAAACGCTGGATGATGGCGATGTCCCCCTGCTGGTCGAAGGTGGCAAGACCAGTGGCGGCAGCTCAATCCTGTCGGATCAGGCGGCGTGTTCGTTCCGTGCCTTTGCCCGTCATCGACTCCATGCACAAGGTATCGCTCAGGTGGATATCGGGCTCGATCCAATGGTACGCGGACAGCTGGTGCACGCCGTTATGCAACAGATCTGGCAGCAGTTGCACGACTATGGCATCTTGCAAAAAACAGAATGGTCTGACTTACAGAATCTGGTCAGCAGTGTGGTGAACGATGTACTGAAACAACAGGCATATCAGCAACCGGAAACATTTACGCGCCAGTTTGTCAGGATGGAAACACAACGTCTTACAAAACTGGCACTCGACTGGTTGCAACACGAACGTCTGCGTATACCGTTCAAGGTGCTGGCAATTGAACAGGAGAAAAAAACCAGCCTGTCCGGTCTGGGATTACGCTTGCGTATCGATCGCATCGATCAACTGGAAGATGGCAGACTGGTGATCCTTGATTACAAGACCGGCAATGTGAAGCTGTCAGACTGGGACGGCGAACGCATGAATGCCCCGCAACTGCCGCTGTATGCAATTTGCAGCGATGGCGAAGTGGCCGCACTGGCCTGGGCCAATCTGAAAAAAGGCCAGATGGGTTTTACCGGATTGGGTACTACTGAAGATCTGTTACCCGGTGTCAAGGCGGCAGTGGATAAACAGACGGGTGAAGATTTATTCGGTAGTCGACTACACCAATGGGAATCGATCCTGGCCGATCTGGCCACCGAATTTGTGAATGGTCATGCCGATGTCAGCCCGAAAGATGCGAATGCTTGTCGTAATTGTGATTTACATTCGTTGTGCCGTATACATGAGCTGAGTGCTATCGTTCAGGAGACTGAAGATGAAGAGTAATAGCTCATTATTTCAAACTCCGATGTCATGTTCCGGGATAACGGAATTAAAAAAGTCGTCATTCCGGGGGCCGAGTTCAGCGAGGCAATCCGGTATCCCCTTCCCCCTCTGGGGGAAGGTAGGATGGGGGTGCATTTTGGAAGCGTTGTTAAAAAAGCAATGTATGTTACGCCTTCGGCGATTAGTTTTATCTGGGTCCCGGACAACCGCTAGCGCGGTTTCCGGGATGACGGGATCAAGTAAACCGTCATTCCGGGGGCTGAGTACAGCGAGGCAACCCGGAATCCAGATTAAACAGGTGTTGTTAACAGAACAACACTTCATTCTGACTCGTTTTTCCAATGCAGTCAGGAAACACACGGAAAGCATGGCAATAATGTATTGCAGAATGCCAAACCCAGATTTCTTTCCCCAAGTTACATCATGACAACACGGCTTCCTGATCTAGACCAACGTAAACACGCCATCCGCCCGGAGGCGTCGTTTATCGTGCAGGCGCCAGCCGGTTCCGGCAAGACTGGTTTGTTGATACAACGCTATCTACGTCTGTTGTCTATCGTCGATGCCCCGGAAGAAATTGTCGCCATTACCTTTACCCGCAAGGCGGCATCTGAAATGCAGGGCAGGGTATTGCAGGCACTCGCACAGGCGGCAAACAACCTGCCGGCCAGTAATGAATATGAACAGCAAACAATGGAGCTGGCACGCGCCGCCTTGGCACAGGGGCAACGTCATGACTGGCAGCTGACCGAAAACCCGGGACGTCTGCGCATCCAGACCATCGATTCACTGTGCGGCAATCTGGCGCGACAAATGCCGGTGCTCTCTGGTAGCGGTGGCTTACAACAGATTGCCGATGATCCCATGCCCTTGTATGAACAGGCTGCCACGACAACCTTGATTGAGCTGGAATCTGAACCGGAATGGAGCGCCCCGATTGCCTTGCTCGTCAATCATATGGATAACGATCTGCCACGGCTGAAAGGCCTGCTAGCGGAGATGTTACAGAAACGTGATCAATGGTTGCGCTATGTCATTCATGGACATGAACGTCGTGAGCTCGAACAAGCCTTGCAAAATCTGGCCGAGGAAAAACTGCAGTCTGTTGCAGTACGCCTGCCGCATGAATTACAGAATGAGTTGTGCGCTCTGCTGCGCTTTGCCACTGAACAACTTTCCCGTGACAAACCGGATGCCGAATTGCTCGTGTGCAGTCATCTGGATAATTTACCCGAAGCCCATGCGGACAATTTATCAGCCTGGCAGGCGATAGCCGGCTGGTTGCTAACCGGTAAAGGAACCTGGCGCGTCAGTTTGAATGTCAGTGTCGGGTTCCCGGCAAAAACAAAAGACCTTGTCGAGACGGCGCAACGCGAGTTGATGAAAGAGCGGATGAAGACACTGATTGAGCAATTGCAATCAATCAACGGACTGCGCGAGGCATTGGTCGAGCTTGTTCTGTTGCCGCCAGTACATTTCAGCGATGAGGAATGGCAATTGGTCGATGCACTGGTGCGATTGTTGGGTGTAACGGCAGGTCAATTGCAACTGGCGTTCAATGAACGTAATCAGACCGATTTTACCGGTATCTCCCGGGCGGCGGTGAATGCGCTTGGCAACGATACTGAGCCAACGGATCTGGCGCTGTATCTGGATTACCAGATCAAACATTTGCTCGTGGATGAATTCCAGGATACCTCGATCAGCCAACTTGAACTGTTGGAACGATTGACTGCGCAATGGTCGGATGATGATGGACGCACCCTGTTTCTGGTCGGCGATCCGATGCAATCCATCTATCGCTTTCGCGAAGCGGAAGTTAGCAATTTTATCCGCACGTTTCATCGCCAGCAGTTGGGAACCGTTCGCTTGCAAGTGTTGGTACTCAGTGCAAACTTCCGTTCTGGCCCAGGGATAGTCAACTGGGTGAACGAGAGCTTCAGCCAGGTATTCGCCGGAGCGGATGAGTTGACCAATGGTGCGGTGCGCTTTCATCCATCGGTTGCGACGATTAATAATGTACCGGGTCAGGTTAGTGTCTATCCGGAGTTTGATGATACTGGTAGCGTTGAGGCCACCCGGATCACGGAACGGATTCAGGCTCTGCGACAGGAGTCTGTAGACGATACGATTGCGATCCTGGTTCGTAACCGCAAACATTTGTCGCGCATACTACCTGCCCTGCGTGAGGCGGCCATCACGTTCAGCGCAATTGAAATTGATACACTGGCTGACAAAACGGTAATACAGGATCTGTTTGCACTGACCCGCGCCTGGTTCAGTCTGGCCGATCGAATCGCCTGGTTAAGTATACTGCGTGCACCGTGGTGTGGACTCGACTTGCAAGCTTTACTACTGATTTCAGGTGCTGATCGCCACCGTACTGTCTGGGACTTGTGTCAGGATCCAGATGTGATCGAACGTTTGCCGGAAGATGCCCGTACCCGATTGGCGAAATTTAATAATGTATTCGCCGAGGCAATGGCCAACCGCCAGCGCCGGTCTGTGCGTGCTGTTATCGAAACACTGTGGTGTCGCCTCGGTGGTCCGGCCACCTTGTCAGGCAATATTGATTTGTTGAACGCTGAGACCTACCTGAGCCTGCTTGAGCAGGCTGATCGAGGTGGACAAATTACCGATGTGCAATCATTACAACGTGATGTCTCTCGCCTGTATGCCGCTGTGGAAAACCCGCTGGCACAGAACAGTGTACGCATCATGACCATGCACAAGGCGAAAGGGCTCGAATTTGACCATGTCATTTTGCCGGGACTCGGTCTGTCATCACGTCCATCCCAGGCCGAGTTGATGAAATGGATGCTACGTACTCGCGAAGACGGAACCCATGATCTGCTGTTTGGAACCATACGCGAAACCGGTGTAGACCATTCACCACTGTATCAATACATCCGCGAAGTGGAGAAGCAGAAAGACAGCAACGAGGAAAAGCGGTTGATCTATGTCGCCGCTACCCGTGCCAAAAAGACCCTGCATCTGTACGGCTCGGCCACAAGCAAAGCAGACAAGGCAGGTGAGACACTCTGTACCGTCAAGTCGCGATCACTACTGGGCCAGTTATGGTCGGTGCTTGAATCACACTACACCACGGCAATCTCCTCTGCATCGGCACCGCTTGCCGAGTCGGTTACTGGACCGGCCACAATGCACATCCGCCGCTTGCGTTCAGACTGGGTAACCCCGCCACTCCCTGCATCAATCGTGCCCTCGTCAACAGAAACTGGCAGTGAGTTCGGCAAGCTCGCAGAAGAGGTAGAATATGCCTGGGCCGGTGAGACGATCAAACGCGTCGGTACGGTTGTGCATCGCTGTATCCAATGGATAGCCAGAGACGGCATTGAAAACTGGGACCATGACCGAATTGCTAATCTGCATGGACGGTATGAGGCGATGTTTCATCAGGCGGGACTTATCGGCAAGGATCTCGATTGGGCCTGTAATCAGGTATCCCTCGCCTTGAGCAGGTTGCTGAATGACCCACGTGGGCTGTGGATACTGTCAAACGTGCATGCCTACCCACACAACGAATTCCCGCTCACTGGTATGCTGGGAGATAAACTGGTCAATGTGATTATTGACCGTACATTTATCGACGAACAGGGCACTTGCTGGATCATTGATTACAAAACCAGCCGCCACGATGGACCCGATCGTGAGTCCTTTCTTGATCAGGAACAACAACGCTATGCCGGCCAGCTAAACCGTTATGCCCAGTTGATGCAACAGCTGGAAAACCGCCCAATCAGACTGGGGCTATATTTTCCATTGTTGCAAGGGTGGAGGGAGTGGGAATATAAATTGTGAGGGGTGAGGGGTGAGGCGCACCTGAATCGTCATTCTCGCGAACGACTACATGGATGTAGTCGGTAGGGCGACGCAGGAGCCAAAGCCGAGGCGGGAATCCAGTAGAAAAATTATTGCCGTAGGCAATACTAAAGGCTCTAACTTCTTCTATAAATTCTTTGGATTTTAGACGTAGCAGCACTGTTGGTTTTATTTTTATACCATTAATTTTTAATGCAAATTAGAAAAAACAACGTATTTAAAAAATTTAGTGTGTAAAAAATTAAAAGAGTCAGATAAATGTTAATACAAATTGAAAATTAATCGGGTCGGAGACAAGCGAGACTGATTTTCGCTGACTCCGACCCTAATGTTTTACTCCACCCCGATCTCGTCTGTCTTTGCTTTCTCTTTATACCAGCCAAGCGCTTCATCAGTAAGCAGTCGGTCTGCATGCAGTTGGGTCGCGACATCCGTCACACAGGCGACATAGCGTTCCCGTGTCAGGTTTTCATGCGGTCGTAATATTCCGGTTTTTTCACCGTTGCGATAGCGCACGTGCCAGACCTGCTGGATACTAGGCCGGGTCATACGCAACAAGCTATTGGTCATATTGACAAGATTGCCATTGGCATCCAGTGGCTCCAGCCATTCTTCCTTAAATCCGGTCGGCCGCTTCTGGGTTACATTGATCTGGGGAACCGGCATGGTCAAATATGGAACGAACAAGGCTGGGCTGGATCCAACTTTGGTGCCGTCCGGTCGGTTCATATAGGGACGGTATATACCACGTGGGCAGGCCGTATCAGGTAACTGAATGGCAGGTCCTGCGTTCGCATCAAGTTCCCACACATCTACCGCATCGATGCGGGTAGCGGGTGGTTTTTTCCCGGTGGCGACCCAGTCAAACAGTGTATGATGCAGCGCCATTTCTACTCCGCCGATGTCAACCATGTCCTTCGCAAGTTCAGGGTAATCAAAGGCCTCAGCGGATGCATCATTGTGACTGGTACCGGCAATCACGTACGCTTTCCATTTATCTCCCAGTCCTTTCTCGATATTGATGCGGACGTTTTCCAGCTTGTACTCGTAATAGGTCCCCGGCACCCGTTCAAACAACTGAGGTACAGTAGAAGTGGAAGCGCCGGCATAGGCCCCATGAATGACCTCGACCGTAGGCGGCATCAGACCCATCTGCTCGGTGTCAAAGGTCAGTGTATCCTTGCCACTGGGTTTCAGGCGAAATGCGCCAAACTCATCAACTACTTCAGCCTCCCAGTAATAGGCCGTCGCCCCATGCCCGGCGGCAGTGTCATTCAGAAAAAAGCCATCGAATAACTTTTTGCCGGAATGATCAACATTCGCACCATTGACGACAACAAAGCTGCGGCCAAGTGCAGCACCCGCGGAATGGCCGCGAAAGAATTTGTACTGCGGTTGCTTTCCAAGTTGTTCTTTGATGAAATTCTGGCTGATCATGGTCCAGTCACGAATCAGTCCCAGGTGGTTATTAAACCCCATGCTGACTTGTCCGGGACCGCCCAGCCTGGTACCGTTATCCAGTAATACTGTGTTCGATACACCAGAATCCGGTTCGCCAGCTTCGGACGCGTCACGCCGGGTCCAGACAACTGCAAATCCTTCATCGATCAACGCGCCAGCTGACTCACTGGTCTGGGTATAATGATTAAACTTGCCGGGTTCACGCGGCTGAAACTCGAGCGGATCGAATCTGGAGGCACCGTGCGCCAGTAGCCACATGCTGCCATTCCAGTCAGCGGCATTTTGCGGGATCAAAATAACGACACTGTTAGGATTTTCATCTGAATATTGATAGTGTGCAACTCCGGGCAGATACGGGCCCATATTGCCACGCGCTTGCGTGATAAAAACGTGGTCTGAAAAGGTGTTTTCCCGGCCTTCTCCCTCATCCCCGTTCCCGAGTGGGGGAAGAACTTTCGACTTAACCGGTGCATAACCAAACACGGTACCGCTAAGGGCCATGGTTACCTGACGCCAGGGTTTACCGTAGGCATTTTGAATAATTTTTTCGTCAACAATCCTGCACTCTTCTGGCCCAACCAGACGTTGCTCCACCTCACCCGCCTGCGGCCCGGCCAACGCTGTCTGCCAGTTTTTCACTGTTGACTCTAGTGGTGCCATATATTTGGCCAGATATTTACACTCTGTCTGCGCGCTGGCAGGAGCTGAAATCATGATGTTCGTCAGAAAGGCTAATAGCAGAATAGAAACAAGGTTCAGTTTCCGGTAATTCTGAATATCGGAAGCTCGTACTATGTAAGGATTGTTGGTTGTATACATTGTTACTATCCCCCCGGAAGCATTTGGGGTTCTACCCCGATTCCACGGACACTTCAAAGAAGCCTTATGATAGGCAAAAGGAGTGTTTATGTCGAAGAGAAGAAAGTATAGCCCTGAGTTCAAACGGGGTGCTTTAGAACAGGCCCGTCAACCGGGGATCAGTTGTGCGCAGCTCTCTCGGGAGCTGGGTATT